>NZ_JAHOPH010000045.1 GCF_019798055.1 Salsipaludibacter albus | reverse complement strand
GGAGCCGGGGGGCCGCGACCGGCCCGCGACTCCGGACCGGTCGTCACCCGACCGCGCTCGACCGGCGACGACCAGGAGCGGGACGTCGCGACCCCCGCCGTGCCTGTCGTCCGTGCCGACCCGGGCCCGGACACCGGCGCACGGGGCGGCCCATCACCCGGGTCCGGGGACCCGGTGGTCACCGACGGTCGGCCGTCGCCGGTGGTCGCGCGGCCGCTGCGTGCCGAGACACCCTCGACCGGGGTGGACGTGGGGTCGGAGGGTCCCACGATCCGGGTCCACATCGGGCGTCTCGAGGTCCGGGCCGCGCCGGCTCCGTCGTCGTCCCGGCCACGCAGCGACCCGCCCGGGCCCGACACCTCCCTGGCCGAGTACCTGCGTGGCCATCGGGGTGGCCGATGAGCAGCCCGCTGGCGATCGCGGCCGTGAGCGCCGTCCTGCGCAACCTCCTGGACAACGGGATGGTCGACGTCGGCACGCCGGTCGGCGCGGTCGACGTCTCTGCGGTGGCGCCCGACCTGGTCGATCTCGACGACCCGACCTTCACGCCCACCCTCAACCTGTTCCTGTACCGGGTCACCCCCAACCCGGGCTGGCGCAACGCCTCGTTGCCGTCACGCAACGGCCACGGCGACCGGATCGCCAACCCGCCGTTGGCGCTGGACCTGCACTACCTCCTCACCGCCTACGCCGACGAGGACTTCCAGGCCGAGATCCTGCTGGGCTACGCCATGCACCTGCTCCACGAGCGCCCGGTGCTGGACCGTGCGGCCATCCGCCGCGCACTGGATCCCAGCCCGCTGGACACCATCCTGCCCCCGGCGTTCCAGGCACTGGCCGCGTCGGACCTGGCCGACCAGGTCGAGGCGGTCACGGTGACCCCCGAGCCCATGGACACCGAGGAGGTGTCCCGCCTGTGGGCCGCCCTGCAGTCGAAGTACCGCCCGACCGTCGGCTACGTCGTCACGACCGTGCTGATCGAGTCCCGTGCGCCGGCCCGGGACCCCCTGCCGGTGCTGTCGCGTGGCCCGGTCGACGAGGACACCGGGCGCGACCGCGGGGTCGTCGTGACCCCCGGGCTGCTGGCGCCCTTCCCGACGATCACGGCCGTGGTGGCACCCGACGAGCAGCCCGCGGCGGTCCTGGGCGACGTCGTGCGGGTCACGGGCCACCACCTCGCCGGGACCGACGTGCGGGTGTCGTTCTCCCACCGCCTGCTCGACGAACCGATCGTCGTCGACGTGGGCGACAACGCCGACCCGACCGGGTTCGACCTCACCCTGCCGAGTGGTGGGTCGGCGGCCCAGGACTGGCCCGCGGGCCTCTGGACGGTCACGGCGACCCTGGTCCCGCCGGACGAGCCCGATCCCCGCACGTCCAACGTCGCGGCGTTGCTGCACGCCCCGGTCGCGACCCTGCCCCCCAGCGAGGTCGACCGCGGGCCCACGGGCGCGGTGACCGTGACGCTGGGCGTCGCCCCGGTGCTGCGCCCGGAGCAGGACGCCCGGCTCGCCCTGGGCAGCGCCACCGCGGTCGTGGCGCCCCACCCCGCGGCCACGGACCAGGCGACGTTCGTGTTCGCCGACGTGCCACCCGGGGACCAGTGGCTGCGCCTCACGGTCGACGGGGTGGACAGCCTCCTGGTGGACCGGTCGGACCCCCCGCCGGTGTTCGACCCGACCCAGTCCGTGGACGTGCCGGCATGAGCCCCGCCGCCGCCCACCTCGACCCCGACCTCGACACGGGGCCGGTCGACGTCGGGTCGATCGCACCGACGGACGTCGCGGCGCGCACGCTGGCCGAGGAGCTGGCCTGGCTGCGGGATCGGCTGGTGCAGGGACCGGACGACGCCGCGCGCCGGCGTCCCACCCGGTCGACCCGGCTCGACCACCTCGCCGGTGCGCTGGACATGTCGTCGTTCGAGCGCGACACGCTCCTGCTCGCGGCCGCGGTGGAACTGGACGGCGAGCTCGCGCGACTCGTGGCGGAGGCGTGCGACGGCTCGGACCCACGACCGACCTTCGGGCTGGCCCTGCAGGTGCTCGACGACGGCCACTGGGACGCCCTGGCCCCCGACGGCCCGCTGCGTCGGTGGCGCCTGGTCGACCCGGGGGGGACCGGCATCCTCGCGACACGCCGGCTCCGGGTCGACGAGGACGTCCTGCACCATCTCGCCGGGCTCCCCCTCGCCCTGCACGGGCTCGACGGCCTGGTCGAGGACGGCGTCGTCGTCCCGCTGGCACCGAGCCAGCAGCGTCGGGCCGACCACGCCGCCGCCGCGCTGGGCGTGGCCGAGGCACCGACCTGCCTGCGCATCGACGGTGTCGACCGGGTGGCCGGGCTCGGGGTGGCGCTGCGGGTCGCGACCCACCTCGCGGACCGAGCGTCCGCGTCCCCCGACGATCCCCCGGCGATCGTGCTGTCGGTGCCGGCGCTGCCGCCGCCCGGACCGGAGCTGATGCGGGTGGCCGCGCTGGTCGACCGGGCCCAGCGACTGACCGGTCGCGTGCCGGTGCTGCTGCAGCCTCCTGCCGGACGCTCGCCGGGCGACCTGGCACCCGACCGCACCGAGTCCGCACGTCGGCTCCTCGGGACGCTCACCGCGCCCGTCGTCGCCACGGTCGGCACGTCGGCGTCGGCCGCGCCCGGTCGCGTCGTGCAGTCGATCGAGGTCGTTCGTCCGCGAGCGCCCGAGCGACGCGACCTGTGGCGGCGGGCGCTGGATCCCGACGACGCCGGGATCGAGCCGCAGTTGGGGGCCGTGGCCGACGAACTGGCCCACCACCACCGACTCGCCGCCCACGAGATCACCACGATCGTGCGACGTTGGGAGGCCGGGGCGGCGCCGCGACCGGAGGCGCTGCGACGCGTGACCCGGGCGAGCACGCGGGTCGACCTCGACGACCTCGCCCGGAGGCTGGACACCGGCGCGACGTGGGACGACCTCGTCCTGCCGGACGGCCACGTCGAGGTGCTGCGGGACCTGGCGAGGCGGGTCCGCCACCGGGCGGTCGTGCACACCGACTGGGGCTTCGGCGACACCACCCGTGGTGACGTCGGCACCAGTGCGCTGTTCGTGGGCGACTCCGGGACCGGCAAGACGCTGGCTGCCCGGGTCGTCGCGCAGGAACTGGGCCTCGACCTGTACCGCGTCGACCTGTCCGCCACGGTCGACAAGTACATCGGCGAGACCGAGAAGAACGTGTCACGGATCTTCGACGCCGCCGAGGCCGGTGGCGTCGTGCTCCTGTTCGACGAGGCCGACGCGCTGTTCGGCCGCCGCGGCGAGGTGCGTGACGGCCAGGACCGCTACGCCAACCTCGAGGTCGCCCACCTGCTCCAGCGGATGGAGACCTACCGCGGGCTGGCGATCCTGACGACCAACCTGAAGTCCAACGTCGACAAGGCGTTCCTGCGCCGGCTCACCGTGGTGCTGGGGTTCCCGTTCCCCGGCCAGCACGAGCGGGCGGAGATCTGGCGGCGGGTGTTCCCCCCGGGCGCCCCGCTCGAGGGGGTCGATCCCGGTCGACTGTCGGGCATGGCGCTGACCGGTGGCGCGATCGCGTCGATCGCCCTGGCGGCGGCGTTCGCCGCGGCCGAGGACGGCACCGCGATCACCCCGGACCACCTGCGCCGGGCTGCGCGACTCGAGGCGGCCAAGCACGACCGGGTGCTGACCGACCACGACCGGGCGGTGCTGGCATGAGCCGACGTGCCCGCATCGAGGTGGTGATCGACCGCCTGGTCGTCCACGGGACGAGCCGGGCCGACGCGCGCACCTTCGAGCGCGACCTCCGGGACGCGCTGGAACGCGCGGCCACGCAGTGGGCCGACGGCACCACCGGCCCACCGACGCCGGGCCGGGTCCGGGCCGTCGGGCCGGTCGACGTCTCCACGGAGGACGCACCCGGGGGGTCGGGATCGTCGGCCCTCGCCGACCGGGTGGCCACCGCCGTCGTCGGGGCCGTGCAGCGCCCCGGTCGCCCCTCGGGGCCGGGCCGCGGGGAGGTGGCCTCGTGACCGGCACCCGTTCCTCGGCCGTGCCCGACCAGGGGGTCGCCCGACCCGTCAGCCGCCCCGGCGACGCCGCCGAGCGCGAGGCCGACCGGGCCGCCGACGTCGTCGTGTCCGGCGGCTCCGTGGGGGACTGGTCACTGGCCACGTCACCGCCGGGCTCCGGCGTGCAGCGCCAGGACGGCCCGGGCCCCGAGAAGTCCAAGGACACGGCGCCGAAGGACCCCGACCGCAAGGAGTACGAGGAGGCCGCGAAGAAGACCGGGGAGGCCCTGCTCAAGACCGAGGCCGGCAAGGCGCTGCAGAAGCAGGTGCTGGAGTCGCCGGAGGTGAAGAAGGTCACGAACTTCGCGACCTCGCCCGCCGGGATCGCGATCGGCGCGACCGCGATCGCCGGGGGCGTGACCGGCCTGGCGCTGGCGGGCAAGGAGCTGCCCTTCCAGCCACCGACCATCCCGCTGGACCGGATCACGCCGGGCCTGTCCGCCGACGTCAAGGTCGAGGGGCCGCTGAACGCCCCGACGTTCGTCGGACTGACGATCACCTTCAAGCCGAAGGCCAAGGAGAAGCCGCGACGACCCTCGCCCGAGAAGGCCGAGCAGAGTCCGCTCGTGCCGAAACGCTCGGCCGCCGAGGAACAGCAGCTCAGCGAGGCCGCGATCGACTACGCGGTCCGCCAGATGACCACCCGGCACCCGCTCGGCGTGCCGGTCATGAAGCTCGACCTGTCCCCCCGGGCCGGTGAGAGGAAGTCCGACGAATCGGCGCCGCCCGTCCAGCGCGCCACCGACACCACGGCCGACGACCACGGACCGGGCGCCGCACACGTCGACGACGGCTTCGCCGGCAGCGGGCGCCCCCTCGACGACCGGTTCCGGGCCACGATGGAGGCCCGCTTCGGCCACGACTTCTCCGCCGTTCGCCTGCACGACGACGCCCGGGCCAACGCCGCCGCGGAACGGGTCGCCGCGCGCGCGTTCACCGTCGGGGACGACATCGTGCTGGGGGTCGGCAGCGATGCCACCGCTCCCCACCTGCTCGCCCACGAGCTGGCCCACGTCGTCCAACAGCGTGGTGAGGACGTTCCCGGGGCGATCGCCACCGTCCGACGCGAACCACGCGGCGGGGCGACGACGGCGACAGCCACCACCGCGGACCGGCAGTCCTTCGTCGACGCGGCCATCCGGTACCTGCGCAGCGCCGCCGATCACTGGCGCACGGTCGCGCGCGTCGCCGACGTGCCCGGGCCGGACCGCCCGACCGACCCGGGTGGGGACGCCTCGGCGCGCCCGGACTCGCGGGGCGCGCCCGACATTGCCGCGCCCGGGGGCTCGGGTCGGCTCGACCCGGCGCGGCTCCGGAACGTGCTGGACGGGCTCGGCGAGACCTACGAGAACTCCCGACGGATCATCGAGGCGGACCTCGGCGGGGACGCGGACCGGCAGGCGGCGCTGCAGCAGTCCTACGTGGCCGCGGTCGAGGCCGCCCGGTCCGCAGCCGCATCCAGCGGTCGGGTGAACCTCGTCCTGATCGCCGCACCCAAGGAGGTCGGTGATGCCTTCATCGTCAACGCGACCCGCTACGCCGAGCTGTACTTCTCGCAGGTCCCGGACGGCGACACGGTGCAGCAGGTCACCGACGTGGGGAGCCCCGCGGCCCTGTTCGACGCCATCGAGGCCGCGGCCCCGGACCGCATGGTGCGCCGCATCGACATCTTCGCCCACGGCACGATCGAGCCGACCCACCAGGTCAAGTTCGGCACGTCCTGGTACACGATCGCCCAGGTCGAGTCCGTCGCGGCCGCGCGGGCCCGCACCCGCGCCACCCTCCAGAGCCAGACCCGCTTCGACGGCTCCACGACCATCGAGCTGCACGCGTGTCGGCTCGGCGCCGCCACGAGCGAGCCCGGCCAGCACGCCGACGCCCCCACCAGCGGGACGGACTTCCTCACCGGGCTCGGCGCCGCGGCCGGCGGTGCACGGGGCCAGCAGGTGGTGGGCTACGAGCAGCGCTGGGTGCCACGTCGGTTCAACGTCCCGGGGGTGGCCACCACGGCCGACGTCGGCACGACCGGCCGGAAGGCGCGTGCCTTCGACGACATGGCCGTGGAGATCTGGGACCGGGCCATGGCGGGTGGGGTCGAGGCCCGGTCGCAGTTGACGGAGGCCGAGCGCCAGCCGGGTGCGGTCCTGTCGCGCGACCGCAAGGTCGCGATCATGCGGCGGCTCTACGACGCGGGTGGCGGTGCCTGGCTGATCGGCCACCAGTACTCGGGTGCGAACCCGCAGAGCTCCGACCCGGTGCGGGACGTCCGGCGGGACCGCGACACGTTCTCGAGCGAGGCGGACTGGGGGCACCGGGTCCTGCAGGTGACCGTGCCGACGCCGGCACCGGGCGGGGGTGCGCCGTGATCTCGCCACGACTCGTCAAGGGCGGCCTGGTGCAGGTGGACCCGTCCACCGCCGCGGTCCGGTCCGTGATCGCCCTGCAGTACAACCCCGAGACGCTGACCCGCACGGTCAAGGTCCAGGCCGCCGGCGAGGAGGGTGGTGACCGGTCCCAGGCGTTGCGCCTGCGGGGTGCCGGCATCGAGACGATCCAGCTGGAGGCCGAGCTGGACGCGACCGACGCACTGGCCGACCCCGAGGCCAACGCCGACGTCGTCGAGCTCGGGATCCATCCCCAGCTCGCTGCGCTCGAGGCCATGGTCCATCCCCGGGCCGACGACCTGCAGGCCAACGACGCGCTGGCCGACTCGGGCGTGCTGGAGATCCTCCCGCTGGAGGCCCCCCTGACGTTGTTCGTGTGGAGTCGCCAACGGGTCGTCCCCGTCCGGGTCACCGACCTGACGGTCACCGAGGACGCCTTCGACGTCAACCTCAACCCGATCCGGGCGACCGTCGCGCTGGGCCTGCGGGTGCTGTCGGTCGACGACCTGGGGTTCGACCACCGGGGCGGGACGCTGTTCATGGCGCACCTGCGCACGAAGGAGGCCCTCGCCGCACGGCTCGGCACCGGCGCGCTGTCGACCCTGGGCATCGAGCGGCTGCCATGAGCGGAGGACCACGATGACCGATCCGCTGCAGGAGTTGCTGTCGAGCGGGGCGATCCCGACGACGTCCTACCCGCCCACGAGTCGCTACGCCGACACGCCCGTGCGCGCACACGACCCCGGCGACGGGCGTGACCCGATCCCGTACCTCGACCGGCGACTGGTCCCTCGCCCCGACCGGTTCTCGGCGCTGGGCGAGGTCCGCACCCGGGAGGGCGACCGACGGGACCTGCTGGCCCGTGACCACCTCGGCGACCCCCGCCTGTGGTGGCGGCTGGCCGACGCCAACGGCGTGGTGGACCCGCGGGCGCTGACCGACACGGTCGGGGCGTGGCTGCGGATCACCCTGGCCGAGGGCGTCCCGGGGGGCGACGATGCGTGACGCGGTCCGCCTCCAGCTGTTCGTCGGTCCGGCCGTCCCGGTCCCGGCACCACGCGAGGTGGTCGAGGCGGTCGAGGCGGTGACGGTCCGTGCCGGTGCCGGCGGGACCCAGGACGGCTTCGAGCTGGCGTTCCGGGTGTCCAACCGGTCGCCCCTGCACACCATGTTCCTGCTCACCGGTGGCGCCTCGATCCCGATCCTGCGCGTGGTGATCGCGGTCACGGTGGGTGGTGACTCGACCGTGCTGGTCGACGGCGTGATGACCCACCACGAGGTCTCGTCCGACGGCGGGCCCACGTCCACGCTGACCGTGCGTGGCAAGGACCTCACGGCGGTCATGGACGTCGTGCCGCTGGACGGCCTGCCGTATCCCGCCATGCCGGCGTCGGTGCGGGTGCTGGCCGCACTGGCGAAGTACGCCGCACTCGGGATCGTGCCGCTGGTCATCCCGAGCATCATCCCGGACCTGCCGATCCCGATCGACCGGATCCCACGACACCAGGGCACGGACCGCGCCTACATCACGGCCCTGGCCACCGAGGCGGGCTACGTGTTCCACCTCGACCCCGGCCCGGTCCCGGGCGTCTCGAGGGCCTACTGGGGACCCGAGATCCGGGTCGGCGCCCCACAGAAGGCGCTCGACGCGGCCCTGGACGGGCCGCACCGCAACGTCGACCGGTTGTCGTTCCGGTTCGACAAGGAGGCCAAGGAGCTGCCGGTCGTGATGATCCAGGAGCCGGCCAGCAAGGCCCCGATCCCGGTCCCGATCCCCGACGTGACGCCGCTCAACCCCCCGCTGGGCGTGGTGCCACCGTTGCCGCCCAGGATCACGATGCTCAACGACACCGCCAAGCTCGACCCGGCAGCCGCGGCGATGACCGGGCTGGCCCACGCGTCCCGGCACGGCGACAGCGTCTTCGGCGACGGGACGCTCGACGTCGTCCGGTACGGCCGGGTCCTGCGACCCCGCCGGCTGGTCGGGGTCCGTGGTGCCGGCGAGGCGTTCGACGGCCTGCACTACGTCACGTCGGTCACCTCCACGCTGCGCCGGGGCTCGTTCACCCAGTCGTTCTCGCTCGCCCGCAACGCCCTGTTGTCCACCACCCCGAAGGTGCCCACGTGACCGCCACCGACACCGCCGTCCCCGACTCCGACGCCCGCCGCCGGCGCTACTACGGCAAGTACCGCGGGACGGTCGTCACCAACGTCGACCCGATGCAGATCGGGCGGATCCAGGCGATCGTCCCGGACGTCTCCGGCATCGCCCCGACGTCGTGGGCGATGCCCTGCCTGCCGGGCGCGGGCATCAACACGGGCATGTTCACCGTCCCGCAGGTCGGTTCCGGGGTGTGGATCGAGTTCGAGCAGGGGGATCCCGACCGGCCGATCTGGGTGGGTGGCTACTGGGGGACCGCCGCCGAGGTGCCGGTGATGGCCCGAGCGGTGCCGCCGGCCATCAACGGCGTGACGATCCAGACGACGCTCAAGAACGGGCTCACGATCAGCGACGTCCCCGGTCCCAGCGGCGGGATCCTGCTGCAGACCACGACCGGCGCCATGATCTCGGTCAGCGACGTCGGCATCGTGATCACCAACGGCAAGGGGGCCACGATCAACCTGGTCGGACCGACCGTCGACGTCAACGTCGGCGCACTGACGGTGGTGTAGCCATGCCAGCACCTGCCCTGCACCTCGGCGCCGTGGTCACCTGCAGCCATGCCGGCCCGGCCACGCCCACGGCGCCCTTCCCGCGTGTCACGGTGTCGGGCCAGCCGATCGTCACGACGGCGCCGCCGTGGGCGGTGACCGGGTGCGCGCTCACGGGGTCGGCACCCCCCTGCGTGACCGGGCAGTGGGTGACGGGCGCCGTGCGGGTCCTGGCCGGTGGCGTGCCCGTCGCGTCGATGGCCGGGGCCTCGACCTGCGTGCCGACCGGCACGCCGCTGCTGCCGGTGACGGCCCAGCCACGGGTGGTGGTGACATGAACGTGGACCATCCCTGGCAGGTCGACGGGCGGGGCCGCACGGCCCTGACCGACGACCGTGACCACCTCGCCGACCTCGTGCGCCAGGTGGTCCTGACCGCACCGGGCGAACGGGTGATGCGTCCGGACTTCGGCAGTGGGCTGCTGGGCCTGCCGTTCGAGCCGGCCGGTCCGGAGGTGGCCGCGACCACCCAGGTGCTGGTGCAGGCGGCCCTGCAGCAGTGGCTGGGGGACCGGATCGCGGTCGACGCCGTCGAGGTCCGCCACGACGACGGCACGCTGGCCGTCACCGTGCGCTACGTGACGACCAGGACGGGCGAGGCCGCCACCACCGAGGTCCGGAGGGCGGCACCGTGACGATCCGCCACACCTGCTGCGAGCCACGGCGCCTGGCCGCCGTGCGGGCCGCCGGCGTGCTCAACGGCATCGAGTGGGTCGAGGTCTTCCAGCCCGCCACGGACACCGACCCGCTGCGGCAGCGGACCCTGCTCGTGCGATTGCTGGCCGCCGACCCCGGCCTCGGACCGGCCAACGTGACGATCACCGGTGGCGACCGCGTCCCCGAGGTCGACGTCGACTGGGTCGCGCCGGCCACCGCCCTGCCCGCCGGGGAGGACCCGGCGATCGTGGCCGACCTGCGGGACCCCGACGAGGTCGTGGTCGTGCGCACGACCGACCGGGGGGACTTCTCCACCTACACGTTGTCGATCGTCGCCGGTGCCGGGACGACCGTCCCCCCGGCGGGCTGGGACCCGCTGCTGGCGTCGGTGCCGCTGTCGTTCAAGGTCGAGTGCACCGCCGATGCCGACTGCCGGGTCCACGACGTGTGTCCGCCGGTCGAGGACCCGGTCCCGCAGATCGACTACCTCGCCAAGGACTTCGACACGTTCCGACGGCTGATGCTGGACCGGATGAGCCTGCTGGCACCGGACTGGACCGAGCGCAGCCCGGCCGACGTCGGCGTCACCCTGGTCGAGCTGCTGGCATGGCTCGGCGACGAACTGTCGTACCGCCAGGACGCCGTCGCGACCGAGGCGTGGCTGCAGACCGCCCGGCGCCGGACCTCGCTGCGTCGCCACGCCCGCCTGGTCGACTTCCGCGTGGACGAGGGGGCCAACGCCCGGGTGTGGGCACACGTGGCGGTGGACGGCGAGGGTGCGCTCGTGCCGGCCGGCACCACGCTGCTGACGCGCGTGCCGCACCTGCCGCCGACGTTCCCCGTGGACGGGCCCGAGCACCGCGAGGCGCTCACCTTCGGTGCGGAGACCTTCGAGACCATGCACGACCTCGTGGCCCATGGCTCCCTCGCCGAGCTCGACTTCTGGACGTGGGGCGACCGCGACTGTTGCCTGCCGGTCGGGTCCACGGCCGCGACCCTGGTCGGCCACCACCCGGCCCTGAGGGCCGGCGACGTGCTGGTGCTGGCCGAGGTGGCGGGACCCCGCACCGGCGACCCCGACGACGCCGACCCGGCCAGGCGGGTCGCCGTGCGGCTGACCCACGTCGTGTCGTCCAGCGACCCGTCCGGGGGCCTGTTCGCCGACCCGCCGGACGACGACGCCCGGGACGTCACCGAGATCACGTGGGACGACGCGGACGCGTTGCCGGTCCCCCTGTGCCTGTCGGTGCCCGACCACCCGGGGCCGATGGCCCGGGCGTTCGGCAACGTGGTCCTCGCCGACCACGGCCGCACCGTCGTCGACGAGGAACTCGGCGTGGTGCCGTCCCCCGTCCTGGCGATCTCGGGTGGCCGCGCCGACCACTGCGCCACGACGACGTCGACCCCGGTGCCGGTGCGGTACCGGCCTCGCCTGGCCGAGCGTCCGCTGGTCCACGTCGGTCCCTCGCCCGACCGGTTCGTCGCCGAGCTCCCGCTTCCGGCGGACGTGGCGGCCGAGCTGGCCGGAACGCTGCTCGGCCCGGCACTGCAGGGGTGGCTCGGTGGCCTGGGCTTCACGTTCGCGGCCGGCACGCCGGTGCTGCGGGGTGGCACCGGTGCGTGGTCGGTCAGCGACGGGACGACGGTCGTGCTGCTGGCCGAGGCGGCGGCCACCGCCACCGCCAGCACGACCGGCGGCGACACCACCTGGCACCCGCGTCCGGACCTGCTGGCCAGCAGTGGTGATGCCCGCGAGTTCGTCGTCGAGCTCGAGCACGACCGCGAGGCGACCCTGCGGTTCGGGGACGGGGTCCACGGTCGGCGACCGGAGCCCGGCACGGGCTTCACCGCCACCTACCGGGTGGGGGACCCCCGGGCCGGCAACCTCGGCGCCGACGCGCTGGCCCACGTCGCCACCGACGGCACCGTCGTGACCGGGGTCACCAACCGGGTGGCGGCAGGAGGTGGTCGGCCGCCGCAGCCCGCGGACGCGATCCGGCGCGACGCCCCCGAGGCCTTCCTGGTCCAGCAGCGCGCCGTCACGGTCGACGACTGGGTCGACACGGCCGGTGACCACCCGCAGGTGCAGCGAGCCGCGGCGACGTTCCGGTGGACGGGGTCGTGGCACACCGTGTTCGTGACCACCGACCGGGTCGGTGGCGGCCCGGTCGACACCGCCTTCGAGGCCGACGTGCGGCGCCACCTCGAGCCGTTCCGGCTGGCCGGCCAGGACCTCGAGGTGGACGGACCGGTCTTCGCGGCACTGGACGTCGGACTGCACGTGTGCGTCGAGCCGGAGCACTTCCGGTCCGACGTGCGCACGGCGGTGCTCGACGTGCTGTCGAGCCGCCGACGCGCCGACGGCACGCTCGGACTGTTCCACCCCGACCGCTTCACGTTCGGCCAGTCCGTGCACCTGTCGACGATCGTCGCCGCGGCCCAGGCGGTGCCCGGCGTCCAGTCGGTCACGGTCACGCGCTTCGCACGGCTGCGTGAGCCCGGCACCAGCGCCGTCGACGCCGGCGTGATCACCCTCGGACGGCTCGAGGTCGCCCGCCTCGACGCCGACCCGAACTTCCCGGAGCGGGGTCGGCTCGTGGTCGAGACGGGGGGTGGGACGTGAGCGCATGCACCTGTGGCTGCTGCGACGGCGTCACGTCGCGCACGCCGGCCGAGGTCCACAACCGGCCGGGGCTGTCCGCCGTCGCCTACCGGGTCGGCACCCATCCACGGTTCCTCGACTCGATGGTGGCTGCGCTGACCGACCCGGATCGGCCGGCCCTCGGAGGGCTGACCACCCGCGACCCCGACGACCCCACGATCGCGCTGCTCGACGCCTGGGCGGTGGTGGCGGACGTGCTGACCTTCCACACCGAGCGCCTCGCCCAGGAGTCGTGGCTGCGCACGGCCGTCGACCGCCGCTCCCTGCAGGAACTGGGACGCCTGGTCGGCCACCGGATGGCCCCGGGGGTCGCAGCCGCGACCCATCTCGCCTTCGCCGTCCAGCCGCCCCCGGGCGTCCCGGCCGCAGCGGGCCGTGATCCGGGCGTCGCGCCGCCGGTCACCCCGTCCAGCGTCGTGGTCCCGGTCGGCACCCGGGTCCAGAGCATCCCCGGCCCCGACGAGCAGCCGCAGACGTTCGAGACCGTCGCGGAGTTGACGGCGCGTCCGGAGCTGAACGCCATGCCCGCAGCCACGACGCTCCCGGCGGAGGTGTCCAGCGCCGACACGGCGGTCTTCCTCGAGGGGGTCGCGACCGGGGTGACGGCCGGCGACATGTTGCTGTTCGTCCGTGGCGAGACCGACGACAACTGGGCCGCACGGCTCGTCAGCGACGTGCTGCCGGATCCGGCAGCGGACCGCACGCAGGTCACCTGGGACGGCGCCTTGACCTCCCTCGGGGCGTCCGGCGCGGTCGTGCAGGTCCACGTCTTCCGCAAGCGCCTGCGCGTGTTCGGTCACAACGCCCCCGAGTGGAGGGCGATGTCGATCGACTTCCGCAAGGACTACTCGGGGCAGGACACACCCCCGAGCCAGTGGCCGGACTACGAGGTCACGCCGGTCACGGGCGACGTGATCGACCTCGACGGCGCGCACGACGACATCGCCGCGGACCGGTGGATGGTCCTCGACGACGCCCCGGACGGCTCCCGCGGACTGTTCCGCGTGACCACGTCCGTCGGCCTGTCCCGGGCGGCGTTCGCCGTGTCGGGCCAGGTCACCCGGGTGACGCTCGCGGGAGACGACTACTCGTCGTTCGACGACGCGACCGACGTGCGCGAGGTCGTCGCGTACGCCGTGCCGGAGCAGCTCACCGTGGCGCCGGCGCCAGACCACTCCCCGGTCGCGGGCGACACCGTCGTCGTGGTCGCGGAGGCGGGCTCGCTCGCGCCGGGTGCGCCGGTCGTCGTGGCCGGTTCGACGATCGCGGGGACCACCGGGGCGGAGCTGGGCGTGGTCGAGGCCGTCAGCTCGGCCGGTGACGGCCACTTCGCCCTCACGCTGGTCGACGACCTCGAGGACGACTGGGTGCGCGCGACGGTGGTCGTCCACGGCAACGTCGCGCCGGCGACCCACGGCGAGACCGTGGACGAGGTCCTCGGTGCCGGGCTGGGCAACGCGACCTTCCAGCGCTTCGCCCTCTCGCACGGTCCCCTGACCCACGTGTCGGCGACCGGTGCCGATGCGACCGGTCCGGGCGTGGCGTCCACCCTGGTGGTGCGGGTCAATGACGTCGCCTGGGACGAGGCCGCCACGCTGTACGACACCGACGCCGCCGACCACGCCTACACCAGCACCGTCGACGAGCACGGCGACCGGATCGTCACCTTCGGCGACGGTCGGCACGGGGCGCGACTGCCGACCGGCACGAACAACGTCCGCGCGACCTACCGCAAGGGCCTGGGCACGGCCGGCAACGTCGCCGCCGGCCAGCTCGCCCAACTGCTCGACCGCCCGCTCGGGCTGAAGGGCGTCGCCAACCCGGTGGCCGCCGCGGGTGGCGTGGACCCGGAGGCACCGGAGGACGCTCGCCGGGCGATCCCCCTGCGCGTGCGCACCCTGGGACGGGTCGTGTCCCTGCTGGACTACCAGGACGAGGCCGCCGCCTGGCCGGGGATCAGCAAGGCCCACGCCACGGTGCTGTCACTCGCCACCGGTCGGACCATCGTCGTGACGGTCGCGCCGACCCCGGGGACCGGCGACGCGACGCAGCGGCTGGCCGACCTGGCGACGGCATTGCGCGAGCACGGCGACCCCCAGGTCGCACTGCAGGTCGTCGCGCAGCGGCTCGACACGTTCCGCCTCTCCCTGCGCGTGACGGTCGCCGACGACCACGACCCCGACCTGGTGCTGGCCGGCATCACCGAGGCCGTCCGGACGGCGTTCGGGTTCGACGCGCGCGACCTCCTCGACCCGGTGCACGCCTCGGAGGTCGTGGCCGTCGCCCACGAGGTCCCGGGCGTGGTCGGCCTGGACCTGGACCGCCTGTACGCACCCGGCCTGCCGCTGCCGCCCTGCCTGCTGGCGGACCGCCTGGTGCCCCGGCAGCCGGCAGTGGGATCGCCGACCACGGTGCTCCCGGCTGGGCTGTTGGTCGTCGCTGACGAGCCCTTCGACACCCTGGAGGTGGTGTCGTGAGCGGGCGTACGGGGCTGTACACGACCGACGAACTGCTCGCACTGCTGCCCGCGCTGTACCGGCTGGCCGACACCGACGGGACGCTGCGCGAACTGCTCGACGTCGTCACCGAGCAGGTCAACGTGGTGGCCGAGGGCATCGAGCAGTTCCACGACGACCAGTTCATCGAGACGGCGGCACCCTGGGTCGCCCCGTACGTCGGCGACCTGGTCGGCTACCGGATCCTGCACGGCGTGGTGCCGGCCGTCGCCTCGCCGCGGGCCGAGGTCGCCAACACGATCTCGTACCGACGTCGCAAGGGCACGGCGTCGATGCTGGAGCAGCTCGCCCGTGACGTGACCGGCTGGCCCGCCCGGGCCGTGGAGTTCTTCGAACTGCTGGCCACGACCCAGTACATGAACCACGTGCGTGGCCATGCCCGGGCCACCGCCGACCTCCGCGGCGCCGATCGGCTCGAGCTGGGCGGCACCTTCCAGGCGGGTGCGTTCGACGACCTCGCCCACACCGTCGACGTCCGGCGGATCACGACCGGGACCGGACGACACAACATCCCGAACGTGGGGATCTTCCTGTGGCGCGTGCACCCCGTCGAGTCGGTCCGCAGCCCGCTGGTCGCGGCCGACGGCTCCCGTCGTCGCTGGCGGTTCGACCCCCTGGGCGCCGACCAGCCACTGTTCGCCACCGGCAGGACCGAGCAGGACATCACCCACCTCGCCGGCCCCGCCGACGTGCCGATGCCGTTGCCCCGTCGCTGGCTGGCCACCCACGTCGGCGAGTACTGGGGTGCGGGTGCCTCGCTGCTGGTCGAGCGCGCCACCGGGGACGACGTCACCGAGGTCGACCTCGGCGACGTGCGGATCTGCGATCTCGCGGACGACCCCGGCGACCCCGGCACGTGGTTCCACGAGCCCGGCCCCGGCGAGCCGGACGTCGCCATCGACCCGGTCCGCGGGCGGCTCGCCATCGGTGACCCGCCGGCGGACGACACCCGCCTGCTGGCCACGTTCCACCACGGCATGGCCGTGCTGGTCGGGGGTGGTGGCTACGACCGGTCGTCGTCCCGCCGCACGTTCGAGACCGTGACCACGGTCGTGGGCGGGGGTTCGCTGGTGGCCGCGCTGAACACGGTCGCCGCGGGTGGCGTGGTCGAGGTGGTCGACGACGACCACTACACCCTGCCGGGGACCATCACGGCGTCGACCCCCGCACCGGACGCGTCGCTGGACCACGTGGTCGTGCGCTCGGCCAATCGACGCCGACCCCTGCTGTCGCGCAGCGGTGGCCACGCCAGCCTGGTGCTGGACCCCGACACCACGCTCGAGCTGGAGGGCCTGGTGGTGGCCGGGGCGCCGTTGGTGATCGACGAGGTCGCCGACAGCGCGGTCCGCACCCTCGTGCTGCGCCACTGCACGCTGGTCCCCGGCCTGACGCGCACGGCCGACGGGGGGCCCGGCGCCCCGGGGCGGGCCAGCCTGGTCGTCCTGCACCCGTTCGTCGACGTGGTGTTGGACCACTGTGTCGTCGGGCCGATCGTGGCCGTCGAGGACACCGAGGTCACCGCCGTGGACAGCGTGATCGATGCGACCGCGGCGACCGAGGTGGCCTTCTGCGGGCGCGACGCGCCGCCGGGCGGAGGCCAGCGGACCGTGACGGACGCGGCCGGTCGCGAGACCGGTGACGGACTCGTCCCCGGTGGACACCTGACGCTGGAGGCCTGCACCGTCGTCGGCAAGGTCCATGCCACGCGACTGGACGTGTCGAACTCGATCATGCTGGCCGCGCGCCCCCCGGGCGACCCGGCCCTGGCCGCGGTGTGGGCCCAGCGACGCCAGGTCGGGTGCGTGCGGTTCTCGTCACTGCCCCAGGACGCACGTGTCGGGCGTCGCCACCGCTGCGTGCCACGCGAGGAGGTGCCGGCCGGGACCGTCCCGCACCACACCTCCCTGCAGTACGGCGACCCCGGCCACCTGCAGCTGCGGGCGACCACGCACGACGCGATCCGTCGTGGGGCCGACGACGAGGGCGAGATGGGCGTGACCCACGAGCTGTACGCACCACAACGCGAGACCAACCTGCGGATCCGGCTGGACGAGTACCTGCGCTTCGGGCTCGACGCCGGGTTCTTCCACGCCACCTGACGGGAGCCAGCCAATGGGTGCCGACATCTCACGCGTCCGCTTCGACGCACTGCGCGACTTCGCGGGGGTCACCCTGCAGCAAGGTCGGGTGCTGCTCGACGCGGACTTCAACGACCTCGTGGCGATCGTCGACCGGCGCCTGCGCGCCGAGACCGTGGACCTGACCTCGTTCGGACCCGACCCCGATCACGCCGGGTCGTCGTGGGTGCCGCGCCAGACCCCGGACGGCTTCCGGATCAGCACGCAGCCCGACGACCTGGTGATCGGCCGGGGCCGGATGTACGTCGACGGGCTCCTGGCCGAGAACCACGGCCGGGTGCGCGCCGACCTCACCCCCGAGGAACGGGAGGAGGCCGGGCTGGACGAGGACGGCTTCGACCCGGTGCTGGACGAGGTCCACGGCCTGGTCGAGACGACCTACCACACCCAGCCGTCCTGGCCGAACCCCGACGAGTTGCCCGCCGGGGGCCCGCACCTGGTCTACCTCGACGTCTGGGAACGCGAGGTCACCCACGTCGAGGACCCCGACCTGGTGGAGGTGGCGGTCGGCGTGGACAGCACGGCCCGCCGACAGGTCGTGTGGCAGGTGCGGGTCCTGCCGGACGTCGGGTCGGGTGGTTGCGGCGCGGCCGACGACGACCTCCCCGAGGCCTGGGCCGACACGATCCGCCCGTCCGCCGGCCGGCTGTCGGTCACGACGGTGCCGGTCGAGGACGACGACGACCCGTGTGCGCTGCCCCCGACCGGTGGCTACCGCGGGCTGGAGAACCAGTCCTACCGGGTCGAGGTGCACGACGGCGGCGCACCCGGGACGGCCACCTTCAAGTGGTCACGGGACAACGCCTCGGTGGCGATGCCGGTGGTCGAGGTGGTGTCGTCGACCGTGCTGCGGCTGGCCACGGTCGGCCGGGACGACGTGTTGCGCGTGTCGACCGGTGACTGGGTCGAGGTCCTCGACGACCACCGCGAGCTCGACCAGCGACCCGGGGTGATGCGTCGGGTGACGGTGGACGACGCGGCCCGCACGATCACCTTCGACGACGCCCTGCCCGGCGACCTGCAGCCGGCCGACGACGTCGAGGTCGCCGCCCGCCACCTGCGGGTGCGCCGCTGGGACCAGTCCGGCCCGGTGCGCACGGCGGCGGGTGCGACCGTCGGCAACGTCGACGACGACGGCGGGCTGGTCGGGGTGCCGGCCATGGCCACCACCCGGGTGGTGCTCGAGCACGGCATCGTCGTGTCGTTCGACCTGTCCGGCGACCCGGCACTGGCCGGGGCCGGGTTCCGCAGTGGCGACCACTGGATCGTGGCGGCCCGGACCGCCGACACGTCGGTCGAGGAACTGGACAACGCCCCGCCGTTGGGCATCCACCACCACTACGCCCGACTCGCCACCGTGACCTTCGACGACAGCCAGACCGACTGCCGTCGGCTGTGGCCGCCGATCGCGACGGGTGGTGGCGACGACTGCGGGGACTGCACGGTGTGTGTCACGCCGACGTCGCACGCCAGCGGCGAGCTCACCCTCCAGATGGCCGTCGACCTGGTGCGCGAGACGGGCGGGACGATCTGCCTGGCGGTCGGCGTCTACGACCTGGGCGACGGCGTCAACCTGGACGGGGCACGGGCCGTGCGCATCCGTGGCCAGGGCCTGGCGACCATCCTCGTCGCCCGGGGAACCGCCATCACCACGACCTCGGCCATCGACCTGACGATCGAGCGCCTCGCGATCGTCTCGGGCGTCGAGTCGTCGGCCGCGATCCGGTGGCGCAACGTCCTGCGCGGACGCCTGCGCGAGACCGCGATCCTGTCCTACGGCTCCGACGACGTGGAGGCCGCGGCCGTGCAGCTGACCGGCGTGCAGGCGTGGGTCAGCCTGCAGGACAACCTGCTGGTCGCCCAGCGTGCCGTGCGGGGCGGTGATGCCGAGGTCGGCGTGCTGTCGGCCGGCCTGGACGTGGTCGACAACCTGCTCGGCGGCGACGTGGGCGTGGACCTGGGTGCCGGGTCGATCCACGTCGGCTCGACCCGGGTGGCCGACAACGACGTGCTGGTCGGCGACGGCGTCGGGATCGTCGCGCCCGGGGCGGTGTGGCCCGACGCGACCCTGGCGATCACGGGCAACGTGGTGGGGACCTTCGGTGGCGGCATCGTCGCGGGGGGTCGGGCCCGGATCACCGACAACGTCGTGACCGGGGTCGGTGAGCGGGGCACCGACGGGATCGTGCTGGTGCCGGGACGGTTCGACCTCCCGCCGGGCGACGTCGTGGTCGCGGGCAATCGCGTGGCCGAGATGGCTGGCGAGGGGATCTCGCTGCGCACCCCGGTCGTGTCGCTGGCGGTCACCGACAACGTGGTGGCCCGGGTGGGTGCCGGGATCACGGTCAGCGCCCGTGGTCGCGCCGAGGACCTGTCGGTCACGGGCAACCGGGTCCGCGAGGTCGCGGGACTGGGTGACGACCGCCGCACGGCGTGGGGGATCGGCGTGACCGGTGCCGGCACGGTCGTCGTCACCGACAACGTCGTGACCGACGTGGGCGTCGAGCAGGTCGAGGGGATCCTGCGGGCGGGCGTGCTGGTCACGGGCAGCCGCGACGTCCGGGTCAGTGGCAACCGGGTCGATCGGGTGGGGCCCCGCGAGCCGTTCGTCGGACTCGCCGCGGGGATCGTCGTCGTGGGGCCGTTCGCCGCCGCGGGCCTGCACGAGAACACGGTGCGCTTCCACGACGGCGCCGAGCCACCGCCACAGGCCCGATGGGTGGCCCTGCTGGTGACTCCGGCCACCCAGGCGCTGCTGTTCTCGCGCCGCGAGTCCGTCCGGGCCGGTCGGCGACACACGGTGGCGATCGACCGGGGCGCGGTCGTGCTCACCGACGGCTGGGCCCGCCTCGTCGACCAGGCCGGCGAGCACGTCACGGTCAGCGACAACCACCTCGCCGGCGGCGGGCTCCTGCCGGCCGGGCTGGTCAGCGTGTCCGGCGACGCCGTCGTGGACGCCAACCAGTGCGACCAGTCCGACGGGCAGTTCGTCGGGCTGGCGGTCGGCGGGTCGAGCGTGACCGCGTCCACGAACCGCGTGCGCGGGCCCGAGGCGTCGATCGTGCTGGTCACCCGCGAGGACCGCATCGCGGCCGTCGGCAACCTCGCCCCCGGCGGTACCCACCTGGGGTCGTCCGGTGCCGGACTGCCCGGTCCCTGGGACACCCTGAATCCCAACGTCAGCTGACGACCCGACACGAGGAGACCGACGATGCGCACCGTGATCGTGCACGACGAACGCACCCTGGCCGAGCTCGCGACACGCATCCTCGGCCGACGCGGCAACGCCCGGCTGACCGACGCCCAGGTCGAGGCGATCCGGCGGGCCAATCCGAACGTCGACCTCGACGACCTTCGGCCGGGCACGGTCCTGACCATTCCCGACGAGGTCGGTGGCCGGTCCGACACGCGCCCGGACGAGGTCCTCGACCAGGGTGTGCAGGCGCTGGTGTCGGCCCTGGCGCAGGTCGCGAAGCGGTCCGGGGAGGAGGCGCACCAGCGTGCGAAGGAGGACGCGTCGGACCGGAGCGTCGTGCGTCGGACGCTGGAGTTGCGGGCGGTGCAGGACGCCGCCGGGCGTGACCGGGAACTGGGTGCGGAGGTGGAGCGGATCCGGGAGCGCCTGGACACGGCCGACCGCGACGCCGAGGAGGCCGGTGCCGAGCGCGAGCGCGCGGTGGCGACCTGGACCGAGGACCTCGAGCGCCTGCAGGACCTCGGTCGCTGAGGCCCGGAGTGCACGGACCCTAGAGTGGAGGGACCCCACCGTCGGGGTCCGGCACCGTCGACGGCCCGGGGACCGCGACGGCGAGGGGAGTGACGGTGGCACGACTGGTGGTGATCGCGCTGGGCGGCAACGCCATCTCCCCGTCCGGGGGCTCGGGCTCCGCCGCCGAGCAGACCCGCAACCTGTGGTCGTCGATGGGCCAGGTGGCAGGCCTGGTCGCCGAGGGCGTCGACGTGGTGCTGACCCACGGCAACGGCCCCCAGGTCGGCGCGATCCTGATCAAGAACGAGATGGCGCGCGACGTCGTGCCGGCGGTGCCGCTGGACTGGTGCGTCGCCAACACCCAGGCCACGATCGGCTTCGTCGCCGCCACCGCACTGGAACACCACCTGCGGGTCCGCGGGGTCGACCGACCGGTCGTGCCGCTGGTGTCGCGGGTCCGGGTCGACGACGACGACCCGGCCTTCGCGGAGCCGACCAAGCCGGTGGGACCGTGGTTCACCGCCGAGGAGGCCGAGGATCGTGCGGCGACCGACGGGCACGTCTACGGGCCACAGGGCGACCGCGGATGGCGACGGCTGGTCCCCTCACCCCGGCCCCGCGAGTCACTCGACCTCCCCGCCATCCGGCTGCTGCGCGACCAGGGTGCGATCGTGATCGCCAACGGGGGCGGTGGCATCCCGATGGCACGTCGTGGGGATCGGCTCGAGGGCATCGAGGCCGTCATCGACAAGGACCTGGGGGCTGCCCTGCTCGCCCACGAACTCGATGCCGACGGCCTGGTCGTCCTGACGGACGTGCGTGGCGTCGCCGTCGACTTCGGCACCCCCGACGAACACTGGCTCGGCCGGGTGACCCTGTCGGAGATGCGGGCCCACGCCGACGACGGACAGTTCCGGGCCGGGTCGATGGGGCCGAAGGTCGACGCCGTGTGTCGCTTCGTCGCCGCGTCGGACGCGCCGGCGTCGATCGGCGCGCTCGACGAGGCGGCCGCGGTGGTGCACGGCGAGGCCGGCACGCGGGTCGTCCCCGACGACCGGCCTGACGGATGACGCGCCCGCTGCCCGTCGTCGCGAGTGCCTGGCTCCGTCCACGACTCGGGACGACCCGGCGCACCGGCCACGTCCTGGGGGTCACGCCACGGGCGGCCTACGTGGCCGTGGACCTCCGCCCGACGTCCGTCGACGGGACGTCGTCTCGCCGTGGCGTCATGGCCATCGAGACCGCGGAGGCCGTCGGCCTGCCCAACGGCCTCGAGGTGGCGGATCCCGACGTGCTCGCCCGCATGGCGCCCGGCCAGCCGGTCACGCTCGGTGCCGGGCGCCTCACGGCCGGGGACTGGTCGCTGGCCGTCCGGCGATGGCGACGCGCCCGGCCGGTCCCGGGCCCGGCCGGTCCCGTCGTCGTGCGTGCCCGGCTCGGATCGCTGGGCGTGACCGGGGCACGTCCCCTGCCGACCGCCTGGCCCGACCCGGATCCACGGCTGGTGGCCGGTGCTGCGCGCCTCGCCGACGTGGTCACGGGCGGTGGCGGTGCGGGCGAGGTCGACCGGGACCTGGCACGGCTCCTGGGGTACGGACCCGGGTCCACGCCCGCGGGCGACGACGTGGTGGCCGCGGTGGTCGCCACCGCCACGGTGCTGGCCGGTCGATGGGCGGTCCCGACGCCCGGCCT
>NZ_JAHOPH010000044.1 GCF_019798055.1 Salsipaludibacter albus | reverse complement strand
GGTCCACCCCCACCGTCCACCCCGACGGCCCGAGCAACGACACGTGCCGGCAACGGCACGCCCACCACCCGAAGACCACGACACATGGAGCACACGAACATGAGGATCCGACACATCCGACTTGCCGGGCTCGTCCTGGCCGGAGCGCTGGCGCTCGCGGCCTGTGGCGGCGACGACGGCGACACGGCGGCCGACCCGACCTCGGGCGACACCGCCGCCGAGACCACGGCCGAGAGCACGGACGCCGGCTCGGAGGACGGTGGCACCGCGGCGGCCGGTGAGGGCGACTACGAGGTGTACGCGCTGCTGCCCCAGGGCAACGACCAACCCTACGGCACGACCTACCTGCCACCCTTCGAGGAGGCGGCCGCCGAACTGGGCATGAACCTGACGATCACGAACTCGCAGTACGACGCCGACAAGCAGGCCAGTGAGTGTGAGGTGGCCGTCGCTGCCCAGCCCGACCTGATCATCCTGTGGCCGGCGGTGGCCGACACCGTGCGGCCCTGCCTCACCGCCGCGAACCAGGCCGGGATCCCCGTGACGGTGACGAACTCCGACGTCCTCCAGGAGGACCAGGAACTCACCGAGGCGTACTCGGGGCCGGACACCTACGGCCAGGGCGCCGCGTCGGCCGAACTGTTCTGCGAGCAAGCCGGTGGCGAGGAGGTCGGGATCATCATGGTCAACGGCCTCACCGGGAACACCACGGCCATCGACCGCGAAGCCGGCTTCGAGGAGACGATCAACGAGCAGTGCCCGAACGTCGAGATCCTCGCCCGCCAGCCGGGCGACTGGAACAAGGACACGTCGCAGATCGCCGCCTCCGAGATGATCACGTCGGTCGGCCCGGAGAACATCGACGGCGTGTACGCCGCCGACGACACGATGGTCGCCGGTGCCATCGACGCCCTCAAGGCCCGCGACATCGATCCTGCGGACCTGATCATCACCTCGATCGGCAACACCGAGCTGGGCAACCCGCTGGTCGTGTCCGGTGAGCTGGACGGGACCATCTTCCAGTCCTCCTCCTGGGACGGCGAGAACGCCGCGGTGATCGGCCACCAGGTGCTCACGGAGGGCCCCGAGGAGCGGATCGTCGAGTTCATGCCCAACGTGCCCGTGACCGCGGACAACGCGGACGACCCCGAGGTCGCGCCCGAGTGGTGAACAGCCCGGGTTGAACGGCATCGGCCCGGGCGGCTCAGCCGCCCGGGCCCCAACGGCCACGATGGCCGGTCACGACCGAGACCAACGACGCTGGACGACCAGCACAGGAAGGCAGGAACACGCATGGATCCCACACGACTCGACGGCAAGGTCGCCCTGATCACCGGCGCCGCCCAGGGCATGGGCGCGGCGGTCGCCAGGGACTGGGCGGCACAGGGCGCCAAGGTCTGCCTCGGTGACATCAACACCGACGGCGTCGCCGAAGTGGCCCGGGAGATCCGGGACGCCGGCGGCGAGGCGACCCACGTCAGCCTCGACGTGACCAGCGAGGAGGACGCGCAGGCTGCGGTCGACCACACGGTGGAGACCTTCGGCGAGATCAACGTCCTCCTCAACAACGCGGGTGTCAACAAGCCGAAGTGGTTCCTCGACGTCACCAGGGACAACTACGACTTCATCATGGGCGTCAACGCGTGGGGCAAGCTCAACGTCATGCAGGCGGTCGCCCGGCAGATGGCGAAGCAGGGTCCACGCGAGGACTACCCGTACAAGATCATCAACGTCGGGTCGATCCTGTCACGCGACACCTTCGACGACGTCATCGTGTACGGCATGAGCCAGCACGCCGTCCTCGGACTGATCAAGGGCGGCGCGAAGGGCCTGTGGGAGCACAAGATCACCGTGAACGGCTATGCACCCGGGGTCGTGCGCACCGAGATGTGGGAGCAACTGGACAAAGAACTGGTCGAGATGGGCAAGTTCGACGAAGCGGGCGAGTCGATGGACGACATCGCCGAGAACATGATCCTGATGAAGCGCTACTCCTACCCCGATGACATCGTGGGCACCGCGTCGTTCCTCGCCAGCGCCGACAGCGACTACATGACCGGCCAGCTGATCCAGATCGACGGTGGGATGGTGATCCATTGACCGCCGCGGACCGCTACCGCGTGCGGGCCCTCGACGTGGACCCCGACGGGTCACTCACCGCCGACGAGGGGTGGGTCGACATGGAGGTGCGGTGGCTGGTGACCGACGAGACGGTCGGTTCGACGGCCACCGTGGTCGGGCGCACGATGCTGCGCCCCGGCTCCAGGCACGACATCCACCGCCACGTCAACGCCGAGGAGTGGGAGTACGTGGTCCAGGGCCACGCCATCAAGCACATCGGTGACGAGCAGGTCAGGCTGACGGCCGGTGACGTGGTGTTCGTCCCTGCCGGCGTGTTCCACGGACTCGAGAACGGCTCGGAGACCGAGCCACTGGTGACTGTCTGGGGCTACAGCGGTGCCGCGTCGCTGGACGAGGCGGGCTACGAACTCCCCTGATCCTGGACTCGCCGCCGCAGGTGGACGGCGACGTCGGCCATGTCGTGGTCTCCCAGTCCGTCATCGACGACCCGGGTCATCAACGCGAGGTTCGCCTCCGCCTGCTCGACCGGCACGCCCAGCTCGGTGGCCAGTTCCGTGATGAGGCGGAGGTCTTTCTGCGCCAGCGTCGTGGCGAACGCGGGCGCCGTGCCCTCCGGGTCCAGGAAGGCGTCCCGCCGGTAGCCGACCATCGGGGCAGCGATCGCGCTGTCCTCGAACACGTCGTAGATCCGGCCCCGCTCGATCCCGGCTTCCTCGGCCAGCACCAACGACTCGGACAGTGCGTTGCCGAGCGCGTAGATGACGTTGTTGACCGCGAGCTTGGCCACCGACCCGGCGCCGGTCGCACCGAGGTGGTGGACCGAGGACGCCATCGACCGCAGCACGGGTTCGACCACCGCGAAGGCCTCCTCGGACGCGCCCACCATGGCCGTCAGGCTCGCCGACTCGGCCGCGCCCGTGCTGCCGGACACGGGTGCGTCGACCAGCACCCCACCCGCCGCCACGACCATGGACTCGAGGTCGGCGATCCCGGCGGGTCCGGTGGTGCCCATGTCGACGACCACGGCACCGGCACCGAGGCCAGCCAGCACCCCGTCGGGTCCGGCGAACACGGCGCGCACGACCTCCTCGTTGGCAAGCATCGTGATCACCACGGATGCACCGTCGGCTGCCGCCCGCGGGCTGTCGGCGACGGTCGCGCCCACCCGCGCGGCGAACTGTTCGGCGACGCTGGTCGTGCGGTTGTGCACGACGAGGTCATGGCCGGCGGCCGCGACGTTGGCGGCCATGGGTGCCCCCATGCGGCCCAGGCCCAGGAAGGCCACGGTGCCCGCGGGGCGATGGGGCCGAGCGTCGCCCGTCACCTCGACGGCGGGGCGGTGGACTCGCGCACGACCAGGCGCGGCGGCAGCGTCACCGTGTGTGGCGTCACGTCGGGCTCGTCCAGGATCCCGATGACCGTGTCCGCCGCCAGTCGACCCAGCTCGTAGGCCGGCAGGTGGACGGTCGTCAGCGGTGGGGCCAGGTAGGCCGTGAGCGGACTGTCGTTGTAACCGATGATCGAGATGTCGTCCGGGCAGACGAGCCCGGCCTGCCTGGCCGCGTCGACCGCTCCCACGGCCATCGCGTCGTTGTGCACGAACACCGCGGTGGGCAGCTGGTCAGCGTGTTCGTCCAGCAGCAGCTCCATCAGCCGGCGGCCTTCGTCGACCGTCGGGAGCACGGTCGTGTCGGAGATCTCGAGGACCTCGAGCCCGGCGGCATCCGCCGCCTCCCAGAAGCCGCGTCGGCGATGACGGAACGACGAGATGTCGTCGGGTCCGACCAGTGAGGCCAGGCGCTGGTGGCCGAGTTCGACGAGGTGTTCTGCGGCGAGTCGCCCACCGAGCACGTCGTCATGGGCCACGGTGGCCACGTCCAGGCGCGGAAGGGCACGCACGGCCAGGACCAGCGGAACCTGCGCGGCGACCTCGCGCAGGGTCGACAGGTCCCCGGTCCGACCGGCCGTGGCGATGATCGCGTCCACTCGCCGGTCGACGAGCGCCTCGCAGACCCGGGCCAGCCGGTCCGGGGAGTCCCGAGACTCTGCCATCAGCGGCATCACCCAACGACCACTCAGCGCGTTCTCGATCCCCCGCAGCACCGGGCTGATGAACGAGTTGCCCAGGTCGGCCACGACCACGCCGATGACGTTCGTGCGACCGCGGCGCAGGCTGCTGGCGACGCGGTCCGGGCGGTAGCGCAGCTCGTCGGCGACTCGCTGGACGAGTTCGCGCGTCTCGGCGTTGACGAGGTTGCGTTTCTCGGGATTCAGCGACCGCGAGACCGTCGATTCGTGCACGCCCGCCGCCGCGGCGACGTCCTTGAGCGTCGCCTTGCGTTTCTGGCCCACCATCAGTCGTTCCTTCCCCACCGACCGGTGGCCTTGGCTCACGGCCACCCGGCGGCATTGTGGCACAGGCGATCGACCGACGGGCCCCACCGGCACGGCGACACCCTCACCAGTCGACCGCCACGTACTTCGTCTCGAGGAACTCCAACAGGCCGTCGTGGCCCCCCTCACGCCCCAGCCCGCTCTGCTTGACCCCGCCGAACGGGGCCGCGGGATCCGAGATCAGGCCCCGGTTCACCCCGACCATCCCGACGTCGAGCGCCTCGGCGACGCGCAGGGCCCGGCCGAGGTCCGCCGTGTAGACGTAGGCGGCCAACCCGAAGGGCGTGTCGTTGGCACGGGTCACGGCCTCGGCCTCGTCGTCGAAGGCGACCACCGGGGCCACCGGGCCGAAGATCTCGGTGGCGAGCAGCTCGTCCGAGGGGTCGAGGTCGGCCAGCACCGTGGGCTGGAAGAACCATCCGGGACGATCGGCGGGCCGCCCCCCGGTCAGGACACGGGCCCCTGCGGCGACACTCGCGTCGACCAGTCGCGCCACGTCCTGCTGCGCGGCGCGGTTGATCAGCGGGCCCACGTCGGCCGCCGGATCCTGCCCCGGCCCCAGGCGCAGTGCGGCCATGCGCCGGGCGAGCCGGGTCGAGAACTCGTCCGCGATGCGGCGCTCCACCAGGAACCGGTTCGCGGCGATGCAGGACTCCCCGCCGTTGCGCATCTTGGCGACCATGGCACCGTCGATCGCCTCGTCGAGGTCGGCGTCCGCGAACACCACGAACGGACCGTTGCCGCCGAGCTCCATGGAGCACGTGAGCACCTGGTCCGCGGCCGCGCGCAGGAGCAGCTGCCCGACGCGGGTCGAGCCGGTGAACGACAACTTGCGGACCCGGGGGTCGTGGATCATCGCGTCGACGGTCTCTGCCGACCGGGTGGTCACCAGCACGTTGACCACCCCGGCCGGCGCGCCGGCCTCGGTCATCAGGCCGGCCAACGCCAGGGCCGTCAGGGGCGTCTCGGCCGCCGGCTTGAGCACGACCGTGCAACCCGCGGCCAGGGCAGGGCCGATCTTGCGCGTGGCCATCGCGGCCGGGAAGTTCCAGGGCGTCACCAGCAGCGACACCCCGACGGGCTGCAGGAGCGACAGGATGCGCCTGGTGCCGTCCGGCGCCGTCACGATGCCCCCATGGGTGCGCACGGCCTCCTCGGAGAACCAGCGGAAGAACTCGGCGGCATAGTCGACCTCACCGAGCGCGTCGGCCCGCGACTTGCCGTTCTCGAGCACGATCAGGTCGGCGAGCTCGTCGCGGTGGTCCTGCATGAGCGCGAAGGTGCGACGCAGCACCTCGCCACGTTCCCGCGGCGCGGTCGCCGCCCACGCGGCCGCCGCGGCGTCGGCTGCCGCCACGGCAGCCAGGCCGTCCTCCACCGACCCGTCGGCCACGGTGGCGATGACGTCGGTGGTGGCCGGGTCGACCACCTCGAAGGTCGCGCCGTCGGTGGCCGGCCGCCACGCGCCACCGATGAAGCTGTCGGTGCCGACGTCCAGGGGAAGTGCCGTCACGAGACCGCCTTGACGCACCCGTCGACGATCCGCTGGACCGACGGGAGCACCTCGTCCTCGAGGGCGTCCGCACTCGGCAGCGGGATGTGCGGGGTCGTGACCCGGGTGAGGGGACCGTCGAGGTGCCAGAAGGCCTCCTCGGCGACGAGCGAGACGACCTCGGATCCCCATCCACACAGACGCGGGTTCTCCTCGACGGTGACCAGCCGGCTGGTCTTGACGACCGACTCGATGATCGTGGTCGCGTCGAGGGGGACCAGGGACCGCAGGTCGATCACCTCGGCGGAGATGCCCTGTTCGGCCAGTTCGTCGGCGGCCTGCTCGGCACGACGGACCATCGAGGCGAGCGCGACGATCGTCACGTCGGTGCCGCTGCGCACGATCTTGGCCGTGCCCAGCTCCTCGACGATCTCGCCCTCCTCGACGTGGCCCTTCGTCGGGTACAGCGACTTCTGCTCGAAGAAGAGCACCGGGTCGTCGTCACGCACCGCGGCCGCGAACAGGCCGATCAGGTCGTGGGGGTTGGACGGCGCCACCACCTTCAGGCCGGGGACGGCCATCGCCCAGTTCTCCACTGCCTGGGAGTGTTGCGCACCGAAGCGCAGGCCCCCGCCGTTGGCCGTGCGGATCACCAGGGGCAGCGTGACCTGTCCGTCCGTCATGTAGCGGGTCTTGGCCATCTCCACGGCGACGAGGTCCCAGCACGTCGCCAGGAAGTCCGAGAACATGATCTCGGCGATCGGGCGCAACCCGGTCATCGCGGCCCCCATCGCCGCACCGAGGATCGCCTCTTCCGAGATCGGCGTGTCGCGGACGCGCACCGGTCCGAACTCGTCGAGCAGGCCCTTGGTCGCCTTGAACACCCCCCCGGCGTCGCCGACGTCCTCGCCGATCAGGTAGACGCTGTCGTCACGCCGCATCTCCTGGGCGATGGCGCGCTTGACCGCGTCGCGGTACGTGATCAGTTCCGCCATGACCAGCCTCCATCAGCCCAGACGTTGGTGTATGCCGCCTCGAGATCCGGCAGCGGGGCCGCCTTGGCCGCCTCGCTGGCCGCGTCGATGTCGGCGTCGGCCTCGTCCTCGATCGCGACGAGCTCGGCCTCGTCCATGCCCAGCGCGAGCAGGCGATCGCGGTAGCCCAGCGGGTCGCGGGCCTTCCAGGCCTCGACCTCCTCCTCCGGGCGGTAGGTGCCGGGGTCGGCCCGGGAGTGACCGCCGTGTCGGTAGGTCTTGGCCTCGATCATCGAGGGCCCCCCGCCCGACCGGGCACGCCCGATCGCCCGGGACGCGACGTCGTAGACCGCGTCGGGGTCGTTGCCGTCCACGATGATCGACTCGAGCCCGTACGCCGAGGCACGGTCCGCGGCCGGATGCTCGACGGCCGTGACACTGTCGATCGGCGTGTACTCCATCCACAGGTTGTTCTCGCAGACGAAGACGATCGGCAGTTCCCAGACCTTCGCGAAGTTCAGCGCCTCGTGGAACGCGCCGATGTTGGTCGCGCCGTCACCGAAGAACGCGACCGTCACCTGGCCGGTGCCCCGCTCACTGGCCGACCACGCCGCGCCGTTGGCGATCACCAGGTGCGCGCCGATGATCGCGTAGGAGCCCATGACGCCGTGCTCGACACTGGTCAGGTGCATCGAGCCGCCCTTGCCCCCGCACACGCCGCTCTGGCGCCCGAGCAGCTCCCCCATCACGGCATCCATGGGAACACCCCGCGCGAGCGTGTGGGCGTGGCCGCGGTACGTGCAGAACGTGTAGTCGTCCTCACGCATGGCGGTGGCGACGCCGGCGGCGATCGCCTCCATCCCCAGCGACAGGTGCGACGTGCCCTTCACCAGGCCGTCCATGAACAGCCGGTACGCGCGTTCCTCGAAGCGACGCAGGCGCACGACCTGGCGGTACAGCTCGAGCCTGGTCTTGTCCTCGATGTCCAGCAGCTCGTCGCTGACTGGCTCGGGAAACCGTGCCTGGACCATCGTGTCCTCCTCAGTACGCGTTGGTGACCACGAGGTCCTCGGCGGGGAACAGCGTGAGCAGTTCCGCGCCGTCGGAGGTCACGACGACCTCCTCCTCGATGCGTGCGGCGGAGCGGCCGTCGGATGCGGGCCAGAACGTCTCCAGCGCGAAGACCATCCCCTCCCGGATCTCGACGGGGTTCTCCAGGGAGTTGAGCTTCGAGATCACCGGTCGTTCGTGCAGCCCCAGGCCCAGCCCGTGTCCGAACTGCAGTCCGAAGGCCTCCATCTCCGACGAGAAGCCGAACTCGGTGGCATCGGGCCACAGTCGCGCGATCTGGTCGGTCCCCACGCCGGGCTTGACCATCTCGATCGCCGCATCGATCAGCTCACGCGTCTTGCTGTAGGCATCGCGGTGTGCCTGGGTCGCCCGACCGACGGCGAACGTGCGGTAGTAACAGGTCCGGTAGCCGTTGAAGGCGTGGATGATGTCGAAGTAGGCCTGGTCACCGGGCCGGATCAGCCGGTCGGAGAACACGTGCGGATGCGGACTGCACCGCTCGCCGGCGATGGCGTTGATCGCCTCGACCTGGTCCGAGCCCATCTCGTAGAGCCGCTTGGTGGCCATCGCGACGATGTCGCTCTCGCGGATGCCCGGCTTGAGTGCCTCGTAGATGTCGTGGTAGACGCCGTCCACCATGGCCGCCGCCTGCGACAGCAGCAGGATCTCGTCGACGTTCTTGATCTCGCGAGCGTCCAGCATGACCTGCTGGCCGTCGCGGACGTCGAGCCCCTCGGCCTCCAACGCCCGCAGGAACGGCAGTTCCGTGACGTCCACGCCGACCGGCATGTCCGCCACGCCCTCGTCGCGCAGGACGGCGGCGATCTCGCCGGCAGCGGCGGTCGGCAGCCCGCTGTCCGGGTGGATCGCCCCCTGCAGGCCGGTGTTGCCGCCCCGCGACTGGTCGGGGTCCAGCCACGGCGAGTACAACCGGTGGTTCGTGGCCGCCGACCCGAAGTCCCAGATCCACGGCTCACCGGTCCTCGTGAGCAGGGCCCACCGCTCGGTCTTGTTGTAGCCCCACGTCCCGATGTGGGTGCTGGACAGGTACCGCACGTTGGACGACTCGAACACCAGCAGCGCACCGAGGTCGCTGTCCTCCAGGGCAGCGCGGGCTCGTGACAGGCGATGGGCGCGGAGGCGATCGTGGTCGACCCGTTCCTCCCAGTCCACGGTGGTGATGCCCGGTGCCGGGACGGACGTCTGGGCGAACTCCGGCTGTGCCGCGGTCACGATCGGGCTCCTGTCCACCGTTCCGACCTCCCGTCAAACCGAGCCGCAAGGAGGCTGCAATCGATTGCGATGTCTTGCAAACTAGCGATGGAGCCCGAGGGTGTCAACCGCTCGGGGCCTGCCGGTGGGACCCTGACGACCTCGGTCCGGTCGTGTGGGGCGGGGCCGGATCACCTATCGTCGGGCGGCATCCACACCTCACGACTCGGGACGATGCAGGGGGTCGATCGCCATGCCACGCCTGGGACCGGACCCGACCAGCACCAACGACCACCAGTTCACGACCGATCGCCTGCACGTCGACCTCCCCCGCGCCGAGGACGCGGCACCACTGCACGGGCTCCTGGCGGGCGACCTGCGCGAGGAGATCACCGCGACGCTCATCTGGGACGGACCGGAGGACCTCGCCGAGGTCGAGGGGTGGGTCGAGCAGTGTCGGACCGCGACGTGGGAGGACTGGGGGTTCCACTGGGTGATTCGTGACCGCGACGGGTCGATCGCCGGTCAGCCCGGCCAGGTGCTCGGCGCCATGGGGACGCGGCCGCGCGACGCACCCGGCAGGGCCGACGTCGGGTACTGGCTGGGCCGGCCGTACTGGGGACGAGGTCTCATGACCGAGGGCCTGTCCGGCCTGCTCGCGTACTGCTTCACGTCGCTGGACGCCCACAAGATGGAGGCCGACGTGTTCACGCACAACGTCCGCGGGCGCCGCCTGGTCGAGCGGGTCGGGATGACGCAGGAGGGCGTCATCCGCCACGCACACCACAAGCGGGGCGAGTGGATCGACCAGGTCGTGTACGGGCTGCTGGTCGACGAGTGGACGGATGGCTGAACAGCTCGTGCTGGCCGGGCGGCGTCTCCGTCAGGCCGGGGCGATGGTGACGTCGGTGGCCAGGGGGCGGGTCGCCGACACGAAGTCGTCGCCGGCGATGGTGATCCGCCGCACGACCGCCACGTCCACGGCCGAGGTGCCCAGCAGCAGCTCGATCTCCCCCGGCTCCAGCACGTAGTCCAGGTCGGGACCGCTGAAGCCGAGCGCCTCGACCGGGAGGTGGAAGCCGACCCGACGACGTTCACCCGGATCCAGCGTCACCCGGGCGAACCCCTGCAGCTCGAGCACGGGACGGGAGATCGTCGCGACGGGGTCGCGCGAGTAGAGCTGGACCACCTCGTCGGCTCGGCGGTCACCGACGTTGGTGACGACCGCGGCGACCTCGACGACCTCGCCGGGCGACAGCACGGGCACCCGCTCCACGGGGTCGACGGGCGCCGGCTCCACCTCGAAGGAGCTGTAGGTCAGCCCGTGGCCGAACGGGTACAGCGGCTCGTTCGAACAGTCGACGTACGCGCCCTTCCAGTGGGACCGCCCGCCGGAGACCTTGTGGCCGTAGTAGATCGGCACCTGCCCGGCGGTCCGGGGGTAGCTGACCGGGAGGCGTCCTCCCGGGCTGTGCTGCCCGACCAGCGCCTCGGCGATGGCCACGCCCCCACGCTCCCCCGGCAGCCACGCGTGGAGCACGGCCGCCGCGGTCTCGTGGACGACCGGCGACCCCACGGGCCGTCCGCCGACGATCACCAGGACCACCGGCGTCCCGGTCTCGGCCACGGCCAGGACCAGCTCCTCCTGGACACCGGGCAGGTCCAGCGAGGTCACGTCACGACTCTCCCCACTGGTGCAGTCCTCGGTGAGACCGGACTTCTCGCCCATCACCAGCACGGCGACGTCGGCCGCGGCGGCGGCGACCACGGCTTCGGCGATCCCCGACCGGTCGTCACCGGTCACGTCGCAGCCGCGCACGTGGGTCACCTCCACGCCCTCGAGCTGGTCGCGCAGACCGGCGAGGACGGACGTCACGTGTCCGAGGTCGACGGTGTCGCCGACCGCCACGCCGTCCTCGATCGGCAGCGCGAGGACGTTCTCGCCACTGTCCATCAGGTCCACCAGCGACTCGACGTGGGCCACGTAGCTGTAGTCCCCGAGCAGCGCGCGTGCGTCGTCGGCGTTCGGGCCGATGACCGCCACGCAACCACGCGAGGCCAGGGGCAGCACGCCGTCGTTGCGCAACAGCACCAGGCTGTCGCGCGCGATCTCGGTGGACAGGTCACGCTGCTCGGTCGTGCGCGTGTGGACCTCGACGCGGTCGGGGTCCACGAACGGGTCGTCGAACAGCCCGAGGGCGAACTTCGAGCGCAGGACCCGTGCCACGGACCGGTCGACCAGGTCGAGATCGACCGACCCGTTCGACAGCGCCTCCCGCAGGGGCTTGCCGTAGCAGTCCGTGTTCGGCAGTTCGACGTCGATCCCGGCACGCAGGGCGGTGGCTGCCGCGCCGGCCTGGTCGCCGGCCACCCGGTGGTAGCCACGCAACTGGTCGACGGCGAAGTAGTCCGCGACGACCGTGCCGTCGAACCCCCAGTCCCCCCGCAGCAGGTGGTCGAGCAGCCACTCGTTCGCACCGCACGGCACGCCGTCGAGCTCATTGTAGGCATTCATGACCGACGCCAGCCCGCCCTCGCGGACCGCATGCTCGAACGGCCGCAGGTGGACGTCGTGCAGTTCCCGGGGGCCGATGTGCGGCGGGGCCCAGTTCATGCCGCCCTCCGAGGCGCCGTAGCCCACGAAGTGCTTGGCAGTGGCGACGACGCCCTCGGCCAGGTCCTCGCCCTGGAGTCCCTCGACGAAGGCCAGGCCCATGCGGCTGACGAGGTAGGGGTCCTCGCCGTAGGTCTCCTCCAGCCGTCCCCAGCGCGGGTCCCGACAGACGTCGAGGACCGGCGACAGGCCGTGGTGGGCTCCCACGCCACGCATCTGCTGGCGGATCGCCTCGGCGACGGCGTGGTTGTGCTCGGGGCGGAAGGTCGCCGCGACCCCGATCGCCTGGGGAAAGATCGTGGCGTCGCGGGCCATGAAACCCGAGCAGATCTCCTCGTGGACGATGGCGGGCACGCCCAGCCGGGTGCGGTCCCGCAGGTGTCGCTGCACGTCGTTGGCCAGGTCGGCGGACTCCCGCGCGGTGAGGCTGCTGGCCCCGCTGATGCGCGTGACGTGGCCGATGCCGTGGTGGAGGTGCTCCTCGGCACGCTCCGGCACCAGCCCCTCGGCGTCGGCGAGTTGGAACACCCACGCACTGCCGAGTTGGCCCAGCTTCTCGTCGATCGTCATGCGGGCCAACAGGTCAGCCACCCGCTCGTCGACCGGGAGACCGGGATCGGCGAAGGGGGCGTCGGCGAAGTCAGCGAAGCTCACGGGTCACTCCTTCACGGCTCCCGAGGTGAGTCCACTGATGATCTGGCGCTCCGCGACGGCGTAGAAGAGCAGGGCAGGCAGCATGGACAACGTGGTGTAGGCCAGCACGGTCGCGTAGTCGGTCGCGAACTGGGTGGAGATGTTGTTCACCCCGATCGGCAACGTGTGCTGGCTCGGCTCGATCAACACCAGCAGGGGCAGCAGGAAGGCGTTCCAGCTCCCCACGATGGACAGGATGGCGATGGTGGACAGTACTGGACGTGACAGGGGCAGCACGACGGAGAAGTAGAACCGCCACGGACCACAGCCGTCGATCATGGCGGCGTCGTGCAACTCGTTGGGGATGGCCCGGAAGAAGGGTCGCATGACGATGATGGCGACCGGGAGGCCGAACGCGGCCTGCGGCAGGGCGACGCCGAGCGGGTTCGACAGCAGCCCGACCTGCCGCAGGACGACGAACAGGGGCAGGATCGCCACGGCGACCGGGAACAGCAGCCCGAGCGTGAACAGCCCGTAGATCGGCTCGCGACCCCGGAACCGGAACCGGGCGATGGCGAAGGCCGCCAACGACGACAGTGGCAGGACCACCGCGGTCGTGATCACCGCGATGAGCGTGCTGTTGAAGACCTGCTGCCAGAAGCTGCTGGTCTGGAGCAGGCGCAGGTAGTTGTCGACGATCCACGGGTCGGGCAGCCCCACCGGGGCGGCGACGAGTTGCTGGTTGGAACGGAAGCCACCCAGGATGGCGAACGACAGGGGGACCACGATGACGAGGCCGACGAAGATCGCCACGGCGTAGAGCAGGAACTTCAGGAGTCGCCGACGGCGGGCTGGCGTGAGCCACCCGTCCGGCTCCGCGGTGGTGGGCTGGTCGAGGGTCGTGGAGGACTCAGGCACCGGCGCCCACCCCCTCGACGTCCTGTCGCAGGACCAGCCGTTGGTAGAACAGTGCGACCACCAGGCACAGGATGAAGATGATGATGGACACCGCGCTGGCGTAGCCGAACAGGCTCCGCCGGAACTGGTCGTACAGGAACGTCGCCATCGTCGACGACGCCCCGATGGGACCTCCCTTGGTCGTCACCCAGACGATGTCGAAGGTCTGGAGGGAGCCGATCACCGACAGGAAGGCCGACACCCGGATGGTCGGCCCGAGCAGCGGCAGGGTGACGTATCGGAACGACTCCCAGGCCGACGCCCCGTCGATCGAGGCAGCCTCGGTGAGGTCCTTGGGGATGCCCTGCAGGCCGGCCAGCATCAGCACCATGTGCAACCCGAAGTACTTCCACGAGATGATGAAGAACAGCGAGGCCAGGACGACGTCGGGATCCGACAGCCAGCCCTGGATCAGGCTCTCACCCCCCACGGCCTGCAGGCTCTGGTCCAGCAGTCCGTCGGGTCGCAGGATCTGGCGCCACACGACCCCGGTGACGACCTCCGACAACACGTAGGGGGCGAAGAACACGGTCCGGAGGAGCGCCCGCCCCTTGATCTTGCTGTTCAGCAGGAGCGCGAGGCCAAGCGCGAACGGCAACTGCACGACCAGGGAGGCCACGATCAGGAAGGTGACGTGTCCGACGGCGGCCCGGAACTCGCCGCTGGCCAGTGCCCGGGCGAAGTTGTCGAACCCGATGAAGGTGTCCAGCGGGCCGAAGCCGTTCCAGTCGAACAGGCTGTAGCGCATGCTCTGCACGATCGGGTAGAGCACGAACACGGCGTAGAGCACCAGCGCGGGCAACAGCAGCAGCGCGATCGTGTGCCAGCGCGGTCGACCGGGATGTCGTGAGTTCCCGGACCGGCGCCCGGATCCCCGGCCGGTTCGTGGCGTCGTCGTCGAGGCCATCAGCGAGCTCCCATCAGCGAGCCCACGAACGCGGGCTCCCGTCGGCGTCCTCGGACGTGCGGGCACCACGAGGTCGTCCTCGTGCTGCCCGCCGTCGAAGCGGTCGTCGTCATCGGGGGCCGAACCAGGACGGCCCCCGATGACGAGGCGGCTGGATCAGCCGCCGGCGACCTGGGTGATCGCCTGACCGGCCTCCTCGGGCGTCGTCTCCTGGGCGAAGAGCAACGCCGTCTGGTCGTTGATGGCTGCGCCGACCTCGGGCGAGAAGTACTGGTCGAGCGCGATCTGCAGGAAATCGGCACCGTTCAGCGCCTCGAGCACCTGCTGCATCTGCGGGTCCTCGATGACGTCGACGGCATCCGGGTTGACCGGGAGGCCACTGCTGGTTGCCCAGGTCTCCTGGTTCTCCTCGTTGGTGAGGAACTCCAGGAAGTCGACCGCCTCGTCGGGCGCGTCCTTGCCGACGACGAACCCGTCGACGCCGCCGAAGACCTCGCCGGGCGCACCGGCGCCACCCTCCAGCGTCGGGAACGGCGCCCACTTGAGCTCGAAGGGGAGGTCGTCGGTGGGCTCGACCCCAGCCTGGGTCTTGAACGCACCGGGCGCCCACTGGCCCATCAGGTCCATCGCGGCGTCACCGCGGGCCATCGTGCCGGACTCGCCGTCGGGGGCGTCCCAACCGGCACCGAGGAAGCCGTCCTGGAACGGTTCGAGTTCGACCAGGCGCAGGACCTCCTCGCCGGCCGTGATGACGTTGTCGGCGGTGAAGTCGCTGGTCTCGGCCAGCGCGTTCATGGCCTCCTCGCCACCGGCGCGGATCATCAGGTAGCCGTAGTAGAAGTGCGCGGGCCACTTGTCACCGGCGCCCACCGCGATCGGCGTGATGCCGGCGTCCTTGATGGTCTGGACCTGCTCGAGCAACCCTTCCCAGGTGTCCGCGGGGGCGTCGAGTCCTGCCTCGGTCCACAGGTCCTGGTTGTACCAGAACCCGAACACGCCGGCGTTGTAGGGGATGCCGTACTGGACGCCGTCGACCTGGTGGATGCCGGTCGTGGCGGGCGACAGCTGGTCGATCCATCCGCTGGACAGGTCCGTGATGTCACGCACCAGCCCGGCCTCGACCTGCTGGCGCAGGCTGCCGCCACCCCACGACTGGAACAGGTCCGGGACGTCACCGGACTGCAGGTTGGTCTGCAGCGCGGCCTTGAACGCCTCGTTCTCCATCGGGGTGATGTTGATGGTCACGTTGGGGTTCTCGGCCATGAACGCATCGGCCATCGCCTGCCAGTCGGCCAGCCCCGGGTCGTTGTTCTGGATGTGCCACCAGTCGATCTCGACCGGCTCACCGGACTCGGCGGCGGTCTCCTCGGCCCCTTCGGACGTCGCAGCGTCGGAGGTCGCAGCGTCGGTGGCCGCCTCGGTGCTGGTGTCCGAGCCGGCGTCGGAGCTGGTGTCGTCGGGGCTCGCGTCAGAGCCGCAGGACGCGACGGCCAGGGCGACGACGGCCGCCACGACCATCATGCGCAGTGTGCGGGTTTTCCTGTGCTTCATCGTTGTTCCGTTCGGTCGGGGTTTCCAGGTGGCGCCGTGGATCGTCGGAGCACCAGTTCGGTCGGCAGGGTGTGGTGGACCGGCTCCTCGGCTCCCGGTCCGTCACGGTCGATGAGCTCGAGCAGCATGGTGATGGCGGCTCGGCCGAGGGCATGCAGCGACTGGTCCACCGTGGTCAGCGGTGGGGTGGCCTGGGCGGCCTCGGGAATGTTGTCGAAACCGACGACGGACAGGTCGTCGGGGACCCGCAGGCCCAGTTCGTCGGCCGTGCGGACGAGGCTCAGCGCGGACCGGTCGTTGGCCGCGAAGATCGCGGTGGGACGGTCCGACAGGGCGAGCAACTGGCGCGCCGGCGCCACGGCCCCCGCCTCGGTGAAGTCACCGTGCTGGACCAGGGTGGGATCGAAGTCGATGCCCGCGTCCATGAGGGCGCGGCGATAGCCCGTCTCGCGTTGGCGCGAGGACTCCAGGTCCTGGCGTCCTCCGAGGAAGCCGATGCGGCGATGCCCGATCTCGACGAGGTGACGGGTCGCGGCCAGCGCCCCCTCGTGGTTCTCGGCGGACACCGTCGACAGGTGGGACGCCCCGACGTGCGGGTCCACCGCGACCAGCGGGCGATCGGTCGACACGTCCACCACCGTGGGTGCCACGAGCAGGGCGCCGTCCACGAGCGAGTCGCCCAGGCGGGCGAGCGACCGGCGCTCCCACCCCTCGGCGTGCTCGGACGCGGGGCAGAAGACGATCAGTTCGTGGCCCGAATCCTGCAGGGATTCGGAGACCGCCTTGAGGATCTCGGTCCCGAAGGGCTCGATCCGGGACATCAGCACGCCGATGACCCCGGTCCGCTGGCTTCGCATGCCCTGGGCCACCAGGCTGGACGCGTAGCCGAGCTCGTCGATGACCTTGCGCACCCGCTCGGTGGTCTCTCGTGAGACGCCGTACCGGTCGTTGACGACCCGCGAGACGGTCGCGACCGACACCCCTGCGCGCTCCGCCACGTCCCCGATCGTGACCCGATCGGTCCGGCCCGCATCAGCCTGCTGTGTCACCGACATCCTTGGTTCGTCGGACGTAAACGTTTTCGAAACCGTTTCCTACTCTGCCACGAAGGTGACTCGGATGCAAGGGAAACGACCAAATTCGTCAGGAACAGCGTCGAGGAAGGCCTTCGCGACCGATCCAGTCGGCTGGCAACGCCTCTTGCCCGGGTCCCCTCGAGGCCGACGGGCGTTCGCGACCGACATGTGCGGCCGGGAGCGCCCACGTGGACGGGGCCCGGGGCCGGCAGGACGTTCGCGACCGAACGATTCGGCCTTCAACGCCACTGCCAGTCCACCCCGACGCCAACGAGGCCTTCGCGACCGATCAAGTCGGCTGGCAACGCCCCGATGGAGCCTCGGGAGGTCAGGCGACCATGGACTCGACGCCGTCACGGAGCAGGGCCAGCGCGGGGTTGTGCTCGGCCGGGACGACCTCGTCGTCGCGCGGCGGGCCGGGCGGGGTGCCGTCGCCGAACGGTCGGCCACCCAGCTCCTCGCGGTGGTGCGGCGTCGCCCAATTCTGGAGGCTCGGACCGACCGGCACGATGCCGGACGGGTTCACGTCGCGGTGCACCTCGTAGTAGTGCGACTTGACGTGGTCGAAGTCGATCGTGTCGCCGAAGCCGGGGGTCTGGAACAGGTCGCGGGCGTAGGCCCACAGGACCGGCATCTCCGCCAGCTTCGAGCGGTTGCACTTGAAGTGGCCGTGGTAGACCGGGTCGAAGCGGGCCAGCGTGGTGAACAGCCGGACGTCGGCCTCGGTGATGGTGTCACCCACCAGGTACCGCTGGGACGACAGGCGCTCGGACAGCCAGTCGAGCCGGTCGAACAGGTCGTGGTACGCCCGCTCGTAGGAGGACTGCTGACCGGCAAACCCACACTTGTAGACCCCGTTGTTGACGTCCCTGTAGACCTTCTCGGCGACGGACTCGATCTCGTCGCGACGGTCCTCGGGGTACAGGTCCGGGGCGCCCTCGCGGTGGTGCGCCGTCCACTGGGTGCTCATGTCGACGGTGATCTGGCGGAAGTCGTTGGTCACGACCTGCCCGGTCGGGACGTCGACGATCGCGGGGACCGTGATCCCCTTGGGGTAGCCGGGGAAGGCGGCCTCGTAGGCGTCCTTGAGCCGGGGGATCCCCAGCACCGGGTCCACGCCGCCCGGGTCCAGGTCGAAGGTCCACGAGTCGGCGTCGTGGGTCGGACCGGCGACGGCCATCGACAGGGCGTCCTCCAGCCCGAGCAGTCGACGCACGATGATCGTGCGGTTGGCCCACGGGCATGCCCGCGACACGGCGAGCCGGTAGCGACCGGCCTCGACGGGCCAGTCTGCGTCGGGGTCGTCGAGGATCCGACGGGTGATGTACTCGGTGTCGCGCTCGTAGTCGTCCTCGACGTAGCTGCCCTGGGTGCTCTCGGCGTCCACGGTCTGCTCCAATGTCGTTGCTTCTGCAATCATATGGAGGATCGGCGCGCCTAGTGTGGTCGTCCGTCCGCACGGACCAGGACCGCGAGGAGCAACGTCGTGACCGACGACACCACGCTGGAGGACCTGCTGGTCGACTTGCGCCACGAACTCCACCGTCACCCCGAGCTCGGCCTGCACCTGCCCCGCACCCAGACGACCGTCCTGGACGCGTTGGCCGAGCTGGACCTGGAGGTCAGCACCGGCCGGTCCTCCACCTCCGTGACCGCCGTGCTGCGAGGTGGGTCGACGCCTGCGGAGGACCGCCGCACGGTGCTCCTGCGCGGGGACATGGATGCCCTGCCACTGGAGGAGGCCGTCGACGTGCCGTGGCGCTCGGAGGTCCCCGGCGTGATGCACGCCTGTGGTCACGACCTCCACACCGCCATGCTGGTCGGCGCGGCGCACCTGCTGGCCGCAACTCGCGACGAGCTGCCCGGCGACGTCGTCTTCATGTTCCAGCCCGGCGAGGAGGGCGACGACGGGGCGGCGGAGATGATCGCCGAGGGCGTGCTCGACGCGTCCGGGCGTCGCGCCGACGCGGCGTGGGCGATCCACGTCCTGTCCGGGCGGCTGCCGGCCGGCGTCGTGGCGAGTCGCCCGGGACCACTGCTGGCCGCCTGCAGCGACGTGTTCGTGACCGTCAGCGGCACCGGTGGCCACGGCTCCGCCCCGCACCTGGCCCGTGACCCGGTCCCGGCGACGGCCGCGATGGTCACCGGTCTGCATGCCCTGGTCGGCCGGATCACGTCACCGTTCGACCCGGTGGTCCTGACCATCGGGGAGCTGCACGCCGGGACCCGCCCCAACATCATCCCACCCCACCGCACGCTTCGGCGCCACCGTCCGCTGCTTCGACCCGGCCGTGATGGACACCATGGAGGAGGCCGTGACCGCGCACTGTCGGGGCGTGGCCGCGGCGCACGGGCTGGAGGTCGAGGTCGACTTCCAGCGGCTCTACCCGGTGACGACCAACGACCGCGACGCGGTCGAGATGGCGCGGTCGGTGGTCGACCGCCTGGCGCCGGGCCGCTGGCACGACCTCGCCGACCCGGTCACCGGCAGCGAGGATTTCTCCCGGGTGCTGCAGGCCGTGCCGGGTGCGATGCTCTTCCTGGGCGCCTGCCTGCCCGACCGGGACCCGACCACCGCACCGGACAACCACTCCCCCGACGCGGCCTACGACGATGGCGTGCTGCTGGACGGCGCCCACCTGCTCGCGGAACTGGCCACCACCTCCCTCGCCCCGTGACCGCACCCCGACGTCTCCGGAGGATGGCCGGAGTTGCGAGCGCAGCGAGGAACTCCAACCTGACCGAAGGTCAGGCGTGTGCCGCCTCGGTGCGGGCGTGCAGGTCGCGCAGCACCTGCAGCTCCTCGGCGGTCGGCGGGGGCGAGGTGGCGAGGTCGTCGGCGAATCGCACCGCCCAGCCGGTGGCCGCGGCGACCTGGTCGCGGGTCACACCCGGGTGCAGCGCGGTCACGACCAGCTCGTGGTCGTCGGGGTCGGGCTCGAGGATGGCCAGGTCGGTGACCACCAGGGCCGGCCCGGCGGTCATGACCCCCAGCGCCGCGCGCTCGGTGCCGGTGGGTCCGAAGCCCAGTGACGTCGTGAAGTCGACCTGCTCGACCATGGATCGGGTCGAGTGGGCCAGGGTCACGAACACCTTGCCGCACTGCGACGCGATCTCGGGCGCGCCGCCGGCTCCGGGGAGACGGACCTTCGGGTCGTCCCAGTCCCCGATCACCGTGGTGTTGATGTTGCCGTACCGGTCCAGCTGGGCCGCGCCCAGGAACCCGACGTCGACGTGGCCACCCTGGAGCCAGTACCGGAACATCTCCGGGACCGACACCGTGGTCACCGCCGTCTCGGACAGCTCGCCGTCACCGATCGACAGCGGCAGCACCTCGGGGCGGGTCCCCAGCGTCCCGGACTCGTAGATCAGGGTCAGGTCGGGGGCCCGGGTCAGCCGCGCGAGGTTGCACGCCGCCGACGGCGCCCCGATCCCGACGAAGCAGACGTCGTCCGGATCCAGCGCACGCGACGCGGCGATGGTCATCATCTCCGAGGTCGTCCAGTCGAGGCCGTCCCCACCCGACGTGTCGTCGCCATCGGCCTGCTGCGCGCTCATGCCGCCTCCATCACGTTGGCCTGCATCCAGTCGAGGAACCGGTCACGGTCCGACGAGATCTCGTCCCAGGCCTGGTAGAAGGCGTTGTCACGGTCGTAGTAGCCGTGGGTGTAGGACGGTGCGGCGCCACCCGGGGCGACGACGACGGCGTCGATGGCCCAGCCCGGGATCACGGTCGAGTTCGGGCTGGGGGCGGCCAGGTCGTCGACGACCTCCTCGACCGTCACGATCGACCGGTCCGACGCCAGCACGACCTCCTTCTGGATCCCGATGATCCCCTCGACCAGCACGTTGCCGTCCCGGTCGGCGCGCTGGGCATGCACGACCCCGACGTCGGGACGCAGCGCCGGCACGGCGGCCAGCTCCTCACCCGTGAACGGGCACGTGACCGTGGCGATGTCGGGGTTCACGTCGGGCAGCGACGTCCCCGTGTAGGCCCGCAGGACCGCCATGGGCAGCCCGGCGGCCCCCGCCTCCCAGGCGCTGGCCATCGCGGCATGGGCGTGCTCGACCAGTTCCACGGGACCGGGCCAGTCGTGCTCCACCGCGTCGCGGAACCGTCGCAGGGACCCCACGCCGGGGTTGCCGCCCCACGAGAACACCAGCTTCGACGCACACCCCATCCCGATCATCTGGTCGTGGACCAGGTCGGGGGTCATCCGCACGAGCGTGAGGTCGCGGCGGCCCTGGCGGATGATCTCGTGGCCGGCCGCGAACGGGATCAGGTGCGTGAAGCCCTCGAGCGCCACCGTGTCGCCGTCGTGCACGGCATCGGCGACGGCGTCGTGCAGGCTGGGGAAGGTCGCCATGCGGTCCTCGGCTCGGTGGTGCGGGAGGGTCAGGTCGGGGCGTCGAGTGTCGTGTCGAGTGTCCTTGGCGGGTCACACGTCCAGGAAGACCGTCTCGTCGGGGCCCTGCAGGTGGAGGTCGAGGACGAAGGTCGGCGGGTCGTCGCCGTCCTGGCGCGTGGCGACCAGCGTGGCCCGGCGTTCGGCCGGGACGGACTGCAGCACGCGATCGGCCTCGTTGGCCGGCTCGTCGTCGAGGTAGACCCGGGTGAACAGCGCGTCCAGCATGCCACGGGCCTGCACGACGAGGTTGAGATGGGGTGCCTGCATGCCCCCCGCCGGGTCGGCGACGGCACCGGGCCGGATCGTGTCGAAGGCCCACGCACCGGTCTCGAAGGCGGTCGGGCAGCGCCCGAACCCGGTGAAGCCACGGGCGTCACCGGTCGACGGCGGCGGGTCCCAGTCGTCCAGGGGATGCCGGTAGCGCCCGGAGGCGTCGGCCTGCCACAGCTCGACCAGGCCGTCCTCGACCGGGTCGCCGTTGCCGTCCAGGAGCCGGCCTTCGAGGCGGATCCGCTCCCCCGGGGTGTCGTCGTCGACCAGCACCTCGTCGCCCTCGCGACCCAGGGCCATCCCGAAGAACGGGCCGACGGTCTGCGACGGGGTCTGGCGCGTGCGACGTGGTCGTCCCATCAGTCGTCCTGTCGCTCGCCCGGCGTGGCGTGCTCCCCCGCGAGCACGATGTCGAAGCGCCACCCGGTGGCCCAGTTCTCGACCGACACGTCGTGGTCGTAGTGGGCCAGCATCCGGTGACGCGAGTGCGGCGGTGCCGAGCAGTAGATCGGGTCGAGCTCGAGCATCGGGTCCCCGGCGAAGTACAGCTGGGTCACGAGCCGACTCCCCAGCGCCGGCCCGAGCAGCGACAGGTGGACGTGGGCCGGGCGCCAGGCGTTGGGGTGGTTGCCCCACGGGTAGGGCCCGGGTCGGATGGTCAGGAACTCGTAGATCCCATCGGCGTCGGTGTGGCACTGGCCGACGCCAAGGAAGTTGGGGTCCAGTGGGGCGTCGTACTCGGTCTCGCGCCAGTGGGTGTAGCGCCCGGCGGCATTGGCCTGCCAGATCTCGACCAACGTGTCCGGGACGGGGGCGCCGTGGGCGTCCAGCACCCGACCGGTGACGACGATGCGCGCGCCGATGGCCCGACCCCCCGTGCCGGCGTTGGTCGTCAGGTCGGCGTCGTCGTCCTCCACGGCCGACCAGGCCGGTCCCGGACCGGTGCGCTCCGACAGGGTCCGCAGCACCGTCACCATGTCCCGTTCGGGCGAGCGCGCCATGGTCGACTTGTAGTCCGGGTACCGGAACGGGGGATGGTCGTCGTGGGCCCGGCGAACGTCGTCCCCGGACCCGACCCGATCGCTTGCCATCCCACCCTCCCGTCGTCTATGTTCGCACAGCGAACGACCGTTCGTTGAGCGAACACCAGCATAGATGCTCGCCGACCGACGTCAACAACGCGGAGAAGGGGGCCCGGTGGAATCGGTGCAGTCCTTCGCGCGCGGCCTCGCCGTGATCCGCAGCTTCGGCCAGCAGGCACCCCGCCAGAGCGTGTCGGAGGTCGCGACGGCCACCGGACTCAGCCGGGCGACCGCCCGTCGACTGCTCCACACCCTGGAGGGCGAGGGACTGGCCCGTCGTTCCGGCAACGACTTCGAGCTGACCGCCCGCGTGCTGGACCTGGGGTTCGCGTTCCTGTCCTCGTTGTCGGTCGCCCAGCTCGCCCAGCCGTTCCTCGACGAGCTCTCCGCGACGACCGGCGAGTCCACCTCGGTCGCCGTCCTCGACGACACCGAGGTCGTGTACGTCGCACGCGTGCAGGCCAACCGCCTGATGACCGTCGCGATCGGCCTCGGGACCCGCTTCTCGGCCTACCAGACCTCGCTCGGACGGGCCCAGCTGGCCTGGCTGCCGGACGACCGCGTGGCCCGGGTGTGGTCGGACAGCGATCGGCGCCGCACGACGCCCCGGACGATCGACACCCTGGACGACCTCCGCGCCAGCCTCGCCGAGGTCCGCGAACGCGGCTGGGCCCTGGTCGACCAGGAACTCGAGCTGGGCGTTCGCTCGGTCGCCGCGCCCATCCGCGACGGCTCCGACGACGTGGTCGCCGCGGTGAACGTGTCGACCCACGCGGCCCGCACCAGCCGCGAGGACGTGGACGAGCAGATCGTCCCGCCCCTGCTCCGGGCGGCCGAGGGCATCTCCCAGGCCATGGCGATGACCGGGCGGACCGGCCGGCAGCCGTCGGGTGTCGGGGCCGCATCATGAGGACCCGGGTCACGATCATCGGCGCCGGCCCCGCCGGGTCGCTGTTGGCACACCTGCTGCAGGGCGCGGGCATCGACTGCGTGCTGCTGGAGCGACGCAGCCGGGACTACGTGCTCGGTCGCATCCGCGCCGGCGTGCTCGAGGCCGGCACGGTGGGCGTGCTGCGCGACGCGGACCTGGCCGGCCGGATGGACCGGCCCCGGGAGGACGGCGGAGGCGACCCGCACGACGGTGTCGGACTGGCCCTCGACCACGGCCGGCTGCGCATCGACTTCGCCGACCTGGTCGACCGACGGGTGATGCTGTGGGGCCAGACCGAGGTGCAGCGCGACCTCTACGACGCCCTGGAGGTGGACGGGACCACCTTCCTCGATCGCGTCGACGAGGTGGACCTCCACGACCTGGACACCGACCGGCCACGGGTCACCTTCCTGCACGACGGCACCCGCCAGCAGATCACCAGTGACTGGGTGATCGGGTGTGACGGCTCGCACGGCGTCAGCAGTGGGCACGTCCCGGACCAGCGGGTCTTCGAGCATTCCTATCCCTTCGGATGGCTGGGAATCCTGTCCGAGACCCCGCCCGTCGACGACGAGTTGGTCTACGCCAGCCACGAGCGCGGATTCGCCCTGTGCTCGATGCGCCACGCGATGTTGAGCCGCTACTACGTCCAGTGCGAGGCCGACGACCGGGTCGACGATTGGTCCGACGACCGGTTCTGGACCGAGTTGGCCGACCGCCTCCCCGACGAGATCGCGGAGCGGCTGGTGACCGGCCCCTCGATCGAGAAGTCGATCACGCCGCTGCGCAGCTTCGTCGCCGAGCCGATGCGCCACGGCCGGCTGCTGCTGGCCGGGGACGCCGCCCACGTGGTGCCCCCGACCGGGGCCAAGGGACTCAACCTGGCCGTCTCGGACGTCGTCCTGGTCGCGGCGGCCTTGCGAGCGCACTACCACGAGGGCGACGACGACCCGGTCGACGCCTACTCCGACGTCGCGTTGTCGCGCGTGTGGAAGGCCGTCCGGTTCTCGTGGTGGCTGACCACCCTGACCCACCGGTTCCCCGACCGAAGCCCGTTCGACCGCCGCATCCAGGCCGCCGAGTTCGACCACCTCGCGTCGTCCCGCAACGCGCGGGCGACCTTCGCCGACAACTACACCGGGCTGCCGATCCCGCTGGACGACCTTCACGCCGGCCGACCCCGGGTGGCGGCATGACCCCCACGCCCACGCCACCCGGGGTCGGCCGGCGTGAAGGTCGTCCAGCGGGATCGGCAGCCCGGTGTAGTTG
>NZ_JAHOPH010000043.1 GCF_019798055.1 Salsipaludibacter albus | reverse complement strand
CCACCCGCGGACGACGGTGCGGGTGGGGCGGTCGGCGCGGTCGGGGGCGCCGGTGGGGCACCCGGGGCCGGAGGCGGTCCCGCGGGACCGGACCCGGGCGTTCGCGGTGGGGCGTCCGACGTGGCGCGATCGTCGCTGGACAGTGCCCGCGAGATGCCGTCGCCGGCCTTCTTGATCCCGTCCTCCGCCTTGGCCCGGTACTCGTCGATCGTGCCGGACTCCTCCAGCTCGCGGTACTTCTCCTGGGCCTTGCCGGCGGCATCGGTGGCCGCCTTCTGGGCCGTCTCGGCCGCGTCCCTGGCCGCCTGCTTCGCCTTGTCGAGGAACCCCATGCGTCGCGCCTTCCGTCGTCAGGCGGTGACCGGGTCGGGTCGACCCGGATGGCCGTCGAACCCGTGGCCGCGGCGGGGCACCAGCACCACCCGGGTGAATTCGCACACCACCACGCCGTCCTGGTTGTAGCCGATCGTGCGCACCCGCACGATCCCCCGGTCGGGCTTGCTGCGCGACTCACGGACCTCGAGCACCTCGGACTGGGAGTAGATGGTGTCGCCGTGGAAGGTCGGGTTGGCGTGCGTGAGCGACTCGATCTCCAGGTTGGCGATCGCGCGGCCGGACACGTCGGGCACCGACTGGCCCAGCACGATCGAGTAGACGAGGTTGCCCACCACCATGGCACGGCCGTGCGGGGTGGCGGCGGCCGCGTAGTTGTCGTCACTGTGCAGCGGATGCTGGTTCATCGTGATCGAGCAGAACAGGATGTCCTCGGCCTGGGTGATGGTCTTGCCGGGCCAGTGCCGGTAGACGTCGCCGACGGTGAAGTCGTCGAGGTAGCGACCGAAGTCTGCCGTGGGCATGGGTGCCTCTCGTGTGGTCGGCGCGTTCACCTGCTCCCGCGGGCAACCTAGCAACCCGGCCGGAGGCGCCCACCCGTCCTCCCGCCGCCACCGAAGGTGCCGGTGCCCGCCTACCGTTGGCGCTGCCGACCGAGCGCCCGACCGTGCCGTGCAGGAGCCGCCGATGCGTCCACCGAAGGACTTCTTCCGCCCCCTGGCGATCGGGGCGCCCGACCCGCTGAGTGAGGTCCCGTCCCGTCCGTCGCGGATGATCCACTTCTTCGACCCCTCCAATCCTCGGATGGTCGCCAAGGTCGACGACATGGCGGGGCAGGTCGACATCCTCCTGGGCAACCTCGAGGACGCCGTGCCGACCGAGTCCAAGGAGGCCGCCCGGGCGGGCCTGGTCGAGGTGGGACGTGACTTCGACCATCCCGGGACGCAGTTGTGGACCCGGGTCAACGCCCTGGACTCGCCGTGGGTGCTGGACGACCTCACCACGCTGGTCGGCGAGATCGGGGACCGCCTCGACGTCGTCATGGTCCCCAAGGTCGAGGGCCCCGAGGACATCCACTACGTCGACCGGCTGCTGGCCCAGCTCGAGGCCAGGGCTGGCCTGGAGCGGCCGATCCTGGTGCACGCGATCCTCGAGACCGCCCGGGGCGTGGCCGCCGTCGACGACATCGCCCTGGCCAGCCCACGGATGCAGGGCATGAGCCTGGGGCCGGCCGACCTCGCCGCCGACCGGCGCATGAAGACGACCCGTGTCGGTGGAGGCCACCCGGGCTACCTGGTCCGCAGCGACCCCCCGGTCGTCGACGGCCAGCCCGATGTCGACGCCGAACGGGCCACCGCCCAGCAGGACCTGTGGCACGCCACCGTCGCACGGATGGTCGACGCCTGCGTCACGGCCGGGATCTTCCCCTTCTACGGTCCGTTCGGCGACATCCGCGACACGGTGGCCTGCACCGACCAGTTCCGCAACGCCTACCTGCTGGGATGTGTCGGGGCGTGGACGCTGCACCCGGTCCAGGTCGACATCGCGGCCCGGGTGTTCTCGCCGGAGCCGGACGAGGTCGCCTGGGCCCGGCGCGTGGTCGAGGCCATGGGCGACGGCTCGGGCGCGGTCATGATCGACGGGAAGATGCAGGACGACGCCACCTTCAAGCAGTGCCAGGTCGTGCTGGCGCTGGCTCGCCAGCTGGCCGAGCGTGACCCGGACCTGGCCCGGGAGTACGGGCTGTGAGCGACGACGACCGGCGACCCCGGCGCAGCGTGCTGTACATGCCGGGTGCCAACGAGCGGGCGTTGGACAAGGCCGCGTCCCTGCCGGCGGACGCACTGATCCTCGACCTCGAGGACGCGGTCGCACCGGACGCCAAGCCGGCCGCCCGCGACCGGGTGGTCGAGGCAGCCGCCGCGGACCGCTACGGCCCCCGCGAGGTCACGATCCGTGTCAACGCGCGTGGCACTGCCTGGCACGACGACGACGTCGCCGCCGTGGCGACCTCGGGCGCCGACGCCGTGGTGGTGCCGAAGGTCGACGGGCCGGCCGACGTGGTCGCCGTGGTCACTGCGCTCGAGGCCGCGGGCGCACCGGACGACCTGGCCGTGTGGGCGATGGTCGAGACGCCGGCCGGCGTGTTCGCCGCCCGCGACATCGCCGAGGCGTCCCCTCGGCTCGCCGCCTTCGTGCTGGGCACCAACGACCTGCTCAAGGAGCTGCGGGCCGAGGCCGTCCCGGGTCGCGCCCCGCTGGTGACGGCCCTGTCCCTGGTCGTGCTGGCGGCACGTGCCACGGGCACGGTCGTGCTGGACGGCGTGTTCAACGACCTGTCGGACGACGACGGCTTCCTGGCCGAGTGCCGGCAGGGCCGCGACCTGGGCTTCGACGGCAAGACCCTCGTCCATCCCCGCCAGCTCGCGGGAGCCAACACCACGTTCGCCCCCTCCACCGACGAGGTGACCCACGCCGAACGGGTGATCGCGGCCTTCACCGCCGCCGAGGCCGAGGGTCGGGGCGTAGTCACGGTCGACGGGCGGATGGTGGAGAACCTGCACGTCGAGCAGGCCCGCCGCACGCTCGCGACCGCGTCGGCCATCGCGCGCCTGGAGGAGTCCACGGCCTGATCGTCGCCCGCGACGATCAGGGTCCCGACGGCACCTCCCCCGGCGGCGGGGTCACCCGGAGGGTCGCCCGATCGGCCAGCACGCGGTGGGGTCCGGCGCGACGTGCGACCATCTCGACCTCGCAGCCGACGACGAGCGCATCGGGCGGGACGTCGTCCTGGGGCACCAGCACGACGGTCGACGACCCGGTGAGCGGTGCGAGCAGGTTCGGCAGGTCCGGCACGTCCCGGGTGTCGGTCACCTCGACGTCGAGTGCCCGCCAGCCGGTCGGCACGTCGTCCTCCGGCGCGACGACCGACCGGAGGCGTCCCCGCAGCAGTGCACGGTTGTCGGGTGCCTCCACCATGCCCGTGCCCTCCCCGTCACGTCCGAGGCGGCCAGGTCGGTGTCACGTCGACAGCATTCGCGACCACCCTGCCCGCGATCCTACGGGGTGATCACCCCGTGGTCGGGAGGCCGTCGGGATCGTCGGGTTGCACCTGGTCGCCGTGGACCTGCACGTCGGCGGTCATCACCGGGCCGGGGTCGGAGATCGCGGTGACCCGAACGCCCGTGTCGATCCCGCCGTGGCTGCGCGAGCCGGGCGTGCTGTCGGCCGTGAAGGAGCGGCGCACGGCGGTGCCGGGCCAGCAGTCCCCGTCGTCGCCACGGTTGGCGTTGCGTTCGAGGTCCATGGCCCCGTCGGCCTGCTCGAGGCCGACCCGGTAGTGCGTCTCGTTGGTGTTGTCGGGCACGGCGTCGTCGACGTGCCAGATCAGCAGTCCCCCACCCGGGAGGCTGGCGTCCCGGCGGTCGGCCTGGCGATTCTCGACCAGGAAGTACTCCTTGCCGACCTCGCCGTCGCGCCACAGCCGGTGCACGGTGTGGCTGTCCTTGACGTCGGCGATCGTCAACGGCCCGTCGGTCGTGACGTTGTCGACCATCACCCAGCCCTGCTGGACCTTGCACCAGGCCGACGGGTGCGTCGGCCGGTCGCCGCCGCCACCCCAGCTGCCGCCGGCCATCAGGCACCAGGCGCCGATGCCCTCCGAGGTGTTGTCGGTGTCGTACAGGTCGGGGAACCCGAACAGCAGGTGCCCCAGCTCGTGTGCACACACGCCGATCCGGGCATCCTCCGGGACGGTGAGGTAGGCGAAGATGCTGGTGGTGTCGGTGCGGTACTCGGCCGGCAGCACCCACTTGTGCGACCAGATGTCGTCGACCGAGCCCGTGACCTCGGCCCCGCTGCCCGCGTGCACGACGACGTAGGCGTCGACGAACCCGTCGTCGTCGTTGTCGTAGGGGGCGAAGTCGATCCCCGGGTCCGCGCTCACGGCGGCGTCCAGCGCCATCGTGCGGGCGTTGGGCAGCGACGTGCCGATGCCTGACCGGCCGTTGGCATAGGTGGCGAGGTCGCGGGGCAGCCGGAGTGGTCCGATCACCTCGCCGGTCAGCTCGACCAGGCCGTTGGTCACCTCGGTGAAGTACTCGCGCACCGAGCCGTCCGGCAGCACCCCCTCGCTGAAGAACAGGTCGTCGAAGTGGTCGGCGTCGGCGGTCATGGGACGGTCGTCGAAGTCCACCAGCACCACGGCGACGCGCAACGTCCCGTGGAGTGGTGCCCGCTGGCTCGCGGCGGACCGGACCGCCTCGATCGAGGTGCCGAGCGGGAACCGGCTGCCCGGGATGATCAGCCCGTCGTTGAACCCCGGATGACGCGGCTGCACGATCGCCGCACCGGCCCCGACGGACCGCACCTCGTCGAGCTGGTCGAGCCGGGCCACCACGTCCTTGATCCGGTCCGCGAGGGCGGGACTGGGCGCGACGGCACAGCGTTGCGCCACCCGTTCGGACGCCAGGCGGTGGATGCGCGCGAGGCTCGGGATGTCCAGGTCGGGGTCATGCATCGGGGGATCCTCGGGTGCGGGTGCCCACAGGGGTACCCGACCCACGCGACACCCCGGCCGACATCGCGCCTTCAGCGCCAGGCGCGTCGGATGCCGTCCAGGTACGCGTCCGCCTGCTCGGGCGTGGGGGCACCGCCGCCGAACCGGGCCGGGACCCACCACGCCCCGGCGGGTGTGCCGTCGGGGTAGTCCCGGACGGCGGCGTCGAACATCACCTGCATCCTGGCGTGAAGCTCGGCGGTGACCTCCCGCGGATCGTCGTCGGGGCCGGGGTGCAGCGGCTCGCCGTAGTCGACCGTCACCGGAAGCCGCCACCGCGGGGTCGGCCCGTGCTTGACCGTGTGGAAGCGGTGGCTGCCCCACGAGATGGCCGGCACCAGTGGCACGCCGGCCGCGATGGCCATCCGCGCGGCCCCGGCACGGAAGTCCAGCAGGTCCAGAGCAGGCGAGATCGTGGCCTCCGGCAGGACCATCACCAGTTCGCCACGTCCGAGCGCGGCGACGGCGTCGGTGTAGGCAGCCCGGCCCCGACCTCGCCGCACCGGGATGTGGCCGGCCGAGCGCATGATCGGCCCGAACACCGGGGTGTCGAACAGCGACTGCTTGGCGAGGATCCGCGCCGGACGACCCCACGCGCGGTACGGACCGGCCCCGACCAGGAAGAAGTCCCAGAAGGACATGTGGTTGGCGGCGACGACCACGCCACCGGTCCGGGGGACGTTGTCGAGCCCGGTCGTGCGCAGGTCCCAGCGCTGGAGTGCGAACAGGCCGAGGGCGGCCCCGGCAGCCGTCCGGTACAGCAGTGAGGCCCGCGGGCCCGTCGGTTCACCGGCCATCAGCCGCGCCGGTCCGCGATCCGGCGACTGCGCCAGCGTTCGTGCTCGGCCAGGACCCCGGCGTGGTCCGGTGCGGTCCCGCCCAGCCGGCGCGGCAGCCACCAGTCGTCACCCGGCTCGGGCGCGTCGGGGTAGTCGCGCTGCAGTTCGTGGAGGAGTTCCTCGGTGGCCGTGCGCACCCGCGCGGTCAGCGCGTCGGCGTCCTCGCCCTCGGCGGGCACGATCGGGGCACCGAACGCGGTCGTGACCGGGATGCCGGTGACCAGGCTGGCCGACCGACCCTTGGTCCAGAACCGCTGGCTGCCCCAACTTGCGGCAGGGACCACCGGCACGTCGGCGGCGATGGCCATGATCGCGGCCCCACGGGCGAACGGCAGGAGCTCGAAGGACTGCGAGATGGTCTCCTCCGGGGCCACCATCACGAGGTCGCCGTTCTCCAGGGCGGCGATGGCCGCCCGCAGCGCCTCACGCCCCCCGCCGGCCCGTGAGCGGAACACCGGCACGGCCCCGGCACGCAGGGCCCAGAAGCGGGTGAACGGGTTGTCCCAGATCTCGGCCTTGCCCAGGATCCTGACCGGTCGTCCGCGGTCGCGCACGACCGCCAGGGCCACGAACAGGAAGTCGGTGTAGGAGTGGTGGTTCCAGGTCACGACGGCGCCGCCCGTCGCGGGGACGTGCTCGACGTCCCGCACGCTCGGCCTCCACCGCAGCAGGCCCTCGAAGATCCCGCTGACCACGCCCCGGAGCACGGCCCAGTAGCCGTCGAGCTCGAGGGGGGCGGAAGCCGTCGCGTCGTCGTCCATGGTGGCCGAGCCTAGGCCGTCGCCACGAGGACGTCGGGACGAGGACATCGGGACGTGTGCAGCGGAGGTCCCGCTCAGACGACGCGCTGGAGACGCAGCCTGGAGCCATCGGTGATCGAACGGTCCCCCCGGGCGATCGCGACCGTGCCCGAGCGGACCATCTCGCGGATGCCGTAGGCCTCCAGCAGCGGTGCCAGCCGGCCGAGCCGGGCGGTGTTGCCGGCGATCGCGATCGTCACCGTGTCGGCGTCGACGTCGACCACCTCGGCGCCGAACACCTCGGCCAGGGCGAACAGGTCGGCCCGCTGGCTGGCGTCGGCGGACACCTTCACCATCTGCAGTTCCATCTGGACCGACTCGGTGGGGTCCAGCTCGATGATCTTGAGCACGTGGACCAGTTTGTTCAGCTGCTTGATGACCTGTTCGAGGTGCACGGGGTCGGTGCCGACCACGATCGTCAGGCGCGACACGCGCTCGTCGTCGGTCGGCCCGACCGCGAGCGAGTGGATGTTGTAGGAGCGACGGGAGAACATCCCGGAGATCCGCGCCAGGACACCAGGCCGGTTCTCGACCAGGACGGACAGCGTGTGGGTCTGCATCAGTCGCTCCCGAACTCGTCGTCGGTGTCGGCACCGGCGATCAGGGGTGGGTCGTCGGACGGATCGGCACCGCCGAGCCCGGCCTCGCGGTTGGCACGCTGGCGCTGGGTCGCCGCCTCGGTGACGTCGGCGATGGCCATCGTCATCCACTCGTCGGCGGACTCGATCACCGCGTCGTTGGACCCGCCGGCAGGCACCATGGGGAAGACCATCTCGTCGGGGTCGACCCGCACGTCCACGATCACCGGCTGGTCGGTGATGGCCGCCGCCTTGGCCATGACCGACTCGAGCTCCTCGACGCTCTCGGCGCGGAAGCCCGGGATGCCGTAGGCCTCCGCGAGCAGGACCAGGTCCGGGACGGCCTGCGGCAGGGTGGTCTCGGACATCCGGCTGGCGTAGAACAGGCTCTGCCACTGGCGGACCATCCCGAGCACCCCGTTGTTGATGACCACGAAGGTCACCGGGATGTCGTGCTGGACGGCCGCGGCGATCTCCTGGAAGGTCATCTGGAAGCAGCCGTCGCCGTCGATCGCGACCACCGGGACGTCCCGGCCGACCGCGACCTTGGCACCGATGGCCGCGGGCACCGCGAAGCCCATCGTCCCCAGCCCACCGGAGTTGATCCACTGGCGGGGGCGGCTCCACGGGACCAGCTGGGACGCCCACATCTGGTGCTGGCCGACCCCGGCGACGTAGACCGCCTCGTCGCCGAACGCCGCGTGGACCGCACGGATGGCGGTCTGGGGCTTGATGATCCCGGTGTCGGGCTGCTGGACCCGCAGGGGGTGGTCGGCCTTCACGGTGGCGAGGTGGTCGCGCCACGCGGCGGTGTCGGGCACGGCCTCGTCGCCACGGTCCCGTGCCACCGCGACCAGCTGGCCCACGACCACCTTGGCGTCGCCGACGATCGGCACGTCGACGGCGCGGTTCTTGCCGATCTCGGCCGGGTCCACGTCGACGTGGATGACCTTGGCGTGTGGCGCGAAGTGTGCGAGGTCGCCGGTGACGCGGTCGTCGAACCGGGCGCCGAGGGTCACGAGGAGGTCGGCCTCCTGCAACGCACGGATGGCGACGTAGTGGCCGTGCATGCCGGGCATGCCGAGCGCGTTGGGGTGGTCCTCGGGGATGATCCCGCGTGCCATCAGGGTGGTGACGACCGGCAGGTCCAGCAGGTCGACCAGCTCGCGCAGCTCGTCGCCCGCGTCGGCGCGCACCAGTCCCCCACCGGCGTACACGACCGGGCGCTTCGCGGTCGCCACCAGGTCGATGGCGTCGCGGACCTGGCGGCCGTGCCCACGGACGGTGGGGCGGTAGCCGGGGAGGTCGAGGTGCTCGGGCCAGGCCCACTCGAAGGACTGGTTGAGGATGTCCTTGGGGATGTCGAGCAACACCGGGCCCGGTCGCCCGGACGAGGCGATGTGGTGGGCCTCGCGGATCGCGCCGGGGATCCGCTCGACCGACGTGACGAGCTCGTTGTGCTTGGTGACCGGCATCGTGATGCCGAGCACGTCCGCCTCCTGGAAGGCGTCGGACCCGATCGCGGTGGACGCGACCTGGCCGGTGATCGCCAGGACGGGCACGGAGTCCATCAGCGCGTCGCACAGCCCGGTGACGAGGTTGGTCGCGGCCGGACCGGACGTGACGATGCACACGCCCACCTTGCCCGAGGCATGGGCGTAGCCCTCGGCGGCGTGGACCGCCCCCTGCTCGTGGCGGACCAGCACGTGGGTGAGGTCGGCCTCGATCAACGGGTCGTAGGCCGGCAGGATCGCCCCGCCGGGATAGCCGAAGACGACCTCGACACCGAGCTCCTCGAGGCTGCGCATGACTGCCTGGGCACCGGTCACCTGCATGGTCCACATCCTTCTGCGACGTCCCCCACGCTACTCGCGGACCCGCATCCACCTCGTCACGGGTCGCTCTCCCCCAGCCCCGGACGCGAAAAACCTCCCGGTCCGGGAGGTTCGCGCGCGTCCGAGGTGCTCGGGCGCGCGCTACCCGACGATGACGAGCACGACGACACCGACGGTGCCGTGCTGGGTGCTCGGGCCGGGCTGCATGTCTGGACGTGCCTCGTGTGTTGCCGTTCGTCCGGAGGTCGGACACTCGGCATGATGGCGCAACGCTCGCCACCACGTCAAGTCCCACCTCGAAGCCGGGCGGCTCGCGGGGGCGGGTCGTGGACGTGGAGGGCGCGACCGGGTGCACTGGACGACGACGCCCCACCGCGTCGACACCGCTCGAACCCGACCTCCGACCCGCCGAGGACCACGCATGCCCCGCACCTCCACCGACTCGGTCTCCCGCCGGACGCTGGTGGTGGTGGCCGCCGCCCTGGCGGTCGTCACGATCATGGCACAGTTCGGCCTGTCGTGGCTCGAGGAGTCCACCTACGACCTGCTCACCGGGTTCGGGGGCTGGTGGGAGGCCCTGCTGACGTGGGTGCAGCCGGCCGGGACGTTCTTCATGGTCGTGGCCGCCACGATGCTCGTCTTCATCTTCAACCGCGACTACGCCCTGCGGATGGGGCTGTCGGGCTCACTGGCGTGGCTGCTCGCCCAGGTGTTCAAGGTGGTGGTCGGCCGGGCGCGACCGGACGTCCTGCTGGGCATCGAGCCCAACGTCGTGCTCGAGTCGCCGGGCTACCCGTCGGGCCACACGACCACGATCGTCGCACTGGTGGCGGCGCTGTGGCCGGAGCTGTACCGGGGCGAGCGGGTGGTCGCCGTGCTCGTCGCGGTGCTGGTGGCGCTGGGGCGGCTCGAGCTGGGCGTGCACCTGCCCCTGGACATCGTCGGCGGGGCGCTGCTGGGCCTGCTCGTCGCACTGGCCGTGCGCGCCGTCCTCGCCGGCTCCAGGACCTGACCCACCCCCGGGACCGCCCTTGGCGTTCGCGACCACATCACCCGGCACCGAACGCCAATCGGCCCTCCGAGACACACGCCAACCTGGCGTTCGCGACCGCCTCACCCGGCACCGAACGCCAAACGACCAACGTGGGCATCTGAGGCTGCCGTTCGCGACCGCCTCACCCGGCACCGAACGCCAAACGACCAACGTGCGGACTTGAGGCTGCCGTTCGCGACCGCCTCACCCGGCACCGAACGCCAATGGGCATCCGAGGCACACGCCAACTGGCGTTCGCGACCGCCTCACCAGGCAGCGAACGCCAATGGGGCGAGCACCGGGAGCGAGCGCGAGCCGAGGGGTGAGGGCTCGAGGATCAGGCGAGGTCGGTGACGGCCTTGCCGACGGCGGCGGCGATCCCGTCGGCGTCCAGGCCCAGGTCGGCCAGCAGCCGGTCCGGTGAGCCGTGCGCCACGTAGGCATCCGGCACGCCCAGGCGCAGCACCGGCGGCGCACTCGCGAGGCCCGCGTGGTCCAGGATCGCGTCGGCCACGTGGGCACCGGCACCACCGGCGACGTAGCCGTTCTCGACCGTCACCACCAGGGGTGCGGCGGCGGCAGCAGCGACCAGGGCCGGGTCCAGCGGTCGCACGCAGCGCACGTCCCAGACGGCGGCGTCGATGCCGTCCACGGCCAGGGTGCGCGCGGCGGTCACGGCGGGACCCAATCGATCCCCCACCGCGACGATCACGACGTCGGAGCCCTCCCGGACCAGGCGCGCGTCCAGTCCGGTGCCGACCTGGTCCCCGGTGGGACAGGCCCCACGTGAGAACCGGAGGCTGACCGGCCCGTGGACGTCCTCCACGGCGGTGCGAAGCAGCGCGGCGACCTCGAGGTCGCTGGAGGGTGCCAGCACGGTCATGTTGGGGATCCGCAGGCTCAGCCCGAGGTCCAGCACGCCGTGCGCGCTGGGGCCGTCCGGGCCGGTGATGCCCGCCCGGTCGAAGGCGAACACGACGTGCTCGTCGTGGAGGCCGACGTCGAGGTTGGCCTGGTCGAAGGCACGCGGGAAGAACGGCGAGTAGATCGCCACCACGGGGATGCGCCCCGCATAGGCCAGCCCGGCGGCCGAGGTCACGGCGTGCTGCTCGGCGATGCCGACGTCGATCACGCGGTCGGGGTGGCGCTCGGCGATCGGCAGCAGCCCGGTCGACCCGGGCATCGCCGCGGTGAGCGCCACGATCTCGGGGATCTCGTCGCACAGGTCCGACAGCGCGTCGGAGAAGGCCGCCGTCCACGAGCGCTGCTTGCTCTTGGTCGCCTCGCCGGTGGCCGGGTCGAACGCCGACGTGTCGTGCAGGCGCTTCTCCGGGTCGGTCTCGGCCGGCTCGTAGCCCTTGCCCTTCTCGGTCAGCACGTGGACGAGGATCGGGCCGTCGAAGCGCTCGGCCGAGGCGAACGCCGCGTCCATCGCACCGACGTCGTGGCCGTTCACCGGGCCGAGGTAGCGCACGCCGAGCGCCTCCACGAAGGCCTGCAGCGCAGGTGCGTCGGCCACGGCGTGCTTGAGCCCCCGCAGGCTCGCCCCGGTCAGGCGGTGGATCAGCGGGATGCGCTCCACGAAGTGGTCGGCCCGTGACCGCCAGGTGCGGTAGCGCGGGTCCATGCGCATCCGCGAGACCTGGCTGGAGAGACGGGACACCGTCTCGGCGTAGGACCGCCCGTTGTCGTTGAGGACGATCGTCATCGGGGTCTGGTCGTGGCCGATGTTGTTGAGCGCCTCGTAGGCCATCCCCCCGGTCAGGGCGCCGTCGCCGACGACCGCGACCACCCCGCGGCGCTCGCCGGCCGGCAGGAAGCGCTGGCCCTCGGCGATGCCGTAGGCCCACGACAGTGCCGTCGAGGCATGGGAGTTCTCGATGACGTCGTGCACGCTCTCGACGCGCTGCGGGTACCCGGCCAGTCCGCCGTCCTGGCGCAGCGTCTCGAACTGCCCGGTCCGGCCGGTCAGCATCTTGTGGACGTAGGCCTGGTGGCCCGTGTCCCACAGCAGCAAGTCCTGCGGCGAGTCGAACGAGCGGTGCAGCGAGATCGTCAGCTCGACGGCTCCCAGGTTGGAACCCAGGTGTCCGCCGACGCGGGCGACCGCCTCGATGACGTTGCGACGCACGTCGGCCGCGAGCTCGTCCAGCTCGTCCGCGTCGAGTGCCCGCACGTCGGCCGGATGGTGGATGTGCTCGAGCAGCACGTCAGGACCCTTCGACTGGTGCCGTCATCACGCCGTGGGGCGATCGTCGTCGACCTCCCCACGGTCCCTGCAGGGTACGCGAGCCGGAGACCCGGGCGGCCGTCCGGTGGTCCCCCGGTGCGCCCACCGACCGGGCCTACGCTGGCCGAGCCGTTCCGCGCCCGGCGGACGGGACCATCCGAGGGGACCGCACGTGGCGACCGACCCCGACCGCACCCGGCTCGCCGGGCGGGCGGCGGTGGGGCTGGGCGTGGCGATCCTGCTGGTCTCGCTGAACCTGCGCCTGCCGGTCACCGCGCTGGGCCCGGTCCTGGAGGAGATCCGCGCCGACCTCGGGATCGGCGCCGGCGTCGCCGGGGTCCTGACCTCCGTGCCGGTCCTGGTCTTCGCGCTCGCCGGGACGCTGGTGCCCTGGCTGCGGCGCCGCCTGTCGCTGGGCGCGTCGATCGCGGCGGCGATGGTCCTGGTGATCGCCGGAACCCTGGTCCGACCGTTCGGCACGGCGGCCGTGCTCCTGGCCGGCACGGTGGTGATCATGGTCGGCATCGCCGTGATCAACGTCCTGCTGCCGGTCGTGGTGCGCTCGGGCTTCGGTGGGCGCGAGGGCTGGGTCACCGGTGGCTACGTCGCCAGCCTCCAGGTCGGGGCCGCCGCCGGCGCGAGCCTGACCGTGCCGCTGGCGTCCGCGCTGGGTGGCTGGCCACGCGCACTGGCCTCGTGGGCGGTCGTGGGGCTGGTCGGGCTGGTCGCCTGGCTGCCCGCCGCCCGGGGGGTCTCGGCCAGCGGACGACGCGACGCCGCCGTGAGCCGCCTGCGTCCGGCCGTGCTGCTCCGCGACCGCACGACCCGAAACCTCACCGTGTTCTTCGGCCTGCAGTCGATGGTGGCCTACATCATGATGGGGTGGTTGCCGACGGTGCTGCGCGACGAGGGCATGGCGGCGTCGTCGGCCGGTGCGATGGTGGCGGTCGTCACGCTGGTCACAATCCCGGTGTCACTGGTCCTGCCCGGCTGGCTCGGGACGCGACCCGACCAGCGTCTCGCCCCCTGGTTCGTGGTGCTGCCGTGGTGGCTTGCGTTCGCGGGCCTGCTGGTCGCGCCCGTGCGGTTCGCGTTCGTGTGGGCGGCCCTGCTGGGGATCGGGGTGGCGGGCTTCCCGGTGACGCTCGCGCTGTTCGGCCTGCGGACGGCCTCCCCCAGCGACACGATGCAGGTCTCGACCTTCGCCCAGAGCATCGGCTACCTGGTCGGGCTGCCCGGCCCGTTGCTGGCAGGCGTCCTCGCGGATGCGACCGGTGGGTGGACCGTGCCCCTGCTCGTGCTGTGTGCCGTCAACCTCCCCATCCTGGCGACCGGCCTGGTCTCGGGCTCGCCCGTCACGATCGGTGCGGACCTCCCCGAGGACACGCCTGCGTCCACCTCGCCCGGCTGACCCGGACCTGCCGCCCGCTCAGGGCGTGGACAGGTCAGCCGCCAGTCGGTCCAGCATGGCCAGGCAGGCGGCCAGCTGGTCCACCGGGACGTACTCGTCGGGCCGGTGGGCGACGTCGATGCTGCCCGGCCCGCAGACCACCGAGGGGATCCCGGCCGCCTGGAACAGGCCCGCCTCGGTGTTGTAGGGCACGACCCCCGGGGTCACGTCGTCCAGCAGTCGGCGGGTCAGGGCGACGGCCGGCGAGTCGAGTGGCGTGTCGAGCCCCCCGACCTCGCCGTCACTGGTCGTCAGGATCGCCGCGTGAGGATGCAGCGCCTGCAACCGGTCGCTCTCCTCCTGCTCGATGCGCACCACCGCCTCGGCGACCAGGGCGGCGTCGGCGTCGTTGACCGGGCGGAACTCCCAGTCGAACGAGCAGTTGCCCGGCACGACGTTGCGAGCCTGTCCCCCGTGGATCGTGCCGATGCTCAGGGTCGACTCGGGCGGGTCGAACGGGCTGTCGGCCGGCGCCCGGTCACGCAGTTCGTCCGCGAGGTCGTGCAGCCGCATCACGTACCGGGCGGCGTGCCAGATCGCGTTGACGCCCCGCGACGGGGCCGAGCCGTGGCCGGCCACGCCGGTGATGGTCGTCGTGTACTCGTAGCACCCCTTGTGGCCGACGACGACCTGCATCATCGTGGGCTCGCCGATGATCGCCGCGGCGGGCCGGGGCCCGGTGCGTCCCAGCTCCTCCAGCAGCAGGGGCGCCCCCTGGCAGCCCACCTCCTCGTCGAAGGTCAGGGCGACGTGCACCGGGCGCTGCAGGTCGGCGGCGGCGAAGGTCGGCGCCATCGCCAGCACGCAGGCGATGAAGCCCTTCATGTCGGTGGTGCCACGTCCGTGGACCCGGCCGTCCCGCAACGTCGCCACGAACGGCGGCGTCTCCCAGGCGTCGTCGTTGGCCGGCACGACGTCGGTGTGGCCGGACAGGACCACGCCCCCGTCCACGTGCGGGCCGATCGTGGCGAACAGGTTGGCCTTCCCGAGCAGCGGGTCGAAGGTCCGGGTGCAGGTCGCGCCGGCCGCCTCCAGCACCTGCTGGGCGAGGTGGACCAGGTCGAGGTTGGAGTAGCGCGTCACCGAGCGGCACGCGACCAGGTCGGTGAGCAGCGACAGCGTGTCGTCGAGCGGTGGCCGGGCGGTCGTGGTGCCCGGGTCGGCCCGTCCTGCCATGGTGGTCGCCTTCGCTGCTCGGTGGTCAAGACGTGGAGGGTGCCGGACGCCGGGGGGTCACGTCGTGACGAACAGCTCCCGCGGGGCGTCGGCCAGCACCTCGGCCGGGCCGTCGTCGCGGATCAGGATGCTCTCGGTGATCTCGAGCCCCCAGTCCTGCATCCACAGCCCCGGCATGAAGTGGAAGGTCATGCCGGGCTCGAGCACCGTGGTGTCGCTGGCACGGATGCTGATGGTGCGCTCGCCCCAGTCCGGGGGGTAGCTCAGCCCGATGGGGTAGCCGCAGCGTCCCTCGCGCTCGATCCCGGCCCGTGCCAGGGCGTCGTGGAGCGCGTTGGCGATGTCGCACGCCCGGTTGCCCGCCCGGGCCACGTCCAGCCCCGCCTCCAGGCCCTCGAGCAGCGCCGCCTCGGCGCGCCGCACGGCGTCCGGCGGGGTGCCCAGGTAGACCGACCGGCACAGCGGGGCGTGGTAGCGCCGGTAGCACCCGGCGATCTCGAAGAAGGTGAGCGTGTCGGCCTCGAACGGGTCGTCGTTCCAGGTCAGGTGCGCGGCCGACGCGTCCTTGCCCGACGGGACCAGCGGCCAGATCGCCGGGTAGTCCCCGCCGATCACCTCGCCCCCGTCGACATCCTCGATCCCGTCGATGCCGGTGTGGACGATGTCGGCGACCAGCGCCGACTTGCGCATGCCGGGCTCGACGGTCTCGCGGATGAGCTCGTGCATCCGGGTGACGATCCGGGCGGCCTTGCGGATGTAGTCGATCTCGGTCGGTGACTTGACGGTCCGCTGCCAGTTCACCAGCCCGGTCGCGTCGACCAGGTCGGCATCGCGCAGGCCCTCGACCAGGTGGAGGTGGGAGGCGGCCGAGTAGTAGTAGTTGTCGAGCTCGACCCCGATGCGCGCAGCGGCGTGGCCCGCGTCGGCCAGCCACGTGGCGAGGTGCTGGTAGGCGTGGCGGTCGGTCGCCTGCACATAGTCGTCGTGGTAGCCCACGATGTGGTCGTGGTCCATCCAGACCGTCCGCCGGGCGCCCTGGGCGTCCATGTGCCGACCCCAGTAGACGGGGTCGTCGTCGTGGGTGACCACCACCGCCTGCGGCGTGTAGAAGGACCAGCCGTCGTAGCCGGTCAGCCAGGCCATGTTGGAGGGGTCGGCGGCGACCAGGACGTCGAGGTCGCGCTCGCCCATGGCGGCGCGGACCCGCGCCACGCGCCGGGCGTACTCCTCACGCGTGAACGGCAGCTCGCGGCTCAATGGTCGAGCACCGCCTGCAGGAACGACCGGGTTCGTTCGTGCTCGGGTTCCTGCATGATCTGCTGTGGGGTCCCGGACTCGAGGATCTTGCCGTGGTCGAACATGACGACCCGGTCGGCGACCTCGCGGGCGAAGCCCATCTCGTGGGTGACCAGCATCATCGTGGTCTCGCCCTCCTCGGCGATCTCCTTGAGCACGGCCAGCACGTCGCCGACCAGCTCGGGGTCCAGGGCCGAGGTGACCTCGTCGAACAGCATCACGGCGGGGCGCGTCGCCAGCGACCGCGCGATCGCGACGCGCTGCTTCTGGCCACCGGAGAGCTGGCCCGGCGTGTGGTTGGCGTGCTGGCGCAGCCCGACCATCTCGAGCAGGTCGAGCCCGCGCTGCTCGGCCTCGTCGCGGGACACGCCGTGGACCTTGACCGGCGCGAGCATGATGTTCTCCAGCGCGCTCATGTGCGGGAACAGGTTGAAGTGCTGGAACACCATCCCGATGTGCGAGCGCACCTCCCGGATGCGCTTCTCGTTGGCCGGCGTCGTGCCGTCGGGCATGTGGTAGAGCGGGTCGTCGCCGATGGTGATCGACCCCGAGTCGATGCGCTCCAGCGTCATGATCACCCGCAGGATCGTGGTCTTGCCGGAACCCGACGGGCCGATGATGACCACCCGCTCGCCCGCCGCGACGTCCATGTCGAGCTCGTCGAGCACGACGTTGTCGCCGAAGGCCTTGTTGACCCCGCGCATCGTCACGGCCGCGGCGCCCTTGTCCGACACCGCGGGGCCGGAACCGTTGGTGGACGTGTCAGATCCGCTCATAGGACATGTACCTCTCGAGACGTCGGACCAGCCAGGCGGCTGGAAGGCTGACCAGCAGGAACCCGATCCCGATCAGGATGTAGGGCTCGACCGGGCGGAAGTAGCGGGCCTGGATCGTGGTGGCGAAGAACATCAGGCCGGTCACGCCGACCGTGAAGCCCAGCGGCGCGTCCTTGAAGCCGGCCACCAGGAAGTTGCCCAGCGCGGGCAGGACATTGGGCACCGCCTGCGGGATGATGATCCGGGTCCAGGTGGTGGACGGCTTGAGGTTCATGGCCGTCGCGGCCTCCCACTGGCCGTGCGGGACGCTGTTGATCCCGGCCCGGTAGGCCTCCGAGCAGTAGGTGGCGTAGTGCACGCCCAGCCCGATCGTGAGCGCCTGCAGGGGCCCGAGGACGATCCCGAGGCTGGGCAGGCCGTAGTACAGGAAGAACAGCTGGACCAGCAGGGGGGTCGAGCGGATGAACTCGATGAAGGCAGTGACCGGCCACGAGATCCACTTCATCGTGGACCGACGCCCCAGGGCCATGAACAGCCCCAGGACCAGGGCGACCACGAACGAGGTCACGGTGGCCCAGGCCGTCACCGTCATGGCGTTGAGCATGTCGGGCACCAGCGACCAGAAGAACGCCCAGTCGAAGCTGGTCGAACCGTCCGGCTGCACGTCGGTCGTGAAGGTCAGGTCCCGGGTCCCGAGCCATCCCAGGACGGCGAGGAACACGACCACGCCGGCCACGATGGCCACGTTGCGTGGCTTCTGCCACCAGCTGCGGGAGTCGGTCATGTCGGGGGCCAGCGCGGTGGTCGTCATCACTTCACCATCCCGGCCGGCGCGACGTCCGATGCCGGCAACGGTCGATTCCGCGACTCGTACTTGGCGTTGGTTCGTCGTTCGAAGTACCGGAAGATCCCGTTGATGATCTGGGCGATCACGAAGTAGATGACCAACGCGTTGAGGTAGAGGATCCAGTCGGGCGTGCGGGTCTCGGCCAGCGCCGCGTTGGTGCGGAACAGGTCGATGCGGAAGGCGATGTCCGACAGGCTCACCAGCGACACCAGGGCCGTGCCCTTGAGGATCTCGATCGTCAGGTTGCCCATCGGGGGGAGGATGACCCGCATCGCCTGGGGCAGCACGATGAATCGCAGGCGCTGCATGTTGGTGAGGTTGAGCGCGACGCTGGCCTCGCTCTGGCCCTTGGGCACCGACTCGATGGCACCGCGGATGATCTCGGCGCCGTAGCCACCCATGTTCAGGCCCAGGGCGACCGACGCCAGGATGAACACGTTCTCCTGTGGCAGGCCGAACAGGATCGGCACGGCGTAGGCCATGATGAACAGCAGGACGATCGAGGAGATGCCCCGGGCGAACTCGACGTAGGCGAGCGCGAACCCACGGACGAACCTGCGGTCCGACAGGCGCATCACCCCGAAGAGCAGCGACAGGACGACACCCAGCACGAACGAGGCAGCGAGCACCCCCAGGGTGATCTGGGTACCCTCCCACAGCCGGGCGTAGCGATCGGAACTGAGGATCAACTGGTCCATGCAGGTCGCCTTCCGCGGGCCGGTCTCGGCCGATCAGCAGGGCAGCATCCGTGGCCGGTCGGTGGGCACGCGGGTCAAACGACCCGAGCACCTCCCACCGGCCACGGGCCGGCCGGCGGTCACTCGCCGGTGAGGTCTGCCACGGTCAGGTCCTGGGCGCGCTCGACGTCCTCGGGCGCGAAGCCGAAGCCGGTGATGGTGTCGATCAGCGCACCCTCCTCCTGCAGGGCGTTGAGCTGTTCGTTGAAGGCGTCCCGGAACTCCTGGTTGTCGTTGCGGAAGCCGAAGCCACCACATCCGAGGATCTCCTCGCCGTTCTCGTCCAGCGGGAAGAACGACTCGGTCATCTCGAGACCGTCGCGCGAGTCGACCTGGGTCTTGATCGTCAGCGAGGTCCCGGTCACCGCGTCGACACGCCCGTTCGCCAGGTCGTCGTACTGGGCGTTGACGTCGGTGTAGAGCTCGATCTGGTTGTCGGGGACACCGGCCGTCTCGGCGTAGCCCTCCTCGACCGCGCCGGACAGGATGGCGATGGTCGCCTCGGGGGTCTCGACGACCGACTCGAAGTCCGACAGCCCCAGCGGGTTGCCCTCGGGGACCGCCAGGGACTCACCGATGCAGTAGTCGGGGTCCGAGAACAGGATCTGCTCGGCCCGCTCGGCGTTGATGTACATCCCGGCCGCGATCATGTCGAACTGACCCGCCTGCAGACCCGAGATGAGCGATCCGAACTCGACGACCTGGGCATCCATCTCCTCGATGCCCATCTCGGCGAGCACCAGCTTGGCGACCTCGGGGGCCTCGCCGGTCACGGTGCCGTCGTCCTCCTGGTAGCCGTAGGGCACCTCGTTGGCGAGCCCGACGGTGATCGTGCCGCTCTCCTGGAGCTCGGCCAGCAGGTCGCCACCGCCGCCGGAGTCGCCGGAGTCACCCGCATCGGTCGCCGAGGCGTCCCCGCCGGCCTCCGTGGCGTCGTCTCCGTCGCCGCCGTCGTCGCTGCCACAGGCCGAGGCAAGCAGCGCGACGCTGAAGAGCACCGCGGCCCCTCGCATCCACTTGGTTCGATGTCCACGCATGGTCGATGTCCTCCTGGTGATCGGGACGGCCCCGGTCCCCCCGTTCGGGATGCCACGGCGACGCCCCCGGTTCGCGTGTTGCACGCATGTTCGTCGGGTTGGTCGTCCTCACCCTAAACGCTGTGGCCATTGAATGTCCACTTTGTATACAGTACGAATGCATTTCGAGTCCGTGTCGATCGTGTGACACGGCCCACGTCCGGTGCCAGCCGGGCACGCCCGAGCAGCCAGGGGGCCACGTGTCGGACCACGCCACCCGGATGACCGTGCGCGACATCTACGACACCATGCGCGAACGGATCTGCCTGCTCGACCTCGAGCCGGGCGCCCGACTGCGGGAGGAGCCGCTGGCGGAGGAGTTCGGGGTCAGCCGCACCCCCGTCCGGGCGGCGCTGGCACGGCTCGAGCACGAGCGCCTGGTCCATTCCAGCCCGGGGTCGGGCGCCACCGTCGCGATCATCGATGCCAAGGAGATCCGCGACGTCTGGGCCGTTCGGATGAAGATCGCCGACCTGGTCGCCGACTTCGTGCGCCTGCCCGCACCCCCCGACACCCTCGCCGAGCTCGACGACATCGCCACGGCCACCGAGGCGGTGCGCACCTCCCGCGACACGCGCCAGCTGGGCGTCCTCTACAACCGCTACCACGACGCGGTGCTGAGCGTCTACACCAGCCGGACGCTGCGCCGGATCCACGACCAGTTGTTCCACCTGACCGCCCGGGTCTGGCTGCAGTTCCTGCCCGAGCTCGACCTCGACGACGAGATCGACATCATGCTCGAGGAGGTCCAGGCCACGCGCGAGGCGATGCAGGGGAACTCCGGCCAACGGCTGGCCGAGGTGCGCACCACGCACATGAAGTTGCTGCTCGAACGCTTCAACGCACACGCCGCGCGGCCGCTCGGCTGACCACCCAGCATCGATCCAGGAGCCGTCGTCATGCCCGACCTGACCGTCCTCGTCGAGTCCGACCTGCGCGCCGCCGTGGGGCTGGGGGCCGAGGAGCGCGCGGCCATCGAGGCGGTCTACCCGGTGGTGACGGCCGGACGCGCGTCGATGCCACCGATCATGCGCATCGACGTGCCCGAGCACCGCGGCGAGATCGACGTGAAGTCGGCCTACCTGCCTGGTTGGCCGGGCATCGCCGTCAAGGTCTCGGCCGGGTTCTTCGACAACCCGTCACGAGGCCTGCCCAGTCTCGGTGGGCTGATGATGCTGTTCGACAGCGAGACCGGCGTGCCGCAGGCGGCACTGTTCGACAACGGCTTCCTGACCGACCTGCGGACGGCACTGGCCGGCGCCGTCGCGGCCGACCACCTCGCCCGGCCCGACGCCCGTCGGGTGGCGGTCCTCGGCGCCGGCGTCCAGGCCGGCCTGCAGGTCCGGGCGCTGGTCGGCGTGCGTGACCTCGACCAGGTCGTGGTGTGGGCCCGCCGGGCCGACGCCGGCCGGGCACTGGCCGACGAACTCGCCGACGAGCTGGGGGTCACGGCCGAGGCCACCGGGACCGTGGCCGACGCCCTGCACGGGGCCGACATCGCGGTCACGACGACGCCGACGACGGAGCCGTTCGTGGTGGCCGACATGCTCCACCCCGGCCTGCACGTCACCGCGGTCGGCTCCGACGCCGAACAGAAGCAGGAGCTGGCCGCCGACGTGCTGCTGGCCGCCGACGTGGTCGTGGCCGACCGGATCGACCAGAGCACCCGGCTGGGCGAACTGCGGGCGGCAGTGGCGGCCGGCTTCGACCCGGACGAGGCCGTGGAACTGGGAGCCGTGATCGCCGGGGACGCCCCGGGTCGGACCACGCCGGACCAGGTGACCGTCTGCGACCTCACCGGGACCGGCGCCCAGGACACCGCGATCGCGACCCTGGCGCTCCAGCGCTGCCGCGAGGCCGGCCGGGGGACCACCCTTGCCACCTGACGACCCCAGCCGCGGATCGATGCAGCCCACGTCGGAGGACCACGGCTCCGCGGTCGTGACCGTGGCCGTGGGGGACGTGGAGGCTGCGGCCGAGCGGATCCGGGGCCTGGTCGTGCACACGCCGGCGATCACCTCGGCACCACTGGGCGAGCGGGTCGGTCACCCGGTGCGGCTCAAGCTCGAGGGGCTCCAGCCCACCGGCAGCTTCAAGGTGCGTGGAGCCGCCTCGCGGATCCTCGCCGAGCCGGGCCGCCCGACCGACCTCGCCGGCGTGGTCACCGCCTCGACCGGCAACCACGGCCGGGCGATGGCCCATGTCGCCCGCGAACTGGGCGTGCACGCGGTCGTGTGCGTGTCCGACAACGTGCCGGCCGGCAAGGTGGCCGCGCTGCGGGCCCTGGGCTGCGAGCTGGTCGTCGGTGGCGAATCCCAGACCGCCGCGCTGGTGACGGCGGCCGGGTTGGTCGAGGAGCGCGGCCTGACGCTCGTGCACCCGTTCGACGACCCGCTGGTCGTGGCCGGGCAGGGCACGATCGGGCTGGAGGTGGTGGCGCAGGCCCCCGAGACCGCCACCCTGCTGGTCCCGTTGTCGGGTGGCGGGCTCCTGGCCGGGATCGCCGTGGCCGTGACGGCGCGGCGTCCGGACGTGCGGGTCGTCGGGCTGTCGATGCCCGAGGGGGCGGTGATGGCGGCGTCGCTGGCCGCCGGGCGCCCGGTCGACCTCCCCGAGTCCCCCACCCTGGCCGACAGCCTCCAGGGCGGCATCGGGCTGGACAACCGGCACACGTTCCCGGCCGTGCGTGACCTGGTCGACGACGTCGTGCTGGTCGACGAGGACGCGATCTGGGAGGGGATGCGCTTCGCCCTGGCCGAGCACCGACTGGTGCTCGAGGGTGCAGGCGCGATCGGCATCGGTGCGCTGCTGGCCGGCGCGGTCGAGGTCGACGGCCCGGTCACCGTGGTCTGCTCCGGCGCCAACGCCGAGCTCGACCACGTCGCCGCCCTCGCCACCGACGCCCCCCGCCCCACCTGACCCGGCCAGCCCTCCGGACGGGCGTGACCGAATCCTCCGGGCCACCGGAACCAGCCATCACACCCGGAATCCGACCCGGAACGCCCCGACGGGCGTGACCGAATCGTCCGGGCCACCGGAACCAGCCATCACACCCGGAGGTGGGTGGGTCCGGAGGGTTCAGTGGGCGCCGGGTGCGCTGGACGTTGGGAGCGCAGCGCAACTCCAACGTGTCCGTCAGGACAGCTGGACGTTGGGAGCGCAGCGAGCAACTCCAATGCACCCGGAAGTGGGTGGGTCCGGAGGGTTCAGTGGGCGCCGGGTGCGCGGGCGCGGTGGGCGGCGACGTGGACGCGGGTGGCGCAGGTCTTGGAGCAGAACTGCTGGCTGCGGTTGCGGGTCCGGTCGACGAACACGTTGCGACAGGTGGTCGCCCGGCAGGCACCGAGGCGCTCGGCACCGTCGTCGACCACGACGTGGGACAGCGCCATCGCCAGGGAGGCACCCACCCGGCGGACGTCGGCGCCGTCGTCGGACACGTAGTGGAAGTGCGGTGCCTGCCCGTCGTGCTCGGCGATGAAGGGGTGGGGCTCGTGGGCGGCCAGCAGGTCGTTGAGCAACGCGACCCGCTCGCTGGCGTCGGCGGCCTCGAAGACCCCACGCAACGTCTTCGCGAGCTCGGCGAAGGCCCCGACGTCCACCGGCTCGTCGACCAGGACGTACAGGTGGAGCAGGCGGTGGAGCTCCTCCGCGGTCACCGGCTCGTCCGCACGGGCGAACAGGTTGGTCAGGTCGACCGCCTCGGACACCGTCTGGTCGGTGAACGTGTCGTAGTCGATGGGTCGCGCTCCGGTCGGGGACAACGACCGAGCCCTTGCAAAGCCCGGTGGATCGTGTAAGTTCCTTTCACAAGGTAGCCGCTTATCACGCCCACGACCACCCGCCGACCCCAGACGCCGGCCCGGAGGCCACCGTGACCACCACCGCACCCGCGCCCCGCCCCGACACCGCCCGGATCCGGACCGTCCACGACACCGTCCTCGACGAGGCGGCGCTGGAGCAGCTGGAGGCTCGCGTGCTGTGGCTCGCGACCCGCATCATCGACCACGCCAACCGGGAGCGGGCGACCGGCGACGGCCTGAAGGTCGGCGGGCACCAGGCCTCGTCGGCGTCGATGGTGTCGCTGATGACCGCGCTGTGGTTCGCCCACCTCGACCCGCAGGACCGCGTGGCCGTCAAGCCACACGCCTCGCCGGTGCTGCACGCGATCCAGTACCTGCTGGGCAACCTGGACCGTCGCGACCTCACCACCCTGCGGTCCTTCGGCGGACTGCAGGCCTATCCGTCGATCACCAAGGACCGCTTCGACGTCGACTTCTCCACCGGATCGGTCGGCTTCGGCGCGGTGGCACCGCTGTTCGCCGCCGTCACCCGCCGCTACGTCGACGAGCACTTCGGTGCCCGCCCCGACGCCCGGTTCGTCGCGCTGCTCGGTGACGCCGAGCTGGACGAGGGCAACGTCTGGGAGGCGATCACCGACCCGATCTCGCGCGGCGGGCTGGGCAACGTCACCTGGATCATCGACCTCAACCGCCAGTCGCTGGACCGGGTCGTGCCCGGGGTGAAGGCGGCGCGGATGATGCAGATGTTCGAGATCAACGACTGGCAGGTGATCGAGGCGAAGTACGGCCGCCGGCTGACCGCGGCCATGGAGGGACCAGGCGGCGACGCCCTGCGTGCCCACGTCGACGACATGCGAAACGAGCGCTACCAGCGGTCGCTCGGGATGGCCGGACGCGAGCTGCGGGACTTCTTCCTCGACGGCGCCGACCCGGCGGTCGTGCGTGCGCTCGACGAGGTGTCCGACGACGACTTCGCGTCGGTCGTGCACGACCTCGGGGGCCACGACCTCGCGACCCTGCTGGACGCCTACCGGCAGGCCGACGCCGAGACCGAGCGCCCGTCGGTGGTGTTCGCCTACACCATCAAGGGCTACCGCCTGCCGGTCGCCGGCGACCCGCTGAACCACGCCGCACTGCTGACCGGGGAGCAGGTGGACACCCTGCGGCCGGTCCTGGCCGACCCCGACGACGAGTGGGCCGGGTTCGCTCCCGACACGGCACCCGGCCGGATCGTCGCGACGGCGCGCCAACGGCTGGCGCGCGAGCCCTTCGCGCCCGCCGGGCTGGGGCTGGACGTCCCGGTCGCCGTCGGGATGCGCCCCACCCGCGCCGTGTCCACCCAGGCGTCGTTCGGCCGCCTGGTCGCACGGCTGGGCCGCGACGAGGCGGTGGGCGCCCGGCTGGTCACCACCTCCCCCGACGTCGCGGTGTCGACCGGGCTGGCCGGCTGGATCAACCAGGCGGGCGTGTTCCACCACACCCGCACGACCGAGCCCAGTGACTCCGGCCTGCTGCGCTGGGAGGAGTCCCCCGAGGGCCAGCACATCGAGCTGGGCATCTCCGAGATGAACCTGTTCAGCATGCTGGGCCAGCTCGGCGATGCCGAGCGCCTGCACGGCGAGCGGCTGCTCCCGATCGGGACCCTCTACGACCCGTTCGTGTGTCGTGGCCTCGACGCGCTGATCCACTCGCTGTACTCCGACACCCGGTTCGTGGTCGCCGGCACCCCGTCGGGCATCACCCTGTCGCCCGAGGGCGGCGCGCACCAGTCCAGCGTCACCGCGTCGCTGGGCCTCGAGCTGCCCAACATCGTGTCGTTCGAGCCGACCTACGTCGGCGCGATGGACTGGCTGCTGTGCGACGTCGTCGACGCGCTGGCCAACGACGCGACCGGGGACGCGAGCTACTTCCGGCTGAGCACCCGCGAGCTGGAGCAGGCCCCGTTCGAGCGAGCGGCCGCCCGGCTGGGCGAGGACCGGCTGCGCGACGACGTCCTGGCCGGGGCGTACCGGCTGGTCGAGCCCACGGTCGACGGCCCGCGGGTGACCCTGTGCGCGTCCGGCCCGGTGCTTCCCGAGGTGCTGGCCGCAGCCGAGGCGCTCGCCAACGAGGGTGTCGCCGCCCGCGTGGTCGACGTCACCTCGCTGGACCGGCTGCACCGCGGCTGGCGCGCCGCCGTCACCGGGTCGATCCGCACGGCTCGGCGTCCCCGTCGCGACTTCCACCTCGCCGAGGTGCTCGGAGGCGACTCCGGGCCACTCGTCACGGTCCACGACGCCTCGTCCCACGCGATGGGGTGGCTCGGCTCCGCGGTCGGCCGCACGGTCGTCCCGCTGGGCGTGGACGCGTTCGGCCAGTCCGGGACGATCCAGGATCTCTACGACCTGCACGACCTGTCCACCGGAATGGCCACCAACGCCGCCCTCGCGGCCCTCGACCTGGCCCATCGCGATGGCCGTGCCGACCAGCGCGAAGGCGGGCAGGTCGTTGCGACCGTCCCCGATC
>NZ_JAHOPH010000042.1:303-28065 GCF_019798055.1 Salsipaludibacter albus | reverse complement strand
CCGGCAACACCTTCGACGCCCACCGGGTCCTGCACCACGCCGCCGCGAACGGTCGACAGCACGAGGTCAAGGCACGCCTGCTGGCCGGCTACCACACCGAGGGCGTGGACGTCGCCGACCACGCGGAGCTGGTGCGGCTGGCGTCGGAGGGCGGGCTGGACGCCGACGACGTCCGCCGTGTCCTGGACTCCGGTGCACACGCCGACGACGTGCGGGCCGACCAGGCCCTCGCGCGCCAGTTCGGCATCCGCGGCGTCCCGTTCTTCGTCTTCGATCGGACCCACGGGCTGTCCGGTGCCCAACCCGTCGACGTGCTCGTCCGGGCACTGGACCAGGTGCACACAGGCGGCCGGCAACCGCAGGAAGTTCCTGCCGGACACGACCACGGCCCGGACGAGGCATGCGTCGGCGACTCCTGCCGGGTGTGACCTCGGCCCGTCGTCGTGTGCGGTGGTGGACCGGCGTCGCCTGACCCGGGGCCGAGCGTGAGCGACTCGGGCGCCGGCGTTCGCAGGCCCGCGAGCCGGGTCAGGATCCGGCGTCGGCGCCAGGACCGGTCGCGGCGCGGGCCAGGCGGCTGGCGTTGTCGTCCAGTCGTCGGGCCACGGCGGCCAGGCGGGTCCCCGGAGGATCGACTGCCCCGGACCGTCGTGCGTCCCCACGGGTCGGACGGACCGCCACCTCGACATCGTCCACCGTCCGGGCCGGGAGCAGCAGCACCGTCCCCGACAGGCGCAACAGCCGCAGACCGAACAGCCGTGCGACCAGGTCGGTCTCGACGACCACGCCCGCCGACAGGTCGGCGTCGCGGTCAGTCGCCACGCGAACCGGACGCCGCGTCGGACGTGGCACCGTTCGTCGTTCGCCCACGATCGCCGTACTCCTCCAGTCGTTGGGCCGCGAGCCGGGTCGCCACGCGCAACTGCTCGTAGCGTTCACGTCCCGCCTTCGTCCCGAGGACGTAGCCAGCACCGAACACGGCCAGGGTCACCTACTTCACGACGACTGCTCCTGGTTGTCGCGAACGGTCGAGACCAGGGCACTGGCGATCGACGCTCCGACGACGGCGCCCAGTGCCAGCAGCCCCCGCTTGCCCGCTCGCGTCGTCGAGGGATCGGTCACCATGTCGGTCACGCGTTCCCACGGGGTCCGTGGCTTCGCTCGGCGGAAGGGGTTCATGCGCGTTCCTGTTCGTGGTCGGGGGCGGGTCGGCAGTCGGTCACGACGAGGTGCCGTTCAGGGCGTCGACCAGTTCCTGCTTGGTCATGCTCGAACGACCGCTGACGTCGGCGGCGATCGCCAGGTCCAGCAACTCGTCCTTGGTGAGCTCGTCCAGCTCGCCGCCGGCGCCGTGCCGAGCGAGCTCGTCGGCCAGCTCGTCAGTGGCGTCGGCGACGTCCGACTGCAACCCCTCCGCAGCGGCGACCTCGGCCTCGACGTCGTCGGCGTCCCGCTGGGCGTCCGCGGCGAGCTCCTCGGCCTCCTTGCGGGCCCGGTCGGCGGCCTCACGGGCGGCCCTGGCCGCGTCGTCGGCGAGGGACCGGGCCTCGGCCAGGGCGTCGCCGGCGGCGACCAGGTCGTCCTCGGCTTGCTGCTGGGCCGCCTCTGCCCGGAGCCGGGCGGCCTCGCGGCGCTGCTCTGCAACCTGCTCCTCGTCGGCGACCGCTGCATCGGCTCGTTCCCGGGCGTCCCGGCGGGCGGCCTCGACCTGCTCGTCGGCCTCGGCCCGGGCCTGGGCGACCTGGTCATCGACCTCCTTGTCCTGCGTGGCGCGGACCTCGTCGAGCCGGTCGTCCTCGGCCTGGTCGACCTCCTCGACGTGTGCCGCCTGCTCCTGGGCCAGTTCCGCGGACTCCACGGCTCGGTCCTCGGCCTCGCGGGCACGTGCGGCGGCCTCGCGGGCGCGCTGCAGGCGCAACTCGACCGAGTCGTCGGCGCCGGGGACCGCGTCCTTGATCCCGGCACCGGCGCGGCGGGCGGCGTCGCGACCACCGCTGGCGACGGCGGACGCGGCGTCACGCGCACGGTCCCCCAGTCGATCCACCGGTCCGTCGTCCGACGCGGTGCCGTTGTCGTCGTGTGGCCCCATCACCTTGGCGGCGACCCATGCCGTGTTGCGGGGCAGGTCGCGGAAGCCGTGCGCAAGTCGGTTCAGCAGTCCGGTGTCGGCCATGGGATCCTCCGTCGGGGGGGTCGTCGAGAGGTCGTCGAGACGCACGCGAAGCAGGCCGGGCCCTCCCCGCAGTCCGGACGGGGGGTGGCGGGCCCCCCGTCCGGTGGGTGGCCGGACGGGGGGGCAGCGACCGGACGACCGGACCGGACGCCGCCTCGTACCGTTCGTCATCGAGCCCACGGCCGACCGTGTCCGGGCTCGAAACGGACACCTGATGAGCACGACGACCCCTGCCAGCGCCCCGGAGCGCCGCCTCCCCGACGGCCGCCCGACGGTCATGTCCGGTGGTCCCAGCCCGGTGCCCGAGCCACGGGGAGTTGCCACCGCTGCCCTGCTCGACCACCTCGCGGGACGGCCGGGTGGCACGTACGCCGGCCCGCTGCCCCAGGACGACCCGGTGACGGGCGAGGACGCGGCACTCGCCCTGTACCTGTGCTACGAACTGCACTACCGCGGCATCGAGGGGGTCGACGACGGGTGGGAGTGGGATCCCGGCCTGCTGGCCATGCGGGCCGAGCTCGAACGACGGTTCCTGGCCAGGGTGCGTGAGCTCGTCGGCGAGGTGCCTGACGTCGGTGACATCACCGCCTTCCTGAAGTCCCAGTTCGCCGGTCATGGCGAGGCACGGTCGGTGTCGGCGTGGTGCGAGCAGCACGGTGAATTGGTCCACCTGCGGGAGCAGGCCGTCCTGCGCTCGCCGTACCAGCTCAAGGAGGCCGACGCGCACACGTGGGCCATCCCCCGACTCCACGGGATCCCGAAGGCTGCCCTGGTCGAGATCCAGGCCGACGAGTACGGCCAGGGCGTCGCCAAGGACGTCCACGCCGAGCTGTTCGCACTGACCATGGAACGGCTCGGGCTCGAGCCCGCCTACGGCGCGCACCTCGACCTGGTCGGGGCCACGACCCTGTCCGGGGTGTCACTGGTCTCGCTGTTCGGCCTGCACCGACGCTGGCGTGGGGCCGCGGTCGGCCACCTCGCCCTGTTCGAGATGGCGTCGCCCCCGATCATGGCGACGCTCAGCGCCGCACTGCGGCGCCTGGGGTTCGACGAGTGGACCCGACTGTTCTACGACACCCACGTCGTCGCCGACGCCCACCACCAGACGGTGGCGGCCGAAGCACTTGCCGGCGGGCTGGTCCAACAGGACCCCCGGCTGGCCCGCGACGTCGCGTTCGGGGCGCTTGCGCTCGAGGCGCTCGAGGCCCTGGCGACCGACGAGACCCTCGACGCGTGGGAGGCCGGACGATCCGCCCTGCGCCAGCCGCTCCCGACGATCGACGCCGCACCCGGCCAGGAGGCCGAGCCGGTGCCTGCCGAGGATCCCCGCGACCGGTCCTGACCCTGTCGGGTGGCGACCGGTGGCGCGGGAAGGCATCCTCGTGGCAGTCGTCCACGACCGGTCAGGAGGCGGCATGGGCTGGCAGGACCTCCAGGACGCGGAGCCGGAGCTGGCACGGTTCGGCGCGGCACGACTCGGTGGGGGTGGTCCCTCGTTCCTCGCAACGGTCGGCGAGGACGGCGCGCCTCGCGTCCACCCGGTCACGCCGATCCTCGCGCCGGGGCGCCTGTTCGTGTTCATGGAGCCCACCTCGCCCAAGGGCCGCGACCTCGAGCGCGGCAGTGGCTACGCCCTGCACGGCCCGGTCGAGGACCACGCGGGTGGGAGTGGCGAGTTCCGGGTCCGCGGACACGGTCGCCCGGTCACCGACCCGGACGTACGGGCCGAGGCCGTCGCGCACGCCACCTACGACCCGGCCGACCGCTACGTGTTGTTCGAGCTGTCCCTCGACGATGCCTTCGCGACGGAGTACGTCGACGGCGAGCCGATCCGGCGCCACTGGGCGAGACCACGCGAGGCGGCAGGCGATCGAGCGGACCTCACCCGAGGGCGATCATGACGATGGTCAGCGCGGTGCAGCCGACGTAGACCCTCGCGGCGGCCAGCGCGCTGCCGCCTGCCTGGGCCGGGTGACCGCGCGCGTCAGTGGACGTGGAAGGGCAGGCCGGCGGCGGACATCCAGGCCTCGCCCAGGGCCTCGTAGAGGGTCGGATGGGCGTGGCTGATCGCGCCGAGCTCCTCGGGCAGGGCACCCCACGACGTGGCCAGTGCACCCTCGGCGACCAGGTCGGTGGCGTGCGGGCCGACGACGTGCACCCCCAGCACCTCGCCGGTGGCGCCGGGGGCGACCCCGGGGCCGTCGCGCAGCGCGATGACCTTGGCGAAGCCCTTCGAGCCCGCGATGATGCCCTTGGCATTGCCCATCAGCGACACCGTGGTCGACGAGACGGCCTCGTCCCCGTGCTGCTCGACCGCCTGGGCCTCGGTCAGGCCGACCGAGGCCGCCTCCGGGTGGCAGTAGGTGACCCGGGGCGTGTGGGTGTGGTCCACCGGGACGACGTCGTCGACGCCGGCGATCCGGTCGGCGACGACGAAGCCCTCGACGAACGCGGCGTGGGCGAGCGCCAGGGTGGGCAGGACGTCACCGACCGCCCACACGCCGTCGGTGGCCGTGGCGCCGTACGCATCGGCCACGACGAACCCGCGGTCGTCGAGCAGGTCGTCGATCCCGAGGTCGTCGGTCCGGGGTGCCCGGCCGACCGCCACCAGGACGCAGTCGACCTCCAGCGTCGTGGTCGAGCCGTCCGCGTCGATCGTGACCGTGGCCACGTCGCCGTCGACCTCCACGGCCGAGACGGTCGCGCCGGTGTGGACGTCGATGCCACGCGACCGGTAGGCCTTGGCGACGGCGTCGGAGACGTCGGCGTCCTCCAGTGGCAGGACCCGGTCCAGTGCCTCGACGATCGTGACCTCGGTGCCCATCGGCGCCCACATCGAGGCGAACTCCATGCCGATCGCCCCGGCGCCGATGATGACGGCCCGGCCCGGTGCCTCGGTGAAGTGCACCGCGTCGTCGGAGGTCTGCACGACCCTGCCGTCGACCTCGATGCTGGGCAGCCCACGCACCCGCGAGCCGGTGGCGATCACCACGTGGCGGCCCTCGACGCGCTGCTCCTCGCCGTCCGGCCCGGTCACGGCGACGACGCCGGCCTCGACCAGGCGGCCGCGGCCCTCGAACAGTGTCGTGCGCTGGCGGGCCAGCCCGACCAGGCCCTTGTGGAGCCGGTCCACGACACCGTGTCGGAAGGCCGCCAGCTCGTCACCGTCGATCCCGTTGAGCGTCAGGTCCAGCCCCATGACGGGGCCACGCTCGACCTCCTCGAGCAGCTCGGCGACGTGCAACGACGCCTTGGACGGGATGCAGCCCCAGTGCAGGCAGGTCCCGCCGACCTTGGCCTGCTCGACCATGGCCACGTCCAGCCCGCGCGCCGCCGCGCGGAACGCGGTCGCGTATCCGCCCGGCCCACCGCCGACCACGACGACGTCGAAGGTCCGTCCGTCCGCCACCGCGCTCACAGGTGCAGCAGCAGGTTCGCGGGCGACTGGCACAGCTCGGCGACGTAGGTCGTGAACCGACCGGCCTCGCCACCGTCGGCGACGCGGTGGTCGAACGCCAGCGTGAACGAGCACACCCGGCGGGCCACGATCTCGCCGTCGACGACCCACGGCCGTTCGCGGATGGCGCCCATGCCGAGGATGCCGACCTCGGGCGTGTTGATGATCGGGTTGCCGTCGTCGTTGCCGAAGAAGCCGTAGTTGTCCACGGTGAAGGTCCCACCGGTCAGCTCGCCCGGCGTGATCGACCCGTCCCGGCACTTCGCGGCCAGCGCGGCGGCCTCGGCCGCCAGCTGCAGGGTGGACTTCGCATGCGCGTCGTCGATCACCGGGACCATCAGCCCGCGGTCGGTGTCGACGGCGACGCCCAGGTGGATCGGCTCGTGCAGCGTGATCGACCCGTGCTCGCCCGCAGCGACATCGAAGCTCGCGTTGAGGGTCGGGAACCGCCGCAGGGCCAGCACGGTGGCACGCATCACGAGCGCCATCGGCGTGATCTTGACGTCGTAGCCCTCCGCTCGTGCGGCCGTCGTGAGCTGCTTGCGGACCTCCCACAGCTCGGTCAGGTCGGCGTCGGTGCGGCACAGGGCGTGGGGGATCTCCCGTCGCGACTGTTCCATCTTGGCGATGATGCGCTTGCGGACACCACGCACCTGCTCGACCTCGCCGGGCGTACGACCGCGGAACCCCGGCACGGCCTTCTCGCCGGCCGACCCGGTGAACACGGGGACGTCGGCGGCCGGTGCGGACGGCTCCGGGCGCGGGGCCGAGACGGCCTGCTCGGTCTGGTCCTGTTCCACGGGGGCCTGGGTGGCCACGATGTCGGCCGCCGCGGCGGCGCGCACGTCGTCGCGGGTGATCACGCCACCGTCACCGCTGCCCGGGGCGATCGACGCGAGCTCGACCCCCAGGTCCCTGGCGAGCTTGCGGACCGGCGGCTTGGCCAGCACGGCCGCGTCCTCGACCTCCGACGCCTCGACCTGGGCAGCCGCGTCGCCACCGCGGCGCCGCCGACGGCGACCACCGCCGCCACCACCCCGGTCGCCGTAGCCGACCAGGGGCTGCGGCTCGCTCTCTGCGTCCAGTCCCGTCGACGGGACCATGTCCTCGCTCGCCGACTCGGCCATCTCCGCGTCGGGCTGGGCGGCTTCGTCATCACCGGCCGGAGCCGGCGCATCACCGGCGACGGCACCCTCCGGCCCACCGACGTCGATGCGCAGGAAGACCGTGCCGACCTCCATGGTCTGGCCCAGGTCACCGACGCGTTCGACAATGGTGCCGGCGAACGGTGACGGGACGTCGACGATCGCCTTGGCGGTCTCGACGGAGGCGACGGTCGCGTTGAGCTCGATCACGTCACCCACCTCGACGTGCCACTCGACGATCTCGCCCTCCTCGAGACCCTCACCCAGGTCGGGGAGCTTGAAGTCGCGGACGGAGGTTTCGGCCATGGTGGTGCTCCTGTGCTCGCCACGGCCCCGAGGATCCCGCAGGACGGGTCCGGGGCTCAGATTCAGTGTCGTCGCTGCGCGACTCATTGCCTTCAATCGCCTCGCTCACAAGGCAAACCCCGCCTTGCGGACTCGGCTCAATCGTCAGTAGTCCAGTGCTTCCTCGACCCGGTCGAGGATCCGGTCCACGTCGGGCAACCAGAACTCCTCGAGCATGGCGGGCGGGTAGGGCGTGTCGTAGCCGGTGGCCCGCAGGATCGGTGCCTCCAGGTGGTAGAAGGCCTCCTGCTGCATCCGCGCGGCGATCTCGGCCGCCGGGCCCAGCGACTGGGCGGCCTCGTGCACCACGACCATGCGCCCGGTCCGCTGCAGCGACGCGACCAGCGTGTCGGTGTCGATCGGCGACAGCGAGCGCAGGTCGACGACCTCCAGTGACCAGCCCTCCTCCTCGGCGGCGTCGGCCGCCTCCATGGCGGTCTTGAGCATCGGCCCGTAGGCCACGACCGTCACGTCGGTGCCAGGGCGTCGCACGACCGCCTTGTGGAGCGGCTCGGTCGTCACCGGCAGCTCGAGGTCGTCCTTCATCCAGTAGCGACGCTTGGGCTCGAGCACGATCACGGGGTCGTCGGCGGCGATGGCGGCGCGGGTCATCGCGTAGCCGTCCGCCACGGTGCCGGGCGACACGACCTTCAGTCCGGCCGTGTGGGCCCAGTAGGTCTCGGGCGACTCGGAGTGGTGCTCGACCGCCCCGATGCCACCGCCGAACGGGATCCGGACCGTGACCGGCAGCTTGACCCGGCCCCGGGAGCGGTTGCGCATCTTGGCGAGGTGGGACGTGAACTGCTCGAACGCGGGGTAGGCGAAGCCGTCGAACTGCATCTCGGCGACCGGGCGGAAGCCGTACATGGCCAGCCCGATCGCGGTGCCGATGATGCCGGACTCGGCCAGCGGCGTGTCGTAGACACGGTCGGTCCCGAAGGTCTCCTGGAGGGTGTCGGTGACCCGGAACACCCCGCCGAGCTTGCCGACGTCCTCGCCGAACATGAGCACCCGGTCGTCGGCCTCCATGGCATCGTGGATGCCGCGGTTGATGGCCTGCGCGAGCGTGACCGTCATGCCGACACCTCCCCGTCGCGCGCGGCCAGTTCGGTGGCCAGCACCTCGCGCTGGCGCTCGAAGTGGCCGGTGTCGTCGACGTAGACGTGCTCGAACAGCTCCATCGGGTCGCCGTGCGGGGCCTCGTAGATCTCGTCGCGCATCCGCGTGGCCTCGGCAGCGGCCTCGGCCTCGACCTGCTCGCCCAGGTCGGCGTCCAGCAGGCCCTCCTTCTCGAGGAAGAGCTTGTAGCGCACGATCGGGTCGGTCTTGGCTGCCTCCTCCTCTTCCTGCCTGGTGCGGTAGCGGCTCGGGTCGTCGGAGGTGGTGTGCGCCTCCATGCGATACGTCAGCGCCTCGATCAGGGCCGGACCGGCACCGCTGCGGGCACGGTCGACGGCCTTGCGGGTCACGGCATAGGTGGCCAGGACGTCGTTGCCGTCGCAGTGGTGACCCGGCATGCCGTAGCCGACCGCCTTGTGGGCCAGCGTCGGCGCCGCGGTCTGCTGGTCCAGCGGCACCGAGATCGCCCACTGGTTGTTCTGGACGAAGAACACGACCGGGGCCTTGAACACGCCCGCGAAGGTCATCGCCTCGTGCGGGTCGCCCTCGGAGGTGGCCCCATCCCCGAAGTAGGCCATCGTGACGATCGGGTTGTCGTCGAACTTCGCGCCCATGGCGAAGCCGGCGGCGTGCAGCGCCTGGGTCCCGATCGGGATCGAGTACAGCGCGAAGTGGTGCTCGTAGGGATCGTGGTCGCTCAGCCACGTCCCGCGGAACAGGTGCAGCATCTTGCCGGTGTCCACGCCCCGGGTGACCGCCGCGCCCATCTCGCGGTAGGACGGGAAGACCCAGTCCTCCTCGGACAGCGCGAACGCGCCGCCGACCTGTGCCGCCTCCTGGCCCAGCAACGAGGCGTACACGCCCAGCTGGCCCTGGCGCTGGAGGTTGATCGCCTCGCGGTCGACCTTCCGGGTGACGACCATGTGGCGGTACAGCATCCGCAACTGGTCGTCGTCGAGGTCGACCGGGTGGTCCGGGTCCTCGTGGTACGTGCCGTCCGGGTCCAGCAGGTGGACCGGCTCGGCCGGTGGCAGCAGGGTGGAGGGATCGACATCCCCCGCGGGTTGGCTCGCGCCCACGTCAGGCTCCTTGACAATCGTCGTCGCACGCCGGGATCGCCAGCGAGGCGAAGGGACTTCGGGGTCCGTGGGCCGTGGACGAGATCGTCGTCCGCACGGGCCGCGTCACCGGGCGACACCCGGCACGACCCCACACCTCCAACACTACTGGCCACGGCGAGTTCGCGTGGGGTCGTTCGGGCACGCAGGTGCTCGCAGGTACCCGTACCGGCCCTTCGGCGTCGCCGACGTGCCTAGACTCGGCGTCCGGACCGGACACGCCCGGTCTCGCACACCGAAGGGTCTCCGCATGCGCATCGCCGTCGGCTACCTGCGTTCCGACGAGGGGCGGGCCGCCCTCGAGGCGGCCATCGCCGAGGTCGAGCAGCGCGGCGGCACACTCGTCATCGTCCACTCGATGCGTGGTGGTGAGCGTGACGAGGCCGAGGTCGTGCACGAGTACGACCGCGCACTGGAGGCCGTCACCGACGACCTGGCGGCGCGGGGGGTCCCGCACGAGGTCAAGCGCTACGCCCGCGGTGGCAGCCCGGCCGAGGACCTGCTCCAGACCGCCCACGACGAGGACGTCGACCTGCTGGTCATCGGGATCCGGCGACGCTCCCCCGTCGGCAAGCTCTTGTTGGGCTCCAACTCCCAGGACATCATCCTGCAGGCCGACTGCCCCGTGCTGGCGGTCAAGCCACCCCGGGACTAGACCGACCCCGGTCCACCCGGTCACCGACCGCGACCAATCCGCACCGCCTCCTCCGGCGAACCACCACCGACCATGCGACGAACGGGGCCGGACATCGCGAGGAGGCGGGATCACCATGCATGCCCGCGTCGACACGACCACCGACCCCACCGACCTGCTTCCCCCACGGGCAGCAGGCTGGTTCACTGGTGACGGCCGGCCCTGCACGACCACCGGCCACCCCGCCCGTACGCTCACGGGCACCCCACTGACCCGTCCGTCGATCTCGAGGAGCCCCGGTGACCGAGTCCGGCCGCCTCGAGCCGGTGGACGACTCCGTCGACGCGTTGCTGGTCCGCACTGGCCAGGGCGATCGGGAGGCCTTCGAGATCCTCTACGACCGGTTCGTGCCCCGCGTCTTCGGGCTCGTGAAGAAGGTCGTGCGGGATCCGACACTGTCCCGGGACACCACGCAGGACGTGCTCACCGAGCTGTGGCGGACCGCGCCCCGCTTCGACCCGGAGCGTGGCAACGCGGTTGCCTGGATCCTCACCCTGGCCCATCGTCGCGCCGTGGACACCGTGCGTCGCGAGCAGTCGGCCCGGGACCGGGCCGACGTGGTCGGACGTCGGGAGGACGCCCAGCGACCCTTCGACGACGTGTCGGAGGCGGTCACCATGAGTGACGAGCATGCGCAGGTTCGACGGGCCCTCGACGTCCTGACCGACCTGCAACGACAGGCCATCGAGCTGGCCTACTTCGACGGGATGACCTACCGCGAGGTGTCCGAACGGCTCGACGTGCCCCTGGGCACGATCAAGACACGGATGCGTGACGGCATGATCAGGCTGCGAGACGCGTTGGAGGTGGCGACATGAACGACGACACCGCCGCCGTGCACGACCTCGCCGCCGTGTATGCGCTCGACGCCCTGCCGCCCGACGAGGCGACGGCGTTCGAGGCGCACCTGGCGACCTGCGCGGCCTGCACCGAGGAGGTCGCGTCACTGCAGGAAGTGACCGCGGACCTTGCCGGCATGACCGAGACCGCCCCGCCACCCGAGCTGCGGGCGTCGGTGCTGGACGCCATCACCGACCTCGAGCAGGTCGCCGCCCCCACGGCCGGCGCGACCGGTGCCACCAACGGCGCCGACCCCGACGAGGGGGAATCCTCCACCGTCGTGTCGATCCGACCCGACGCCACCGATCCGCCACCGGAGGACCACGACGCGCGAGCCGACCAGGCCGAGCCGATGGCGCAGGTCGTCCCCCTGGCGGACTACCGACGGGCCCGTTCGACGACCCGCATCCTGACCGGCATCGCAGCCGCCCTCGTGCTGGTCGCCGGCGCCCTGGGCGTGTGGGCGGGCGACCTCAGTGGCCAGGTGGACGACCTGTCCGGCCAGGTCGGCGACCTCGACCAGCAGGTCGTGGCGCTCGACAGCCAGTTGCAGGACCGCGAGGCCGTGGCCGCGCAGGTCACCTCCGTGCTCAACGCCCCGGACGCCGAACTGATCAACGAGACGGGCTCGTCACTGATCCTGTCCGCGGACCAGGGCCGGGCAGTGTTCGCACCCGGCGCCCTGTCGGCACCCGGCGAGGACCAGGTGCTGCAGATGTGGGTGATCGACGACTCCGGCGCGACCTCGGCCGGCCTGGTCGAGGACCCGACCACGCCGACCCTGCTGGAGATCCCGGTGCCCGAGGGCGCGATCGTCGGCGTGACCGCCGAGCCGTCCGGCGGCTCCGACCAGCCCACCTCCGACCCCCTGGTCGCCTTCGCCACCTGAGTCCGCACCCCCCGCCCGAGCGTGACCCGTTCGTGCAACAACCTGCAGGATCCCTTCACGCTCGACAGGCTGGTCTTCCTGCCTCGGAAGCCAGGCCAAGAACGAGCGGAGCGAGTTCTTGAAACCTGACCGAGCGAAGCGAGCGTCAGGCGCGGAGCGAGTTCTTGAAACCTGACCGAGCGGAGCGAGGTCAGGCGCGGAGCGAGGTCAGGCGCCCATGGCGTGGACGCCGCCGTCGACGTGGAGGATCTCGCCGGTGACCGCCGGCGTCCAGTCGCTCAGCAGGGCGACGATGTTGCGCCCGACCGGCTCGGCGTCACGCAGGTCCCACGGCAGGGCCGCACGCGCACCCCACACCTCGTCGAACTGCGAGAAGCCGTCGATCGACCGAGCCGCCATGGTGTTGAGCGGTCCGGCTGCGATGAGGTTGACCCGGATCCCGTCCGGCCCCAGCTCACGCGCGAGGTACCGGGACAGCGACTCCAGGCCGGCCTTGGCCACGCCCATCCAGTTGTAGCCGGGCCAGGCCACGGTGGCGTCGAAGTCCAGCCCGACCATCGATGCGCCGTCCGCGGCGACCATCAGCGGGCGGAACGCACGGGCCAGCACGGCCAGCGAGTAGGTCGACACCTGCAGGGCCGTCGCGACGTCCTCCCACGGCGCCTCGAGGAAGTCCTCCCCCAGGCACGATGCGGGGGCGAACCCGATCGCGTGCACGATCCCGTCCACCCGGCCCCAGCGCTCGGTGAGCTCGGCGACGACCGCTTCGACGTCGTCGGGGTTGGTCACGTCGAGCTCGAGCACGTCGGGCCGCTCCGGGAGCCGCTTGGCGCTTCGCTCGGTGAGCTTGCGGCCGCGGCCGAACCCGGTGAGGACGATCTCGGCGCCCTCCTCCTGGGCCAGGCGGGCGGCCTGGAAGGCGATCGACCGGGGATCGAGCACACCGGTGACGAGGATCTTCTTGCCGTCGAGGAGCATGTCAGCCTCTCGTGTCTGGGGAGGATTGGGCAGGGTCGTACGGGGCGGACGGCGGTCCGACGACGACGGCCATGGCGACGCCACCGTCGTGGCTCATCGAGACCGACAGGTCGCTCGGTGCGCCGTCGATCCACAGCCGTGGGCTCCCGTCGGGCTCGCGACGGACCTCGGTGGCGTGGAAGCCCAGCCGAAGGTCCCCCAGCGCCTTGCGGGCGGCCTCCTTGGCGGCGAAGCGGGCGGCGAGTCGTTCCAGCTCGACGTCGGAGCCGGCCGTCACCCCGCCACGGCGGGCGTCCTCCTGCTCGACCGCGGTGAACAGGCGGTCGCGCATGCCGGATCGGCGGGCGAGGCTGGCCTGGAACCGGGCCAGGTCGACGATGTCGCAACCGACCCGCATCACGGCCGGTCCGGACCGGGGTCGGTGCCCTCGGGGCCGCCCACGGGGGCGAACTCGTCAGCGGCGTCGGCACCGGAGAGCTCGGCCAGGACCTCCTGGAGGTGGCGGTTGAACCGGCGACGCGACGCGGGCGTGGGCTCCGGTGGGGCGATCTGGGGGCCGAACCGGATCGACACGCTCCCCCCCTGCCAGCGCGGCTTCGAACCGGTGGGCCACACCTCGTACGTTCCGACCACGGCCGCCGGGACGACCGGGACGGCGGCCTCGGCGGCCAGGCGCGAGACGCCGGACCGTGGCCGGTAGACCCGACCGTCCCGTGAACGCGAGCCCTCCGGGTAGACCACGACGGCCTCACCGCGATCGAGCAGTGCCCCGATCATCGACAGCGCGTGGGTGTCCGCCTGGCCACGCCTGACCCCGACCATGCCCAGCTTGGGCAGCAGCGGCCCGAGCACGGGCCAGGCCTCCAGTCGTTCGTCGCCCAGGAAGTAGACCGGCCGCTGCAGGGCTGCCCCCAGGGCCATCGAGTCGGCATGCGAGGCGTGGGTCGACGCGATCAGCACGGCGCCGGTCGGCGGGACGTGGTGCTCGTCACGGACCTGGAGTCCGAGCCACGCCCGCAGGGTGGGACGGACCACGGCCCGGGCCAGGGACCGGGCGCCGGGCACCACGGTGTCGACCTCGACACCATCGGATGCGGCGCCCGAGGGGCCGTCGGAGGTCTCGCCCGAGGGCTCGTCGGCGGGCTCCGCCCCACCACCACGCCTGCCCACCACTGGTCCTGACCTGCTCGACGATGCCCACCCACTCACTGCGGGAGGTTGTCGTGAACGTAACCCGGCTCGCGGCCACCCCGCAGGGAACCCAGGAGGGTGACCAGCGCACGACGGGTCTCGTTGGGCTCGATGATCTCGTCCACGGAGCCCCGGCGAGCGGCCAGGTCGACCTGCATGGCCTCGCTCCGGTAGGCGTCGATCAGGTCGTCGCGGCGGCTTGGGTCCTCCTCGATCTGGCGGCGGAAGATGACGTCGGCGGCACCCTCGGCCCCCATCACCGCCAGTTCGGCATGTGGCCAGGCGAGCACCGCGTCGGCGCCCAGTGATCGCGAGTTCATCACGATGTAGGAACCGCCGAACGCCTTGCGCATGACGACGGTGACGCGCGGGACGGTCGCAGACGTGAAGGCGTGCAGGAGCTTGGCGCCCTTGCGGATCACGCCGTTGTACTCCTGTGCCGTGCCGGGCAGGAACCCCGGCACGTCGACCAGCACGACCAGCGGGATCCCGAACGCGTCGCAGAATCGCACGAACCGGGCCCCCTTCTCGGAGGCGGTGAGGTCGAGCACTCCGGCGAGCCACTTGGCCTGGTTGGCGACGATCCCGACCGTCTCGCCGTCGATGCGGGCGAAGCCGATCACCAGGTTGGGCGCCCACTTCGGCTGGACCTCGAGGAAGTCGCCGGCGTCGACCAGTCCGGCGATGACGTCACGGACGTCGTAGGGCACCCGACCCTCGGTCGGGACGACCTCGTCGAGGTCGACGTCGGCGGGCGGCTGGGCCGGCACGCTGGGCGTCGGGGCAGCCGCCGAGCGTGGCAGGAAGTCCAGCAGCCGCCGGGTCAGCGCGAAGGCCTCCTCGTCGTCCTGGACCACGAAGTGGCACACCCCGGAGCGACCGGCGTGGACCTCCGGACCACCGAGCCCCCGGGCGTCGACCTCCTCGCCGGTGACCGCCTTCACGACCCGCGGTCCGGTCAGGAACATGTAGGCCTCGTCGCTCATCACGACGAAGTCCATCAGGGCCGGCGAGTAGACGGCGCCGCCGGCGCACGGCCCGAGGATCAGCGCGATCTGGGGTACGCGACCCGACGCGGCGACGTTGGCCGAGAACACCTGGCCGTAGCCGTCGAGCGCGGCCACGCCCTCCTGGATGCGGGCGCCACCGGAGTCGTTGACGCCGACGACCGGCACGCCACCCTTGACCGCCTTGTGGATGGTGCGGGCGATCTTGTCGGCGTGGGCCTCCCCCAGCGAGCCGCCCAGCACCCGTCGGTCCTGGGCGTAGACGTTGACCGGGCGGGACCCGATCCGCCCGGTGCCCGCCACGACGCCGTCGGAGTCGGGGCGGCGCGTGTCCAGCCCGAACGCCGAGGCGCGGTGGCGTCGGCGTGAACCGAGCTCGAGGAAGCTGCCCTGGTCCAGGAGTCGTTCGAGTCGTGCCCGGGCGTTGTCACCGGCCTTGAGCGCCGCGGGGTCGACGGCGGGTGCCTCGGCGGCGGGGACGTCGCTCACGGGTGGGGCTCCTGGATCGGCAACGGGTCGGTGACGGGGGTGGGTCGTGGATGGTGGCTCAGGCGGTGAAGACCAGGCTGGCGTTCTGGCCGCCGAACCCGAACGAGTTGCTCATGACCGCACCCACCGGCTGCGACCTCGCCGCGTCGATGACGACGTCGGCGTCGATCTCGGGGTCGACGGTCGCGGTGTTGGCCGTGGCGGGCACGGTGTCCGTGGCGATGGACTGCAGGGCGAAGATCGCCTCCACGGCCCCGGCCGCGCCCAGCAGGTGGCCGGTCACGCCCTTGGTCGAGGCGAGCGCGGGACGGTGGTCGCCGAACACCTCGCGGACCGCCCTGGCCTCGGTCTTGTCGTTGAGCGGCGTGGACGTGCCGTGGGCGTTGATGTGGTCGATGTCACCGGGGTCGAACCCGGCATCGGCGAGCGCTCGCTGCATCGACAGGATCGCCCCGCCACCGTCCTCGGGCGGCGCGGTCATGTGGTGGGCGTCGGCGGACGCGCCCGCACCGACCAGCCGGCCGTGGATCGTCGCACCACGCGCCTCGGCATCGGCCGCGCGCTCGAGCACCACGATGCCGGCGCCCTCGCCCATCACGAACCCGTCACGATCGACGTCGAAGGGGCGGGAGGCCGAGCCGGGGTCGTCGTTCTTGGTCAGCGCACCCATCTGGGCGAACGCCGACATCGCCAGGCCCGTGATGCCGGCTTCCACACCACCGGCGATGACGAGGTCGGCCTGGCCCGACCGGATCAGGTCCCGGCCGATGTGCATCGCCGACGCACCGGCGGCGCAGGCCGTGTTGACGGTCATGTTCGGGCCACGAGCGCCACTGCGCATCGACAGGACACCCGCCGCCGTGTTGGACAGCATCTTGGGGATGAACATCGGGCTGACCCGGCGTGGCCCACGCTCGAGGTAGTTGGGGTACTCGCTGGCCCACGTCTCGGCCCCCCCGATCCCCGACCCGAGCAGCATGCCCACCCGGTCGCGGTCGACCTCGTCGACCAGGCCGCCGCCGAACGCGGCGTCGTCACCGTCAGCCAGCAGGCCGGCGTCGGCCAGGGCCTCCGCGGCGGCCACCATGGCGAGGTGGGTGTAGCGGTCGAGCCGCCGGCTGGTGCCACGGCCGAACTCGGCGTCCGGGTCGAACTCCGGTGCCTGGCAGACCAGGGTCACCGGGGTGTCGTCAGTGGTGAACGTCGGGTGCGGTGCGGCCGCCGACTTGGCCGACAGGATGCCCTGCCAGGCGTCGGCGACCCCGCGCCCGGCGGGGCAGATGATGCCGCGTCCGGTGATCACGACGTCGGTCATGGTGCCGTCCTTCGTGTCGGTCGGGATGGGCCCTCGGGGTTCGCGCGGGTCGGGTGACCCGACCCGGGTCACTCCTGCTTGCTGGCCGCGAGGTCGACGGCGTCGCCGACGGTCACGACGTCCTCGAGCTCGTCATCCTCCAGGGTGATGCCGGTCTTCTCCTCCAGGGCCAGGGTCAGGTCGACCACGTCGAGGGAGTCGAGACCGAGCCCCTCGAAGCTGGCGTCGCGGGTGACCTCGTCGGCGGGGATGTCGAAGTCCTCGGTCAGGATCTCGGTGAAGGTGGCCATGATGTCGTCGGACATGGAGATGCTCCTCAGGGGTTGGGATCGGGTCGGCGGCGGGGCCGCCGGGTGACAGGGTGGTGGTTGGGGTGGGTGGTCGTCGGTGGGTCAGGGGTGGTCGTTCGGCCGTCAGATCGCGGCACCGCCGTCGACGGGCAGCACCGCGCCGGTGATGGCGGCCGCGGCCGGCGAGGCCAGGAAGGCGACGGCGGCGGCGACCTCGTCGGCGTGGACGGCACGGCCGATCGGGGCGAGGTCGCGCAGGGCCTCCCGCGCGCCGTCACCCAGCTCGGCGGTCATCGCGGTGTCGACGAACCCGGGGGCGACCGCGTTGACGGTCACGCCCTTGCGCGCGACCTCGCGGGCCGTGGACTTGGTGAAGCCGATCAGCCCGGCCTTCGCGGCCGCGTAGAGGCTCTGGCCGGCGTTGCCACGCAGGGCCACGATCGACGAGATGTTGACGATCCGGCCGTAGCGGGCCCGCATCATCGGGCGCACGGCAGCCTTGGTGGTCAGCATGGCACCGCGCAGGTTGACCTGCAGGGTCCGGTCGATGCGGTCCGCGTCCAGCCGCAGCAGCAGGTCGTCGTCGGCGATGCCGGCGTTGTTGACCACCACGGCCAGGGTCCCGACGTCGGTCGCGGCCGCCACGGCAGCGGTGATGGACTCGGGGTCGCCCACGTCGACCTGGACGGCGGTCGCGTCGGCACAGTCGGCGGCGACCTCGTGGGCGGCGTCGGCGTTGCCCCGGTAGCCGACCAGCACGTGGTTGCCGTCGGCCGCGAGTGCACGACTGATCGCCGCCCCGATGCCGCCACTGCCCCCGGTCACGAGGGCGACGGGATCCTCGGGGGCGCCGTCGGGCCGGGGAGCCCCACTCATGCACCGCTCCAGGTCAGCAGGCACGACCCCCAGGTCAGGCCGGCCCCGAAGGCGGTCAGCAGGACCCGGTCGCCGGCGTGGAGCCGCCCGGCGTCGCGGGCGTGGGCCAGGGCCAGGGGGATCGAGGCGGCCGAGGTGTTGCCGTGCAGGTGGACGGTCGTGTGGCACCGCTCGGCCGGGATCCCGACCTTGGCGGCCACGGCGTCGAGGATCCGGAGGTTGGCCTGGTGGCCGACGAACAGGTCGATGTCGTCGGGGGTGAGGCCGGCGTCGCGGAGCACGGTCTGGGACGACGCGGTCATGTTGGCGACGGCGAAACGGTAGATCTCGCGGCCCCGCATCGTGAGGAAGTGGCGTCGCTCGCCGACGTTGTCGTCGGTGGTGGGCTCACGGGTCCCGCCGACCGGGGTGTACAGCGACGAGGGATCCGACCCGTCCGCGCCGAGGTCGAAGGGCCCCAGCGATCCGTCGTCGTCCATGCCCAGCACGACTGCACCGGCGCCGTCACCGAACAGCACGGCGACGTTGCGGTCACCGGGGTCGACGACGCGGGTCAGTGCCTCGGCGCCGATCAGCAGGACCGGACCGGTGCCCGTGGCGAGCAGGCCCGCGGCGGTGCGCAGGCCGTACAGGAAGCCCGAGCAGGCGGCGTTGACGTCGAGTGCCGGGACCAGCACGCCCAGGTTGTCGGCCACGATGGGGGCCACCGCCGAGATGGGGTAGTCGGGGGTCGTGGTCGCGACCAGGATCTGGCCGATGTCGCCCGCCTCGAGCCCGGCGTCGTCCAGTGCCCGGCGGGCCGCACGGGTGGCGAGGTCGGAGGTGGCGTCCTCGGGCGCGAGGCGGTGGCGCTGCTGGATGCCGGTCCGGGTCCGGATCCACTCGTCACTGGTGTCCAGCACCTCGGACAGGTCGTCGTTGGTGACGACCTCGTCGGGCAGGTAGTGGCCCAGGCCGAGCACGCCCATGGGCAGCGAGCCCGGGAGGCGGTCCGTGGACCTGGTGGCCGGTTCGGCGAGGGGGGATGCCATGTCGATCAGGCCCGTGCCAGCCAGAGGACGCCGTCGCCGGCCATGACGGGCTGGGTCAGGGCGGCCAGCGCGCCGGCGATGCGACCACCCTTGGGCGACCGGATCTCGATGTCGCGTCCGCCGGACTCCACGGTGGCGACGACGTCACCGGCGGTGACGTCGGTGCCCTCGTCGGCGAGGCGGCGGATGCGGCCGTCGACCGGGGCGGTCACGACGGTGCAGGACGGGATGGGGATCATGGTCCTTCTCCTGGTGGGGGTCTCAGGCGGGGCTGTGTTCGTGGGCGAGGTGCTCGACGACGGCGGTCACGTCGGCGGGCGACGCGACGCCGAGGCAGGTGACGTCCCGGATGGTGCGCTTGGCACACCCGGCGAGGATCCCGCCGGGGCCGCATTCGACGAGCAGGTCGACGTCGTGGGCCACCAGCGCGTGCTGGACGTCGACCCAGCGCACCGGTGCGAGGATCCCCTCGACCAGGCTGTCCGCGACGTCCCGGCCACGGGACCGCTCGCCCCCGTCGAGGCCGGACAGGAAGGTCGGGCCGGGATCGTGCAGGTCGGCCGCCTCCAGGACGTCACGGACCGGCGCGACCGCCGGGGCCATGGCCGCGGAGTGGAAGGCTCCCTCGACGTCCAGCATGCGGACGCGACCGCCGGCCTCCTCGGCCAGTTCGACGACCTGCTGGACCGCGGGTGGCGGTCCGGCCACGACGACCTGGCCGGGGGCGTTGTTGTTGGCCACGGCCGCGTCGGGAACTCGGTCGACCAGCTCGGCGACGACGTCCACGTCGAGACGCAGCACGGCCGCCATCGTCCCGGGGGACGCAGCGCAGGCCTCGCCCATGGCGCGCCCACGCTCCGTCACCAGCCGGGCTCCGCTGGCTCGGTCGAGCACGCCGGCGGCCGTGGCCGCGGTGACCTCGCCCAGGCTGTGACCGGCCACGACGTCGGGGTGGACGTCGGCGGCGGCCAGTGCGTCGAACGCCGCGAGCGAGGCGGCCATGATCGCGGGCTGGGCCAGCGCCGTGGACGCGGCGCACGCGTCGGCGTCGTCGGCCAGCGTGCGCAGGTCACCGTCGAAGGCCGATCCGACCTGGTCGAAGGCGTCACCGGCGGGGTCGTCGGCCCACACCGCGGCCATGTCTGGCCGCTGGGCGGCTGCCAGCGGTCCTCGTCCCCGGGATGGCGACTTGAACTTGACATCAGTGTCAATGTTGACACGCGTGTCAACAAGATGCAAGCCACCGGCCCCGACCAACGACCCCCGCACCCCCGGATCCGTGCGCCGGACCCCCCGACACGCAGGCGCAGGGGCCTGAACGAGACGCGCGCTCCCCGCGGTGCGGGGAGCGCGCGAAACGTCGATCGGTCGTGCTACTTGAGCTTGAAGCGCGCCGACAGGCTCGTGCCGTCGGTGAAGGACACGGTCACCGTCCAGCACGTGCCGGCCTGCTTCGGGGTCTGCCAGTTGTGGATGAACTGGCCGCCGGTGGCGTCCCAGCGCAGGCTGGTCCCCCCGGTCGCCGTGGCCTCGATGGCGTCCTCGGCGATGCCGGTCGTGCAGGAGGTGCGCGTGGCGCTGGTGCCGGTCACGACGTCGGTCGACGTCATCTCGACACCGTCACGGCCGAACAGCTCGAACTTCAGCGGCACGGTCGACCCACCCTTGACGGTGTTGACGACGGGGGCGGTGGCGGTGCCCATGTCCACGGGCTGGTGGAAGCCGGCCCGGGTGAAGCCGGTGACCCGCACGACGACGTTCGCGGTCGCGCGGTTGCCGGCGGCGTCGACGGCCGAGCACGTGACGGTCGTGTCACCGAACCCGAACACGCCGTCGGCCGGTCCGGTGCAGGTCACCGGAAGGTCGCCGCTGACCAGGTCGTGGGCGGTGCCCCCGACGGTCACGGTGGCGCCCCGTGGGCCGGTCGGCGCCGAGGTCAGCAGTGCGGGGACCTGGAGCACCGGTGCGGTGGTGTCGCGGACGAGGACCGCGAAGGACATGGTCGTGGTGTTGCCGGCGGCGTCGACGGCGTCGCACGACACCGTCGACGACCCCAGCGGGAAGGTCGCCCCGCTCGTCGCGTCGCAGGTGACGGCGACCGCGCCGTCCACCAGGTCGGAGGCGGACACGGACCAGGTGACGGGGGCTCCGTCGGGACCGGTCGCCTCGACCACGCGGTCGGGCGCGTCGATGGAGGGTCCGGTCGTGTCCACGACCTCGATGCGGACCGAGCCCGTCGCCGTGTTGCCACTGGCGTCCGTGGCGTGGCACGCCACCTCGGTCACGCCCAGGGCGAACACGCCGTCGGCCCGGTCACACGTGACCGCCAGGTCACCGTCGACGATGTCGACGGCGCTGGCCGCACCGAGCTGCACGGACGCACCGTCGGGGCCCTGTGCCTCCACGCGCTGGTCTGCGGGCAGGGTCAGTGCCGGCGCGGTCGTGTCGACGACGGTGATCGTCCACGAACCGGACGCCACGTTGCCGGCCGCATCCGTCGCCGAGCAGGTCACGACGTGCTCGCCCAGGGCGAGGAAGCCGTCGGCCACGTCACAGTCGACCTCGACGTCACCGTCGACCAGGTCGGTCGCGGTCGCACCGGGAAGGGTCACGTCCGCGCCACCGAGGGTGTCGCCCTCGACGGCACGGTCGGCGGGCAGTTCGAGGGTCGGCGCCGTCGTGTCGACCACGTGCACCGGGAAGGAGCCCTCGGTGGCGTTGCCGCTCGCGTCGGTGCTGGTGCAGGTCACGGTGGTCGAGCCCAGGGCGAAGCGGGATCCGGCGACCGGGTCGCAGGACGGGGTGACCGCGCCGTCGACGGTGTCGCCGGCGGACGCGGTCCAGTCGACGTCCGCGCCGTCCGGGCCGGTGGCCTCGGTGATGACCTCGGCGGGCAGGACCTGGACGGGGGCGGTCGTGTCGGCGACACGCACGACGGCGGTCACCGAGCCCTCGTTGCCCCGGGTGTCCGTTGCGGTGCAGGTGACCGTGGTGTCCCCCAGCGCGAACGTGGTGCCCGAGGGTGGCACGCAGGTCACGGGCCGGGTGCCGTCGACCAGGTCGCTGGCCGTGGGTGACGTGAAGGTGACGAGGGCGCCGGCGGGTCCGGTGGCCTCGACGGTGCCGACGACCGGCGCGCCGGACAGGACCGGGGCGGTGGTGTCGACCACGGTGACCCGGAACGAGCCGGTGGCGGTGTTGCCCGCGGCGTCGGTCGCCCGGCAGGTGACCGTGCTCTCCCCGAGTGCGAACGTCGAACCCGACGTCGGCAGGCAGGTCACGGCCGGGGACGCGGGTGCCGTGTCGGTGGCGGTCGCCGTCCACGACACGCTGGCACCGGCCGGGCCGGTCGCCTCGACCACGCGGTCGGCGGGCAGCAGCAGGGTCGGCGGCGTGGTGTCACAGGACACCACGGACGCGGTGACCGGCAGGTCCACGGACTTCGTCGGGCCGTCCCCGACGGTGTCCGCCTGGTAGCTGATCGTGGACGACACGGTGCCGGCGGCGCCCGCCGTCAGGGTCACCGAGGACGTGACGGCCGGCGTCATCGTGCCGTCGGCAGCGGCCGACCAGTTGGTGGGGATCCGGATCGTGCCGACCGTGGCCGACGCGGCGAGTGGCGCCACCACGGACGTCCGCGTGACGGCGACCGACGCGCCGTCGGGGTAGCGGTTGCCGTTGCCGGCACCGCCCTTCTTGCTGATCGCCAGGGCGACGGGCTTGGTGGTCGTGGAGCCCACGCACACGGTGCCGAAGTCCAGCGACTTCGCGGCCACCGGGGTGAGCCCGTCCCCGTCGGCGACCAGGTCGTCGGCGGCGGCCAGGGTGGAGGTGGCGAGCACCAGGCAGACGGCGGCGGCGACGAGTCGCGCCGGACGTCCGATGGCGTGACGCCGTCGATCGAGTCGTGGGTCGGTCATGGTCGTGGAGTCCCCTCGTGGTCGCGACGGCGGGACCCGGGCGGGCCCGGATCGTGCCGGTCGCGGTGAGACACCAGTGGACCCCGGAGGGCTTCACCCCCGCCATGCCGAGATCCGGTAGATCCCCTGCTCAGGGCCGGGAAACCCGTCTACCGGGACCCGGTAGAGCGGGACGGAGGTCCGGGGTCCCCCGGGACGCACGGCGGTACGGTCCCACCCTCGGGGCAGTCGGTCCGACCCTCGGCGGTGGGATCGGCACGGACGTGGGGAGTCGACGATGGTGACGGCCGTGTTCGCGGCAGTGCTGGTCAACCTCGTGCTGTTCGGCACCCTGGCGACCTGGGCGGTGCTGGCCGCCCGGCGCGAGGAGTCGGACCGGATCCGCCCGTTGCTGTGGGTCATGGCGGCCGTCGCGACCGCCTTCGTCCTGTCGGCCCTGACCCGCCTGCTGCTGGTCGCCGCCCGGCTGGAGCTGGTGCCGGGCCGGGTCGACGCCCTGGTCGGCTCGGAGTGGGTGTTCGTGCAGGCCCTGCTGGCCTCGGCACTCGGCGTGACGGCCTGGCTGGTCCTGCGCCGGGTCGGGGGCTCGCTGGCGCGTGCCGACCGCGTGGCGAGCACGCTGTCGGAGCGACTGGTGGACGGCGGCGGCATGGACGAACTGGACCTCACCCGGCGCGAGCGCGAGGTCGTGGACCTGCTGGTGCAGGGCGTGATGAGCGATCGGGACATCGCCGACCAGTTGGTGATCTCCCCTGCCACCGCCGGCACGCACGTCCGCAACGTGCTGCGCAAGGCCGACCTCCACGACCGGCGCGAGCTGGCCCTGCTGGCGCTGTCGAGTCGCGACTGACCGCGGCCCGGGCGCGCTACTGCAGCGAGACCGAGCGGTGCTCGTCGGCGCCGATCTGCTCCGCGATGCGGTCCATGGCGGCGGTCGTGACCTCGTCGTCCAGTGACAGCGCGATCACGGCGCGGTCGTCGTCGAGTCGTCCGACCTGCGCGGAGGCGATGTTCACGCCCTCCTCACCCAGGATCGTCCCGACCGTGCCCATGACGCCGGGACGGTCGCGGTAGCGGAAGAACGCCATCCGCTCGGCGGGCTCGACGTCCAGGGCGGTGTTCCACACCTCGACGAAGCGCAGCCGGCCGCTCGAGGGCAGGACCGTGCCGGCCACCTGCACCTCGCGGCCCTCCCGGTCGGTGCCCGACACGCGCAACAGCGACAGGTACAGCGGCGACTGCGTGTCGGTGGTCTCGCGCAGGTGCAGGCCACGTTCACGGGCGATCGCCGGCGCATTGACGAAGGTCACGGGCTGGGTCGCCCCGGAGCCGAGCAGGCCCTTCAGGACGCTCAGCCCGACGACGGTCGTGTCCACCTCCGCGAGCCCGCCGAGGTACTCGATCGCGACCTCGCGACCCAGGCCGCCCGACAGCCCACCGAACAGCCGCCCGAGCACCTCGCCCAGTTCCAGGTAGCCCTGGAACCGGGTGTCGATCGGGCCACCCGCGACGTTGACGGCGCTCGGGACGAACTGGCCGTCCAGGGCGAGGTTGACCGACTCCGCGACCTGGACGCCGGCCTTGTCCTGGGCCTCGGCCGTCGAGGCGCCGAGGTGGGGTGTCACCACGACGTTGTCGAGGGCGAACAGGGGTGAATCGGTGGTCGGCTCGGTGTCGAACACGTCGACCGCGGCCCCGGCCAGCACCTCGTCGGACAACGCGGCGGCCAGGTCCTCCTCGACGACGATCCCCCCGCGGGCGACGTTCACCACGAAGGCGCTGGGCTTCATCATGGCCAGCCTGCGGGCGTCGATCAGTCCGACCGTGTCGGCGTTGCGCGGCAGGTGGATCGTGACCACGTCCGCGACCGCGAGGACCTCCTCGACCGTGTCCAGCAGGGTCACCCCGACCTGCTCGGCGCGCACCGGGGTCACGAACGGGTCGTAGGCGACCAGGTCCATCCCGAAGGCGGCACACCGTTCTGCCACCAGGCTGCCGATGCGACCCAGGCCGAGGATGCCCAGGGTCTTGCCGTGCAGCTCGGTGCCCTTCCAGCGCGACCGCTCCCAGCGACCGGCGGTCAGCGCGCGGTGTGCCTGGGGGATGTTGCGTGCCAGGGACGCGATCATCGCGACCGTGTGCTCGGCCGCCGAGATCACGTTGGAGGTCGGCGCGTTGCAGACGATGACACCGGCCTCCGTGGCCGCGTCGATGTCGACGTTGTCCAGTCCGACGCCGGCACGCCCGATCACCTTCAGCCGGGTGGCCGCGGCGATGACGTCGGCGTCGATGGTCGTGGCGGAGCGCACCACGATCGCGTCGTAGTCCGCCACGTCGGCGAGCAGCTCGTCCTTGCTGCGCCCGGTGCGGACGTCGACGTCGTGGTGGTCCGACAGGGCGGTGACGCCGGCGTCGGCGAGCTGGTCGGCTACGAGGATGCGCACGGCACGGCCTTTGGCACGGGCATGTGGTGGAGGTGGATGGTGGGCCCCCGGAGGCCACCGGCGGTGGGCGGGGACGCGGGCACGGAGCGTACGCCGCTGACCGGCAGCACATCGACGCGGCCCGGGGCCTCGACGCCCCGGGGAGCGGCTCAGTCGGGGCCGTCCGTGGCCCCGCCTCGGACGTCGGTGACGGTCGGCAGCCCGCCACCCGACGGCTGGTCGAGCGTGTTGATCATCATGGGCGTCGCCTTGGCGACGTAGTCGAGCACCGCCGCGACGGCGTCGTCGGGCCAGTCGCGCGCCCGCACCGCAGCAGCCATGTGGGTCGCCCACCGGCGCGCTCCGTCCCGTGTGACCGAGAACGGCGCATGGCGCATGCGCAGGCGGGGGTGGCCGTGCAGGGACGAGTAGACGTCACCGGCACCGAAGTACTGGGCGAGGAACAGGGCGAGGTGGGTCTTGCCGGGCTCGAGCTCGTCGGGGTAGACGGCGCGCAGGGGCGGGTCCTCCGCGACGCGGTCGTAGAAGTCGTCGACCAGTTGGCGGAACGCATCGACCCCGCCGACGGCCTCGGCGACGTTGAACGGTGGCTGCACGGGCGATCCTTCGAGGATGGACCTGTCCGTCGACGGTAGCGGTGGACACCCCGACATCCGATGCGCGATGGCCGGACGACGCCGCGCGCTGGACGGGCCGACTCCTAGACTTCCCGGACATGGACCCCTCGACGACCGACACCACCCCGCAGGACGGTCACGACGACGTCGCGACGCCGTCACCGCGGGACCCGATCGCCTCGACGTCCGGCGCCACCACCCCACCCGGCAGCGTCGCGATGGTGGACCGCGACGCCGCGCTGGAACTGCTGGTCAGCCAGCTCCGCCGGGCCTGGAGCTCGTTCGACCAGCCCCGCCCGGCCGAGCCCAGCCTGCCCGACGACCTCCTCGAGCGGTTCACCGCGCCACTGCCCGACGACGGCTCGTCGGGCGCCGACGCCATGGCCGACGCGGCCCGCGCCCTGGACGCCTCGGTGTCGCCGTCGCGACCCCTGTTCGTCGCCTACATCGGCTCGACCGGGCTGGAGGCCGGGGTGCTGGCCGAGGCGCTGCGAGCGGCCTACGACGTGAACATGGCGGCGTCGGCGGGAGCGGTGGAGCACATCGCCACCCAGGCCATGCGCTGGATGGCGACGTTCGTCGGCTTCCCCGTCGCCGACGGCGTCTTCACGTCCGGTGGCATGACCTCGAACCTGACCGCGTTGCTGGCCGCGCGCGAGCACGCCCTGCCGGGGTCGCGCCGCGACGGGGTCGTCCCCGGTTCGGCCGCGGTGTACGTGTCGGCCGAGGCCCACCACTCGGTGATCCGGGCCGTCGAGGTCTGTGGACTCGGCAGCGCCTGCATCCGAACCGTGGAGATCGACGACCACCGCAGGATGCGCGTCGACCTGTTGGAGGACGCGCTCGCACGGGACCGGGCCGACGGCATCGTCCCCGTGGCCGTGGTGGCGACCGCCGGGACGACGCTGACCGGGGCCGTCGACCCGCTCGACGCGATCGCCGACGCGTGCGGGCGACACGACGTGTGGCTGCACGTGGACGGTGCCTACGGCGCACCGGCGGCCGGCGCCCCGTCACGGCGTGCCCTGTTCGCCGGGCTGGACCGGGCCGACTCCCTGACGATCGACGCACACAAGTGGATGGGCGTGCAGAAGTCGTGCTCGCTGGTCCTGGTCTCACGACCCGGCGCGCTCGAGGCTGCCTTCCGCCACGCCGAGTCCTACCTCCCCCACGACCAGGACGCCTCCCACCACGTCGACCGCACGCTTGAGTACTCGCGGCCGGTGCGGTCGCTCAAGCTGTGGCTGGCACTCCGCACGCACGGTGCGGACCAGTTCCGTCGCTGGCTGGACCACACCGTCGCGCTGGCCGAGGACCTGGCGAATCGCCTGCGCACGTCGGACGACTTCGAGCTGCTGGTCGACCCCCAGCTGACCACGCTGTGCCTGCGCCACGTGCCGGCCGAGAGTGCCGACTGGACCGACCGGGAGCTCGACGACCACAACGCGCTGCTGGCCCGGGCGGTGCTCGCGGACGGGCGGGTCTACCTGGCGCCCGCCGTGCTCGACGGCCGGGTGTGCATCCGCCTGACGCTGGTCAACTTCCGGACCACGCACCATGACCTGGACCTGCTCCTCGAGACGATCCGGGACTGCGCCGCCAGTCTCTGATCGCACCGGTCCGTGCCGCGGCGCCAGTCCGTGCCGTGGCGCCGGACGCGCGCCGTCACAGGGAGCGCTCGAACAGGGCCACGTCGAGCCAGCGCTCGAACTTGCGACCGGCCTCGGTCAGCACGCCGCGCTGGACGAACCCGTGCCGCTCGTGGAACGCCACGCTGGCGTCGTTGGGCAACGCGATGACCGCGAAGGCACGGTGGGCACCCCG
>NZ_JAHOPH010000042.1:0-225 GCF_019798055.1 Salsipaludibacter albus | reverse complement strand
CTGGGCGAGACGGTCGAACAAGGCCTCGTACAACCGGCTGCCGACTCCCTTGCCCGCGATGCCCGGGGCGGTGTAGATGGAGGTCTCGAACGACGCGGCGTAGGCGTGGTGGGGTCGGAACGGCGACGTCTCGGCGTAGCCCACGACCCGGCCGTCGACCTCGGCGACCAGCAGCAGGTGGGGCCCGTCGACCACACGGTCGCGGAAGCGCTGCTGCCACTCCGC
>NZ_JAHOPH010000041.1 GCF_019798055.1 Salsipaludibacter albus | reverse complement strand
GCGGGCTACAGGCGGCCGGCGGCCTTGACGTCGAGGTAGGCGTCCATCAGCCGTCCGGCCAGGACCCCGGGTGGGGCGTCCACGACCTGGGCGCCCCGCTCGACCAGCATGCGGGCGGTGCGGCGGCGGGTCCGCTGCAGGGTCGCCGCGCCGGCCGCGAGGTAGGCCCCGTCGACGGTGGGGCCGTCGGCAGGGATCCCGGCCGGGGTCGCGTCCGCGCCACGCCGGACCCACGTCTCGACCTGGGGGTCGCTGACCGCCCCGACCACGACGAGGTGGCGCGACAGCAGCACCGGCAGGGCGGGCACCAGCGTGTCGACCAGCGACTCGCTGGACAGGTCGGTCAACAGCACCAGCAGGGCACGGCGACGCTGTCGCGCGACGATGGAGGTGAACGCGCGCCGGTGGTCGGACTCGACCAGGGACGGCTCCAGGCCGGCCATCGCCGACGCGATCCTGGTCCGCTGCTGCTGGTGGCCGGCCGGCGCGACCTCGACCCCGGGCCCGGAGGCGAACGACGTGAAGCCGACCCGGTCCCCCACCCCGATCGCCACGGTCGCCACGGCCAGTGCCGCGTCCATGAGGTGGTCCAGCCTCGTCACGCCCGCCACCAGTCCCGCCGAGAGCCGACCGGTGTCGAGCACCACCTGGACCGCCTGGTTGCGCTCGGCCCGGTAGGTCCGCACGATCGGCTTGCCGGCCCGGGCGGTCGCCGACCAGTCGACCCGCCGGACCTGGTCGTCGCGGGTGTAGTCCCGCAGGGCCTCGAACTCGGTGCCCGTGCCGATCAGCCTGGCGGCCCGCATCCCGACCTCCAGCACCCGCCGGTCCGTGATCCGCAGCTCGGCCTCCCTTCGGGACGGGAACGCCGGGTGCACGTCGATCCGGCCGGGCAGCGAGCGTGCGTGCTGTCGTGCCACCAGGCGCAGCGGCCCCGCCAGGCGCACGACCAGCTCGTCCGGTCGGTGGCGGCCACGCCGGGTCGGTCGCATCGCCACCTCGGCCGTGGTCGTGCGGCCACGCCGGACGGTCACGTCGACCCGGCGGGGCGTGCCCAGCGATGGCGGCAGGTCGTCGGACAGCGCGACGCGCTGGGGCCAGGGCCGCACTCCGCGGACCGTCCACGCGGCGGTGGCGGACTCGCCGAGGGTCAGGACGTCGGGGAGGTGGCGGGCGACCGGCAGGGTCCACGGTGCACCGACCAGCAGGGCGTCCACGACGACCAGGACGGCCACGCCCAGCAGCAGCGGGCCGGCGGGCGCACCGATGACGACCGCGCCGGCGACGATCGCGACCAGCACGGCCAGCGGTGGCCGGGGCAGGCGGACCTGTGCCGCCCACCACGACCGCCTCCAGCTCGCGGGGCGCTCGCCCGGGACCGGCCCACGGGGCGCCGCCGTGTCGACGCCGGCCTGCACGACCGCGTCGTCCCGCTCGTCCGCACCGGGGACGTCACCACCGGCGCCGCCCCGTCCGGACCCGCCGGTCCGGTCGGCGACCCCACCGGGCGGCGTGTCCCAGTCCGGCGGCGAGGCGCCCGACGTCGCGGGGGCGCTGGTGCTCATCGTGGCACCGGCACCGTGGCCAGCACGCGGTCCAGCGCCGCGTCGACCGACCCACCCTCCAGGGCCACCTCCGGTCGCAGCTGGATGCGGTGGCGCAGGGTCGGCCGGGCGATCGCCTGGACGTGGTCGGGGCTGACGAAGCCGGACCCGGACAGCCACGCCCAGGCCTTGGCTGCCTGCAGCAGCATCGCGGCGCCACGTGGTGACACCCCCAGCGAGACCGCGGGCAGGTCCCGGGTCGCACGGACCACCTGCACGACGTAGCGACGCACCTCCGGGGCGACCCGCAGGGCACGCACGGCCCGGCGTGCGGCCGCGATGTCGGCGGCCGAGGCGACGCCCTCGATCGCCGACAGGTCGTGGGGGTCCATCCCCTCGTCGTGGCGCCCCACCACCTCGACCTCCTGGTCGAGGTCCGGGTAGCCCACCTCGAGCTTGAACAGGAACCGGTCCAGCTGGGCCTCGGGCAGCGGGTAGGTGCCCTCGTACTCGACCGGGTTCTGGGTCGCGATGACCATGAAGGGCTCGGGCAGGGCCCGCGGCTCGCCCTCGGCGGTCACCTGGTGCTCCTCCATGGCCTCCAGCAGCGCGGCCTGGGTCTTGGGTGGCGTGCGGTTGATCTCGTCGGCGAGCAGCAGGTTGGTGAAGACCGGACCCTCGCGATAGCGCAGGTCCGACCCGTCGAGCACGAGGTGGCCGGTGACGTCGGACGGCATCAGGTCGGGCGTGAACTGCACCCGCCGGGTGTCGAGGTCGAGCGCCGCCGCCAGGACCTTGACGGTCAGTGTCTTGGCCACGCCGGGCACGCCCTCGAGCAGGACGTGGCCGTTGGCCAGCAATGCCGTCACCAGCCCCGACACGACGTGGGACTGTCCCACCACCACCCGACCCACCTGTGAGCGCACTCGGTCGAGGGCGGCCCGGGGATCACCCACGCCCGGGTCGCGGTCCGTCCCGACGTCGGCGGTGGGGTGGGGCTCCTGTGTGCGCGGGTCCTGCATCGTTGCTCCTGGCGTGGTGCGGGTCCGGTCGGTGTCGGACGATCGGCAATCGGTGTCGGGATCGGTGTCGGGGTCGCTGTCCGGGGTCGCGGATGGGGACGGGAGGTCGGCGGGCGGGCTCAGCCCGAGGGTGGCTCGGCGGACGGCGAGAGCACGGCGGTTCGGACCCGGCGCACGGCCGAGGCGACGTCCAGCAACCCGGCCGTGTCCGTGACCGGCTGGTCCCGGATCGCGAGGTCGACGGTCGCGCGGTCGAGCCCGGTGGCGTGGACGGCCGGGTCGACCAGGTCCGCCCCGTCGGAGGGTGCCGGGCCACCCGTGCCGGCTGCCCCCAGCCGCGGACCGACCGCGGCCCGCAGGTCGGCCCGCAATCGTGCCGCCGCCGACCCGACCTCGCCGTGGCGCTGCAGCAGCTCGGCGATGCCCACGGCCAGCTCCGACGCCGGGACCTCGACCGGCGGATCCTCGGCCAGGACCCGCCCGTGGCGTCGCGCCCGGCCCAGGGCGTACAGCAGTGCGGCCAGCCCGACCAGCCACATGCCCCGGACGAGTGCCGCCGGGGGTGCACCCGGAAGGCCGGCGTCGCCTCCGGACAGCGGGGGTGGCTGGTCGCCCTCGACCACCAGCACCCGCCCGCCGGGGTCGTCGGGCACGAACAGGTTCGCGAACTGGCCCAGTCCCGGCTGTGCCTGGATCGAGGCGTTGGTCACCAGGGCGGGATCGGACAGCACGATGGTTCCGTCCGCTTGCGCCACGACCAGGGCGAGCCCGTCGGTCGTGAAGCAGCTGGCCGTCGCGTCGTCGGGCACCCGGACGAGGTCGGGGACGTCGCCGGGGCCGATGCCCGCGAACCCGTCGACCGCCAGTGCCACGTCCATGCGGTCGGGCAGCAGGTCACACCCGGGTGGCCCCGACACGCCCTGCCCGGCGACGACCTCCAACCCGGGCCCGGCGCCGGCCAGCGCCGAGCGTGGGTCCGCCACCACCAGCCGACCCCCGGCCGCGACGTGGCCCCGCAGGGCCTCCTCCTGGTCGTCGCCGAGCCGGTCGACGAACACCACCGCGACGTCGGTCGGGGCCAGCTCCGCCAGCACCTCGTCGGCCGGTCCGCCACGCAGTTCGACCCCGAGGTCGTCCATGACCCGCCGCAGGATGTCGGTGCCGTCGGGGGCCTCGCTGGTGACCGCGTAGGGCGGGGGCGACGAGGGCAGCAGCACCACGATCACCAGCACCACCAGCACGATCCCGCCGATCCACGCGACCCCGACCCGGGTCCCCCGGGTCGCACTGGCCTGCGTCGCGGCGCTCACGCGCGCACCCCCACGGCCTCGGCCGCGGCGATCACCGTGTCCGCGTCGTCCCCGTCCGCCTGCGCCTCGGCGTACCAGACCCGCTCGAACACGTCGCTGGCGTCGGTGAAACCCCGCGCCTGCAGGTCGGCCACGACCTCGGCGTGCCCGATCGCCTCGCGGTGGGCACCGACGGTCGCACCGGGCGCGGCCGGCACCGCCTCGAGGGCCACCAGTCGCACGACCAGGGCCCGGTAGGCGGCTCGGACGGCGTCACGGTGGTCACCCGCGGCCCGCGCCTCCCGGGCGTCGGCCAGCCACTCCGCCGCACTCCGCTCGGGCTCCGCCGTCGTCGTCACGACCTCGTCACCCGCCCGACGGAACGTGCCGGTCCGCAGCCGCCGCACCACCAGCCAGCCGATCCACGCCACGACCGCCACCACCGCGACCTGGACGAGCAGTTCGAGCACGCGCCCCACGCCACCTGCCGCGTCGCCCGAGATGACCCCCCGCTCCATGAGCCACTGGAGGAAGCGCTCGAGCAGGTTGGGCTCGTCGAGGTAGGGCGGCTCGGACAGGATGCCGCGGACGGACTCGTCGATCCGGTCGGCGCGACCCGGGTCCACCTGGGCCAGGACCGACCAACCCGACGACGCGCCCGGGGTCATCCGCGCAGCCGCGACGCCATCGCGAGCACGTCGGACCCCTCGGACCGGATCCGCAGGTCGCCGTACAGCGCCAGCCCGCCGTAGTTGCCCAGCGGTGTCAGCACCAGGAAGCTCACCAGGTTGGTCACGATCGCCAGCACGATGATCACCTCCGGGGGCAGGAACCCCAGGAAGCTGGACACGAAGCCCAGCACCGAGTTGACGATCCCGAGCAGGAAGCCGATCAGCAGGCCCCGGCCGAACGTGGGCCAGAACGTGCCACGCAACAGCGTGCGGACCCGCCGCAGCGCCTGCCAGGCGCCGATCTCCTCGGCGACCACCGCCGCGGGCACCAGGTAGCCGACCATGATCGCCACCAGCGACAGGACGGCGACGACCGGGAGGACGACGAAGTACAGCGCCAACCAGGCCGGCTCCTCGGCGACCAGCGCGAACAGCCCGGGCAGCGCGAACAGCACCGCCAGCGGCAGCCACAGGGCGAGCCAGACCGTGATGATCCCCCACATCCGTCGGAACCCGACCGCCAGGGCCCGACCCACCCGCGGCGTCACGTCGTTCCAGTGGTCGACGCCGACCTGCATGGTCGCCGGGACCGCGGCGGCACTGCCGACGAGGCTGAGCAGTCCGCCCAGGACCAGCAGGATCACGAACAGCGGCTCGATCCCGCTCCCCGAGCCCAGCGTGAAGGCGCCGTCCGGGCCGACCGAGGCCGCCGAGAAGATCTCCTCGACCTGGGTGAGGCTGGTGATCACCAGGACGAGCCCCGGGACCAGCAGGATCGCCGCGACCGCCGCGACCGTGCCGAAGGTGCTCCGCAGGAGCGTGAACATCGCCTCGATGACGTCGCCGACCGTCATCGAGCGTTCGAGACGACCGCCGCCACCGGGTGGGGGCGGCTGGTTGCTCCACCCTGCCGCGACCGGGGGTGGTGGCACGGACGCACCACCCGGCGGTGGTGGTGGGACGGGCAGGGGTCGCGTGGGTGGTCCGCCGGAGGACTGTCCGCCGGGTGCCGGTGGCCCCGGTCGGGTCGGTGGCGCACCCTGTCCCGTGGAGGGGGGGCCGGAGACCGGTCGGGCGCGGCCGGGCTCGTCGCGGCGACCGGGGTCGTCGGGGCGGTCCCAGCCACTCATGCGGGATCCTCGCCGAGCAATCGGTCGTGCACCAGGGGCGGGGGCACCGCGCCCTCGCCGACCGTGACCAGGTCCTCGAGTCGTCCCCGGGCCCAGTCGAGGTCCTCCCCGGTGGACGCGTGGATCGTCACGGACGGCTCGATCGCGGTGGTGTCGTCGCCGATCTCCAGCCAGAACTCCAGCCCCACGGTCGGGTCGACGTCGTCCTCCTTGCGTTGCCGGCCGGCCCCCAGGCCACCGGCGAGCGCGCCCAGCCCCCGGGTGTCGACGTCGACCAGGACACCGTCCGGGGCCTGCCAGGTCCCGACCACCGGCGCGTCCGGGAGGACGGCCCGCGGGTCGTCGACGATGTCGGCGTCACCCCCCTGCGCCGAGACCATCGCGCGGAAGCGGTCGGCGGCGGCCTGCGAGTCCAGTGCGTCGGCGGTCGCCGCCGCCGCGTCGTCGGGGTCCCGGCCGGTCAGCACCAGCGCGGCGGTGGCGAGCTCGAGGCACAGGTCGCGGAAGCGCCCCGGCCGCTCACCGGTCAGCACGTCGACGGCATGGGCCACCTCGACGGCGTTGCCGATCGCGTGGGACAGCGGCTGGGACATGTCGGTGATCAGCGCGCCGGTCGCGCGACCGTGGGCCTGCCCGATGGCGACGCACTGGCGGGCGAGCTCGGTGGCGTCGTCGAGGTCGGTCATGAACGCGCCGTCGCCGACCTTGACGTCCAGCAGGACGGTCGAGGCACCGCCGGCCAACTTCTTGCTCATCACGCTGGCCGCGATCAGCGCGGCCGACTGGACCGTGGCGGTGACGTCGCGCAGGGCGTACAGCCGCTTGTCGAGCGGCACCACGTCGGCGGTCGCCGCGGCGACGGCCAGCCCGATGTCGGTGACCTGGGCCGTGACCTCGTCGGGCGACAGCGAGACGCGGAACCCCGGGATGGCCTCGAGCTTGTCGAGCGTGCCGCCGGTGTGGCCGAGCCCCCGACCACTGAGCTTGGCGACCTGCAGGCCACACGCGGCCAGGATCGGGGCGACCACCAGCGTCGTCGTGTCGCCCACCCCGCCCGTGGAGTGCTTGTCGACGGTCGGACCGGCCAGCCCGGACAGGTCGACGACCTCGCCCGAGGCCACCGCGACCTCGGTCATGGCGGCCGCCTCGTCCGGGGTGAACCCACGGATCACGCCGGCCATCAGGAAGGCCGACATCTGCTCCTCGGCGACGTCGCCGTCGAGGTAGGCCGTGAAGAACGCACGGATCTCGTCGGCCTCGAGCTCGTGGCCGTCGCGCTTGCGCCGGATCGTCGCCGGGACGTCCAGTCGCGCCATCAGCGGTCCTCGTGCTTGGCCGCGCACTCGACACAGCGCACCGACAGGGGGCGGACCTCCAGTCGGGCCTGGGGGATCTCGTTGCCACAGTCGACGCAGACCCCGTAGGTCCCCTCGTCGATGCGCTCCAGGGCGGTGTCGATCTGGTGGACGCGGGTGCGGGCGGTCTCGATGCTGCCCAGCACCTCCGAGCGCTCCTCGGCCTGCTGGCCCGCGTCGGAGAAGCCGGACGACGACACCCCGATGTCCTTGACCGTGTCGGAGTGGATGTCGGCACCGTGCTCGTCGAGGATCTCGACCTGTGTTTCACGGTCCGCGAGCATCTCGGCGCGCAGCTCGTTGATGGCGTCGGCGTCCATGGAGGTGCCTTGTGAGAGAGGTGATGTCGTCACCCGCGAGGCTACTGGGTGCCACGGTCCCCACCGGCCTCCCGTTCGACCCGGACGTCGTCACGGCAGCGCGAACGGGCCCGGTCCGCACGGTCCGGCTGAACACCTGTTCAGTCGTGGAGGCCGACGCAGCGAAGCGTCCCCCGTCAGGTCCCCAGCGCGTCGTCGGGTGGGACGGCGTCGAGGTCGTGGGCGGACCCCACGGGCCCGTTGGTCAGCACGCCCGCGTGGGTGTTGAGCCCGTTGCGCAGGTCCGGGTCGTCGGCCAGGGCCTGTCGCACGCCCCGGGCCAGCCGCCGGGCGTGTGGCAGCGTCACGTTGGTCAGTCCATAGGTGGAGGTGTGGGGGACGGCGCCCGGCATGTTGCCGACGCAGTAGTGCACGACCCCGTCCACGACGTAGGTGGGATCCGAGTGGGTGGTGACGCGCGAGGTCTCGGCACAGCCACCCTGGTCGATCGCGATGTCGACGATCACGGCCCCCGGCTTCATGACGCCGAGCAGCTCCCGGGTGATCACCTTCGGGGCGCGGGCGCCGGGCACCAGCACCGCGCCGATCACGAGGTCGGCCTGGCTGAGCTGTTCCTCCAGGGTCAGGCGGTCCGACATCAGCGTCAGGATCCGGCCCCGGTGGTCGGCGTCGATCGCCCGCAGCTTGTCGATGTCGAGGTCCATGGCGATCACCCGGGCCTCCATCCCCGCCGCGATCTGGGCGGCGTTGCGTCCGGAGGTGCCAGCCCCGATCACGACGACGTAGGCCGGCTGCACACCGGGCACGCCGCCCAGCAGGACCCCGCGGCCACCGTGCTCGGCCTGCAGCGAGGCCGCGCCCACCTGCGGTGCCATGCGGCCGGCGACCTCGGACATCGGGGCGAGCAGGGGCAGCGACCCGTTCGGGCCGGTGACGGTCTCGTAGGCGATCCCGGTGGTCCCGGCGTCCAGCAGTGCGCGGGTCAGTGCCTCGTCGGCTGCCAGGTGCAGGTAGGTGAACAGGGTGAGGTCGTCACGCAGGTGGCCGTACTCGGACGCCAGTGGCTCCTTGACCTTCAGGACCAGCTCGGCCTCGCCCCATGCCTCCTCGGCCGTGTCCACGATCTTGGCCCCGGCCGCCACGAACTCCTCGTCGGACAGCGAGGACCCCTCCCCCGCGCCCGCCTGCACGACCACCTCGTGGCCGTCCACCACCAGTTCGTGCACCGCATGGGGCGTCGCCGCCACCCGGTGCTCGTCGACCTTGACCTCCGTGGGAACGCCGATGCGCATGGACTCTCCGTTGAGTGGCTGCGTGTGCGATGTGGTGGGCACGCCGACCCTGGTCGGCCCCGCCCGCGTTGCTGGCCACGGTAGACCTCCCCTGGGCCCGTCGCCCCACACTCCCGACCGACCTCCACGACCCAGAGCGCCGTTCGCGGCCGCCGCACCCGGCCCCGAACGCCACCAGGCGATGTGACTTCGACGCAGCGATGTGACTTCGACGCACAGGTGCGCGCAACTCACATCAGGATCCCCAACTCACATCGGGATCGGGGCCACGCACATCACGTCGAGGGGTCGACGGAGGACCCGGGTGGGGTGGCCGGCTGGGAGGTGGACCCGGGAACGGACGCCGGGGGGTGGACCCGGGAACGGACGTCGAGGAGGCGGGCCCGGGACGGACGTCGGGAGGTGAGGTGCTCAGGCCCGGTGGTGGGCGGCGAGGAGGAGGCCGATCACGGTCTTGGAGTCGGTGATCGTGCCGTCGTGGGCCGCGGCCACGGCGGCGTCCAGCGGCAGGACCACGACCTCCATGTCCGCCTCCTCGGCCTCGGCGGTGAACCCGTCGTGCGGCGGGGCGTCGACCAGGTCCGTCGCGACATACACGTCGGTGTACTCCGTGCACCAGCCGACCGAGTTGTCGAACCGGGTCAGGTGCTCCAGCCGTCCCGCGCGTCGGCCGATCTCCTCGGCGAGCTCACGCTGGGCGGCCTCCTCGGGCCCGACGTCGTCCTCGTCGACCCCGCCGGCCGGCACCTCCAGCACGTAGCGGCGCAGGGCATGGCGGTACTGGCGCAGCAGGACCACGTCGCCGTCGGCGGTCAGCGGGACCACGGCCACGGCCGGCTGGTGCTCGACCACCTCCCGCTCGGCGGTGCCGCCGTCGGCCAGCGCGATCGTGTCGGTGCGCACCGTGGAGTAGCCGGACCAGTGCACCTCGGTGTCCAGGACCTCCCAGGGTGCGGCGTCGCCCGTCGGCGTGTCGTCGCCGCTCACGCCTCGGGGACCTTGATCGCGTCGGCCACCTCGGCGACGGTCGGCTCGTCCAGCTCCAGCGGCAGGCGGCCCGACGACTGGTCGCGGCGACGGCCGGCCGCGCGGACCAGCCCGACGAACAGCGGGTGGGGCCGGGTCGGGCGGGACTTCAGCTCCGGGTGGGCCTGCGTGGCGACGAACCACGGGTGGTCCTCGAGCTCGATGAACTCGACCAGCCGGTCGTCGGGCGAGCGACCCGAGAAGGTCATCCCCGCGTCGTGGAACCGGTCGCGGTAGGCGTTGTTGAACTCGTAGCGGTGCCGGTGGCGCTCGTGGACCAGCTCGGCGCCGTCGTAGGCCCGGGCCGTCACGGTGTCGGGCAGCAGCCGCGCCGGGTAGGAGCCCAGCCGCATCGTGCCACCCTTCTCGGTGACGTCGCGCTGGTCGGGCAGCAGGGCGATCACGGGGTGCGCGGTGTGCGGGTCGAACTCGGCCGAGTTGGCGTCGGCCAGCCCCACGACGTTGCGCGCGAACTCGATGCACGCGACGTGCATGCCCAGGCACAGCCCGAGCCACGGCACCTCGTGGGTCCGGGCGAGGTGGGTCGCCGCGACCTTGCCGTCCACGCCACGGATCCCGAACCCGCCCGGGACGATGATCCCGTCGGCCAGGCGCAGCCGACGCTCGACCGTCTCGGCGGTCAGGTCGTCGGACGCGACCCAGTCGATCGCGACGTCGACGCCGACCGCGATGCCGGCGTGCTCGAGCGCCTCGGCGACCGACAGGTAGGCATCGTGGAGGTCGACGTACTTGCCGACGATCGCGATCGTGACCTGGTCGGTGGCGGAGCGCTGCCGCTCGACCAGCTTGCGCCAGCCGGCGAGGTCGGGAGGCACGTCGGGCAGCCCGAGCCGCTTCGCGACCACGGCGTCGAGGCCCTCGGCCTGCATCGCCAGGGGCACCTCGTAGAGGCTCGCCTGGTCCACGGCCGCGATGACCGCGTCCGGGTCGACGTCGGACTGCAGCCCGATCTTCGACTTGAGCGACTCCTCGATCGGTCGGTCGGCCCGCAGCACCAGCACGTCGGGGTGGATCCCGATCGAGCGCAGCTCGCGGATGGAGTGCTGGGCCGGCTTGGTCTTGAGCTCACCCGCCGCGGCGATGTAGGGCACCAGGGCGACGTGGACGTAGCAGATGTTGTCCCGGCCGACGTCGTGGCGCAACTGGCGGATCGCCTCGAGGAACGGCAGCCCCTCGATGTCGCCCACGGTCCCACCGACCTCGGTGATGACGACGTCGACGGGCTCGCCCGGCGCATCGCGACCGACCTCGTGGATGCGGTCCTTGATCTCGTTGGTGATGTGCGGGATCACCTGGACGGTCTTGCCGAGGTAGTCCCCGCGGCGCTCCTTGTCGATGACCGCGGACCAGATCTGGCCGGAGGACACCGAACAGCCCCGGTGCAGCGACTCGTTGACGAACCGCTCGTAGTGGCCCAGGTCCAGGTCGGTCTCGCCGCCGTCGTCGGTGACGAACACCTCGCCGTGCTCGAAGGGGTTCATCGTGCCCGGGTCGACGTTGATGTAGGGGTCGAGCTTCTGGAGCATGACCCGCAGGCCGCGCGCCTTGAGCAGCCGACCCAGCGAGGCGGCCGTGATGCCCTTGCCCAGTGCCGAGGACACGCCCCCGGTCACGAACACGTGCTTGGTCTTGCCGTGGGGACGGTGCCCCCGGCTGCGCGGGTCGGCCTCGGGCACCGGACCGGGACGACGGTCCTCGGCGGCCATGCCCGACACCGGCGACGGCTCGTCCAGCGGCGCGGGACCCAGGGTCGGCGGCCGGTCCCCGTTGGTGGAGGCGTCAGCCGTGCCGTTTGAGGAGGAGGACGGCTCCGGATCGGGACCGTTCACGACGATCTCGTCGAACACACCGCGCCTTTGTCGATCGGGGCCTCGGGTCCGGGGGCGACTCGATGCCGCCAGCGAACGCGGCGGCCCGAGGACTGCTCACCCGGTGGCCGGCGGTCGCGCGGCCATTCCGACGGTAGCACGCGCAGCCCGCAGCACCACGACACCTCGCCCCCGACGGAGCCCGGCGCGCACGCGGGCGATCAGGCGCTGTGCAGCCACGGATCGCGGAGGTCGAGGAAGGTCGGCGCCCCGTCGTGCAGGGCCATCATGCGCTCGGCGAACTCGTCGCCGTTGGCCGCCTCGCCGGCGCGCGCCTCCTCCTCGGAGGTGAAGTAGACGACCTGGGTGTAGCTGCCGTCGCCGTGCTCGGCGAGCCACGCTCCGACCACGTCGGGACGCCACCCCTCGGCCTCCATCGCCGCGTCCATCTCCGCACGCGCCGCCGCCGGGTCGGCCATCCGTCCCTTGATCACCTGGACGAAGCCCGCGTCGTCCGAGCCCCCGTCGCCCTGCAGCACCTCGACGTCGGTGCAGTCGGTGAACGTGACCTTGCCGTCGTAGCACGCCTCGGTCTCGGCCCACCAGGCACCCTGGGCCGGGCGGTCGCTGTTGGCACGAGCCTGCTCCTCGGAGGCGAAGCGGGCCGCCATGAAGGCGTGGCCGTCGTCGGCCACGCCGCCGGTCAGGCCCTGCCAGCCGTCCGCGTCGGCGGACAGCTCCCGGACCCACTCCTCGTACTGGCGACGCAGCGCGTCGGCGTCGGACACGTGTCCCTCGATCAACTGCACGAACATGGCTGACCCCTTCAAGTCCCCGGCACGCGGCCCCCCGCCCACCGATCCGTGGCGGCCGATCCCCGCCGGCCACCACCTCGATCATGCGTCCGCAGGCCGACCGCGTCAAGGGACGACCGACCCTGGTGCCGGGGAGGTCGAGCGTCCTGGCGGGCTCAGGTCGCGGTGGCCGCCTCGGCGAGGACCTCGGCGGCGTGGGCCCGGGCGGCGTCGGTGGTGTCGCCGCCCAGCATCCGGGCCAGCTCGGCGACCCGGTCGGTGTCGGCCACCGGGGTCACGGTGGTCCGGGTCGTCGGCCCGTCGGGACCGTCGTCCACGACCTTGTCCACGACGTACTGGCGGTCGGCCCAGGCAGCCAGCTGGGCGAGGTGGGTGACGCACAGCACCTGGCGGCCGCTGCGGGCAAGCATCGCCAGCTTGCGACCGACCTGCATCGCGGTGGAGCCGCCGATGCCCGCGTCGACCTCGTCGAACACCAGCACGTCCGCGTCGGTGACGTCCGCCAACGCCACCTCCAGTGCCAGCGCGACGCGGGAGCGCTCGCCGCCCGACGCGGCAGTCGCGAGGTCGGCCGCCTCCTGGCCGGGGTTGGCCGCCAGGCGCCACGCGACGTCGTCGCCTCCGGTGGCCGTGATCGACCCCGGCTCGACCGCGACCTCGAAGCGCGCATGGGCCAGGCCGAGTTCGGCGAGGTGGCCCGACACCGCGGCGACCAGGCTGCTGGCCGCGCGACGGCGACCCTCGGTGACGACCGCGGCCGTCACGACCATCGCCTCGGCGGCACGGTCCACGGCCGCGTCCAGCCCGGAGGCGTCCTCGGACAGGGCGGCCAGCTCGGCATGGCGCTCGCCGGCGCTGGCCCGGAACGCCAGCACGTCGTCGAGCTCCGGTCCGTACTTGCGGGTCAGGGACCGGACCCGGGCGAGCCGGGCCTGGGCCGCGTCCAGCGCGTCGGGGTCGGCATCGATCGACTCGGCCGCGACGCGCAGGTCCGTCGACAGGTCCTCGGCCAGCGCCACGACCTCGTCCAGGCGCCCCTGCAACTCGGTCGTCGCGGCCGTGGTGGTGGGCAGCCGCCGGAGGGCCTCGACCGCCTCGCCCAGGCCCTCGCCGGCCGCGTCAGGGCCGATCGCCCGCCCGGCCGCCGCGAGGCCCGAGCGCAGGTCGTCGGCATGGGTCAGCTCGTCGATCCGCACACGCAGGTCCGCGTCGGCGTCGACCAGCCCGACCGCGTCGATCTCGGCGATCTCGAACGCGAGGCGGTCCAGCTCGCGGGCCCGCTCGGTGGCGGTCGACGCCACCTCCTCGCGCCGGCGCACGGCCGCCGCGTGCTCGGCGTGCGCGCGGGCGTGGGTCGTGACCGCCTCGAGGTGGTCGGGACCCGCCCAGGCGTCGAGCAGTCGTCGTTGCATGGTCGGCTGGAGCAGCAGGCGGTGACTGTCCTGGGCATGGACCTCGACCGTGGGCCCGAACACGTCGGCCAGGGAACCCACCGTGGCGAGCTCACCGTCGATCCGGACCCGCGACCGCCCCGATGCCCGGATCACCCGGCTCACCACCGCCTCGTCGGCAGGCTGGTCGTCGGCGTGGTCGGCCTCGTCCGGCTCGCCGTCGTCGGGCTCGTGCCAGGCCCGGACGCCCGCCGGCGCCGGCATCCAGCGGGCCTCGATCGTGGCCTGGTCGGCGCCGCTGCGGACCAGGCTGGTGTCGGCCCGTCCACCCACCAGCAGTTGCAGGGCGGTGACGACCAGGGTCTTGCCCGCACCGGTCTCGCCGGTCAGCACCGTCAGCCCACCGTCCAGCGCCAGGGTGGCCTCCTCGATGACCCCCAGGTTCCGCAGGTGCAACTCATCCAGCACTGTCAGTCCAACCGGAAGGTGGCGCGGACGAGGGCGGGGAAGGGGCGGGCATGGAGGCGGGCGACCAGGACGGGGACGTCCGAGCCCGTGACCTCGACCCGGCCACCCGGCGGGACCATGAACGGGGTGCGCCCGTCGCAGGACACCACGGCGTCCTCCTGCTCCGTGGCGACCAGGATGCTGATCCGCTGGTGAGGCGCGGTCACCAGGGTGCGGTCGAACAGCGTGTGCGGCGCGACCGGCACGACCAGCACCGAGGCGAGGTGGGGGGACACGATGGGGCCCCCGGCCGAGAGTGCATAGGCGGTCGAGCCGGTGCTGGTGGCCACGATCATGGCGTCCGCGCCGACCTTGGTGAAGCGCTCGTCGTCCACCAGCACGTCCATGTGCAGCATGTGCTCCCGGGCGGACTTCTCGACCGAGACCTCGTTGAGGGCCCATCCGGTCCCGACCCGGACACCGTCGGCGTCGGTCGCGACCATGTCGAGTGTGTCGCGCTCGAGGACGGTCCACTCCCCCGCCACGATCCGCGGGAGGGAGTCGTCGACCATGTCGGCGTCGACCTCGGTCAGGAAGCCCAGCCGACCGAGGTTGATGCCCAGCAGTGGCACCCCGCCGTCACGGACCCGGTGGGCCGCCCGCAGGAAGGTCCCGTCGCCACCGACCGACAACACCACGTCGACGTCGTCGGTGAAGCCGGCGTCGACCACCGGCACCCCGACCGCCTCGGGCGCGTCACCCTCGGCCGCCACGACGACGTCCACGTCGTGGCGGACCAGCCCCTCGACCAGGCGGCGGGCCATCGCCACCGACGGGTCCCGCCCGGAGTGCACGACCAGCCCGACCCGCGTGATCGGCCCGCGGGCAGCACCGGCCCGGTCGCTGCCCGGCGGCACGACGACGGCCCCGTCGGGCACGTGGTCCGGCGCGTGGTCGGCCATCGTCACAGGTCCTCGATCGCCCGCAGCTCGGCGACGATCGCCTGGTCCAGCTCCGCGAAGGCGTCCGGTCGCTGGGCGAGGTCGAGGGTGCCCAGCTCCCGCGCACGGGCGAGCAGCCGCTGGTCGGCCTGGGTGGCCTCGGCCCCCAGCGACGTGGGCTCGGCGCCCCCCGGCTCGACGCCCACGACGTCGTCCACCGCGTCCTCGGGCTGGTCGGTCATGGGCACGTGGCTCCGGTCGGGGCGTGGTTGCGGGACGAGCGAGACGGTATCGCCGGGGCGCGACGGACCCCAGCATCCCGACCGGCCACGCGGGACCTCCCGACGGCGTCCCTCGCACGTCGCGGACGGCTCAGGTGGCCGGCGTGACCCAGTGGTGCAGGAACAGCTCGTCGCCGTGGCGGCGCACGCTGCGCAGGGACAGCGCGACGGTCTCGGGCAGCTGGTCGGGCACGGTGGTCGCCCCGCCGCCCACGACCAGCGGCGCGACGGTGGTGAACAGGTCGGTCACCAGGCCGGCCGACAGCAGGTCGACCTGCAGCGACGGCCCGCCCTCAGCCAGGATCCGGGTGAGCCCACGGTCCCGCAGCAGGTCCAGCCCGGCGGCGAGGTCCGGCCCGTCGTCGCCCACCGCCAGCACCTCCGCGCGCTCGCGCAGCCAGGCCAGCCGGTCGGCGGGGGCATCGGTGCCGGTCAGGACGGTGATGGGCGCGCCGGGCTCGGACCACAGGCGGTCGACATCGGCGAGGTCGGCGCTGCGGGTGACCACCACCAGCCGGGGCCGCGGCTCCTGGCCCCGGGCCCGGCGGGCCTCGGCCGCCCGCAGGCGGGTCGGGCGATAGCCCTCGGTGCGGACCGTGCCCGCCCCGGCCATGACCACGTCGGCCCGGTCCCGGAGGGTCCGGAACAGCTGCAGGTCCCCGTCGCCGCCCAGTCCCCCGGAGCGGCCCGCCAGCGCGATCGCACCGTCCAGGGACACCACGAAGTTGCTGGCCACCCAGTCGTCGCGCCGCGACAGGTCGGCGTGCACCTCGTCGTCGGCCTCGACCCCGGGGTCCGGCCACAACCGCTCCACGTCCGTCCTGTCCCTCGACGCCCCACGACCCTATGCCGTCAGGGCCCGCCCCCACCTCCCTGCCGGACACGACGCGGCCCCGCACCCGGGATCCGGGTGCGGGGCCGCAGGCAGTGGTGGTGGTGCTCAGCCCTTGTCGTGGCCCTTGGCCAGGGCCTTGCCCGTGCCGACCAGCGTGAAGTCGTAGTCGGCGTCGAACACGGTGAGGTCACCGGTCGGGAGGTTGGACACGATCGCGGTGATCGTGTCCTGGCCGCCCAGGCACTGGGTGTCGAAGCCGTCGACGTGGATCGAGTCGCCCTCGTAGCGGTAGACGTGGACGTCACCGTCGACGATCTCCTCCGCGCTGTCGACGCCCGGCGTGATGTCGCAGGTGGCGGTCACCTGGACCAGCCAGTTGTTGTCCTGCTCACCGGTGGTCTCGACCCAGTCGCCCAGGTCGAGCGAGGCGGCCTCGCCGTCCAGCTGGACGGCGTCGACGAACCAGCCGGTGTCGAGGTAGGCCGCGTCGGTCGAGTAGCGGAAGCGCACGTCGGTGGCGTCGGCGGGGATCTCCGCGGTCGCCTGGACGTACACCGGCTCGTCGACGAAGTACTCGCCGCCGGAGGTGCCGGTGATGCCGTTGCCCTCGGTGTTGTTGCCGTGCGGGTCGTCGTCGGTCGTGATGACCTCGCCGTCGACGCTCACGGGCACGGTCTGCCACTCGCCGTCGACCTCGGCCTCGACGAAGCCGTAGTCCCAGCCCTCCTCGATGAAGTACCAGGTCGCGAACGACAGCGTGGACTGGTCGGTGTAGTCGACGTCCAGGACGTTGTCGGACTGGCTGGCGTAGCCACCCCAGTAGTGGGTGTCACCCTCGAACGGCTCGATCTGGCTCGAGGGGCTGCCCTCGAAGTCGATCGAGAAGTTCGGGCCGGGGTTGCGGAACGTCTCGTAGCTCAGGCCGAACGGCAGCGCGGTCTGGTCCGGGACGTTGCCCTTGCGGTCCCACTTCTGCGGGTTCATGTTGCCCTGGTACTGGCCGCGGCCGTCGTAGTAGACCTCGTTGCCGTAGTCGATGGTCAGGCCACCGAGGTCGGTCTGCAGGTCCAGTGCACGGAAGTCGAACCGGTCGGTGCCCTCGACGTCGAGGTCGATCGCCACGGCCCAGTCGGCGAAGATCTCGTCCGCGTCACGCAGGTCGGCACCGGTCATCGCGTTGAAGGTGTCGATCGCGTTCTGGACACCCTCCATGCCGTTGGCCTGCTCCTCGAAGAGCAGCTTGATCAGCAGGTCGCCGCCCGCGCCGTCGTAGTCCAGGTCGGCGTCGTAGGTGCCGTCACCGTTGCCGCCCGCCTGCTCCCACAGGTACTGGAAGAAGGTGTAGGACGCGCCGTAGTCCTCCAGGCCGCCGCCCCACTTGGTCAGCGAGGTCTCGCGGTGGAAGACCTGGTGGTAGTAGGTGTGGCCCACGTCGGCGCCGTAGCCGGTCAGGAACTGGGCGAAGTCGGCCAGGCCCTCGTCGACCCACGACAACTCGCCCGGGTCGGAGTAGTTGTGGAGCAGGTGCTCGGCCTCGTGCGCGATCGTGCCCTGGTAGTCCGTGAGCCGCTGCGACCAGGCGTAGGAGTCGATGGTCACGACGTTGATGCCGTAGGAGTCGAGCAGGTCGGGGGCGAAGTAGCCGGCCGTGTAGGACGGGTACGCGCAGTCGTAGAAGGCCTCGTCGGGGACGTTGTAGGCCAGGACGACGAAGGGCTCGTCACCCTCGATCGGGCCGAAGTGGGCCTCGTCGACCTCGAGGATCGACTCGACCGAGTCGCCCAGCGTCTGGATCTGCTCGGTGGTGATGACGTGCTCGTCACCGTCGGTGCAGACGTCGAAGTCGTCGTCGGGGTTGGGGTCCCAGCCCTGGGTCAGGCCGTAGACGTCGGAGTCGGCCGAGTCCTCCCAGCCGACCGGGGCGTAGACGTAGACCTCGCGCCCGGTGCTGGTGGTGGTCTCGTAGGCCTTGTCGAAGTCCAGGAGGAAGTTGCCACCGGCCGCCGAGTCGTTCAGCTGGATGGTGATCTCGTCGTCACCGATCGTCCAGTCGTGGGACTCCAGGTGGTCGGCGGACGCCATCGGCGCCGCCAGGACGGCCAGCGCCACCGTGAGGAGGCCCGTCACCGCCGTTCGAAGTGATCGCACGTGCATGGAGAGTTCCTTTGGGAAGTCCTGCGTCGGAGCGATCTCGGCGAGACTGCCAACGTGCGCCCACGGCTCCGCCCGAGGAAGGGCGCGGAGGTGCGCCGGGGGCAGGGGCGCCGACATCGCTGCACCGGATCGGGATCCCCGAACGGTGCCACATGGAACGATATGGAACTCCTGCGATCGGGAGTCCCCCCCGTCCGTCCAGCGCACGTTCGTTCGGATCCCAACGACCAGCCGTGGCGGTGGACGCGGCGGGGTCGGGTCCGTGGCCCGGACGGCCGTCGGTGCTACCGTCATCGAGTCCGCGACGACCGACGGGAACGACCGTGGCAACCATCGACCAGGTCGAGGGCACCTTCGCCGACCTGATCGCGCGCCTGGACGTCCTCGATTCGCGCCAGCGGGCGATGCTGCCCTCCCGGCGGACCCTCCAGGCGACCTGCCCGGACCTCGACGCGTCCTGGCACGCCACGTGGCGCAACGGTCACTTCTCCGACGTGGTCGATGGCCCGGTCGACGGACGACCCGACATCCGCATCCGGCTCGACTCCGACGACCTGGTCGAGCTGGCCGCGGGTCGGCTGGACTTCGGACGGGCCATGGCCGAGGGCCGGGTCCGCGTGGACGCGTCCATGACCGACCTGCTGCGCCTGCGGGCCGTGCTCTAGCGTGGCCGGCGACGGGGCACCGGGCCGACCCGGCCTGCTCGCGCGTCTGTGGGCACGCCTGACCGGACACGGTTCCGGCGTGGACACGCCCGGTCCCACCTCCCCCACGGAACCCGTGGGGGCCTCCTCCCCCACACAACTCGTGGAGACGCCGGCCGCCCCGGACGGGCAGGAGCCGGCCGACCAGTCGGACCCGGCGTCCCACCACGTGGTCCTGACCGAGCGGACCCCGGCGGGAGGTGAGCCACCCAACGAACCCGTGTGGGCGACCGGCGCGGACCTGCCGGGCTGGCACCAGCCACCTCGGCTGGAGGGCGAGGTGCACGCCGACCTGTGCGTGATCGGGCTCGGCGGCTCGGGCCTCGCGGCCGTCGCGGAGGCCCTGGACGCCGGGCAGACGGTCGTCGGGATCGACGCCGGACCGATCGCCGGCCGGGCAGCCGGCCGCAACGGCGGGTTCCTGCTGGCCGGCACGGCGCTGTTCCACCACGATGCGGTGCGCCGGTACGGGCGCGAGCGTGCGTTGGCCTGGTACCGCGGGACGGTCGAGGAGATCGAACGGATGGCCGCCGCCGACCCGGAGGTCCGCCAGGTCGGGTCGGTCCGCTTGGCGATCGACGACCAGGAGGCGGCGGACGTCGAGCGGCAACTGGCCGTCATGCGCGACGACGGGCTGGCGGTCGAGGCCTTCGACCCCACCGCGCCCGATGCCGGCGTGGGCGCGGCCGTCGCCGAGGACGCCGTCGGCCTGCTGGTCCCGGACGACGCCATGGCCAACCCCCTGGCGCGCTGTCGCCGACTGGCAGCCCGATGCGTCGACGCCGGTGCGCAACTGTTCACCGACTCGCCGGCCACGACCGTCTCGGGCAACCGCGTGACCACCCCGGACGGCGTGGTCCACTGTGACGCGGTCGTGGTGGCGGTCGACGGCGTGCTCGGCGCGATCCTGCCCGAGCTCGCACCCCGGGTCCGACCGGTCCGGCTGCAGATGCTGGGGACCGAGCCGACCGACGAGGTGACCGTCCCGCGGCCCGTGTACGCCCGCTGGGGACTGGACTACTGGAGCCAGGCCCCGGACGGCCGGATCGCACTGGGAGGTGGCCGCGACCAGGGCGGAGACGAGGAGGAGGCGGCGCGCCCGGAGCCCAGCGAGCCGGTCCAGGACCACCTCGAGACCTTGCTCCGGGAACGCATCGGCGTGACCGCCCCGATCAGCCATCGCTGGGCGGCCACGGTCGGCTTCACGCCGTCGGGGCTGCCCCTCTGCGAGCAGGTCCGTCCCGGGGTCTGGGCGATCGGCGGCTACAGCGGGACCGGCAACGTCATCGGCGCGATGCTGGGCAGGATCGCCGTGGAACTGGCCGTGACGGGCAGCTCCGACCGCGCCGACCTGTTGTTCGACACCTGACCACCGGCCGAGCACCCCTCGAGCAGGAGCCGACATGACGACGACACCGGCAGCCGAGCCCGGCGGCCACGAGCCGTCCGACGAGCAGGGCCAGCCGCAGATCCGCCTCGACCGCCACGACGACGAGCAGGTCATCGCGGTCGACACCTTCACCGGCGGGATGTCCCACGTCACGGCCGGGTTCCTGCTGACCGGACCCCGGCCGGCCCTGGTCGAGACGGGTCCGGCCCTGGCCGTCGATGCGCTCCTGGCCGGGCTGGCCTCGATCGGCATGTCCGGCGACGAGCTTGCGACGATCGTGCTGACCCACATCCACCTGGACCACGCGGGTGGCGCGGGCGACGTCGCGGCCGCGTTCCCCAACGCCGAGGTGGTCGTCTGCGACGTCGGTGCACGCCACCTCCACGATCCCGAACGGCTGAACGCGTCGGCGCGGCGGGTCTACGGGCCCCTGCACGACACCGTCTACGGCGACTGCACCCCGATCCCTACCGAGCGGATCCGGGCCGTCGGCGACGGCGACGTGGTCGACCTCGGTGACCGCCACCTCGAGGTCCTGTACACGCCGGGGCACGCCAAGCACCACATCGGGCTGTTCGACCCCGACACGGGGGCGATCTACAGCGGCGACTCCGTCGGCGTGAAGCTGCCGGGGATGACCGCGATCCGTCCGGCCACGCCGCCGGCGGACTTCCACCTCGAGGCCGCACTGGACTCGCTCGAGCGCTACCGCGAGCGTGACCCGGCTCGCCTGTTCCTTGCCCACTACGGACCGGTCGACCCACCGCTGGAAGCCCTCGACGAGGCTGCCGAGCGGCTGCGACTGTGGGCCGACACCGCCGAGGCCGCGTGGTACGCGTCCAGCGAGCTCGACCACGTCGCCGAGACCCTGGCCGCACGGTTCGCCGACGAGTACGACCCCGAGGCGGTCGCCGACGACCCGTACGGACGTGAGCGGCTCGAGTTGTTGTCCGGGGCGGCGTCCAACGCCGCCGGGTTGGTGCGCTACTTCCAGCGCCGCGACGAGGGCACCCTCACCGACGTGGGCTAGGGTTCCCTCCCCCCCCGTCCCCGGGGTCAGCCCAGGTCGGACAGGCGAGGACCGGCCTCGAAGGGGTCCTCGGGCAGGCGTGCGAGCTCCCGGAAGCCCTCCCGTGCCGCGTCCAGGTCGCCTGCCTCCTCGGCCAGGTCGGCTGCCAGCCACGTGAAGCGGCCGCGCGCCTCCTCGCCCGCCCGACGCCGCAGGTCGTCGTCGGCCCGGCGCAGCACGGCGCGGGCACCGGGGAGGTCACCGTCGTCCCGCACCGCCCCGGCCCACACGAGCAGCCCCTCGAGCTGGCGGTCGGGTGGGACCCCGTCGGCTGCGAGCATCCCCTCCACGGTGTCGGCGACCTCGGCGGTGTCACGACCCAGGCCACGCAGGCAGTCGGCGATGAGGTGGTCCTGGTCGTGCGCGGCCGCCATGCGACGGTAGGTGCGCAGTTCCTTGAGCGCCTCCTGGAAGTCGCCCGCCTGGTAGTGGGCGACACCGAGGCCCTCGCGGATGTCGGCGACGCGTGACGCCTGGACCTTGGCCCATGCGTAGTAGGGCACCGCCTGGGCGCCCTCCTCGAGGTCGAGCAGCTCGGCTCCGTACGCGATGGCCCGTTCGACGTCGGCCAGGGTGTCCCGGTCGCGGACCTGCTTGCCGATGGTCCGGCGCAGGCCCCGCGGCAGGTGCACGTCCACGTCATCGGGGATGTCCGGCCGCGCCACCGACACCGGGCCCGACGGACGCACGGGCTCGTCGGGGTCCTGGCGTGGGCGGTGGGAGCGCAGCGGCCGGATCGGGCGACTGGGTCGATCGGGCATCGTGGACGGACCTTGGTGGTGGGCGGGGTGTGTGGGCCAAGTGGGTGGGACGGTACGCCACGGCGGACGACCGGGTGCCTGGCCGCGAGGCACCGACGGGCTCGAGACCCCTGGAACACGACGAAGGCGCCACCGGCACGGACATGAAGTCCGATTCGATGACGCCTTCGTCGAAGAAGAATCCCGCGGCGACCTACTCTCCCACCGGGTCGCCCCGGCAGTACCATCGGCGCTGAAGAGCTTAACTTCCGGGTTCGGAATGTGACCGGGTGTGACCTCTTCGCTGAGACCACGGGAAATTTGTGGTCATGTGTCGCCACCGGGCCCCGTGAGTGGGACACCAGTGGCGGCCCGGCCCGTGTGGGCCAGGTGGAGTTCGCGAACGAACTCCGAATATGTGATTGTCAGTGTGGTCCCGAGGGACCAGTCCTTGATGAACGTGACGCCCCTGGGGGCGAACACTTCATAGCGAGCGCGAGCGCGACACGGCAAGCCCTCGGACTATTAGTACCGGTCGGCTGCACACATTGCTGTGCTTCCACCTCCGGCCTATCAACCCAGTCGTCTGGCTGGGGTCCTTACTCCCTTTTAGGGATGGGTGATCAAATCTTCAGGTGGGCTTCGTGCTTAGATGCTTTCAGCGCTTATCCCGACCGTACGTAGCAAACCGGCCATGCTCCTGGCGGAACAACCGGCACACCAGAGGTACGTCCACCCCGGTCCTCTCGTACTAGGGGCAGATCCTGTCAAATCACCAACGCGCGCAGCGGATAGAGACCGAACTGTCTCACGACGTTCTGAACCCAGCTCGCGTACCGCTTTAACGGGCGAACAGCCCGACCCTTGGGACCTGCTCCGGCCCCAGGATGCGATGAGCCGACATCGAGGTGCCAAACCCTGCCGTCGATATGGACTCTTGGGCAGGATCAGCCTGTTATCCCCGGGGTACCTTTTATCCGTTGAGCGACGGCGATTCCACACTCCACCGTCGGATCATTAAGCCCTACTTTCGTACCTGTTCGAGATGTCTCTCTCACAGTCAAGCTCCCTTGTGCCTTTACACTCAACGACTGATTACCGACCAGTCTGAGGGAACCTTTGGGCGCCTCCGTTACTCTTTGGGAGGCAAGCGCCCCACTTAAACTGCCCGCCAGGCACTGTTCCTGGTCCGGATCACGGACCAAGGTTAGGAACTCAGCACGTCAAGGGTGGTATTCCAAGGTTGACTCCACAAACACTGGCGTGTCCGCTTCACGGTCTCCCACCTATCCTGCACATGACGTACCAAGCTCCAATACCAAGCTGCAGTAAAGGTCCCGGGGTCTTTTCGTCCTGCTGCGCGTAGCGAGCATCTTTACTCGCAATGCAATTTCGCCGAGTCTCTGGTTGAGACAGTGCCCAAGTCGTTACGCCATTCGTGCAGGTCGGAACTTACCCGACAAGGAATTTCGCTACCTTAGGACCGTTATAGTTACGGCCGCCGTTTACTGGGGCTTTGTTTCAAAGCTTCGCCGAAGCTAACCTCTCCACTTGACCTTCCAGCACCGGGCAGGCGTCACAGCGTATACATCCACTTACGTGTTGGCACGCTGCTGTGTTTTTGGTAAACAGTCGCTTGGGCCTGGTTTCTGCGACCATCATTCGCTCACCCTGTACAGGGATCACAAATATTGGCATGGCTTATCCCGAAGTTACGCCATCAATTTGCCGAGTTCCTTAACCAGAGTTAACTCGATCGCCTTAGTATTCTCTACTTGACTACCTGTGTCGGTTTCGGGTACGGGTATCGACATCACTCCCTAGAGACTTTTCTTGGAAGCATGGCATCAGTGACTCGCCCTAGTGGACTCGCACTCGTGTCTCAGGCCTCATGTGGTCCGGATTTCCCTGGCCCACGCCCTACGCACTTGGCCCGGGGCTACCAACGCCCGGGTTCACCTAGCCTTCTCCGTCATCCCATCGGTGACCTACTGACCGCGGGGTCCGATGTCCGTAGACATCGTTAGCACACAGTGTTCGGTATAGACGCGATGTTGATAGTGCAGGAATATTAACCTGCTGTCCATCGACTACGCCGTTCGGCCTCGTCTTAGGACCCGACTAACCCTGGGCGGATGAACCTTCCCCAGGAACCCTTAGTCATTCGGCGGGGGAGTTCCTCCCTCCCCTTTCGCTACTCATGCCTACATTCTCACTCGACACGCGTCCACGACTGACTGACGTCGCCGCTTCACTCGCATGTCGAAGCTCCTCTACCACTTGCGTCCGCTTTCGCGTATGTGACGCAAATCCGCAGCTTCGGCGCTGTACTTAGCCCCGTTGAATTGTCGGCGCGGGATTACTTGACCAGTGAGCTATTACGCACTCTTTCAAGGGTGGCTGCTTCTAAGCCAACCTCCTGGTTGTCTTCGCGATCCCACATCCTTTTCCACTTAGTACAAACTTAGGGGCCTTAGCTGGCGGTCTGGGCTGTTTCCCTTTCGAACACGGAGCTTATCCCCCGTGTTCTCACTGCCGCGCTCTGACTTCTCGGTATTCGGAGTTTGCCTGATTTCAGTAAGCTTGTAGGCCCCCTAGACCAAACAGTGCTCTACCCCCGAGAAGAAACGCGCGACGCTGCACCTAGATGCATTTCGAGGAGAACCAGCTATCACGATGTTTGATTGGCCTTTCACCCCTATCCACAGCTCATCCGAGCAGTTTTCAACCTACAACGGTTCGGGCCTCCACGAGGTCTTACCCTCGCTTCACCCTGGCCATGGATAGATCACATCGTTTCGGGTCTAGCGCCACCGACTCGTCGCCCTATTCGGACTCGCTTTCGCTCCGGCTTCGACTCACGTCTTAACCTTGCCAGTGACGGCTAACTCGTAGGCTCATTCTTCAAAAGGCACGCTGTCAGAACTCCGAAGAGCTCCTCCAACGGTTTGTATGCACACGGTTTCAGGTACTATTTCACTCCCCTCCCGGGGTACTTTTCACCGTTCCCTCACGGTACTGGTTCACTATCGGTCATTGAGTAGTATTTAGCCTTACGAGGTGGTCCTCGCAGATTCGCACGGGATTTCACGGGCCCCGTACTACTTGGGTGCCATCCAGGAGTCGCGTCGTGACTTTGGGTACCGGGCTGTTACCGTCTGTGGCCAGCGTTTCCAAGCTGTTCCCCTGCACGCGCGATTTGTAACTCCTTGATCAGTCAGCAGCCTGATCAGGATGGTCCCACTACCCCGGACACGCAACGCCTGCCAGCTATGACACGCGCCCGGTTTGGGCTCTTTCCGTTTCGCTCACCACTACTAAGGAAATCACTATTTGTTTTCTCTTCCACCGGCTACTTAGATGTTTCAGTTCGCCGGGTTCCCTGCAACCGTCCTATGTATTCAGACGGAGCTGAGTCGGGTTTCCCCATTCGGACATCCCTGGATCTGAGGATGGTTGGCTCCTCCCCAGGGCTTATCGCAGCCTCCCACGTCCTTCATCGGCTCTCAATGCCTAGGCATTCACCGAGTGCACTTGTTACTTGCCGTATTAGATGCTCGCGCTCGCTATGAAGTTCTCAAGGACCGAAGGGTGCCACTCCGTGTGCCGGCCTGTCGGTTCGTGTTCGACCGATGGTCCCGGACGTGGGAGCAGACCCGAGGAGAGCTTTCGCTCCCCAAGAGCTGCACGGGGTGCCCAACATTCTGCTGTCGCTCCTACGGCCTGGTCACGACTCGAGTTCCACGTTGGCGCCATGCTCGTCGGCATGGTCGCTGTGGGAGTCCCCCCAGGCGGAGGGCGCAGGCCAAAAGTTGACTAGCCAGTGATTCACTTGGATGCTTGCGCGATCCCATCGGTCGCTTCGGCCACGTTGTGTGGCGCCGACGGCTCACGCAGTTGCAAGCTCCAGAAAGGAGGTGATCCAGCCGCACCTTCCGGTACGGCTACCTTGTTACGACTTAGTCCCAATCGCCGGTCCTACCTTCGGCAGCTCCCTCCCAAAGGGTTGGGCCACTGACTTCGGGTATTACCGACTTTCATGACTTGACGGGCGGTGTGTACAAGGCCCGGGAACGTATTCACCGCAGCGTTGCTGATCTGCGATTACTAGCGACTCCGACTTCATGCAGTCGAGTTGCAGACTGCAATCCGAACTGAGACAGGCTTTGTGGGATTCGCTCCCCCTCGCGGGTTTGCAGCCCTCTGTACCTGCCATTGTAGCATGTGTGCAGCCCTGGACATAAGGGCCATGATGACTTGACGTCGTCCCCACCTTCCTCCGGTTTGACACCGGCAGTCTCCCATGAGTCCCCGACATTACTCGCTGGCAACATAGGATAGGGGTTGCGCTCGTTGCGGGACTTAACCCAACATCTCACGACACGAGCTGACGACAGCCATGCAGCACCTGTATAGCACGAACGAATCCACGTGATCTCTCACGTTGTAAGCTATATTTCAAGCCCAGGTAAGGTTCTTCGCGTTGCTTCGAATTAAGCCACATGCTCCGCCGCTTGTGCGGGCCCCCGTCAATTCCTTTGAGTTTTAGCCTTGCGGCCGTAGTCCCCAGGCGGGGTGCTTAACGCGTTAGCTTCGACGCGGAGATCGTGAACTGATCCCCACACCTAGCACCCATCGTTTACGGCGTGGACTACCAGGGTATCTAATCCTGTTTGCTACCCACGCTTTCGCGCCTCAGCGTCAGGTAAGGCCCAGAGAGCTGCCTTCGCCATCGGTGTTCCTTCTGATATCTGCGCATTCCACCGCTACACCAGAAATTCCACTCTCCTCTACCTACCTCAAGTCCACCAGTATCGGGTGCAGTTCAGGGGTTGAGCCCCTGGATTTCACATCCGACTTAGTGGACCGCCTACGCGCCCTTTACGCCCAATAATTCCGGACAACGCTTGCCCCCTACGTATTACCGCGGCTGCTGGCACGTAGTTAGCCGGGGCTTCTTCTGTCGCTACCGTCACTTGCGCTTCTTCACGACTGAAAGAGGTTTACAATCCGAAGACATTCGTCCCTCACGCGGCGTGGCTGCATCAGGCTTTCGCCCATTGTGCAAGATTCTCCACTGCTGCCTCCCGTAGGAGTCTGGGCCGTGTCTCAGTCCCAGTGTGGCTGTTCGAGCTCTCACTCCAGCTACCCGTCGTCGCCTTGGTGAGCCATTACCTCACCAACTAGCTGATAGGCCGCGAGACCGTCCATCACCGCCGGAGCTTTCCTGGAAAGATCATGCGATCAATCCGGGGTATCCGGTATTAGCCCAAGTTTCCTTGGGTTATCCCAAAGTGAAGGGTTGGTTTCTCACGTGTTACTCACCCGTTCGCCGGTTTCCGTTCGGTGCAAGCACCAAACTTCGTCCCTCGACTTGCATGTGTTAAACCCGCCGCCAGCGTTCGTCCTGAGCCAGGATCAAACTCTCCGTTGTTTGATTGAATACCGTTTGACTGGTCACAATCGATACAAGCGAAGTGCTTGAATCTGTCGGTGACCCCAGGAAAATGAGAGGTCACCACTTTGAATTCCCTGCCCGAAGGCAGGAATGGGTTGTTACAAAAACTCCGCGATCTTTCCGAGCCGAAGCTCGTCCCGATCGACGGGGCTGCGATCATCTCGCGATGATCGCGGCACTGGCTTTTGGCACCCTGTGCAGTTCTCAAGGAGCGACCGGCTCGTGGTGACGGGGTCCTCCCGCTCGTCGACCCTCGACCTTGCGGTCGGTGGTCCGGGGTGGGCTTCCGTCGGGAGAGCCGGCGACCCTGGTTTCGGCGTCGCGTGCACGGTGCGTCCCGGTTCGGGACCTCCGTGGATGCGACACCAGCCAGAGTCATTGCCACTGCACCGCGAGGCGGTGAAGCGGACTGCGCACCGTATCGTGCGCGCTCTTGGTGTGTCAAGTTCGCCGGCCGCGTGTTGGAACTCGTCCAACCCGTTTTCCGGCGATCCGAAGCCGCGGGGCGTGCCCGCGGCGCTTGGAGAACAGTATGGGCCCGAACGATGATGTGCCAGTCGACCGGTCGCGCCAGCCGTCACCCTGCCGCCAGGACCACGAACGACGCTTGAGAACGCCGTCACAAGCAACTGTTCGCCCACCGCGCGCGTGCCCGCCGCCGCCGGTGCTCCCTTCGACGTCACCATCAACCGGGCACATTGGAGTTGCTCGCCCGGGGGCTCGCAACGTCCAGGCCGCACGCCTCTCGCTCCGCTCGGGCAGGTTCAGCCTGGACGAGCGCAGCGAGTTCAGGCCCCGTACTTCTCGAGGCGGCCGGCGGCGGCGAGCATGATGGGCATGAGCTCGTTGGTGGCGCGCTGGCCCAGCAGGCCGCCGGCGCATGCCCGCTCGCCGAACGACGTGACGGCATCACGTCCGACCCGGGGTCCCCACATGAGCGTGGGCACGGGGTGCCACGAGTGTCCCGACAGCTGGGTGGGCGACGAGTGGTCGCCGGACACGACCAGGACGTCGGGGCCGAGGTCGACGATGTCGGGGACCAGCGCGTCGATCGCCTCGATCGCCGCCACCTTGTCGTCCCAGTCACCGTCGTGGCCGGCGCGGTCGGTCTCCTTCTCGTGCATGAAGAAGTAGTCGAAGTCGTCCCAGTGGTCGCGCATCGCCGCCACCTGCGCGGCACGGTCCGCGGGCTTGGGCAGGACCTCCATGCCAACGAGGCTCGCCACGCCCCGGTACATCGGGTAGCGCGCCACGGTCGCGGCGGTCACCCCGAACAGCTCGTCCATGTGGGGCAGGTCCTGGAGGGTGTCGAAGCCCCGCATGAGGAGCACGTCGGCGTCCTGGTCCTCCAACGCGGCCCGGACCTGGTCGTCGACGCGCGCCAGCAGGTCGGCGGTTCGCTGGGCGTCGGGGTGACGGGCGGTCGGCGACTTCGGCGGGACACCGGTCCGCTGGGGGTCGAGGTCGGGGATGCGCGCGTCCAGCCCGTCACCCCGCAGCACGATCAGCACGCGGTGCTCCGAGATGTGCTGGAAGAAGACCTCGGCGCCGTCGACCGCGACCCGCTCGTTGAGCACGTCGACCAGGGGCACGGCGCGATCGTCGGAGATCCGGCCGGCGCGTCGGTCCGTGACGTTGCCGGCGTCGTCCAGCAGCGCGAGGTTGCCACGAGCCGCGACGTCGCCCGGCTCGAGGGGGAAGCCCACGCCGACCGCGGCCAGCACCCCACGTCCGAGCTCGTACTGCGTCGGGTCGTAGCCGAAGAGCCCGAGGTGGCCCGGGCCGGACCCGGCCGTGATGCCCGGGCCGGTCGGCAGGACCAGTCCACAGGTCCCCTCGGTCGCCAGCCGGTCGAGGTTGGGCGTGTGGGCCTCCTCCAGTTCAGAGCCGCGCTCGGCGGTCGCGAAGCCACCCAGGCCGTCCATGACGAGCAGGACGATGTGGGCCGGCTCGTCGTTGAGCAGGGGGGCGAGATCGACGGTCATGGTGGGATCCGAGGGTCGTGGGGCACGACGGACGTCGCCTGCCAATCTAGGAGGCCCCGGACGTTGCCTGCAGGGTCGTCATCACCACCACTCCCCCGGCCCTGGATTCCGCCCGCCGGCGGCCGTGCCGCGACGGACGCGCCCCGACACGACGAACGCCGCCCTCCGGGAGGGCGGCGTCGCCTTGCGCGTGGGTCGTGTCCTACACGGTCGCGTCCTGGGCTGCGTAGACCACGAGGTTGTCGACGTAGTGGCCCGCTGCGGAGTCGAACGACCCGCCACAGGTGATCAGGCGCAGCTCGGGACGGGCCTCGCCGAACCCGAAGACCTCGTCGGGGAGGTCGGTCTTGGGGTACTGGCCCGCGTCGCGCACGGTGAAGGTGCGCGTCTCGCCGTCGGCTCCGTGCACGATGACCTCGTCGCCCTCGTCCAGCTCGTCGAGGCGGTAGAAGACCGCGGGGCCCGCCTTGGAGTCGATGTGCCCGGCGATC
>NZ_JAHOPH010000040.1 GCF_019798055.1 Salsipaludibacter albus | reverse complement strand
GCCGTGGAGAGCGCCGAGGCCGCCGCCGAGGCCGCGCGACAGGACCTCGACGCGGCCCGGGAGGAACTGGTCGACGCGCGCCGGGCGGCCGAGCTGGCCGACGAGGCACTGGCCGACGCCGACGACGACCTGGCGGCCGCCGAGCGCACCGCCCAGCTGCGCATCCGCGCCACCTACATGGAGGGCGGACACCTTGGGCTGACCACGATGATCCTCGGCATCGAGGACTTCAACATGGTCATGCGGGTGACCAAGATGGTCGAGGCGGCCATGGAGGAGGACCACGCCACCGTCGATGCCCTGGCCGTCGCCAGGTCGATCCGCCAGGAACGCCTCGCTGCCGCGGCGGCTGCCACGACCGCCGCACAGGCCGTGGAGTCGCGGGTCGAGGAGGCCATCGTCCTGACCGAGGACGCCCGCGACCAGGCCGAGGGCGCCGCCCGCGAGGCGGACCGCACCGCCGAGCGCCTCGGCCGGGAGGCCGACCGGCTGGCCGAGGCCTCGACCGAGGTCTCCCGACCACGGCTCGAGCTCGAGGGTCGCCTGGCCGCGGCCAAGGCCGCGCTGGAGGCCGGGCTGGCAGGCGGCAGCGACGTCGAGCTCGTGACGGTCTGGGCCGACCGCGGTGACGGGGTCATGATCGGCGGCATCACCGTCTCGACCGTGATCGGCCAGCAGGTGCAGGAGCTCCTCGCCGCCGCGGCGGCCGACGGCATCGTGCTGGGTGGCGGCGGGTACCGGACCCCGATGACGACCGTCCGGCTCCGGGAGGCCAACGGCTGCCCGGACATCTATGACTCCCCCGCCTCGTCGTGTCGGATCCCGACCGCCATCCCCGGTCGCTCGATGCACGAACGCGGGCTGGCCATCGACTTCTCGTACAACGGCCAGACCCTGTGCTTCGGGTCGGGCCCCCGCGGGTGCCGCGGCAACCGGGCCTTCGACTGGCTCGCAGCCAACGCCGCGGAGTTCGGGCTGCAGGGCAGCTCGGTCGAGGCCTGGCACTGGTCGCTGAACGGCAACTGAGGGCCCGGCAACGCGGGGCCCGCGCGCAGCTCGGCGCCCGGACCTACGGTGCGACCACGCCCCGTGACCGGAGACGACCATGGCCGGACGACGCAGCCTCCTGTCCCCCGCAGCCCTCGACGACTACATCCGTGACCACACGCGTGCGCCGGACACCGTCGAGCGCGCCCAGCACGCCGCGACCGCCGAGCTCGGCGGCGTGGCGACCATGCGCATCGACCACGAGCAGGCGGTGCTGACCACGCTGCTGACCCAGCTGGCCGCACCGGCCGTGGCCGTGGAGGTCGGGACCTTCACGGGTGCGTCGGCGATGGCGATCGCCCGTGGCCTGCCCCCCGACGCCACCCTCCACTGCTTCGACCGGTCGGTCGACTGGACCGACGTGGCGCAGGACTTCTGGGAGCAGGCGGGGGTCGCCGACCGCATCCGGCTGCACCTCGGGCCCGCCGACCAGGGGCTGGCCGAGCTGCCGGACGAGCCACACGTCGGCCTGGCGTTCATCGACGCCGACAAGCCGGGCTACGTCGGCTACCACGACGCGATCGTGCCCCGGCTGGTGCCGGGCGGGCTCCTGCTCGTGGACAACGTCCTGTGGTCGGGCGACGTCGTGGACCCCGAGGTCGACGACGACGACACCCGCGCGATCCGTGCCTACAACGACCACGCCGCCGACGACGACCGGTTGGAGGGCGTGATCCTGCCGATCGGCGACGGCCTGTTCGTGCTGCGTCGCACCGACGACTGACCGGGGGCACCGCTCAGGGGGCACCGGACGCGATCGGGTCGGCCAGCAGCAGCCGGACCATGCCCACGACCTCGGCCTCGGGGTCGCCCGACGGCGAGTCGTGGCCGGCGAGGTGCACGGTCGTGATCCCGTGGACGGCGCTCCACAGCCGCCAGGCCAGGCGCCGGGTCGTGCCGGGCGGACGCTCGTCGACGGTCGCCTCGAGGTACGCACCGACCGGGGCGAGCCAGCAGGTCCGGAAGGCCTCCCACTCGACGGTGCGGGCCGCCTCGTCCCGGCGGAACTCCGGGACCGGCGTGGCGAACATCAGCGCGAACGTCAGCGGGTCGTCCAGCGCCGCGCGGAGGTACTGCCTGGCGGTCTCGTGGACGTGCTCGGCCGTCCCCGGCACGGTCGGCAGCGTGCTGGTGGCGGCGACCCATGCCGCGAAGCCTCGGTCGTGCAGGGCCCGGACGATCTCGGCCTTGCCACCCACGCGGCTGTACACCACCTGGTAGCTGGTCCCGACCTCCTCGGCCAGCCGGCGCATCGACAAGGCGCCCACCCCTCCCCCACGCATCAGGCCCATGGCGGCGTCGAGGACGTCGTCGCGGGTGATCGTCGCGCTCGCCACGAGGTCCGCTCCTGTGCTCGTCGGATGACACCCCGGGACGGACGCTACCCGCCCGCTTGACCACCGTGAGTCCGCCGTGCTATCGTCATGACACCGTCATATTACAGCGTCATATCCCCGTGGCCACCTGATCCGAACGAGGTCCACCATGTCCGATGCCCCCACCCTCGCCACGATCCCCCTGACCACGGCCCTGTCCATGGAGGTCACCGCCCGCACCGACGACGCCGTCACGGTCCGCGCCCGGGTGCACGACGGCTTCGACGTCCACGGCATCCCCCACGGCGGCTACCTCGCCGCGATCGCGGCCCGCAGCGTCCTGCTCGCCGCCGGCCAGCCCGACCTGTTCACGGTCACCGTCCACTTCATGCGCAAGGCCACGATGGGCCCGATGGACCTCGAGGTCGTCCGGGTCGGGGGCAGTCGCCGGTTCGCCACCTGGCGCGCCACCGCCACCCAGGACGGCCAGGCGGTCCTGACCGCGCTGTGCTCCGTCGGGGACCGGACCGACCTCGACGGGCCCGGATGGACCGACGCGCCGGCGTGGGACCCGGCCGCGACCCCGCTGAGTCCGCCCGCCGGCCACCCCGACCTGCCGTTCGCGGCTCCGGCGGTGGCCAGCCAGTTCGGGCTCCGGCTGGCGCTGGACGACACCGGCTTCGTCCTGGGCCAGCGCAGTGACACCGCTCGCCTGCGGGCCGTGCTGGACACCGACGAACCCGACCAGTTGGCCGCGATCGTCGCCTGTGACGTGACCCCGCCGGCCGCGTGGAACCCCCTGGGCCGGGAGGGCTGGGTCCCGACCATCGAGCTGACGGTGCACGTGCGTGCCCGGCCGGCCCCGGGCCCCCTGGCCGTCGACGTCACCACGCACCACGTCACCGACGGCTTCCTGGACGAGGACGCGGTCGTCCACGACGCGACCGGCCGCCTGGTGGCCCAGTCCCGGCAACTCGCCCGCTGGACTGCCTGACGCCCGGACCGCGGAGATGTCGGTCAGCAACGGGGCGCGGTGCTCAGGGGGACTGGCGCAGGTGGCGGTCCAGGCCGGGGACGGCGAACGAGAACCGCCCTCGCCCGGGTTCGTAGCGGACCAGGGACTGCTGGATGAGCCCCTGCACGGTCGACCCGAGCTGGGCGGAGGTGCGGTCGAGCCGCGCGGCGACGTTGCCCACGGTCCGCTCCCCCGGTGACAACGCGGCGGCGGCGAGCAGCCAGTCGTAGGCGAGGTCGCCCAGCCCACGCAGGCGCTCCCCGTAGAAGCGCGCGAGGTCACCCTCGGCGGCCCGGGCGGCCTGTTCGACGTCGTCGAGCGTCACCACGTCGGAGCTGCCCGCCTCCCACGCGTGCTTGCCGAACAGGTGCAGGAAGTACGGGTAGCCCCCGACCAGGCCCACCAACCGGTCCAGCGCCTCGGCCTCGATCCCGACGTCCACGTTGTCGAGGAAGGCGCGCAGCGCGCTCGCGACGTCGGGGTCGCGCAGCAACCCGAAGTCCAGGGCCATCGCGCGCTCGAAGAAGGTCGAGCCCGAGCGCCGGATCTGCTCGGGCAGCGACGGCAGTCCGGCGACGTACACCGCCAACGGCAGGTACGCGCGCACCGCCTCGCCACGGGGACCGGTGGTGCGGTCGTGGGTCGTCTGCACCCGGGCGAGGGTGTGGCACACCACCTCGAGGGCACGCTCGCCGGCGTTCTGCAGCTCGTCGATCGTGACCAGCAGCAGGCGGTCACGGTCGGCGGCCTCGCGGGCCGTCCGCTCGAGCATGGTGGCCAGGGTGTCCGCCAGCACCGCCATCGAGGGACGCTCGCGGGCCGCACCGAGGTCCAGCTCCACCCCGCCGGCCGTGACCTTCAGCCCGATCCGCCGTTGCAGTGTCTCGCCCAGGGCGTCGCCGATCGCGGCCGCGGCCGAGGAGGCGTGGAGGGTCCGTGCGAGGTCGGCGACCAGGTCGGCGACGACCGCGTCGCCCCGCCGGGCGGTGGCACTGGCGACCAGGTGGCCGGCCTCCCGGGCCTCCTCGGCGAGCTGGGCCAGGAACACCGTCTTGCCGACCCCGCGGTTGCCGGTCACGACCCGCGCCTGCTCGTACACCCGGTTCGCGACGCGTGGCGCGACCACCTCGTCGAAGTCCCGGAACTCCCGGTCCCGACCGGCCCAGACCGTCGGCAGGATGCCGTAGCCGGGCGTGAACGGGCTTCCTGCCGGTGTTCGCCCCACCACGGCACCTCCGCTCGACACGTTCGTCAGTTTACCTCAGACGTAAGATGACTGCCGTGTCGTGGGCGGAGTCCGCGGGAAACGGCCCGGGGCGCGACCGGTCACGTGCCGGTCGCGCCCCGCGCGGTCGTGGGAGTCGTCAGGCCTCAGCCGCAGGAGCCGCGGTCGGCGTAGGGCAGGGCGTCGTAGCTCTCCCAGTCGGACTCGTACAGCGACCCGTCGGCAGCCGCCGACAGCACCGCCATCGTCGGGCGGACGAACAGCTGCTCGAGGTAGCCGTTGGACTTCTGGCCGACGCTGCGGGCCTCGAAGAAGATCACGCCGTCGATCCGCTCCTGGGACGTCGGGTCCTCGCCCTCGGGCGCGGTGCCACCCAACACCATGCGTGACAGCACCGCGGTGGTGATGTCGATGTCGGGGTAGCGGGCGACGTGGGTCTGGCCGAAGCCGTCGAGCGCGTCGAGGCTCACCTCGGTCATCTGCCGCGCGAGGTCACGCTGGCCCGGCAGGAGCCGGTCCGGGTCCACCGTGAACGTCCCGATCTGGAACTGGTTGAGGTCGTCGGTGTCCTCGACGCGGGGCGCCTCGCTCATGTGGTGCAGGTCCAGGCCCAGGTTCGGGTCGACCTCGGCGAACACCCGCCACCACGCGGCCGACTCGGGCTGGACGAAGTTCTCCCAGTCCCGGTTGAGGTCGACGCGAGTCGGGGTGGTGGAGCCACGGGTGTTGGCCTCGGCGCCGTCGGGGTTGTACAGCGGGATCGCGACGACGGTCAGCTCGTCGCGCAGCGCCCTGGCCTCGGCCGAGGGGCCGCCCAGCTTCTGCAGGATCTGCAGCACCGCCTCGGTGCTGTGCAGCTCGTTGCCGTGGATCCGTGCCTGCAGCCAGACCACGGTGTCACCCGTGCCGACGGTGGCGTAGGTGAGGTTGCGGCCCTCACCCGAGACGCCGGCGTGGTGCAGCTCGACCGTGCCCTGGCTGTTGCGGGCGATCGCGGCGAGCTGCTGCTCGGTCTCCTCGTAGCCCACGACGCTGGACAGGACGTAGGCCTGCTCGTCGACGATGCAGGGACCGCCGGGGTTGTGGGCGGGCGGGTCGGCGACGGCGGCCGGGACGGCGATGCTCGTGGCGAGCAGGCCGGCGGCAGAGATCCAGGCAAGGGGACGGAACTTCATCGATCGTGCTCCAGGTCGGGGGGCGACGCCGATGGTCACGAGGAATCTCGGAGACCGCGGCGATTGGGGGGTTCGACCAAACTAACCGCGCTGCCCCGCCACGTCACCCCCTTGCCCCGGATCGCCCCCCGAACGTCCCTCCTAGGCGGGCGAGGGGCCGCGCGCAACCATCGGCCGACGACCGGCGTCGCACTCCACGACCACGACCGGGAGCCCGTGATGCGCCGACCGACCACCCACCACCGCCCGATCCGCCCACTGGCCGGGGCCGTGGCCCTCGTGCTGGTGTTGTCGGCCTGCTCCGGGGGTGACGACGCCACGGAGTCCAGCGGCGCCACCGACGAGGTGGCCGTGGACGTCGCCCCGCGCGACGCCGAGGAGCCCGAGGCCGCGACCGAGGAGATGGCGACGGAGGCGGCCGCCGGCGAAGAGACGGCGGCTGCGGACCCGGTCGAGCCGGGCCAGGTCGCCGTGGCCCCGCGCGGCGACGACGCCCTGTCCCAGCCCCTGCCGGTGGACCCGGCCCCGGACGCCCCGCCGGTCGTGGTCGACGAGCCCGACGTGGCGCCGCCGGCCAACCCGTGGGAGGACCCCGTGGTCGACCCCCGCTCGACCTTCGGGCTCGACGTCGACACGGTGTCCTACGGCCGCATCCGCGAGGCGGTCGCGTCGGGCCGGTCGATCGACCCGGGCGAGGTCCGGATCGAGGAGGTCGTCAACGCGCTCGACTACGACTACGACCCCGATCCGGCCGAGGTGTTCGGCGTGACCGCGGACGGCGCGGCGTGGGCCTGGGGTCGCGAGTCCGGCACCCACCTCCTGCGGATCGGCCTCACCACCCCGGCGCCCGAGGTGCGGGATCCGGTCGACCTGGTCTTCGTCATCGACGCGTCCGGCTCCATGGCGTCGGCGATGCCCGACGTCCAGGAGAGCCTCCACGTGCTGGTCGACGCCCTCGAGCCCGGTGCCGACCGGATCGCGATCGTCACCTACGACTCGGTGGCACGCAGCGTGCTCGCCCCGACCGACGTGGAACAGGCCGACGTGGTCCGCGCCGCCATCGGCGAGGTCCGGGCCGGTGGCTCCACCAACCTCGCCGACGGGTTGGCCCTGGGCTACGACCAGGCAGCCCGGATGACCGAGGACCAGCCCGCCGGCACCAACACGCGCGTGGTCCTGCTGTCGGACGGGATCGCCAACACCGGGACAACCGACGTCGAGTCGATCCTGGCCCGCGTGGAGGGTGGGGTCGACGCCGGCATCGAGCTGCTCACGGTCGGCTTCGGCATGGGCGGGTTCAACGACCCCCTGATGGAGCAGCTCGCCGATCGCGGTGACGGCCGGGCGGTCTACGTGGACACCCCCGACGAGGCGCACGAGCTGTTCGGCGAGCAGCTGGCCTCGACCCTGCAGACGGTGGCGGTGGACGCCCGCAGCCAGGTGGCGTTCAACCCCGACGTGGTGGCCGCGTACCGGCTGCTGGGCTACGACAACCGGGCGATCGCCGACGACGACTTCCGCGACGACACGGTCGACGCCGGTGAGATCGGTGCGGGCCACGCGGTGACCGCGCTCTACGAACTCGACCTGCACCCTGCGTCGACCCGGCCGGCCGGCAGCGAGGAGGTCGCGACCGTCAGCCTCCGGTGGCTCGACCCCGACACTCGCCGTGCCACCGAGATCGCCCGACGCGTGGCGCTCGCCGACCTCGCCAGCGGCTGGGAGTCGGCCCCGGCGGGACTGCGGCTGGCCGGAACGGCGGCGGCCTGGGCCGAGGTGCTGCGGCTGTCACCCCACGCCCCGTACGGACGCGGTGGTGAGCTGGCCGACGAGGCCCGCCGGATCGCCGACGCCGTGGGCACCGCCGAGGTCGCCGAGTGGGCCGACCTGGTCGCAAGCACCACCGACGCCTGACCTACTGGTTGCGCTTGATCGTGCCGTCGGCCAGGGCGTCGGCGGCCTCGCCCAGGCGCAGCCCGACCACGTCCACGCGGCGCAGGAGCATCCGCCGCTTGTGGGTCAACGCCGTGACCGCGTCGTCGTCGCCGGACAGCAACTCGGCCACGCCCCGCTGGTAGGCCCACCGCACGCCGTTGCGCTTGGCCTCGGACGAACGCTCGCGCGAGCCCTCGGGGTCGTCCACCAGCTTCTCGACCCCGTCCCGCAGGGACGCGAGGCCGTCGGCCACCCCCTTGAGCGGTTCGACGAGCAGCTCCTCGGAGGTGATGGCGAACAGGTCCATCTCGCGCACGAGGTCGACGAGGTTGTCCAGCACGTCGTCGGCCGACCGGGACAGCCGGAACAGGTCCTCGCGGTCCATCGGCGGTGCCAGGACGGCCGCCAGCTCGACCACCAGGTCGTGGCGGTGCTCGTCGCCACGGGCGGCGACCTCCTCGATCGGTTCGAGCGCCTCGCCGGGGGCCCGACCGTCGTCGGCCGCCACCTCCCGGGCCAGTTCGACGCCCTCCAGCGCCGCGTCGAACTGGGCCACGACCAGGCCGACCAGCAGCTCGTCGTTGCGTCCGGCCAGGTCACGCACCAGGCGCTGCAGTCGCGTGAACATCAGGTCGTCTCCCTGGTCGCCGTCACGGTCGGGCGCGCCGTCGCCAGCCTGCCACCATCGCCACCTCCGTGCAGCGACCCCGACCCACCTGCCCGTCGCACCGTCATGCCCACACCGCCGCCACCCCGGCCGCGACCGCCAGCGCGGCCGGCAGGGTCAGCACCCAGGCGACGGCCAGCCGGGCGACCTGCTGCCACCGGATCCGGCCGTGACCTCCCTGGACCTCGGTGCCGACCATGGCCCCGGAGATCGCTTGGGTCATCGAGACGGGCGCACCGATTGCCGACGACCCCAGCACGACGGTGGCCGAGGACACCTCCGTGATCACCGCGGCGGCCGGCTGGATCGGTGCGACGCCACCGGCGAGCGTCGCCCCCACCGACCCCAGGCCCAGCACGGTCCCGACCATGAACAGGGCGCCCAACAGGAGCAGCGACGGGACCGGGACCTCGACCGCGCCACCGGACGACGCCGTGGAGCCGACCGCGACGGCCACGACGGCCAGCATCTTCTGGCCGTCGTTGGCGCCGTAGGCCAGGCACTGCAGCCCGAAGCCGGCGAGGTGCCAGCGGGGGACGCGGCGGCGCAGGGGGGAGCTGCTGGGCGCACCCGCGACCGCCACGGTCAGCATCCAGCCACCCGCCAGGCCCACCAACGGGGCGAGCACGCCCATCAGCAGCACGAACCCGACCGTGCCCACCGACACGTCGAAGCCGGCGCCCAGTCCGGCACCCGTCAGGGCTCCGATGAGGGCCAGGGTGAGACTGGTGGGCAGCCCGCGCTTGGTGAGCAGGGCCGTGACGCCCGTGGCGGTCGCCACCGCCACCAGCAGTGCGCGACGCCCGCCCTCCCCGTCGAAGCTCACCAGGTCGCTGGCGAGCGTCGTCGCCACGGCGGTCCCGAGCACCAGCGGGGCCACGACCACGGCGGCCCCCAGTGCGACCACCGCCACCCACGGGGTGATGCCCCGCACCCGCAGGCCGGCCGCGAGGACCGCGGCGCCGTCGTTGAGACCGCAGGCCACCGCGAAGCCGAAGGCCACGACCAGCAGCACCTCCTGCAGCCCCACCGCTGCCCTCCCCTGCTCGTGCGTCCCGGGACGAGCAGGGAACCTCTCGGAGACGACCGGCGCCACCCGGCCCGTCCGGGGTGGCCCGAACGAGCCATTCTCCGGGCGGTGGGGGCCGGGGGTGTCCGTTCGGCCTTGCGCCGTGGCCGTCGGCGATCCATGCTCGGCAGACGACATGAGCTTGATGTATGGGCTTACAACTGGTGTTGTCACCGCTTACAACACGTTCCTCCACCGCCAGTGCGTCCCCTCCGACCACGGTTCCCCCCGACCGAACGGCACCGACATGGACCGATCGACCTCGACCGCCGGCTCCGGCCGCGCCCGCCTCCTGACCATGCTGGTCGTGCTGGCTGGCCTGGTCGCCGCGCTCGTCATGACCGCGCCCTCCTCCTCGACCGCCGCGGCGTCCGGTCCGGGCTCCGTCGACGCCGCCGACCGGGCACGCCTGGACACGTGGGCCCGCGCGACCTGGGAGTCGTTCGTCGCGATGACGCCCGAGGACAGTGGCCTGCCCACGGACTCGCTGGCGACCGACGGATCCCGGGTCGTGCAGACCTCCACGACCAACATCGGTGCCTACATGTGGTCGGCGGTCGCGGCCGAGGACCTGGGCTACATCGACGACGGCGAACTGGTCGACCGTCTCGAGGCCACGATCTCCAGCCTCGAGGACATGGAGGTGTACGAGGACACCGGCCAGTACTACAACTGGTACGACCATCGCGACGGGGCGAAGCTGAACACCTGGCCGTCCACCGGCGACGACCTGGTCCCGCACCTGTCCTCGGTCGACAACGGCTGGCTCGCGACCGGCCTGCGGATCGTCGCCAACGCCACGTCGGGCGACGTCGCCGATCGCGCCCAGGCGCTGTACGACCGCATGGACTTCGGCTTCTACTACCAGCCCGACCGCAACCAGATCCTGTTCCACTACGCGCCCTCGACCGGTGACGCGCCCTGCTGCTACGACACGATCGTCAGCGAGAGCCGCATCGCCAGCTACATCGGCATCGCCGAGGAGCAGATCCCGGCGCGTCACTACTTCGGCCCCTGGCGCACCTTCCCCGACAGCTGTGACTGGGCCTGGCAGGAGCAGCGTCCGTACGGCGTGACCCAGTCGTACTACGGCGAATCGGTGTTCGAGGGCGCCTACCCCTACGACGCCACCTTGGTCGTGCCCGGTTGGGGTGGCAGCGCGTTCGAGGACCTGATGCCGACCCTGTTCGTGCCCGAGGAGGACTGGGGCGCGGCCAGTTGGCGCATCAACCACCCGGTCACCGTCAACGCCCAGGTGCACCACGGGATGGAGGAGGCCGCCTACGGCTACTGGGGCTTCTCCCCCGCCAACGTCCCCGAGGGTGGCTACCGCGAGTACGGGGTCGACGCGGTCGGGCTGAACCCGACCGGCTACGCCTCCGACCAGGCCGAGACCCTGACCGACCCGGGCTTCCCCGGCTGCCGCGAGGGCACCGACATCCCGCCCCCGTCGGCCTACGAAGGTGGCGTGGTCACCCCCCACGCGGCCTTCCTGGGGCTGCGCTACGACGCCGACGCGGCGATCGCCAACCTGGTCAACCTCGAGGCCGACTTCCCGGGCCTGGTCACCGAGTGGGGCTTCCGCGACTCGGTCAACGTCGACACCGGCGTGATCTCCGATGCCTACCTCTCGCTGGACCAGGGGATCGTCATGGCCTCGCTGGCCAACGAGCTGGGCGACGACCTGCTCCGTGACGCCTTCCTCGGCGACGACGAGTTGGCCGCCAACCTGCGACCAGTCCTGGGCGTCGAGGAGTTCGGCGCCGCGTTCGCCGGCGACGAGCCCGGCGACGACCGCGGGTGCACGATCACCGGGACCGAGGGCGACGACCACCTCATGGGCACCTCCGGCGACGACGTGATCTGTGGCCTGGGCGGTGACGACATGATCGTGGCCCGCGACGGCGACGACATCCTGTACGGCGACGAGGGCGACGACCGCCTGGTCGCCGGGGCCGGCGACGACACGCTCTACGGCGGGCCGGGCGACGACCGGCTCCAGGGTGCCGACGGCGACGACGTCCTGTCGGCCGGTGACGGCCGGGACCGCGCCAACGGCGGCGACGGTGACGACCACGCCGAGGGTGGCGCCGACGACGACACCTGCAGCGGCGAGACGTCCTCCGGCTGCGAGGCCGGGTCGTGACGCCCGGCAAGGTCACCGTCTACGACGTCGCCGGGGAGGCAGGCGTGTCCATCGCGACGGTCTCCCGCGTGCTGCGGGACCACCCCAACGTGGCCGACGGCACGCGGGACCGGGTCAAGCAGGCGATCGACGCGCTGGGCTGGCGCCCCAACCAGACCGCGCGGGCGCTGGCCGGCAAGACCAACGACGCCATCGGGATCGTGTTCCCCGACCTGTCCGGCCCGTACTACGCCGAGGTGATCCGTGGCTTCGAGCGGACCTCCGGACATCGCAGCGCCGTCCACATCCTCGCCACCCACGAGCGCCCCTCGGCCCACGACCACGTCCGCGGCCTCGCCGAGCGGGTCGACGGCATGGTGGTGATGGGCCAGACCGTCGACGACGAGCTCGTGGCCGAGCTGGTGGCCGACGGCCTGCCGGTCGTGCTGCTGGCGCGGCCCGCCGTGGGCTCCACGCCGGTCGTGGCGACCGACAACGCGGGCTCGGCTCGTGCCCTCGCGGACCACCTGGTCGACCACGGCCACGACACCGTCGCCCTGCTCGGCGACCCCGATCACGCCCCGGACGTGGAGGAGCGGTTCACCGCCATGCGCGGTGCCCTGGAGGCCCGCGACGTCGATCCCGGTGAGCCGATCCTGACCCGGGGCTTCGAGGTCGAGGACGGCGCGATCGCGATGATCGAGGCATGGGAGGCCGGACGTCGCCCCCGTGCCGTCATGGCCGCCAACGACCAGCTCGCCGCCGGCATCTACCGCGCTGCCGACGCGATCGGGCTGGCCATCGGCACCGACCTGGCCGTCACCGGATGGGACGACCACGACCTGGCCGGGCTCCTGCACCCCGGCCTGACCACCGTGGCCCAGCCCATGCGCACGCTGGGCACCCGCGCCGCCAATGCCGTCCTGACCCTGCTGGCCGGTGGCCAGGTCGACTCGGTCGTCCTGGAGACCGAACTGGTGGTCCGCGACAGCTGCGGCCCCGACTGCCCGCTCGCCCCACCACTGCCCCACCCGTCCAGCCGCTCGACCACGGGCGGCTGACCCCCGACCGTCCCGACCTCGCGTCCCCGCCCCCCACCCATGCACGACCCGGCCGACCGCCGGCTTCACCTTTCCCCCGATGGAGGAGCCCCCCATGCCACGCCCCACGACACGACGAGTGCTCGCGACCACCACGATCGCCCTGGCCCTGGTGGCCACGGGCTGCGGCGGCGGCGACAGCGGCCCGACCGGCGCCGGCGGTGAGCCCGGTGCGAGCGACGATGCCGCCACCGATGCCGGTGGCGACGGCGGCGGAGGTGACACCCTGACCGTGTGGGCCATGGGCGCCGAGGGCGAGAAGCTGCCCGACTTCGTCGCCGACTTCGAGGAGGCCGAGGGCGTGACCGTCGAGGTGACCCCGATCCCCTGGGACGTCGCGCACGACAAGCTGATCACCGCCGCGGCGGGTCAGCAGGCCCCCGACGTCACCCAGATGGGCACGACCTGGATGGGTGAGTTCGCCGAGCTGGGCGCCCTGGCCCCGACCCCCGACACCGTCGACGAGAGTCGGTTCTTCGAGGGCCCCTGGTCGACCACCCAGGTCGACGGGACCTCCTACGGCGTGCCGTGGTACGTCGACACCCGGGTCATGTACTACCGCACCGACCTGGCCGAGGAGGCCGGCTACACCGAGGCTCCGGCCACCTGGGAGGAGTTGTCGGACCTCGCCGCCAAGATGCAGTCCGAGGCCGGCGCGAAGTACGGGATCAACCTGTCGCCCGCGAACTGGCAGGAGATGATGCCGTTCTCGTGGGAGGCCGGCGCGGAGCTGACCGACGACGAGGGCAACCTCACGCTGGACACCCCGGGCATGGTCGAGGGGATGACCTACTACGACAGCTTCTTCGAGGACGGGGTCGCCGCCGAGCCCGTCACCGACTTCGCCGTCGAGCAGGGCTTCGTCGACGGCACCCACCCGATCTTCTTCTCCGGCCCCTGGCACGTCGGGCTGATCGACGAGCTCGGTGGCGAGGAGTTCGCCGACAAGTGGGCCGTGGCGCCGATGCCCGAGAAGGAGAACCGCAACTCGTTCGTCGGTGGTGCCGACCTGGTGGTGTTCGAGGACTCCCCGAACCAGGAGCTGGCCTGGAAGTTCGTGGACTGGATGACCCAGACCGAGACCCAGCAGGCCTGGTACGAGACCGTCGCCGGGCTGCCGTCGGTGACCGAGGCGTGGGAGTCCGGTGACCTGGCCGACGACGAGCGGCTCAGCGTGTTCGGCACCCAGCTCGAGGAGACCGTCGCACCGCCCTCCATCCCCGAGTGGGAGGAGGTCGCGACCGCGATCAATGGACTGATGGAGCAGGTCACCGTCGGTGACGTCGCGCCCGAGGACGCCGTCACGCAGATGCAGGCCGAAGCGGACTCCATCGTCGGCTGAGCCCCCCGGACCGCCGCGCCCCTCTGCTCCCGGGGCGAGGCGTGTTCGCCACCGCCCGGGTGCCCCACCCAGGCACCCGGGCGGTGGCCCCTCGCTCGCCCCCCCTCGCTCGACCCCCTCGCTCGACCAGGAGGCCCCACGAGATGTCCGCCACCACCGAAACCTCGACCCGGCCACCGCGTCGACGGCTGTCCAACACCGCGCGCAACACCATCGCCGGGTGGGGCTTCTCCCTCCCCTACCTGCTGGTCTTCCTGGTCTTCATGGCCGGACCGATCTTCGCTGCCCTGTGGTTCTCCTTCACCGACTTCGAGCTGGTGAACCTCGTCGCGCCGTTCAGCGCGCCCTGGGCGGGCTTCGACAACTACGTCCAGGCCGTGCAGGACCCCGAGGTCCGCAAGGCGGCCTGGAACACCGCCGTGTTCGTCGTGGTCGGGGTCCCGCTGTCGGTGTTCGCGGGGCTGATGGCCGCGGTGCTGATCGAGAACGGCATCAGCCGTCTCCAGTCGGTGTTCCGGGTCGGCTACTACCTGCCGGTCATCACCTCGATCATCGCGATCGCCGTCATCTGGCGCTTCATGCTCAACCCCGACATCGGGCTGGTCAACCGGACCCTGGCGCTGGTCGGGATCGACGGGCCGAGCTGGCTCAACGATCCCTCGACCGCGCTGCCGTCGATCATCGTCATGGCCATCTGGCGCAACCTCGGCCAGTCGATGATCATCTTCCTCGCCGGCCTGAAGGGCGTCCCGGGCGTGCTCTACGAGGCGTCCCGCGTCGACGGGGCGACCTTCTGGCAGCGGTTCCGCTGGATCACCCTCCCCCAGCTGCGCCCGGTGACCCTGTTCGCGCTCGTGATCACCTCCATCGGGTACCTGCAGGTGTTCGAGGAGCCGTTCGTGATGACCCAGGGCGGACCCCTGGACTCCACCGTGACCATCGCGATGGTGATCTACGAGCAGGGCTTCAACTTCTTCCACCTGGGCTACGCCAGCGCGATCGCCTACATGCTGTTCCTGTTCATCGCGGTCCTGGCGTTCGTGCAGTTCAAGGTCCTGGGACAGGACGACTGATGGCCACCACGACCCCTCCCCCCACCAGCGACCCGACCAGCGACCGGGCCGACGACGCGCCCGAGCCGTCCCGATCGGCGACGTCGGCGGCCGACCACGCCGACCGTCGCACGGACGAGCCCAGCACCGCCCAGGAGGACGGCATCCCGCTGTCGGACCTCGAGCCGCGCCAGGAGGGCCGGGTCCGCCGGTGGGTGATCTCCGGCCTGCTCCTGCTGGGGCTGGTCCTGATGGCCGGACCGTTCGTCTGGATGGTGCTGTCGTCGTTCAAGACCCAGGCCGAGATCACCTCGCTGGTCCCCACGATGCTGCCCGACGACCCGACGCTGCAGAACTACGTCGACCTGTTCCGGCGCCTGGACTTCCTCCAGTACTTCTGGAACTCGACCCTGATCGCCGGGCTGGTGACCATCGGCAACATCGTCTTCACCAGCGCCGCGGGCTACGCCCTGGCCAAGATCCGCTTCCGCGGTCGGCGGGTGGTGTTCGGGATCGTCCTGGCCACCCTGATGGTGCCGACCAGCGTCACCCTGGTGCCGCTGTACATCCTGATGTCCAAGCTGTCCCTGCTCAACACCTACGCCGGGGTGATCCTGCCCCTGGTGGCCGGGCCCTTCGGCGTGTTCCTGATGCGCCAGTTCATGCTGCAGCTGCCCGACGAGCTGATCGAGGCGGCCCAGGTCGACGGCGCCTCCCACCTGCGCATCTTCAGCCGGATCGCGATGCCGTTGATGGCCGGGCCGGCCGCCGTGCTGGGCATCTTCACCTTCCTCGGCACCTGGAACGCGTTCCTGTGGCCGCTGATCGTGCTGACCGACCAGGACAAGTACACCCTGCCGATCGCGCTGGCCCTGTCGGCCATCGGCGAGAACAGCACCGACTACGGCCTGCTGATGGCCGGCTCGGTCGCGATCATCACCCCGGTCGTCGTGGTCTTCCTGTTCTTCCAGCGACGGTTCACCGAGTCGATCGCGATGACCGGCATCAAGTGACCGCGGCTGGCCCACGCGCCACCGCCACCGCCACTGCCACCGCCACTGCCACCAGGCCCCCGACTGGAGGACCACCATGTCCAGCACGCGACGTGACGAGCACGCGGCCCGCGCCGAGTGGGACGACCGCGCGGTCACCCCGGGCGTGGCCGACCGCCGCGACCACATCCCGGCCCCGACGGGTCTGGTGGCCGAGGAGGGTGTCGGGCACGTGACCCTGCGGTGGGAGCCGGTCACCGGCGCCATCGGCTACGAGGTGCTGCGCGGGGATGGCCCCGACTCGCTGTCCGTCCTGGACCACCAGGCCGACGACCTGCTGGCCGTCGGGGGCCCGCCCTACGTCGACACGACCGGTGAGCGGGGCCGTCGCTACCACTACGCGGTCGCGGCCCTGGCCACGATCGAGGACGGCAGCGGCCCGGTCGGCGCGACCGTCCCGGGCCGGTCGCGCGCGGCCTCGGACGGCCTGTCCGACAACGACCACGCGCCGACCATCACGGCCACGGTCGACCTCGCCGGTCCGACCACGCCGCTGGTCCGGCCGTGGTGGATGGTCGGTGCCGAGCACGTCAGCCAGCTGCGCTACGCCGGGGGGTCCGGCCCCGACCCGATCGCCCAGGAGTACGCCACCGCGCTGGCCCGGGCCCACGACGAGCTGGGCGTCACCCACGTCCGCGCCCACGCGATCCTGGACGACGAGAACGGCGTGGTCGTGGCCGATGACGACGGGTGGCACGTCGACGTGTCGACCATCGTCGACCTGTACACCCGCCTGGGCGAGCTCGGCCTGCGTCCGGTCGTCGAGCTGGGGTTCATGCCGGCGGCACTCGCCCGGGACCCCGACCAGACCGTGTTCACCTACGAGGGCATCATCTCGACCCCCACGCACTGGGAGGACTGGCAGCGCCTGGTCCGCAAGGTGGTGGGCGGCCTGGTCGACCACTTCGGCATCGACGAGGTGGTCCGGTGGCCCTTCGAGGTGTGGAACGAGCCCAACCTCGATGCCTTCTGGACCGGCACCTCCGACGACTACCACCGGATGTACGACCTGGCGGCCGCTGCCGTGAAGGAGGTCGACGAGCGGCTCCTGGTCGGCGGTCCGGCGACCGCGGCGGTCGGGTGGGTCGGCACCTTCCTCGACCACGTGCGCGACACCGGCGTTCCGCTGGACTTCCTGACCACCCACGTCTACGGCGTCGGACCACTGGACCTGCGTCCGGCACTGGCCGAACGCGGCCTGGACGACGTGCGGATCTGGTGGACCGAGTGGGGTGTGAGCCCCCGACACTTCCGGGTGGTCAACGACGCCGCGTTCGGCGCGCCGTTCGTGCTGGCCGGGATGAAGGCCGCCGCGTCCACTGCCGACGCGCTGGCCTACTGGGTCGTCAGCGACCACTTCGAGGAGCTGGGGCGGCCGACGTCGCTGCTGCATGGCGGCTTCGGACTCCAGACGGTCGGCAACCTGCGCAAGCCCCGCTGGTGGGCCCTGGCCCTGGCCCACGCCCAGGGTGACGACCGGCTGGCACTGGACCTGTCGGGCGACGGTGCGGACGGCCTGGTCGACGGGTGGGCGACCCGCCACGACGACGGCACTATCGACGTGCTGTTGTGGAACGGCACCCTCGACCAGACCCGCGTGGATGGTGACGACGCCCTGTGCCGGCGCGTCGAGGTGCACCTGCCGGCGCTCGACGGGCCGCGACGGGTCACCATCGCACGGGTCGACGACCACCACTCCAACGTGACCACCCGGTACGACCGCGACGACGGCTGGCCGACCGACGACCAGTGGGCCGACCTGGCCGCGGCCGACGTGCTCGACGAGCGCGAGGCGGCACCGGCGGAGCTGTCCCGGGACGACGCGGACCTGGTGGTCACGCTCGACCTCCCCATGCCCGGGGTGGCCCGGGTGCGCGTGTCCCCGGCCGCGGGCTGACGCGTGGGCCGGGCACGGCCGCCTGCCGACGGCCGCCTCAGCCGCGCACGCCCTGGTCGTCGTCCTGGCCGTCCGCGGGCTCGACCGACGAGACCGCAGCGAGGATGGTGCGGGCGAGCCGGTCCGGTCGGGTGAACTGGGGCCAGTGCCCGGTGGGCAGGTCGACGTAGGTCACGTCGTGGATCCGGGTGAACTCGGCGACCGACTCCTCCCCGTCGTCGATCCAGGACCGGAGCTGCTCGGTGGTGTACTCCGGGCAGACCGCCGTGACGGGGACGTCGTAGCGACGTGGATCAGACAGCTCCTGGGGATCGGTGGTCACGTTGGCCGGCGAGGGCAGGGCCCGGTCGGCGAAGTCGGCCTTGAGGTCGTCGTCCAGGCCGTCGAGGTCGGCGTCGTCGAACTCCGACCATGGCGGCAGGGGGATCTCGCCGACGTCGTTGGCGGTGAAGTACGGCGCCAGCGCCCGGCCGTCGGGTGTCGGGAACCCGCCGACGACCACGAGGTGGTCCACGCGGTCCGGGCGGGCGTCCACGGCGGCCCAGGCGATGCCGCTGCCGGCGGAGTGGCCCACGACCACGATCGGCCCGTCGGTGGCGGCGCCGTCGATGGCGGCCACGACCGCCGCGACGTGGTCACGCAGGGTCACGCCGGACCGGTCCGCGTCCGGGGACTCCATCCCGGGCAGGGTCAGGGGATGCGTGCGATGGCCGGCCGCGTCGAGCGACGGCAGGACGGCGTCCCAGGAGGCGCCGTCGAGCCACAGGCCGGGGACCAGGATGATGTCTGCCACGCGGGATGCCGAGGGTCGAGGTGTGGTGCACGCTGCCAGCCCGACCCCACCCCTGTCACCCTGTCCGACGGTCCGCGAGGGAAATCAGGGCGTGTCGTCGGGGACCTCGACGGCGCGGGGCGGCGCGGCGGGCAGTGGGCCGGTGGTCTCGGGGAGGTCCTCGAGCTCGGCGAGCAGTCGGCGGGCACGCTCGCGGAGTCGCTCGAGGTCGCCGCCGACGATCTCCGGGTGGTGCTCGGCGGTCGCCAGAACCAGGGTGATCTGGTCGCGGAGCACGGCGGCACGTCCGTGGCGGCCGTCCCGTCGCAGGTCCTGGGCGAGCTGGGCGGCGGTCGACATCATCGGGGCGAGGGCGGACGGGTAGGGCGCGGCGGCCCGTCGGAACCGGTCGAACGCGAGCTTGACGTAGTCGTCGTAGGTGTAGGCCCGCTCGCGCAGGATCCGGATGCCGTCGTCGGTCTCGGTGACCGGTTCGCCGAGGTCGCGTCGGGCCAGCTCGCGCAGCACCATCTCGATGTGCTGGAGGACCTCGAAGGCGCTGGCCACGTCGCCGTGGTTGGACAGCGACCCGACCGCGATGTCGACGAGCTGCTGCAGGCCGTACTCGGCGTCCAGCGCCAGGACCCGGGTGCGACCCATCCGCACGGCCTGGGCCAGCGCGGACACGTCGACCGGCTCGTCACTCCAGATCCGCAGCAGGGGACGGCCCTCGATCACGAACAGCCCGACGCGGACCCGCAGCAGCAGGGTCGCGTCCGAGGGCAGCGCGGCCAGGATCGCTGCCTCGTCGATCGACTGGACGAAGCCCGAGTGGCTCGCCCGGACGTACACGCCACCGGAGCTGGGGATCTCCTGCTCGCGGATCGACCGGGTCCGGGCACCGTGGGCCGGCTGGCGACGCGAGAACGTCCGGATCCGGGCGAGGGTCACGTCGGTGATCGACCGCGCCAGCTGGCCCGGGTACATCGACCGGACCGCGTTGCGGATCGCGCCCATCACCACCACGATCGACCCGGCGGCGAGCACGATGCCCAGCAGCACCGCGAAGTGGGGCGAGGTCTCGCGTCCGACCGGCAGTGCCCGGTAGACCGTCACCACGTAGGCGAACAGCCCGAGCATGATCGACATCATGCTCTGCTGATAGAAATCTTCCAGGAACCCGGACACGACCCGGGCGGAGTACTGCGACGCGGCCAGCGACACCGACGCCGACCGGACCCAGAACGTCAGGCCCGCCACGGTCAGGAGGGCCCCGGCCAGGGTCACGTACAGCAACCGGGCGGACTCGGCCCCGAACTGCAGTCCGGTCGGCAACAGCCCCGGGGCGACGTCGTCCAGGGTCAGTGCCAGCCATGCGACGAGGATGCCTGCCGAGACGAACAGGACCGGCCGCAGCAACAGGTTGTCGGACAGCCGGTCACGCAACTCGGCCCGCCGCATGCCCTTGGCCACGATCCATCCCTCCTCGGTCGACACCTGTCGGATGCAGGCTAGGTGCCCACGCCTCGACCTCGTCGCCACGACCCCGGTCACGTGACCGGCCCCACCACGTCGCCGGGACCCGGCCGTGGCCGGACGACGGTCCACTTCGACCACGACGACGTGCTCGCTACGGTCGAAGGCCGACCAAGGAGCAGTCCATGTCCGGCCCCGTCCTCGTCGTCGCCACCGCCGACACCAAGGGCGACGAGCTCGCGTTCGTCGCCGACCGGGTCCGCGCCACGGGCCTGGTCGTGGTGGTCGTCGACGTGGGCACGTCCGGCCACGCCTCCAGCGCCGACGTCACGCCGGACGACCTCGCCGAGCACCACCCGGACGGGCCCGGCGCCGTGGCCAGCGACGACCGCGGCGAGGCCGTGACGGCCATGGGTGACGCACTCGCGGCATGGGTCGCCGGGCTCGACGAGGTCGGCGGGATCATCGGCCTGGGTGGGTCCGGCGGGACGGCGTTGATCACCCCGGCGATGCGTGGCCTGCCGGTCGGCGTGCCCAAGGTCATGGTGTCGACGGTGGCCAGCGGGGACGTCGCCCCCTACGTCGGGGCGTCCGACATCGCGATGGTGCCGTCGGTCGCCGACGTGGCGGGACTCAACCGGATCACCCGCGTCGTGCTGGCCAACGCTGCTGCGTCGATCGCCGGCATGGTCGCCGCGGACCCGCCCGCCGGCCACGACGACCTCCCCGCGGTCGGGATCACGATGTTCGGGGTCACCACCCCGGCGGTGCAGGCGATCACCGGGCTGCTGGGCGACGGCCACGAGCCACTGGTGTTCCACGCCACCGGCACCGGCGGCCGCTCCATGGAGAAGCTGGTCTCCTCCGGCATGCTGGCCAGCGTCATCGACCTGACCACGACCGAGGTGTGCGACGAGCTGATGGGCGGGGTGTTCACGGCCGGCCCGACCCGCTTCGACGTCTACGCCGACCACCCGGTGCCCTACGTCGGCTCGGTCGGTGCACTCGACATGGTCAACTTCGGGGCACGCGACACCGTGCCCGAGCACTACGACGACCGGCTGCTGCACGTGCACAACGCCAACGTGACGCTGATGCGCACCACCGTCGAGGAGAACGCACGGATGGGTGCCTGGATCGCCGACAAGCTCAACGCGGTCGCCGGGCCGGTCCGCTTCCTCCTGCCCGAGGGCGGGGTGTCCATGCTGGACGCTCCCGGCCAGCCGTTCCACGACCCCCGGGCCGACGCGGCCCTGTTCGACGCGCTCGAGGACGGCTTCACGGCCACCGACGACCACCGCCTGGTCCGCCTCCCCCACCACGTCAACGACGACGCCTTCGCCGAGGCCGTCGTCGCCGCCCACGCCGAGATCGCAGGAGCCTGAGCATGGCCGTCCGTCGTCGCTTCACCCGCACCGAGCTGCTCGACCGATTCCGCGCCAAGGTCGACGCCGGCCGCCCGATCATCGGTGGCGGCGCCGGCACCGGCATCTCCGCGAAGTGGGAGGAGGCCGGCGGGATCGACCTGGTCGTGATCTACAACTCGGGCCGGTTCCGCATGGCCGGCGCCGGCTCGCTGGCCGGCCTGCTGGCCTACGGCAACGCCAACGACATCGTCGTCGACATGGCCGACGAGGTGCTGTCGGCGGTCACCGACACGCCCGTGCTGGCCGGCGTGAACGGCACCGACCCGTTCCTCGACACCGAGCGGTTCCTCGACCAGCTGCGCGACCTGGGGTTCGCCGGGGTGCAGAACTTCCCGACGGTCGGCCTCATCGACGGCACGTTCCGGGCCAACCTCGAGGAGACCGGGATGGGCTACGACAAGGAGGTCGAGGTGATCCGCGCCGCGCGGGACGCCGACCTGCTGACCACCCCGTACGTGTTCTCGGCCGACGACGCCGCGACCATGACCGAGGCCGGCGCCGACATCGTCGTGTGCCACCTCGGCCTGACCACCGGTGGCAGCATCGGTGCCGAGACCGCCCTGACCCTCGAGGACTGCGTGCCGATGGTCGACGCGTGGACCGCCGCCGCCCGCGAGGTGCGCGACGACGTCCTCGTGCTGGTGCACGGTGGCCCGGTGTCGATGCCCGACGACGCGGCCTTCGTCCTGCGCGAGGCCACCGGGCTGAACGGCTTCTACGGCGCGTCCAGCATGGAGCGCCTCCCGGTCGAGGTCGCCCTGAAGGAACAGACCGAACGCTTCGTCGCCATCGAGTTCTGACCGACCCCCGCCGACCCGATCGCCATCCGAGCGGGTGCATGTCGGTGCGGAACCCGCACCACCCCGCACCCGCTCAACCCGCCGCCGAGCACGCCCCAGCCACCACCACCCGAGTGGGTGCACTCCGGTGCGGAAACCGCACCGATCCGCACCCGCTCGGCTCCCGTCCCACCGAAAGGCGTCACCATGGCAGGTTCGTTCGTCCCGTCGTCCGCCGTCTCCGTGGACACCCTCGACTGGGGTGGCCTCGGGTGGGTGGTGAACCCAACGACCGCGCCCGGGTCCGACCTGACCGTGCTGGACGTGACCATCCAGCCCGGCCAGGGCCACGACTTCCACCGCCACCCGCGCCAGGAGGAGGTCATCCACGTGCTGTCGGGCGCGATCGAGCAGTGGATCGAGGAGCGCCACGAGCGGCTCGGTCCCGGCGACAGCGTCCACGTCCCCACCGACACGGTGCATGCGTCGTTCGTGGCCGACGACGCCGACGAACCCGCCCACCTGCTCGTGGTGCTGACCCCGTCGGTCACCGACGTGGGCTACGAGGCCGTCGACGTGGCCGACGAGGCGCCCTGGAACGACCTGCGCAGCTGATGCAGACCGGCCGGTCAGTCGTGGTTGGCCGACCAGTCCTGGCCGGGCCAGAACGGCCACTCCTCGAAGCTGCGCGCCAGGCCGTCGACGACCTCGACGACCCACAGGTCGGTGTACTCCTGCTCGACCGGGTCGCCGTAGCGGACCACCACCCGGGCGACGCCGACGTCGGCGTCCACGGCGACGACGTCGGCGACCATGGTGAACACCTCGTCGGGTCCGTCGCGCTCGTCCTCCCAGGCCCGCGCGATGGCGGCCAGGCCCGACACCGGCTCGGCGTACGGCGAGTGGCGGTAGACCGCGTCGTCGGTGAACACCGCCGCCAGGGCACTGGTCCCGGGGCTGCGCCAGGCAGCCTCGTAGCGCGCGATCCAGTCGGCGAACTCGGCGCGCTCCACCGCTCCGTCAGCCCTCCCGAGCGTCGCGGATCGCCTCGAGCTCCGCGCGGTGTTCGGCGATGAACGACGACTCGTACTCGGCGTAGACCTCCTGGTTCACGACGTCCAGCACGTCCCGGCACGCGAGGTCGTCGGTCGCGAGGTCGATCTCGTCCTGCTGCAGGGCCTCGATCGCGGCCGTGTCGACCTCCGGCTGGGTCTCCTCGAACTCGGAGAAGAACGCTTCGATCTCGTCCTCGGACGACTCGGTGAAGAAGGCGTCGATCTCGTCCTCGGACCACCCGTCGAACGGGTCGTCGTCGCCGCCCGGTCCCACCAGCGCGTCCATCCGGTCCTCGAGCGCCCCGATGCCCTCGTCCCACAGGGCCTCCTGGTCGGCGAAGTCGTGACCCCGTTCGGCCATGCACGCCGACCAGTCCTCGGTGGCCTCCACCATGCGGGGGTCGTCCGCGACCTGTTGTTCCATGTCAGCCATCAACCGGTCGAGTTCCTCCCAGGTCTCCATCTCGGCCCCGTGCTCGGCCTCCTCGGCCTCGCCCCGGCACCCGGGTCCGTAGCCCTCGTGGAACTCCGTCTCCTCGCCCGTCTCGGGGTCCACCTCGACGGTCACCATGGCTTCCTGCTCCTCGGCCGTGCCGTACAGCGCGTCCTGCCACGCCTGGAACTCGTCCTCGCCCATGCCGTCGATGATCTCCTGGTTCGGGTCGATCCACTCGTCCTCGCCGGTCGGACCCTCCGTCATCACCTCCTCGCCCATCTCCTCCATCATCTCGTCACCCCACCAGGTCGTGACACCGAAGCCCTCGGTGGCGACCATCTCGTCCTCGTCCCAGGCCTCCTCCGACCAGGATTCCTCGGCCTCGACCTCCCACACCTGGGGCTCGTAGTCGAAGCCCTCGGCGGCCATGCAGGCCACGACGGCGGCCTCGATCCGTTCCTCCTGGGCCGCCCTCTCGGCCTCCGCCACGGCCGGGTCGATGTCGTCGTCCCAGCCGAAGAACGATCCGAGGGTCTCCTCGCTGGCGCGCAACGACGTGGACGGGGCCCCGGCCTGGGCACATGCGGCCAGGAACAGGGACAGGGCGACGAGGACCGGGAGGCGGAGGTCTCGCATGACGTGCTCCCTCGCGTGGTGAGGCGCCGGACGGCAGCGGACGCAGCGTCTCGGTGGAGCCTCGGAGGACCCTCGGCGATGAGCGAGGTGCGCTGAGACTAGTCCTGCCCGGATCCCGTGTCACCAACGAGTTTCCTGCGGTCCGTCATGGCAGGTGATGAGGTCCCACCGCCGCCAGGCGGCCACGGACTCGACCCGCTCAGCGGGCGACCAGCACCGGGGTCGGCGCGGTCGAGATGACCTTGTGCGACACGCTGCCCAGCAGGAGGCCCTTCGCGTCGGAGAGGCCGCGGCTGCCGAGCACGACCAGGTCGGCGTCCTCGTCGGTCGCTGCCTCCACGATGACCCGGGTCGGGTCGCCGGCGCGCACGATCGACGTGGCGGGGACACCGGCGGCCCCGCAGGTCCGCAGCGCGCCCTCCACGACACGGTCCCCCATCGCCCGGAGGACGTCGGCGGTCGAGATGTGGACGTGCTCGAGTCGCTCGTAGTCGTCGAAGTCGGTCGACATGGACATGCTGGCCAGCGGGTGGACGACGTGGAGCAGGACCAGCCGAGCAGGCTGGTGGCGGGCCAGGTCGATGGCGGTCTCCAGGGCGTGCTCGGCGTGGTCCGAGCCGTCGATGGCGACCAGGATGGTGTGCAGGCCCATGGCGTCGTCCTCCGGTCCGGCCCCGCGGCTCTGCGGGGGCAGTTCGGAGTGTCGCGCGACCCGACGGGGCGCGAACGTGCCACAGGTCCCCGGCCCGTCATCCGATCGACCCGGAAACCGCGCGACCGGCACGGCCCCCAGCACGCGTCCGCCCGGTGCGCGAGGCACCGGGCGGACAACGTGTCGACGAAGCGACGTGACCCTAGGCCAGGCCGGAGCGTTGCTGCCCGCGACGGGCGACGGAGTCGACCAGCACGGCGGCCAGCAGCACGATCGCGGTCACCACGAACTTGAACCCCGACGACAGGCCGAGCAGGCCCATCCCGTTGTCCACGCCCATGATCACGAACGAACCGAGCAGTGCGGCCGAGACCGTGCCGCGACCACCGAACAGGCTGGTCCCGCCGATCACCGCGGCCGCGATCGCGTTCAGCTCGATCTGGCCACCACCTGCACCGGTGTCGACCGACCGCAGTCGGGACGCGAACACGATCCCGCCCAGCGCCGCCATCGACCCCGAGATCATGAACGCGGTGACCCGTGTCCACACCAGGTTGATGCCGGCTCGGCGGGCCGCCTCGGGATTGCCACCGACCGCGAACAGGTGCCGACCGATCCGCGTGCGGAACAGCAGCACGGTCAGGCCGGCCATGAGCACGACCAGCAGCACGGCGACGAACGGCATGCCTCGGCTGCGCGAGGCGAAGTACACCGCGGCCGCACCGAGCACCGTGACGCCGATCACCCGGAAGGCGACCAGGTTGATCGGGTCGGCGTCGAGGTCGGCCGCCAGTCGTCGCCGTCGGCGTTGCATCATCACGGCACCCCACCCCAGCGTGGCCACGAGCACCAGCACGTAGCCGACGACCGGTGGCAGGTAGCTGTTGGTGATGTCGATGATGAGGTCGTCCTGGATCACGACCGTGCCACGGTTGCCGATCAGGATCAGCACCAGGCCGTTGAAGCCGACCAGTCCCGCGAGGGTCACGATCAGCGACGGCAGGCCGACCTTCGCCACCAGGTAGCCCTGCACCAGCCCGGCGAAGGCGCCGATGAGCAGGACGGCGATGATCGCGGCCCAGGCGGGCCAGCCCTGCTCGCCCAGCAGGCGGCCGAGGACCACCATCGCCACGCCGGACAGGTACCCGACGGACAGGTCGACCTCGGCGATGATCAGCACGAAGGTCACGCCCATGGCGATGACCGCCAGGGGCGAGACCTGGACGATGAGGTTGACGAAGTTGACTGGCGACAGGAACGCGCTGTTCAGGCTGGTGAAGATGATCGTGATGGCGAGCAGGCCGACCACGATGGGCAGGTTGCCGAGGTCACCGGCCTTGACACCGGTCCACCACCGTCGTGCGGCGTCACCGATGCTGTCGGGCCGTGACGCGGTCGCCGCGGCGAGCTGTTCGGGCGTCGTCATGGCGTCGTCTCCCCGTCGGCACGGTCGCCGTCGGTGTCGGTCGGGCCCGTCGGGTCGGTCGAGGCGGCTGCCCCACCCGACTCGGCGGCGTCCGCGGACGGTTCCGCGGCGTCGTCGCCCCGCTTGGCCCCCGGCCCGGTGGCGTGGGTGGCCATGCCGGGCACGCTGGTCAGCGTGCCGGCGGTGATCGCCTCGACCACCTGCTGCTGGTTGACCTGGCTGGCGTCGAGGTCACCCACCAGCTGGCCGAGTCGCAGCACGACGATCCGGTCGGCGACCTCGAACACGTCGTGCAGGTTGTGGGACACCAGCAGCACGGCCAGGCCCTGGTTGCCCAGCCGGTTGACCAGGTCGAGGACCTGGCGGGTCTGGGCGACCCCCAGCGCGGCGGTCGGCTCGTCGAGGATGACGACCCTGGAGTTCCACATCACGGCCTTGCCGACCGCGACGGTCTGGCGCTGGCCACCGGACAGGCCGGCGACCTTCTGCCGCACCGAGCTGAGCGTGGTGACGGCCAGTCCCGACATGGTGTCGGCGGCGTCGCGCTCCATGGCCTCCTCGGACAGCAGGCCGAACCGGTTGGTCCGTTCGCGGCCGAGGTACATGTTCTCGACGACGTCCAGGTTGTCTGCCAGGGCGAGGTCCTGGTAGACGATCTCGATGCCCAGGTCGGCGGCATCGTGGGGTCCGTGGATGGCAACGGGCCGTCCGTCGAAGGACGTCTCGCCCTCGTCGAACGGATGGATGCCGGCAATGCCCTTGATCAGGGTGGACTTGCCGGCACCGTTGTCACCCACCAGGGCGACGACCTCGCCTGGACGCAGGGCGAGGTCGACCCCCTGGAGGGCCTGGACGGCTCCGAAGCGCTTGGAAACGCCTCGGAGCTCCAGGATCGGTGATTCGGTGGTTGTCAACGACCGGCCTCAGGCGTTCTCTTGGCAGAAGTCGGTCTCCGCCACGTCACCGGTGCAGATCTCTTCGACACTGCGGAACCCGTCGGCGACGACGGTGTCCATGATGTTGTCGACGGTGACCGCGGTCGGCTCGAGCAGGACCGAGGGAACCTCCTTGGACCCGTTGTCCACGGTGGCCTCGGCTTCGGGCTGCTCGCCGTTCATCAGCGCAACGGCCAGCTCGGCCGCGGCCTGGGTCTCCTGGGTGATGGCCTTGTAGACGGTCATGCACTGGTAGCCCAGCGCGATGTTCTGCAGGCCCTCGACAGTGGCGTCCTGGCCGGTGATCGGGATGCCGGCCTGGTCACGCGACAGCAGCGCTTGCACCGCAGCGTTCGCGAGGCCGTCGTTGGCGGCCAGCACGGCGTCGATGTTGCCGTCGGCAGCGGTCAGCATCTGCTCGAAGATGACCAGGGCCTCCTGGTTGTCCCAGTCGGGCACGGACTGGTCGTCGACCTCGGTCCAGGTGCCGTCCTCGAACAGCGGGTTGATGACGCCGTCGTAGCCGTTCTTGAACAGCGTGGCGTTGTTGTCGGTCGGCGAGCCGTTGAGCACCGCGACGGCCGGGGTCTCGGCCTCGACCTGGGCGTCGACGCACTCGACCAGGGTCTCGCCCTGCAGGCGGCCGACGGCCTCGTTGTCGAACGACACGTAGTAGTCGGCGTCGCCGTCCAGGGTCAGGCGGTCGTAGTCGATGACCGACACGCCCTGGGCCTTGGCGTTGTCGATGATGGTGGCGCCGGAGCCGGAGTCGAGGTTGGTCATCACCAGGACGTTGGCGCCGTTGGTGATGGCCTGCTCGGCCTGGTTCTGCTGGTTGGTGGCGTCACCCTCGGCGTTGAGGATCTGGTACTGGTCCTCGCTCAGGCCGAGGTCGGCGAACGCGGCCTCGAAGCCGGGGCGGTCGTCGGTCTCCCAGCGGGAGGACGAGGCCGAGTCCGGCAGCAGCACGGCGATCATGCCGTCGCCGCCGCCCTCGGTCATGGCCTCGCTGGCCTCGGTCGCCGCCTCGGTGGTGGCGGCGTCGGTCGCCTCGTCGGTCGCGGCGGCGTCGGTCGACGCCTCGGTGGCGTCGTCACCGCCGTCGTCACCGCCACAGGCGGTCAGCGCCAGCGCCAGCGTGGTGCCGACAGCCAGCACGCGCAGTGCGCGAGATGTGCTCCTCATGGTGCTCCCTTTCCGGGTTCCCGTGGTGGTTGGCCACGGAGTGTGTGTGGATCGTGCAGTTTCGGTCGTTGGTCGTTCGTGCGGACAGGGGGGAAATCGTGGGTCGGATGGTGGACAACGTGGTCAGGCGGTGGCCGGCGTGCCGAGGTCGGCACCGAGCGGGTCGGACAGCAGGGGTTCGAGCGCGAACTCGGCCGCCCCGACGGCCGACGCGTCGTCACCCAGGCGGGACGCCACGACGCGGACGGGACTGCGTCGGCCGACCAGCGACTTGGCGGCCAGGCGCAGCTCGACCTGGTCGATGACGTGGGGGTGCAGCAGGGCGTGCATGTCACCCAGGACGACCATGCGCGGGTTGAACACGTTGACGATGTTGGCGATGCCGATGGCCAGCCAGTGGCCGGTCCGTGCGACCGCGGCCAGGGCGTCCTCGTCGCCGTCGACGATCGCGGCCAGGACCGCGTCCAGCGCGTCGCGCCCACCGTCCTCGGTCTGCCCGGCCCGTCGCAGCAGAGCCTGCTCGCCGACCATCAGCTCGAGGCAGCCCTGCGCGCCACAGCCGCAGCGTGGCCCGTCCGGCTCGACCACCATGTGGCCGAGCTCACCCGCGTAGCCGACGGCGCCACCCAGCGGCATGCCGCCGACGATCACGCCAGCGCCCAGGCCGACCTCGCCGGACAGGTACACGACGTCGTCGACGCCGATCGCGGCTCCCCGGAGGTGTTCGGCCCAGACCCCGGCGTCGCCGTCGTTGGCCATGACCGCCGGCAGGTCCAGGGAGAGCCGTTCGAGGAGGAGGTCGGGCAGTGGCACCTGGGTCCACCCGATGTTGGGTCCCTCGCTGACGGTGTTGGTGTGCCGGTCGACCAGGCCCGCGATCGACACGGCGATCCCGAACAGGTGCTGCCCGGCGGGGAGGTCGGCCAGGGCCTTGCGCGCCAGCGCCTCGAGGTCGTCGACGGTCGGCTCGATGCCGGTCCGCACCCGCGGTCGCTCCAGGCGGTGGAACGGCAGCCGGTGCCCACCGAGCCCGACGATCCCGGCGGCGACCGAGTCGACCTTGACGTCGATCACCAGCACGGCCGTGCGCATGGGCACGACCGAGACCAGCGGTGACGGTCGACCCCGCCCGCCGGTCGAGCGCGGCTCGCCCTCCTCCACCAGCCCGACCTCGGCCAGGTCTCCGACGAGCGTGCCGACGGTCGAACGGTTCAGGCCGGTGTGAGCGGTGATCTGGGCACGCGTCGCCGGACCTTCCACGTGCAGGATGCGCAGCACCTGCGAAAGGTTGGTCCGGCGGACGGCATCGGTCGCCATGCCCATGGGCTGTTCGGTCCTCGGTCGGTCACCGCTGTTTTGTTGCAGTCCCCAACAACGGCTGATCGCGCAGCCAACCCGCTCCAACCTACGACGTCAATAGGTGGTCACCGACAACGAAACAATCGCGCGCCAGACGCTCGCGACTGTTCGACACTGCGCAACGGCCGCCACGAGCACCGAACGACCCCGTGCCACCCCCCCATTCGACGCCGACCACACCGAATTGGTGGAGACCGGCGAAGTCGTGGAGCCGCGTGTCCGGCGCCCTGCTCGAGTCCCGCGGATGCGCTGCGGACGGGCATCCCCTCGGCGCGGAGCCCCCAGCACCCGGTCCCCCACCTCCTGACCCGCAACATCTGACCCGCAACACCTGGCCCCAACACCTGGCCCCCAGCACCTGACC
>NZ_JAHOPH010000004.1 GCF_019798055.1 Salsipaludibacter albus | reverse complement strand
CCGTGCCACCGAGCGCGTTCTTGACCTCCTTGATCTCGCCGAGGTCCAGCTGCTCGACGACGAAGCGCCGCGAGATGCCGGGCGCCTGGTTGAGGACCGACTTCCCAGCGAGACCGCCGGACAGCCCCCTCTTCGAGGGACTCGGCGGCCGCGGACTCCCGGGCTGCCAGCTCGGCGAGGTCGTCCGGAGCCTCGACGGCGTCCAGGGCCGCGACCTGGCGTTCGAGCTCGGTCACCCGGTCGGCCTGCGCGCGCCCCTCGGCCAGGATCTCGTCGAGCTCGGGTCGCGCATCGTCGATCTGCGCGATGGCCGTGGCCAACGCCTCGACCCGGCTCGCGGCGGCCTCGACCGCCTCGTCGGTGGCCTGCTCGCCGGCGGCGTCGAGCTGCTGGGCGAGCACGCCCGCCCGGGCCTCCGCCGTGGTGGCCCGGGTCCGTGCGGCCTGGCCGATCCGGCCGAACACGGCGAGGTCGAGCAACTCGACCAGCAGGCCCTGGCGCTCGGAGGCCCTCGCGTGGAGGAAGCGCTGGAACGCGCCCTGGGGGAGCACGACCGTGGTGGTGAAGTGCTCGTAGCCCAGGCCCAGCACGGTCTCGACCGCCTCGGTCAGCTCGTCGGCGGTGGCGGCCACGACGACCGCGTCGTCGGGGTCGTCACCCCGCCAGCGTTCCAGGCGCGCCTCCTTGGTGGACGCCCCCGTCGCGGTCCGTCGCACCACCCGCACCGCGGTGTAGTGGTCGTCGCCGACCGCGAACGCCAGCCGGACCCGTGCCTCGTTGCGCCCGTTGGAGATCACCGGGGCGACCAGTCGCTTGTCGCCGTAGCGGGCCACCACGCCGTACAGCGCGAAGGTCATCGCATCGATGATCGAGCTCTTGCCCGAGCCGGTCGGCCCGGACAGCACGAACAGGTCCGCGTCGGTGAAGTCCAGGGACGTGGGCTGGCGGAACGACGCGAAGCCCTCGAGGTCAAGCCTGGTCGGGCGCAAGGCTCGCCTCCCACAGCTCGTCGAACAGGGCCCGCACGGCGGGGTCGTCCTGGCCGGTCTCCTCCAGGTACATCGCGAACAGGTCCGCGGGGGAGCGGTGGAAGTCCTCGAGATCCCAGGTCTCGGCCCCGTCGTCCGGCTCGTCCTCGCGCTCGACCCGCACGTCCACGACGTTGGGGAACGCCTCCCGGACCTCGTCGGCCAGCCCCGGCCGGCCCGGCTCGGTCAGCACCAGGCGGACGTGGGCGTCGAGGAGTTCGTCGCGGCGTGCCTCCAGGTCAGCGACCCGGCCACGCACGGTGCGCAGCGGTCGTCCTTCGTGGAGTGCGACCGGGGTGACCGACGCGGGCAGCCCCGGCTGGGCCTCGACGAGGATGACGGCCTTGTGGTCACGCTCGACCTCGCCGAAGTCCAGGTGCAGCGGGGATCCCGCGTACCAGGTCGGGCAGGGTGCCGCGACCTGGTGGGGCTGGTGGAGGTGGCCGAGCGCGACGTAGGTGGCCGACGCCGGGAAGATCGCCGGCGAGACGAGGTAGTCGAAGATGTGGGCCGCGCGCTCGCCGCCGCCCAGGACCGGGGCGCCGTCGGCCACGGTCAGGTGGGTGGCGAACACGTTGACCATGTCGTCGCCGAAGTCCCGGGTGAGCGTGGCGACCATCCGGCGGATCCGCTCCGCGTAGCGGACCTCGTGGTCGTCCGCCCGGCGCTCCATCAGGTGGCGGCTGCGCACGATCCCGCGCTTGGAGACGAACGGCAGGACGGCGACCCGGGTCTGCAGTGCCGGGAACGTCAGCACGCCACCCTCGTCCGGGCCACACGGCTCGCCGACGATGTGGACGTTGGTGCCGTCCAGCAGCCGGTGGATGGCCTGCCAGCGACGCGGGTTGTCGTGGTTGCCCGAGAGCACCACGACCTCGGCGCCGGTGGCCGCGAGGTCGCGCAGGGCCTGGTAGACGATCCGCTCGGCGATCGGCGTGGGCGACGCCGTGTCGAACAGGTCACCGGCGACGACCACCAGGTCGACCGCCTCGTCGTGGGCGATCCCGGCGATCTCGGCGAGCACGGCACGGTGCTCCTCACCGCGGGAGCGGCCACGGATGGCCCGGCCGACGTGCCAGTCGGAGGTGTGCAGCAGCTTCATGTGGTCCTCAGAACGGCAGCCCGTCGTCGGAGGAGGCGACGTCGGCGAAGGGATCGTCGGGGTGCTCGTCGACCTCGTCCCGCGGCGCCAGGGACTCGCCGGCCTCGCTGGCCCGGGTGGCCCAGGCGGGGAACGGGAACTCGATGACCAGCGGCACCGGGATCTGTGGCTGGGACAGGATCATCGTCCCGGGCTTGATGATGGTCGAGCGCCGGCGCTGCGCCTGGGGCAGGAACCCGTACTCGCCCCGACCCGCCTCGGCCGCGTCCAGCCTCCCCACCACCCGGATGGCCGAGTTGGCGATGATCCGTCGCTCGACCTCCGATGCCGTCTGCTGTGCACCGATCAGGATCATGCCGAGGCTGCGGCCCCGCTCGGCCATGTCCAGCAGGATCTCCTTGATCGGGGAGGTGCCCTCGCGTGGGGCGTACTTGTTGAGCTCGTCCAGCACGACGTAGGTGAGTGGCTCGGAGGTGCCGGAGCGTTCCTTCATGTCGAAGGCGCGTCGCAGCACGACCCCCACGACGAAGCGCTTGGCCCGGTCGTTGAGGTTGTGGATGTCCACGACCGTGACCTGGGCGTCCTGGCGGATCCGGTGGCGCTCGGGCTCGGGGAGGTCGCCGCGGACCAGGTGGCCGACGTCGCGGGCAGCGCCGGCCAGCCGCCGCACGAAGGCGTGGATGGTCCCGATCCCGATCGCGCGACCGGCCCACAGCTGCTGGTGGGCCTCGGACTCCAGCCGGTCGGTGATCGCGTCGACCAGGTCGGCGAAGGTGCGGCAGGTCACCCCGTCGAGGTTGATCGCGCCGTCACCCAGCGGCTGCATGGTCTTCCTGAGCTGGGCGGTGACCTGGGACACGACCATCGTGTACTGCTGGCGCTCGTCGCCGGCGTCGGCGAACAGGAACGGAAGCAGCTCGAGCTCGCAGAAGTCCTGCAGGGTCCAGAAGTACGACGTCACGCCGTGGCCCCGCGAGGTGACGTCGGGTGCGGCCGACGCCGAGGTGCGTCGCGGCGGGGCGAAGAAGCCGGCCGAGGCGAATGCCGTTGCGGGCAGGCCGACGGCGGCGTAGCGCGCGGCCTGTTCGGGTGGGAGGCGGGTGTTGCGGTGGTCGAGGAACAGCAGGTCCTCGCCCTTGACGTTGAACACGATCGCCTTGGTGTTGGTCGCGTTGTCCACGGCCCCGGAGGTGAACAGGGCGTGGAGCAGGAAGCAGGCGTAGGTGGTCTTGGTCGCCACGCCCGACACGCCCGAGATGTTGACGTGGGCACCACGGGTGCCGTCGAGGAAGTCCAGGTCGAGGTAGACCGGCTCGTCGTTGCGTGACAGCCCGGCCGGGAGGCGGGTGTCGAACTGGTCGAAGAACAGCGCCATGTCGCGGTCGTGGCCGACGGCGCGCACCACCGGCTGGCCGGGCAGCGGTGGCACGAACACCTCGGGCTCGAACCGGGTCGGGTGGACCTGCGCGGCCTCCGACGACTGGGTGGGCAGCAGCCCGTCGGCGGACAGGAACACGTCGGAGTCGAACCGGGCGCCCTCGGACCGTGCCCGGACCTGGTTCACGACCCCGTAGATGCTGACCGGGTCGGTGCCGGCCGGGTGTCGCTCCAGGGCCACGACGTCGTCGAGCTGCAGGTACTGGTCGGGCCGGACCGCGACCCAGAACTCCATCGGCGTGGCATCGTCGGTGCCCAGCACGCGGCCGACCTCGACGGGCGCGTCGGGGTCGGGCTCGGGATCGGCCTCGGGGTCGGGCAGGTCGGTGCTCACGGAACTCCGCAACGGTCGGGCGTCGTGGTGTCGAGGCTAACCAGCGACTGGGACCACCCCCGCCTACCGTGCGGCTCGGACCGACGACCTCGACGCGGGAGTCCACGTGCTGTTCCCGAAGGAGCGCTGGGAGGGACTCGCCGACGGATCGGTCACGGTGGCCTTCCGACGCTGGCGCCGACCGACGGTGCGGACCGGCGGCACCCTGCGCAGCCCGGTCGGTCGACTGGCGATCGACGAGGTCGCGGTGGTCGACCGCGACGCGGTCACCGATGCCGACGCACGTGCAACGGGGGCCGTGGACCGTGCCGAGGTGCTCGAGGCACTGGATGCGCGCCCCGACGGGGAGATCCACCGCATCCGCTTCCACCGGCTGGACGAACCGGACCCACGCGACCTGCTCGCGGCCGACGACGACCTGTCCGACGACGACCTGGTGGACCTGCGTCGGCGCCTGGACCGAAAGGACCAGCGGGGCGAGCGCGCGCCGTGGACACGCCGGGTGCTGCGGCTGGTGGGCGAACGGCCCGAGGTGGCGGCAGGCGAACTGGCCGACGAACTCGGCTGGGACCGGCTCGACCTCAAGCGGGACGTGCGCAAGCTCAAGGTCCTCGGGCTGACCGTCTCGCATCGCGTCGGCTACTCGCTGTCACCACGCGGTCGGGCCTTCCTGGCCGCCGAGGCGGATGGTGACGCGTCGACCACTGGACGGCGAGGGGCCGACCACTAGGGTGAGGAGAGGTCGCGCGGATCACTGCGAGGAGGATCACGTGGATGCGATCATCGCCGTCGGGGTGGACGGCTCGGACCACTCCATTCGAGCGCTCGAGCATGCCGTCGACGAGGCCAGGCTGCGGGGCGGCCGGGTCGTCGCCGTGCACGCCTGGCGGCCCACGACCTGGTTCGGCCAGGTCGACCATGCCGGGGCCATCGTGCCCTACGAGGAGCTCGAAGCCCGTGCCGGGCAGGTGCTCGCCGAGGCGCTCGAGGCCGTGGGCGACGACGTGGAGGTCGAGGCCACCACCTACGAGGGCCCTCCGGCGGAGGTCCTGGTCGAGCTGAGCCAGGAGGTGGACATGGTCGTCGTCGGGACGCGTGGACGGGGTGGCTTCACCGGACTGCTGCTGGGATCGACCAGCCGACACCTGACGACCCACGCCGCCTGCCCGGTGCTGGTCGTGCCGGCCGGTGCCGACGGCGGGTCGGCCACCGACGGGGCCTGACACCGGCGCCGCCGCAACGTCGTCAGTGCGTGCCGTCGCCCGCCGGCGACTCCTCGTCGACGAGGAGCCGGTCGCGGAAGCGATGCCCCTCGGCCTCGAGCAGTGGCTGCTGCACCGGTGCATGGGTGCGGTAGAGACGTCCGTCGACCGGGACCACCCGCCACCACGGCAGTCCGGGGACCCGGCGGAGCACGTTGGCCACGGCCTGGCCCGCACCGGGGTGCCCGGCCTCGAGGGCGACGTCGGCGTAGCCCATGACGTCGCCGGGCCGCAGCCCCGCCACCACGTCGACGACATGGCGCTGGAAGGTCGTGAGGTGGTCCGGCGGGTCGGCATGGCCACCGGGTGGCCGGGGAGCCGAGGCGGGGTCGGGGGCCGTATCGTCATCGGGGAGTCGCATGCGGTCCGAGGATGGCGATGGGTGGGCACCGACGCAAGACCCGACGCCCGGGGGCGTCCCCCGCGGGCGGGATCGCCCCACTCGTGGGCAGTCGGGTCGTGCCGGCCCGCCACACGGAGGTGTTCGACCTGCTCGACGACCTCCACAACCACGACTGGATCGGGGGCCGCTGGCTCGACGTCGTCGACGTGGCCGACGACGGTGCACCGGCCCGCGGGGCGACCCTGGTGCTGCGACGTCCCTTCCTGCCCGATCGGACCGCCGTGTCCACCATCGAGGAGCGGCGCCGCCCGACCCGGCTGGTGGGCACGGTCGAGGTGCCGGGGGCGGCAACGGCGCGCCTGGCATGGGACGTGGCGCCCAGTGACGGCAGGACCCTCGTCGTCCTGACGGTCACGCCGCTCACGCTCCGCCGGCGCGACCGGCTGTGGCTGGCAGCCGGTGGTCGACGGTGGATCCAGGCGCGCATCGAGGCGATGCTGGGTCGGTTGGAGGACCGGGTGGGTGCGTGAGCGGGTCCGTCACCCTCCCGGTGTGAACCCCGGGGGTGCGAGCTCGAAGCCGTCGAAGTCGAACGCCGGCGAGACCGTGCACCCCACCAGGGTCCAGTCACCGGTCGTGTGGGCGGCCTGCCACCAGCCGGCCGGGACGCGCACCTGCGGCTGCTGTCCACCGTCGAGGTCGGCGCCCAGGAGCTCGGTGGAGGGTGCCGTGCGGTCGTCCGGCGCGATGTCCAGCGCCAGCGGGGCACCGGCGTGGAAGTGCCACAGCTCGTCGGCGTCGACCCGGTGCCAGTGCGACCGCTCGCCAGCCGCGAGCAGGTACAGGATCGCCGTGCCGGCCCCACGGGAGCCGTCGCCGGGGTCGTGTCGCCAGGTCTCGCGGAAGTGCCCGCCCTCGGGGTGGGGGGCAAGGTCGAGGCGGGCGATGACGTCGTCGGCGGTGGTCATGTCGGGGAGGCTAGACCGCGCCGCCGGACCTGCCGCCCGTCCGGACCTACGATCGGCTGCCGGACCGACGAGGGACGGAGCCCCCGGTGCCACCGCTGGAGCCGATGCTGGCGACGCCCGGCACCGAGGCGCTCGTGTCCGGGTCCGGCTGGACCCACGAGTTCAAGTGGGACGGCATCCGGGTGCTGGTCGTGGCCGACGGCGACCGGCATCGGCTGCTGACCCGCAACGGCAACGACGTCGCCGTGGCGTGGCCGGAGCTCGCGCCACTCGCCGCCGACCTGCCGCCGGGCACGGTGCTGGATGGCGAGGTGGTGGTCCTCGACGACCGGCTGCGGCCGGACTTCTCCCGCGTCGCGGCCCGGATGCACGTCCGCAACGAGCTCCGGGTGGCGACCCTGCGGGGCTCGCACCCCGGTCGGCTGATGGTGTTCGACGTGCTGCGGGTCGCGGGGGACTGGGTCGTCGACGAGCCGCTCGGTGCCCGGCGCGACCGGCTGGGCGGGCTGGTCGGGGACGGCGCGGCGTGGGCAGTTCCTCCCAGCGTGGACGACCTCGCCACGATCCTGGCCGTCGTCGACGAACGGGGCATGGAGGGTGTCGTGAGCAAGCGGGTCGGCTCCCGCTACGAGCCCGGCGTGCGGTCGCGGTCGTGGCGCAAGCTCCGGCGCGTGCGCGAGGCCGACGCCGTGGTGGTCGGGATGCGGGGCGTCGACGGGGCCACCACCGGGCCGGTCGGCTCGCTGTCCCTGGCGCGATGGGATCCCGAGCGCGCCGACTGGGTGACGCTGGGCTCGGTCGGCTCGGGGCTCACGGCGAAGGAGGGTGACCGCCTGGCCCGACTGCTCGGCCCGCTGGCCGTCGAGGCGCCCGTCGTGGACCTGCCACCCGACGTGATCGCCGTGCGCCCCGAGGTGGTGGTCCGGGTCTCGTACCTGGAGGCCACGCCGCAGGGTCACTTCCGCCACCCCGTCTACAAGGCCCAGCGTCACGACGTCGACCCGCGTGACGTGGTCGACGAGGCCTGAGTCAGGCGGTCGTCGCGACGGTCGTGGGCGTCCGGACCCGGATCGACTCCACGACCAGCATCACGGCCAGCGTGGCGTCGAGCACCAACACCAGCCACAGCCCGTGCAGTCCGGACGCCGTCAGCAGGAACGCGGCCACGACCACCATCGCGCCGACGCGCTCCCAGCCGACGATCCGGAAGGCCCGCCACACCGCGCCGGCCACCCCGCCGAGGAACAGGCACACGCCGGCCGCGAGCATGACGCGGAACTCCAGTGGCAACGGCTCCTTGGGATGCAGCGTCACCTCCTCCAGGGCGGCGGCCGACGCGATCACGCCGGTGACGATGGGGACGTGCCACAGGGTCCACACGTCGCGGGCGAACCGCCCCCGCTCGGGACCTTCGAGCTGCTCGGCGCCGTGCTCCCAGGCGGGCAGGGGTCGGTCGAAGTAGGCCCACCACAGCAACCCGGCGAACACGCCGGCGGCGCCGAGGGTCACCAGCAACACCGTGCCGGTCGCCGCGGCCCCCTCGGCCTCCCCACCGACCACGTTGGAGATGCCCAGCGCCGTGGCGACGATCACCTCGCCGAGCGCGATGATCACGATCAGGCCGTGTCGTTCCGCGAAGTGGCCGGCGCGCACGATCCACTGGCGGCCACCCGCCACGCGCATGCCCAGGATCGCGACGACCAGCAGGGCCAGCACCCAGGCGATCGTCCGGGCCGGGTCGGGCAGGAACGCCCCCACCACCACGATCCCCATCGCGATCCAGTTGGGGACCGCGTAGCTGCGGATCGAGCGGTACTCGACCGAGTCGTTGTCCAGGCCCACGATCATCGTCAGCAACCCCATGGCCAGGATCACGGCCTGGGAGAGGGCGAACACCGGCCCGCCGGTGTCGTAGGCGGTCGTGACCGACGCGCCCATGGGGATCGCGGCGACGGTCGCGACCAGGAACCACGCCCGCACCGTGCGGCTGTTGCCGGACACGGCGTTGGCCGACCAGTGGAACTGTGCCCACGGGATCCACAACAGCATGAACAGCAGGAGGGTCCGGCCGGCCCCCGACCAGGTCGGCTCGTGGATCAGTCGGTACACCAGCTGCGAGAACGCGTAGACGTAGGACAGGTCGAAGAACAGCTCGACCGGGTCCGCGGTGAAGTCCTCCTGTCGAGGAGGGATCTCGAGTCCACGCATCGTCGGTTCCCCCGGATGGCGTCGCCTGCGCCGGACCCACCCTAGACAGTCGCGTCGGCGGCGGCCGGCGCACGGGGATCGGGCGACGGGATCGGGTTGCCGGACCGGTACGGTCGGACCGGCGGGGCGTCACGTCAGGGAGCCTGCATGCACCGCACCGTCCGCCACTGCGTCACCATCGTCGCGCTCGTCGGCCTGTTCGCACTGGCGGCCTGCGGGGACGATCCCGTCGACGCCCCGGATCCGGCCTCGGACACGACGAGTGCGGGGACCTCGCCGCCCGCGGTCGGCCCGGTGCCCGGATCGCCGTCCCCGGCGCCTGCGGCACCGTCACCATCGGGCGGGTCCAGCGCCACGCCCACCGCGTCGGGACCGCCGGCATGGGAGGAGCTGGCCACGGGGTTCACCGCGCTGTCGGCCACGATGGTCGACCCGCGCACCGACGACCTGCTGGTGGTCGAGCTCGAGGGCCGCATCGCCGGCCTCGACGGCACGGTCGTGCTGGACCTCACCGATCGGGTCACGGTCGGGTCGGAGCAGGGCCTGCTCGACGCCACGCCCAGCCCGGACGGCACCCGGCTGATCGTGCACTACAGCGGCGACGGCGGTCGGACCGTGCTGTCGTCCTTCGCCGTGTCGGACGACCCCTCCACGGGCCTGGCGGACGCCGCGGCCGAGACCCGGCTGCTGACCTTCGAGCAGCCGGCCAGCAACCACAACGGCGGGTCGGTCGTGTTCGGTCCCGATGGCTGGCTCTACCTGGCCCTCGGGGACGGTGGCCAGGCCAACGACGCCTTCGGCAACGGCGCCGATCCGGGCACGCCGCTCGGGGCGATCCTGCGACTGGACGTGACGTCGGACCCGGCCGTCGCGGTCCCGGCACCCGACAACCCGTTCCTCGACGGGGGCGGCGACCCCATGGTCTGGGCGCACGGCCTGCGCAACCCGTGGCGGATCGCGACGGACGGACAGCGCTGGTTCGTCGCCGACGTGGGCCAGGACGCGGTCGAGGAGGTCAGCATCGTCCCGGCCACGCCGGGACCACACGACCTGGGCTGGCCCGAGTGGGAGGGCGACTTCTGCCGGGTGGACGTGTGCGAGGACGACAGCATCCAGCCGGTCGCGACCCTGTCCCACACCGACGGGGCGTGCTCGGTGATCGGGGCGGCCGTGGCCGACGCGCCCGCGGTGGACCGGGGGCGGTTCTTCTTCACCGACCTGTGCGACACCCGGGTCTGGCAGGTCGACCCCGCCACCGGGACGGTGACCGAGGACGTGGCGCTGCCCGACGAGGTCCGGCCGTTGGCGCTGGACACCGATGGGCAGGGCCACGTCCTGGCCCTGACGTCCGACGGACGCGTGCTGCGACGCGTCCGCTCCTGACCCCGGCGCGGGTCCGGGGCAATTGTCCCTTCCGGCATCCCCCGGGGTGCGGTTCAGTCGAGGTCGACGCGGTCCGTGTCGCATCTGCGCCACGGACCGCGCACCAACGGTCAGGACTGGGGGGACCAGATGGGTGGACACGAGGCTGTCGCCATCAGCAGTCGTCGCGTGCTGGTGACCGGGGTTGCGGGCTTCATCGGCTCCCACCTCGCCGAGGCACTGCTGGATGCCGGCAACGAGGTGGTGGGCGTCGATGCCTTCGTCGGCTTCCACGGGGCGGAGCACAAGCATCGCCACCTGGAGTCGTTGCGCCCGCGACGCGGGTTCACCTTCCACGAGCTGGACCTGCGACACGCTCCGCTCGAGCCGGCGCTGGACGGCGTCGACGTGGTCGTGCACGAGGCCGCACTGGCCGGGCTGCCGACGAGCTGGGCCGACGTCGACTCGTACGTGACCTGCAACATCACCGGGACGGCGCGGCTGCTCGAGGCCGCCCGCCACGCCGGGGTGGCCAAGTTCGTGCACGCCTCGACCTCGTCCGTGTACGGCCGCGACGCCGTCGGGGACGAGCTCCAGCAGACCCGTCCGGTGTCGCCCTACGGCGTGTCCAAGCTGGCGGCCGAGAAGCTGGTCATGGCCTACGTCGAGCTGCACGACCTGCCGGCCACCGTCCTGCGGTACTTCTCGATCTACGGGCCACGCCAGCGTCCGGACATGGCCTACCAGATCTTCATCGAGGCGCTGGCCGACGGCCGACCGATCACGGTGTTCGGGGACGGCCACCAGTCGCGCTCCAACACCTACGTGTCGGACTGCGTGGCCGCGACGGTCGCGGCGATCGACGGCGCCCAGGTCGGCGAGGTCTACAACGTGGGTGGGGGTGTCACGCTCGAACTGCGCGAGGCGATCGAGCTGATCGCACGGGCCATCGGGGTGACGCCGAAGGTGGTCCACGGGCCATCCCGACGAGGGGACCAGCGGGTGACCTCGGCCGACTTCTCCAAGGCGCGGGACACGTTCGGCTACGAGCCGGCCGTTGCACCACCGGAAGGACTGGCTGCCCAGGTCGACTGGGCCCTGGCCGCACGGATGCAGGACGCCGCCTGAACAGCCATGGCGGTCGGTCGCGATGCGGGGAAGGGGGTTCGCCGCAATGGGACGTCTCGAACAGCAGTCCATGACGCCGCAGCTCGACGCGGCGCCGGAGGCCACGCGTGCGCTGCGGCCGATCGCCGTCTGGCGACGTCGTCGCCACGTGATGGTGGTCGCGGCCGCGGTGACCTTCGTCCTCGCGGTCCTGGCCGTCAAGGCGTTGCCGGTCTCGTACACGGCCACGAACCGGTCCGAGGCGGTCGGCACGGAGGTCGACCCACTGTTCGGTGGGACCGGCGGCCGCACCCCCGAGAAGGAGCTGGAGGTCCTGCTCACGGAGTTCAGCGACGACTCCCTGGCGGGTCGGGCCGCGGAGCTGGTGGGGGTCGACCCCGACGACGTCGACCTGGTGGTCACCAGTCCGCGCGAGACGCTGGCGGTCGACGTCGCCGTGACGGCAGGCGACCGTGCCGTCGCCGTCGCCGTCGCCGACACGATCCCGGAGCTGGTGGCCCAGGACCGGCTCGCGGCCCTGGAGGACGCTGCCGAGCAGGCGGCCGGCGAGTTGCGCACCCGCGCACAGACCGCACTGGACCAGGCGGCCCAGCAGCAGGCGGAGATCGACCGGCTGCGTGCCGAGGACGCAGACGGCCCCCTGTTCGTCGAGGAACAGGTCCGAGACGCCCTGGTCGCCAAGTACACCCAGCTCGCCCTGCAGGCCGACGAGGTCACGCGGGTGGCGAGCCTGCGCCCGGTCGGCTTCGCGATCACGACGCCCGCCGAGGAGAGCGTCCGGACGCGACCCCCGGACGGCCTGTCGCTGTACCTCCTCGCCGCGTTCGTGGCGATCGTCGCCGGACTCGCCGTCGCCATGGGGCGCGAGCTGGTGGGCGACAGGATCCAGGCGGAGAACCTCGATGACCACGGGACCGGTCGCCACCTCGGGAGGATCCACCACACGGGCGAGAACCTGTGGCGGCCCGACCTCGGCGAGGTCGCGGGCAGGCTCCGGACCCTGCCCGCCTTGCAGGGACGGGTCCCGGTCCTGCTGTCCGTCGTCGCACTCGGGGTGGCGCCGGGCGTGGTCAGCCGCACCGTGGGTGGCCTGGCGTCGTGGTTCGGACTGAGCGGGATCGACGCCCCGGTCGTCGACGTCGACTTCACCGACGTGCTGGCCGAGCCGCCCGGCCGGGACGGGCGGGCCGGGGCGCCCGGCCCCGCCGAGTCGGCCACGGTGTCCGACAGCGACCCCTTCGTCATGGCCGAGAGTCGCGACCGGATGTCGCCGGTGGTCGGAGCAGGACATCGGGTCATCGAGATCCGCCGGGCGGGTGGCACGATCCTGGGTGCGGCCTACTCCGACCGTGCCGTCGACGGGATCACCGGCTATCGGCGCAACCACGACGTGGTGTTCCTCGACGCGACCAGGAGCGGTGTCACCTGGTGGGCCGAGACCACCTTCCGCCCCGAGTTCGCCCTGGTCCTGCTCGGGGGTGGGGTGGCCAGCCACGCCCACTACGACGCCGTGCGCACCCGCCTGGCAGAACTGGCGGTGCCGGTGCTGACCATCGTCCTCGAGCCGGCCAGGTGGAGCTCCCTGCACCGGGCGCGACGGCTGGTCCTGTCCCGGCTGGCGCCCCTCCGCGAACGGCTGGCCGCCCGGCGGGGGGTCCGTGCCCCGGTGGCCGAGCGGTCGGGCATCGAATGACCCTGTCCCCGGGGATCGACCTGCGCCACCGGGTTGATCCCGGCATCCCCGCGCTCCGGGACGTCGACGCCCTGCTGGTGCTGGGCGCGGTGTTCGGCGCAGGCTTCCTGGTGCCCTCCATCGGGGGCGACCTGGTGATCGCCGACGTTTTCGTCATGGCGGCGATCGTGCTGTGGCTGCCGGGGCTCGTGCGCGGTCAGCCACGCGGGGTGCTGCGGGCGGTGTCCCTTCCCCTGCTGATCATCCTGCTGGGCTCGATGCTGGCAGTCCTCGCCATGGGCATCGAGGTCTGGATGGTCCGTGACCTCGTCAAGGACGTCGCCGCGTTCGGGTCGTTCCTCGCCGCGGTCACGCTGTTGCGTCGGATGGGGCCGCGGGGTGTGCAGGCGGTCGCGGGTGCTGCCGCCGTGGGCACCTGCATCGTCGTCGTGATGCTGCTGGCGGAGACCGGCCTGCGCGCCCGTGGCGTGTTCCCGAACCCCAACGTCGCCGCCCACTTCCTGGGCGCCAACCTGATCGTGCTGAGCCGGGCGCCGATCCCGCGGTGGCTGCGCCTGCCGGCCATGGTGCTCGCGGTCGTCGGCCTGGTGGTCACCGGGTCGTTCGGTGCCCTGATGATGGTGACCGGTGCGTTCGCCTACCTCGAGCTCGGGGCGGTGACCAGCGGGCGGGTCACCAATCGGCTCCGCCTGGTCATCCCGGTCGTGGTGGTGGCCGCAGCCGTGCTGGCGATGGTCAACCTGCCCTCGTCCACGAGCGACTCGGGCTTCAACGCCAAGCACCTCGACCGCAGCACCACCGGACGGATGGGCAAGTGGACCGCCACCGTCGAGGTGGTCATCGACCACCCCCTGGGCATCGGCCCCGGCAGCAACCGCGCGCTCGGCCTGCTGCCGGAGCAGCAGGAGGCCCACAACGAGTACCTCGCGTACCTGTCCGAGCGCAGCATCGTCGGGCTCGTCGGCATGGTGGCGTTGTACGGCGCCCTGTGGCGTTACGGGCGACGCGGCGGGCTCACCCGGGCCTTCGTGATCGGCTGTGCACTCCAGAGCCTGGTGCGCGAGACGTGGCACTACCGACATCTGTGGTTGCTGCTGGCGCTGGCCGTCGTGCTGGACGAGCGCGTGACCGGTGACCTCGCGCCGGAGGTGCGTCGGATCCGTCGCCGCGCGGTGGCCCGCCTGCCATGAGTGCAGCACCCCGGGCCAGCGGACGCCAGGCCGTCCACGGGATGGCCTGGACGAGCGGGGGCTACGCGGTCCAGGCGGTCGCCCAGTTCGTCGTCCTGGCCCTGCTCGCCCGTTTCCTCACCCCGGTGGAGTTCGGTCTCGCCAGCGGCGCCCTCGTGGTGATCTCGCTGGCCCGGATCGTCACCGACTCGCTGGTCGGCCCGGCGATCACCCAGAAGCCGGACCTGACCGACGAGCATGTCCGCACCGCCTTCGTGCTGGCGGTCGCCGCGGGGATCGTGGGCATGGCGGCCCTGTGGGTCGGTGCGGATCTCGCCGCTCGGCTGTTCGCGATCGACGGGCTGGGCCCCGTGCTGCGTGGGCTGTCGCCGATCCTGGTCGTGGACGCCCTCAGCACCGTGCCGATCGCCCTGCTCCAGCGTGACCTGGCCTTCCGACGACTGGCCCAGGCCGAGGCGTTGTCCTACGTCTTCGGCTACGCCCTGGTCGGCTGCGTGCTGGCCGTCGCGGGCACCGGTGTGTGGGCCCTGGTCGCCGCCCAGCTCGCCTACGCCGCCGTGCGCAGCGGGCTGACCCTGGCCTGGCGGCCCCACCCACGCGGTCTCGTGCCGGACCGCGTGGCCGCGGCCGAGGTGCTGCGGTACGGCGCCGGCCACACACTCGGCAAGTCCGCGAACCAGGTCGCGCTCCAGGGCGACTACTTCGTGGTCGGGCGGTGGCTGTCGGTCGGGGCCCTGGGGGTCTACGGACGTGCCTACCAGCTGGCCGTCAAGCCCGCGATGCTGTTGGGGCAGGCGCTCGACAAGGTGCTGTTCCCGGTCATGGCGGCGCTGCAGGACGATCGGGCCCGACTGGCCGAGACCTACCGCCGCTCGGTGTCGCTGGCGGCGTCGGTGTCGGGTCCCATGGCCATCATGGGGGTCGTGCTGGGACCCGAGATCGTCGCGGTCGTGCTGGGATCCCAGTGGGACGCCGCCGTCCTGCCCTTCCAGGTGCTGGCGGCAGGCCTGGTGGCCCGCACCGCCTACAAGCCGTCGGATTCCCTGGTCAGGGCGTCGGGACGGGTCTACCGCCGTGCCTGGCGCCAGTTCGTCTACGCCGGGCTGGTCGTGCTCGGTGCGTGGGTCGGGACGTTCTGGGGACTGGGTGCCGTCGCGGCCAGCGTGGCCGTCGCGATCCTGGTCAACGCCCTGCTCATGGCCCACCTGAGCCTGGACATCGTCGGCATGCGGTGGTCGGGCTGGCTCGGAGCCCACGGGCGTGGCCTCGCCCTGGCCGGCCTGGTCGGGGCGGTCGCGGTGCCGTCGACTGCCTGGCTGCGCGCCACGGGCGCCGGGTCCCTGGTCGTGCTCGTCGGTGTCTCGGCCCTGGTCGTCGTGGTCGTGGGGATGCTGGCGGTCGTGGCCCCGCGCACGGTGCTGGGCCCGGACGTGCAGTGGTTGCTGTCCCGCGTGCGACGACGACGGTCCGGGCCGGGTCGCCCGGCGCCGCGTCGTGGTGCCATCGTGGCCGTGCTGGGGGCCGACGGGTCGGGCAAGTCGACCCTGACCGCACGGCTGGGTGGCGACCTCGCGGACGTGCTGCCCGGCACGCCGGTCGAGTGGCTGTACCTGGGCAGTGGTGACGGTCCGGCGGCGTGGTACCGCCGGCCGATGAAGGCCGTCCGGGACCGGCTCGACCCGCCGTCGACACGCAAGGGGGTGCCGGGACCCGCCGGGGCCCGCTCGTCCGGCCTCCGGGCGACCCTGCGGACCTCGCTGCGGACGGCATGGGCGTGCACGCTCGCGGCGGAGAAGGTCGGCAAGACGCGCCACGCGGACCGGGCCCGCCGGCGCGGGGCGATCGTGGTCTGCGACCGGTACCCCCAGACCCAGTGTCCGGGCGGCAACGACGGCCCCCTGCTGGACCACTGGTCGGCGAGTGCCTCGGGCGTCCTGCGGGCCGTTGCGCGGTGGGAGTGGCGGGCCTACGAACGGGCGCTGCAGGTGCTGCCCGACCTCGTCCTCAAGCTCGACGTTCCCGTCGAGGTGGCGCACGGGCGACGTCCGGGCCTGGACCCGGAGTACCTCCGGGCGAGGGTCCATCTCGTGCGTGCCCTGGACCTGGGCTGCCCGACGGTCGTCCTGGACGCCTCGGCGCCGCCCGACCGGGTCCACTCGGCCGCGGTGGCGGCGATCCGCGAGGTCGTCACGGTCGCCTGACCGTTCACTGGCCCGGCCCGGGCCCGTCAGGCGCGACGCCACAGACCGGTCCGGGCGGCCATGAGTCGGTCGGCGGGGTTCGTCCCGGCGACCCCGATCACCGGTCCGGGCCCCTCGGCCGCGTCGTCGACCGGTCGGTCCAGGTCGAGCTCGAGGTCCGGTGCCGGGATCCCCGTCGGCCGCCGGCCGCGCGTCGCGGGATGGTCTGCCACGAGCGCGATGCCACCCCGCCCGGCCACGGCGCGTACGCGGCGTGCGGCGCGGCCGGGGTCGTCGGCGAACGTCACCACGTGGACGACGAGGTCACGACGGAGCCAGGCGTCCAGGTCCGCCACCAGCCGTGCCCGGTCCTCCGGGCCGGCACCGACGACCGCCACCACCAACCCGCCGTCGGGGAGCGTCTTGCGTCGGTCCCTGGGCGCCAGGGTGCGTCGCCCGAGGGCCACGATCCGGCGCCCGGCCTTCAGGGTGGTGTCGACCACCGGGCCGCGGCGTGCCAACGGGCGCAGTGCCCGGACCAGCTCCCGTTCCAGGCGCACGCGCTCGCGTCCCGAGGTCGTCGTGGCCAGGGCATCACGGCAGCGGGTCCACAGCGCGCTGCCGACCTCCGGCAGCAGGTCGTCGACCAGGGCCTCGCAGGCCCCGGGGTCGGCCGCGGCCACGAGCTGGTCGAACTCGCGTTCCTCGGAGGGCGCCAGGTCGGCCTGCAGCATGAGGATCGCGTCCCACGCGAAGTGCTTGACGACCATCCGCAGGACGAAGACGACCAGCTCGAACTGGGGTGCGGGGAGGAGCCACGGTCCCTCGCGGCGACAGGCCGCCAGGTACTCGACCTCGATCGGGAGCCGGTGGTTCTTCGTCATGTCGTCGCCCAGCACCAGCATGGTGTGCAGGTGCACGTGGACGGGACGCTCCAGCCGCGGGTCGTCCCCGTGGTAGTCGAGCACGCCCGGGATGCGTCGGGACGCCGGGGGCAGGGCCTGCACGAAGCCCCGCCCGTGGAGCATCGCCCGGCACGTCCCGACCTGGTCACGACGGACCAGCAGGTCCAGGTCGTTGATCCCGGCCGCAGACGCCGCCAGGGCCTCGTTGCTCTTCCAGTGGCACCACTGGATGCCGGCCTGGTCGAGGCCGACCAGCACGCTGCGGACCGGGTCGACGAGGTCGCCGGCCGTGCCCGTCGTCGTTGTCGTCGCCATGGCCAGCCACCCCCATGCCCGTTCCCAGCAACTGCCGGGAGACTAGACCCCGGTGGCAACGACGAGAGGGGGCGAATGTCCCTACCCGCAACCGGCCTCGGGGAGTTCCCTCGTCCTCGTGGTGGGGGAACGACATCGCCGCACGGGAACCAGCACGCACGCCATGGGGGTGGGAGTGGCCGCAGGACTTCGAACGCCCGTGATCATCCTGGGCAACACCAGGTCGGGCACCAGCATCCTCCAACGGAGCCTGTCGCGACACCCCGACCTCGTCGGCTGGTACGAGCCACGCACGCTGTGGCAGGTCGCCGACCCGGGGCGACGCCACGACGAGTACGACGCCGGCGACGCGACGCCCCGGGTGCAGCGCTACGTGCGTCGTCGGTTCCTGCGCTTCCAGGAGGAGCACGGCGGGTCGACGGTGGTCGAGAAGACCCCGGCGAACATCCTGCGGGTGCCGTACGTGCGGGAGATCTTCCCCGACGCCACCTACCTCGCCATCGTGCGTGACCCCTTCGCCTTCCTGAGCTCGGTGGAGCGCAAGTGGCAGAAGCCGGTGACGGCGCGTGGTGCGTGGCGCCGCCTGGGCGAGACCCCACCGACCCAGGTGCACCACTACGCCCGCAAGTACGCCCGTCAGTTGTGGGACAAACACGTCTCCGGCTCGGAGTACCTGTCGGTGTGGGGACCGCGCTACCGGGGGATCCAGGACGACCTGCGCCACCACGACCAGCTGACGGTGATCGCCCGCCAGTGGGCGATCCCGTCGCGACTGGCAGCCGAGGCACTGGCGGCGTTCCCCGACGACCAGCTGCTCTGCCTGCGCTACGAGGACTTCGTGCAGGACCCGATCGCACACCTCGAGCGGGTCACCCAGCACTGCGGCCTGGAGATGACCGACGAGATGGCCACCGCGGCCGATCGCAAGGTCGACCCGTCACGCATGGACAAGTGGCGTCGGTTCGATCCCGCGGACCTGGCGCGACTCCTGCCGGAGTTGCTCCCGGAGATGCAACGCCACCGCTACGCCGTGCCCGACGAGGTCCGCGCTGCCGCCGTCGAGCTCGGCGTCGCATGGGACCTGTCCACGCCCCCAACGCAGCCGGTCGGCAATGTTCGGCACTGACGACCTCGACCCACCCGGACGTCCGGAGGAACCATCGTGAGCATCGACGAACTCCCCGTCCCGACGGTCGCCCCGGTCGCCCCGAGGCCCGGAGCACGGCAGGCGTCCCCCGAGCTGCTGTGCACGCTCGGGCCGGCCTCGATGCAGGCCGGGACGATCCGTCGCCTGGCCCAGTGCGGGGCGTCGCTGTTCCGGGTCAACCTCAGCCACACGAAGGTGCGGGACCTACGCCAGATCATCGCCACGATCCGTGACGCCACGGATGTGCCGATCTGCCTGGACACCGAGGGCGCCCAGGTCCGCACCGGCAACCTGATCAACGGCTCGATCGAGCTCCACGACAACACGGTCGTCCGCGTGCACCACCTCCCGGTGCCCGGCGACGACTGGAACTTCAACCTCTACCCCCGTGACGTCGCCCACGAACTGGTCCCGGGGGACTTCCTCAGCATCGACTTCAACTCTGCGCTGGTCCAGGTGCTGGACACCGACGCCGACGGGGTCCGGATGCGGGTCCTGCAGGGGGGCCTGGTCGGCCAGAACAAGGGGGTCAGCGTCGAACGCGAGGTCGACATCCCCTCGCTGACCGACAAGGATCGCGAGGCGCTGGAGATCGGGCATGCCCTGGGGATCGCCCACGTGGCCCTGTCGTTCGCGCGGCGTGGCGCCGACGTCCGCGAGCTGCGTGAGCTCGCGGGACAGGACGCCCACGTCATCGCCAAGATCGAGACCATCGCCGGCCTGCACAACCTCGAGGACATCGCGGCCGAGGCGGACGCGCTGTTGATCGACCGGGGGGACCTGTCCCGACAGGTGGCCATCGAGATGCTGCCCCAGACCCAGAAGCGGATCATCGCGCGGGCCCGGGCGATGGGCCGCAAGGTCTACGTGGCCACCAACCTGCTGGAGTCGATGGTCTCCCAGCCGTCGCCCACCCGGGCCGAGGTCAACGACATCCACACGACGCTCGCGGACGGTGCCGACGGCCTGGTGCTCGCCGCCGAGACGGCGATCGGCCGCTACCCCGTCCGGTGTGCCCTGATGGTGCAGAAGATGGTCCGGGTCTTCGAGCGGGGCGACGAGGAGCTCGCGGTGGGGCAGTCCCCGGGGCAGATCTCGTTGCTGACCGAGCCCCACGGTGGCCGGCTCGTCCAACGCCGTGCCACCGACGACGACCGCGCCGGGATCGACGGGCTGCGCACGATCACGGTCACCGACCGCGACGTGATGGACTGCGAGCAGTTGGCCGAGGGGACCTACTCGCCGCTGACCGGCTTCATGGACCGCGAGACCCTCGGGTCGGTGCTGGCCGACTGTCGGTTGCCCGACGGCACGGTGTGGACCATGCCGCTCCTGCTGGCCGTGGATCCGCGCCACGCCACCGGCCCCGGAGCCGTCCGGGTCGGGGAGCGGGTCGCCCTGGTCGACGCCGACGGGGTGGTCCGGGCGCTGCTCGACGTGACCGAGCGGTTCACCTTCGACCTCCCCGCCCTGACCGAGGCCTGGTTCGGCACGGCCAGCCCGCGCCACCCCGGCGTCGAACGGACCATGGCGCTCGGCAACCACTTCCTGGCCGGCGCCGTGACGCTGGTCGAGCCACTCGCGTCGACCCAGCGGCCCTACCTGCTCACCCCCACGCAGACCCGGTTCATCTTCGACCGGATGGGGTGGTCACGGGTCATCGGGTTCCACACGCGCAATCCCGCGCACCGCGCACACGAGTCGATCCAGTTGCGTGCGCTGGAGCGGACGGGGGCAGACGGCATCTACATCAGCCCGGTGGCGAGTCCCGAGAACCCGGGGGACTTCCTGCCCGAGCCGGTCCTGCTGAGCTACCAGACCCTGATGGCGTTCGGTCGCTACCCGGCGCGCAAGGTCGTGCTGGGTTCCCTGTTCACGTGGTCGCGCTACGCCGGCCCCCGTGAGGCCGTCTTCACGGCCCTGTGCCGCAAGAACATGGGGTGCAGCCACTTCATCATCGGCCGGGACCACACCGGTGTGCGGGACTTCTACGGGCCGGAGGCCAACCGGGAGATGTTCGATCGCCTCGGCGACCTCGGCATCGCCCCCGAGTTCTTCGACACGGTGGGCTACAACCCGGCGACCGGTGCGCACGAGACCTCCCGTGGGCAGGAACTGTCGCACATCTCCGGCACCCACGTCCGCAGCGCCTTCCGCCGGGGGGAGCGCCTGCCCGACTGGTTCATGCGCAGCACGGTCCAGGACGTCCTGCTGGCGGAGGTCGCCAGCGGGCGCCCGGTGTTCCGCGACTGACGCCACCCGAGCACGTCGGGATCGACCGCCGGGGTCGGTCCCGGCATCGCCGTGTCCCGTCGCGGACGACGCGGACGAACCCGTTCGGGACAAGTGTCCCCTTTGTGCCCGAGGAGCCGGCCGCCGGGGACACCTGTCCCTTCAGGTGCGACACGCCGCCCAGCAGTCTCGGAGGTGACGGGCGGGTGACTGCAGGGGAAACGCAGGGACACGCCGCCCTGTCCGTTCGACGAGGGGGCGACATGAGTGCGGGACTCGAGATCTCGGGGCCGGGAGCGGTGCCGATCATCACGCCGGCGGACGTCGTGGCCGGGCGGGAGGTGGCCCGCCCCGCGGCGGGGCGCGTCGGGCACGTCGCGAAGCGACTGATGGACGTCGTCCTGGCGTCGGTCGCCCTGGTGCTCGGGGCACCGGTGTTCCTGCTCGTGGCGCTCGTCGTGATGACGACCTCGCCGGGACCGGTGCTGTTCCGCCACGAGCGGGTTGGCCGGGCGGGCACCTCGTTCGTCTGTCTGAAGTTCCGCACCATGGTGGTCGACGCCGAGCGCATCCTGGCCGAGCTGCTCGCTGCCGACGACGGCCTGCGACGGCAGTTCGACGCCGACTACAAGCTGCCGGCCGACCCGCGTGTCACGCGGATCGGGCGCTGGCTGCGACGCACGAGCCTGGACGAGCTCCCGCAGTTCTGGAACGTGCTCAGGGGCGACATGAGCCTGGTCGGTCCCCGCCCGATCGTGACCGACGAGCTCGAGCGCTACGGCCAGTGGGCCGACGTCGTGTTCGCCGACCGCCCCGGACTGACCGGCCTGTGGCAGGTGTCGGGACGCAGTGACATCGACTACGACACGCGGGTCGCCCTCGACGTTCGCTACGTCCGGGGGCGCAGCCTGGCGGGCGACCTGGCCATCATGGCCCGGACGGCCGGACAGATGGTCACCGTCCGACGCAACGGGGCGCACTGACGTGGCCCCGGTCACGCCCGGCGGGTCGCCACCGGCCGGGCCGGGCGCGACCCACCGTCGCCCGCGTGCCCTGCACCTGTGCACGCGCTACCTGCGCGGGGGCTCCGAGCGCCGCGTCCGTGACGTGGTCGCGGCCCTCCCCGAGGTCGACCACGTCGTCGTGGTCGGCGCCGAGTCCGACCTCGACCTGGCCCGCCACCAGCTCGCACCCGCCCGGGTGGTCGTGGCGCCCGACCTGGTGCGCGCCGTCGACCCCGTCCGGGACGCGCGTTGCCTGCGCTGGCTGCTGCGGCTGCCCGGCCTGGTCGCGTGCGACGTCGTGTACACCCACCAGTCCAAGGCCGGCGTGCTCGGCCGTGTCGCCGTGCGACTGCGTGGAGGCCCACCGGTCGTCCACTCCCTGTCGATGGCCACCTTCGGGGACGGGTACGGACGCCTGGAGGGCGGACTGCAGCGTCTCGCCGAGACGGCGCTGGTCCCGTTGACCGCCGGCTGGGTCGTGGTGGGCGCCGACCTGGCCGAGAAGTACCGGCGGATCGGTGCCGACCCTGCGCGCCTGCACGTCGTGCGTTCCGGTGCGCCCCTGCCGGACGCGTCCCGCCGATCCGCGGCGGCGCGAGCCGACGTGGCACGACGGCTGGGCTTGGACCCCCGACGACCGGTGGTGCTCTCCCTGGGGAGTCTCGACGCCCGCAAGCGCGTGCTCGCCCTGCCGGAGCTGCTGGTGCGACTGCAGGCGACGACGTCGTCGGATCCGCAGCTGGTCATCGCGGGGGAGGGGCCGCAGGCCCGGGAGCTGTCGGCGCGTGTCGACGAGCTCGGGCTCGCCGACGACGTCGCGATGCCCGGGTGGGTGTCGCCGGTCGACGACCTGCTGCTGGCCGCCGACGTCGTGGTGCTGCTCAGCCGAGCGGAGGGCCTCCCACAGGTCCTCCTGCAGGCGGCAGCCGCCGGCACGCCGTTCGTCGCCCACCCGGTCGACGGCGTGGCGGAGCTGCGTGCCCTCGGGGCCGAGGGACGTGTCGTGGCCCACGACGACCTCGACGCCGCGGTGGCGGCGGTCGCGGAGCTGCTGGCCGCCGACGCTCCGCGTGCGCCTCGCCCGTCCATCCGTGCCGCCCTCGGGGAGTGGTCGCCGGACGTCATCCGGAGTCGCCACCGGGAGGTCTGGGCCGCCACGACCGGGCGGTCCCCGGAGCGGCACGGCCGCACGACGCAGCGACCACCCGTGGTCGTGGAGTTCCTCGGCCTGCCCGGATCGGGCAAGTCCACCCTGGCTGCGGCCGTCGCGACCGCCATGCGGGTCGGCACGGTGACGACGGCCGGGACCGGCGCAGGCACCCCGACGCCCGCCCGGCTCGCCCGCAAGGTCGGCGCGGTGGTGTCGGAGGCGGTCACGCACCCGGGCCCGACCGCGGTGGCGACGGTGGCCGTGGCGACGTCGGGACAGGGCGACCCGCGTGCCGTGGCCCGCCGCACGGTCGCCTGGGTGGTGGCCCAGCGACTCCTGGGCCGGGCCCGGGCCGGGGGTGTGGACGCCGTGCTCGACGAGGGCACGCTCCAGGCCACGTGGTCGCTGGGACTGGTCGGCGACCACCGCGGTCTGCTGGAGGCATGGATGCGCGACCGGCGGTGGCTGCGCCCCGACGTGGTCGTGGTGCTGCGCCCGCCAACCGCGGTCGTGGAGGCACGGCTGGCCCGGCGCGCCGACCCCCACAGTCGGATCGAGCAGGTGACGGGCGACCAGCGGTCGCGGATGGTGGGGCACGGCGCCCGGGTCCTGGACGACCTGGTGGGTTCGCTGGGCCGCCTGGGCGTGCCCCACGACCGGGTCGTGCAGGTGTCGATCGGGCCCCACGACACGGTGGATGCCACGACCGAGGTCGTCCTGGCAGCCCTGGGCCACTGCGTGCCGGACCTGGTGACCGTCCCGCCTGCGCCGCCGCGACGCGTGGCCGCCTGAGCACCGGGCCCCGCCGACGACGGGTGCGGCGCGGCGTGATGCGGCACTATCGTGGTCGGACATGTCCGGGAGGTCGTCATGCCACGCTCCATCTGGACCGGCTCGATCAGCTTCGGGCTGGTCAACATCCCGATCAAGCTGGTCACCGCGGTGGATTCCAAGAACGTGTCGTTCAAGCAGATCCGCCGGTCCGACAGCTCGCGCATCCGCTACCGCAAGGTGGCCGAGATCGACGAGGAGGAGGTCGCCAACGACGAGATCGTCAAGGGCTACGAGGTCGCGCCCGACCAGTACATCGTGATCGAGCCCGACGAGTTGAAGTCGCTGGACCCCAAGAAGTCCCGGACCATCGACATCGCGGACTTCGTGGACCTGGCGGACATCGACCCCATCTACTACGACTCGTCCTACTACCTGGTGCCCCAGGAGACCGCCGCCAAGCCCTACCTGCTCCTGCACGAGGCCATGACCGAGTCCGGCAAGGCGGCGGTTGCGCGGTTCGTGATGCGCAGCAAGGAGTACCTGGTCGTGATCCGGCCGCTGGACGACGCGTTGGCCGTGTCCACGCTGACCTACGACGACGAGATCATCAAGCCGGGACGCCTGGACCTGCCGGACCGCGACGAGCTCGACGTGTCCGACGCCGAGATCAAGATGGCCGAGCAGCTGATCGAGTCGATGACCAGCGACTGGGAGCCCGAGCGCTACACCGACACCTACCGCGAGAAGGTCCTGGCCCTGATCGAGGCGAAGGCCGAGGGCCAGGAGATCGCGACCCCGCCCGAGGTCGAGGAGGGTGGCGAGGTCGTCGACCTGATGGCCGCGCTCGAGCAGAGCCTGCAAGCCGCCAAGGATGCCAAGGGGGACGCCAAGGGCGCCGCCGAGAAGTCGGCATGACCGACGTCGCCTGGGACGTGGTCGGTGATGGACCACCGGTCGTGCTCGTCCCGGCCGGGATCGGCTCGCGCCGGCAGTTCGACCGGGTCGCCACCGATCTGGGACGCGACTTCACCGTGATCACGATGGACCCGCGCGGGCAGGGCGAGTCGCCCAACCCGGTGGGCGACTACTTCGACCACGAGGACGCACTGGACGTCCTCCAGGAGGCCGGGTTCGACCACGCCGGATGGGTCGGGTGCTCGAACGGGGGCCGGATCGTCGCGGACGTCGCGGCGACCACGCCGACGGCGGTGGACGCGATGGTCCTGCTGGGCCCGGCCCTGCCTGGGGGTGGTTCCTGGGATGACTTCCCGGACGACTTCGGACGGCTCCAGGAGGCCGATCGCGCGTGCCAGGAGGGCGATTTCGACCTCACGGCCGAGATCCACGCGGAGTTGTTCGTGGTCGGACGGGATCGCACGCTGACCGACCTGCCCCAACCGCTGGCGTCGGGCGTGATGGGCCTGCTGATGGCTGCGGCCGCACGCGAGCAGGGCGCCTGGGACGGTGGTGAGCCACGGGAGATCGACCCGCCCCTGCGCGATCGGCTCGCGACCATCGAGGCGCCGACCCTGGTGGGCGTCGGGACCCACGACCACCCCGCGATCCACCACGCCGCCCGGCGGTACCGCGAGGAGTTGCCCAACGCCGTCGGGCAGGCGATCCAGGGAGTCGCCCACTTCCCGGCCTGGGAAGCCCCGGCGGTGACCGCAGAACTGGTCCGCGACCACCTCCTGGCACCGCTCGATCCGGATCGACCGCGTGGCTGAACGGGTCACTGTCACGGTCGACGACCGTCGACTGCGCCTGTCCAACCTCGACAAGGTCCTGTACCCGTCCACGGGCACCACCAAGGCCGCCGTGATCGACTACTACACGCGGGTCGCCGACGTGATGCTGCCCCACCTGCGTGACCGGCCACTGACGATGGTGCGCTACCCCGACGGCGTCGAGGGCGACCACTTCTTCGAGAAGCGGTGTCCGCCGCACCATCCGGACTGGCTGCCCACCGTCGACCTGGGGCGGATCGGCCGCGACAAGGTCGTGGCGCACTGCGACCTGCGCGAGCGCGCGGCGCTGGTGTGGGCCGCGAACCTCGCGGCGCTCGAGCTGCACGTGCCGATGGGCCGGGCACCCGATCCCCACCGGCCGACGATGGTGGTGTTCGACCTCGACCCCGGACCACCCGCCGGCATCGTCGAGTCGTGCGTGGTCGCGGGCTGGCTCTTCGAGGTCTTCGACCGGCTGGGCCTGGAGGCGTTCGCCAAGACCTCGGGCTCCAAGGGCCTGCAGGTGTACGTGCCGGTGAACTCGGACGACACGACCTATGACGAGACCAAGGAGTTCGCCCGGTCCGTCGGACGCCTGCTGGAGCGGGTCCACCCCGACCTCGTCCTGACCAGTATGGACCGCAGCGCCCGCACGGGGAAGGTGTTCGTCGACTGGAGCCAGAACGTGCCGCTCAAGACGACCGTCGCGGTCTACTCGCTGCGCGCCCGCGACACCCCGACGGTCTCGACGCCGGTGACGCGTGACGAGGTCGAGACCGCCGCCCGACGCGACACCGTGCTCGCCTTCACCGCCGACGAGGTGCTCCTCCGGATCGACGAGCAGGGAGACCTGTTCGCCCCGACGCTGACGCTGGAGCAGCAACTCCCGGCGTTGGGGACGTCCTAGCCGGCCATCCGGCGTGCGGACTCGACGACGACGTCACGGGCGACCGGGCCGTGGCAGTCGCGGTCGGTCCGGAAGGACACGGCCACGCCGTCCTCGAGCCAGCGGAAGCCCTGGCCCGGGAGGTCGCTCCAGGTCGTGAACCAGGCGTGGTCGCGGTCGTCCAGGACCCAGCCGAAGCCTCGGTCGGGGCAGAACCACCACACCCGGCCCCACACGCGGTCGTCGTCACGACGGTCGGCGACCAGGGGGGAGGGCGTGCTGTCGGAGGTGACCACGGTGGCCATCATCGTCCTTCGTGCTCGATGGGCGCGTGCGGCAGGAGGAACGGGTCGGTCGGTGCAGCGCGGCGCGGATCGGGATGAGCCTAGGTGGCGGACCGCCGCGATCCGAGCACCGTCCCCCCGCCGTTCGTCCGGTGCGAAGCGAGCCGCTCCGACCCCGGTCAGGGAGCGGGGCGCCAGCGATCGAGGTCCTGCTCGGCGACCACGGGGCCGGTGACGGTGATGCCCGAGCCGGAGCCCCCGGACGCCCGACGGGCCTCGTCCAGGTCGACCGCACGCACCAGGACCGGCGGGTCGGCGGTCACGTGGACGGCCGTGGCCACGCCACAGAACGCGAGCCTGTCCATCCCGGCCGTGACGCCCTTCGCCCCACGTCCCTTGACCAGGTACTCCTCCAGCCCGGTCCGCTTGACGGTGCCGTCGGTGGACACGGTCACGACGTCGCCGGCCGCGTCGTCCCCGCCGGGCACGACGGTCGCACTGATCACGTGCGCGCCACCGGCGACGTTCATCGCCACGACGCCGGCGGCGGTCCGTCCCATCGTGCGCACCTCGTCCGTGGCGAACCGGGTCACCATCCCGTCGGAGGTCGCCACGACCACGTGGTCGTCGTCGCCGGACAGCAGGACCGCGGCGACCCGGTCGTCGTCCTTGAGCCCGGTGACGACCAGGCCGGTGCCACGTGACGAGGCGTAGTCGTCCACGGCGGATCGCTTGACCTGTCCGGAGGCCGAGACGGTCGTCACGGCGCCGTCACCGACCAGGGCGACCGCGCCGACGACGTCGGCGACCTCGTCGCCCAGCAGGCCGGACAGCGCGGTTCCCCGGTTGCGTGCCCGGTCCACCGGCACGTCGGCGAGCCCGACGCGGTAGCCGGTCCCGTCGGCCAGGACGACCAGCAGGTCGTCGTCGGTCGTGGCGCGCACCACCGCGACCGCGGGGTCGTGCGGGTGCGTGTGGGCGGGGGTCTGGCGCCGGGTGGGCAGGACCTTCAGGTAGCCGTTGCGGGTCACGAGCGCGGTGACGTCACGGGCCTCGAACCCGGCGGCGGAGCCACCCTGCAGGACGTCGTCGGCCGAGATGCCCTCGGCCACGACCCGGGAGCGGCGCGGCGTCGCGTGGACCCGGCTGACCTCCGCGAGTTCGTCGCACAGGACCGCGTCGAGCCGCTCGGGGTCGCCGAGGATCTCCTCGAGCCCGGCGATGACCTCCTGCAACTCCTGGTACTCGTCCTCCAGCTCGGCACGCTCGAGCGCGGCAAGTCGTCGCAGACGCATGTCCAGGATGGCGGTCGCCTGCACGTCGGTCAGGTCGAAGCGTTCGACCAGCGCCGTGCGGGCGTCCGCCGCGGTCGACGAGCCCCGGATCAGCGCGATGACCTCGTCGAGGTGGTCCAGGGCGGTGAGCAGTCCCTCCAGGACGTGGGCGCGGTCGCGTGCCTGGCGCAGCCGGTGGGCGGTGCGCCGGGTCACCACGTCGCGCTGGTGGGCGACGTAGTGGGTCAGCATCTCGTGCAGCCCCAGCGTGACCGGGGCGTTGTCGACCAGGGCGACCGCGTTGACGTTGAAGTTGGTCCGCAGGTCGGTCGAGCGGTACAGCGCCTCGAGCACCTCGGCCGGGTCCTCGCCACGCTTGAGCTCGATCACGATCCGCATGCCGTCGCGCGACGACTCGTCGCGCAGGTCGCGGATCGACTCGAACTTCTTGTTGGCGACCAGGTCGGCGATCCGCTCCAGCAGGGTCGACTTGTTGACCTGGTAGGGGATCTCGGTGACGACGATCCGGGGGAGGTTGCCGGACCGGGTCTCGGTCGTGGCCACGGCCTCCATGGTGACCGCGCCGCGGCCTCCGTCGTAGGCCTCGCGGATGCCGTCGGTGGAGACGATGCGTGCCCCGGTGGGGAAGTCCGGGGCAGGGACGAGGTCCATCAGGTCGTCCAGGCCGATCCCGGGGTCGCGGATCACCGCGATCGCCGCCTCGATCACCTCGCCGAGGTTGTGGGGTGCGAGGTTGGTCGCCATCCCGACGGCGATCCCCGACGCCCCGTTGACGAGCAGGTTCGGGAACCGGGCCGGCAGCACGACGGGCTGGGTCTCGTAGCCGTCGTAGTTCGGCTCGACGTCGACGGTCTCCTCGTCGATGGCGTCGAGCAGTTCCATCGCCAGGGGGGTCAGGCGCGCCTCGGTGTAGCGCATGGCGGCCGGTGGGTCGCCGTCGATCGAGCCGAAGTTGCCGTGGCCGTCGACCAGCAGCTCGCGGGTCGAGAAGTCCTGGGCCATCCGCACCAGCGCGTCGTAGATCGAGGTGTCGCCGTGCGGGTGGTACTTCTTCATCACCTCGCCGACGGCCGAGGCGCACTTGCGATAGGGCCGGTCCGGGTGCAGCCCGGACTCCCACATCGAGTACAGGATCCGACGCTGGACCGGCTTGAGCCCGTCGCGGACGTCGGGCAGCGCGCGACCGACGATGACCGACATCGAGTAGTCGAGGAAGGCCTGCTGCATGCGGTCGGCGATCGACACGGTGTCGATCGATCCGGTGGCGAGGGTGGGCTGTCGGGACACGTTCGGCGGGCCTTCGGCGGTGCGGGGGACGGGACGGCGGGCGACGTCTGTCGCGAGGATACGAACCGCCTCCGACGATGTCGGGGAGGGTGGGCGCGACGGGCGCCGACATGCCCGTGAGCGTTCACCGGACGGGCCGCCGTCCGACCATGCCTCCGTGGGTGTTGTCTCAGTAGCCTTCGCATCCGGTCGGTCACTCGGCCGTCGCGGGGGTGCGAGGTTCGTGGTCCCGTCCACTCTGAACACGACCAGACAGTCGAAGGGGACACACGTGGAGACGACGTTGACGACGAGGCGCTGGGGGGTGTCGTTGCTGGCCGCACTGCTGGCCGCGGCGGTCATGGTCCCGGCAACGGCAGCGCGAGCCGCCGCACCGACCGACCTGATCATCAGCGAGTACGTCGAGGGATCGAGCTTCAACAAGGCCGTGGAGTTCTACAACGGCACCGACGCTGCAGTCGACCTGTCGGGCTACGAGTTGTTCGTCTCGTTCAACGGCGGCACCTCCACGGCCACGTTCCCGCTGTCGGGATCCCTGGCTGCCGGTGATGCCTACGTGTTCGCCGACGAGGACCTCGCGGCCTACGCCGACCAGACGACCAACGCCAGCCTGTGGAACGGTGACGACTTCCTGGCGCTGCGGACCACCGACGACACCGTGGTGGACTCGTTCGGCACGCTCGGCCTCGACCCCGGCACCAGCTGGGGCACGCCGTCCACCGCGAACAACACCCTTCGTCGCAACGCCGACGTCTGCACCGGCGACACGGTGGTCGACGACGCCTTCGACCCGTCGCAGGAGTGGAGCGAGTTCGGCAACGACACCTTCGACGGCCTCGGCAGCCACGCCGTCGACTGCGAAGGTGGGGGCGGAGGAGGCTCCGTCGTCATCAACGAGTTCTCCGCCAGCACCACCGGCACCGACGTCGAGTACGTCGAGCTGTACGGGCCGGCCGACACCGACCTGTCCGCCTACACCGTCCTGCAGGTCGAGGGCGACGAGGGCTCGTCAAACTTCGGCACCGTGATCGGCGACTACGCGGTGGGCACGACCGACGCCGCCGGTTTCGCGCTGCTCGACTCGCCCAGCCCGGCGCTGCAGAACGGCACCCTGTCGCTGCTGCTCGTGCGGGACTGGACCGGCGAGACCGACGTGACCGGCGACCTCGGCACCGTGGTCGACTCGGTCGCGGTGGACGACGGGGACAGCGGCGACCAGACCTGGGCCCAGACCACGCTCGACGGGCTGTTCGACGGGGACGCCAACACCTTCGCGCCCGGCGGTGCATCGCGCATCCCCGACGGCGCCGACACCGACACCGCGGACGACTGGGTCCGCAACGACTTCGACCTGGCCGGCATCGAGGACGGCGACCCCGCCCCGGGCGAGGCCTACAACACCCCCGGCGCACCCAACGCGTGGGTCGAGGACACCGGCGGCCCCGGTGGCGAGTGCGGCGACCCGACCGTGACCATCGGCAGTGTCCAGGGCGACGGGGCCACCACTCCGGTCGAGGGCGAGACGGTCGCCATCGAGGGTGTCGTCGTCGGTGACTTCCAGTACGACGACGAGGGCTTCGGCAACCTGGGCGGCTTCCACGTGCAGGACGCCGGCGACGGTGACGCGGCCACCTCCGACGGCGTGTTCGTCTACGAGGGCAGTCCGCTCGTCGACGTCAACGTGGGTGACCGCGTGCACGTCGTGGGCGAAGCCGCCGAGTACGAGACCTCGGGCGGCGCGAGCCAGACCCAGGTCTACGCCGACTCCGTGGTCGTGTGCGCCAGCGGGGTCGACCTGCCGGCAGCGACCGACGTGCTGGTGCCCACCGACCTCGCCGGCCTCGACGACTTCACGGGCTTCGAGCGCTACGAGGGCATGTACGTCACGTTCCCCCAGGACCTCGCGATCCTCGAGTACTTCAACTACGACCGCTTCGGCGAGATCGTGCTCGGGACCGAGCGCCAGTTCCAGCCCACCGCGGTGTACGAGCCCGGTTCGGCCGAGGCAGTGGCGCTGGAGACCTACAACGACACGGCCCGCATCACGCTCGACGACGGGCTGTCCACCCAGAACCCGCAGGTCACCCGCCACCCCAACGGTGACCCGTTCACGCTCGACAACCGCTTCCGTGGTGGTGACCTGGTCACCAACACCGTGGGGGTGATCGACGAGAGCTTCGGGCTGTACCGCATCCAGCCGACCGGGCCGGCCGACTTCACGGTCGCGAACCCGCGGCCGGACGTGCCCGACGTCGGTGGCCGGCTCCAGGTGGCCGCGTTCAACGTCCTGAACTACTTCCCGACGCTGGACTACCCGACCGGGGACCCGCTCGACAACGCGTGCGGGCCGGACATGAACCAGGAGTGCCGAGGCGCCGACACGGAACTGGAGTTCGAGCGCCAGGAGGCCAAGATCGTGGCCGCACTGGCCGAGCTGGACGCCGACGTCGTCGGGCTGATGGAGATCGAGAACAGCCCGACCGCGGTCGAGACACTGGTCGCGGCCCTCAACGCCGAGGTCGGGGAGGGCACCTATGCCGCGATCTCGACCGGCTACCTGGGCACCGACGCGATCAAGGTCGGGCTGATCTACAAGACCGACAGCGTCGATCCCAAGGGTGAGTACGCGATCCTGGACCAGTCCGTGGACCCGCGGTTCCTCGACTCCAAGAACCGGCCGGTGCTGGCCCAGACCTTCGTCGAGCACGGCACCGGGGCGGACGTCCTGGTGGCGGTCAACCACCTGAAGTCCAAGGGCTCGTCGTGCAGTGACGTCGGTGACCCCGACCTGCCCGACACCGAGGGTGGCAACTGCGACGGCGTCCGCACCGCGGCGGCCGAGGCCATCGTCGACTGGCTCGACAGCAACCCGACCAAGGTGCATCCGGGCAACATCCTGGTCACGGGCGACCTCAACTCCTACGACAAGGAGGACCCGATCGACGCGATCGTGGACGGCGGCTACGTCGACCTGATCGCCGAGTACCAGGGTGAGTACGCCTACTCCTACGTCTTCGACGGGCAGCTGGGCTACCTCGACCACGCGTTGGCCAACGCCGACCTGGCCGAGGACGTCACCGGTGCCGCGGTGTGGCACGCCAACACCGACGAGCCGGACTTGATCGACTACGACATGTCGTTCAAGTCCGACGGCCAGGACGCCATCTACGCGCCGGACGAGTACCGGGCGTCGGACCACGACGCCGTGCTGGTCGGCATGGACCTGGACCGTCCGGGCAACCGCAACTGCCAGGACAGGGGCAAGGGCAACGGCAACGGCTGCCGACCATAGTTCCGGACCGACACACCCACGACGGGGTGCGGGCCTTCGGGTCCGCACCCCGTCGTCGTGTGCCGAGGAACGACGCTCAGACGTCGAGGTTGGTGGCGAACGCGGCCTTGTCGACGATCCAGTCACGGCGCGGTGCCGTCGACGACCCCATCAGCAGGTCGAACAGCTCGTCGGCGTCCTCTGCGTCGGGCACGCCCACCTGCAGCAGGGTGCGGCGGTTGGGGTCCATCGTGGTCGCCCACAGCTGCTCGGCGTCCATCTCGCCCAGGCCCTTGAAGCGCTGGACGTCGACCTTGGCGTTGGCACGGAACTCGGTGCGCAACGCCTGCTGGCGCTCCCGCTCGGTCATCGCGTAGACCACCTTGCCGGAGTGGCGCAGCTGGTACAGCGGCGGCTGGGCGAGGTAGAGGTGGCCGCCGTTCACCAGCTCGGGCATGAGGCGGTAGAAGAAGGTCAGCAGCAGGGTCGTGATGTGGCCACCGTCGATGTCGGCGTCGGCCATCAGGATGATCTTGTGGTAGCGCAACTTGTCGTAGTCGAACTCGGGGTGGACCCCGGCACCGATCGCCTTGATGAGGGCCTGGATCTCGTTGTTCTTGAGGACCCGGCGCAGCTGCGCCTTCTCGACGTTGAGCACCTTGCCCCGCAGGGGGAGGATCGCCTGGGTGTGGCGGTCGCGGGCCATCTTGGACGACCCACCGGCCGAGTCGCCCTCCACGATGTACAGCTCGGTCTCGTCGGGATTGCGCGACGTGCAGTCCGCCAGCTTGCCGGGCAGGCCCGCGGACTGCGAGTCCAGCAGCCCCTTGCGACGGGTCAGGGCGCGGGCGGCCTTGGCGGCCTGGCGTGACCGTGCGGCGACGACCGCCCGGGCGACCACCTTGTTGACCTGGGCCTTGTGGGACTTCACCCAGCCCCGCAGGTGGTCCCCGACGACCTGCTGGACGTAGCTGCGCGCCAGCGACGAGCCCAGCCGGCCCTTGGTCTGGCCCTCGAACTGGGGGTCGGCCATCTTGAGCGACACCACGGCGACCATGCCCTCGCGCAGGTCGTCGCCGACCAGGTCGGGGTCCTTCTTGGTCAGGGAACGGGAGGTCTTGGCGGCGTCCTTGAACACCTCGGTGACGGCGCGTCGGAAGCCCTCCTCGTGGGTGCCACCGTCGGCCGTGCGCACGACGTTCACGTAGGAGCGCAGCCGCTCGTCGTGGAAGCCCTCGGTCCAGGTCACCGCGATGTCCAGGGCCAGCGGGGTCCCGTCGACCGTGCGCTGGTCGTGGATGGTCAGCGTGTCGATCATCGGCTCCTTGCCTCGCAGGAGCTCGGTGACGAAGTCGGCCAGGCCGTCGGTGAAGTGGAGGGTCTCGGAGCGCCCGGTCCGGTCGTCGACCAGGACACAGGTCAGGCCGGCGTTGAGCAGGGCGGTCTCGCGCAGGCGCTGGGCGATCCGGTCGTAGTCGATCTCGACCGTGTCGAAGATCTCGGGGTCGGCCCAGAACCGCACCGTGGTGCCGTGGTCCTTCTTGCGGGCCCTGGCGACCTTCTCCAGGGGCTGGTCGACGTCGCCGCGGGAGAAGGTGATCAGGTGGCGCGCGCCGTCCCGCAGCACCTCGACCTCCGTGCGCGTGGACAGGGCGTTGACCACCGAGACGCCGACGCCGTGCAGGCCCCCGGACACGGCGTAGGACTGCTGGTCGAACTTGCCGCCGGCGTGGAGCGTGGTCAGTGCCACCTCGACCGCGGGGCGTTGTTCCTCCGGGTGCAGCTCGACCGGGATGCCGCGGCCGTCGTCGGTGACCTCGACCCCTCCGTCGTCGAGGATCCGCACGGTGATGGTGCTGGCCTCGTCGGCGAGGTGCTCGTCGACGGCGTTGTCGACCACCTCCCACACGAGGTGGTGCAGGCCGCGGACGTCGGTCGAGCCGATGTACATCGCGGGTCGGCGACGCACGCCCTCGAGGCCCTTGAGGACGCTGATGCTGGTGGCGCTGTACTCGCTCACGTTGGTGGGTCCGGCGGTGGTCGACGGCAGGGAGGCGTTGGGTGCCAAGGTAGGACCGCCCCGCGACGCGTACGAGGAGGTGGACCGGGCCGAGGAGGGACTTCGCACGTCGTCGATACCTTCGAGATGACCCCGTCCCCGAACGCGTCCCGACGACCCCAGGAGTTGCCCCGATGCACCTGCTCGCCCAGGTGGCACCCGTGTCCCCGGTGCCGTCGCCGGAGCCCCTGATGACGGGCGATCCACCGGAGACCGTGGGCGAGGCCACTGGGCTGGCGTGGGACACCGTGGTCGCCCTCTGGGAGGGGTTCGTCGCCAACATCCCGCTGATCCTCATCGGGTTGGTGGTGCTGGCCATCGGGATCGTGGTCTCGCGCTACGTCGGCGCCGGAGCCAGGCGCGGGATCCAGCGGGCCGGCAGTGACCCGGTCGTGTCGAACCTCACCGAGCGGCTGGTGCGGATCTTCGTCCTGGTGCTGGCGGTCCTGATCGCGCTCAGCATCGCCGGGGTGTCGGTGTCCGCGGCACTGGCCGGGCTGGGGATCGCCGGGCTGGCCGTTGCCCTGGCCCTGCAGGGGATCCTCGAGAACTTCGTCGCCGGCCTGATCATCATCCTGCGCAAGCCGTTCCGTGCCGGCGACGAGATCGAGATCGACGACCACGTCGGGGTCGTGACCGACATCGACCTGCGCACGACCCGGATCCGCGACTTCGACGGCGAGCTGGTCATCATCCCCAACACCACGGTGTTCGAGGCCACGCTGGTCAACCGGACCCACGCGGCCACCCGACGCTCGACCATCGCCGTCGGCGTGGACTACCGCGACGACCACGACGCGGTCGCGCCGCTGCTCGAAGCGGCCGTCGGCGCCGTGGACGGGGTGCTGGACGCGCCGGCCGTGCAGGTGCTGTGCGTCGAGCTCGGCGACTCCAGCGTCAACTTCGAGGTGCGCTTCTGGACCTCGCCGCGCAACCGGGACGCGGTCGCGACCACCGACCGGGTCCTGCGCGCCACCAAGACGGCACTGGACGCCAACGGGTTCACGATCCCGTGGCCGATCACCACCCTGGTCGTGGACGACCTCGACGCCAACGTGCTGCAGCACCGCGCGGTCGACGAGGCCTGAGCCCCCGCGGTCCGGACGGCTGGCCCCGGGTGCTGGGTAGGCTTGCGGCCGATCCTGCACGCCCGACCGGAAGACCGCCGTGAGCCGCATCGACGACGCCCTGCGCGACGGAGCCCTGACCTGGAAGGCGGGGTCCGACGACCAGTGGGAGCTGCACGGGGACGGCGACGTCCTCGGCCGGCTGCAGGACGACCTGGTCACGCTGGACGGCCGCCGGCTCGAGCTGCGCCACGGTCGCGGCTACACCACGCTGGTCGACGCCGGACTGGGCTCGCGACTGGGGTCGCTGCGGATCATGGCCCACGGTGCGGGCCACGTCACGCTGGCCTCGACCCGCGCCCGGATCACCAAGCGTGGCGTCGGACCCTTCAAGTGGGAGGTGACCGACGACCTGTCAGGACCGCAGCTGCTGGACCTCACCACGTTCGCCAGTCGCCTGCGGATCAAGCCGGGCAGCGCCCTGGCCGAGCACGACGTGCCGGTGGGCGTGCTGGTCGTGTTCTGCGCACTGGTCGTGCTGGAGCCCTTGCGCGCCCGGGCGGTGGCGGACTCCCCAGCCGCCTGAAGCCCGTCATCCGCGGGTGGGACACCTGCCCCTGTCGCAGGTGAGCCCGGCCGTGGTCGGATGTCGTGGCACGTCACGCGAGGTGGCGTGGTCTGGGGCGCGGCGGGTGTGGCATGGGCGATGGCGATGTGACTGGCGTGCACGAAATCTCGTCGACGGGGGGTGGTCGACCGCCCGGCGAGCGGGCCAGTCGGATGCGGCCACTCGCCGTCATGACGGTGATGGCGGTGCTGGCGGGCGGCCTGGTCGCGGCCCAGGAGCCTGCCGTGGCCGACGGGCGAGCCGTCGAGGAGAACGTGGTCACGACCGGTGACCTGGGGGTGATGCGACCGTCGGGGGTCGCGTGGGACCCCGAGGCGGACGTGCTCTGGATCGGCGAGCCCGGTGACCACGGGCTGGTCGGCCTGTCGCGCGACGGCAGCGAGGTGCTGGACGTCCGCGCGACCGAGGTGGACCCCACGACGGCCACCATCGCCGCAGGCGGGAACCTCGTGTCGGTGGACGGGGGCCGGGTGACCATCGACGACGGCGGCGGAACCGTCGACACCGTCAGCACGTCGATCGACGAGGCCACGGCCGTCACCTCGGACCCGGGGACCGGGGACGTGGTGGTGCTGGACGCGTCGGGCCCCAGCCTGGTGCGGGTGTCGACCTCGGGCGACGTGACCGAGACGTCGCTGGACGACACCTCGATGGGTGACGGTCCGGACGCGGTGGCGGTGGACCCGTCGACCGGGCTGGTCAACGTGGCGGACTGGTCGACCGACACCGTCGTCGCCGTCGACGACGCCGGTGCGGTCGTCGGAACCCGCCGGGTCGAGGCGGCATCACTGGTCGAGCCCGGTGCGATGACGTTCGCACCGTCGGCGGACGCCACCGACGACGCCGACGCGACGAGCCTGTTCGTGGCGGACGCGGGCACGGCAGACGTGTCGGGTGGCGTGGTGGAGCTGTCGCTGGCCGCGGTCGTGGAGGCGGCCGCGATCGACGACGTCGCCGAGCTGATCAGGACCACGCAGCTGTCGGCGTTCTCGCCGCCCAGTCCCGACTCGGCGGGCGTGACCTGGCTGGCGGACCAGGACCGCCTCCTGATCGCGGACTCCGAGGTCAACGAGATGCCGATCTTCGCGGGGGCGAACCTGTTCCAGACCACGCGTGGCGGGACGCTGGTGCGGACCGGGGCGACGCTGCCGTGGTCGAACGAGCCGACCGGGCTGTCCCAGGACCTCGGCAACGGGCGCCTGTTCGTGTCCGACGACCGCTCGAGTGGGAAGCTGCACACGGTCCGACCGGGGCCGGACCTGCGCTACGGGACCCCCGACGACGCGGTCACCACGGCCACGATGGGCAGTTTCGGGTTCGGGACCATCGATGTCGAGGACGTCACCTACCACGCGCCGTCCAACACGGTGTTCGTGGTGGACGGGGTCAATGCCGAGGTGTGGCGCATCGCGCCGGGTCCGGACGGCACGTTCACGGGTGGCGGCTCCACCGGCGACGACACGATCACCCACTTCGACCTCGCCCGGCACGCGATCCAGGACCCGGAGGGAATCGTCCACAACGTGTTCGACGACACGCTGCTGGTGGTCGACCGTCGGACCGACCTCGTCAGCGAGCTGACCCTGACGGGGGGGCTGATCCGGACCATCGACATCGGGGCGGCGGCGCCGCGGACGCCGGCCGGGATCACGCTGGCGCCGTCGTCGGACGGCCTCGGCACGTCCATGTACGTGGTGGACCGGGGAGTGGACAACGACGCCGACCCCAACGAGAACGACGGACGGCTCCACGAGTTGCGCTTCCCCGGACAGGTCGGCGACCTCGCCCCGATCGCCTCGGACGACGCCGCCACCACCGTGGTCGACCAGGCGGTCACGATCGACGTGCTGGCCAACGACGCCGACCTGGGCGGCGACCCGCTCACCCTGGGCGGCGTCGGGTCACCGTCGGACGGTTCGGCTGCGGCCGACCCGGGTGGCACCATCACCTACACCCCGGATCCCGGCTTCGTGGGGACCGACAGCTTCGCCTACCAGGTGTGCGACCCGGATCCGCAGTGCGACACCGCGACGGTGACCGTCACCGTGCTGGCCGCGAACCAACCCCCCGTGGCGGTCGCCGACACCGTCACGACCGGGGTCGGCGTGGCACGCACCATCGGGGTGCTGGTCAACGATGCCGACCCGGAGGGACAGGTCCTGACGGTCACCGACCTGGTCCCGCCGGGTGACGGGACGGCGGTGGTGAACGCGGACCAGACCGTGACCTACACCCCGGATGCGGGCTTCGCGGGCACCGACAGCTTCACCTACCGGGTGAGCGACGGCCTCGACACGTCGGCACCGGCGACGGTGACGGTCACGGTCACCGCGAACTGGGACCCACCCGTGGTGGTCCAGGTCGGTTCGGACACCGACGACGCCGAGGAGGCCGCCAGCGGGACGATGGACCGCGGCAGCTCGGACCTGGAGATGACCCAGGAGTCGTCCGTGCAGACCGTCGGCGTGCGCTTCGACGGGGTCCCGGTCCCGCCCGGTGCGACGGTCACGGAAGCGTGGGTGCAGTTCGAGGCCGACGAGACCGACGGGACGCCGACCACCCTGGACCTGGCCTTCCAGGACGCCGACGACCCCCCGACGTTCGGGGTCACGCCGTTCGACATCTCGGCGCGACCCCTGCTCGCCCAGTCGGTGCCGTGGAGCCCGCCGGCGTGGAACGCCGTCGGTGAGCGTGGACCGGCCCAGCGGACCCCGGACCTGTCCCCGGTCGTGCAGCAACTGGTCGACCAACCCGGGTGGGACGAAGGCAACGCGATGGTCCTGGTGGTGACCGGCACTGGCAAGCGGACCGCCGAGGCCCACGACGGGTTCCCGGCCCTGTCGCCCACGCTGCACGTGCGGTTCGACGGGGGCGGGACGGGTGGCAACACCGCACCCGACGTCGTCGCCAGCGCGGACGCCACCTTCGCCGGCGAAGCCGCGGACCTGTCGGGCGAGGCGGTCGACGACGGCCTCCCCGGTGGTGCCCTGGACGCGACCTGGTCGAAGGTCTCGGGCCCGGGAACGGTGACCTTCGCCGACTCCAACGCGCTGGACACGACCGCGACGTTCTCCCAGCCCGGGACCTACCAGTTGGCGCTGGCGGTCGACGACGGTGACCTGGTGGGCACCGACCTGGCCCCCGTCCAGGTGGTGGCGCCGGGCGACACCGGCCCGTCGACCGTGTCGTTCGGCGTGTTCGGGGACTACGGCAACGGGTCGTCGGACGCCGCCGCGGTCGCGGCGATGCTGGACGGACTGGAGCCGGACTTCCTGGTCACCACCGGGGACAACAACTACGGCCCGGGGGACCAGGACAGCACCGTCGGCGCGCTCTACGGCGACTGGATGGGCAACTACCGCGGCGACCACGGCGACGGCGCCCCGCTGAACCGCCTGTTCACCGCGCTGGGTGACGAGGACATCGAGGCGGGTGGCGGGCTGGCCGACTACCTGGACTTCCACACCCTGCCCGGCGGGGGACACACCGCACCCGCGGACTCGGGCAACGAACGCTACTACGACGTGGTGCGTGGACCGGTGCACCTGTTCGTGCTCAACCCGCACAGTTCCGAGCCCGACGGTCGTGACGTCGCCTCGGCCCAGGCGGCGTGGCTGCAGGCTGGCCTGGCGGCCTCGACCACGCCGTGGCAGGTGGTGGTCGTGCACGATCCTCCCTACTCGTCCAACGGCAACGACACCGACACCCAGTGGCCCTACGCCGACTGGGGGGCGGACCTCGTGGTCTCGGGCGACCGCCACGTCTACGAACGGCTGGAGGTCGACGGGCTGACCTACCTGGTGTCGGGGCTGGGTGGCGCCTCGATCGCCAGTGCCGCGTCGTCGTTGCTGCCCGAGAGCCGGGCCTACTACCGCGGCGGCTTCGGTGCCGTGCTGGCCACGGCCTGTGGCACCGGGCTCACCGTGACGTTCCACTCGTCGGTCGACGGGCCGGTCGACACCCACACGCTCGGCGTGCCCTGCGGCACCACCCCGCCGACCCCACCGACGACGACCGACGACCTCGCCGTGACCATGGAGGACGTGCCCGTCGGACTCGACGTGCTCGGCAACGACACCGACCCGGATGGTGACCCGCTCGTCGTCACGAACCTGGTCACCCCCGCCCACGGCACGGCCGTGCTCGAGGCCGACGGGACCGTCACCTACGATCCGGACCCCGACTTCCACGGTGTGGACGCCTTCACCTACACCGCCAACGACGGCCAGTCGAACGGCAACGTGGCGACCGTGACGATCACCGTGACCGCGGTCGACGACCTCCCGGTGGCGGTCGACGACGCCGCCACGACCGACAGCGAGGTGTCGGTCGGGGTGGACGTCCTGTCCAACGACCTCGACGTCGACGGGGACGTGCTCACGGTCACCAACCTCGGTGCCCCGGCACACGGGACGGCCGTGGTCGAGGCGGACGGGACCGTGACCTACTCGCCGGAGCCCGGCTTCTCCGGCCTGGACACGTTCACCTACACGGCCAACGACGGCACGACCGACTCGAACACGGCGACCGTGACGATCGAGGTCGCGTTCGTGAACACGCCTCCGCAGGCCGTGGACGACGATGCCGGCACCGACGAGGACGTGGCCGTCGTCGTCGACGTGCTCGCCAACGACACCGACGTCGACGGCCAGGCCCTGGTGGTCACCGACCTCTCCACGCCAGCCAACGGCAGCGCCGTGCTCGAGGCCGACGGCAGGGTGACCTACACGCCGGCCCCGGACTTCCACGGCATCGACACCTTCACCTACGTCGCCAGCGACGGCACCGACGACTCCGACGCGGCAACCGTCACCGTGGCGGTCGCGGCCGTCGACGATGCCCCGTCGGCGGCCGACGACACCGCCAGCACCGACGAGGGCGTCGCGGTCGTGGTGGACGTGCTGGCCAACGACGTCGACGTCGACGGGGACCCGCTGGCCGTGGCCGACCTGACGCCGCCGTCCCACGGGTCCGTCGAGGTGAACGGGGACGGGACCGTCACCTACACGCCGACGGTGGGCTTCCGCGGCGCCGACACCTTCACGTACACCGCGACCGACGCCACGACCGTGTCCGCCCCGGCGACCGTGACGGTCACGGTGCGGGCTGCCGACGAGCCACCCGTGGCGGTCGACGACACCGTGACGACGTGGATCGACCTGGCCCGGACCATCGACGTCCTGGCCAACGACGCCGATCCCGAGGACCAGCCGCTCGCGGTCGCCGACCTGGTCCAGCCGGCCGGTGGGACCGCCGTGGTCAATCCCGACCAGACGATCACCTACACGCCGTCGCCGGGGTTCGCCGGCGTCGACACCTTCACCTACCGGGCCGACGACTCGGTCGAGGTGTCGCCCCCGGCCACGGTCACGGTGACCGTGACGCCCGACGTGGCGACGGTCGACGTCCAGGTCGAGGCGAACTCCGACGACGCCGAGGAGGCCGCCAGCGGGGTCGTCGAGCTCGACAGCACCGACCTCGAGATGGTCCAGGAGGCATCCGTGCAGACGGTGGGCCTGCGCTTCGACGGCGTGGCCATCCCGCGTGGGGCGACCATCACCACCGCCCGGGTGCAGTTCCAGGTCGACGAGACCGACGGCCGGACCACGCAGCTGGACCTGGCCCTGCAGGACGCGGACGACCCACCGACCTTCGGTCCGGGCGCGTTCGACCTGTCCTCGCGGCCCGTGCTGGACGAGCCGGTGACGTGGACGCCGCCGTCGTGGAGCCCGGTGGGTCAGCGCGGTGCCGCCCAGCAGACGCCCGACCTGGCGCGGCTGGTCCAGGAGCTGGTGGATCGCCCCGGATGGAGCAGCGGCAACGCGGTCGCCCTGCTCGTCTCCGGCAGTGGCAAGCGCACCGCCGAGGCCCACGATGGGGTGCCGGACCAGGCCGCGACCCTGCACGTCGCCTGGGCGAGCGAGGGGGCCACGACCGACAACCAGGCGCCCGTGGCCGCCGCGGACACGGCGTCGACCGGGATCGGACTGGCGCGGACCATCGCCGTCCTGGCCAACGACAGCGATCCGGACGGCCAGCCCCTGCAGGTGGTGGACCTCGCCCAGCCCGGCCACGGGACCGTGGTCGTCAACGTGGACCGGACGGTCACCTACACGCCCGATCCCGGGTTCACGGGGGTGGACACCTTCACCTACCGGGCATCCGACGGGCTCGACGTGTCGGCACCCGCCACCGTCACGGTCACCGTGACCGGCGACGTCACGTCGATCGCGGTCCAGGTGGCGGCCGACAGCGACGACGCCGAGGAAGGCGCCAGCGGCGTGGTGGACCTCGGCAGTTCGGACCTCGAGATGGTCCAGGAGGCCACGGTCCAGACGGTCGGCCTGCGATTCGACGGCGTGGCGGTGCCACCGGGGGCGATCATCGAGTCCGCACGCGTGCAGTTCCAGGCGGACGAGACCGACGGCCAGGTGACGACCCTGCAGGTGGCGCTGCAGCAGGCCGACGATCCGCCGACCTTCTCGTCGGCCGCCTTCGACCTGACGTCGCGCCCGAGGCTCGGTTCGCCGGTGCCGTGGACACCGCCGTCGTGGAACGTCGTGGGGGAGCGCGGACCGGCCCAGCAGACCCCGAACCTGGCGGCCCTCCTGCAGCAGCTGGTGGATCGCCCCGGCTGGGCCAGCGGGAACGCGGTCGTCGTGCTGGTCCAGGGCACCGGCAAGCGCACTGCGGAGGCCCACGACGGGGTCGCGGACCAGTCCGCCACGCTGCACCTCACCTACCGGTCGGGAACATGACATATGCCCCTACCGAGCACGGGAGACGACACCGCACACTGAGGTTGCCCTTCGGGGCCGGCCGGCTACCCCGCACCTGGGGGGCAGCCCGGGGTCAGCAGGACGGGGGTCGCGAACGCCGACCTGCTGACAACCCTCGTCGGCAGTGCCCGGCGTCCATCGCGTCCCGCGAGCGGAACCTTCGCTCCACCCCCAGCCGACGCGAGGACCCGGGTGCTGCCGACGAGTCGTCGATCTGGCGCCGGATGGCGCTGGGACCATGGTCCTGAGCCGACTGCGACGATCGTCCCCGCACGATCGCGCCGAGCATCGATCCTAGGGCTCGCCGTTGCCCTGCCAAAGGGACAGACGTCCCAAGAGGCCCGGATCGGGCCGATGTGGTCCGCTGGCTGCGCATCCGGGGCCGTGTGCGCACAGGCGGTTGACGGGAGGGTTGCCACGGGGTGACACTGCTTCTACGGGGCTGATGAGCACAGACTGACATCTGGAGGTACTGGGACGCACAGCACGCGACAAGGTGAGCAGCCGGGGGCCTGGGGCCCGCGACGAGACTCGCACAGCACCCACGGGGGGGATACCGGATGGGCTTCGACGATCATGCCTGGCGAAGGGCTGGGGAGAACAGAACGAGTGTCAGTCATCGGATCGGGGCACGACGACCTGTCCGACTGCTGTCGCTGGACGACCACGGCGTGGTCCGGGCGGGGATCCGGTCCATGTGGGAGGAGGATGACCGCGCCGAGGTCGTGGTGAGCACCGACCGCGTCGAGGTGGCCATGCAGGCCGTCGTCGACGACCGCGTGGACGTGGCGATGGTCGACGTGAGCATGCCCTGGGGCAACGGGATCGAGTTCGTGCGTGAAGCGCGAGCGCGCAACCCTCGCGTCGCACATGTGGTCCTGACGTCGTACCGCGAGGAGGAGGCGTACTTCCAGGCCGCGATCGCCGGCGCTGCGGCGTTCCTCATCAAGGATCGCCTTCGTGACCAGATCGTCGACGTGGTGCTGCAGGTCGCGGGCGGGGCGCGCCTGATCGAGCCCGGGATGATGGATGCCATGGCCGACGTGTCCGTGGACAACTGGCTCCCCGACGACCACCTCCTGGACTGTCTCACCGACCGCGAGCGCACCATCGTGGCGCTCATGGCACGAGGGCGCACCAACGGCGAGATCGCCGACGAGCTGTGCCTGGCCGAGAAGACGATCCGCAACTACGCGTCCAACGTGCTCGCGAAGCTCGGGATGCGCAACCGCACGGAGGTGGCCGCCTACGTGGCCCTCTCGGCCGCACGTCGCAACGGTGCCGTCGTGCGGGCGGCGATGTGACGTCGAGCCGGGGTCGTCGACCGCACCAACAGGACGCGGTGCCGTCGCAGGGTGAGACACTGGAGACACTCAGGCTGCTGGTCAAGACCGTCCAGCACGACCAGGCCGGGATCATCGAGGGCGTGATCGGCGTCATCGAGTCGGTGCTGCGCCACTCGTCCGGGCTGTCCGCCGGGGATCGTGAGGGCTTGGCGGCGGCTCGCGACGACCTCCACGGGTTGGTCGACGAGACGGTCGGCCTGCTGTCCGATCTCGAGGCGGAGGTCGGCGAGTGGGAGGCGCTCGGGTGGGGCCCGGTGGCGATGGACGAGCTCGTCTCCTCGGCCATCGAGGAGTTCGCCGGGCGCAACGGGCACCCGGTCGTGGCCGACCTCGCGCCCGTGGTGGCCATCGCCAACGGGGAACTGGTGTCGCGCGGTGTCCGGAACCTGATCGGCAACGTGTTCCGGCACACGCCCTCGGACACGACCGTCTACGTCACGCTGAGGACCGACGACGGGGCGGCCGAGGTGATCGTGGCCGACGACGGGCCGGGGATCCCCGATCCGCTCAAGAGCACCGTCTTCGACCCGTTCACCCGGGGCGACGGATCGGGTCCACGATCGGGGATCGGGCTCGGACTGAGCCTGGTGCGGGACGTGGCGCGCCACCACGGTGGCCGGGCGGAGGTGCGGGACCGCCCCGGTCGGGGATCGGTGTTCGTGCTGCGCATCCCGGTCGCCGGGGTGACGGGCGACCCTCCCGCCCGACCGGACGATCAGTCCGCCGCCGAGTCGGACAGGTAGCGCTCCTTGATGGAGTCGACGACCCCGGCGTCGGCCAGGGTGGTCGTGTCGCCGAGCTCCGTGTCCTCCGCGATGTCCTTGAGCAGGCGACGCATGATCTTGCCCGAGCGGGTCTTGGGCAGGTCGCCGGTGAACAGCAGGGAGGCGGGCTTGGCGATCGGCGAGATCATCGTGGCGACGTGGTTGCGCAGCTCGGTGGCGAGCTCCTCGCCCTCGTCCACGTCCCCGCGGGTCGACACGAACGCCGCGATGGCCTGGCCGGTCATGTCGTCCTTGCGCCCGACGACGGCGGCCTCGGCGACGGCCGGGTGGCTGACCAGGGCCGACTCGACCTCGGTGGTAGAGATGCGGTGTCCGGAGATGTTCATGACGTCGTCGACCCGGCCCAGCAGCCAGAAGTAGCCGTCGGCGTCACGCTTGGCGCCGTCGCCGGCGAAGTAGACGCCGTCGAACCGGGACCAGTAGGTGTCCTTGAAGCGTTGCTCGTCGCCCCACACGCCACGGAGCATCGACGGCCAGGGCCGGTCCAGCACCAGGTAGCCGCCCCCGGGTGCCTCGACCTCCTCGCCGGCCTCGTCGTAGATCGTGGCCGAGATGCCGGGGAGTGGCAGGGTGGCGGAGCCGGGCTTGGTGGTCACCTCGCCGGGGACCGGGGCGATCATCATCCCGCCCGTCTCGGTCTGCCACCAGGTGTCCACGATCGGGCACTGTTCGTTGCCGATCACCTCGTGGTACCAGATCCACGCCTCGGGGTTGATCGGCTCGCCGACGGTCCCCAGCAGTCGCAGCGACGACAGGTCGTGGGCCTTCGGGTGCTCGTCGCCCCACTTCATGAACGCGCGGATCGCGGTCGGCGCGGTGTAGAGCTGCGTGACACCGAACTCGGCGATGATCTCCCAGAGCCGGTCCTGGGCCGGGTGGTTCGGGGCGCCCTCGTACATCACCGACGTGGTGCGGTTGGCCAGTGGTCCGTACACGATGTAGGAGTGGCCGGTCACCCAGCCGATGTCGGCCGCGCACCAGAAGACGTCGCTGTCGGGCTTGAGGTCGAACACCGTGCGGTGGGTGTAGGTGACCTGGGTCATGTAGCCACCGGTGGTGTGCATGACCCCCTTGGGCTTGCCGGTCGTGCCGGAGGTGTAGAGGAGGTAGAGCAGGTCCTCGGCGTCCATGTGCTCGGGCTCGCAGGTGGTGGACTGGCCGTCCATGGCGTCGTGCCACCAGAGGTCGCGACCGTCGGTCATCTCGATGTCGGACTCGGTGCGCTTGACGACCAGGGTGTTGGTGATCGTCGGGGTGTGCTCGAGCGCGTCGTCGGCGAGGTCCTTGAGCGGGAACACCGAACCGCGTCGCCACGCGCCGTCGGCGGTGACCAGCACCTTGCAGTCGGCGTCGTTGATCCGGTCGATCAGCGCCTGGCTGGAGAAGCCCGCGAACACCACCGAGTGGGGGGCGCCCAGGCGGGCACACGCGAGCATGATGATCGGCAGCTCGAGGATCATCGGCAGGTAGATGGCGACCCGGTCGCCACGGCCCACGCCCAGTTCCTTCAGGGCGTTGGCGGCACGGCAGACCTCGTCCAGCAGTTCGGCGTAGGTGATGTCGCGCCGGTCGTCGGGCTCGCCGACCCAGTGGTAGGCGACCTGGTCCCCGTGGCCGGCCTCGACGTGTCGGTCGAGGCAGTTGTACGACGCGTTGAGGGTGCCGCCCCCGAACCAGGTCGCGAACGGCTCGTCCCACTCGTGGACGGTGTCCCATGCGGAGAACCAGTCGAGGTGGTTGGCCTGGTCGGCCCAGAAGCCCAGCCAGTCCTCGTCGGCAGCGTCGCGCAGGGACGAGTCGCTGACCGTGGCGGCGGCCCGGAAGTCCTCCGGGGGCGGGAACGTCCGGTCTTCCTGGAGGAGGTCCTCGATCGCATCGGACATGGTTCGTCGGCTCCGTGGTCGGTTGCGTTCGACGGTAGTGGTCGACCGGGAACCGGTCCCGTCCTTCGTGCACGGCCGTCCGCCCGCTCCTCACCGTCGAGTGTGCTGTGCGCGGCCGTGGGCGTCCTCGATCCGCACAGTCGACGTGGGGTGGTGGCCACCTGGTCCGTCGCCTGCTCCGGTTCTGGTTGCATGGGGTCCATGAGTGGGATCGACCTGGACCTCTGGGAAGAGGAGTTCGACGACCTCGACGACGCGAGACATCGACGCCGTCGGGGCACCAAGCGATCCACCAAGGCCCAGGAACGCATCGACGACGCCGATCGGGCCCGGGTCGTCGCGGTCGCGCGGGGCCTTCTGGAGGTGTACTTCGACGACGAGCGCCACCCGGCCCGGTTCGGTGGGTCGATGCGTGGCACCAAGGTCGTGGTGGGCGACGAGGTCCGCATCCGCCCGCCCCGACACGACACCGACGTCGTCCGGGTGCTGGGCCTGGAGGAGCGACGGACCTGGCTGACCCGGACCCCGGACGACGATGCCGACGTCGAGCGGGTCGTGGTGGCCAACGCCGAAGCCGTCGGGGTGGTCGTGGCAGGCGACCGGATCGTTGAGGCGGTCGGGTTCGTCGACCGCGTGCTGGTGGCCGGCTCGGTCGGCGGGCTGGAGCCGCTGGTCGTGGTCAACAAGATGGATCTCGCCGATCCCGCGATCGTCGCCGAGGCCATGGCGCCCTACCGCGACCTCGACGTCACGGTCGTGCAGACGTCGGCCGAGGCGCGGACCGGGCTGGACGATCTCGAGGACGCACTGCAGGGTCGCTGGACGGCGTTCACGGGACATTCCGGGGTGGGCAAGTCGTCGCTGTTCAACCTTGTGGTGCCGGCGGCCGAGCAGGACGTCGCCGAACTGGGCCGGCGGGGCGGACGCCACACGACCGTCGCCGCGATCGCCGAGCACGCGCCGGACCTGGACGCGTGGCTGGTGGACACCCCCGGCGTGCGGTCGTTCGGGCTCGGGACGCTGGCGCCCGACGAACTGGTGGACCACTTCCCGGAGCTGGCCGACCTGGGCTGTGACCTGGACGACTGCGCGCACCTGGGTGAGCCCGGTTGCCGGCTGGACGTCGACGCGGTGGCGCCCACCCGATGGTCGTCGTACCTGCGCATCCGCGAGGGCCTGCTGGGGCAGTGACCGACCCGGTCAGGTGGGCGAGGCGCCGTCCGCGACCACGAAGGTGCATCGCTACGCTGTCCGGTCGCATGCCCCGGCGGGGTAGCCAAGTGGTAAGGCAGGGGACTGCAAATCCTCTATCACGGGTTCGATTCCCGTCCCCGCCTCCATCGACGCCGCGCCCCTACAGGCCCCTAAACAGGGTTATGGGGGCTTTTTCTGTTTACGCTGAACACGGTGCCAAACGAGCGCCAGCCAAGTTCCAGCCAAATGATTTGGCCCGACAGGAAGGGTTCAGCGCGTCAGTTCTTCACCAGCGTCTGCGGGGTGCAGCCAACCACCTGTGAAATCTGTTCGGCAGTGAAGCCAGCATTGATGGACAGGGACACGTAGGTGTGACGCAGGTTGTGGCTGGACACGTGGGGCAAGGTCTACGCCCACATGCTGACCGAGTCGTCCCAGCCGTTCGCTGACGGCATGGACCGTCTGCTGGCCTAGGGTCACAGTTCAACGGGGTCACCGAGGTCATCGACGGCCTGAACTTCAAGAAGGTCCGGCCCTACGACACCCATGTAACTCACTTGCTACACCTGTGGACAATACACCGATGCACCTGTGCAACTGTGGATGAGTACCCGCTACGTGCTGTCGTGCGCTCAGAGCACAGTAAAGAAAATCGCCGTTCCACTGCGTAAATCCTACGTTTACAACTATGAGAACGTCCATCTGGCAGTCATTCTTACGTCTATCTGAGTGGTCCCCAACAGTCGGTTGCCGGTTGAGGGACCGTCTTCAACCCACCCGGCCTGACAGTTCCTCCCACGCGTCGCGGGGAGTGGGTTTACTGCGTAACAACACGGGTGGGACTTCCCGCAACCTCTGTCCGCCAGACCGTGTGAGTGTGTATCTGAATAGCGAGTCGCAACAGAGCGACTCCCCGGAGAATGAGAGCAGGCCCCATGGAAAATCTGCCAGAAGCCGTGATGATGTTGGCGCTTGCCGTCACGGCCCTGTCCGCCCAGTTGAAGCGCCTCAACGACTACAACGACCGTGACCGCTGAGCCAATAGGCAGCATGAACTAGAAGGTCATGCCGCTCGTTGGCCGGTCAAGGTCAGCCCCAAAGCCCCTGTAGGCGCTCAGCAATTCGATGTGCTGGGTGTCCACGGGGGCTTTGTGCTGAGCGCCACTCCATGAGTCCGTGCGGACAGCGCACAACACAGAATGTCTCTTCCGGGCCGTAGAACGCCCAGACGTTCGCGTTTGACGTTGATGCACCGTGACACATGGTGGATGTCGGTGGTCGGAGGCCGGCGCCCTGGAGGTTCAGGGCCCGCGGGGCGTCGGCGGATCCTTGCCGGACCGGTCGTCGGTCGGGCGAGCACGAGTGGTCGGTCGACTCGGTGGCGTGGGGAGGTGGAAGGGGGGAGGTTGGTGGACCTGGTAGCCGGACGCGGGGACGGTCCAGGTGCGGGATCCGTCGGGGTGGCGGTCGAGCCGCCACTGCTTGCGGGTCTTGCGGGTGTGGGCCCGCCGCGAGAGGAGCCCGAGGTTGTCGACGTCGGTCCGCCCTTGGGGCCACGGAACGACATGGTCGACATCGCACAGCCGCGCCGCGGTCGTGGAGGCCGGTGCGGTGTCGTGGAGGTCCCGCGCGATCACGGCGTCACGCAGCCATCCGGGTGGGACGCGGGTGCGGTGTCCGACCCCGACGACCTGCCCGACGTCGTCGACCGCGACCAGGCGGGTCGCGGCCCCGTCTGCGACCCAGCGGCGGGCGACGTCGGAGGTGACCTTCATCCGTCCGGCCAGCTTCGTCAGCACCCACGCCGGCGTGGACCCATCGATGAGCGTGTCGACATGGCACGTCAGCGTCACCGACGGCACCCGCCGCCCCCGCCCGGCCCGCCCGGACGTGTTGCCGTCGGGGTCGAGCGGTTGCAGGGTGCCGGCCCGCTTGCCGGTGACCAGCGCGAACAACGCATCGGCCCGCCGACGGCTCCGTGCCGCCTCGAGCGCAGCGGCATGCCGGTGCGCCTCGGTGAGAGCACGGTCGTCGTGCACCGACGAGCCGTCGTGGCCCTCGGGGGCGTCGGAGTCGTCCGATGCCTTCACGACGTCCAGCGGGTCGTCGCCGGCACCTTCGCCAGCATCGGCGGCGAGGGTGGCTGCCATGTGGTCGATGGCCTCGACCCAAGGGGTGAAGTGGGTCGGGTCCCAGTCGCCGTTGAACGATCCGGACCCGTCCACACGAGGCATGATCCGTGTGCGGTTCGCTGCGACCGGCGTGTGGTCACGCTCCTTCGTGCGTTGCCCGACGAGTTGGTCGGCGAGCCAGTCGACCTCCCACACGAGGTGATCGGCCTCGACATCGGCATGTGACACGGCCCGTTCGGCCACGAGTGCGTCGATGCGGTCACGCCCCGCGACGTCCACGGTCCGGGCCGCGGTGACGATCCCGCGGACCTGGCTCCAGGAGATCTGACCTTGCTGGAACGCGGACCGGAGGGCGGGCATGGCGGCGAGCGTGGTCGCGACCCGCAGCAGCGTGTTGCGTTCGAACCCGACCTGCCGGCACGTCTGCGCCAACACGACCTCGACCGGCACGCCCAGCGTGGTCTCGCAGGCGTCGTCCTCGATCGCGCGGATCAACGTCTCGACCAGGTCGGCCGCGAGCCGGTCGAACCGTCCCGCCGCCTCGACCAGCCTGCCGACGGTGGCGGCCTGGCGGGTGCCGGACCAGTCGACCTCCCTGGCTGCCGACGGCGCCGGCGCCACCCCCTCGGCCACCGGGGCGACGGTGCGTGCCCGACCGGCGGGTCGGGGGTCGGGAGTCGGGGCGTCGTTCGAGTCCATGTCATGCACCTTAAACCCCTGCTGCGACATCCCGAGCTCCGAATTCGACCGTTGTGGAGAACCTTGATCCGCCCAGGAACCGGTGCTCGCAACGACCGCTCGGACCGGCAACCCGGAGGCCCGCTCCACACGTACGGCGGGCTCTTGCGCCAGGAAGCCTCCTGCCGGAGGGAGGGACCGTTCCGACGGACCGGGGCGACTCAAGCGGAGCGCAGTGCGCCCGAACATGGTCCGTGGCGAAGACCCTCGCTGCTGGCGGGCGCGCGAGCACCAAGCGGAGCCCCGGGCCGACGGTGCGGCCCGACCACCGGCCTGGCGCCCGCTGCCAGAAGCCCACCCGGTCCGACGGTGCGGCCCCGACCACCGGCCCACAGCCCACCCCGGGCCGACGGTGCGGCCCGACCACCGGACCACAGCCGACCCAAGGCCGATGGGGGATCCTCGAGGCACGGTCCAGACCCACAGATCCTGCCGGTCGGGAGAGCCCGTGCACTACTCGACGACGAAGGAGAACGCCGCGGTCGCGTCCGGGGCCTCGAAGACGACGGCGGCCGTGCCGGGCGCACGTGCCCGGACCTCGTACTCGTCGTAGCCGGGGTCGGACTCGAACGCGGTGCGCGTGACCTCCACGGCGTCCCCCTCGACGATGGGCTCGTCCCAGTCGTGCTCACGGTCGAGCCGCACCGCCACGGACGTCTCGGCCTCCAGCGCGTACGTACCGGCGTCGGCCGGCACCAGGACCTCGGGAACGGGTGTGGCCACCTCGGGACCTTCCGTGATCGCACTCGTCCCGTCGGCCGACGGACCGCCGGATCCCGATGGGCTGGACACCGGGGGAGTGGGGGTGGCCGACGACGCAGGCGACCCGTTCGACGACGGCCCGACCAATGGCCCGGACGCGGGCTCGCCCCGACCGCATGCTGCGAGCAGCACGACGGCCAGGGCGAGCCCGACGATCCGCACGATCAGTGGTCCTGCAGGTTGATGGACTCCAGCACGTCCTTCTGGGCGAGCCGGTCGGCGTCGGAGTACACCGGGTTCAGCAGCACCTCCTCGGCCGTGGTCACCGCGTCGGAGAACGGCGTGTCTGCCACCCCGTCGAAGTCGGTGTCCACCAGCTCGTGCAGCTCCATCGCGCCGTTGGCCCAGTTGAGCCACGCCGCCAGGAGCTGGCGCTCGAGCTTCTCCGAGGTCGGACCACCCGACCCCTTCAACAGGTCGCGCGCCGCCGCGAAGGTCGACACGTCGGTCACCTCGTGGAACACCCCGCTCATGTGGCCGACGATCTCGAGGTAGCACTCGCGATCGGCCAGCGGCAGCAGGTTGCCGGTCTTGCCGCGGTACTGCTGGTACCAGTACCCGGCCGACCGGTTGTCGTCGGCGTTGCCCTGGACGACCACGGCCGCGACGTCGTCGGGGCTCACGCCACCGTCGTCGTCGGCCACCGAGAAGACCAGCTCGTACAGGCAGGCGTCGCCATAGGTGTGTGACTGCGTGTCGGTGAGGTCACGCGGCTGCACCGACGGGCTCGGGAACGGGTCCGCGGCCGGTGGGTTGACGAGGTACGTCGTGTCGGTGGTGTCACCGTCGCCCCAGTCCCACGAGGCGGTCAGGTCGTCGCTGCCGGGGTCGGTCGTGTCCCCGCTGACGGTCAGCTCCTCGCCGGCGTGGAGGATGAAGGTCGGCACGCCGAACACGTCCTCGGAGCCGGCCGGGTCGATCGCCGCGGTCGGATCGACGTTGGCGATCGCCACCTCCACGTCGTCGCTGCCGACACCGTCGTCGTCGTCGGTCACCGCCACGGTGATCGTGAACGGGCCGTTGTCGCCGTAGGTGAACGACGCGGTCAGCGAGCCCTGGTCGGGGCTGCCCGGACCGCCCGGGGTCAGCGAGTCGATCGCCTCCGCCACCGGACCGTCGCCCGTGCCCCAGTCGATCGTCGCCTGGTGGGTGTCGAGCCAGCCCGGGTCGGAGAACGACGCCTCGACGGTCACGGTGTCGCCCTCGTCGGGGTCGGCGGTCACGCTGTCGATCGTCACGGTCGGGGCGACGTTGTGGACCGTGACGGTGCTGGTCGCCTGGTCGGTGATGCCGTCGTCGGAGGTCACCCGCAGGCCGATCGGCTGGACGGCGTCGTCGCCACGTGGTCCGAACGTCGGGTTCACGCCGGTGGCGTCGTCGAAGTCCCCGTCGTCGTCGAGGTCCCACTCCCAGGTCACGATGGCCCCGGCCGACGGGTGGGTGCCGGGCACCGACGCGCTGCCGTCGAGCTGCACGGTCGCGCCCTCGTCGACGTCGTAGGGACCGCCGGCGTCGGCGGTCGGGATGCAGGCAACCGGCACGCCGAAGCCGTCGAAGCCGGTCTCGCGGTCGGCGGAGGTCGACGCGTCCACGCCCAGGCCCGCCTCGGAGAACGCCTGCCACAGCAGGCAGGTGTCCTCGCCGCCGTGGAGGGTGGCGCCGCTGGCGATGATGCCGTCGCGGGCGTCGAGATAGGTCGGGTCGGTCGGGGTGTTCTTCATGCCGTCGATCATCAGCAGCTCGTGGCGGAACGTCCCATTGGCCAGCCCGTAGCGGTCGACGAGGGCCTCGCGGACGTCCCACAGGGCCGTCGCCCAGATCTCGCCGTCGCTGTGGACCTGGCAGCCACCCGAGCACAGGTCGCTGTAGGTCAGGGTGCTGTCGGCGTAGCCGGTCGAGCGGATCCCGTCGTCGGTGTCGCCGTTGTTGTACTCGCCGTAGACCGGGTCGTTCCAGGTGCTGGTCGCCAACGCGTCGCTCCAGCCCTCACCCATGCCGCCGGCCTGCACGCCGCCACCCAGCGAGCCGCCACCGACCAGGCGGTTGGACACGCCGTGGCCGAACTCGTGGGTCACGGTGTCGCCGTTCATGGCGCGGTGCATGTCGAGGTTGCCCGGTGCCAGCCCGACCCGCAGTCGCAGCCACGGGTTGGAGCCGTCGGCCGGGGTGTTCATCGAGGCGTTGCAGCAGGTGCCGTCCTCGATGTCCCAGTCGACCAGCACGTTGACCCGGTCGCCGTCGCTGCCGCCGTTGCCGAAGTTGTCCTCCTGGAAGTTCCCGGAGGCCTCGTCGAAGCCGTACTGGTACCAGCGGTCGTGCAGCATGTTGACGTAGTAGTGGGCCTGGGTGATGACCGCGTCGCGGTCGGTGATCCAGTCGGTCCCACCACTGGTGTCGATCGCGTCGGTGTAGGTGTAGTCGAAGTGCTGGTAGCCGGCGTCACCCGCGTCGCCCGTGTCGGGCCGGTAGCCCGGGCTGTCGTCGCCGTCCGGGTCGTGCCAGGTGTCGGCGTTGTTGCCGACCGTGGTGTCGTCGGTGATCCAGTTGGCCGGGAACGGCGTGACGTCCTGGTCGGCGCCGGCGACGTCGGGATGCTGCTCGGTGAAGACGTTGCCCTCGGGGCCGTGGTCGTCCTTCCAGCGGTTGTCGATGGCGAGCACGGCCCCCGTGCCGGCATCGACGACTGCGTCGTAGAAGCCCTCCGCGGTCACCGGCACACCGGTGGCCCAGGCCAACCGGGCCTGGCCGCGCCTGGTCGGGTACGCGACCGGCTCGGCGGTCGCCTCGTCGAGTGCCTCCGAGCCCGTCACGAACGGTGACCGGCCGCGCACCACGTCGTCACCGCGCCCGGGTGCATCGGGCGCGGCGCGGAGCCGGCCGACGGTCCGGTCGGGGCGTTCGCCGACCTCGCGGCCGGTGGCGACCATCGCGTCCGCGGCGTCCAGGCGACGGGCGCCGACCAGCTCCAGGTCGGGCACGAGCGAGCTCGCGACGTGGGCGACGACCCCGTCGGCGTCGACGGTGATCCCCACCCGTGCGCCGTGGACGCGAAGGCCCTCCAGGACCTGGTCGAACCAGACGTGGGTGATCCCGCCGGGCGACGGCACGGTGGTGTCCAGGGCGAGGTCGTCCGGTGCGACGCCGAGGAGGTCGGCCTCGGTCGCGAGGAACGAGGTGGCGGCCTCGACGGGATCGTCGGTGCCGGTGGCCGCGCCCTCGTCGGCGGCGAACGACAGCGTTCGCACGGCGCCGGTGGCCGGGTCCTGTCGCACGATCGCCCCACCGCCCGGATCGGCGGTGGCCGCCGACGGCTGCTGGCCCGCGGCGGGACCCGCCACGAGCACGGATCCCAGCAGGGCCGTGACGGCCAGGCCGGTGATGGACAGGGTGGACGAGCGCATGGACATGTGTGGTTCTCCCCAGAGGTGTCGTCCATGAGGAAGCACGCGGGCCCGGTCCTGATACGTGGAGGTGGTTCGAGGGCGGTCGCATCCGCGCCCGCGGAGGGCCCGACGGGTTCGCGTGCCCGGGGGCGGTCGGTTAGCATGTCCGGTCGATCCCGGGGTGTTAGCTCAGATGGCTAGAGCGCTCGCCCGACACGCGAGAGGTCATTGGTTCAAATCCAATACACCCCACCGTCCCACGGGCTCCGCCGACTCCGGCGGGGCCCGTCGGCGTTCACGCGCCGTTGGGCTCAGTCGCCCCAGCCGTAGCGCACCTCGTCGCGGACGGCGGCCTCGTCGGGCTCGACGAGCACGTCCAGGGACAACTGTCGGTCCCATCCCGCCGGGGCCCGTCGACCGGGATCTGGCAGGCCGGTGATCGCGCTCCACCACCAGCGCAGGCCGCGGGGCGCGTTGCGGATCCCGAGCGCCTCGAACCCACGGTCGGCCCGGCCCAGGAACACCTGGGCGTCGACGTGGCGATGCACCGCCTCCACGACCAGGGCGTCGCGCGGGTAGTCCACGCGCAGGCGTTCCATGACGTCCTCGCGTGCCTCGACCAGCGTGTAGCGACTGCCCAGCGGATCGGCGAGGTCGGCGAGGTCGCGTCGCACCGCACGCCACAGCCGTTGCTGGCGTGCGAACCAGTCCCAGGCGTACCGGGGTGGCGAGGCGGCCATCGGGTGTCCTCCGGTGGACACCCCGGCACGCTAGCCGTCGCGGTCGGTGCGGTCGTCGGCTGCGCGGACCTGCGTGACGACGGCCGGCAGGACCGTCTCGACGAGGTCGCGGGACACCACCTGGGCCAGGTGGTCGAACGGGGTCGGCTCGGCGTTGCAGACCGCCAGCGGCACGCCCATCTCGTGGGCCGTGGGGACCAGGGACGCCGCGGGATACACCTGCAGCGAGGTGCCGACAGCCAGGACGAGGTCCGCGCGGTCGACCAACGCCCAGGCGGCCTCGACCGTCGCGACGTCCATGGCCTGGCCGAACGAGATCGTGGCCGGCTTGGGGATGCCTCCGCAGTCCGGGCAACGCGGATCGTCCTCGCCGGCGTCGATCCGCGCCAGCACGTCGCGGGTGGGCGCCGACCAGCCGCACCCGGCGGGTTCGCCGCCGACCGGTCGCACGCCGATGCAGGTCGTGACGATCGCCGTGCCGTGCAGCTCGACCACCTGCGCGGAGCCCGCGGCCTGGTGCAGTCCGTCGATGTTCTGGGTGACCACGCCGGCGACGTGCCCGTCGGCCTCCAGGGCCGCGATCGCGTGGTGGGCCGGGTTCGGACGGGCGTCGGCGTCGAGGAACTCCCGTCGCATCTCCCAGCCGCCGCGGCGGACCGCGGGGTCCTCGACGTGACGCTGGAAGGTCATCTCGCGGGGGTCGTAGCGGGTCCACAGGCCGGTCGGGGAGCGGAAGTCCGGCAGCCCCGAGCCGGTCGAGACGCCCGCACCCGTGAACACCACGGCCCGGCGGGCGGCCGCCACCAGCGCGGCGAGCTCGGTGACCACGTCGGGACTGTCTGGCGACACGGGGGCGACCTGTCGGAGGGATGGGCGTGGTCCGGGATCGTGCCGCGGGCAGGCTACTGGCGGGCGATACCGTCCCGGTCCCACATCCGTGTCGTCGAGAGCGCCGTCATGCCTGCGTTGTCCTCCACGTCGGTCCGGCCCGCCAGGCTCGTTCGGTGCCTGGTGGTCGTGCTGGTGGCCATCGTGCTGGGGGCGTGCACGGCCACCGACGACGGCATCCGCGTGCGGGACCGCGACGGCGCCGGCGTGCCGTTCGAGGACCAGTCGTGACCACCGAGACCGATCGCCCCACCGCCGGGCCCGACCGTGACCAGCCGAACCGACCGCCGCTGGTCGCCATGGTCGTGGTCGGCCTGGTGATGGTGGCCACACTGTTCGCGCTGTTCCGCAGTGGCAGCACCGCCACCGAACAGCTCTTGGACGAGGACGAGGTCGAGCAGCAGGCGGGGACGGCCACCTTCGCGCTCGGACCGGCCGTGGTCACCGGCGAGCTCGCCCACGACTGGATCCGTCGCGAGCGCTGCCCGGGCTGGATCCAGCTCAACTCGCTGGAGGGTGACGCGACCACGGTGCACCTCGTCGTCACCAACGCGGCCCCGGACCTGGAGTCCCGCACGCTGGTCGAGGTCGACGACCTGCCGGGGTGGTGGGCGGACGCCATCGACGTGACCGTCGAGCCGTCCCGCTCCACGACCCTGCTGGACACCCCTGCCGTGGAAGGGCCACTGGTCGACGGGCCGGACGCGCCCGAGGACGGCCTGCTGGTGGCCTGCCGGGAGGCCAACGGCAGCGCCGGCTCCGGCATCAAGGGGCCCGCGAGCGGGTTCACCCAGTACGCCGTCGCGACGACCGCTCCGGTGCCCGGCGTCGGGACGGTGCTGGTGCTGGGTGCCGCCTGGGTCGGTGGCGACCCGGACCTGGCCCGCGACGAGGCCTCGCGCCTGGCCGAGACGCTCAGGCTCGCCGACTCCTGACCGGGTCGCCGTCGCGCCATCCCAGCCAGGCGAGGGCGCCGAGGGCGCAGGTCCACGCCGCCTGGAGTGCCCAGGTCCGTCCGGTGACCCGGAGGTAGTCGGGGAGGACGGCGCGACGCAGGCCGTGCAGGGGGTCGCCCACGCTGGCGAAGTCGACCACCCAGGTCAGCGCCCCCGACAGGCCGTCCACGACCAGCCAGCCGCCCGTCACGAGCCCGAGCGCCCCCAGCACGGCGGTGACGGGCACGGCCCAGGGTCGGGGCGAACGATCGAGCCAGGTCGCGACCAGCACGACCAGCAGGGGCAGTACCAACACGACCTGGCGCCCCGGGACCCACCAGCCCTGCATCGTGAGCGCGACGAAGGTGGCCGTCAGCCAGCCCGCGGCCGCGACCAGCACCAGCACCCGGCCGACCCGGTCCCGCAGCCCGACCGCCACGCCCGCCGGGACGACCAGGAACGCGGGCTGCCACACGACCAGGCCGAAGTCCCGTCCGAGCAGCAGTCCGACCAGCCGCCGGCTGCGACCGATCGGGTCGGGTGCGAAGCCCACGACCGAGAACTCGCCCCGCTCGACGAAGTGGTCGGCGGACGCGTAGACGGTCCACCCGGTCCACACGACCTGGTGGACGACCAGGTAGACGACGCCGGCGACGGCCAGGACCGCGACCGTCGCCGCGACGACGCGAGGGCGGGACCGCAGTCGCCACAGCGCCGCGGCGGCCAGGGCTGCCGCGACGGGTGCGTACTTGACGGCCAACCAGGGCAGCGCGACCACCGCGAGCACCAGCACGACCACGTGGCGCAGGTGGAGTCGCCGGGCGGTCACCGCGCCGGTCCCCAGCACCACGGCCAGTCCCGCCGCCATCTCGGGATAGACCTGGGTCGCATGGGCGGCCAGCGGCCACGAAGCGAACGCCACGGCCGTGACCACCCCCGCGAGCGGGGCCGCGACGGCGAGACGACGGGTCGCCAGCAGGACCGTGGCGCCGGCCGTCGCCGCCGCGAGCAGTGCCAGGACGATCTTGGCGCCGACCCACCCGCCCAGGGCGACGCCGGGGACCAGGAGGACCGGCAGCAGCGGATCGTGGGGCGACACCATCCGGCCATCGGCGAGCACGCGCTCCTGCAGCGGCAGCTCGACCCGGTGGAAGGAACGCCACCGTTCGTCGGCCAACTCGTCGGCGATGTCGACGTCGCCGTCCTCGGCCAGGCTGAGGGCGGTCAGGAGGTAGTGGGGCTCGTCGGCCGTGGTGCGGGCGCCGTACGTGGCCGGGACGGCCAGGCCGGCGAGTGCCGCCACCAGGGCGACCGTGGCCGCCACCACGGCCCAGCGGACGTCGGATCTCACGGGTGCGCCGCGACCGGTCGTCCGCCGGCGTGCTCGACGACCGGCTGCGCGGTCGCCTGGCGGGCGACCAGGTCGACCAGCGAGGTCGCTGCCAGCCCGCCGACCGCGGTCTCGAGCCGGGTCGTGTCCGCCCAGGTCGTCGCGACCTCGCGTCGGTGGCTCGCCACCACCCGGACCTCGGGTCGGCGCCCGACGACGGCGGCGACGGCGTCGACGTGGTCGCCGAGGCTGTGGGTCGTGCCGCTGCCGAGGTTGAACGTGCCGTGGTGGCCACCGTCGAGCAGGCGCAGCATGGCCGCGGCGACCTCGCGGACGTCGGTGACGTCGCGCCGCCGGTCGAGCGACCCGAACACCTCGATCGGCTGGCCAGCCCGCGCTGCCGCCAGCCACCTCGCCAGGGCCATGTCGGGGCGCTGGCCCTCGCCGGCCACGGTGAACGGTCGCACCACCACCGTGGGACCTGGCCCGGTCCGGGTGCGTGCGAGCACCTGCTCGACCGCGACCTTGGAGCGTGCGTAGCCACCCCGTGGGGCCAGGGGCTCGTCCTCGTGGCAGGGTCGGTGGCGACCGACCCGGCCGGCCCCGCCGTAGACCGACGACGACGACGCGACGAGCAGGGGGCGGTCACGGGGCAGTCCCTCCGCGACCACGGCCGTGGCGCCCACGTTGTCGCTCCACCGCCGTCGTGCCACGTCCGGGCGGTCGTCACGCACGCCCGGCGCGCCCGCCAGGTGGACGACGGCGTCGACCTCGGTGAGCAGCGGACGGGTCACGGCGTCGTGGAGGTCGGCCACCACGGCGTGCTCGGCAGGTCCCGCGGCCCACCGGCGACGATCCAGCCCGACGACCTCCCAGCCGTCCGCGGTCGCGGCAGCCACGACGTGACGGCCGATGAAGCCGGCCGCGCCGGTGACGAGCAGTCGGGGCATGGTCGTGGAGCCTGGGTTCGATCGGATGTCGACTGGCAAGTTAGTTTAGGCTGCCCTAACTTCTCGTGCCGTTGCCCACGCCCCGCGAGGCCGAAATGTCCGCCCCTGACCTCGACGTCGTCCCGCCCGGTCCCAGCCGGGGACCCGGCGAGCCGCCGCTGACGACGCCGAAGCCCCCACGCACCTCCACGACTCGCCGTCGCGCCGGGCTGGCGGGGGTCCTGGTGACGGCCTTCTCGGTGGTCGCGCTGGTCGTGGTGGTGCGCGCCGTGGACCCGGGGACCTGGGCGCTCGCGTGGGGCCGGATGCTGGCCGATCCCTGGTCGCTGGTCGTGGTCCTGGCCGTCTACGGGACGGCCTTCCTCGTGCGTGCACGGGTCTGGCAGTACGTCGTCCCGCGTCTGCCGCTGGGGCAGTCGCTGGCAGGGATCCACCTCGCCCTGGGCGGGAACCACGTGTTGCCGCTGCGCCTGGGCGAGCCGCTGCGGGTCGTCTCGGCGGCCCGGCGCACCGACGTGGACGCGGCGACCGCGGGTGCGTCGACGGTCCTGCTCCGGGGGCTGGACCTCGTGGCGCTGGTGGCGCTCGCGCTGGTGGCGTCCGGTGGCCTGTTGTGGTCGCTGACCCGCGGGGGTGCGGTGGCCGCGGCCGTGCTGGCCGTGGCCGTGACCGTGGTGGGCGCCGTGTGGACCGGCCGGCGAGCGGTCCGGTCGTGCTGTTCCTGCCGGCCCACGACGAGCAGGCCACCGTCGCCGACGTCGTGGCGCGGTGCCCCGCCACGGTGGACGGCCACGACGTGGTCTGCCTCGTCATCGACGACGGCTCGACGGACGACACGGCCCGGCGCGCCACCTTCGCGGGCGCCGAGGTGGTCCGGATGCCCAGCAACCGCGGGCTGGGGGCGGCCGTGCGCGAGGGCTTCGCACAGGCCACCGCTCGCGACGCGGTGGCGGTCGCGTTCTGTGACGCCGACGGGGAGTACGACCCGGCCGACCTCGCCGACCTGGTCCGCCCGGTGCTGGACGGCACGGCCGACTACGTCGTGGGCAGTCGCTTCGACGGCGACATCGAGCGGATGCTGCCCCACCGGCGCCTCGGCAACGTCGTCCTGACCCGCTGGACCGCCTGGACCGCCCGGACGCCGATCAGCGACGGCCAGTCGGGCTACCGGGCGCTGTCCCCGGCGGCGGCCGAGCGGGCCGTCGTGGCCCATGACTTCAACTACGCGCAGGTCCTGACCCTCGACCTCCTCGCGAAGGGGTTCGCCTACCGTGAGGTGCCCATCCGCTACCACTTCCGCGAGCAGGGCCGCTCGTTCGTCCGGCTCGGCCGCTACCTGGCCGCCGTCGTCCCCGCCGTTCACCGGGTCGTCAACCGGGCGTGAGACCCGGGTCACGTCGCCCGGCGGCGCGCCACCACTGCAGGTCCGTCCCCGATCGGGCAGACTCGACGGGTCCGGGTGCCGCCCCGGTGGTCGTGGCCGTCTCGCGCCAGACCGCCCACGGGTGCCGCCGTGCGACGCCCCCCGACCTCCCCGATGCCCACACCGCGACGGAGCCATGAGCGACGACGACGAGGCCAGACGCAGCGTCCAGGTGATGGGGGACCGGGTGATGATCGCGGTGCCCGACGGCGGCGAGCGGACCAGCCGTGGTGGGATCCTGATCCCGGCGACCGCGCAGTCGGTCGACCGGAAGGGGCTGTGGGGCGAGGTCAAGACGGTCGGCCCGCACGTCCGCCACGTCGCCCCGAGCGACGAGGTCCTGTACCTCCCCGAGGACGCCATCGAGGTCGACGTCCGCGGTGACACCTACCTGGTCGTGCGCGAGCGTGACGTGCATGCCGTGGCCTCGGTCCGAACCGACTCGAAGACAGGGCTGTACCTGTGAGCCTCGACTCCGCCGCCGCCGTCGGACCCCCCGTGGGCATGGAGGTCCGCCTCTCGTCGAACGAGGCCCCGTTCGGGCCCTCACCCCGGGCCGTGTCGGCGATGACCGCCGCCGTCCCCGAGGCGCACCGCTACTGCGACGACCAGGCGACCGAGCTGCGGGCGGCCATCGCCGCGCACGAGGACCGCGACGTCGAGGAGATCGCCGTCGGCACCGGCTCCGCGGCCCTGCTGATGGACGCCATCGGGCACGAGTGCCGGGACGGCGGGGACGTGCTGACCTTCGAGCGGGCGTTCATCGTCTATCGACTGGCGGCTCGCAACGCCGGCGTGGACTACGTCGAGGTGGCGACGGGCGGCCCCGCGGTCGACGACGCCGGTGGCTACCAGCGCTCGGTCGATGCCCTGGTGGGGGCCATCGACGAGCACACCCGGCTGGTCGTGGTGGACAACCCGGGCAACCCGACCGGGGCGCACCTCGACGCCGACGAGCTCACCACCCTGGTCGAGGGCACGCCACGGCACGTCACCCTGGTGATCGACGAGGCCTACCACCAGTTCGCGGTCGGCCACCGTGGCTACGCGACCGTCGCCGAGCTCGGGCTGGAGCACCCCCGCATGCTGGTCATGCGGACCTTCTCCAAGGCCCACGCGCTGGCCGGCATGCGGGTGGGCTACGTGATGGGTCCCCGCAGCCTGGTCGGCGAGGTGGATGCCTGGCGGACCCGGTTCAACGTGGCCGCACCGGCCCAGGCCGCGGCGGTCGCCTCCCTGGACGACACCGAGCACCTCGAAGCGACGGTCCGGGGCACGCTGGCCGGGCGGGAACAGGTCGAGCGTGGCCTGGCCGACCTCGGCGTGCCCCACACGCCCAGCCTCGGCAACTTCGTGACCTTCGAGGTGGACGGCCCCGCCGCACCGGTGATCGACGCGTTCGCCGACCAGGGCGTGGGCGTGCGTGGACTGCTGCCCTACGACATGCCCTCCAGCATCCGGGTCACGGTCGGCACCCCCGACGAGATCGACCGCTTCCTGACCGCCGCCGCCACCGTCCTGGTCTGACCCGCACCTGCCAGCCCGGCCCGATCCCCTCGAGCGGGTGCGGATGGGTGCGGGTTCCGCTCGGTCGTGCACCCGCTCGGGTGTCAGCGGTCCGCGGTCTCGCGCGTGGCGAGCGTGGCGGTGACGACCCGGGACGGTGACGGGCGGCCCAGCCGCCGTGCCATCCACGCGCTGGTGTCGACCAGCGCGTCGAGGTCCACCCCGGTGGCGACGCCCGAGCCGTGCAGGGCGTAGACCAGGTCCTCGGTGGCGAGGTTGCCGGTGGCCCCGGGCGCGAACGGGCAGCCACCCAGCCCGCCGGCCGAGGCGTCGGCCGTCGTGACGCCGACCTCGAAGGCCGCGAGCGTGTTGGCCAACCCCTGGCCGTAGGTGTCGTGGCAGTGCACGGCCAAGGACGCGACCCCGACCTCGTCGACCAGGCGGTCGAGGAGGTCCTGCATCGCGCCCGGTGTTCCCACGCCGATGGTGTCGCCCAGCGACACCTCGTACACGCCCATCTCCAGCAGCGCGGCGGTGACCCGCAGGACGTCGTCGTGCGGGACGTCGCCCTGGAACGGGCAGCCCAGGACGGTCGACACGTAGCCCCGCACGTCCAGCCCGGCTTCGCGGGCTCGCTGCACGACCGGGGCGAACATCGCCAGCGAGCCGGCGATGTCGGTGTTGAGGTTGGCCTGCGAGAAGGCCTCGGAGGCCGCGGCGAACACGGCGACCTCGGTCGCGCCCGCGGCCAGGGCCTTGTCGAGCCCGACCTCGTTGGGCACCAGCACCGGGTGCGCGACGCCGGGATGGTCCCCGATCGCGGCCATCACCTCGGCGGCGTCGGCCAGTTGCGGCACCCACTTCGGGTGGACGAAGGAGGTCACCTCGACGGCCTGCAGGCCCGTGGCCGACAGCCGGTCGATGAACGCCACCTTGACCTCGGTCGGGACCACGCCGGGCTCGTTCTGGAGCCCGTCACGCGGGCCGACCTCGACGATCCGGACCTGCTCGGGAAGGTCAGGACGCATCGGGGTCCTCCTCGTCGACCTCGAACCCGACCAGCACCTGGTCGGCAGCGACCGCGTCGCCGACCGTGACCTCGATCGCGGTGACCGTGCCCGGTCCCGGGGCGGTCACGGGGTGCTCCATCTTCATCGCCTCGACCACGACCAGGACGTCCCCGGCGGCGACGTGGTCGTCCACGGCGACCGGCACGTCGACGACCTGGCCCGGCATCGGTGAGCCCAGCGTGGCGGCTCCGGCGACGGCGGCTTCGGCCAGGTGGCGCACCCGGCGTGGCGCTGCCACCCGCAACGATCCCCGGCCGGGGATCGTCACCCAGGCGTGGTCGCCGTCCCGGTCGGCAGTGATCCGCCGGTCGACCCCGTCCACCTCGACGACCAGCGTCCCGTCGGCCGCCGGTCCGTTGACCCGACCGACGATCGTGGGGGGCTGGTCGCCGTCGGCGTCGGTGCGACGCACCCGCCAGCCCTCCGGGTCCGTGGCGACCCGCCAGGTCGCCCCGGCCAGGTCGAGCGTCCAGCCACCGCCACCCGCGAGGCGCCACGGGCCCAGCACCGTCCACGGGTCCGGCGTCGGGTCAGCGCGGTCCGCGGTCGCGGCCAGCGTGGCGGCGACCGCGACCAGTTCGTGGTCCCCGAGGTCCGGTGGTGCCCAGTCCGGGAGGTGGTCGTCGAGGAACGACGTGGTGACGTCCCCGGCGGCGAACGCCGGATGGTCCAGGACGTCGGCCAGGTGGGCGAGGTTCGTCACGACCCCGGTCACCCGTGCGTTGCGCAGGGCGGCGACCAGCCGGGTGCGGGCCTGCTCACGGTCGGCGCCGTGGGCGATCACCTTGGCCAGCATGGGGTCGTAGTGCGGGCTGACCACGCTGCCGGGCTCGACGCCGGCGTCCACCCGGACGTCGGTGCCGCCGATCGCGAACCGGTCCAGCCGGCCGGTCTGGGGCAGGTGGCCGGCCGCGGCGTCCTCGGCGTACAGGCGCACCTCGATGGCGTGGCCGTCGGGCTGGTCGGGGCGCTCGGGGACGTGGCCGCCGTCGGCGATGTCGAGCTGGCAGCCGACCAGGTCCAGTCCGGTGACCAGTTCGGTGACGGGGTGCTCGACCTGCAGTCGGGTGTTCATCTCGAGGAAGAAGAAGTCGGTCCCGCCGCCGGTGGTGTCGAGGATGAACTCGACCGTGCCGAGGTTGACGTAGCCGACCCGTTCGACCAGGGCGACGGCAGCCGCGCCCATCTCCTCGCGCAGCGTGGCGTCCAGCGCGGGGGAGGGGGCCTCCTCGACGACCTTCTGGTGGCGACGCTGGACCGAGCAGTCCCGCTCGAACAGGTGCACGGCACCACCGTGGACGTCGCCCGCGACCTGGATCTCGACATGGCGCGGTGCGGTGACGTAGCGCTCGATCAGCAGCCGGTCGTCGCCGAAGGAGGCGGCCCCCTCGCGGGCAGCCCCGGCGACGGCGTCCGCGAGGTCGTCGAGGTCGTCGACCCGGCGCATCCCCTTGCCGCCACCGCCCGACACGGCCTTGACCAGCACGGGCAGGCCCAGCTCGTCGACCGCCTGGCGCAGCGCGGCGTCGTCGAGGCCGGCGGGGTCGATCGAGCGCAGCACCGGCACCCCGGCGTCGGCAGCAACCTCCTTGGCTGCGGCCTTGTCGCCCATGAGCGTGATGACGTCGGCGGAGGGACCGACGAAGGTGACCCCGGCCGCCTCGCAGGCGTGGGGCAGCGCCGGGTTCTCGGACAGGAAGCCGTAGCCCGGGTGGATGGCGTCGGCCCCGGTGTCGACCGCGGCGGCGACGATGGCGTCGACGTCGAGGTAGGCCGCGACCGGCTCGCCCGACAGCGCGACGGCGAGGTCGGCCTCGTGCACGTGGGGGGCGTCGGCGTCGACGCTGCTGTGGACCGCGACCGTGCGCAGGCCCCGGGACCGACAGGTCGCGAGGACCCGACGGGCGATCTCGCCACGGTTGGCGACCAGGACGGTGGTGATGCTCACGACGACGCGCCGTCGGTCGGCACCCACGCGGCGGGACGTCGCTCGAAGAAGGCCGCCATGCCTTCCTGGCCCTCCGCGGAGACCCGCAGGTCGGCGATCACCGGGATGGTGTGGCGGTCGGCGTCGACCGGGTCCGCCAGCACGTCGCGGACCAGGGTCTTCGTGCGGCGCTGGGCCTCCGGCGCGCCGAGCAGCAGTGCGGACACGACCTCCTCGACGCGGTCGTCGAGCTCGTCGGGCGCGACCACCTCGTGGACCAGGCCCATGTCGCGCGCCACCTCGGTGTCGAACAGCTCGCCGGTCAGGAACCAGCGACGGGCTGCCGAGGGGCCGATCTTGGGCAGCACGATCCGCGAGATCGTCGCCGGGGCGATCCCCAGCCGGACCTCGGTGAAGCCCATCTTCGCGCCACGGACCGCGACCACGACGTCGCACGCACACATCAGGCCCGTGCCGCCGGCGATGGCGTGGCCGTTCATCCGGCCCACGACCGGGGCGGGGAACTCGTCGACCGCCCGGAAGACGTCGGCGAGGCGGGCCGAGTCGGCCTCGTGCTCGGCCCGGTCCTTGTCGACCCCCTCCCGCATCCACTCCAGGTCCCCACCGGCCGAGAACACCTCGCCGGACCCGGTCAGGACCACCACCCGCACGTCCGGGTCGTCGGCCAGGTCGGCCAGGGTGTCGGTGAGGGCGGTCATGAGCTCCGGCGACATCGCGTTGCGGACCTCGGGCCGGTCGATCGTCAGCGTCACCACGCCCCGGTCGTCGCGCTCGGTCAGCAGCACGGACACGCCTGGATCCTTCGTTCGGCTCGTCGCCCCGGCATCGTCGGCGGGTCGACCTCGCAGCGTAGATGCTGCGTGCCCGCCGAGACCCATGGTGCTTCGGACCCGGGTCTGTCCGGGCACGTTGGAGTTGCTCGCTGCGCTCACAACTCCATGGCCGGGGGCGGGGTCGGAAGCTGCGTGCCCGCCGAGACCGCCCCGCTCCGGACGGGTCTGCGTCCGGGCCCGCGCGTTGGCGTTCGGTGCCGGGATGGTCGGTCGCGAACGCCAGGCGGTCGTGCAGGTCGGGGCTGGATGGCGTTGGGTGCCGGGTTGGTCGGTCGCGAACGCCAGGCGGTCGTGGAGGAGGGGCTGTATGGCGTTGGGTGCCGGGTTGGTCGGTCGCGAACGCCAGGCGGTCGTGGAGGGAGGGGCTGGATGGCGTTCGGTGCCGGGTCGGTCGGTCGCGAACGCCCGGGGCATCGGGGTCGGGGCGGCGGCGGGTGGACGGACCGGGTGGCGCACGGGGGTCCTAGACTCGTCAGGCATCGTCCGACACCTCCCAGAACATCTCCCCACAGCACCCACAGGAGTCCCGGTGGCCGAGGAACGTCCCACGCTGTTGCTGCTCGACGGCCACTCCCTGGCCTATCGCGCCTTCTACGCCCTGCCGGACACCCTGCGGACCCAGACGGGCATGCTGACCAACGCCGTCTACGGCTTCACCTCCATGCTGATCAAGATGCTGGGGGACCGCGAGCCGGACGGCGTGGCCGTGGCCTTCGACAAGGGCCGCGACATCGCCCGCACCGAGGCCTATCCCGAGTACAAGGCCAACCGGTCCGCACCGCCCGACGAGTTCCGACCCCAGGTCGACCTCATCAAGCAGGTCTGCGACGTCCTCCAGCTGCCCGTGCTGACCGTCGCCGGGATCGAGGCCGACGACGTGCTGGCCACCATCGCCGAGCGCGCGGTCGACGACGGCTGGCACGTCTACATCGTGACCGGCGACCGCGACGCGATGCAGCTGCCGCGCGAGCACCTGACCGTGCTCTACACGCTCCGCGGCATCACCGAGATGGCCGAGATGACGCCCGACGCGGTCGAGGACCGCTACGGGATCCGGCCCGAGCAGTACGTGTACGCCGCGGCACTGCGGGGCGACAACTCCGACAACCTCCCCGGTGTCCCCGGCGTGGGCGACAAGACCGCCGCCAAGCTGGTCAACCAGTTCGGCGACGTCGACGGCGTCTATGCCAACATCGACGAGGTCGGGGGCAAGAAGGTCCCCGCGATGCTGGTCGAGCACCAGGACCAGGTCCGCACCAACGTCGCGGTCATGCGGCTGCGGCGCGACGTCGACGTGGAGGTGGACCTGGACCAGCTGCGGCTGAGCCCGTGGGACGCCGACGCGATCCGCAAGCTGTTCGCGACACTGGAGTTCCGCGCCCTGTACGACCGGTTCGCCGACGAGGTCCTCGAGGCGGACATCGCCGACACCCAGGCCAGCGGCTTCCAGCGCGTGCCGCGCCGACTCGACGGTGGCGAGCTGCGGGGGTGGCTGGGCGGCATCGATGCCACCGACGCCCCGGTCGGGGTGGTGGCCGACGTGTCGGACCGGGTGCCGCACCTCCGGCTGGATGCCATCGGCCTGTCCCACGCCGACGTCGACCCGGTCAGCCTCCGGCTCGACGAGGCCACCGACGACGACCGCACCGCGCTGGCCGAGCTGCTGGCCGGCAGCCACGCCGTGGTCGCCCACGACGCCAAGGTGCTCGACCACGTCGCCCGGGGACTGGGGGTCGAGCTCGAGGCGGTCGTGATCGACACCGAGCTGGCCGCCTACCTGCTCGCCCCGGCCCAGCGCTCGTTCAGCCTCGACGCCCTCGCCCTGCAGTACCTCCAGCGTCGCCTCGAGGTGGCCGAGGGCCGCGGGTCCGACGACCAGCTGAGCCTGGACGTGGGCGACGACGAGTGGGAGGCCCGCGCGCTGCGGGCCGAGGCCGTGCGCCAGCTGGCCGAGGTCCTGGCCACCGCCCTGGACGAGCGCGACCAGCGCAAGCTCCTGGACGAGGTCGAGCTGCCACTCGTCGGAGTGCTGGCCGGCATGGAGCGCGCCGGGATGGCGGTCGACCGCCACGTCCTGGCGGAGATGTCGACCACCATGACGGAGCGGGCCCGGGACCTCGAGCTGACCATCCACGACCACGCCGGCCACGAGTTCAACGTCGGGTCGGGCAAGCAGCTCCAGGAGGTGTTGTTCACCGAGCTCGAGCTGCCCAAGACCCGGCGGATCAAGACCGGCTGGTCGACGGACGCGACCCAGTTGGGCAACATCATCGACAGCCACCCGATCGTCCCGGCGATCCTGGAGTGGCGCGAGGTCACCAAGCTGCTGACGACCTACGTGGACGCCCTGCCCCCGCTCGTCGACGACGAGTCCGGCCGGATCCACACGACCCTGTCGCAGACGGTCGCGGCGACCGGTCGGCTCAGCTCGTCCAACCCCAACCTGCAGAACATCCCGGTCCGTCGGGCCGAGGGTCGCGAGATCCGGCGGGCGTTCACGGTGGGCGGCGACTTCGACCAGCTGCTCGTCGCCGACTACAGCCAGATCGAGCTGCGGGTCATGGCCCACCTGTGCCAGGACGTCGGCCTGCTCGACGCGTTCCGCTCCGGCGAGGACATCCACGCGACGACCGCCGCCAAGGTGTTCGACCTGCCACTGGAGCACGTGGACGCGGGCCTGCGCGACCGGGCCAAGGCGGTCAACTACGGCCTCGCCTACGGCCTGACCCCGTACGGGCTGGGCCAGCAGCTCGGGATCCCGCCGGACGAGGCGACCGAGATCGTCGACGCCTACTTCGACCGGTTCCCGCTGGTGGGCGAGTTCCTCCAGGCCGCGGTCGTGGACGCCACGCGCGACGGCTACACCACGACCCTGTTCGGCCGACGGCGCTACCTCCCGGACCTCGTGTCGGCCAACCGCAACCGCCAGCAGATGGCCCAGCGGATGGCGCTCAACGCCCCGATCCAGGGCACCGCGGCCGACATCATCAAGCTCGCGATGATCGCGGTCGACGAGCAGCTCGCCGCGGCCGGGATGCGCTCACGGATGCTCCTGCAGGTCCACGACGAGATCATCCTGGAGTGCCCGGACGACGAGGTCGCGTCGGCCACCCGGTTGGTGACCGACGCGATGGCCTCGGTCGCCGACCTCGCGGTCCCGCTGGAGGTCGACACCGCGACGGGCACGACCTGGTTCGACGCCCAGAAGCACTGACGTGGCCGGTCCGATGGCGCCGCCCGCGCGTACGGCGGACCTGCACCATCGCCGGGTCACGGTCCTGGCCGCGCCCCCGGACGACGTCTGGCCCTGGCTCGTCCAGATCGGGGACGGGCGCGCCGGGTGGTACTCGCTGGACCTGCTGGAACGCGTCATCGGGCTGCAGGGATCACTCGACGGGTGGCGCTCGCTCGACCGGATCGCGCCGGAGCTGCAGGCGCTGGACGCGGGCGACACCGTGCCACTCGGGCGTGGCGCCGAGCTGGTCGTGGCGACCCGTGACCGCCCCCGGCTGTTGGAGTTCCACCACCGGAGCAGGATCGCGACGACCGACCTGGCACTGGTGTGGCGGTTCGCGTTGCGTGCCCGTCGCCGCGACGACGGCGACGTCCTCACCCGGTTGGAGACCACGACCAGCATGTGGGCCGGTCCGGGACGCACGCGGGCCGTGGCGCTGCAACTGCTGCTGGGACCCGGTCACCGGGTCATGGAGGCCGCGATGGTGCGGGGCCTGCGGCGGCGCGTCGAACGAGGGACGTCGCCGACACCGGCGGACTAGTCGTCCTCAAGCGGCGTGAGCGGATGCGGCTCGTCGTCGCCGTGGAGCCACGCGCGGGCGAGGTCCACGTCGTCGGGCAGGCCGTGGACCTCGACGCCGTCGACGCGGCACCAGTCCAGGCCCACCGCACCTCCCAGCTCGAGCACCTGGTCCATGCTCGAGTCGAGCAGGTCCGGGTCGACGTCGAGCCGGCGCACGGCAGCGGCGCCGTGACGCGTCTGGGCGTCGACGATCAGTTGGCTGACGATGGTCAGGGCAGTGGGTTCCATGCGAACAGGATAGGAGCGCGGGCGGCTACGCCGTCACGGTCGCCCGCAGGGTGCTCGCGTCCTCGTCCAGCCCAAGGGCGCCACCCGCGACGTCCTCGACGACGCACGTGTACTCGCCGGCCGGCCCGGACATCCGGAAGGTGACCTTGCCCATCATCGAGGTGTGACCCATGCCGGTGGCGGCCCGGTGCGGCCCCCGGACCCGGGCATGGACGGCGATGTCGGGGCAGCGCTTGCCCTCGGCGTCCTTGACGGTGGCCACGAAGCTGACTCGCACCCCGTCCTCGTGCTCCTCGACCTTGGTCACCAGCTCGCTGACCTGCAGCGGCCGGGCGAAGAACGCGTCACGGGGGAGGTCGTCGGGCACTGGGCCGCCACCTTCGACCAGGGCGGTGCCGCCGTGCGCCCGCGACGACGAGGAGGTGCGGAAACGACCGAACATGAGGAGATCCTTGCCTTGCGGCCGAACCTACCGCTGGGCCGCCACGGCCAGCGTCGTCCTCCACGACCGTTCGGACAGCATCTCGGACGTATCAGGCGGCGAGTGCCTGCCTCGCCGCCCGGTGCAGGTCGGGCGTGGCTGCCGCGAGGAACCGACCGCCGTCGTGGCCGGGTCCACCGGTCCACGAGGTCGCGACGCCACCGGCGCCCTCGACGATCGGCACGAGTGCGGCCACGTCGTGGGGTGACAGCCCGGCCTCGATCACCAGGTCGACGTGCCCGGCCGCCAGCATGGCGTAGGCGTAGCAGTCGGTGCCGTAGCGAGTCAGTCGAACCCGGTCCCGGACTCGCTCGAAGGCCGCCCGCTCGTCGGGGGTGCCGACCTCGGGGAAGGTCGTGAACAGGGTCGCGTGCGCGAGGTCCATGCCGTCACGCACGGCCAGTGGTGTCGTGGTGTCCCGGTGTTCGAGCCATGCCTCGCGTCGGTCGCCGTGGCTGATGCCGACGAAGCGTTCGCCGGTGTGTCCCTGGTCGATCACGCCCAGGAACGGACGGGTGCCGTCGGTGACCGCGACCAGCGTCCCCCAGGTCGGGAGGCCGCAGATGTACGCGCGGGTCCCGTCGATGGGGTCCAGCACCCAGGTCAGTCCGGACGTGCCGGGGGTGTCCTCGAGCTCCTCGCCGACGACCGCGTCGTCGGGTCGCCGCTCGCGCAGCACGGTGCGCATCGCCGCCTCGGCCGTGCGGTCGGCGATGGTGACCGGGTCGAAGCCACCGTCGTCATGCTTGTCCTCGACGAACAACGGCGTGCGGAAGGCCGACATGGCCTCGTGGCGGGCCGCCTCGGCCACGGCCGCGGCGACCACGACGAGCTCGTCGACCGTCGCGTCGCCCCCGGGCGCGGTGCCGGGTCGGGGAGCGTCGGGGTGGGTCATGGGAGCAGTCCTCCACAGGTCGTCCCGCGGACACGTCCGTGGGGCTGCGACCGTACTGGCGGGCCGATGCAGACCGGGCCACGGCCGCGGGATTGCATTCCCGGCCCGGATGGGGGACCATGGAGGCACACGGGTGGACGTGGTCCACCCGTTCCGTCGTCCGAGCGCAACGATGGTGCACGCCCACGCGAGGGCGGTGCCGACCATCCGCGGTGGTCATGCCACCGTCACCGGACGACCACAACCCGATCGCACGATCGTCCACCCGTGTCATCCACCGATGACCCGGTGCCCGGCAGACCGAGGCCGCGCGCCGCCCCGACAACGAAGCGAAGCCATGAGCGACCAGACCACCACCACCGAGAGCACCACCAGCACCACCTCCGACGAGGCCGAGGCGACCCAGACCCCGGATCCCGCCCACGCCGAGGCCGCCCCCGAGGCAGGCACTGACACCACTGAGGCCGGCCAGACCGCCGCCCCCGAGGGTGACGGTGGCGCCGAGGGCCAGCCCGACTCCGGCCCCGTCGTCGTGATGGACGACCCCGGGTCGTCGATGACCTCCACCGGCGACGTGATCGTCGACAACGACCTCTCCGACGACGAGTTCGAGGCTGCCCTCGAGGGCACCATGAAGTCGATGGAGGAGGGCTCCATCGTCGAGGGTGTCGTCGTCAAGATCGACCCCGACGAGGTCCTGCTGGACATCGGCTGGAAGTCCGAAGGCGTCATCCCGATCCGCGAGCTGTCCATCAAGATGGACATCGACCCCAACGAGGTCGTGCGCGTCGGTGACGTGGTCGAGGCCCTGGTCATGAACAAGGAGGACGACCTCGGTCGTCTCGTCCTGTCGAAGAAGCGCGCCCAGTACGAGCGCGCCTGGGGCACGATCGAGGGCATCTACAACGACGACGGCACCGTCATCGGGACCGTCATCGAGGTGGTCAAGGGTGGCCTGATCCTCGACATCGGGCTGCGTGGGTTCCTGCCCGCGTCCCTGGTCGAGATGCGTCGCGTGCGCGACCTGGCTCCCTACGTCGGCACCCAGCTCGAGTGCAAGATCATCGAACTGGACCGCAACCGCAACAACGTGGTGCTGTCGCGTCGCAAGTTCCTGGAGGAGACCCAGAGCGAGTTCCGCGCCGAGTTCCTCCAGTCGCTGCAGAAGGGCGAGATCCGTCGCGGCACCGTCTCGTCGATCGTCAACTTCGGGGCCTTCGTGGACCTGGGTGGCGTCGACGGCCTGGTGCACGTCTCGGAGCTGTCCTGGCAGCACATCGACCACCCGTCGGAGGTCGTCGAGGTCGGCGACGAGGTCGACGTCGAGGTCCTGGACGTGGACCTGGAGCGCGAGCGCGTGTCGCTGTCGCTCAAGGCCACGCAGGAAGACCCGTGGCAGAAGTTCGCCCGCGAGGTCGGTGTCGGCGAGATCGTCGAGGGCAAGGTCACCAAGCTGGTGCCGTTCGGCGCGTTCGTCAAGGTCGACGAGGGCATCGAGGGCCTGGTCCACATCTCGGAGCTGGCGAACCGCCACGTCGAGGTGCCGGAGGCCGTCGTCAACGTCGGCGACGAGATCGACGTCAAGGTCATCGACGTGGACACGGTCCGTCGTCGCGTGAGCCTGTCGCTCAAGCAGGCCACCGAGGGCGACCCGGAGAGCCCGTACGAGGACGACGCCCGTGGCGTCGAGCACGCCTACTCGTCGGGTGACGACGACAGCTCCGGTGGCGGCGGCTCGTCGCTGGCCGGTGCCCTGGCCGCGGCCGGACTGGTCCAGAACCAGGGTGCGTCTCCCGAGGAGATCGCCCTGGCCGAGGCCGAGCTGCCCGACCCGGAGCCGGCCGACGAGCCCGAGGCCGAGGCCGACGAGGCCCCGGTTGCCGACGAGGCTGCCGAGTCTGTTGAGGACGCGCCGGAGGCTGCGGCCGAGACGACGGAGGAGCCCGCGGCGGACGACGCCGAGGCTGACGACGCCGAGGAGGCATCCGACGACGACGCCGACGAGCCCGTGGCGGAGGCTGAAGCCCCTGCTGCCGAGGCCGACATGGCCGAGGTCGAGGCGACCGACGAGTCCGACGAGGCCGAGGCCTCCGACGAGGCCGAGGCCTCCGACGACACCGAGGCAGCCGACGACACCGAGACGTCCGAGGACGCCTGAGCGCCTCGCACGACCATCCACGAGCGCCCCGGCCGGCAACGGTCGGGGCGCTCGTCGTGCAGCTGCACGTCTCAGCCGGCCGGCGGTTCGAGTCCTCGCTCCTCCAGGGCCGATCCTGCATGTCCGAGGACCATGGCGCGGCGCGCCTGGTCCCAGACCAGCTCGGGGTCGTCGCCCAGGGAGCCGGACAGCTCCAGCAGGGCCAGTCCGTGGGTCAGGGCCCACAGCTGGCGGGCGAGCAGCACCGGGTCACCGGCCAGCAGGTCGGCCGCGACACAGCGACGGACCGCGTCGACCAGAACGTGGAAGGTCGCCTCGGAGCGGGCGACGGGGTCGGGGTCGTCGACCCCGTGGGGACCGTCGAACATGGCGTGGTAGAGGTTCGGGCGGGCAAGGGCGCTGCGCCGGTAGGCGTCGCCCAGGGCACGCAGCTCGGCAAGCGGGTCGAGCCCCTCGGGGTGGTCCGCGAGCTCGGCGGCCAGCCCGGCGAAGCCCCGGCGGTACAGCTCGGCGAGCAACTCGTCGCGTGAGCCGAACAGGGAGTACACGGCGCGGGTCGACACGCCGGCCTCGTCGGCCACGGCGCGCACGCTGACCGACCCGGGCCCGCCGGCACGCAGGCGGCGGGCGGCGGCGTCCACCAGGGCGTCAGCCGTCTCCTGGTCGTGCACGCGTGGTCGGGGCACGGCGTGGTCTCCGGTCGGGCGGCGCGCATCGGTCGGCCCGATTCAACCACCCTTGCCACGTGCGCGCAACAGTGTTACGTTACGGTGTCACGAAACAGTCCCGCCCGCCGTCGGAGCCCGACATGGAACCGGTCCTCGTCCTCACTCCCGCCGCCCTGCGGCTCGCGGGAATCCTGATGCTCGCCTTCGTGACCATCGAGACCGGGGGGATGTACCTGGTGAAGCTGGTGCGTGGGCGGGCACCCGCGACCGAGTTCCAGATGAACTTCGCCCGGGCCGGCCATGCCCACGCCGGCGTGCTCGTGATCCTCGGCGTGCTGACCGCGGTGCTGACCGACGCCACCCACCTCACCGGAGTGGCGTCGCTGGTGGCCCGCAGCGGGGTGCCGGTCGCGGCGATCCTGATGCCGGCCGGGTTCTTCTTCTCCTCGATGGGCACCGATGTCCACGAGCCGAACCGCCTGATCGTCCTGGTCTGGCTGGGGGCAGTTGCGCTGGCGGCCGGGGCCGCAACGCTCGGCATCGGCCTGCTGACCGCCTGACTCCCGCCGCGCGTGCCACCCTCGAGCGCGCGGACCACCTCGAGTCGGTTGTCGTCTCGACGTCCATCAGCGCCTTCGCAGTCCCCAACCGACGGGGTGGAAGCGGGTGGGTGAGGGGGTGGGGACCTGCCGGGATAGGTTGGCCGGGTCCGCGATCGGGAGGCACGACTGATGCTCGTGGGGCTCACTGGCGGGATCGGGAGTGGGAAGTCGACCGTGGCGGGGATGCTGGCGGAGGCGGGCATGGTGGTGATCGACGCCGATGCGATCGCGCGCGAGGTGGTCGAGCCCGGCGAGCCTGCGCTGGCGGCGATCGCGGAGCGCTTCGGGGACACCGTCATCGACGACGGTGGCGGGCTCGACCGCGCCGCCCTGGCCGCGATCGTGTTCCGCGACGACGACGAACGCGCCGCGCTCGAGGCGATCACCCACCCCGCCATCCGCGCCGAGGTCAGCCGCCGGCACCGGGCCGCGACGGCCCGCGACCCCGAGGCGATCGTCGTGCTGGACCACCCGCTGCTGGTCGAGACCGACCAGGTCGACAGCGTGGACGCGCTCGTCGTGGTGCTGGCACCGGCCCGGCAGCGACGCGACCGGCTGGTGACCCATCGCGGCATGGACCCCGACGACGTCGACGCCCGGATGGCCTCCCAGGTCGACGACGCCACCCGACGTGCCGCCGCCACCCACGTCCTCGACAACAGCGGCTCCCGCGACGACCTCGCCGGGCAGGTCGCCGACCTGGTCACCGACCTGCGACAGCGGTCGGCCGGGGCCACGACCTCGTGAGCATGCCACGACCGGGACGGAGCCCGCGATGAGGTGGGAGCGCGCACGGGTGGTGCTGGTCGTCGTGGTGGTGGTCCTGGGGCTCGGGGCGTGCGACACGGACGGTGGCACGCCATCGGAGTCCACGGGGTCCGGCCAGCCGTCCCCCACGACGGCTCGGGCGACGCCGGTGCCGTCGACGACGCCCACACCCGGCTCCACCGCGACGTCGAGCCCAACGTCGAGCCCGGGGCCGGCGACGGTCTCGCCGGACGTGGCGACCGGTCCCCTCGACCGGGACGGACAGGCCAGCCCGATGCCCACGTCGTGGGCCCTGCCGGACCTCCTGGCCACCCCCGACGTCGCAGCCACGGCCTCGGTGGCCGAACTCCAGCAGGCTGCCGTGGACCTGCTGGCCACCGCGGACGGGGTGGTCGTGGAGAGCCAGCGAGCGCTGGTCGAGGCGGCCACGAGCGCCGGACCGGTCACGGTCGGGTCGGCGTCGGTGGACCGCGACCGGGTGACCGCGTCACTGGCCGTCGCCGTGCCGGCCGCCGACGACCAGGTCGTGCTCCGGATCCTGGCCGCCAGCGAGTCGATCGGGCCCTCGGTGGACTCGCTGGCGATCACGGCCACGGTCACCGGGAGCGACGTCACGACCACGGTCGAGCCCGAGCTGGACCGGGTGGTCGTCGACCTCGGCGCAGCCGCCCCGGACGGGGTCGTGCTCCACCTGGACGTGGCCTACGACCTCCCTGCTGCCGAGGACCTCGCCGCCGGGGGCGGACCGGCCGGCTACGGACTCCTGGCCGACCACGGTGACGTCGTGACCCTCGGCCACTGGCTGCCCGCCGTCGTCGCGGTGCCCGACAACGACGGGGCCGTCCCGCAGTGGGGTGACCTGGGCGCGTTCGCGGCCGGCACCTGGGTGGTCGACGTCACGGTCCCCGAGGGCACCCTGCGCACGGGGGCGGTGGACCGCGCGACCCCGGAGGGCACGGTGCGAGCACTGGGCTTCGGCCTGCGCGACCTCGCAGCGACGTGGTTCCCGGACGGCGCGACCCCGACCACCGTGGCCGGCGACGGGGCGGCCGCGCCCGTCGTCGTCGCGACCAGCGACGACGGGTCCGACGACAGACCGGTCGCCCAGGTCAGCCACGACCAGCTGGTCGCCTACGCCGAGCGCTGGGGCGATCTTCCGTGGCCCGAGCTGGACCTCGTCCGCGCTCCGATCCTGCCCGCCGCCGGGATGGAGTTCCCGGGCCTGGTCATCGAGGACACCGAGTACTGGCAGCCGACCGACGTGGGCACCGAGTTCACGCTCGCCCACGAGTGGGCCCACCAGTACTTCCACGCACTCGTCGGCAACGGGTCGTTGTCGGACCCGGTCGTGGACGAGCCGCTGGCGCAGTACCTCACCTGGCGCTGGTTCCTCGCCCAGGACGGCCAGGCCTTCGCCGACGGCCTGGCCGCCCGGAGCCTGTCCGACGAGGGCCAGCCCGACCGCGTGGCCCCGGCCCAGGCGGCAGCCGACTTCCCGGACGGCTCGACCTACTCCGTGGCGATCTACCGCACGGCGGCCACGGCCTGGGTCGACGCGGCCGAGGCGCACGGGGTGGACGTGGTCGACGACGCGATCCGCCAGGTGATCGCCGACCACGCCCTGGGCGTCGCCGACGTCGAGTCCCTCCTCGCCAGCGTCGAGCAGGTGTCCCCGGCGGTCGCCGAGGACCTGCGTGAGGCGTTCTCCACCGCCCCCGGCTGAGCACGCCCGGGACCGTCCGGACGGGGCAGGTGGGCGGTGTTCGGGGGTCGGGGTGCGCTAGCGTCCGGGCCCGTGCGAAGGAGGCGTCCATGGTGCGACGTTGGCGGACCCCGCTGCTGCTGGTCGTGGTGCTGGGAGCCCTGGTGGCGCTGGCCGTCGGCTGGTACCGCACCGTGCCCTCGGGGCTGCGCGGCGTCGCGGACGACGTGGCGGTCACGCGCGATCCCGACAACGCCATCCGTGGCACGGTCAGCCTCACCACGAGCGACCCCAGCACGGTCGAGGTCCGGGCCGTCGCCCCCGGTCACCAGCTCACGGTCGGCGGGACGGACTCGCCCGCGACCAGCCACGACGTGCCGTTGCTCGGGTTGCTGGCCGACACGACCTACGACGTCGCGGTCACGGTCCGCGACGCCGCGGGTGACGAGGTGGCGAGCGCCGAGGTCGGAACCCTGGTGACGACCCCGCTGCCGCTCGACCAGCTGCCGCCCATCACGGTCGACGTGTCGCAGCCCGAGCGGATGAGCCCCGGCCTGACCCTGTTCAACTCGATCTACCGACCCCCGGTCGCCGGCGCCGAGCCGAACACCCACGCCGGCTACATCCAGGTCGTGGACGCCGAGGGTCGGATCGTCTGGTACCACAACGAGCCCGGCCGGGTGCAGCAGCTCGTCCGCGACGACGACGGCAACTTCCTGTTCGGCATCGACGAGGACTCCACCCGACTGATCGCACCCACCGGCGAGGTGCTGGGGGAGTGGCGCGGCACCGCCACGGGCTCCGAGGAGGGCGCCCGCGGCTACGGGCTGTCGCCCGGCGAGGTCATCGACCTGGACGTCCACAGCACCCACCACGAGACGCTCGAGACCGAGGACGGCAACTACGTCACCCTGACCCGGGTCGTCGAGGAGGTCGCCTACCCGGACGGGCTGTGCGAGTCGTCCGAGCCCGGCGACGTCGAGAACATCGTCGGCGACGCGGTGGTCGTGTTCGATCCCGCGGACGGCCAGGTCCTGCAGGAGCTGTCGTTCTTCGACGCCCAGGACGTCCGCGACGACCCGCGTCCGGTCGAGTCCGACTACTGCTCGGCCGGCTACCTCGACCCGCAGTTCCCGGAGGGGTACCAGCCACGTGACTGGACCCACGCCAACGCGGTGATCCCGATCGACGACGGGGACACCTGGCTCGTGTCCAACCGCCACACCGATTCGCTGTGGGCCCTGCGCGCGGTCGACGACGAGGGCGGTCCGGCCGGGTCACTGCGCTGGGAGGTCGGCGTCGACACGGGCTGGGAGATGGTCGGCGACGGCCGGTGGTTCTGGCACCAGCACGCCCCCGAGCTCCAGGACGACGGCACGATCCTGCTCTACGACAACGGCAACCTGCGCGACGACGCGCCCGAGCCCTACAGCCGGGCGGTCCGCTACGCGATCGACCCCGAGGCCCAGACCATCGAGCAGCTCTGGGAGCACCGCATGGACCCGGACGTCTACGCCTCCTTCGTGGGCGACGCCGACCGGCTCGACATCGAGGGTGGCGGGCACAGCGTCCTGATCACCCACGGGGGCCAGACCGCCGCCTGCGAGCTCCCCGAGGCCGAGGACGACACGACGTTCGTCCACGGCCAGCTCGTCGAGGTCGACGAGGCCACCAACGACATCGTCTGGCAGCTGACCACCCGGGACGACGAGCACTGCGAGGGCTGGGGCATGTACCGGGCCGAGCGGATCCCGAGCCTGTACCCACCGGGCTGGGACGTGACCGAGACGTTCGAGTAGCGCCGTGCCCGAGGTGTCCGACATCCCGCGGACCCGACCGGCGACGGTGCTGCTGGTCGTCGTGGCCGCGGTGCTGGCCGAACTGCTGCGGGTGTCGTTCCCGCTGCTGTACGCACTGGCCGAGGACCTCGGCTTCCTGACCGCGGCCTGGCTGGTGCCGGTGCTGTTCGCCCTGCCGCTGCTCGCGGCCCCCGTCGGTCGGTTCGTGCACCCGAGGGTGCTGCTGGGGGTCGGCGGCGCGGTGCTCGGCGGCGCTCGCGTCGTCGTCCAGGTCCAGGCCACGCCGGCGCTGGTCGTGGTGATGGCGGGGGTCGTGGCCGGCCTGGTCACGCTCCCGCTCGTGGTGCGGGTCGTGGTCGCCCGTCGGGGGGCGCGGGCGGCGACCACCGGGCTGTTCGTCGGCCTGGCGGTCGACGCCGGGATCCGGTTGGCCTTCGTGACGTGGGACCCGTCGTGGCAGTCGTCGGTGGCGGCCATGGTCGTCGGGCTGGCGATCGCCACCCTGGTCGTGGTCGCCACGGGGTGGGTCGTGGCCTCGACCGGACCATGGGGACCCGACCGGCTCCGTGGGGCCATCGTGGTCGCCCCGGTCCTGGCGCTGCAGACGCTCGCACTGGCCAGTCCGGCGTTCGTGGCGTCGTCCGCCGGCCTGGGGCTGGCAGCCTCCGGGGCGGTCGTCGTCGTGGGGCTGGGCCTGGCGTGCGGCGGCCTGCTCGGGAGCGGGCACGCCCGGCGGGTGGCGGTCGGCGTGGCGGCGACCACCGTGGTGGCGGTCGCCGCGCTGGCCACCGGACCGACCGCCGTGGGCGGCCCGGTCGTCGTCGTGCTCGTTCTGGCGGCCCAGTGGGCGGTCGGGGTGCTGGTCGTCACCGCGCTGGACCGCGCGGGGGCGACCGGGACCCGGGCCGAGTCGGTGACGCCGTCGGCCCCGGGGCGCGCCTGGCGGACCGGGCTCGGGGGCGGGATCGGTGCCCTGGTGCTCGTGGCAGGCATGCTGCCCTACCAGATCTCCTACGAGCTCCCGTTGGGCGTGCCACAGGCGACCTGGCCCGTGTTCGTCGCACTGGTGCTGGTCGCCACGGCCGTGGTGGCACCGCCCACCGCCGTGGAGGAGGCGACGGTGGACCAGGCCGGCGGTGCCGACCGCGGGCGGGCCGGGACGGTGACGGCCGTGCTGGCGGTCGCACCGGTGCTGGTCGTGCCCGCCGTGCTCGCGCTGACCGGGCCGGGGTCGGCCCGCGAGGACGGGTCCGGGCCGGCGGGGGAGGAACGCGTGCGCGTGGCCACGTACAACCTCCATTCCGGGGTGGGGACCGACGGACGACTGGACCCCGACCGCATCGCCGACGTGCTGGAGGAGGGGGGCGCGGAGGTCATGGCGCTCCAGGAGGTCGCCCGCGGCTGGCCCCTGGCCGGCGGGATCGACCTCGCGTCGTGGCTGGGGCGACGCCTGGACGCCCAGTTCGTGTACGGGCCGGCCGCGGACCACCAGTTCGGCAACGCGGTCCTGTCGACCCGGCCGATCCAGCGCTGGCGCTCCGGGACCATGCCGAAGGGTGAGGGCCCGATGCGGCGCGGCTGGGTGGCCGCCTCCGTCGCGTTCGACGACGACGTGCTGGAGGTGTTCAGCATCCACCTGCAACACCAGGACGACACCACCGCGACCCGCCAGGACCAGGCCCGGTTGGTGCTCGCGGCGTGGGACGGTGCCGAGCGCACGGTGCTGGCCGGCGACCTGAACTCGCGTCCCGGATCGCCCGACATCGCCCCGTGGTTCGACGCCACCGGCCTGGTCTCGGCCCAGGCGGACGGCGAGATCCGTCCCACGTCACCGGCCGATGCGCCGGACCACACCATCGACTGGATCCTCGGCACGCCCGACCTGGCCTTCCGCGACGTCGACGTGCCCGCCACCACCGCCAGCGACCACCTCCCGATCTTCGCCGACGTCACGCGCTCGCCGTGACCTTGGGGGCGGGGTGGGTTGTCGGACCCCGGGGGTAAGTTCGACGGCATGACGACGAACACGACTTCCCAGCCGCTCCTGCCCCCCACGACCCCCCGGGCGAATGAGGTCCCCGACCTGCCGGACCAGTCCGTGCAGCCGGGGCGCACCGATCGCCAGGCGGGCACGTTCCGCGTGGTCAGCGACTTCGAGCCCGCCGGTGACCAGCCCGCGGCCATCGCCGGCATCGTCGACGCCCTGGGCGCCGGCGAGAAGGCCGTGACCCTGCTGGGGGCCACGGGAACGGGCAAGACCTTCACGGCCGCGAAGGTGCTCGAACAGGTCAACCGGCCGGCCCTGGTCATCGCGCCGAACAAGACCCTGGCGGCCCAGCTCGCCAACGAGTTCCGCGACTTCCTGCCCGACAACGCCGTCGAGTACTTCGTCAGCTACTACGACTACTACCAGCCCGAGGCCTACGTCCCGTCGTCGGACACCTACATCGAGAAGGACTCGTCGGTCAACGACGAGATCGAGCGACTGCGACACCGCGCCACGATGGCGCTGCTGTCGCGACGTGACACGCTGGTGGTCGCGTCGGTGTCGTGCATCTTCGGCCTGGGTTCGCCGTCGGAGTACGCCGACCACATCCTGTGGCTGCGCAGCGGCGAGGAGATCGGGCTCGAGCGCACCATGCGCCGGCTGGTGGACCTGCAGTACAGCCGCAACGACCTCAACCTCGTCCGGGGCACGTTCCGGGTCCGGGGCGACACCCTCGAGGTGTTCCCGGTCGACAGCGACAAGGCCCTGCGGGTCGAGTTCTTCGGTGACGAGATCGACCGGATCGCGCGGGTCGACACGGTCACCGGCGAGGTGTCGGGCAACCTCGAGCGCTACGCCGTGTTCCCCGGGTCGCACTACGTGACGTCGGACTCCACGCTCGTGCGGGCCGCGACGACCATCGAGGAGGAGCTGGGCGAGCGGCTCGAGCAGCTCCGGTCGCAGAACAAGTTGCTCGAGGCCCAGCGGCTGCAGATGCGCACCAACTACGACCTCGAGATGATCCGCGAGGTCGGGTTCTGCAATGGCATCGAGAACTATTCGCGTCACTTCGACGGACGCGCGCCCGGCGAGCCGCCGTTCACGCTGCTGGACTACTTCCCCGACGACTTCGTGCTGTTCGTCGACGAGTCGCACGTCACGGTGCCCCAGATCGGGGGCATGTACGAGGGTGACCGCTCGCGCAAGGAGACCCTGGTCGACCACGGGTTCCGGCTGCCCTCCGCACTGGACAACCGACCGCTGCGCTTCGAGGAGTTCCTCGAGCGGATCGGCCAGCGGCTGTTCATCTCGGCCACGCCCAGCAACTACGAGCGGCGCGAGTCCTCCAGCATCGTCGAGCAGATCATCCGCCCGACCGGCCTGGTCGACCCCCAGGTCGAGATCCGTTCGACCACCGGCCAGATCGACGACCTCATGGAGGAGATCCGGGCGCGGGCCGAGGCCGACGAGCGGGTGCTGGTCACCACGCTGACCAAGAAGATGGCCGAGGACCTGACCGACTACCTCGTCGACAACGGCGTGCGGGTCCGCTACCTCCACTCCGACATCGACACGGTCGAGCGCGTGCAGATCCTGCGATCGCTGCGACTGGGCGAGTTCGACGTGCTGGTGGGGATCAACCTGCTGCGCGAGGGACTCGACCTGCCCGAGGTGTCGCTGGTCGCGATCCTCGACGCCGACAAGGAGGGGTTCCTGCGCTCGTCGACCTCGTTGGTGCAGACCATCGGGCGTGCGGCCCGCAACGTCAACGGCACGGTGGTGATGTACGCCGAGGACCTGACCGACTCGATGCGCTACGCGATCGACGAGACCAACCGGCGTCGCGAGGCCCAGCTGGCCCACAACCTCGAGCACGGCATCGACCCGCAGACGATCCGCAAGCGGGTCGGCGACATCATCGCCGCCGTGCGTGCCGAGGAGGCCGGCGAGGACTACGCCCCGGTCGAGCGCGAGTCCCTGGCCCGGGTCGACACCTCCGACATGCCCCTGGCGGACCTGGAGGGGCTGATCCACCGGCTCGAGGAGGAGATGCACGAGGCTGCCGCCGACCTCCGCTTCGAGTACGCCGCCCGTCTCCGCGACGAGATCTCCGAACTCCAGCGCGAACATCGCCACATGTCGCAGGCTGGGATCTGACGGCTTCCTTGGCGATTTCCAATGCTGGTCGATGCTGCCGGCTTCGCAGCAGCGGCTGTGCGGGACCAGCACGCGAACACAGGCTCATGTCGCAGGCGAACGTCTGACAGTGGACGGGCGTCGGGGGACGTCGCCCACTGCCGGCGGGGTGGGGGACTAGGTTCGGGATCGCTCGCGACACGCGCACGGACGAGGGGTCATGGACCAGGTGTTGGACTGCGCCGGACTGGTGCGCCGGTTCGGTGACCTCGTGGCCGTGGACGACGTGTCGTTCACGATCGCGCCGGGCGAGACCTACGGGTTGCTCGGGCCCAACGGGGCCGGCAAGACCACGACGATCTCCATGGTCGCCGGGCTGCTCGAACCCGATGCCGGTGCGGCCCGCGTGGCCGGCATCGAGATCGGGCCGGCAGCCGTCGACGCCAAGCGCCACATCGGTCTGGTGCCCCAGGACCTCGCGATCTACCCCGACCTCACGGGGCGTGAGAACCTGCGGTTCTTCGCCCGGCTGCAGGGCATGGCCAAGGACGTGCGCGAGTCCCGGATGGGCGAGGTGCTCGAGGTCATCGGCCTGGTCGACCGTGCCGACGACCTCGCCAAGGAATACTCCGGCGGGATGAAGCGTCGGCTCAACATCGGCATCGGCCTGCTGCACCGTCCGGCCCTGCTCGTGCTCGACGAGCCGACGGTCGGGGTCGACCCCCAGTCCCGCAACGCCATCCTGGAATCGGTCGAAGCCCTGTCGGGCGAGGGCATGGCCGTGCTCTACACGACCCACTACATGGAGGAGGCCGAACGTCTCTGCGACCGGATCGGGATCATCGACCACGGCAGCCTCCAGGCCGAAGGGACCCGCGACGAGCTGGTCCGCCTGACGGGCGAGGTCGACCGGATCGACCTGGCCGGTGGGGGAGAGGTGGGGGCTGCCGCGGTGGCCCTTGGGGACCTTCCCGGCGTCCACCAGGTGGCCGAGGACGGACGCACGATCACCCTGACCGTCGTGGACGCGTCCGCCGTGCTGGCCGAGGTCGTGTCGACCGCAGCTGCCGCGGGCATGTCCCTGGCCGACGTCGAGGTGTCCCAGCCGGACCTGGAGGCGGTCTTCCTCCACCTGACCGGGCGGGCCCTGCGTGACTGACGGCACCCGCCGCCGGGGAGGGCGGGCGTGAACCTGCGTGCGATCGTCACCATGACGGGCAGCGACCTGCGCCAGCGGGTCCGCGACCGGTCCGTGCTGGTGTTCGGACTGGCCGTGCCCTTCGCGCTGATGGTCGTGTTCAACCTGCTGTTCTCCGGGGTGGGCTCGACCGAGGACTTCGAGGCCACGACCATCGCGATGACGGGCACCGCCGACCAACTGGGGTCCGCGCTGCAGGTGACCTTCGAGTCGATGTCGGTCCTGCCGGCCACCGTCGACCCGGCGTCCTCGGCCGACGAGGCCCGCACGGCGGTCGTCGAGGAGCGGGCGGACGTGGCGATCCTGGTCCCGGAGGACTTCTCGACGCAGGTGCAGGGCGGGGGCTCACCCGAGGTGGAGGTGGTCCGCTCGGGCGACGGGTCGCTGGAGGAGGACGTCGTGATCGCGGTGACCGACGGGTTCGTCGACCGCGTCGCGACCGCCAGCCGGGCCGCCGCCGCGGGTGGGTCCGTGGGCCTCGACTCGTCCGCCGTCTCGGCGCTGGCCGGCGAGGTCGCCCAGGCCGACCAGTTGGTCACCACGTCACCGGGCCGGGTGGCCGACGAACAGCTCAGCCTGCAGGGCAGCCTGGTCGCGGGCCAGACCGCCCTGTTCATGTTCTTCACGGTGGGGTTCGGAGTCATCGGCTACCTCCAGGAACGCGACACCGGGACCCTGCCGCGCCTGCAGTCCATGCCGATGCACCCGCGCGACATCATCGTGGCCAAGACCCTGGTGTCGTTCGTCCTGGGCCTGGTGTCGACGAGCATCCTGCTCACGGCGGGCAGCCTGCTCTTCGACGTCGACTTCGGATCGGTCGTGCCGATCGCGGTCCTGGTGGTGGCGACGGTGGCCGCGGCGACCAGCTTGGTGCTGGTCGTCACGAAGGTCGCCCGCACGGCGGAGCAGGCGTCCACGATCAACGCCATCCTCGGCATCGCGCTGGGCGTGCTCGGCGGGGCGTTCTTCCCGATCGGCGGGGGCGGCTGGCTGTCGCGCCTGTCGGACCTGACCCCACCGGCGGCGTTCATCCGTGGCCTGGGCATCACCAGCGCCGGCGGTGGGGTCACGGACCTGGCCGAACCGCTGGCCACCGTCGCCGGGTTCCTCGTGGTCGCCGTGGTCCTCGCACTGGTGCTGCCCGCACGACAGGTCGAGGCATGACGGCGGTCCGCGCGATCGCCGGCACCTCGCTGCGTCGCTTCCTCCGCGACCGGTCGAACTACTTCTTCGTGTTCGTGTTCCCGATGATCCTGGTCGTCCTGATCGGGCTGCAGTTCGGCAGCGAGAGCGCGTCCGGTCGCGCCCTGGTGGTCGGCGGATCGGACCTCGCCGGACGGGTCACCGACGCGCTGGAGGCACGGGACGTCCAGGTGGCGCGGGCGGACTCCGTGGCCGATGCCCAGGAGCGGATCGCGCGTGGCCGGGCCGACGCGGCGGTCGTCGTCGAGGCCGATGACGACCGATCGTTCGCGGCCGGCGAGCCCACCGACCTGGCCGTGATCACGGGCACGTCGACCGACGCCATCGCCGTCCAGCAGATCGTCGGCCAGGTGGTTGCCGGGGTCGGCGGCACCCGGGTCGCCGAACTGGCGCTGGTCGACGCCGGGGTCGACGACGACACCGCCCGGGAGGCGCTCGCCGCGGCGAGCGGGACCGGTCCGACCGTCGTCGTGTCGACTGCTGGTGGGGACGGGCTGGCCGAGGAGTTCGCCGGTCTCGGCGAGTTCGACCTGGGTGCCGCCCAGCAGGTTTCGCTGTTCGTGTTCCTGGCATCGCTGGCCGGGGCGACCAGCCTGATCCAGTCCCGCCAGCTGGGGGTCACGCGTCGCGAGCTGGCCGCACCGGTGACCACCGGCCAGGTGATCGCCGGCGAGGCGCTCGGGCGATTCGCGGTCGCGCTGGCACAGGGTGCCTACATCGTGGTCGGGACGGCACTGCTGTTCGGCGTCGACTGGGGGGACCCCGTGGCGACGGCCCTGGTGCTGACGCTGTTCTGCGCCGTGAGCGCCTCGGCCGCGATGGTGTTCGGGGCGAGCCTCGACAACGAGAACGTGGCGGGTGGCGTGGGCGTGGGGGTCGGGCTGGTCGTCGCCGCACTCGGCGGGTCGATGCTGCCACTGGAGCTCTTCCCGGACACGTTGCGGACGGTGTCGGGCGTGACGCCGCACCACTGGGCGTACCAGGCGTATGCCGAGATCAGCCGTCGGGGTGGCGGCGTGGCCGACGTGCTGCCCCAGGTCGCCGTCCTCGCGCTGATGACGGCGATCCTGCTCCCACTGGGTGCCTGGCTCCTGCGCCGGTCGCTGCAGCGGGCGCTGTGAGTGGTCGATGATCTGCCGGCCTCCCACGGCGGAGGTGGCTGCGCCGGGTGGTGCGCAACCGTGGCAGGGTCCGGGACGTCCCACCCTCGGGACGGACGCGACCGGCCCGTCGAGGAGGCAGGGATGACGGCACCAGGGCGTGCAGGCCGGCTCGATCGGCCGATCGCGACCCGGACCCGGTGGCCCCTCGTCGTGGCAGGTGCGGTCGTGGTCGTGCTGGCGGGTTGTGGCGGCGGGTCGGCCACGGACGCGTCGCCGACTCCGACGGTGACGTCGGCCGACCCGGCCTCGACGTCTCCCGCACCGGTTTCGTCGTCGCCCGTCGCCACGGCGTCGTCGTCGCCGACCGAGCCCCCGAGTGCGCCGGCGACGCCCGCCACCCCGCTGCCGACCGCCGATCCGTCCCGACCGCCGCCCGGACCGGTGGTGACCGTCGAGGCTGTGGAGCCGTTGCCACCCGGCGGCACGACCGTGCGGCTCCGGCCCGGCGAGCCCGTCACCGTGGCCGACGGGGTGACGGTCGAGCTCGTCGCGCTGGGCCCGGCGCAGGCGGGGTGCGACGACTGCCCCAACCACGCGACGGTCACGCTGTCCACGCCGGAGTCGGCGGGCCAGGCCGACATCACCATCGGGGGGCTGATGGAGCCATCGGTCCTGGAAGCGGCGCGGCGGCTGGAGGTCGGGTCGTGGGTCGTCCGTGTCGACGCCTTCGGCGACGACCACCTCGACGTCACCGTGGTGGACCTCGACGACTGACAGCCCACCCGGATCGCACACCCCGGGCGGGGGGCGCACGGAATCCCCGCCCGCCGGCCGGGTTTGTTGACGGGCCGGGTCTCGCGCTTAGGTTTCGGAGCAACGGGGATCCGGTTGGGGCATCCTCCTTGATGGCTGGGGGCGGCCGTGCCTGTCTTTCGATTTCCTGTTCGTCGTGCGCTGATCACGTTGGCCTGGGCGGTGGGGCTGTCGCTCGCGCTGTCGCTGGTGATGACCGAACCGGCCGGGGCCGCGCCGGCGGCACCCGGTGTCCGGGAGTTCCAGCAGCCGGACGGGTCCACGATCAGGCTCGAGGCCTGGGGTGACGAGTACGTCAGTGGCTACGACACCCTCGACGGGCACGCGGTGTTCCGTGAGCGCACCGACGCCCCGTGGTACTACGCCGTCCGAGCGCCGGACGGGTCGCTGACCGCGTCCGACGCCCTCGTGGGTCGGGACGCACCACCGGTGGCTGCCGGGCTGCGACCGGCACCCCGGGTCGTGGACAGCGCCCGCGCGTTCACCGAGGGCGCCCCCAGCATCACGGCCTCCGCCTCCGCCGACGCGCCGCCGTGGGCCGGTCCGGACACCGACATCCTGTTCATCGCGGTCGAGTTCTCCGACCTCGGGTGCACGTTCTCCGACACGACCTTCCAGGGGATCCTGGGCGGGGGGAGCGCGACCGGTCCGGGCAACCTCGAGGACTACTACCGCGAGATCTCCTACGGCGACCTGGAGCTGGACGTCACCGTCGAGGGCGGCGCCGGTGGCTGCTACACGCTGCCCGATTCGCGTGCGACGTACAACTCGGGCTCCAAGGACCACTTCGACCTGATGAACGAGGCGGTCGACCTGGCCGACGGCGACGTCGACTTCAGCCAGTACGACAACGACGGGGACGGCGTCATCGACGCGCTCGGCATCATCTACGCCGGAGGTGGCACCCACGACGGCTGCTTCGCCGACAACGGCGCGGCGGGCTCGGGCGACGACAACCTGTGGCCCAAGTCGCGCAACCAGACCTACGCGACCGACGACGGGGTGGACACCTTCAACTTCATCATCAACTCCGAGATCACTCGTGCGACCGACGGGGTCTGCGACGAGGCCCAGTCGATCGGGCTGTTCGCCCACGAGCTCGGGCACTCGCTCGGGCTGCCCGACCTCTACGACAGCGACAACTCCTCGGCCGGTGTCGGGTCCTGGTCGGCAATGGCCTCGCAGTACCTGACCACCACCGTGCTGGCCGACACACCCCCGCACTTCGACCCGTGGAGCAAGTGGATCCTGGGTTGGATCAGTCCCGACGACAAGACCGGCTTCTCCGGCAACGGGGCCATCGACCAGGTCGAGGACAACGGCTACGTCATCCAGCTGCTGGACAACCCCGACGGTCCCGAGGAGGGCGGCACCGGCGAGTACTTCCTGGTCGAGAACCGGCAACAGGTCGGCTTCGACGCCCAACTGCAGGGCTGTGGACTGCTGATCTGGCACATGGAGGAATCCCAGACCAACAACGAGAACGAGGGGCACACGACCGGCTCGCACCGGCTGGTCGACATCGAGGAGGCCGACGGGCTGGACCACCTGGACGGCACCGACCAGGGTGCAGACGACGGTGACCCGTTCCCCGGGAGTTCCGACAACCGCGAATTCCGCGGCGCCACCTACCCGACCTCCAACCTCTACGACGGCTCGCCCAGTGGCGTGAGCATCTCGGCGATCAGCGACTGCGCCCCGTCGATGACCGCCAACTTCGGCAACCCGGTGGCCGAGCTCGACATCGACAAGTCCGCGCCCAGCCAGGTCACCGCCGGCAACCAGTTGACCTACACCATCACGGTCACCAACAACGGCCCGGGGACGGCCTCCAACGTGGTCGTGACCGACACCCTGCCCGAGGGGGTGAGCTACGCCGCCGACACCGATTCGTGCGTGGACAACGGCGACTCCACCCTGACATGCTCGCTCGGGCAGATGCTGGCCGACGACTCGATCACCTTCCAGGTGGTCGTCGACGTCGCCCCGGACCTGGTCGTGGACGATCCCGACGGCACCGTCGGGATCGTGAACACCGCCACGGTCGACAGTGACCAGGCCGACGGCTTCCTCAGCAACAACACCGACGGCGCGACCACGATCGTCGTGGACCGGGCCGACCTCGAACTGACCAAGGTGTGCAAGCCCGACGCGGGTGTGCCACAGGATGCCGGGCAGGAGGCCTACTGCACCGTGAGCGTCAAGAACTTCGGACCCTCGGCGGCACGCGACGTCGAGGTGGACGAGCTCATCACGTCGGCGATCCCGTTCACCATCACCGACCTGTCGCCCGGGTGCGGTGACGTCGCGGCGACCCAGGGCCGTCGGGTCACCTGTGACCTGGGGGACATGGACGCGGGGGAAACCTCGACCGTGACCGTCTGGTTCACCTCGCTCCAGTCCGGTCCGATCAACGACATCGCCACGGTCGACGCCGCGACACCCGATCCCGACACCGACGACAACACCGACGAGGGCACGGTGCTGTTCCGGACGGTGGCCGACCTCGAGGTCACCAAGTCCGACAGCCCGGACCCGGTGGTGGCGGGCCAGGACGTCACGTACACCATCACCCTGACCAACCACGGTCCGTCGACCGCCAACGGCGTGGTGGTCAGCGACGGCCTGCCCGACACGGTCAGCATCGTGTCGGTCACGGCCGACCCGCCGGCGACATGCAACGCGGGCGAGCCCGGCACGTCCACCGCCCCGACCACGTGCAACTTCGGCAACGTGCCGTCCGGGGGTGTTCGCACCATGACGATCGTCGTCACGGTCGACCCCGACGCGACGGGCCAGATCACCAACGACGTCGTGGTGACCAGCACGACCCACGATCCGGACACCGAGAACAACACCGACACGACCACCACCACGATCGAGGCGATCGCGGACCTGTCGGTGACCAAGACCGACGAGCCGGACCCGGTCGTCGCCGGCGAGGAGCTCAGCTACTCGCTGCTGGTCGCCAACGCCGGGCCGTCGACCGCCTACGACGTCCTGCTCGAGGACCTGCTGCCCGACGACGTCTCGGTCGTCGACATCGAGGTGCTCGGTGGCACGGCGGACTGCACGGTGATCGAGGCGCCACCCCTGTCCGTGCGCTGCGACATCGGCGACCTCGACGCGGGCGACTCCCTGACCATCGTCGTGCACGTGCTGGTCGACGCCTCCGTGCCCGACGGGGCCGTGCTGGTCAACGAGGTCACCGTGACCACGACCTCGACGGACCCGGACCCGTCCAACAACACCGACAGCACCGACACCGACGTCCTGGCCGAGGCGGACCTGGCCATCGACAAGGTCGTCAACTTCGAGACCGGCAACGCGTCGACCACGATCATCTACACGGTCACCGTGGACAACCTCGGGCCGTCCGACGCCCAGGACGTGTCCGTGCTGGACCAGTTGCCGTCGGTCCTGACCGGAGGTGGCAACGAGAAGGTCGTGTTCGTGTTCGCGACCGACGGCTGCACCTACGACGCGACCGTCCCGCACACCGTGACGTGCGACGCCGGGACCCTCCCGGCCGGGGAGTCCGTGTCGTGGGACATCCACATCCAGGTCAAGGGCAGCGTCGGCAACATCGTCAACGTGGCCACGGTGTCGTCCTCCACGACGGACCCGGTGTCGTCCAACGACGTCATCGCCAAGACCGTGACGGTGAGTGGTGGATCGGACCGACCCGGGGGCCCGGGCGGGGGCCGCGGCAAACCGGGCTGATCACCACTGCTCGTCCGACCACGTGCCGGGCCGGCCCCAGGCGGGGTCGGCCCGGTCCCGTTGCCCGGGCGGGTGGCGTCAGGAGTCCGGGTGGACCGGTCCGCGGAGGTCGATGGTGCGGCCGTCGGCGTCCTGCAGGACCCGGTCGACCCACAGCGTGCCGTGGTCTGGGAGGAGCGAGGTCCGCGGGGTCACCGCCTGGGCGGGGTCGTCCGGGTCGTCACCGGGAAGGCCGACGTGGGCGAGCCGACCATCGTCGTCGGAGATGATCCAGTGGGGCCCGTCCCGGGAGACTCGCAGGTCCTGTCCTGGCAGGACCTCTGCGAGGCGCTCTGCCGGTGGCGGTTCCGCCGCGATGCATCGCACGTCCACCGCGTCGTCGGGCAACGGGGGAGGGCGGTGCATGGATGGCGGCTTGAGGACCTGGCTGCCGTCGTGGAACACGCGCATGGCCATCGGTCGTCGTCCCAGCACCACCCAGATGACCAGGGCGGTGATGGTGAGGACGAGCCCGACCCAGAACATCAGCCACCCGCCGGGCGATCGTCCCGCCGGCGGCGCGACGACGGTCCGGTGACGCGTCGGGCGTTCGTGGTGATCGTCACCAGCCACGCTCTCGCCACGCGTGCAGCTGCGGGCGTTCCGCACCGAGGGTGGTGCTGTCGCCGTGGCCGGGATGGACCCGGGTCTCGTCGTCGAACCGGTCGAACACGCGGGCCTCGAGTCCGTCCATGATGGTGGCGAACTCCTCCGGGCTGGTCGTCCTGCCCGGCCCGCCGGGGAACAACGTGTCGCCGGTCAGCAGGTGCGTGCGCTGGGCCCCCGCGACGACGTAGGTGCAGCTGCCGGGCGTGTGCCCGGGGACGTGCATCACCTCGACCGACAGCTCGCCGACGTCCAGCACGTCGCCGTCGGACAGTCCGCGGTCCACCGATCGGGGGAACAGCTCGGCGTCGCCGGGGTGGCCCCACACGGGCAGGTCGTGGCGGTCGTGGAGGTCGTCCCACGCCCGGACGTGGTCCCAGTGCCCGTGGGTCTGCACGACGGCGACGGGCTCGGTGTCCCCGATCGCCTCGACGATCCGGCCAGCCTCGGCGGCGGCGTCCACGACCAGCGATGCGCCCGTGGCCGTGCAGGTCACGACGTAGACGTTGTTGTCCATGCTCCCGACGGACACCTTGCGGAGCCGCACGGGCCCGTCCTCGTGGTCGACCCAGTCCCCACCCGGCTCCACGTGCCACGCGTCACCCACGTCTGCTCCTGCTGTCGGGTCGTCCTGGTCGAGCGTGCCTGGCTCGACGCGACACGCTCCCGGCCCCATGATGGCACCGCCGCGAGCACTCCGCAGCCCACACCCACGCCACCTGCCTGCACCCGCCACCCCTCCCGGCCTCCTGCCCGCGCTCCGGCCTCCTGCCACGTCGCCCCGCCTGATCCGGCACCGCGGGTGTGATCGCTGGTTCCGGTGGCCCGGACTCAGCGATCACGTCTGAAGGGAGGGCGTCGTGGAGCTTCTGGTTGTGAGCATCGGTTCCGGTGACCCGGACTCAGCCATCACGCCCGAGGGGACGCTCGGTGACCTGCCGGCCGTGATCGCTGCTTCCGGTCAGGCGGACTCAGCCATCACGCCGGTGCCGTGCCAGGGTGACGCCCCTTGAGCCGAGGGCGTCTCTCACTCGCTTCAGGAGGCGGCCTGGAGTCTCGTGGACGTCCTCCCAGGTGGCCCAAACGAGCCGAAGTCCGGCAGCTTCGAGGTCGTTCCAGCGATCCCGGTCGCGTTGGAAGGCCTCGTCGCCGTGGAATTTGCGGCCGTCGCACTCGAGCACGACCCCGGGCCCCGGCCACGCGAAGTCCGCGACCAGCAACCGACCCTCGTGGTGGATCCGGTACTGGGGGACTGGTTCCGGCAGCCCATGTTTCCGGACCAACTCCAGGATGCGAGCCTCGAGGATCGAGTCCACCGGTCCGGCGTCGAGGATGGCGAGGGCTCGTCGGAAGTTGCGTGCACCGGCCAGGCTCGGGCGTCGCCGGAGTTGGGCCACGAGATCGTCCGCGCAGGCCATCCTTCGTTGGCGAACTGTCAGCAGGAGTGCCTCCAGTCGGTGCAGGCGTGTCCGCCCGGCGACGTCCAACAGGGTGCGGGCCGGCGTCGTGGTCCGCAGTCCGTCCACGATCGTTGCATCCACCTGCGTGAGGCGTCGCGATCGATGGCGGATCGTGGCGAACGGCGGCAGGGTGGTGGTGTCGTACGGCACGACGGCGTGGACGGGCAGCCGGGCCGTGCGACTCCTGGCGAGTCCATGGAGGGCCAACGCGGTGTCGTGACTCAGGAGTGCGTCGGGCCCCAGCGCGAGGAGGGCCGCATGATGGCGGGTCTGCATCGTGACCGGGGCACCCGGAACCAGGCGGACACCCGCCCCACAGTCGAACCACTCCTCACGGTTGATGCGGTCGTACCAGGTGCTGGTGGGGATGCCTGCGGCCTTCGCGTCGTCGACGTTGGTCGCGCCGGCGTGATGCCGTGCGCGCCTGAACACCTCCACCCAGCCGCTTCGTCCCATGCCTGCGAGTGTGCGTGGCCCGTGCCCGAACCTGGGGGTCTCGTTGTCCACCTGTGCACAGCAGGGCCGTGAGTGCTGGTTCCGGGGAGCCGGACCGAGCCATCACGGCTGGAGATGGCAGGTGGCCGAGCCGTCGGGCGTGAGTGCTGGTTCCGGTGGGCCGGACGGAGCCATCACGCCCGGAGGGTGGGGCGAACGTCTGTTCGGGTGTCGTGGGGAGGGATACACTCGGAGGTGTCGGCTGGCGCGTCCGGGATGACTGGTGGCCAGCACGGCGTTGGTGGTCGCCCGACCGGCCTCCGCCACCCCGACGCATCTCCCTCCCGCCCGCCGACCAGTCCCTCCGAGGCAACACGACGTGACCGATTCCATCATCGTCCGCGGTGCTCGCGAGCACAACCTCCGCGACGTCGACCTCGAGCTGCCCCGTGACGCGATGATCGTGTTCACCGGCATCTCCGGCTCCGGCAAGTCCTCGCTGGCCTTCGACACCATCTACGCCGAGGGCCAACGTCGCTACGTCGAGTCGCTGTCCGCCTATGCCCGCCAGTTCCTGGGCCAGATGGACAAGCCCGACGTCGACACGATCGAGGGGCTGTCCCCGTCGATCTCGATCGACCAGAAGTCGACCTCGCGCAACCCGCGCTCGACGGTCGGCACCATCACCGAGATCCACGACTACCTGCGCCTGCTGTGGGCCCGCATCGGGATCCCGCACTGTCCGAACTGCGGACGCGAGATCGCCTCCCAGACCGCCGAGTCGATCGTCGACCAGGTCCTGGACCTGCCCGAGGGCACCCGCTACCAGGTGCTGGCCCCGGTCGTCCGCGGCCGCAAGGGCGAGCACGCGACGCTGTTCGCCGACCTGTTGGGGGAGGGGTTCGCCCGGGTCCGGGTCAACGGCGAGGTCGTGCCGATCGACGCGATCGAACGGCTCGACAAGAACATCAAGCACGAGATCGAGGTCGTGGTCGACCGGCTGGTCGCCAAGGACGGCATCCGGCGCCGCCTGGCCGACTCGATCGAGACCGCCCTGGGGCTGGCCGAGGGCGTGTCGATGGTCGAGATCCTGCCGGACCGCGATGCCGTGCGCGCCGCCACCGACGCCGGTGAGGAGCCACCCGCCTCCGAGGTCCTGACCTTCTCCGAGCACCTCGCCTGCCCCGACTGCGGGATCAGCTTCGACCAGCTCGCCCCCCGCAACTTCTCATTCAACTCGCCCTACGGCGCCTGCGAGGTCTGCACCGGCATCGGCTCGCGCCTGCAGGTGGACGCGGAACTGGTCATCGGCGACCCGTCCCTGGGCGTCGACGACGGTGTCGTGATCCCGTGGAACACCTCCAGCGGACAGTCGACCTACTACGCCCAGTTGCTCCGGGCCGTCATCGAACACCTGGGGGGCGACCCCGACGACGCGTGGGAGGACCTCTCCGAGGAGATCCACGACGCGGTGCTCAACGGTGTCTCCGAGCGCATCCACGTCCGCTACAAGAACCGCTACGGACGGGTCCGCTCGTACCGCGCCAACTTCGAGGGCGTGCTGACCAACCTGCTGCGACGCCACGGCGAGACCGACTCGGACCGGGTCCGGTCCAACATCGAGCAGTTCATGCGCGAGGTGCCGTGCCCCGCCTGCAACGGTGCCCGGCTCAAGCCCGAGATCCTGGCCGTCACGGTCGGCGGCAAGGGCATCCACGAAGTCTCGGCCCTGTCGATCGCCGACGCCGACGCGTTCGCCGGCTCCCTCCAGCTGACCGATCGCCAGGCACTGATCGGCGCCCGGGTGCTCAAGGAGATCAACGCCCGCCTGGCGTTCCTGCTCAACGTCGGGCTGGACTACCTGACCCTGGACCGTCCGGCCGGCTCGCTGTCCGGCGGCGAGGCCCAGCGGATCCGGCTGGCCACCCAGATCGGGGCAGGGCTGGTCGGGGTGCTCTACGTGCTCGACGAGCCGTCGATCGGGCTGCACCAGCGCGACAACGAGCGCCTGATCGAGACGCTCCTCGCGCTGCGTGACCAGGGCAACACCCTGATCGTGGTCGAGCACGACGAGGCGACCATCGAGGCCGCCGACCACATCGTCGACATCGGCCCCGGTGCCGGCGAGCACGGTGGCGAGATCGTGCACTCCGGCTCGGTCGCCCAGCTCAAGCAGCTGACCCGCAAGTCGCTGACCGGTGCCTACCTGGCGGGCCAGCGCGAGATCGCGATCCCGCGGACGCGCCGCTCGACGGACGGCAAGCAGCTCACCGTCGTCGGCGCCACCGAGCACAACCTCCACGACATCACGGTCGACTTCCCGCTGGGGGCCTTCACCTGCGTGACCGGGGTGTCGGGCTCGGGCAAGTCCACCCTGGTCAACGACATCCTGGCCCGGGTGCTGATGCGCCACGTCTACACCTCGCGGGCCGTGCCGGGTCGCCACCTCCGCGTGGACGGGCTCGAGCACGTCGACAAGGCCGTGATCGTCGACCAGTCGCCGATCGGGCGGACCCCGCGGTCCAACCCGGCGACCTACACGGGCCTGTTCGACCACATCCGCAAGCTGTTCGCGTCGACCCAGGAGGCCAAGGTCCGGGGCTACCAGCCGGGCAGGTTCTCGTTCAACGTCAAGGGTGGTCGGTGCGAGGCCTGCAAGGGCGACGGCACGATCAAGATCGAGATGCACTTCCTGCCCGACGTGTACGTCCCGTGCGAGGTCTGCGGGGGCAAGCGCTACAACCGCGAGACGCTCGAGGTGCGCTACAAGGACCTGACCATCGCCGACCTGCTCGACCTCCCGGTCGAGCAGGCCCTGGACTTCTTCACCAACCAGCCCACCATCAAGCGATACCTGTCGACCCTCAACGACGTCGGGCTGGGCTACGTCCGGCTGGGCCAGCCCGCCACGACCCTGTCCGGGGGCGAGGCCCAGCGGGTCAAGCTGGCCTCCGAGCTGCGCAAGCGCTCGACCGGCCAGACCGTCTACATCCTGGACGAGCCCACCACCGGACTGCACTTCGAGGACACCCGGCGCCTGCTGCACGTGCTGCACCGACTGGTCGACAAGGACAACACGGTCGTGGTCATCGAGCACAACCTCGACGTGATCAAGACCGCCGACCACCTGGTCGACCTCGGTCCCGAGGGCGGCGACGGCGGCGGTCGGATCGTGGCCACCGGCACGCCCGAGGACGTGGCGGGCGTCGGCCAGTCCTACACCGGCAAGTTCCTGCGCGACCTGCTGCCGTCCCACTGACGGCATGGCCCCCAACCCCGCGACGGCCTTCCGGCCCGAGCCGTCCACGATCCCCGACGCGCCCGGCTCCTACCAGTTCAAGGACGCCGACGCCCGGGTGATCTACGTGGGCAAGGCCAAGTCGCTGCGCAGCCGGGTCAGCAGCTACTTCGGGGCCTGGCACAACATCCAGCCACGGACACGCGCGATGCTGCGGGCGGCACGCGCGGTCGAGTGGATCGTGGTCGACAACGAGGTCGACGCCCTCCACCTCGAGTACACGTTGATCCAGCGGCACCGGCCGCGCTACAACGTCCGCTATCGCGACGACAAGTCCTACCCCCACCTGGTGCTCACCACCTCCAAGGACGTGCCGCGTGCGCGGGTGGCCCGGGGCCGGGTCGCGAAGGGCGATCGCAAGTTCGGCCCCTACGCCCACGCCTACGCGATCCGCGAGACGCTCGACCTCCTGACCCGGTTGTTCCCCGTGCGGACCTGCTCCAAGGGTGTCTACGAACGGGCCGAGCGCTCGGGTCGTCCGTGCCTGCTCGCCGACATCGGCAAGTGCGCGGCGCCCTGTGTGGGGAGGATCAGCCACGACGACCACCGCGCCCTGGTCGACGAGCTCGGGGACTTCCTCGACGGCACCACGACCGACGAGGTGCTGGCCCGCCTCGAGACCGAGATGGACCAGGCGGCCGCGTCGCTCAACTTCGAGAGCGCGGCGCGCCTGCGTGACCAGCTGCGGGACGCCCGCCGCGTGCTGGCCCGCCAGCAGATGGTGTCGGACAAGGGCGACGACTTCGACGTGGTCGCGGTCCACGGTGACGAGCTCGAGGCCGCCGTCCAGGCCTTCTTCGTGCGCAACGGCCGGGTGACCGGGCGCAAGGGCTGGATCGTGGACAAGGTCGAGGACCTGTCCCCGTCCGAGCTGATGACCTCGTTCCTGCTCCAGCTGTACAGCGAGCGCAGCGACGACGTGCCCCCGCGGCTGTACGTGGACTGCGAGCCCGACGACGCCGAGGCGCTGTCCAACCTCCTGGCCGACCTGCGCAACGAGGCCACGGCCGGCAGCCGTGGACGCCCCACCACATCGGTCGGGTTCACCGTGCCCCGGCGTGGTGACAAGGTCGACCTGGTCAAGACCGTGGCCGACAACGCCCGCCAGGCCTTCCAGCGTCACCGGCTCAAGCGGGCCAGCGACTTCACGACCCGCTCGGCGGCGCTGCGCGAGCTGCAGGAGGCGCTGGGCCTGGTGGACGCCCCGCTGCGCATCGAGTGCTACGACATCTCCCACCTCGGTGGCACCGAGGTCGTGGCGTCGATGGTCGTGTTCGAGGACGGGCTGGCCCGCAAGGACGCCTACCGCCGGTTCAAGCTCTCCCAGGACCGCAACGACGACTTCGCGGCGATGGAGGAAGTCATCCGCCGTCGCTTCCAGCGCCTGGTGGACGAACGCCACGACCCGGACGCCGACCCGGAGAAGTTCTCGTACCCACCCGGCCTGGTGATCGTCGACGGTGGCCGGGGGCAGTTGACCGCGGCCCTGGAGGGATTCGGTGCCGTGGAGGTGGACACCGACGACGACGAGACCGCCGAGGTGCTGGACGGGGTCGACTTCGCGGCCCTGGCGAAGAAGTTCGAGGAGCTGCACCGGCCCGGCCGGGCCCGCCCGGTCGTCCTGCCACGTGGCTCCGACGCGCTGTACCTGGTCCAGCAGGTCCGCGACGAGGCCCATCGGTTCGCGGTCACCTACCAGCGCACCCGGCGACGTCGCAGCATCACGACCAGCGAGCTCGAGGAGATCGAGGGGATCGGGCCGACCCGTCGCCGCGCCCTGCTGCGGCGCTTCGGGTCCACCAAGGCGATCAGCGAGGCGTCGGCCACCGAACTGTCCGGCGTGCCCGGGGTGTCCGCCACCCTGGCCGACCGGATCAAGGACCAGCTCAAGGCCTAGGCTCGTGGACATCACTCCGGGGAGACGACGTGACCGATGACGCCGCCACCACCGTGGCCGCCACGACCGACGACGACCATCCCAGCGAGGCCGACGTCGACGCGGCCCGCTCCGCCGAGCAGGAGGTCGAAGCGGCCCTCGAGCGTCCCCGGATCGTGGTGATCACCGGGCTGTCCGGAGCAGGACGCACCCAGGTCGCCAAGGTCCTCGAGGACCTCGACTACTTCGTGATCGACAACCTCCCGCCCGCCCTGATCCCCAAGGTGCGAGACCTGGCCTTCGGACCCGGCGGCGACGTCGAGCGGCTCGCCGTGGTCGCCGACGTCCGCGGGCGGGCGTTCTTCCCCGACCTGGTCGAGGTGGTGCGCACCCTGGGCGTCGAGGGCGCCAACGTCCGGATCGTCTACCTCGAGGCCGACGACGACACCCTGGTGGCGCGGTTCGAGTCCACCCGCCGTCGCCACCCTGCCGCAGGCGACCACCAGGGCGTGCTCGAGGCGATCCGTGACGAGCGGACCCAGATGGTCGAGATCCGCGGGCTCGCCGACATCGTCGTCGACACCAGTGACCTCAACGTCCACGAGCTCCGCGACCGGATCATCGGCCTGCTCGGTGACGAACAACACGCCAAGCTGCGCGTCAAGGTGCTGTCGTTCGGCTTCAAGTACGGCGCCCCCCGCGACGCCGACATGGTGATGGACGTCCGGTTCCTGCCCAACCCGCACTGGGTCGACGCCCTGCGCCCCTACACGGGACTGGACGACGCCGTCCGGGACTACGTCTTCGGCCAACCCGAGACCGAGCCGTTCGTCGACGCCTTCGAACGCCTGCTGGAGGTGGTCGTCCCCGGCTACGTCGGCGAGGGGAAGCGCTACCTGACCATCGCGATCGGCTGCACGGGTGGCAAGCACCGTTCGGTGGCCATCGCCGAGCACGTGGCCGACTACCTCGCCTCCTCGATCGACCAGCCCGTCGTGGTGGCCCACCGCGACGTGGGTCGCCAGTGACCGCAGGCACGCCGACACCGGTCGAGGCCGTGCCCGGCCCGGTCCGGGTGACCGCGATCGGGGGTGGGCACGGGCTGGCGCGGACGCTGACGGCGCTGTGTGACCTGGGCCTGGCCCCGACCGCCGTGGTCTCGGTGGCCGACGACGGCGGGTCGTCCGGGCGCCTGCGACGGGACTTCGGGACGATCCCCCCCGGGGACCTCCGCCGGGCGTTGTCGACCCTGGTGCGCGATCCGGTCACCCGGCACCTGCTCGAACACCGCTTCACCGGCGGCGACGTCGACGGGCACGCCCTGGGCAACCTGCTGCTGCTGGCGGCGGCCGACATCCACGGTGGCGACGTGGCTCGGGGGCTGGACGTCCTGGCGACCATGTTCGGGACCCGGGGGACGGTCGTGCCGGCAGCGGCGCGGCCCGTCGACCTGCGGGCGTGGTTGGCGGACGGCACCGAGGTCGACGGGCAGAAGGCGATCACCACGACGTCCGGGGTCCGGCGCGTGCGGCTCGTGCCGCCCGACGTCGACGCGGCCGACGCCGCGGTCGAGGCCGTCCTGGCCGCCGACCTGGTGGTGGTCGGTCCGGGCTCGTTGTTCACCAGCCTGCTGCCGCCCCTGCTCCTGCCGCGACTGGCCCGGGCGCTGGTCGACACCGGGGCCACGACGGTGCTCGTCGCCAACCTCCGTGAACAGCCGGGGGAGACCACCGGCATGGACATGGCCGACCACCTCGACGTGCTCTTCGCGCACCTCCCGGACGACCTGGTGATGGACGTGTTGGTCGCCAACGCCCGACTGGAGGACCCGGTCGCGCCGGCCCTGGCCGCCCCCGAGCACCACCCCCGGATCCGGCGCGTGGTGACCGCCCCGCTGGCGGACGCGCGTGGCGGTCACGACCCGCAGGCCCTCGCCGCGGTGCTCGGGCCGCTCGGCGCGGTCGCGGCCGGCCCCGGGCGCTGAGCGTGGCCGACGAGCCCGACATCGCGGCGATCCGCCAGGAGCTCAGCACCGTCCCGATCGACCACCCGGACACGGAGTTGGCCGTGCTCGTGCGCCTGGGCGGCACGTGGAGTCGACGTGGGACCTCGACGGGAGCCGTGACCGAGGTGCGCGTGGCATCGACCTCGGGTGCCGTGGTCCGACGGGTCGTCGCCCTGGCCAAGCGGGTCGGCCTGCCCCGCCCCGAGGTCGCCATGCGGGCGGCCGGCGGCCTGCGGACCCGGACCCAGTGGAGTGCCACGCTGCCCGCAGCCCTGCTGGAGGACCTGGGCGTCGTGACCGCCAGCGGTGGGCCGGTCGCCGGCCTCCCCTCCGTGCCCGACGAGGCGCTCCCGGCCGCCGTCCGCGGTGCGCTGCTGGCCACCGGCTCGGTCTCGTCGCCCCGGCGACCGGCGCACCTCGAGATCGCGTTGCCGTCCGGACCGGCCACGTTGGACCTCGCCGACCTGCTGACCGCACGCGGGCTGGCGGTGCACGCCGACGAGGAACGCGGACGGGTGGTCGCCAAGTCGCGCGAGGCACTGGTCGCGCTGTTGGACATGGCGGGTGCCGAGCGGGCGGCGGCCAGCCACGCCCACCACCACGAGCGACGCCAGCTGCGCAACCGTGCGACCCGACTGGCCAACGCCGACGCCGCCAACGTGGAGCGCTCGGTCGACGCCGCCCGCACCCAGGTCGTGACCCTGCAGGCACTGGTCGACGCGGTCGGCTGGGACGTCCTGCCCGAGGACCTGCGTGCCGTGGGGCTGGCACGGCTGGTCAACCCGTCGGCCTCCCTGGCCGAGCTGGGCGAGCTGACCGACCCGCCCCTGGCCAAGTCCACCGTGCATCGGCGGTTGGCCCGGCTGGCCGAGCTGGCCCGGCGCCAGGCCGAGACCGGCTCGCTGGACCCGGACGACGGCGCCTGAGGGCTGGCGGTCCCTTCCGTTCGTCCGTCCGTCGACGATCCGTGCCCCGTCGACCCCTTGCTAGTGTCGACCATGACGGCGTGGCGCCTCGGTCCCTCCGACGCGTCCCGCGACTGCACCACCCCGACCGACGTCCCCGCTCAGTCTCCGACCTCCGACAGGATCATCCCATGGGCCTCCGTGTTGCCATCAACGGCTTCGGCCGCATCGGCCGCAACTACTTCCGCGCCGCCAAGGCCACCGGTGCCGACATCGACTTCGTCGGCGTCAACGACCTCACCGACAACGCCACCCTCGCGCTCCTGCTCCGCAACGACTCGGTGCACGGCCGGTACCCGGGCACGGTCGAGGCGACCGAGGGCGGCCTGCTCGTGGACGGTGACGAGCTGACCGTGTCGGCCGAGCGCGATCCCGCCGACCTCGACTGGGGCGACGTGGACGTGGTCATCGAGTCCACCGGCTTCTTCCGCGACCGTGACGGGGCCGGCAAGCACCTGGCCAACGGGGCGAAGAAGGTCATCATCTCGGCCCCGGCGAAGAACCCCGACGCCACGTTGGTCATGGGCTCCAACCTCGACACCTATGACCCCGACAACCACCACATCATCTCCAACGCCTCCTGCACGACCAACTCGGTCGTGCCGATGACCAAGGTGCTGGACCAGGCCTTCGGGATCGAGCGTGGCCTGATGACCACGATCCACGCCTACACCGGTGACCAGAACATCATCGACGCCCCGCACTCCGACCCGCGCCGGGCCCGCGCTGCCGCCGTGTCGATCATCCCGACCACCACCGGGGCCGCCAGGGCCGCCGCGCTGGTCTACCCGGAGGTCGAGGGCAAGCTCGACGGTGGCGCGCTGCGCGTGCCGGTCCCGGACGGCTCGATCACCGACCTGACCGTGGTGCTGGGCCGTGACGTCACCGCCGAGGAGGTCAACGCCGCCATGAAGGAGGCGTCCGAGGGCGAACTCGAGGGGATCCTGCAGTACTCCGAGGAGCCGCTGGTGTCGATCGACATCGTCGGGAACCCGCACTCGTGCATCTTCGACGCCCCCTCCACCCTGGCGATGGGCAACCTCGTCAAGGTGCTCGGCTGGTACGACAACGAGTGGGGCTACGCCAGCCGCCTCGTCGACTTGACCGTTTTCGTGGGCGAGTCGCTGTGACCGGCGAGCTCCCGGGGCTGGACGACCTGGAGGTGGAGGGTCGGCGCGTGTTCCTGCGCGCCGACCTCAACGCCCCGCTGGTCGACGGCGAGGTCGGCGACGACCTGCGGCTGCAGGCCGCCCTGCCGACCCTCACCGAACTGTTGGACCGGGGCGCGCGGGTCGTGCTGGCCTCGCACCTCGGCCGGCCCGGTGGCGAGGTGGACCCCCAGTACTCGCTCGCGCCGGTCGCGCGGCACCTGTCCGACCTGCTGGACCGTCCGGTGACCCTGGCCGACGACGTGGTCGGCGACGACGCCCGGGCCAAGGTGGACGCCCTGGGTGACGGCGAGGTCGTGCTGCTCGAGAACCTCCGCTTCGACCCCGGCGAGAAGGCCAACGACGACGCCTTCGCCGATGCGCTCGCCGACCTGTGCGACTGCTACGTCGACGATGCCTTCGGTGCCGCCCACCGGGCCCACGCCTCGATCGTGGGGGTGCCCGCCCGGCGACCCGGGGTCGCGGGCCACCTGCTCCGACGCGAGGTCGAGGTCCTCGGCGGGCTGCTCGACGACCCGCGGAGCCCCTACGTGGCCATCCTCGGTGGTGCCAAGGTCAGCGACAAGCTCGCCGTCCTGGACAACCTGCTGGACCGGGTCGACACCCTGGCCGTCGGTGGGGCGATGTGCTTCACCTTCCTCGCCTCCCAGGGCCTGGACATCGGCGCGTCGCGGGTCGAGCAGGACCAGGTCGACACGGTCGCCCGACTGGTGGCCGACGCGCGTGACCGTGGCGTCGAGGTGATCCTTCCCACCGACGTCGTGGTGGCACCGGAGTTCGCCGCGGACGCCACGCCGACGACCGTCGCCGCGGACGCGATGCCGGCCGACCAGATGGGCCTGGACATCGGGCCCGAGACCACCACCGCCATCGCCGGCGCGGTCGCCGGTGCCGCGCAGGTCTTCTGGAACGGCCCGATGGGCGTGTTCGAGTGGGACGCGTTCGCGGCCGGCACACGTGGCGTGGCCGAGGCCATGGCCGCGACCGACGCGCTCACGGTCGTGGGTGGTGGGGACTCGGCGGCGGCGATCCGCAGCATGGGCCTGGCCGACGACGTCGACCACGTCTCCACCGGGGGAGGGGCGTCGCTGGAGCTCCTGGAGGGCACCGTGCTCCCGGGAGTCGCCGCGCTCACCGGCTGATCACCGCACCAGCCTCCGGTCGGCCACGACGCGTGCGTTTCGCGCACGAAGCGCGTTTCGGGGGCTGAGCAGGCGCACACCCGTGCTGCAGTGGGGTCGACCGGAGTCGGCGGGCGCCCATCCTGTCCGCGTGACCACTGTCCGGTAGCCTCGCTGCCGGGAACGCGCCCCCGAACGGGGCTGCACCCGAGGTGTTCGCCGAGCGAACGCCCATGCGGACAATCCCTCGCGTGGCTCGGTACTGTTCCCATCATCGGCTCCTACCGTGATCGTAGGGCCCGACTCATCTACAAAGGACGCACTTCATGAAGACACGCAAGATGCGCCGCCTCGTCGGCGCCCTCGCGGTGAGTGCGCTCGTACTGACTGCCTGTTCAGGCGGCGACGAGCCGGAGACCACCGACACCGAGACCTCCACCGACACCGAGACGTCCACCGAGACCTCAACCGAGTCTGCGGCCCCCGACGCCAGCGCTGCGCCCTCGGAAGAAGGCACCGCTGGTGGCGACGGCTACGACTGGAGCGACGTGCGTCGTCGCCAGGCCGTGTCCATGGCGATCAACAAGCAGGAGATCGTGGACGTCATCTTCCAGGGCACGCGTGCCCCGGGCGACGACTTCTGGCCCCCGACCTTCGTCGGCTATCGCGGTGGCGACTTCTGCCCCAACCTCCAGTACAACCCCGAAGAGGCGGCTGCACTGTGGGAGGAGGCCGGTGGTGACGCTGGTCCAATCACCTTCTGGTTCAACTCCGGTGCAGGCCACGAGGAGTGGGTCGAGGCCGTCAGCAACCAGCTGCAGAACACGCTGGGTGTCTCCGACGTCGCGTTCGAGTCGCTGCCCTTCGGTGACTACCTCGACAAGCTCGACAACGCCGAGGTCGACGGTCCGTTCCGTCTCGGCTGGCTGATGGACTACCCGTCGCCGGGCAACTTCCTGGGCCCGATCCACGCGACCGCCGGTTCGTCCAACCACACCGGGTTCTCCAACGAGGAGTTCGACGCGGCCGTCCAGGCTGGCGACTCGAAGTCCCTCGAGGAGGCCGTGACCGACTACCAGGCTGCCGGTGACATCCTCTGTGAGGAGCTGCCGATCGTCCCGATGTTCTACGGGCTGCTGCAGGCCGTGTACTCGGAGGACGTGTCCAACGTCAGCTTCGACTCGTTCCAGGCACTCAACGTGACCGAGGTCGAGAGCCAGGACGGCGACGTGTCCGTCTACGTCTGTGAGCCGCAGAACTCCCTGTTCGGCTCGATGACCAACGAGACCTGCGGGTCCGAGGTCGTCAACGGCCTGTTCTCGGGTCTGTGGAGCCTCGACAAGGACTCCGGTGAGATCGTCTTCGACGAGGTCGCCGAGGGCTTCGAGTCCAACGACGAGGGCACCGAGTGGACGATCACCCTGAACGAGGGCTGGACGTTCCACGACGGGTCGCCGGTGACGGCGCAGTCGTTCGTGGACGCGTGGAACTGGGGTGCGTACGCCCCGAACGCCGCGCAGAACAGCTACTTCTTCAGCCTGCCCCAGTTCGCCGGCTACGGCGACGTGTCTGCCTGTGGGACCCGTGAGGCCACCCAGGAGGACGTCGACGCCGAGGTTGCGGCCGAGGTCGGGGAAGAGGTCGCGGACTGCGAGAACTCGCCGCCGTCGACCGACACCATCTCGGGCATCGAGGCCGTGGACGACACGACCATCGAGATTACCCTGGACGCGCCGTTCCCGCAGCTCCCCCTGGTGCTGCTGTACAACGCGTTCGACCCGCTGCCTCCGTCGTTCTTCGAGGCCGCTGAGCAGGGCGCCGACGCCCTGAACGCCTGGGGCGAGGCCCCGGTCGGCAACGGTCCGTTCATGATGGACGGTTCGTGGGAGCACGACGTGCAGGTCGCGACGACTGCATACCCGGACTTCGGTGGCGAGGGTCCGAACGTGGACTCCATCACCTACAAGATCTACGCCGAGGACACCACGGGCTACAACGACCTGCGCTCCGGTGCGCTGGACGTGATGGACCAGGTGCCGCTCGCGGAGATCACCGCCGCCCAGGACGAGTTCGGCGACCGCTACATCGAGGAAGCGACCTCGTCCTTCAACTACCTCGGGTTCCCGATCGACCTCGAGCTGGCTGCCAGCTGGCACGGTTGATCCACCCGAACCACGCATGACCCGTCCGGGGGGAGCAGGCTCGTCCTGCTCCCCCCGGGGCATGTCAGCAGGCAGTTCGTGGCGCGCGGTGCGTTGACGGCACACCCCCGCGGTCCGGCAGGACGTTGGCCGGCACGACGCCTAGCATGACCCGCAGCCGTCGTGACCCCGGCGCATGTCTCGAGGGGAGTCGTCGATGTTTCGCTACATCATCCGAAGGATCCTGCAGTTCATCCCGGTGTTCTTCGGGGCGACCTTCCTGATCTTCGCCATGGTCTTCGCCATCCCGGGAGACCCCATCCAGGCGCTGGCCGGTGACAAGCCGGTCGATCCGACCACCAAGGCGGTGCTGGAGGATCGCTACAACCTCGAGGATCCCCTGCTGGAGCAGTACGGCAAGTACATCGGGTTGATCCCGCAGGACCCGACGCTCGACCAGGAGATCGCGGGCGAGCCGGGCGACGGCTTCGCCGGGGTCCTGCAGGGCGAGTTCGGGTACTCGCTGAACCGCCGGCCGGTCAGCGACATCATGGCCGACGCCATCCCCAAGACCGCCAAGCTCGCCCTGATGGCGTTCGTGTTCGAGATCGTCCTCGGCATCTCCGCGGGGGTGATCGCGGGCCTCAGACGCGGCTCGTTCGCCGACAACCTCGTCCTCGTGTCCACCCTGGCGGTGATCGCGATCCCCGTGTTCGTGGCGGGCTACGCCGCCCAGCTGATCGTGGGGGTGAGACTTGGCTGGGCCCCGGTCAACGCGGCCCAGGCCACCTTCGGGCAGTTGATCCTGCCCGCGATGGTGCTGGGAGCCACGTCCCTGGCCTACATCGCGCGGCTGACGCGGACCTCGCTGAACGAGAACCTGCGGGCGGACTACGTGAAGACGGCCACGGCCAAGGGCCTGCCCCGCACCCGCGTGATCGGGCGCCACACGTTGCGCAACTCCCTCATCCCCGTCATCACCTACCTGGGCATCGACCTGGGGGCGCTGATGGGTGGGGCGATCATCACCGAGGGCATCTTCAACATCCCCGGCATCGGTCGGACCGTCTTCGAGGGCATCATCCGCTCCGACGGTCCGGTGGTCGTCGGGGTGACGACCTTCCTGGTGGTGATCTTCATGATCTCCAACCTGCTGGTGGACGTGATGTATGCCTGGCTCGACCCGAGGATCCGCTATGAGTGACCACCTCGACACCAAGCACGAGAATCGCGACGAGACCGACGACCCCGCGACCGGCGAGGAAGCGGTCGGTGGCACCGGCGGGCACCGCAAGGTCGAGCACGCCCGGACCGGCGAGCACGGCGAGCTGGTGCGCGACATCGAGCTGGCCGATGCCAGTGGCGCGGAGGAGGTCGGCGGCCCGACCAGCCTGTGGGCCGACGGCTGGCGGGTCCTCAAGCACAAGCCGCTGTTCTGGCTGGCGTTGTTCCTGATCCTGGCGATGGTGGTCATGGCCGTGTTCCCGCAGGCCTACCTGTGGTTCTACAACCCGTTCCCCGACAACCCGGAACAGGCCAAGACCTTCTGCACGCTCAGCAACTCGGTCCAGAGCCCCAATGCCCCCAACGGCGGCCGGCCCTCGTCGACCAACTGGTTCGGCTTCGACATCCAGGGTTGCGATCTCTACGTGCGCACCATCCTCGGTGCGCGGATCTCGATCTTCATCGGCGTGATCGTGACGCTGGCCTCGGTGATCATCGCGCTGGTCTTCGGGACCCTCGCGGGCTACTTCGGTCGCAGCATCGACGCCGTCATCGCACGCATCACCGACATCTGGTTCGCCATCCCGACCATCCTCGGTGGCATCGTGCTGCTGTCGGTGCTGCGGGACCGCGGCATGGTGGAGGTGGCATTCGTGCTGACGTTGTTCGGCTGGCCGTCCATGCTGCGACTGATGCGCTCCCAGGTCATCGCCGGCAAGGAGCAGGACTACGTGACCGCATCGCGGAGCCTGGGCGCCAACGACTTCCGCCTGATGGTGCGCCACATCATCCCCAACGGCATCACCCCGGTGATCGTCTACGCGACGATCTTCATCGGCGTGATCATCTCGGCCGAGGCCGCCCTGTCCTTCCTGGGCGTGGGCGTGGCCCTGCCGAACATCTCGTGGGGCCTGATGATCTCGGGTGCCCAGGACCGGATCCTGCAGATTCCCCAGTTGCTGTTCTTCCCGGGCATGGCGCTGGCCATCACGGTGTTCGGCTTCATGGTGATGGGCGACATGCTGCGTGACGCCTTCGACCCCAAGGGGCGCTGAATGACCACCACCACGTCCGTACCGTCCAAGCTGTCGGCCTCCACGGTCGCCGGCCACGACGTCGACCCCGACGCACCCCTGCTGCAGGTCGAGGACCTGCGGGTCGAGTTCACCATGCCCACCGGCACGGTGGTCGCCAACGACCGGGTGAACTACCAGCTCGACGCCGGCGAGACGCTGGCGATCCTGGGCGAGTCCGGGTCGGGCAAGTCCGTGTCGGCCCAGGCCGTCATGGGCATCATCGACAGCCCGCCCGGCGCGATCACCGGGGGAGCGGTGCGCTACCGCGGGATCGACCTGCTGCAGCTGCCCGAGAAGGATCGCCGCAAGGTCCGTGGTGACCACATCTCGATCATCTTCCAGGACGCCCTCACGGCCCTGAACCCGGTCTACACGGTCGGCTTCCAGATCGCCGAGATGCTGCGCGTGCACCGAGGGACGTCCAAGTCCGAGGCCCGCAAGGTCGCCGTGGACCTCATGGACCGGGTCAAGATCCCGTCGGCCAGGGAGCGCCTGGACGCCTACCCCCACGAGTTCTCGGGCGGGATGCGCCAGCGCGTGATGATCGCGATGTCGTTGGCGCTGGACCCGGCCGTGCTGATCGCCGACGAGCCGACGACGGCGCTGGACGTGACCGTGCAGGCCCAAGTCATGGACCTGCTGGCGGAACTGCAGGCCGAGACCGGCATGGGCCTGATCCTGATCACCCACGACCTCGGCGTCGTGGCCGAGGTCGCCGACCGGGTCGCGGTGATGTACGCCGGCCGGATCGTCGAGACCGGCGAGATCGACGACGTCTACCACACACCGACCCACCCCTACACCATCGGCCTGATGGAGTCGCTGCCCCAGCTGGACGTCAAGGGTGGCCGCCTGCGGCCCATCCCGGGATCGCCCCCGGACCTGACCCGGCGTCCGTCCGGCTGTGCCTTCCACCCCCGGTGCCGGTTCGCCCAGCAGGTGTGCGTGGACAAGGACCCCGAGCTGCGCATCCCGGCAGCGTCGATGGTCGACGACGACCGACTGGCCGCCTGCCACTTCAGCGAGGAGATCGTCGATGCCCAGTGACGCCACCGATGCCGAGCAGCAGATGCAGCCCGCGGAGCAGCAGATGACCGTCGACCGGTCCGGCGACGAGCCGGTGCTGGAGGTGCGCAACCTGGTCAAGCACTTCCCGCTGACCCAGGGCATCGTCTTCAAGCGCACCATCGGCCAGATCCAGGCCGTCGACGACGTGTCCTTCTCGATCCGGCCGGGCGAGACACTCGGGCTGGTCGGCGAGTCCGGGTCGGGCAAGTCCACCGTTGCGCGCACCCTGCTGCGACTGCACGAGCCGACCGGTGGCGAGGCGTTCTTCCAGGGCCAGGACCTGTTCACGATGTCCAACAAGGACATGCGCGCCGCGCGTCGTGACATCCAGATGATCTTCCAGGACCCGTACTCGTCGTTGAACCCGCGCATGACGGTCGGCGACATCATCGCCGAGCCGTGGCGCATCCACACCGGCATCCTGCCCCGCAACGAGCAACGCGACCGGGTCGCCGAACTGCTCGACCTGGTCGGACTCAACCCCGACCACATCAACCGGTTCCCCCACCAGTTCTCCGGTGGCCAGCGCCAGCGCATCGGCGTGGCCCGTGCCCTGGCGGTCAACCCGTCGGTCATCATCGCCGACGAGCCGGTGTCGGCCCTGGACGTGTCGGTCCAGGCCCAGGTGGTCAACCTCCTCGAGGACATCCAGGCAGAGTTCGGGATCGCCTTCCTGTTCATCGCCCACGACCTGTCGGTGGTGCGCCACATCGCCGACCGGGTGGCCGTGATGTACCTCGGCAAGATCATCGAGATCGGGACCGAGGAACAGATCTACGACCGGCCGACCCACCCCTACACCCAGGCCCTGTTGTCGGCGGCCCCGATCGCCGACCCGCGCCGTCGCGCCGCGTCCGAACGGATCCTGCTCCAGGGGGACCTGCCGTCGCCGTCCAACCCGCCCTCGGGCTGTCGGTTCCGGACGCGCTGCTGGCTGTTCAACCAGATGAAGGAGGAGGACGAGGCCACGGGTGGCAACCGCACCGACAAGTGCATCAACGAGCCCCCCGAGCTGGCCGAGCGGGACTACGACCACCCCTCCGCCTGCCACTACCCGCAGGAACGCCACATCATCGAGACCGTCGATCGCGCCGAGGTCACGACTCCCGGTGACGACCTTCCCTGACGAGACGCTCGACCCGCCACGCCACCCGTCATGACACCCCGCCACGAGGATCCGACTCGATGACAGACCGCCACCCGATCATGGCCGGCAACTGGAAGATGCACAAGGACCACCTGGAGGCGACCCAGCTGGTCCAGAAGCTGGCCTACCACCTCCAGCCCGAGGACTACGAGGGCCAGGACGTCGTGGTGTGTCCGCCCTTCGTGTCCCTGCGCAACATCCAGGTGCTCATCGACGCCGAGCGGCTGGACCTGCAGCTGGGCGCGCAGGACTGCCACCCCGAGTCGTCGGGGGCCTTCACCGGCGAGATCTCCGCCCCCATGCTCGCCCGGCTCGACGTCGACTGGGTGATCGTCGGCCACTCGGAGCGGCGCCAGCTGTTCGGGGAGGGCGACGAGCTGGTGGCCGCCAAGGCCGCCGCCGTCCAGGCCGCCGGGATGGGCCCGATCGTGGCGGTCGGCGAGACCCTGGAGGAGCGCCGCGCGGGCGAGGCGGCGGACGTGGTGTCGCGGCAACTGCACGGGTCGCTCGACGGGGTGTCCTTCGCGGACCCGACCCGGGTGGTCGTCGCCTACGAGCCGATCTGGGCGATCGGCACCGGCGAGACCGCCACCCCCGACGATGCCCAGGACATGTGTGCCCACGTGCGGTCGGTGGTCGCCGAGCTCAAGGGCGACGACGTGGCCGCGGCCGTCCGGGTCCAGTACGGGGGCTCGGTCAAGCCCGGCAACGTCCGCGAGCTGATGTCGCAGCCGGACATCGACGGAGCCCTGGTCGGTGGCGCGTCGCTCAACGCCGACGACTTCGCCCTGATCGTGACCCACCGACGCTGATCATCGTGGCGTGATCCGACCCGGGCGGCCCGCGTTCGATCGTGGACGCGCGGCCCGTGGGCGGTAGGCTCGGTGCATCGACCGTGCGGAGTCACCATGGGCAGACGCCAGGATCCCCTCGAGTCCCTGCTGGGGCCCCTCGAACAAGACGTGATGGACGTCGTGTGGTCCCTGAAGGACGCCACCGTCCGTGACGTGCACGAAGAACTCGTCAAGGACCGCAAGATCGCCTACACGACGGTCATGACCACCATGGCCCGGCTCGCGAGCAAGGGCCTGCTCCGTCGTGACACCACCGGCCTCGCGCACCGGTACCGGCCCACCGTCTCCCAGGACACCTACCTGCGTTCCGCGCTCAGCCGGGTGCTGGGGTGGGCGCTGGACCGCTATCCCGAGCCCGCCGCCAGTTACCTGATGGAGGTGGTGGACTCCAGCGACGAACTGGATCTCGACGAACTGCGTGCCGCCGTCGATCGCCGCCGGGCCGAGGAGGCGTAGTGGCGGACGGGGGGTTCCTGCTGGCCCTCCCGGCCCAGTCGGTCGCGATCCGCCTGGTGCTGGGGGCACTGACCGCCTTCGTGGTCGTGCGCTGGGTCCTGCATGCCAACCTTCGCACCGCCCGTGTCCGCGTCGCGTCGGCGCTCGTGCCCGTCGCGGTCCTGGTCGCCCTGCTCGTGGTGTCGCTGGCCGACCCCCGCCTGCCGACCCTGATGGTCCCGGCCGACGGCGCCGGCCAGGTGCTGCTCGGACTGGGCAACGACTACACCTACCTCGTGCCGTTCGCCCTGCCTGCCCTCGCGACCGCCTGGGCCGTGGTGGCCGGGTTCCGGATCTGCCTGCGGCTGGTGCGCACGGCGACCGCCGGACGGCGGGCTCGGGCGCTCGTGGCCGCAGGGCACCTGCCCAGCGACGTCGCCGTCCTCGTGGCACGCATGTCGGCCCAGTTCGGGCTGCGCAGTCCACAGGCGGCGGTCGTGGAGTGTCCCGGCGGGGCGGCCGCCGTCGGGATCCGGCGGCCCGTGCTGCTGCTGGACGAAGCCCTCCTCGCCGAGCTCGACCCGGCCGAGCTGGAAGGCGTGGTCGCCCACGAGCTGGCCCACGTCGCCCGCCGCGACAACCTCATCGCCCTGGCCTTCGGGATCGCGCGGGACCTGACGTTCTTCGTGCCCGGAGGGACCTGGGCGGTGCGCCACCTGCTGGTCGAGCGCGAGCTCGCCGCGGACCAGGCGGCCATCGGCCGGACCCGTCGACCCGGGGCGCTCGCCGGCGGGCTCATGAAGGTGCTGGACGCCGGTTCCGACCGGGTCGAGGCCTGCGCCGCGCTGATGCCCAGCGGCACCCTGGCGACCCGGGTGGCGGTGTTGTGCGACGACGACCCGGCGCCGGGAGTGGCCCGCCACGCGGGCGAGGCGCTGGCCCTGCTCGGCACGTTCGTCCTGTTGGTCGCGATCGCCACGGTCGTGCCCCGTGCGCTCGCCGGCGACGATCCGGAGACGGCACTGGGCCTGTACGTCGCGGGCGCTGGTGAGCAGGCCGTGCCGGGTGCCGAGGGACCCGCGGCACCGACGGCACCGCCGGCGCGTGCGCTGGCCACCTACCACGACTCGGTGGACCAGCCCGCCCAGGCCAACGATGCCGCCCCGGAGCCGACCGGGCGCGCCGAGCTGCTCGACGTGCCCGGCAACCTCAACGGCGGGATGCTGCGTGCCTGCGCCACCGGCGGCGAGTGCGGGATCACCGAGCCCGACAGCTCGACGCTCGAACTGCGTCCCCAACCGGTCCTGGTCGAGGCCGACATCGAGCTGCGCTGGCACGCCCGCCAGATCGCGCACGGTGGCGACTTCCGGGTGTACCAGTTGTCCTCCCTGGACCTCGAGGGCGCGGCGCCCTGAGCCCGACCGGGCCGTCCCGCCGACCGCGAGCACCAGTCGTCGCGGTGCCGGATACCCTGCTCCGACAGTCACCCCACCGAAGGTTCTGCCGATGACGATCGTGCTGATCTCCCTGCACGTCATCTTCTGCCTGTTCATCGTCCTGTTCGTCCTGCTGCACCGTGGCAGTGGCGGCGGGCTCTCCGACATGTTCGGCGGCGGCGGTGGCAGCCTGGGTGGCTCGGCCGTGGTGGAGAAGAACCTCGACCGCGCGACCGTCGTGGCCATCGTGGGCGCGCTCATCACCAGTGTCCTGCTGGTCCAGACGCTGTAGGACCACCTCGAGGACGCCCGTGGGACGACCTCAGGCCCGACGTCCGGTCCTCCTCCTGGTGCTCCTGCTCACGCTGACGGCGTGCACGTGGTCACGTGGCGGCAGCCCGGCATCACCCTCGCCGGTGGCGACGATGCCCGCGACTCCTTCGGTGGGTCCGACTCCTGCCCCGACCAGCATCGCGCCCCGACCCAGCGACGCGCCCCAGTCACGGCTGCGCATGGCGCTTGATCGCGACCCCGCCACCCTGGACCCCGCCGAGGTGCGTGACGAGGCCGGGCGGTACGTCGTGGACGCGCTGTACGACTCGCTGACCGAGATGCCGCCGGACGTGGCCGGGGCGCGCCCGTCGGCGGCCCTGAACTGGACGGTCGGGCCCGACGACCTCGAGTGGACCTTCCTGCTGCGCACCGGTGGCCGCTGGCACGACGGGACCCCGGTCGTCGCCGAGGACTTCGTGCGGGCCTTCCGGCACCTCGCCGAGGCCGATGACCCACCGTTCAACCGGAACCTGGTCGAGCCGCTCCTGGACGACGCGGGCGCGATCGACGTCCGGGCCGAGGACGAGACCACGCTGGTGATCCGCCTGCCGGCGCCGTTCGCCGACCTGCCGGCCCTGGTGTCGGACCCTGCCCTGGCACCACGGCGGGAGGAACCTCCAGATCCCGAGCGGCCGGTCGGCAACGGACCGTTCCGCATGGGCGAGGCGTGGGCGCACAACCAGTTCATCCGGCTGGCCCCGACCGTGGGACACCACGCCGCGGCGACGGTCGACGAGGTGCTGCTGCCCATCTACGCGCAGCTGGGCTCCGAGCAGGTGCAGTACGAGGACTTCCGTGCCGGGGCGCTGGACGTCGCCAGCGTGCCGGTGGACGAGGTGGAGCCGGCCCAGGTGCTGTACGGCCGGTCGCCGGACGGCCACGCCGGCCCGGGGGTGGTCGACGGCGCACGCGCCTCCCTGACCTACCTGGGGTTCGACACGTCCGAGCCGCCCTTCGACGACCCGGACGTGCGTCGCGCGGTGTCGTTGCTGATCGACCGAGACGTGCTGGTGGCGCAGGTCGGCAGCCAGGGCCGCGTCGCGGCCGACGGCATCGTGTCGCCCGGCATCCCCGGGGCGGGCGAGGCCACGTGCGACCACTGTCGGCGTGACCTGGTGGAGGCGCTCGGACTGCTGGAGGCGGTCGAGGCACCGCTGCAGGACTCGATCGTGCTGATCGCCCCCGACGACCCGGCGTCGACCCGTGTCGCGGAGTCGATCGTGACCGCCCTGCGTGGTGCGCTGGACGTGGCGGTGGCGTTTCGGCCCCAGCCGCTCGATCGCTACGCGGAGGCGCTCGCCGAGGGCCAGTTCGACCTGTTCCTCGGCGGCTGGTCCGCGACCCGCCCGACGATGGGCGGGTTCCTCGACCCGATGCTGGACGCGACGGCCAGTCCGCTGGACAACCCCGGCCGCATCGACGACGCGGAGGTGCAGGAGCCGTTGCTCGCGGCACGCACGGCGGTGACGTCCAACGGCCGTCGGGCGGCGTGGGAGGAGGCCGAGCAGGCCGCGCTGGACCTGGCCGTGATCGCGCCGCTGTACCACCCCCTGCTGCGCACCGTCGTGTCCGACGACGTGACCGGATTCGTGCTCGCGCCCGGTCCACGGGTGGACCTCGCGGCCGTGAGCGTGCCGGAGGAGTAGGCGGGTCCCGTGGCCGGAGCACGACGGACGTCGCCGGTTGGCCCGTGCTCGGGCTGGGGGCTACCCTCGCCGTCCGACCAACCGGTCCCCACGCGCGAGTGGCGGAATTGGTAGACGCGCACGGTTGAGGGCCGTGTCCCCGCAAGGGGGTGAAGGTTCAAGTCCTTTCTCGCGCACGACGGTTTCAAAGGCTTCGAAACCCCAGGATCCGCAAGAATCGAACCCCCGGCGTGATGCCGGGGGTTCGTGCATGTCGGACCGGCATGACACGGCCATGACACGACAGGTGCGGTTCAGGCGCCGTAGATGGCGTCGGCGACCCGGTTGGCTGCCGCCTGGTCGTCGTTGTCCAAGGCGTGGGCGTAGATGGCCAGGGTGACGGTGACGCCGGCATGTCCGAGGCGTTTGGACACGACTTCGGGTGACACCCCGGCTCGCAACGCGGCCGTCGCGTAGCTGTGGCGCAGTCCGTGGACACCGATGCTGTCGAGCCCGGCGAGGTGCGCGGCCTCGGTGAAGGCGCCCGATACATGATCCGGTGATGGCCCGGCAACGCTGGCTCATTGGCCACCAGGACCAGCTCGTCGGCGACGAGCGCGGTCTGGATGAACACCACTGGCTCGCCAACGCCCTACAGGATGACGGCGAACCGCCCCCGCGGGTTCTCGACAACGATGTGCTCCACGTCATGGACCAGCCGCTGCGCGTAGGTCGACCATGGGGTCCGCCCCTCGATCGGGCGCCCCGAGCTGAAGGCGTCGGGCCGCCACTCGGTCGGCGACCAGGCCCAAGGAACCGGGTGCCCGTACGAGGCACCGCCCCCCGCCATGGAGATCGGACAGATCTCCGATGGCCCGGCGCTGGTGCCATATCGCCACGAGAGCTGGTCGTGGATGAAGCAAGGCGCTACGACAGGTCGGGCATGGCTTTGCTGGGTGCGCGCCAGTGACAGAGTTCCTCGTTCAGACCTGTCGAGTGACATCGAAGATCCGCGGCGAGTCCCATGTCCACTCCCACTCGAGGTCGACGACCTGGTCGGCGCCGAGTGGCTCTCGAGTGATCCCTCGAAGGCTGTCCTCGCCGAATGAACCTGCCAGGACAACTTCTCCAAGGCCTGCGGCCTCACCCACGATCTGCGCCAGTGCCCGTCGCCCATCCAGCCCCTCGGGCGTCACCCCTTCTCCGTCTTCGCTGATGAACTCACAAGCACACCCTCCGCGAAGGGAAACGACGACCGCGTATCGGGCACCCAACACCTCAGCGACCTCGCTCGTCTTCCGCAGGTCCTCGAGGTGCAGACCCTGGCCCGTCGGAACCGGCGTCTCGGATCCAACGTAGATCTCCAAGCACATCGCATCTCCTGTCGGACGACGGTTGCGTCACCTGTTCGCGCGCCCCACGGGCATCATGCCCTGCCTCTGGCAGATCGGCAGTGCGGCTCCGGCCCCAGGCGTCTCCACCTTGCCGCCGCAGCTCCCTAGTTGTTCGGTCGCCGCCGTGCCCACCACCACACGGCCACAAGACCGAGGACCAGGCCTCCACCCATCGGGCTTGCGATGAGACCGAGGATCGCGGGGGCCAGCGTCGCCGGACCGACGACAACAGCGCCGACGACCAGCCCGACAACGCCCAGGACAAGCACCCAGCCGAACACGACGCGGAGACGACGGCCCAATTCGGGGCAGCCGGGGACGTGCACGTCGGTCCGGCCGCATGCCGGGCACGCTGCGGGGTTTGACACCACTGAGCTCCTTCACCGTGTGAGCCGGGCGCGACGTCAGGGAGTTGACGGTCTGGTCAGCTGTGGCGGTCGGCGACCTTGGCGACCTTCAGGACATGGTTCGGGCCGCACTGGGCCCAGCGGCCTGTCCCAAAATCGACGATCAGTTCATGGGTGTCGAAGATGCGCAGCGGGAGCAGCCCGGCGGCACGGTCCATGCTCGTGACGACACCCTCGTCACCGACCCGGATCGGGTCGTAGGGGTCGGAAGGGTTGTCCAACAGCGACGGCGACACCACGACATCACCCAGGACCGGACAGGCCGGACAGCTCGGGTCGCGCTTGTGGTGGCGCCGACGGTGCCGATCGACGACGTCCGCATCGTGGCCTGCCAGCGTCGGTCCCGTACTCAGCCGTGGGGCCGACGAAGTCCAGGCAGGCAACCGTTCCAGATCAGGGGGTGCCAGCAGGGCGGCAGCTTGAGCCCAGTCACAACCGATCCGGACGACCGGACGGCCGTTGGCCAAGATCTCGAGGCTGGTCGGCGCGGCAACCGCGAACAGCAGATCGAGTCGCTCGTCCAGCGGGTCGTCCAGATCAAGCTCCCCGCAATCCACCGCCTGGACGTGACCCCGGATCCAGCTGCTGGCGTGGGCTCCAACCGCAAGCCCAATGGCGCGCGTGAAGAACGCGACCTCCTGCGCGTCCTGCTCATCATCATCCAGATCGACCCATGACTGGGGAAGTTCGGCCTCCCCGATCATCGGCGCTGCAGTCTCGCCTGCGGGCAACGGTTGGCACCCGAGAGCAGGATGGACGTGGTACCAGCGGCGATCCGTCATGGTCGTTCCGGCTACGACGCCGCGCACGATGCGCTGGTCGACGCGCGACCCTACCGCGACCCGCGTACGGACGCGCTACTCCTCGACAAGGAGCCGTTCGGTTGGTTGTCCGGTCACCTCGGCGATGAGGTCGAAGTCCTTGTCGAGGTGGAGCACGACCAGTCCGGCCAACTCGGCGGTCGCCGCGATCAACAGGTCAGGCACGGACGGCGCGCGATGCTGCCCACGGTCGGCGAGCAGTTGTTGGACCTCGACGGCGCGGTCCTCGATGGCCGGCGTCGCGTACTCGACGGGCATCGAGGCGATCGGCGGTCGCCGCAGACCCGTTCGGAGTTCGTTGGCGGTGCGTGCGCTGTAGCCGACCTCCAGACGCGTGACGGTGCTCACACGGACCAGGCCGCGTTCGATCCGGTCGGCCCACGCCTGCCCGTCGGCTGCGCTGCCGAGACGGACCAGGGCCGACTTGTCGATGAGCCAGTCGGTCACTCCCACGCCCCGCGCATCACCTCGGGATCGGCGAGGTCGGCAAACGTCCGGGCGAACTGGCGCAGGGACTCGACCGTGACGTGCTCGTCGGAGGTCGACGCGACCCGCAGCATCTGGCGGCGCAGGTACTCGGTCCGGGACAGGCCCAGGCGCTGGGCCTGCGCGTCGATGGCAGAGACCACGTCGTCGGGCACATCTCGAATCAACACGTCCGTCATGGGCGACCCCTCCCTCACTGCTATCAGATGATATCGCCGTTGGCTCATCCCGGGTCCGGCAGATGCAGGCCCTGACACCTGCACGGTCACGTCGTCGCCCCGGCCCCGTGCCGGGGCGACGTCGTGTCACGAGTCGTGCGAAGCCGTTGGGGGCGTGGTGGCGCATGGTGGGCAGGCCGGTCGTGGGAACCTGCACGCGGCGGCGAGGGCGTGGCGTGCGCGGGGCGACTGTCGGCGCGGAAGTTGTTCCCAGTGTCGCAGGGGCGGTCTAGAGTTCCGGCTCCCCCGGACACGAGGTCGTCGGCTCTGCGACGACGAAGGATTCCCCCCACATGAGACGTTCCCCCACCCGTATCCATGCGCGCCTGCAGGCGCTCGTGATGCTCGCACTGGCGGCCGTGCTGCTCGCACTCACCGCCCCGATCGGCAACGCTGCTCCCGGTGGCAACGGCCCGAAGGCGGACCCGCCCGGTGACCGTGCCCACGACAAGATCGAGGACCACCGCTCCGGCCGTGCCGCACCTCGCGCACAGCAGCAGCGCAGCGCCCGCTCCCTGGACGCGACCGTCCGGTTCAACGACCTGGGCACGCCGTCGGTCGTCCTGCCCACCACTGCCGAGCCCCTGGCCTCCGGGCTGGGCGACGACCCGGTCGTGGCTGCCGAGGCCTGGGTGGCGGACAACGTCGAGCTCCTCGGGCTGGACGAGGCCGGCGTGGCCGCCCTCGAGGTCATCGCCAGCGTCGACATGGGCCAGGGTGACGTCGTCGTCCTGCGCCAGACGTTCGGCGGTCTGTCCGCCGGCATCGACGGCCAGATCGCCCTGGGCATCCGGGACGGTGCCGTCTGGTACGCAGGCTCGTCCCTGTCACGCGACTCCGGCGCGCCCGCCCCCGCCACGCTGACGCCCGAGGAGGCCCAGGCCATCGCCGCTGCCGACGCCGGCCTGCCCACCAGCGCCGTGCTCCGCAGCACCCTCGTGGCCGTCCCGACGGCCGACGGCGCGGTCGCCGCGTACCGCGTCGAGGTCCTGGCGGACGCCGACGAGGAGCCGATCGCCTTCGGCACCTACGTCGACGCCCGTGACGGCACCGTCCTGGTGCGCGAGGACCTGGTCGACCACGACGCCGACAACCCGACCTGGGAGGTGTTCCCGAGCTGGCCCTCCACGGACTACTCCTCGGACGACACCCGGGTCACCTGGTGCTGGGAGGCCACGGACGGCTGCGACGAGGACGTGGCAACGTCGGCCTCGCCACTGCCCTGGGACGTCGACCCGGTCACCGGCGAGTCGACGCTGACCACGAACGGCAACAACGCCATCGCGGTCCACAACTGGTTCACCAACAACGCCTTCTCGGTCGGCACCGAGACCGCCACCCCGGCCCCGGACCGCAACTACGACTACCCCTTCACCAACCAGTGGTACGAGGAGGGGTGCAACCTGTCGACCTTCGAGTCGGCGGAGCGCAACGACATCGACGCGGCGCGGGCCAACCTGTTCGCGATGCACAACCGGATGCACGACTGGAGCTACCACCTCGGGTTCACCGAGGCGACCTGGAACATGCAGCGTGCCAACTTCACCGAGTTCGGTGCCGGTGGTGACCCCGAGCAGGGCAACGCCCAGGCCGGTGGCATCAGCGGGTCGCGCGACAACGCCAACCAGATCACCTTCGGTGACGGCATCGCGCCCATCACCAACATGTACCTGTGGCAGCCGATCGCCGGTGCGTTCTACGCCCCCTGCGTCGACGGTGACTACGACATGTCGATCATCGGCCACGAGTACGGCCACGCGATCACCAACCGGATGGTGGCCGGCCCGAGCGCCGGGGTCAGCACGCCGCAGGGCATGAGCGAGAGCTGGTCCGACCAGATCGCCATGGAGATCGTCAACGAGCACGGCTACGCCCCCGAAGGGCTGCAGGCCTACACCATCGGCGAGTACGCCACCGGTGACGACATGGCCGGCATCCGCAACTACAACATGAGCGACAGCCCGCTGAACTACTCGACGGTCGACTACGACTTCGTCGGGTTGCAGGTGCACGCCTCCGGCGAGGTCTGGACGGCCACGAACTTCGACATCCGCGAGGCGATGATCGCCCGGCACGGTGCCGGCGACGACGCCCTGCAGACGTCGTGTGCCAACGGCGAGACCCCGGTCGAGGACTGCCCCGGCAACCGCATGTGGGCACAGCTGATGTTCGACTCGTTCCTGCTCCTGCCGGGCAGCCAGGTCAGCATGGTCGACGCGCGCGACGCGATGTTGGCCGCGGACCTGGTCCGCTTCGGTGGGGCCAACCAGGACCTGCTGTGGAACGCCTTCGCGCGACGCGGACTCGGTGCGTCCGCGGCCAGCAACGGCTCCAACGACGCCGACCCGACCCCGTCGTTCGCCTCACCGGCGACGAACGACGCCACGATCACGTTCCGCCCGGTCGGCGAGGACGAGACCCTCGTCCCCGGCGCCCGACTGTTCGTGGGCGACTACCAGGCGCGTGGCGTGGCCATCGCCGACACCGATGCCATGACCGAGGTCACCGACCAGTTCGCGCTGACCCCGGGCACCTACGAGTTCGTGGCCGTGGCCCCGGGTCGTGGGCACGTGCGGGTCGGGCCCCTCACGGTCACGGCCGGCCAGCAGCGTGACCTGCCGGTGCGCATGCGGATCAACCTCGCCTCGGCGACCTCCGGCGCGACCGCGACCGGTGACGGCATCAACCTCGCCCGCCTGATCGACGACGACGAGGCCACCAACTGGGCCTCGCGCAACGAGGTGGTGGCCGGACGCCAGGTCACCGTCGACCTCGCCGGCGGCATCCAGCAGGTCCGCCGGGTGCAGGTCAGCGCGATGCTGCGACCGGGTATCAACGGTGACCCCGACAACGGTGGCCAGAACCGGTTCTCGGCCCTGCGCCAGTTCCGGGTGCTGTCCTGCCTCGCGCAGGGGTCGGTCGACTGCAGCGAGGACGGCCAGTTCACGGAGGTGTTCACCAGCCCCACCGACGCCTTCCCGTCGACGCAGCCGCGGCCGCGTGCGCCGGACCTGATCGTGCGGTCCTTCGACATCCCGAGGACCCGTGCCACCCACCTGCGTTTCGAGGTGGTCACCAACCAGTGCACCGGCGCGCCCGACTACGCCGGTGAGCAGGACCAGGACCCGCGCAGTGACACCGACTGTTCGACGGCCAGCGGCGAGGCGTTCAACGTCCGCGCCGCCGAGTTCCAGGCCTTCGCCCAGTAGGACTGCCGGACCGACGATCGACCACCGGGCGCGACGACCACGTCGCGCCCGGTGGCGTCGGGGTCCGTCCCGGTCGGCCGGGCAGCACGCGTCAGGCGTCGCCGGGCGGCACCGTGGTGAAGTCGATGAGCTGCTCGACCGCGCCGACGAGCCGTCGGTCGAGGTCGGTCCACCGCGTCACGTGGGCCAACAGGTGCTGCCAGAAGGCGCCCGGGTGGTCGTGGCCCAGGCGCTGGGCCAGCCCGGTCTTGAAGTCCTCGTCGCGCGGGACCTCCGGCCACGCGCGCAGTCCCAGGACCGTGGGCTTCACGGCTGTCCAGACGTCCACGAACGGGTGTCCCGTCACCAGGACGTGGGGATCGTCCACGGCGGCCGCCAACCGCTGTTCCTTCGACCCCGTGACCACGTGGTCGAGCAGGATCCCGAGACGCCGGTCGCGGGTGGGGGCGAAGGCTCGGACCCGTTCCGGCAGGTCGTCGGCCCCGTGGAGCGGTTCGACCACGACGCCCTCGTGGCGCAGGTCGTCGCCCCACACCTTCTCGACCAGCTCGGCGTCGTGACGGCCCTCGACCCAGATCCGCGACGCCCGCGCGACCCGCGCCGGTCGGTTCGCCACGGCGACCGACCCGGACGCCGTGGTGCCCGGTGCCGTGGACCGGGACCGGGTCGGGAGCTCCAGCCGGACGACCTGCTCGTCGACCACGACGGCGGTGTCCAGCCCGAAGGTGCGGGCGCGTCCACGCCGGTCCGTCAGCGTGAAGGTGGTCGCCGTGGCGGCCGTGACCTGGCCCGCGAACCCGTCGCCGAGCACCTCGACCAGCATCCCGCGCGCAAGCGTCCGGCGTGGTGTCGGGCCGGGACGCGCGGGACGCAGGGGCTCGGTGCCGTCGGGCAGGGGCATGGGTCGTCACCGGTCGGTGCGGATGCGGGGCCCGGAACGTAGCGTGCTCGGCACACCCGTCCCGGGACGACGATGACGAGCTCCGACGACCCCAGCGACCTCGATCCGCTCGACGTCGTCGTGCTGGCCGGTGGTCGCGCACGCCGGCTCGGGAGGGACAAGTCGACGGTCGTCGTCGGTGGGGTCCGCCAGGTCGACCGGGTGGTCCGGCTGCTCGCGCCCCTGGGAGGCGTGGTGGTCCTGGCCGCGGGACCGGCCGCCGCCGACCGGGAACCATCCCGGACCGATGGCGTGGTCGTCGTCGCCGACAGCCCCGGGTCGTCCGGACCACTGGGCGGGATCGTGGCGGGCCTGGACGTGGCCACGACCCCGCTGGTGGCCATCGTCGCCGTCGACCTGGTGCACCCGTCGGTCACCCTGCTCCGCGCACTCGCGCGCGAGGTGCGGCGCACCGGGGGAGTGGGTGTGGTGCCCGTGGTCGACGGGCGCTGGCAGCACCTCCACGCCGTGGTACGACGCGATCTCGGTCCCGTGCTCGCCCGTGCGGGCACCGGCGCCGTCGGCGCTGCCCTCGCCGACGCCGGCGTGGTGGGGGTCGAGGAGGATCGGTGGCGGGCCTGGGCACCCGACGCCCGACCCGAGGTCGACATCGACACCCCCGACGACCTCGGGCGTGCCCGTCGGTCCGTCCGCGGGACCGCCGGGACCGAGCGGGGCGACGACGGCGCCACGTGACCCTTCGTCCACCCCGGTGCACCGAGGACGGTGACCTCCCGCAGGGTCAGGCCGTGGTCTTGCCGTCCAGGCGCCGCGCCGCGAGGGTCCGCCGCAGGCCGTCGAGCTCTTCGTCCAGGACGCGACGGATCGGCCCGGGCAGGTCCGGTCGATCCCGGTGGCGCCGCGTGGTCGTGGCCAGGGCGTCGGAGGCAGCGGCGTGGGGGAACATCCCCTTGGCGAACTCGATCGCCCACTCGGTGGACCGATCGCGCCACACCAGGTCCAGCGCCGTGAAGTAGTCGTCGACCCAGGCACCCACCAACTCGGGCTGCACGTCCTGTTGGAAGCCACGCCACACCTGCCGGCCCATGGTGAGGCTGAGCGTGTCGTCGTCGACCAGGCGGGCCCAGGCGGCCTCCTTTGCGGTGGGGTCGGGGCGGGCGGCACGCGCCGTGGCGGCGTTGCGGACGGCGAAGTCCGAGTGGTCGCGGGCCACCTCGGCGTCGATGTCGTCCTCGTCGAGGACACCCTCGCGGGCCAGGGCCACGACGATGCGCCACCGCAGGTCCTGGTCCAGCTCGAGACCGTCCCGGGGTGACGTGTCGTCCAGGAGCCCGGACAGGACCGCATGGTGGTCGGCCCTGCATGCGGTCGCCGCGAGATGGCGGACCCAGGCGAGCTGGTGCTGCGACCCCGACGTGGTGCGGGACAGGCGATCGACGGCGTGGTCGGCGAGCCGGGCGCGCAGGTCGTCGCGATGGTCCGGGTCGGCGTAGGCCTCGGCGGCCACGACCGACCGCGCCAACAGGGTCGTCAGCAGCCCGATGGCGTCCTCGTGGTCGGCGTTGTCGACCACCATGGCGACCCAGTCGGTCGCGGACAGCTCGGCGTCACGCACCATGTCCCAGGCGGCAGACCACACCAGTGCACGGGGCATCGGCTCCGCGAACCGGTGCACGTCGCTGATGACTGCCTCGAGGGTCCGGTCGTCCAGCCGGACCTTGGTGTAGGTGAGGTCGTCGTCGTTGAGCAGGACCAGCCGCCCGGCGTCGACCCCGACCAGGTCGTCGACGTCGGTGCTGGGCCCGGTCACGTCGACCTCGACGCGGTGGGTGCGCACGAGGCCCCGGTCGCCGTCGTCGTAGACCCCGATGGCCATGCGGTGGGGTCGCAGGGTGGGATGGGCGTCCGGGGCGTGCTGGTGGACCCGGAAGCGGGTGAACCGACCATCTGCATCGACGTCGGCGTCCAGGGACATCGTGTTGACGCCGGTCGTGGTCAGCCACGCGTCGCGCCACGGACCCAGGTCGCGCCCGGACGACCGTTCGAGGGCGATGAGGAAGTCGGCCAGCTCGGCGTTGCCCCAGGCGTGGGCGGTGAAGTAGTCACGGACTCCGGCCAGGAACGCGTCCTGGCCGACCCAGGCCACCAGCTGGCGCAGTACCGAGGCGCCCTTGGCGTAGGTGATCCCGTCGAAGTTCTGGTGCACGGACTCGATGTCGACCATGTCGGCCGCGATCGGGTGCGTCGACGGCAGCTGGTCCTGGCGCTTGGCCCATGCCTTCTCGGCGTCCAGGAAGGTCGTCCACGCGTGGGTGAAGCGGGTCGCCTCGACCTGGGAGAGCACGGCCGCGAAGCTGGCGAAGGACTCGTTGAGCCACAGGTCGTCCCACCAGCGCATCGTCACGAGGTCGCCGAACCACATGTGGGCCATCTCGTGGAGCAGGGTCTCGGCCCGGCGCTCACGCTGGGCGTCGGTCACCGGACCCCGGAACAGGTAGTTCTCGCTGATGGTCACGCAGCCGGGATTCTCCATCGCGCCGGCGGAGAACTCCGGCACGAACAACTGGTCGTAGGTGCGGAACGGGTAGTGGATGCCGAAGTTGTCGTTGAACCAGGCGAACCCGGCCCGGGTCAGGTCGAACAGTTCGTCGGCGTCGAGGTGCTCGGCGAGCGACCGCCGCACGTACAGCCCGAGCGGGATCTCGTGCTCGTCGTCGTGCACGGACACGTACTCGCCGGCCACCACCGCGGTGACGTACGGCGACAGGGGTCCGGTCGGCACGAAGCGCCACGTGCCTGCCACGCCCTCCGCAGGTCGCTTCTCCACGGCACCGTTGGACACCACGACCCAGTCGGCCGGGGCGTCCACGGCCAGCCGGAACGGCGCCTTGAGGTCGGGCTGGTCGAAGCAGGCGTAGACGAGGTGGGCGTCGAAGGGCTCGAACTGGCTGTGGAGGTAGACGCGGTCGTCGTCGGGGTCCCGGAAGTGGTGCAACCCCCGACCCTCGTGGGTGTAACGCATGGTGGCCCGGACCGTGACCTCGTTGTCGGCGGCCAGGTCGTCCAGCCGGATGCGGGTGGGCCCGACCACGTCGTCGAGGTCCAGTTCGCGACCGTTGCAGACCACCTCGTGCACGGTGTCGGCCGTGCAGTCGAGGAAGGTCGACCCGCCGGGCGAGGCACGGAAGGTCAGCGTCGTGGTCGAACCGAAGACCTCGTCCCCGCCGGACAGGTCGAGGTGGACGTCGAGGCTGACGTCGTCGACCACGGTCGCCCGTTCGCGGGCCTCGGCACGGGTCAGGTTCTCGTGCACGGCAGCGGACACGATGGATCTCCTGGGGGATCGGGGGAGGGGCAACGCCCACGAACGGGCGCCGCCGGACGCCCATGCACGGTATCCGGGTTCGGGACGGCCGGGATCTGGCCGATTGGTAGGCTGCAGGCTCCCGTCGCTCTCGGCTCGGAGGCCACCCCGCATGCAGGAGTACACCCGCCCCGGCGAGGTCGTCGTCGACCCGTCACACAACGCCGCCACGGCCTTGTTCAACCACGCGATCACCCACCCCGAGCGACCCTGCCTGGGCCACCGGGTCGGTGACCGCTTCGTCCACCTCAGCACGCGCGAGACCGTCACCGAGGTCGTGGCGATCGCCAAGGGACTCATCGCCTTCGGGATCGAGCCCGGTGACCGGGTCGCGGTCCTGTCGCCGACGCGCCTCGAGTGGACCCTCATCGACTACGCGATCTGGGCCGCCGGTGGCGTGACCGTCCCGATCTACGAGACGTCGTCCGCCGACCAGGTGCAGTGGGTCCTGGAGGACTCCGGCGCGCGCGTGGTCATCAGCGCCGATGAGGAACTCGACGCGCGGGTCGGCGAGATCGTCGACCGGACCGCGGTCGAGGCGCGCTACATCATCGACAAGGGCGGCCTCGACGAGCTCGAGGCCAGTGGCGGCGACGTCGACGACGCCACCGTGGAGGAGCGACGCACCGGCAGGACCGGCACCGACCTCGCGACCCTGGTCTACACGTCCGGGACGACCGGCCGGCCCAAGGGCTGCGAGATCACGCACGGCAACTTCGTCTGGGACGTCACCCAGGTGCTGGCCGTGGCCACCTACCTGCAGCCGGGCACGTCGTCGCTGCTGTTCCTGCCACTGGCGCACATCCTCGCCCGGGTGATCCAGGCCGCCACGATCACGGCGGGCGTCCGGCTGGACTTCTCGACCGGCATCGCCAACCTCGTCGAGGAGCTGGGCATCGCGAAGCCCAACTTCCTGCTGGCCGTGCCACGCGTGTTCGAGAAGGTCTACAACGGTGCGCAGCAGCGTGCCCATGGCGACGGCAAGGGGCGGATCTTCGACCGCGCCGCACAGGTCGCCATCGACTACTCCAAGCAGCTGGACGACGGTGGTGTCGGCCTGTCGACCAGGATCCAGCACGCGATCTTCGACCGGCTGGTCTACAGCAAGCTGCGTGCCGCGGTCGGGGGCAACGTCACCCACGCGATCTCCGGGGGTGCCGCGCTCGGTGACCGCCTCGGCCACTTCTTCCGTGGCATCGGGATCACCATCTTCGAGGGCTACGGCCTGACCGAGACCACGGCCGCCGCCTGCGCCAACGACGAGCAGGACTTCCGGGTGGGCACGGTGGGCAAGCCGCTGCCCGGCTCCACGATCCGCATCGACACCGACGGCGAGATCCTCATCAAGGGCGGCCACGTGTTCCAGGGCTACTGGAACAACGAGGAGGCGACCTCCGAGGCCCTCGACGCCGACGGGTACTTCCACACCGGCGACCTCGGCCGGCTCGACGACGGCTTCCTGCGCATCACCGGGCGCAAGAAGGAGATCCTGGTGACCGCCGGTGGCAAGAACGTTGCCCCCGCCGTGCTCGAGGACGCCATCCGAAGCCACCACCTGGTGAGCCAGGTCATGGTCGTGGGCGACGGCGAGCCCTTCATCGCCGCGCTGGTCACGCTCGACGTCGAGGCGCTGCCGGCGTGGTGCGAGGCCAACGGCAAGCCCACCGACGTCGAGACGCTCCGCGACGACGACGACCTGCGTGCCGAGATCCAGTCCGCCGTGGACAACGCCAACCGGGCGGTCTCCAAGGCCGAGTCGGTGCGCACCTTCCGGATCCTGCCCGAGGACTTCGAGGTCGGTCGCGAGCTGTCCCAGAAGCAGTCGGTCAAGCGCCACGTCGTGTCCGAGAAGTACGCCGACGTCATCGACGACATCTACGCCGGCACGAAGACCTCCGGCATGTAGGAGCCTGCGCTCGCGCCGGTGTGCCGGACGTCAACCTCGCCCGGATGCCTGCTTGCGCGCCCACCAGACGTGGTCGAGTTCGCCCAGTGGCGTGGCCGGGCCGGCGTCCTCGACGTACTCGGCGTGGATTGCGCGCCAGTCGTTGCTCGCGTCCAGGCGACCCAGGACCGAGTTCAGGCCGAGGTGGATCCGGGTCAGCAACAGGTAGTCCGACGGCAGGTTGAGCCGGCGGAGCACCCCGTAGTAGGGCGACCGGGGATCCGAGGTCGTCGCCAGCACCTCGGTCGCGAACTCGCGCGTGAACGTGAACGGCTGGTCGGCGATGATCGGGCGGGTGTAGAGCCGGAACCACTCCCACAGGCGGTCCTCGTCGACGTCGGCGCGGGGGAGGAGGAACCGGGTCTCGCGCATCGCCTCGAGGAAGCCCTCGCGGTCGTCGCGCGCCACGGCGTCGTCGACCAGTCGCATGGTGACGTAGCGCTCGCGGGTGAACATCTTGACACTGCCGTAGTCGACGAAGGCGACCCGGCCGTCGTCGGTCACGAGGTAGTTGCCCGGGTGGGGGTCGCCGTTGAACAGCCGGAAGCGCGCGATCGACCCGAAGGCGTAGCGGAAGATGATCTCGCCGACGCGTTGGCGCAGTTCCTCGTCGTCGGACGTCGCGACGTCGTCGAAGCGTCGTCCGTGGATGCGCTCGGACACCAGGACGCGGTTGCGACACAGGTCGCCGACCACGTCGGGCACGACGATGAACGGGTGGTCGGCGTACCGGTCGGCGAAGGCACGCTGGTACTGCGCCTCGCGCTGGTAGTCCAGCTCGTCGTTGACCCGCTCACGCAGCTCGTCGAGCAGTGGCTCGATCTCCTGGTTGGGGGACAGCACTCGGGCCAGCGGGGCGAACATCTCCGCGTTGGACAGGTCGGAGCGGACCGCCTCCGCCACCCCGGGGTACTGGACCTTGACGACGACCTCGGAGCCGTCCTCCAGGGTCGCCGCGTGCACCTGGCCGATCGATGCCGCGGCCAGCGGCGTGCGGTCCCAGGTCGCGAAGACCTCCTCGGGGCGTTGGCCGAAGTCCTCCTTGAACACCTCCTCGATGGCCTCGACGTCCATCGGCGGCGCCGCGTCACGCAGCTCCGCGAGGGCCTCGTGGTAGATGTCGCGGACGTCGTCGGGCACGTCCAGGTCGACGAAGCTCAGCAGCTGGCCGACCTTCATGGCCGCGCCCTTCATCTCGCCGAGCACGTCGGCCAGCGCCTCGGCGTTGCGGACGTGGGCCTCGGTCTCGTCGACCTCCTGGCCCAGCCACCCTCGGACGCGCGAGTTGGCCACCCCCGAGACACTGCGGACCCCGGTCCGCGCCAGTCGGCTCCCACGACCGATCCGGCCACCCAGGCCGCGGCGTCGCGCCGCCATCAGGATCCTCCCTCGGGCTCGATCACTCGGCCATGTCGGCGAGTGGGTTCCCGTCGGCTCGCGCCTTGGCGAGGCGGTCGGCGAGGTCGCCGCGGCGGGTCTCCGACAGGCAGTCGCATCCGACCTCGTGGTCGACGTAGTGCTTGACCTCGAGCCGGTGCGTCGGGCAGGCCGCGACCTCCAGCCGGGTGATGGGTTCGGTGCGTGGCATGGGGGTCCTCGTCAGACGTTGAAGCGGAAATGGATGCCTGCCCTCGCAGGCTCGGGCAGGTTGCAGAACTCGCTGCGCTCCTTCTGCATGGCGCCCTCCTAGACGTTGAACCGGAAGTGGACGACATCGCCATCCCGGAGTTGGTAGTCCTTGCCCTCGGAGCGGAGGCGTCCGGCGTCACGTGCGGCGGACTCGGATCCGAGCTGGTCGAAGTCGGCGAAGCTGATGACCTCGGCCCGGATGAAGCCGCGCTCGATGTCGGAGTGGATCTCGCGGGCAGCCCGCGGTGCGGGGGTGCCGGCGCGGATCGTCCAGGCCCGTGACTCCTTGGGTCCGGTCGTGAAGAAGGTCTGGAGTCCGAGCAGCTCGTAGGCGGCGGCGATCAGCCGCTGGAGGCCCGACTGCTCGAGGCCCATCGAGTCGAGGTACTCCGCCCGCTCGTCGTCACCGAGCTCGGCCAGCTCCGCCTCGACCTGGGCCGAGATCACCACGACCTCGGCGTCCTGGTCGGCAGCGATGGCCCGGATCTCGCCCACCTGGTCGTTGCCGTCGGGCAGGTCGTCCTCGGCGACGTTGGCGGCGTACAGCACCGGCTTGTCGGTCAGCAGCGACAGCTCGCGTCGGAGCTCGTCGGCCGACCCGAAGTCGAAGGTGCGGCCCGGCAACCCCTCGCCGAGGTGGTCGACCAGCCGGTCCACGACGTCGGCGGCGGCGATGATGTTGCGGTCGCCGGACTTGCGGGATCGGGTCAGCCGGTCGGCGCGCTTCTCCGCCGTGTCGAGGTCCTTGAGCACCAGCTCGGTGTCGATGATCTCGATGTCGCGGGCCGGATCGACCGATCCGGACACGTGCACGACGTCGGGGTCGTGGAAGGCCCGGACCACGTGGCAGATGGCGTCGACCTCGCGGATGTGGGCAAGGAACTGGTTGCCCAGGCCCTCGCCCTTGCTCGCCCCCGCGACCAGGCCGGCGATGTCGACGAACTCGATGCTGGTCGGGATCGACTTCGCCGAGTCCGACAGGTCGGTCAGGCGTGCCAGGCGCGCATCGGGCACCGGCACGACCCCCACGTTCGGGTCGATGGTGCAGAACGGGAAGTTCGCCGCCTCTGCGCCCGCCTGGGACACGGCGTTGAACACCGTGGACTTGCCGACGTTGGGCAGTCCGACCAGTCCGACCTTCAACGACACGGTGCAGCTCCCTGGGGGTGGTTCCGGGCACCGGGTCGTGCGCGATGGCACCACCCGGTCTCGACGATCGCTCCCCGCGACCGGTGGGTCGTTCATGCGGCCGGACCGGCGGCGAGGGACAGCCCCGAGCGTACCGATGCACCCACCCGGCTCCGCGACGCCGGGGGCGGCACCGACGTCGTCGGTGGCGGCGGGGGAGCACGTCCGTGGGGCGATAGGGTGCCGGCCATGCGTGTCGTGATCGCCAGGTGCTCGGCCACCTACGAGGGACGCCTGTCGTCGACCCTGGCGTCGGGCGTGCGGATGATCATGGTCAAGGCGGACGGGTGCGTCGCCCTCCATGCCGACATCGGGGCCTACAAACCGCTGAACTGGATGAACGCCCCGAACACGCTGGTCGAGGACGGCGACGTCTGGACGGTCACCAACCCCGGTGGCGAGGTCCTGACCATCCACCTCGAGCAGGTGCTCGAGACCTTCGACGTGGCCCTGGACGTCGAACGGGGCCTGACCCTCGACGGGGTCGAGAAGGACCTGCAGGAGCTGCTGGCGGACCATCCCCACCACGTCGAGGAGGGGCTGGAGCTGGTGCGGCGCGAGTTCCCGACCGACCTCGGCCCGGTCGACCTGCTGTGCCGTGATCCGCAGGGTGGCGCCGTGGCCGTCGAGGTCAAGCGCATCGGCGAGATCGACGGTGTGGAGCAGCTCACCCGCTACCTCGAACGGCTCGACCGCGATCCCTTGCTGGCCCCCGTGCGCGGGATCCTGGTCGCGACGATCGTCAAGCCCCAGGCCCGGGTGCTGGCGACCGCACGTGGCATCGGGTGGTGCGAGGTCGACCTCGCCTCCCTGCGCGCCGAGGACGACATCCACCTGCGGCTGTTCTGAATCTGCATCCGCTCGAGACGGCTGGGCCGGCGGCGGTGTGGGTGGACCGGGCGATGGCCACGGGCGGCGGCGACCACGGATGCTCCTCGATCGGATGGGACCGTTCCTGCAGACAGCGCAGGAATGTCCCCCGGGCGGGTCGGGGCTGAGTCGGGCATCCGCGCCGGATTGCGGTGTCGGGGTGGGCCGATCGGGGTGCGGGGTGGCTCTCGCCTAGGCTGGCGAGTCGAACCAACCACCGGGCGCGTGCCCGGCGCCACCGGAGGTCGTCCTGGTCGATCGTCGCCGCTCGGCCATCAGCCACGAGCAACGCCGCCTGCGGGCAGCGGTGGCCGTGTTCGCGGCCGTCCTGCTGGTCGGCTGGGTGGGCTACATGGTCTTCGGGGACCTCGGCCCGCTCGACAGCCTCTACATGACCGTCATCACGGTGGCGACGGTCGGCTACCGCGAGGTCGCCGAGCCCACGACGGCGACCAAGATCCTCACCATCGGGCTGATCGGCGCCGGCGTCGGCGCGGTGTCCTACGCCGCGGTCACCGGGGTCGAGTTCGTCGTCGAGGGCCACCTCAGCCACTACCTGGAGCGTCGCCGCATGGACCGTGCCATCGACAACCTCGACGACCACGTCATCATCTGCGGCTTCGGCCGGGTCGGACGCAACCTGTCGCACAACCTGGACGACGAGCAGACGCCCTTCGTGGTCATCGACGACGACGAGGGCAAGGTCGAGGACGCCGAGGCCGAGGGCTACCTGGTCCTGCGTGGTGACGCGACCGAGGAGGGGATGCTGGAGTCGGCCGGCCTCGACCGCGTCCGGGCGCTCGTCGCCACGGTCAACTCCGACGCCGACAACGTCCTGATCACCCTGACCGCCAAGGGCCTGCGACCGGACTGCCAGGTGATCGCCCGTGCCAAGTCCGAGGAGAACGAGCCGAAGCTGCGTCGGGCCGGGGCCGACCGGGTGATCCAGCCGTCGACGATCGGGGGACGCCGGATCGCCCAGATCCTCACCCGCCCGGTCGTGGCGGACTTCCTCGACAACATCGGGGGCGGGGGCGTGGACTACACCCTCGAGGAGGTGCCGGTCGCACTCGGCAGCGAACTGGCCGGCGTGACCCTCCGCGACGCCGCCATCCGCAAGCGCTTCGGGGTCACCGTGCTGGCGGTGCGCCACGCCGAGGACCAGCGCCTGGACTCCCACCCGTCACCGGACGTCTCGCTGGAGGTCGGCGACACCCTGGTCATCATGGGCTCCGACGACGAGGTCTCGGCCATGCGACGCCACTTCGTCGGCCACTGATCGGCACCGCGGACGCAGGCGGGGTCGGGGTCACCATCGCACCGGCGTCACGTCGACCCGGTCGGCTCACGCCGTCGCCCGGCCACGCCACCGGCGCGCGGCGTCCAGTGCGGCGGTGACGGACGCGTCGGTCATCCCGGCCACCGCAGCGACCGGGAACCAGTCGAGCTCGCGTGACTCGCCGGGTCCGGGCGCGAACGGCTGGTCGGGATCGGCCAGCAGCAGGTAGCGGACGTCGAGGTGGACGTGGCCGCGGCCCCCGTCGTGCACGTGCACGTGGACGAGGACGGGGCCGCCGTCCGGGTGGTGCACCTGCAGGCCGGTCTCCTCGGTGGTCTCGCGTGCGGCCGCCTCGTGGACGCACTCGCCGGCCTCGACATGGCCACCCGGCTGCAGCCAGCGCTCCAGCCGCCGGTGCAGCACCAGCACGGTGCGATCGGTGTCGTCGGTCGGCAGGACGATCGCCGAGCCGGTGACGTGGGTGTCCTGCGCCTGCTCGTCCAGCGGGGCGACCAGGTCGTCCAGGGCCCCCCGCAGGGTCGCCAGGTGGGCTCGCTCCTCGCGGTCGGCACCGGCGTGCGTGGCCAGGTCGGCCCGCAGCCGCTCGACGGGCTCCACCTCAGCGGTCCCAGCCCAGCGCCGTCATCGCGTCGCGGGCGGTCGCGCGGAGTCCCACCACGAACGGCCCGAACTCCGCGTAGCGCACCGACGCCTCGTCGTAGCGCATGGTGTAGACGATGTCCTTGAGGTCGGCGACGTCGTGGGCCAGCAGGGTGACGCCCCACTCCCAGTCGTCCAGCCCGGTCGATCCCGAGACCAGCTGCAGGACCCGCCCGGTGTAGGCCCGCCCGGACCGGCCGTGGTCGTGCATCAGTCGCTTGCGCTCCTCGAAGTCCAGCGCGTACCAGTTGTCGTCACCCTCGCGACGGTGCGACATGGGGTAGAAGCACATCGTCTCCCAGCGCGGCAGGTCCGGGTGCAGCTTGTTGTCGGCGTAGGTCGCCATGCGCTCCGAGAACTCCTCGACCCGACGTTCGAGGTCCTCGCCGGCCACGCCCTTGTCCGCCATCTGCTCGCGGTACTGCTCCGGGGTGGTCGTGTACTCCGAGCCCTCGGTCAGCGACAGGTAGGACCAGTCCAGCGTGAAGGCGGTCCCGGCGGCCAGCTCGATCGACGTCTGGGCGGCGCGCAGACGGACCAGGTCGGCGTCCAGCAGCATCACGACCAGGTCGGCCTTGTGGCCCAGTCCGGTGAACACGTGGGTCTGCACCTCGGCCGCGACCTTGTCCAGGGCGGTGGCGAGGTCCGTGCCCACCTCGGGATGGGTGGTCGGCGCGTCCGGGGCACGACGCAGGAACAGGTGCAGGACGCCCCAGCCCTCGCCGGGGGTGACGGGCTCGATCACGGTGATGTCCTCGACGGTTCGGTCCTGCGAAGGTACGGCCCCACGGCCCACCTCCACCAGCCGGCGACGGGGTCAGTGGCGCACCGTCGAGTTCAGGGCCACGCGCCCGGGAGGTCGAAGCGCATCAGTCGGACCGATCCCACCTTGTCGACCTCGGCGAGTTCGAACGCGGGCGAGAAGGCATGCCAGCCGTTGTGGAGGTAGAACGACACGGCTCCCAGGCGGGCCTTGCACCACAGCACCCGGGCGTCGTGGTCCAGTGCGTGGGCGATCGCCCTGGTCAGGAGGCGCGAGCCGATGCCGCGGCCCTGCAGGTCGGGGTCGACCGCCATGCCACGCAGGCGCCACGCCCCCAGGCGCGGTGCCGGTTCCGCCAGGTCCGGGCGATGCGGGCACGACTCCTCGAGCATGGTCACCACGCCCGTGATGCTGCCACCCAGGAGCGCCGCGAAGTGTCCCGTGGCCGGTGCGTCGTCGTCGGGATAGGTGAACGTCCCCGGGATGGAGCCCGGACGCAGCACGGCCGCCCGCAGTGGTCGCACGCTGTCGGCGCCCACCCGATGGATGGTCACGTCGGCGCACGACTCGTCGCGGCTCACCCCGCAGCACCGACCCGGTGGTCGGTGGGGACTCCGGCGGGTCCGGGATCAGGCACGGGAACGGATCACGTTGAGGGCGCTGCCCGCCTTGAACCACTCGATCTGCTCGTTGCTCATCGTGTGGCGGGTCGCGAGGTCCTCGGTCGTGCCGTCCTCGTGGGCGAGCCGCACGGTCACGTCCGAGCCGGGCGCCAGGTCCGCCAGCCCCAGGATCGACACGCGGTCACCGGCGCGGACCTTCTCCCAGTCGGCCGGGTCGGCGAAGGTCAGCGGCAGGATGCCCTGCTTCTTGAGGTTGGTCTCGTGGATCCGGGCGAAGCTGCGCACCACGATCGCCCGCACCCCGCGGAAGCGTGGCTCCATGGCCGCGTGCTCGCGCGAGGATCCCTCGCCGAAGTTCTCGTCGCCGAACACCACCGAGTCGACCCCGGCCTCTCCCCAGCGCTGGGCCAGGTCCGGGAGCGGGAGCTCGGCCCCGTCACCGACCACGTCGATGCCGGTGCTCGCCCCGGTGAGGTTGTTGAGCGCCGACAGGTACAGGTTCCCGGAGATGTTCTCGAGGTGGCCCCGGTAGCGCAGCCACGGGCCCGCCATCGAGATGTGGTCGGTGGTCGTCTTGCCCTCGGACTTGAGCAGGATCGGCAGGTCGACCAGGTCCTGGCCGTCCCAGGCACCGAAGGGGGTCAGCCGCTGGAGCCGCTCGGAGTCCTCGGCGATGACGACCTCGACGTCGTCGGTGTCGGCCGGGGGCACGAAGCCCTCGTCGCCACGGGTGAACCCGTCGTCGGGCAGCTCGGTGCCGACCGGCTCGGGCAGGAGCACCTCGCTGCCGTCGGCCGCCCGGAGCCGGTCGGTGCGCGGGTCGAAGTCCAGCCGGCCGGCCAGGGCCATCGCCACCACCGTCTCGGGCGAGCCGATGAAGGCCAGTGTCTGGGCGTTGCCGTCGTTGCGCTTCGGGAAGTTGCGGTTGAACGACGTGACGATCGAGTTGACGTCGCCCTCGTGGACGTCGTCGCGCTTCCACTGCCCGATGCACGGGCCACAGGCGTTGGCCAGGACCGTGGCGCCGATCCCGGCGAGGTCACCCAGCAGTCCGTCCCGGTCGATCGTGGCACGGACCTGCTCGGAGCCGGGCGTGACCATCAGCGGGGTCCGCGAGGTGATCCCGTGCTCCCGGGCGAACCGGGCGATCGATGCTGCCCGCGAGATGTCCTCGTAGGAGGAGTTCGTGCAGGACCCGACCAGCGCCGCCGACAGCTCGAGCGGCCAGCCGTTGTCGTTGGCCTCCGGACCGATGTCGGACACCTCCCGTGCCAGGTCCGGCGTGTGCGGGCCGACCAGGTGGGGCGACAGGGTGTCGAGGTCGATCTCGATGACTTGGTCGTAGTACGACGCCGGATCGGCCACGACCTCGTCGTCCGGCCGCAACAACGCCGCGTGCTCGGTGGCGAGGTCGGCGATCTCCTCGCGCTCGGTGGCCTTGAGGTAGCGCGCCATCGACTCGTCGTAGGCGAACAGCGACGTCGTGGCCCCGATCTCGGCGCCCATGTTGCAGATCGTGCCCTTGCCGGTGGCGGAGATCGACTCGGCGCCCGGGCCGAAGTACTCGACGATGGCGCCGGTGCCACCCTTGACGGTCAGGATCTCGGCGACCTTGAGGATGATGTCCTTGGGCGCGCTCCAGCCCGACAGCCGCCCGGTGAGCTTCACCCCGATGAGCCTGGGCACCCGCAGGTTCCAGGGCATGCCGACCATGACGTCGACCGCGTCGGCCCCACCCACGCCGATCGCCACCATGCCCAGCCCGCCGGCGTTGGGGGTGTGGGAGTCCGTGCCGATCATCATCCCGCCGGGGAAGGCGTAGTTCTCGAGCACGACCTGGTGGATGATCCCCGAGCCCGGCTTCCAGAAGCCCATGCCGTAGCGCTGGCCGGCCGACTTCAGGAACTCGTAGACCTCGCGGTTGCGCTCGTTGGCGATCCGCAGGTCGGCGTCGGCGCCCTGGTGGGCCTGGATGAGGTGGTCAGCGTGGATCGTGGTGGGCACGGCCGTCGAGGCCTTGCCGGCCAGCATGAACTGGAGTACGGCCATCTGCGCCGTGGCGTCCTGCATCGCGACCCGGTCCGGGCGGTAGTCGGTGTAGTCCACGCCACGGTCGAGTCCGCCCTGCTCGGGGTCGTCGAGATGGGCGAACAGGACCTTCTCGGCGTAGGTCAGTGGCCTGCCGTGGCGCTCGCGACCCAGTGCGACGCGGTCGGTGAAGCGGTCGTAGACGTCGCGCACGAGGGCGACCGGGGTGGAGGCTGCGGGGTGTCGTTCGTTCATGCCGGCGATCCTGGTCGTGGTGAGTTCCCCAGACGCTATCTCATAACCCATGGAGTTATCAACACGCCTCCGCGGGTGCCCATGTCCCACCCTAGGTCCGCATCGTCGACGACCGCAGCCCGGGTCGTTCAGGCGCCGTCGGCGAGGACGCGCAGGGCGCGGGTGATGGCCAGCGCACCCCGGTCCCGGACCCGCCGGGCGACGGCCGGCTGGGTGACCCCGATGGCCTCGGCGATGTCCACCTGCCGCTCACCGTCGAGGAGGCCGACCAGCGCGCGCCGGTCGCGGGCGTCCATGCGGGCCAGCAGCTGGTCCTGGAGGACGAGGTAGGCGTTGACCAAGGGGGCCCGCTCCGCGTCGTCGGCGACCACCGTGCGCAGGCTCGGGGGCCACTTCGGTCGCGACGGGAGGTCCTGGGCCGCTGCGCGGGCGATGGTGGCCCGCTCCCAGGCCGGCCCCGCCATCCCGTCGGTCGCGTCGTCGGCCAGGTCGGCGAGCCCGAGCCGGACGTCGACCGGTTCGTCCTCGTCGTCCACCGTCGCCAGCACCAGGTCGTCGGTCACGATCCGCAGGCGCACCGTGGCCAGCAGGACCTCGTCCAGGGTCGCGAACACGCCGCCGAAGGCGTCCTCGTCCACGCGGTGCAGGGCCACGACCGGGTCCGTCGCCGCGTTGACGGCGGCGAGGCACGTGTCCAGTCCGTCCAGCAGGACCGCTCGGTCCACGAAGCGCCGCGAGGTCACGACGTCGCCGGCCACCACCCATGCGTTCATGCCACCTCCGGACCGGGGACACGTCCGCGGCCCGTTCGTCGGCCCGGGAACGTCACCGAACCGTAACGTGTGCCGGGGACCTCGTCCTGTGCCCACGTCGACGACCTCCGTGGGACGGCGGCATCCCGATCGCCGGTGAGCACGGCTCGCGTGGGATGGACGACGCCGGGGCGTGCGTTGACCCGCATGCCCGACGACCCACGAAGGTGCGCGCATGTTCTTCACCCGCAAGGCCCCGACCATGGTCACGCCCGACGACGCCCTGCCCGGGCGTGACACGCCCCTGTCGGTGCCGGAACGCCACGACGTGCTGGGCAACCCGTTGACCCCGCCGTGGCCCGACGGCCACGAGGTGGCCGTGTTCGGCATGGGCTGCTTCTGGGGTGCCGAGCGGATCTTCTGGCGCATGGACGGCGTGTGGACCACCGCAGCCGGCTACGCCGGTGGGTGGACGACCCACCCGACCTACGAGGAGACCTGCACGGGCCGGACCGGCCACACCGAGGCCGTCCTGGTCGTGTACGACCCCGCGGTCGTGTCCTACGAGCAGCTGCTCAAGGAGTTCTGGGAGAACCACGACCCGACCCAGCTCAACGGGCAGGGCAACGACATCGGAACCCAGTACCGGTCGGCGATCTTCACCACCACGCCGGAGCAGGCGACGGTGGCCGATGCCTCCCGCGAGCGCTACCAGCAGGCCCTGTCCGCGGCCGGCTTCGGCGAGATCACCACGCAGGTCGCCCCGGTCGAGGAGGCCGGCGACGGCCAGTGGTACTACGCCGAGGGCTACCACCAGCAGTACCTCGACAAGCACCCCAACGGCTACTGCAACCACGGGTTCTGCCAGGTCGGCTACGACGCCGCCGCACACGGCCAGGACACCCCCACCAGGGTCGAGCTCCCCGAGTCCTGACGCCTCCCCTCGTCCCTCGGGGAGGTTTGAGAACTCGCTGCGCCCGTTCTCATGCCTGATCCGAGGGAGGTACCGACTGACTCGCTCCGCTCGTCAGGTTGAGGCGGACGCTAGGTCTCGGGCCAGTGGCCGGAGCGTTCGAACTCGAGGCGGCGAGCGATCTCGCGGGCGCGGTCGCGGGCCAGCTCGTGGCCGGTCTCGGCGGCGACCAGCGCCTCCAGCCGTCGGTAGACCGGGGTCCCGGCGACCCATGGCCTGCGTGGCTCGATCGACTCGAGCTGCTCGTTGGTCCACTCGGCGGCGGCCCGCTGGTGCAGCACGTCGGAGTTGCGCTCCAGCCATCCCATGAGGTTGCGCCGGTGGCTGGGGGTGAGGTCGACCAGCAGCCGGGTCGCGCCACGCGACGACGTCCAGGTCCGGGTCTGCAGGAGCACGCCGGGCGACAGGTCGGTGGCCTCGCGCCGGCGTCGACCCGCGCGTGCCTCGCGCAGGCGCTCCTGGACCGCCTGGTGCAGGGGTGCGTGGTCCGCGACGTCCAGCTCGCCGGCCGCGACCCGGTCGCCGATGGCGGGGTCGACCAGGGCGTGGGCGTAGGTCGACCGGTGGATGTGCAGCTGCTCGGCGATCCGGGCCAGCATGGGTGCGTCGGCGTCGTCGAGCTCGACGACGGTCCCGTCGGTCAGGGTGACCTGCTCGGTCTGGTTGACCTCCTCGGGGTCGAGGATGATCCGGGCCATGTGCCCCTCCGGGTCGGCGCCGACGACGGCCGTGGCCGCCGTGGTCGGAGGATAGGTCGCCCCGGGCCGCGGTTACGCTGGTTCGTCGCGTCCCGCGCGTGCGACCGCCTCCCGTCGCGTCCCGCCCGCCGCGCCCGGCGCCGCGCCGCCTCCCGACCTCCCGGAGCATCCATGCCTGCCACCCTGCCGCCCCTGCCCGGTTCGCCGGAGCCCCTCGCCGCGGGGGAGCGGGTGCTGCTGACCGATCGCAAGCACCGTCGCTACCTGGTCACCCTCGAGCCGGGCGACCAGTGGCACAGCCATGCCGGCTCGATCGACCACGACGACCTGATCGGTGGCCCGGAGGGACGCGCGCTGCGGACCACCAAGAACATGGCCGTGACCGTGTTCCGCCCCACCCGGACCGACTTCCTGATGAAGATGAAGCGCGGCGCCCAGGTGGTCTACCCCAAGGACCAGGCGAGGATCATCGGCCTGGGCGACGTCCGACCGGGGATGACCGTCGTCGAGGCCGGGGCCGGGTCGGGCGCCCTGACGATGGCCCTGCTGGACGCGGTGGGTCCCGACGGCCGCGTGGTCTCCTTCGAGCGACGCGAGGACCACCTCGCCATCGCCCGCGCCAACGTCGCCGCCTGGTACGGCGAGGAGCCAGCCAGCTGGGAGCCCCGGCTCGGCGACGTCGCGGTGGGACTGGGCGAGCTCGACGCACACCGGGTCGTGCTCGACCTGCTCGAGCCGTGGGTGGTGGTGGCGTCCGCGGCCGACGCACTGTCGCCCGGAGGCGTCCTGCTGGCCTACATGCCCACCGTGACCCAGGTGATGCGCTTCGATCGTGCCTGTGCCGACAGCGGTGCGTTCGCCGACGTGCGCACCACCGAGTCGCTCGACCGTGGCTGGGACGTCGACAACCTGGCCGTGCGGCCCCACCACCGCATGGTCGCCCACACCGCGTTCCTCACCACGGCTCGGCGCGTGCTGGCCCCCGACGAGGGCGGCCCCGACGCCCCCCGTCCCACGACCGGGCCCACCGTGGTGTTCGCCGACACCCGCGACCTGCCGCGGGGGGACGGTGCCGCGGGCGACACGCCCCGCGTCGTGGGCGACCAGCCCGACTGACCCGCAACGGGGGGCCCGTGCCCCCGCCCGGCCTGGCGGACGAGGCTCCGAGGGGTTCGTATACTCGGTGCCGGAGCCCCGTCGGCCCCGACGCGGCCCCGAACCGACGAGTGGGGCCGGTGGACCGCCGGCTCCCGAGCCGCGACCAGGAGCGCCGGTGACGCACCCCGAGGAGCGAGACTTCCCGTCCGGGGGAGACCGCCCGGACCGAGGACACACGCCCGATGGGCGGGGTCGACTCCCGGCCCCCACCGACCTCGACCGGCCGATCCCCAACAACCCCGACGAGCTCGCAGCGGAGGTCAAGTTGCTGCGTGACGAGGTGATGCTGTTGCGGGTCGCCGCCCCGGTGCGCGAGCGCCTCGACGCCCTCGAGCAGCAGCTGTCGGATGCACGCACCCGCCTGGCCGCGTCACGCGACCACGCCGGTCACCTCACCGACACCCTGCGCGCCGCCCGGGACCAGCTCGCCGCCCTGCGCGACGAGGTCGAGCGCCTGAGCGCCCCACCGCACCAGTACGCGTCGGTCGTCGAGGTCGGCGACGACGGGCTGGTCACGGTCACCCTCCAGGGTCGCGAGCTGCGGGTCGCCTGCAGTGACGCGGTCGACCCGGACGAGCTGGCGCCGGGACGCCAGGTGCTGCTCAACGAGGCCAGCAACGTCATCGCGGTGGCCCGCTTCGACGAACGTGGCCAGTTGCTGACGGTGGTCGACCTGGTGGGCGAGGACCGCCTGCTCGTCCAGGGCCACGGCGACGACGACCGCGTGGTCGCCCTGGCCGACCCGCTGCGCGCCACCCCACCCAAGCCCGGGGACACCGTGCTGGTGGACGTGCGTGGCCACCTCGCCCTCGAGCGGATCAGCCGCCCCGAGATGGAGCGGCTCGTGCTGGAGGAGGTGCCCGACGTCACCTACGCCGACATCGGCGGCCTGGCCGACCAGGTCGAGGCGATCCGTGACGCCGTCGAGCTGCCCTACCTGCACCCCGACCTGTTCGCCGAGCACGAGCTCGACCCCCCCAAGGGGATCCTGCTGTACGGCCCCCCGGGCTGTGGCAAGACGATGATCGCCAAGGCCGTCGCCAACGCCCTGGCCCAGCGGGTCAGCGAGCGGCGCGGTGGCACCGAGGTCCGCAGCTTCTTCCTCAACGTCAAGGGTCCCGAGCTGCTCAACAAGTACGTCGGCGAGACCGAGCGACAGCTCCGGCTGGTCTTCCAGCGGGCCCGCGAGAAGGCCGCCGAGGGCTTCCCCGTCATCATCTTCTTCGACGAGATGGAGTCGTTGTTCCGCACGCGTGGCTCGGGCGTGTCGTCGGACATGGAGACGACGATCGTGCCGCAGTTGCTGGCCGAGATCGACGGGGTCGAGTCCCTGCGTGACGTGGTCATCATCGGCGCGTCCAACCGCGAGGACATGATCGACCCGGCGATCCTGCGACCGGGGCGACTCGACGTCAAGATCAAGGTCGCCCGCCCGGACGCCGACGCCGCGCGCGAGATCTTCGGGCTGTACCTGCCCGACACGCTCCCGCTGGACGCCGACGAGGTCAGCGGGCACGGCGGCGACCGTGCCGCCACCACCGCCGCGATGGTCGACCGCGTCGTCGACAAGATGTACGCCGACGACCCGGACAACCGCTTCCTCGAGGTGACCTACGCCAACGGTGACCGCGAGACGTTGTACTTCCGCGACTTCAACTCGGGCGCGATGATCAACAACATCGTCGCCCGGGCGAAGAAGTCCGCCATCAAGCGGTTCCTGGACACCGGCACCAAGGGCCTGACCACCGAGGACCTGCTGGAGGCCATCCGCGAGGAGTTCCGCGAGAACGAGGACCTGCCGAACACGACCAACCCCGACGACTGGGCCCGGATCTCGGCCCTGAAGGGCGAGCGCATCACCTACGTGCGCACCCTGACCAGCGAGGGCGGCGACACCGGCAAGTCGATCGACACCATCTCGCCGGGCCAGTACCTGTGACGACGTCGACCTCGGCCCCGGGGGTGTCGACCCTGCACACGGGTCGTCGGGGCCGCCCGGGTCGACGGTGACGGTCCCGTCCACCCGGCGGGGCCGCCAGGCCCCGTCCCCGTCGACCGACGACGACGGGCCCGACCAGGCGCGCATCATGGGCCTGGAGACCGAGTACGGCATCACCGTGGTGGGCTCACCCGTCGAGGTCAACCCGGTGCTCGCCTCGTCACTGGTCGTGGCGTCGCGACGCCACGACGACGACATCTCGTGGGACTACAGCGAGGAACACCCGCTGCGCGACGCGCGCGACGACGTCCCCGATCCCCACGAGCCGTTGGCGGCCGACGACCTGGGCCTGACCAACACGGTGCTCGACAACGGTGCGCGGTTCTACGTCGACCACGCCCATCCCGAGTACTCCACGCCCGAGGTGGCCACGGCCCTGGACGCGGTGACCTGGGACCGGGCGGGTGACCGGATCGTGGCCGACGCCGCGGCCCAGGCGTCGCGGTCGCTGCCGGAGGGCGGGACCATCCTGGTCCACAAGAACAACACCGACGGCAAGGGCGCGGCCTACGGGGCACACGAGAACCACCTGGTCGCCCGGTCGGTCCCGTTCGCCGACCTCGTGCACCAGCTCACGCCGCTGTTCGTGTCACGCAGCATCTATGCCGGCAGCGGTCGGCTGGGCAGCGAGTTCCGGGACCGTGCGGTCCCGTTCCAGCTGTCACAGCGGGCGGACTTCTTCGAGGCCCCGGTCGGGCTCGAGACCACCCTGCGACGCCCGATCATCAACACCCGGGACGAGCCCCACGCCGACCCGGCCCGGTGGCGCCGGCTGCACGTGATCACCGGTGACGCCACCCAGGCCGACACCGCGACCCTGCTGCGGGTCGGGGTCACCGACCTCGTCCTGGGCATGCTCGAGGACGGCGCGGCGCCGGCGCCGATCCGACTGGCCGACCCGGTCGAGTCCTTCCACCTGGCCAGCCACGACCTCACCGGCCGCCTCCCGCTCGCGCGTCGCAGCGGTGCCACGGTCACGGCCCTGGAGCTGCAGCGCCACTACCAGGCGGCGGTCTCCCGCTGGCTGGAGCGCCGCGGCGCGACGACCGCGCAGGCCGACGTGCTCGCCCGCTGGGACGAGGTGCTCACCATCGCCGAGGACGAGCCGCGTGACCTCGACGGCATCGTGGACTGGGCGACCAAGCTCGCCCTGCTCGAGCGCTACCGCGAGCGCGACGGCCTCGACTGGGACCACCCGCGCCTCGCCCTCATCGACCTGCAGTTCCACGACCTGCGTCCCGACAAGGGGCTGTTCCACCGGCTCGAGGCGGCCGGCCGGGTCCGGCGGCTGGTCGACGACGACACGGTCGCACGGGCCCGGATCCAGCCGCCGGCCGACACCCGCGCCTGGTTCCGCGGGAGGATGCTGCAGCGGTTCCGCGACGAGGTGGTCGCGGTGGGATGGGACGCGATGATCGTCGACGCCGGCCGACGCTCCTACACCCGCATCCCGATGATCGACCCGCGGCGGGGGACCAGGGCACACGTCGAGGACCTGTTCGCGCGGGCCGCGGACCTGCGCGAGCTGCTCGACCTGCTGACGGGCTGAACGCGACACCGGCGGCCGTCGTCGGCGCACCGGGTCGCCGACGGCCGCTGTCGGAGGACCGGTCACGACCCGTGGATACGCTCGCGGACACACGACCCAGCAGGGGGACCGGATGGCCGACAACCAGGGCGCATCATCGCGCCGCCGCTCCACCGAGCAGCCCGTCGAGGAGGCCGAGGCCGACGCCACCACGTCGAGCGACTCCGCGACCGACCTGTCCGACGTCGACGCACTGCTCGACGAGATCGACGAAGTCCTCGAGGAGAACGCCGAGGACTTCGTGCGCAACTACGTGCAGAAGGGCGGGCAGTGACCGAGGGCGACCAGCTCGACCTCGGTGACCTGATGCCGCGGCCGTTCGGGCCGTCCGGCTCGTCCTTCGCGGGCCTGCTGTCCGACCCGGTCGTCCCGGCGGGTGGCAGTGGCGGCCTGGGGGACCGGGTCGTGGACGGCACGACGGTGCTGGCCCTGCGCTTCGCCGACGGCGTGGTCGTCGCCGGTGACCGCCGGGCGACCGCCGGCAACATGATCTCGCGCACCGACATGCGCAAGGTGTTCCCGGCCGACCGGCACTCGGCCGTGGCGATCGCCGGGGCCGCCGGCCCCGCCATGGAGATGGCCCGCCTGTTCGCGACGGAGCTCGAGCACTACGAGAAGGTCGAGGGCGAGGTGCTCAGCCTGGAGGGCAAGTCCAACCGACTGGCCGGGATGGTGCGTGCCCACCTCCCCATGGCCATGCGCGGCATGGTCGTCGTCCCGCTGCTGGCCGGGGTCGACCCGCACAGCGGCGAGCCGGGCATCCACGAGTACGACCCGATCGGCGGGCGCTACCTCGCCCGCCGATTCGCGGTCTCCGGCTCGGGCGGCGTGGTCGCGGCCCAGACCCTGCGTCATCGCTTCGACCCCCGGGCCGACGAGGCCGCGGCGGCGACGGTGGCCGTCGAGGCCCTGTTCGACGCCGCCGAGCAGGACTCGGCGACCGGTGGCCCGGACCTGGTCCGACGCATCTACCCGATCGTTGCGGTCATCGACGGCGACGGCTACCGCGAGCTCGAGCCCGAGGCCGTCGCCGCGATCGTCGACGAGGTCGTCGCCGCCCACCGCGAGCGTGTCGATCGCGACCAGGCCTGACATGGCCGCCCACCCAGGCCCCGACCCAGGCCTCCGCCGCCTCCCCGCCCCGTCCCCTGCCTGCCCGACCAGCCCCGCCGGAGTGACCTGATGGCCACGCCCTTCTACGTCGCCCCCGAGCAGATGATGCAGGACCGGGCGGAGTACGCCCGCAAGGGCATCGCCCGGGGTCGCTCCCTGGCCGCGGTCAGCTGGGAACACGGCGTGCTGTTCGTCAGCGAGAACCCGTCCCGCCTGCTGTCCAAGACCTCCGAGATCTACGACCGCATCGCGTTCGGGGCGGTCGGCAAGTACAACGAGTTCGAGTCCCTGCGGGTCGCCGGGATCCGCATGGCCGACGTCAAGGGCTACCAGTACGCGCGTGAGGACGTGACCGCCAAGTCGCTGGCCACCGCGTACTCGCAGTCCCTGGGTGCCATCTTCATGGGGGACGGCAAGCCCTACGAGGTCGAGTTGCTGATCGCCCAGGTCAACGGTGCGTCCACCCCGGTCGAGCTGTTCCACATCCTCTACGACGGCTCGATCGTGGACGAGGCGGACGTGGTCGCGATCGGCGGTGACGCCGAGGCGATCACCACCCGGTTGCGGGAGCAGTGGACCCCGGGGCTGGACCTCGGTGGGGCCGTCCGGCTGGCGGTCCACGCGTTGGCCGGGGCGACCGAGCGCGATCCGGGGGCACCCGACCTGGAGGTGTCCGGCCTGGACCGCACCCGGGGTCGCCGGCAGTTCTTCCGGCTCGACGAGGATCGCCTCGCCGACCTGCTCGCCCGGGAATGATCCTCCGGCTGCACACCCTCGGCACCCGACCTCGGCGCTCCCCGTGAGGCGGCGGGTGTTCGGGATCGAGAACGAGTACGGGGTCACCTACACGCAGGACGGTCAGCGGCGGCTGACCCCCGACGAGGTGGCGCGGTACCTGTTCCGTCGCGTGGTGTCGTGGGGGCGCTCGTCCAACGTGTTCCTGGAGAACGGCGCGCGGCTGTACCTCGACGTGGGGTCGCATCCCGAGTACGCCACGCCGGAGTGCGACTCGCCCCGCCAGGCCGTGCTGTACGACAAGGCCGGCGAGGAGATGCTGCGGCGTCTCGCGGCGTCGGCGGGTGCCCAGCTCGCCCAGGACGGGATCCCGGGCCGGGTCAGCGTGTTCAAGAACAACACCGACTCGGCCGGCAACTCCTACGGCTGCCACGAGAACTTCCTGGTCTCGCGGATCGGTGACTTCCAACGGCTGACCGACAACCTGATCCCGTTCCTGGTGACCCGCCAGGTCTTCGCCGGCGCGGGCAAGCTGCTGACCACCCCCCGTGGGACGATCTACACGCTGTCCCAGCGCGCCGACCACATCTGGGAGGGGGTCAGCTCGGCCACCACCCGGTCGCGCCCGATCATCAACACCCGCGACGAGCCCCACGCCGACGCCGAGGCGTACCGACGCCTGCACGTCATCGTGGGCGACTCCAACATGAACGAGTACACGGCCTGGCTGAAGATCGCGACCGCCGACCTCGTCCTGCGGATGCTCGAGGAGACCCCCGTCACGCGTGACGTCACCCTCGACAACCCCATCCGGGCCATCCGCGACATCAGCCACGACCTGACTGGCACTCGTCGGGTCCAACTGGCCAACGGCCGGGAGATGTCCGCCCTGGACCTCCAGGAGCTCTACCTCGAGCAGGTCGACCGGTTCGTGTCCAGTCGTGACGACACCACGACTGCCGACCGACGGGTCGTCAGCGCCTGGGCACACGTGCTCGACCGGCTGCGCCGCGACCCGATGAGCCTGTCGGCCGAGCTGGACTGGGTCGCCAAGAAGCTGGTCATCGACGCCTACCGACGCCGGCACGACCTGGCGTTGTCGGATCCGCGCGTGGCGATGCTGGACCTGGCCTACCACGACCTCGATCCCGAGCACGGGGTGTTCGCCGTCCTGCAGCGCCGTGGCCGGACCCATCGCCTGCTCGACGACGCCGAGATCGAGCGCGCCGTCACCGAGCCGCCGGCGACCACCCGCGCCCGACTCCGGGGCCGCTTCATCGCCGCCGCGAAGCGGGCCGGGCGGGACTACACGGTCGACTGGGTCCACCTCAAGGTCAACGACCAGGGCCCCCGCACGGTGCTGTGCAAGGACCCGCTGGTCTCCGAGGACCCCCGCGTCGACCAGCTCATCGCCAGCCTCTGACGCGCAGCCGCCGAGCCGTTGAGCTCCGAACGAAGCCGTGTCCGGCTGCATTGGAGTGTGCTCGCTTCGCTCGCAACTCCACGGCCCGTAGGCGATCCGGGACCTGGTGTCCCGACCCCGATGCATTGGAGTTCCTCGCTGCGCTCGGAACGTCCAGACGCGCAGCCGCCGAGCCAGTGAACTCCAGACGAGGCGCAACCGTGATGCATGAGGGCAACAGTCGGCGGGATTCGGTCACGGCTGCCGGGAGGGGGTGGGCTGCGGCGGTCCGGCGGATCTGGCAACCTCGGGACCGACGGCCGATCGAGGAGCACGCGTGGTACGGGACAAGGCGGAACGCCTGGTGAACCTGACCACGGCGTTGCTGGAGGCCCGGGCGCCGCGGACCTTCGCCCAACTGCGCGACCAGCTCCGCAACACCTACGACCAGGACGATCCCGAGAGCGCACGCCGGATGTTCGAGCGGGACAAGAACGAGTTGCGGGGGATGGGGATCCCCATCACGACGACCCGCCTGCTCCTGTCCGACGCCGAGGGCTACCTGATCGACCGTGACGACTACGAGCTGGCGCCGCTCGACCTGACCGTCGAGGAGGCCAGTGCCCTGCTGGCCGGGGTGGCCATGGCCGGCGGGGAGGACGAGCGGCTCGCGGTGGCCCGGCTGACCACCCACCTGACCGAGCCCCTGGACGTGGATCCCAACCCGGCCCTGCACGTGTCGGTCGCCGAGGACCACCTCGCCACGGTCGCGGGTGCGGTCTCCACCCGGACCACCCTGTCGTTCGCCTACCGACGGGCCGACGGTGCCGAGCGGGCCCGCACGGTCGACCCGTGGGCGATCGGGATCCGCAACGGGGTCGGCTACCTGACCGGATGGGACCACGACCGCCGGGATCGCCGCGTGTTCCGGCTGTCGCGCATCGTGTCGCGAATCCGCAGCGTGGGGGAGGAGGGGTCCTTCCAGCGTCCGGACGACGTCGACCTGGGCGCCGAGCTCGTCGCACCGCTGGGGGAGGGCACCGACGTCACCGTGCTCGTCGAGCCGACCGCCATCGCCGCGGTGCAGGCCCACGGCGGCCGCCTGGTCGAGCCCGCCGACGACGGGGACGGCGAGACCGGCCGGGGATCCAGCGGGTCCACGACCGACGACCGCGCCGATGACCCACACGACGACCCGGGCGAGGACTGGGTGGTCATGTGCTTCCCCGACAGCGACCCGGTCCGGCTCGCGGGCTGGCTGACCGGCGTGGCCGATCGCGTCGTCGTGGTCGACCCACCGGAGCTGCACGACCGGGTCCGGTCCCGCCTCGCCGAGCTGCTCGCCCGTGACGACCACCCCGAGGAGCGCCCGTGACCACCCGCGTGGAGCGCATGCTGAACATGGTCCCGTGGGTCATCGAGCGACCCGGGGTCACCCTCGACGAGGTCGCCACGGCCTTTGGCACGTCGGTGGACACGGTCCGGTCCGAGCTCACCGACCTGATGTACTGCGGGCCCCGGCTGGGTGGGGGCTGGGAGTTCCAGCTGGAGATCGTGGACGACCGCGTCACGGTGACGGCCGCCGACGAGTTGCGCCGGCCCCTGCGACTGCGCCCGGACGAGGCGCTGCGGCTGGTGCTGGTGCTCACGGCGGCCCAGCGGATCGTGGGCGACGACCTGCCGGGCCTGGCCAGTGCCCTGGCCAAGGTGCGTGACGCCGCCGGGCTCGACGAGTCCGCCACGGTCGCCGTGGTGGACGACGACCACCACCTGTCGACCCTGCGCGAGGCCATCCGCGACGGCCACGTGGTGGAGCTGGACTACCTCGGACGCAAGGACGACACGGCCCAGCGTCGCCGGGTCGAGCCATGGCGACTCGACCTCACCCCGGACGGCCAGTACCTCCAGGCCCACGACCTCGACCGGGACGGCCACCGGGTCTTCCGGCTGGACCGGATCGCCACGGTGACCGTGACCGAGGATCCGGTCACGACCTCGGCGCCGGACGAGCTGCCACCGCCGGCGTGGGTGCCCGACGACGACGCCGTCCGTGCCGTGCTGGACCTGGCGGGTCCCGCGCACTTCCTGGGGGACTACGTGCGGGCCGACGTCGACCGCACCACCGACGGGGTCCGCCACGTCGAGCTGCGCACCGACGCCCTGGGATGGCTGGCCGAGCTGGTGCTGGCCGGGGGCGCCGCCGTGACCGTCGTGGAGCCACCGGGGCTGCGCGACCTGGTCACCCGGAGGGCGCGTGCCGGGCTCGCGGCCCACGACCGCCATCGACGCCACTGACGAACCCGGTCCGGGTCCCCGGCCGGCCCGTGGGGTCAGCGCCCGGCCGGACGTCGCCCCCGGCCCCGGCGCGGTTACACTCGTGGAAACCACCCGACGACGAGGCGCGACATGAACCTGGGGCCCCCGGAACTGATCATCATCCTGGTCATCGTGCTCCTGCTGTTCGGGAGCCGGAAGCTTCCCGAGCTGTCGAGGTCGATCGGGTCCTCCATCAAGGAGTTCCGCAAGGCCTCCGACGAGCGAGACCGGGAGGACGAGGAGACCCCGCGGGTCTCGCCCCCGGCCAACACGGAAGAGTGATCCATCACGACCAGTGACGTCGAGCAACCGCTCGTCGAGCACCTCACCGAATTCCGCGATCGCCTCCTCAAGAGTCTCGCCGCCCTGGTCGCCGGTGCGATCGTCGGCTACGTCGCGTTCGACTTCCTGCTCGGCGCCGCCCTGGCACCCGTGTGTGCCACCGATGCCCTCGTGCGCCTGGGCAACGACCCCGAGTCCTGCTCGCTGATCGCGCTGACCCCGCTCGAGCCGCTGACCGTGCGGATCAAGACGGCGATCGTGGTGGGACTGTTCATCGGCGGTCCGGTGATCTTCTACCAGCTGTGGCGATTCATCACGCCCGGGCTGACCGACACCGAGAAGAAGCTGACGCTGCCGTTCGTGCTGCTCAGCCAGTTGATGTTCGCGGCCGGCATCGTGTTCGCGTGGTTCATCATCCCGCAGGGCCTGCGAATCCTGCTCGGCCTGGGCGGTGACCAGATCGTGGCCACGCTGTCGGCCAGCGAGTACCTGAACTTCTTCCTGCGGACGTCGATCGCGTTCGGGCTGGTGTTCGAGATCCCGCTGGTCCTGATCTTCCTGTCGCTGGTCGGCGTGGTGAGCTCGACCGGCCTGCGCAAGTTCCGGCCGTACTCGGTCGTGGTCAACGTGGCCCTGGCGGCGATCATCACCCCGACGACCGACGCGCTCACCCTGTTCGCCATGGCCGGTCCGATGATCGTGTTCTACGAGGTGTCGATCTGGGTGGCGTGGCTGATCGAACGACGTCGCCGGCGACAGCAGACCGCGTGATCCCCCCGCCCGATCCCGACGCCCCGGAGACCTCCGACGACCCCGTGGCCGCGTTCGCCGCGACCCTGGACTTCCCGCTGGACGACTTCCAGCGCGAGGCGGTGACGGCGCTGGCCGCCGGACGCGGTGTGCTGGTCGCCGCTCCCACCGGTGCCGGCAAGACCGTCGTCGCCGAGTTCTGCGTCGACCGCGTGGTCGCGACGGGCGGCCGGTGCTTCTACACCACCCCGATCAAGGCGCTGTCCAACCAGAAGTTCCGCGACCTCGTGGCGACCCACGGTGCCGACAACGTCGGGCTCCTCACCGGCGATCGCAGCATCCGGGGCGATGCGCCCGTGGTGGTCATGACCACCGAGGTGCTGCGCAACATGATCTACGAGGACTCCTCGGCGCTGCACGACCTGCGCTTCGTCGTGATGGACGAGGTGCACTACCTGGCCGACCGTGCCCGGGGGTCGGTGTGGGAGGAGGTGCTCGTCCAGTTGCGATCGACGGTGCAGGTGGCGGCCCTGTCGGCGACGGTGTCCAACGCCGAGGAGTTCGGGGCATGGCTGGACGAGGTCCGTCACGGTGTCGACGTGGTGATCTCCGAGCAGCGACCCGTGCCGTTGCGCCACCACTACTACGTCAACGACCGGGTGTACCCCACGTTCAAGGCCGGAGGCTCCAAGGGCCAGTCCCGCAAGCACCGCGAGGACGCCGCGCAGGCACGCGGCGGGGTCCCCAACCCCGAGGTGCGGATGCTGGAGCGCAAGGCCCGCACCCGCAACCGGGTCACCAACCGGGGGCGACGGCTCGGCCCGGACGTCCGCCTGCGCTGGCCGTCGCGACCCGTGGTCGTGGAGGAGCTGGCCCACCGCAACTGGCTGCCGGCGATCATCTTCGTGTTCTCCCGGGCCGGGTGCGACCGGGCCGTGGACGAACTGGTCGCCGCGGGGATCTCGCTGACCAACGCCGCCCAGCGCGACGAGATCGACCGCCTGCTCGACACCCTGCTGGCCGACGTGGACCCCTCCGACCTCGACACCCTCGGGGTCGAGGCGTTCCGCGCCCGGCTGCGTCGGGGCCTGGCCACCCACCACGCCGGGATGGTGCCCGCCTTCAAGGAGGTGGTGGAGGAGGCGTTCCAGGCTGGCCTGCTGGGCGTGGTCGTGGCGACCGAGACGTTGGCGCTGGGCATCAACATGCCGGCCAAGACGGTGGCGATCGAGCGTCTCGAGAAGTGGAACGGCGAGCGCCATGTGCTGCTGACCGCCGGCCAGTACACCCAGCTCACCGGGCGGGCCGGACGGCGTGGACTGGACAAGGTCGGACACGCCGTCGTGCTGTACCAGCGCGACCTGGACTTCGCGACGGTGGCCGGGCTGGTCGGGCGTCGTGCCTACCCGCTGAACTCGTCGTTCACGCCGTCCTACAACATGGTCGTCAACCTGCTGCGCAACCACCCACCCGCCGAGGCCGAGGACCTGCTGGGCGCCTCGTTCGCCCAGTTCCAGGTCGACCGCTCCACCTCCGACCTCGAGCAGCGTCGTCGCGAGGCGCGCGAGACGGCGGCCGGCTACCACGACGCGACGGTGTGCGACCGCGGGGACTGGGACGCGTACTGGGCGATGCGCCAGGGCCTGTCCCGACTCGAGAAGCAGACCGCGAAGGACCGTCGACGCCAGGCCGCGGCCGCGCAGCGTGCCGGGATCGAAGCCCTGGTGCCCGGCGACGTCCTGGGGTTGCCCTGGATCGGCCAGCGTGGCCTGGCCGCGGTCGTCGGGGTCCGGCTGACCGGGTCCGGGGTGCCCCTGGCCGACGTCGTCACCGACAACCGGGTCCTCAAGCGGGTCGGCCCACGCGAGCTCGACGGACCCCCACCGGTGATCGACCGCATCCGGCTCCCGCGGTCGGGCAATCCCCGTGAGCGCGCCTTCCGCAACGAGATCGCCGGAGCGCTGGCCGACGTCGAGCCGCTGGACGAGCTGCCGACGCCGCCCCGGGTCGACGTCCCCGAGGACGTCGCCGCCTCGATCGACGAGCTGCGGGCGGCGATGAAGGCGCATCCGTGCCACGGGTGCCCGGACCGGGCCGACCACGAGGCGTGGCAGCGTCGCGCCGACGAGGCCGAGACCACGGTCCGCAAGCTCGGACAGCGCATCGAGGCACGCACCGGCTCGCTGGTGCGCCAGTTCCGACGGCTCGCGGCCGTCCTGGCGGAGCTGGACTACCTCGACGACGAGCGTCGCCCGACCCCGTCCGGGCTGCTGCTGGCGCGGGTCTACGCCGACGTCGACCTGTTGGTGGCCGAGGCGATCGGGCGTGGGCTGTTCGACGACCTCAACCCGTCCGAGCTGGCCGGTGCCGCCGCCCTGCTGACCCACGAGCCGCGGGGTGACGACGCGACCGTCGATCCCCGGTTGCCCACCCGTGGGCTGGCCCGCTTCCACGACGCGGTGCTGGACCTGGCCGCGGACCTGCGAGCCCACGAGGCCAACCACGATCTCGAGCCACTGCGGGACCTCGACGCGGGGTTCGTCGGTCCGGCCTGGCGCTGGGCCACCGGGTCCGACCTCGACGACGCACTCGCCGGGCGTGACATGACCGGGGGGGACTTCGTGCGCAACGTCAAGCAGGTCGCCGACCTGGTTGGCCAGCTGCGCGGGGCCGCACCGGAACTGTGGTCGGTCGCCGACACCGCGCTGGACGGGTTGCGTCGCGGCATTGTCGAAGCGTGACTGGCGAGGCGTGATCCTGCGGACCCACGTTGCACCAGTCACGATGGAGTTGCTCGCTGCGCTCGCAACGTCCAGCCCTGCTTCGGAGTGACGTCTGGTTTCGCCGGGTCAGGTCGGGGTCGCTGGCTCGGGGTCGGGGTGGTGGGGGAGAGGGACTAGGATGGGGGGTCGCCGCTGGCGCGTTGCCGGGGGCGTGTTCGTTCCGACAGCCACGCGAGGTGGATCCCGTGCCGCACGTCCGCGTCCCGAAGTGAGCACGCCGGCCCACGACCGGATCCTGGTCGTCGCCAACCCTGCGGCGGGCCGTCCCGTCGGGCGGGGTCGCCCCACCCCGGTCGAGACCACGGCGACCACCCTTCGGCAGGCCGGGCGGGTCGTGGACGTCGCGATCACGCGTGGCCCGGGCGAGGCGACGAGGCTGGCCCGCGAGGCGATCGACCGGGGTGTTCGCCACGTCGTCGCGGTGGGTGGCGACGGGACGCTCCACGAGGTCCTCAACGGCCTGGTCGACCCGGAGTCGGGGCAGGCCCACGCCGAGGGCATCCGCCTCGGCCTCGTCAGCGCCGGCAGCGGCAGTGACTTCGCCCGCACGTTCGGGCTGGACCGTGCGCCGACCGTCACCGCGCGCCACCTCCTCCACGACACCACGATGGCGATCGACGTCGGTCGGGTCCGCCTGGTGGGTCCGGACGGCACCCCGGGGGTCCGCGCGTTCGCCAACGTCGTGAGCGTCGGCTGGCCGGCAGCGGTCGTCCGCCGGTCCGTGGCCCTGCCGCGGTCGCTGGGGGCACTGCGCTACGTCGTGGCCGGTGTCGCGGCGGCCCCGGCCATGCGCACCGCACCGGTGGTCCTCGACCTCGACCACACGCGGCGCGACGACCCGGTGTGCTCGGTCGTGGTCGCCAATGGACAGTTCTTCGGTGGGGGGCTCAAGGTCGCCCCGCGAGCGCTGCCCGACGACGGTCGCCTGAACGTGCAGAGCTGGGAGACCCGTCCGGTCGACGTGCTGCGCGAGCTGCCCCGTGTCCGGATGGGCGAGCACTTCGACCATCCGGGCGTGCGCGAGTGGCAGACCACCACGGTCACGATCCGACCGGAGGGCGATCCGCTGCCGGTCGAGGCCGACGGCGAGTTCCTCGGCACGACTCCCGCGACGGTGGACCTGCTGCCCGGCCTGCTCCACCTCACCATCTGACCCACGTCTCCCGCTCGGAAGGGCACCCCCGATGTCGCGCACCCGCCTGGACCGTGTCCGCGCCCGACTGGCCGACCAGGGCGTGGACGCCCTGTTGGTCGGCCCGTCCGCCGACCTGCGCTGGCTGGTCGGCTACGAGGCGATGCCCCTCGAACGCCTGACCATGCTGGTCGTGCCGGTCGACGGTGACCCGACCCTGTTCGTGCCGGGCCTGGAGGTGGCGCGGGCCGAGGCGTCCGGCGCGACCGACCTCGCCGACCTGTCGGCGTGGGGCGAGACCGACGACCCGATCGCCCTGGTGGCCGGCACCGTCCCGGGCGACGGACGCCTCGCCGTCCAGGACCAGCTGTGGACCTCGTTCACGCTCGCCCTGCAGGAGACCCTGCCGGGCGCCGAGTGGGTCCCGGGCAGCACCGTGACGGCACCGCTGCGCATGGTCAAGGACGACCACGAGGTGGCGGCGCTGCACGCGGTCGGCGCCGCGATCGACGACGTGCACGCCCGCGTGGCCGACCTGCTGCGTCCGGGTCGGACCGAGACCGAGGTCGGTCGCGACATCGCGGAGCTCATCCGGGGGACCCACGACCAGGTGTCCTTCGTCATCGTGGCCAGCGGGCCCAACGGCGCGAGCCCGCACCACGAGCTGTCCGACCGGGTCATCGAGGTCGGGGATCCGGTGGTCGTCGACATCGGCGGCGTGCTGGACGGCTACTGCTCCGACGAGACCCGCAACTACGTCGTCGGCGACGTGGACCCGGCCTACCGCGAACTCCACGACGTGCTCGAGGCCGCCCAGGCGGCCGGGGTCGATGCCGTGCGTCCCGGGGTGACCGCCGAGTCGGTCGACGCCGCCGCACGCGCGGTCATCGACGACGCCGGCTGGGGTGAGCAGTTCATCCACCGCACCGGCCACGGCATCGGCGTGGACGGCCACGAGCCGCCGTGGATCGTCGCCGGGGACGTGACCGAGCTGGCCCCGGGCATGGCCTTCTCGGTCGAGCCCGGCATCTACGTGGCGGGACGCCACGGTGCCCGCATCGAGGACATCGTCGTGGTCACCGAGGACGGTGTCGCGTCGGCCAACCACCGGCCACGGGGCCTGACCGTCGCATGACGTCGTCGCCCGGGTCCGAGCAGGACCGGGACCCGGCGTCCGGCCGGGTCCCCGACCGGCGGCTGCGCCTGGTCGCGATCGTGCTGGCGGTCGGCCTCGGCCTGGCCGTCGTGGGGGCCGTCGTCACCGGCATGTCCGGTGGCTCCGGGGCGGTCGCCGCGGTGGTCCTGCTCCTCGTCCTGGGGACGACCTTCGCGATCGGTGCACTGCTGGCCCTGGGGACCGCGGTGGTCGACGAGTTCCGCGGACGCACGGTGTCCCGGGGTCGCGTCGTGGTGGGGCTGGTCCTGTTCGTCGCGACGGTCGTGGTGATGGCGATGGCCGGCGCGGCGGGCGGCTGACGCGTCGCCTGCGTGCCGTCACCGACCCCCCCGAACCGACGGCACCAGATCCGCGACGTCGGCCCGTGGCGGTGCTAGCGTTCAGCGTCACGTTGCCTGGTGGCAACCGAGCGGGAACCGACGACGAGCTACGACCGACGACCGACGACTTCGTCCCGGGACAGGCGAGATGAACCCGACTGGGGATCTGGGGGGGCCGCGGATGTCGGTGGCGACGTCGCCGGCAGACGGCGAGCCCGACGGGCCGGGCGCCCGCGGGGTCCTGCTCACCGCGGATCGTGTCGTGACCCTCGGCCACGGCCGCTACCAGGCTCGGGCCCTGCTGGTGCGTGGCACGCGGGTGGTCTGGGTGGGCGACGACCCCGACCTCGCCCCGCCGCATGCCCGCCGCATCGACCTCGACGGGTGCGTCATCGGGCCGTCCTTCGTCGACAGCCACGTGCACCTGACCCCGACCGGCATCAGCCTGCTCGGGCTCGACCTGTCGGGGGTGCGCTCGCCCGACGAGCTGCTGCGGGCGGTGCGCCTGCACGCCGAGCAGGACACCGGGCGGGTGATCTGGGGGCACGGCTGGGACGACCACGACTGGGACCAGCCCCTGCCGACGCCCGAGCAGCTCCACGAGGCCTCCGGCGGCCGTCCCGTCACGTTGGCCCGCATCGACAGCCACTCCTCCCTGGTCGACACCTCGACCCTGCGCTCCGCACCGCTCACCCGCACGGGTGGGATCGAGCGGGACGCGGACGGGCGCCCGACCGGACGGCTGCGTCGCGACGCGAACAAGGTTGCCCGGCGCTGGGCCGTCGGTGCGATGTCGGAGGCCGACCTCGACCGGGCCCGGGCCGAGGCGGTGCGCTTCGCCGTGTCCCGCGGGGTCGGCACCGTCCACGAGATGGGTGGCCCCGACGCCATGGGCGAGACCGACTTCGACGCCTGGTGCGAGGGCGACTGGGGCCTGGAGGTCGTGCCCTACTGGGGCGCCACGGACCTCTCCTTCGCCCTCGACCGGGACCTGCGCCACGTGGGTGGCGACATCTGGCTCGACGGCAGCCTGGGGTCCCACACCGCGGCCCTCACCCAGCCCTACGCCGACCACCCCGGGTCGGGTGACCTCGAGTATGCGGACGCCACGCTGGTGGAACTGTTCACCGAGGCCACCCACGCCGGGATGCAGGTCGCGGTGCACGCCATCGGCGACGCCGCGATCGACCAGGCCATCCGGTGCTGGCACCGGGTCGTGGCGGACCTGCCCGAGCACCTCGCGGACGCCGTCCGGCGCCTGCGCCACCGCATCGAGCACGGCGAGGTGGTCCGTCCCGACCAGCTCGACGACCTCGTGGAGCTGGGGATCGTCCTGTCGGCACAACCCGCCTTCGAGACGTTGTGGGGTGGCCCGGGTGGACTCTACGAGCAGCGGCTGGGCCCGCATCGTGCGACCACCACCAATCCCTACCGGGCCCTGGCCGACCGGGGGGTGCCGCTCGCCTTCGGCTCGGACGCCAACGTCACGCCGATCGCGCCGTGGGAGATGGTCTGGGCCGCCGAGCACCGGCACCGCCACCGCCACGAGATCACCCGCCTGGAGGCCGTGTCGGCCTCGACCCTGGGTGGCCGACATGCTGCCCGCCAGGAGCGTTGGGTCGGGGTGCTGCGCGCCGGGATGCGGGCCGACCTGACGGCCTGGGAGGGCGATCCCTACGAGGCCGACGACCCGCGCGGCGCGTCCTGCGTCCTCACGGTCGTCAAGGGCCGGGTCGTGCACGGGGATCTCGACCTGGGGTAGGTGGCACCGGGCGTTCCCTCGCCCGGCCGGACGGCCCGACGGCGTGCCCGTCGTGATGCGCTACCGTCCGCCGCGTCACCCACTGGACCTGCTGGAGGGCCGACCTCAGTGGCAGACTTCGACGACACCGACGACCTCGACCTGGACGACCTCGACGCGCTCGAGGACGATCTCCCGGACGACGCGGACACCGACGAGCTCGGCCTCGACGAGGAGTTCGACTTCGGCGACGACCTCGAACCGGGGGACCTCGACGACGACGACCTCCCCGACGACCTGTCCGAGGAGCTCGACGGGGAGCTGGCCGTGCTCGGCCTGGAAGACCTCGACGACACCGACGACGACTCCGACGTTCCCGAGGAGTCGCTCGACGAGCTCGCCGAGGCCGACGCGGACGCCGACCCGTCCGCGGTCGGCGACGACGAGGTGGTCGGCGGGGACGCTCCCGCGACCGCGCTCGTGGAGGACGCCGACGACCTGCTCGACGAGCTGGACCCCGACGTCTCGGCCGGAGCCCGTGAACTGGACGTGGACGACGAGGTGCGCGAGGGCGAGTTCGTGTGCCGCTCCTGCTTCATGGCCAAGCGGGAGTCAGCGCTGGCCGACGAGGACAAGCTCCTCTGCCGTGACTGCGTGTAGGCCGCGATGACCCGCCGTGTCGCCCCGCCCGCACCGCCCCGGTCACCGGCGTCGGCGTGACCCCTGGTGAGGACCGGGTGACCGAACGTTCGGCCACCCCCGAGGCCGTGTCGTGGTCGGCGGCCCTGCTGCCCTGGGGCGCCGCGATCCTCGCCGGGTTCCTGCTGGCGGGCATCCATCCGCCCGTGGCCGCCTGGCCGCTGGCCTTCGCCGTCCCGGCGCTGCTCGCGCTGGCGGGGGAGGGGGCGCTGGCGCTGGGACGTCGCCCGGCCGTGATGGGCTTCACCGCCGGGCTGCTGGGCAACCTCCTGCTGATCCACTGGATCGCCAACCGCGCGGGCGTGGTCGCCTGGATCCTGCTGGCCCTGGTCGGGGCGGCATGGTGGGCCCTGCTCGCCGAGCTGCTGGCGTGGCTGCTGCAGCGTCGCTGGACGATCGTGCTCGCCCCGATCGTGTGGGTCGGGATCGACGCCTGGCGGGGCGCGTGGCCGTTCAGCGGGTTCGGATGGGGGACGCTCGGGGTCAGCCAGGCCGACAACGCGTGGCTGGTGCCGGTCGCCCGCGTGCTGGGCGAGAAGGGGCTGACCCTGGTCGTGGCGTCGGTCTCGCTGTTCGCCTGGGTCGCGGTGCGCGACGGGCTGCTGGCCCACCGGGCGACCCCCCCGGCCGAGGACCACCCCCGGCCACGGCGGACGAGGGGCGGGGCTGCCCCACCCGGTGGCTGGCGGGGCCGGCTCGACGCCGCGACCGGGGCCTCGACGTTCGGCACCGGCGGGGTCGTGCTGACCCTGCTGGCCGTGACCCTGGTGACGGTCGCCCCGCCGGAGCGCACCGGCAGCATCGACGTGCTGGCCGTGCAGGGCAACGACATCGAGTTCCCCCAGGGCCCGTACCGCGACGACGCACGCACCGTGGCGACCCAGGCCCTCGACGAGACGGCGGCGTCGATCGCCGCGGACGGCCCGGCCGACCTGGTGGTCTGGCCGGAGGGGACGGTCGGACTGGACCCGGCACGGGATGCCGACCTGGCCGCGGTCGTGGCCGAGGCGGGCGCGCTGACCGACGGTCGGCTCCTGCTGGGCACCGACCTCGAGGACCCCGACTCCACCAACCTGTTCCGGGTCAGCACCGTGGTGGGGGTGGACGGGACCCTGGGAGACACCTACCGCAAGCGCGTGCTCGTCCCGTTCGGCGAGTACGTGCCGTTCCGATCGCTGATCGACTGGTACCCCCCGCTGCGCCAGGTCCCGCGCGACGTGCTGCCGGGCACCGAGGCGACGACCGTGCGGGTCGGTGACGTGGACGTCGCCGTGGGGATCTGCTTCGAGTCGATGTACCCGGATGCCGTACGCTCGAACGTCCTGGCCGGCGACGACCCCGCCGAGCTGGTGGTCATCTCGTCGTCGGACTCGTCGTTCGGGCGCAGCGGCGAGCCCGCCCAGCACGTCGCCCAGTCACGGCTGCGGGCCATCGAGACCGGACGCTGGGTGGTCCACGCCACGACCTCGGGCATCACCACGATGGTGGACCCCGACGGTGCGACCCACGGCACCACCGAGCTGTTCACGGTCGACTCGGTCCGCGACGAGGTCGGCCTGGCCACGAGCATGACCCCGTTCCTGCGGATCGGTGACGTCCTCGACCCGGTCGGGCGGGCCGTGGTCGTGCTCGCCGTCCTCGCTGCAGCCGTCCTCGCCATCCATCGGAGGAACCAGGCATGACGCCGCCCGATCGAACCAGCGACACGCTGGTGGTGACCCCCACCTACAACGAGCGCGAGAGCCTGCCGCGATTGGCCGAGCGTGTCCTGGCCAGCCCGGCGGGGGTCGACCTGCTGGTCGTCGACGACAGCTCACCGGACGGCACGGGGGAGTGGGCCGACGACTTGGCGGCCCGTGAGCCACGCGTCCACGTGCTGCACCGTCCCGAGAAGGCCGGACTCGGGGCCGCCTACCGCGCCGGGCTGGGGTGGGGGCTGGAGCGGGGCTACCCGCTGCTGGTCGAGATGGACGCCGACCTGTCGCACGACCCCGTGCACCTGCCGGAGATGCTGGCCGCGACCCGTGACGCCGACCTGGTGATCGGGTCGCGCTACGTCCCGGGCGGCGGCACGGTCAACTGGCCATGGCACCGCCGGATGCTGTCGTCGGGAGGAAACGTCTACGTCCAGGCGTTGACCGGGGTGCCGGTGCACGACGCCACCTCGGGCTACCGCGTCTTCCGCGCGGCGGTGCTCGACGCGATCGGGCTGGCCGACCTGGACTCCGAGGGCTACTCGTTCCAGCTCGAGACGGTCGTCGCCGCGCACCGGGCCGGGTTCGTCCTGGCCGAGGTGCCGATCTCGTTCGTCGAGCGGACCGTCGGCGCGTCGAAGATCTCGCGATCGATCGTCGCCGAGGCGATGGTCAAGGTGGTTGGCTGGGGCATCCAGCGGCCCCGCCACCCCGACGGCCTGCATCCACGATCCGTGCGCGCCCGGCAGGCCGACCAGCCTGCCCGGTAGCCTGCCCCTTTCGTCCACCCGGCCCCACGCCCCCGTCGTCCAGCGGTCGAGGATCCCACCCTTTCAAGGTGGTGACGCGGGTTCGAATCCCGTCGGGGGTACCACCACGTCCGCGTCGCGACCACCCGACCTCCCGGTCGGGGGGGCGGCGTCGTCGCACCCGACCCGACATCTCCGCCCGCAACCCCTCCGAGGACCATCGTGGCAGCCAAGAAGACCTCGATCCAGATCCCGGTCGAACGCCAGAAGGCGGCCCAGGCCGCCGGCACGTTCGACCTCGACGAACTCCCGGGGATCCTGTCCAACCCCGATGCCGCCGTGCGCCTGGCCAAGACCGCCAAGGGCGACAAGGCGCTCAAGTCCGTTCGCAGCCTGAACTCCCTGGCCAAGATCTCCAACGGGCAGATCATCGCCAACTACGGACGCAGCGAGTCCCGCTGGGCCCAGACCTACCAGCGTCGCCGCGCCGGCAACGCCGAGGTCCACGAGCTGCTGTCCTACGCCCGCCAGCTGGTGGGGATCAGCCCCGACGGCGAGCTCGGCATCTTCCTGATGGGCCACGCCGGCCAGGGCTCCTGCATCCCGCTGTGGGTGCCCCAGGAGGAGGTCACCCTGACCGTGCAGCCCAACGACATCGTGATGCGCTTCGACGAGTCGCCGCTCGACGCTTGGTGAGCCGTGCCCGGACATGGCTGATGGCTGCGGATCTGGCCCACTCCGGGCACGGACTCACCAAGTTGGAGTTGCTCGGCTGGAGCCTCGCAACGTCCAGCTCTGCTTCGGCGAGGCTGGTTGGGTGCCCAGGGATGGGTGATGCACAGGGTGGGAGACGTCGGTGGGGGTGTCACTCGGCGGGGATAGGTTGGGGGGCATGGAGACGACGACGGTGACGACTGACGGGGCCGTGCTGCGGCTGGACGGGACCGAGGACGACGAGGGGGTCGACGGGGGTGAGCTGGAGCCGACGCGGCCGCCGCTGATCGCCACCGACGGGCGAGTCCGGCTGTCGTTCTCGCGCATCGACACCTTCCAGCAGTGCTCGCTGCGGTTCCGCTACCGCTACGTCGACCACCTGCCGGGAAAGAGTGCGACCTACCTGTCCTTCGGCACCTCGATCCACGCGGCGCTCGAGCTGTTCCACGAGCGGACGCTGTTCGGGATGCCCTCCCAGGACGAGCTGCTCGAGTTCCTCTACGACCACTGGGACTCGTCCGGCTACGCCGAGGTGTCACGCGACCGCCAGGTCGACGACTACCGCCGTGCCCAGCACACCCTGCAGCGCTACCACCAGCGGGTGGCCGACGACTACCGGCCCGCCGCCGACACCGAGAAGTGGTTCGAGCTCCCCGTCGGCGACGAGGCCCTCGTGGTCGGGTCGATCGACCGGGTCGACGTCGACGACGACGGCGACCTGCACGTCGTGGACTACAAGACCGGCAAGCTCCGCGACCGCGAGAAGGTCCGCGGCTCTCTCCAGCTGGCGATCTACGCCCTGGCCTGCGAGCACCTGTACGGACGGCTGCCGGCCACGGTGGCCCTGGACTACGTCGTCGCCGGCGTCGAGGTCCGGGTCGCCGTCGACGAACTCGACCTCGACGGGGCGCGCGAGGCGATCGTCGACACCGCGCGTCGTGTGCTGGACGAGCAGTACGAGCCCGTGCCCACCCGGCTGTGCGACTGGTGCGACCACCAGTCGGTCTGTCCCGCCTGGGAGGGTGACGGCGAGGGCTACGGCGCCGCCGTCGTCGAGCGCGACCGGCTGCGCCGCGAGCTGCGCCGGGGGTTGGGCCGGCTGCGTTCGCTGGAGGCGGGCATCGACCGGCTCGCCGACGAGCTCGCGGAGCGCGGGCTCGACCCGGTCGGCTCCGACGACACCGCGACCACCCTGCGCGGGCGCCCTGCCGAGGACGTCGTGGCGGATGACCACGACGACCAGCCCGATGACCAGCCCGAGGACCAGCCCCGGGGCACGTCGACCGCCGGCTGAATGCTCCCCCGCAACCGGGGGAGGGGCGGCCGGGGATGCGCCCGGGAGCCCCACCGATAGGCTCACCTCCCGCCGCATCATCGACATCGAGAGCGCCATGGGCCAGAAGGTCAGCGACACCGTCGTCATCGACGCCACGCCGGACGAGGTCCTGGCGGTCATCCTCGACCTCGAGGCCTATCCCGAGTGGTCCGACGACGTGAACAGCGTCGACGTCGTGTCCACCGACGGCCAGGGCCGCCCCCGCGACGCGCGCTTCGACGTCGACGCCCGGGTCGCCCAGGTCGACTACGTGCTGCGCTACGACTACGACGGCCCCGCCGACGTCCAGTGGTCGCTCCTGGAGGGCGAGGTGCTGCGCCAGCTCGACGGCAGCTACACGCTCGTCGACCGGGACGGCAGCACCCACGTCACCTACGCCCTCGAGGTCGACATCTCGATGCCGGTGCCCGGGTTCATCAAGAAGCGTGCGGCCCGCACCATCCTCGACACCGGCCTGAAGGGCCTGAAGGCACGCGTCGAGTCGACCTGACCACCGCGATCCGAGGCACCCCACCATGCGTTCCGAGGTCGAATCCGCCTACTTCGCCCTGCTGCGGGCACGTGAGGACCACGCCGACCTGCAGCGCTACGAGGAGCACCTCCGCGACGAGTTGCGTCGGCTGACCCGCTTCCTGGCCGAGACCAACGCCGCGGCCGACGACGCACCCGGCCGCCTGCGCCGCCGCCTCCGCCACACCGACGATCCGCTGGCCGACGCCGTCCGCGAGCGCCAGGAGGCGGTGCGCGACGAGCTGTCGCGCATGGACGACCGGCTCGAGGCGGCCGCGGAGTACGCGCGCTCGTGCGAGGCGGCCCATCGTCGCCTGCAGTCCGCGGAGGGCTGAGCGCGCCGTGTACCGCGACGAACCGATGGACGACGAGCTCGAGCTGCGTGCACTGGTGGGCGACGAGCCGGTCGACGACCTGGGCGACGACCGGGCGGCCCTGGAGACGGGCCTGGACGTCCTGCGGCTGCTGCAGGGCTGGGTCGACGACGACCAGGCCGCCGCCTGGCTGGGCCAGCCGGCTCGTCGACTGGACGGTCGCAGTCCGCTGCAGGCCCTGGCCGAGGGGGACCACGACGACGTGGTCGACGCGTGCCGGGCATTCATCGCCGCACAGGGCTGAGTCGGCGGACGAACCCGTGCGCGTGGCAGCGGCCGTGACGCCGGTCCCACGGCCCCACGTCGGGTCCGTGACGGGGGCGTCCACCGTGACAGGAAGCGTCCGGATGCCGCTCGGCCGGTGCGGTAGCATGGCCGATCGACGTCGGACGCGGTGTGCGCGTGCGACCAGCCCCACCGGCGGCCCACCGCCGGCGCGACCATCGGTCATCGACCGCGCCGCTCCCTCGACGGGCCCGGCGACGATGCGACCCCTGGTGGCGTGCACAGTCTCGATCCCGACCCTCCCGACGAACCCCGCCGTCGCGCGAGCCTCGCGCGACGTTCCCCGCACGAAACGGACTTCTCCATGCCCACCGGCCGCGTCAAGGTCTTCCATCCCGATCGCCAGTTCGGCTTCCTCACCGCCGAGGACGGCGAAGAGGTCTACGTCCACGTCGACGACGTCAGCGGGGGCGCCCTGCGCTCCGGCGACGAGGTCACCTACGAGGTCGGCGAGGGCGAGCAGGGCGACAAGGCCGTCGACGTCGAGGTCGTGCGCGCCGCGCCGGACGACAACCCCGTGGGTCGCACGCTCGGCCAGCCGCCGACCTGGAACGACCTCGAGGAGCGCGACCGCCGTCGTCGCCAGAACCGCCGTCGGCGTCGCTGAACCCGACGTGCCCGACCGCGCCTCGTCGCCGACCTCACCGGCCCGCCCGGGCCGCACCGGCCCCCGCGTGGTCGGGGTGCGCGGTCACCGGGTCGTGGGGGCTGCGCCCGGGGTCCTGTCGGGCCAGCCTGCCCCCCTGGTCGACGACCCCGAGACCACCACCGACATCGACCCGGACCGTCCTTGGGACGTGATCGTCTGGGACGATCCGGTGAACCTCATGTCCTACGTGGTCTGGGTGTTCATGCGGGTGTTCTCCTTCCCGGAGCCGGTCGCACGCAAGCTGATGCTGGAGGTCCACCGCGAGGGCAAGTCCCTGGTGGCTTCCGAGCCCCGTGAACGCGCCGAGCTGTACCTCCAGCAACTGCACGGCTACGGACTGCAGGCCACCATCCAGCGGGCTGCCTGATCGCGAGTGTCGGGACGCCCGTTCGGACGACCGGGGCGCAGGCCGCGTCTCGTCGAGCCGATCGACCGAACGGAGCCGCGATGGTGCACGAGCTGGTTGTTCCGCCTGGCACCGTCGGGCTGCTCGCGCGCCTGGTCGACGAACTGGTCGCCCTCCACGACGAGCCCGACGAGCAGCATCCAGCGTGGCAACGGCTGTACCCGGCCACCAGCACGGACGACACGCTCGACGCCGACCTGCGTGACCTCGTGCACCCCGACCTGGTCGCGGGCCGCCGTGAGGCGTTCACGACGGTCCAGGACCTGCTCGCGACCCATGACGAGGACACCGAGCGACTGGCGGTCGACGACGAGCAGGCGGTGGCGCTGCTGGGCGTGGTCAACGACGTGCGGCTGGCGATCGCCGCCAGGATCGATCTCCCGGGCATGCTCGAGGGCCGGTCGGACGGCCCCGTCCCCGACGAGACCACCGTGGCCGCCGTGCAGGTCGTCGACTGGCTGGCCATGCTCCAGGAGCAGGTCCTGGCCGGGATCGCGCCGGAGTCCCAGTCCCACTTCGACGACCCCGTCCACGACGACGACTGACCCCGGGCAGCCCCCACCGCGACCGAGGAGTCCACGATGCAGGCAGTCACCATCGACGACGGCACGATCCGGGTGGCGGACCGACCCGATCCCGCGCCGGGTCCGGACGAGCTGCTGGTGCGGGTCGCGGGAGCGGGACTGAACGGCGCCGACCTGCTGCAGCGCGCCGGCCACTACCCGGCGCCGGCCGGCATCCCCGACGACCAGCCCGGCCTGGAGTTCGCCGGGACGGTCACCGCCGTCGGCGATCGCGTGGTGGACCACGCCCCCGGCGACCGCGTGATGGGCATCGTCGGTGGTGCCGCCCAGGCGGAGCTGGTCACGACACCCGCCGACCTGGTCCTCGGCGTGCCCGACGGCTGGGACCTCGTGCATGCCGGCGGCGCCCCCGAGGCGCTCATCACCGCCCACGACGCCCTGTTCACGCAGGGCCGACTCGGACCCGGCGACCGCCTGCTGGTGACCGGGGCCGCGGGCGGGGTCGGCACGGCGGCGATCCAGCTGGCCGTCGCCACGGGGGCCGAGGTGGTCGCCTCCGCCCGTGGAGAGGACCGCCACGACGCGCTGCGGTCACTCGGTGCCGCCGAGGTGGTCCTGCCCGACGACCAGGCCGCGGCCGGCCCGTTCGACGTCGTCCTCGAACTGGTCGGTGCCCCCAGCGTCGCGACGCTGCTGCGGTCACTGGCCACCGGTGCACGGATCGTGGTGATCGGGGTGGGTGCCGGTTCCCGCCTGGAGCTGGACCTGCTGGCACTGATGGGTGCCCGCGCGACCCTGCGGGGCTCGACCCTGCGTGCCCGTCCCCTGGCCGACCGCGTGACCGCGACCCGGTCCGCCGGCCACGTCCTGGGCACGCTGGCCGCACGCGATGCCTACACCGTCCCGGTCGCCGCGATCCACGACCTCGGCGACGCCGCCACCGCCTACGACGACTTCGACCGGGGGGGCCACCTCGGCAAGGTGATCCTCGCCCCCTGACAGCTGCCGCAGCCACGCGGCAGGTCCGGTCAGTCGCGGGGGCGGTTGCGACGCAGTGAGGCGCGCCACAGCAGCAGGACCCGACCGACCGGTCCGAGCCGTGGGGCGAGCGAGCCGACGACCGCGTCGACCTCCCCGACACCGGTGCGGAACGCGGTGGCGACGTAGACCAGGCCGACCACGCCGGTCGCGACCACCCCGGCGATGGCGACCGGCCACCCACGGACCAGGACCCGTGCGGCCAGCCCGGCGGCCACCGCGGCCACGGCGGGCAGGAGCAGTCGGCCTCGTGACCGACCCGCGATGCGGGCGCGGACCCCCATGTGGTCCGCGATCACGCGTCGGAGCCGGCGCCACTCGACCCATGCCCCGATGCCCGCACCGACCGCCAGGCCCACGGCGCCGAGCCGCAGCTGCTGGTCGACCGCCTGGCCCCGCAGGGTGGGATCCACCGGTCGGAAGGTCGGCAGGGACCCGGGATCCAGCAGGGTGACGGCGCCGTCCACGATCCCGAACCGGTCGAACTGCAGCATCAGCAGGCCACCGACCACGATCGACACCCCGACCCGGATGACGGAGGTGATGGCCGGCGTCCGGGTGTCCCCGACGCCGTACAGCAACGACTGCAGCAGGCGGGACGAGGTCGTGGCGACCAGCCCGAGCGAGAAGGTGCCGAGCACCAGCCACACGGCGGTCTGCACGTCGGCGTCGAAGGCCCCGGTGCGGAACAGCGTCCCGACCAGCAGGTCGCCGACCACGATGTAGACCACCATCGATCCCACGACCCAGAAGGCGATCCGGGCCAGCCCGTCGTCGATCCGGGTGGCCACGCGCCGGACGTCCCCGTGGTCCATGGCGGACAGGTCCGGCAGCTCGGCCGCGGCCACGCTCATCCCGAACAGGCTGACCGGCAACAGGTACAGCTGCTGGGAGTAGGTCAGCAGTGCGGCCGCCCCGGTCGCCAGCAGTGACGCCAGCAGCAGGTCGACGTAGGTCGCGAGCTGGACGACGCCCCGCCCGGCCACGACCGGGCCGGCCGCACGCAGGACCTGGCGCACGCCGGGGAGGTCGCGACGCAGGCTGGGGCGCAGGTCCGGCTCGAGCCGGAGCACCGCGGGCAGCTGCACCAGGAACTGGGCCAGGCCACCGGCCAGCGCGCCGAACGCCAGCGCGACCGCGAGCTGTTCGAGCTGGGACGGGCTGGCGTCGGCCACCGCCAGTGGCGGATCCAGGATGAACCAGGCCGCGCCGACCAGCGCCCCGATCTGCATCACGTTCCAGATCACGGGTGCGACGTAGGACAGGAAGAACTTCCGATGGGCGTTGAGCACGCCCAGGCACCATGCCGAGAGCACCAGCAGCCCGATGCCCGGCGTCATGATCCGCATCAGCTGCACGGTCAGGTCGCGCTTGGCCCCGACGAAGCCCGGGGCGACCAGGGACGTCAGGGGGTCGGCCAGCAGGATGCCGGCGAGGGACACGACCGCGGCGGTGACCGTCAGCAGCCCCAGGACCGCGCCGGCGACGCGTCCCGCCTCCTCCCGGCGTCCCGCCGCCAGCAGCTTGGCGTGCACCGGGATGAACGACGCGGAGAGCACACCCTCGCCCAGCAGGTTCTGCATGACGTTGGGGATCCGGAACGCGGTGAAGAAGGCGTCGGCCACCGCGGAGGTGCCGAAGAAGTTGCCGATCACGCGCAGGCGCACGAAGCCCATGACCCGGGACGCGAGGATCCCCGCCGCGACCAGCGTGGCCCCACGACGCGACGAGGTCGCGGTCGGATCCTGGGTCTCGGTCACGTCGTCGATCCGGAGGGGTCGAGTGGTGGGCGGTCGGGTCGGCGTGGCGACGAACCCCGGCCCGGGTCGGGCCCGAGCCAGGCCCGGGTCGGTCGTCGAGCGGCCGCCGGCGGGGAGCCGGCGGATCCCGTGCGGAGGCTACGCCCCGTCGGAGACGTGGTCCGGCAGGTCCCCCGCAGCACGGACGGGGTCGAGCCGACCCGGATCAGTCCGCCCAGGTGGCAACGCGGTCGGCGAGGTCGACCTCCAGGCGGTCGAACGTCGCCGTGGCGCTGCGTGGCACGCCGGCATGGGCGAGGTCGTCGAGCTCCTCGGCCAGGGGGACGTCGAGGCTGAGCGTGGCGAGGTGGCGGTACAGCTCGGCCGCCTCGCGCTCGGCCGCCAGCGTCTCCGCCAGGCGGGCGGCGCCACGGACCGGCACGTCCCAGTCGTCGGGGTCGGCGGGGATGTCCTCGAGGTGACCCCAGCGGGTGAGGAGGGTCGCGGCCGTCTTCGCGCCGAAGCCCCTCAGGCCCGGGATGCCGTCGGCCGTGTCGCCGACCAGGGCGAGGTAGTCCGGCACCGACGCGGGTGGCACGCCCAGGCGTGCGACGACGCCCTGCTCGTCGAACTCGCGGTCGCGCATCCGGTCGACCTGCACGATCCGGTCACCCGACACGACCTGGCCGAGGTCCTTGTCGACGGTCATCACCCGGACCTGGTCCACGTCGTCGCACCACCGGACGGCGGCCGTCCCCAGCGCGTCGTCGGCCTCCCACTGCTGCATCGACCAGACCACGATCCCCAGCGCAGCCGTTGCCTCCTCCACCAGGTCGAACTGGTCCAGCAGTTCCTGTTCGATCCCGGAGCCGTCCTTGTAGGCCGGGAACGTCTCGTTGCGCCACGACTCGATCGGGTTGTCGTAGGCCACGGCGAGATGGGTCACGGCCTCGTCGGGATCGTCGAGCAGGGCCAGCAGGGTGCGGACCACCCCGACCGTGGCCTTGACGTCGCGGCCACCGGCCTCCCGCGACGGACCGGGGGAGAAGTGGGCCCGGAACAGCTCGAAGGTCCCGTCCACCAGGTGCAGTCGCATGGCCACGTCCTCGTTCGACCGGGCAGGCACTTCGCCCGCGATGTCGTGCCCACGGTAATCGTCGTCGTCGCCTCGGGGCACGGCACCGGAGTCGCCACCGGGTCCCACCGCCGGCCTAGATTCGTGCCATGACCAGCCACACCGCGCCCCCGCGACCGCCGGGCCCGTCCCGATGGATCCTGCCGGCGCCCGAGACCGCCGACGAGCACGGCGTCATCGGCGTCGGCGCCGACCTGCACCCGGCCACCCTCGTGGACGCCTACCGCCACGGCATCTTCCCGTGGCCACACGACGACCTGCCGCTGCCGTGGTTCTCGCCCGACCCCCGGGGGGTCATCCACGTCCACGACGTCCGCGTGTCGCGCTCCCTGCGTGCGCGCCTGCGCACGTCGGGCTGGGCGACCACCGTCGACCACGACTTCGGTGGGGTCATGGCCGGCTGTCGCCATCGACCGGGGGAGGGGACCTGGATCACCGACGAGATGGCGGCGGCCTACCGGACGCTGGCCGACCTGGGGTGGGCCCACAGCCTGGAGGTGTGGGACGGCGACGACCTGGTCGGCGGGATCTACGGCCTCCTCGTCGGCGGCATCTTCACGGGCGAGTCGATGTTCCACCGGGTCAGCGACGCGTCCAAGGTCGCGCTGGTCGACCTCGTGAACCGGCTGGCCCTGGCCGGGGGCGTGCTGCTGGACACGCAGCTGACCACCCCGCACCTGCGCTCGATGGGTGCCTCCGACCTGCCTCGGGCCCGGTTCCTCGAGCTGCTCGACACCGTGCGGGACGACGACGTGCGGCTGCGTCGTGACCGCATGGACGTCGACCGCCTGGCCTGAACGCCCGAGGTCCCTGTCCGTCCGGCGCCCCTCGGTCCCGGCATCGTCGCGTCGGATCTGGCACCCTGTTGGTGCCCGCCGAGTCCGGCGACGGCGAACCTCCACGGCCCGACGTGTCCTGCATGTGCCGACGTGCACGCAGCCCGTTCGTGGCCGGCATCGAACCAAGGGCCACCCGTGAGCACCTCGACCACCCCTGCCGACACCTCCGCGACCACCGGCGACTTCAAGGTCCGCGACCTCGACCTCGCGGCCTCCGGACGCATCGCCATCGAACTGGCCGAGAAGGAGATGCCCGGCCTGATGGCGCTGCGCGAGCGCCACGCCGACACCCAGCCGCTGGCGGGTGCCCGCATCGCTGGCTGCCTCCACATGACCGTGCAGACCGCGGTCCTGATCGAGACCCTCGAGGAGCTGGGTGCCGAGGTCCGCTGGTCCTCGTGCAACATCTTCTCCACCGAGGACCACGCTGCCGCGGCCGTCGCCGCCGCCGGCACGCCGGTGTTCGCCTGGAAGGGCGAGACCGAGGACGAGTACGTGTGGTGCATCCGCCAGACGCTGGACTTCGGTGACGGCAAGGGCCCCAACCTCCTGCTGGACGACGGCGGCGACCTCACCGCCCTGGTCCACGAGGAGTACGAGGAGCTGATCCCCGACATCCTCGGCGTCTCCGAGGAGACCACCACCGGGATCAAGACCCTGCGCCAGTACAGCAAGGGCGGGACCCTGCGGATGACGGCGATCAACGTCAACGACTCGGTCACCAAGTCCAAGTTCGACAACCTCTACGGCTGCCGCGAGTCGTTGATCGACGGCATCAAGCGGGCGACCGACGTGATGATCGCCGGCAAGCGCGCGGTCGTGTGCGGCTACGGCGACGTGGGCAAGGGCTGCGTCCAGGCGCTGGCCGGCATGGGCGCCACCGTGGTCGTCACCGAGATCGACCCCATCAACGCGCTCCAGGCCACCATGGAGGGCTACCGCGTGGTGCTGCTCGACGACGTCATCGACGACGTCGACATCGTCATCACCGCCACCGGCAACGACGACATCCTGACCGTGGACGACATGCTGCGGCTCAAGGACCACGCGATCGTCGGCAACATCGGCCACTTCGACACCGAGATCCAGACCGAGGCGCTGCGCGAGTTCGAGTGGACCAGCGTCAAGCCACAGGTCGACCTGGTGCACCTGCCCAACGGCCGCTCGATCATCCTGCTCGCCGAGGGACGCCTGCTCAACCTGGGCTGCGCCACGGGCCACAGCTCGTTCGTGATGTCGACCTCGTTCACCAACCAGGTGCTGGCCCAGCTCGAGCTGTGGAACAACCACGCCGAGTACAAGAACGAGGTGTACGTCCTGCCCAAGCACCTCGACGAGGAGGTCGCCCGCCTCCACCTCGAGAAGGTCGGCGCCAAGCTGACCACGCTGACCCAGGCGCAGGCCGACTACCTCGGCGTCGACGTCGGCGGCCCCTACAAGGAAGACAGCTACCGGTACTGAGCACATGGTGGTCGCATCGCCAGACAGCGGCGACCGACCACCCTGCCGACCGGACCGGCCGCCCCAGAGTTCGCTGAACGGCCCTCCCACGTGGGAGGGCCGTTCGTCGTCGCGCACCGGTCTCGCGGGGGCTGAGCGGGTCGCGGTATCGTGCGCCCCACTTCGTGTGTGCCGAGGAGCGCCGTGACGTCCGACCCCCAATCCGACCCCGTCCTGCCCCCGGGCTGGCGCGAGAGCGACCGGTTCGTGCCCCGCACGTTCGTGCAGCCGGCACTCAGCTTCTTCCGACTCGAGGCCTCGGGCGGCATCCTGATGCTGATCGCGGCCGTGGTCGCCCTGGCCTGGGCGAACTCGCCGATCGGGGACTCGTACTTCACGATCTTCGAGTCCACGATCGAGATCTCGTTCGGCGGCTACCACTTCCACCACCTGAGCGAGCTCACGGTGCAGGAGTGGATCAACGACGCCGCCATGGTGATCTTCTTCTTCGTGGTGGGCCTCGAGATCAAGCGCGAGGTGGTCGTCGGCGACCTGCGTGACCCGCGAGCCGCGGCCCTGCCCGCGATCGCGGCGCTGGGCGGCATGGTCGTCCCGGCAGCCATCTACCTGCTGTTCAACGTCGGGGGGGACTACGCCCACGGGTGGGGGATCCCGATGGCCACGGACATCGCGTTCGCGGTGGGCGTGGTGTCGATGGTCGGCAGCCGCGTCCCCGTGGGGGCCAAGCTGTTCCTGTTGGCGCTGGCGATCGTCGACGACGTGGGTGCGATCGCGGTCATCGCCCTGGTCTACACCACCGAGCTGGCCATGGGCTGGCTGCTGGCCGCGGTCGCCGGGCTGGTCGCCGTCTGGGGCATGAACCGGGCGGGCATCCGGGCGCTGCCGGCGTACCTGATCGTGGGGACGTTCGTCTGGCTGGCGGTGCTGGAATCGGGTGTCCACGCCACGATCGCCGGCGTCGCGCTGGCCCTGCTGACCCCCGTGACCTCGCACTACAGCCCGCGACTGTTCGCCCCGCGGGCCGAGCAACTCACGGCCCGGATCGACAACTACCTGCCCGATTCCGACTCGCTCGACGAGGTCGACCACCACACCAAGGAGCGAGTGACCGGGCTGGTCACCGACCTGCGCCGCCTGGCGACCGAGACCGTCCCACCCCTGGACCGCACCGAGCACGCCCTGGCGCCGTGGTCCTCCTACGTCGTGGTGCCGATCTTCGCCCTGGCCAACGCCGGGGTGGTCATCGACGCCGGTGCGCTGGGCGGCCTGGTCAGCGACCCCGTCACGCTCGGTGTCGCCCTGGGCCTGGTGGTCGGCAAGTTCGTCGGCGTGTTCGGCTTCGCCTGGATGGCGGTCAGGACGGGCCTCGGCCGCCTGCCGCACTTCACGACGTGGACCCACGTCGCGGGCCTGGCACTGCTGGCCGGGATCGGCTTCACCGTCGCGCTGTTCGTCGCGTCGTTGGCCTTCGAGGACCCGGCCGCGGCGGACGCGGCCAAGATCGGGATCTTCGCCGGCTCGCTGGTCGCCGGACTGCTCGGCTTCGGACTCCTGCGCTGGTTCGCGCCGGGACGTGACCAGCTCGACGCCGACCGGGACTACGTGCCGGACGCCGAGCAGGTCCACTGACCGCGCCACCACCGTGCGCACCTGACGGACACCTCGGTCCACCCCGGGCTCCCCGGCCCTACTATCTCGGTCGTTGACGTGGCCGGAGCATCCAGCTCCCCGCAGCCGACAGCCGTCCCCCCGCCGCATCCGAACGACTACCCTGCTCCGACACGCGTCGGGCGGGGGACGAACATCGCCAGATCGCCTGCTGGGGCAGTGACCGGGACGTCTCGGTCGCACCACCGGCGCATCAGCCCACACAGGAGACACCATGAGGAAGCACTACCGCTGGGGAGCCATGCTTGCTGCATCGGCCCTCGTGATCACCGCGTGCGGTGACGCGCCCGAGGAGACGAGCACCGAGGAGGAGACCACCGCCGAGGCGACCGAGTCCGCCATGCCGACCGAGAGCGACATGGCGACCGAGAGCGCCATGGCCACCGAGTCGGGGTCCGAGACCGCCACCGCTGCCGGCGACGCCGACTACTCGGCGTGCATGGTCACCGACACCGGAGGGGTCGACGACCGCTCGTTCAACCAGACCTCCTACGAGGGCATGCAGCGTGCGGAGGAGGAGCTCGGCGTCTCGATCAGCGTGCTCGAGTCCCAGTCCGCCGCCGACTTCGAGCCCAACATCAACGAGTTCATCGACCAGGACTGCGACCTGATCGTGACCGTGGGCTTCCTGCTCGGCGAGGCCACCGCGGCCGCCGCCGAGGCCAACCCCGACCAGAACTTCGCCATCGTCGACTTCGACTTCTTCGACGCCGAGGCCGGTGAGGACATCACCTTCGACAACGTGCGTGAGCTGACCTTCGCCACCGACCAGGCCGCGTTCCTCGCCGGCTACGTCGCCGCCGACCAGACCGAGACCAACGCGATCGGCACCTACGGCGGACTCAACATCCCGACCGTGTCGATCTTCATGGACGGCTACCTGGCTGGCGCCAACTACTACAACGAGCAGAACGACGCCAACGTCGAGGTGCTCGGGTGGGACGGCGCCGAGGGCCAGTTCACCGGGGACTTCGAGGACCAGACCAAGGGCCGCAACATCACCGAGCAGCTGCTGCAGAACGGCGCCGACATCATCATGCCGGTCGCCGGCCCCGTCGGCCAGGGCACCGGTGCGGCACTGCGCGCCGCCGGCACCGGCAAGATGATCTGGGTCGACACCGACGGCTACGAGAGCGTCGCCCAGTTCCAGGACCTGATCCTCACCTCGGTCATGAAGAACATGAACGTGGCGGTCTACGACACCATCGCCGCCGGCGTCGACGGCAGCTTCGAGGGTGGCCTGTACACCGGCACGCTCGAGAACGAGGGTGTCGCCATCGCGCCGTTCCACGACTTCGAGGGTGACGTCTCCGAGGAGACCCTGACCGCGCTGGACGAGATCCGCCAGGGCATCATCGACGGCGAGATCGAGGTCACGTCGGGCGGCTGATCGCTCGCCGGGATCGACCGTCGTCGTTGGGGGCACGCTGCTAGCGTGCCCCCAACGCGTACCGACGGGGGTGGCGTTCGGCCCACCGCGGGTGTCGGTGACGACGGGGAGGGACCTTGCGGTGAAGATGGAGATGCGCGGCGTCACCAAGCGCTTCCCGGGCGTGATCGCCAACCGGGACGTCGACCTGGTGGTCGAGGAGGGCGAGATCCTCGCCCTGATCGGCGAGAACGGGGCCGGCAAGTCGACCCTCATGAACGTCCTGTACGGCCTCTACGACGCTGACGAGGGCGAGGTCCTGCTCGACGACCAGCCACGGACCTTCAACGGGCCCGGCGACGCAATCGCGGCCGGCATCGGCATGGTCCACCAGCACTTCATGCTGGTGCCCGTGTTCACCGTCGCCGAGAACATCGTGCTGGGCGTGGAGCCGACCCGTGGCGCCGGCCGGCTCGCCGTGCGCCGGGCCGAGGAGTCGGTCCGCGAGTTGTCGGACCGCCACAACCTGCCGGTCGACCCGCACGCCGTCATCGAGGACCTGCCGGTCGGCCTCCAGCAGCGCGTCGAGATCCTCAAGGCCCTGTACCGCGACGCCGAACTGCTGATCATGGACGAGCCGACCGCGGTGCTGACCCCCCAGGAGACCGAGGAGCTGTTCACGGCGATGCGGGCCCTCAAGGACCAGGGGACCTCGATCATCTTCATCACCCACAAGCTGGGCGAGGCGCTGGAGGTGGCGGACCGGATCAGCGTCCTGCGTGGCGGCGAGATCGCCGGCCACACCACCCCGGCCGAGACCGACCAGGACCAGCTCGCCGCGATGATGGTCGGTCGCGAGGTCGACCTGGTCGTGGACCGCGAGCCCGCCACCCCGGGCGAGGTGGTGCTGGCCATCCGGGGACTGGAGGTCGTGAACGACCGTGGCCAGTTGGCCGTCAAGGGCGTCGACCTGGACCTGCGGGCCGGCGAGATCGTCGCGATCGCCGGGGTCCAGGGCAACGGGCAGAGCGAGTTCGTGGAGGCCCTCAACGGGGTCGCCGAGGTGACCGGTGGCAGCATCGAGCTGGACGGACGCGAGCTGGTCGGGCTCCACCCGAAGGAGATCCTGCGTGCTGGGGTCGGCCAGGTCCAGGAGGACCGCTACGCCGAGGCCATGGTCGCCGAGTTCAGCGTCGCCGAGAACCTGGTCCTGAACACGTGGGACGCCGAACCCTACGCACGCCGTGGGGTCCTGCAGTCACGCACCATCGACGAGCTGGCCCGCAAGGAGGTCGAGGAGTTCGACATCCGCACGCCCTCGATCCACACCGACATGGGCAACCTGTCCGGCGGCAACCAGCAGAAGGTCGTGGTCGCGCGCGAGTTCGCCCGTGACCTGCGCGTGCTGGTCGCGGCGGGACCGACCCGCGGCATCGACGTCGGCTCCATCGAGTACATCCACGAGCGGATAGTGGCGTTCCGCGATGCCGGGCACGCCGTGCTGGTCGTCTCCACCGAGCTCGACGAGGTGATGGCTCTGGGCGACCGAGTCGCGGTGATGCACGGCGGAACACTGTCCGGCCCCTACGACGCCCCGGTCGACCGGGACGCCATCGGACTGCTGATGGCCGGCATCGACCCGGACCGGCCCGTCACGGCCAGCGGTTCGGCCGAACAGCCCCCGCAGACATGAGCGAGGATCCCGACAGGCATGAGCGACCCGACGGACGAGCAGACATGAGCACCAGCGACGACCCGCCCCCCGAGGCGGTCGACGAGGCGGTCGACGAGCGCGAGCGACGGGACGAGGACCCGGGCTGGCTCGCCCGGTTCCGGACCGAGATCGTCGACGGCCAGACCCTGCTGCTGACGTTCCTGGCGCTGGTCACGGCGCTGGCCATCGGGGCCGTGCTGATCATCCTGTCGGAGGAGGCGACCCGCGAGACGCTGACGTACTTCTTCGCCCGGCCCGGGGACTTCTTCGCGGCGGCGTGGGAGACCGTCGGCGGTGCCTACGGGGCGCTGTTCCGCGGTGCCCTCGGGGGCCCGCGCGCGTGGTCGGAGACGCTGGTGTCGGCCACCCCGCTGATCCTGACCGGGCTGGCCTTCGCCCTGCCGTTCCGTGCCCTGATCATCAACATCGGTGGCGAGGGGCAGTTCCTCGGCGGCGCCCTGCTGGGCGGGCTGGTGGGCTTCGGCGTGACCGGCCTGCCAATGGTCATCCACCTGCCCCTGACCCTGCTCGCCGGGTTCCTGGGGGGCGCGATCGTCGGCTGGGTCGCGGGCATCCTCAAGGCGCGTACCGGGGCCCACGAGGTCATCACGACGATCATGCTCAACAACATCATGATCCTGCTCACCGACTACCTGCTGCTGACCGCGCTGTTCCAGCGGCCAGACCGCCCGGACCCGATCAGCAAGGCCGTGGCCGGCTCGGCGACCCTGCCACTGTTGTTCGGCGCCGGCTTTCGGGTCCACTGGGGGTTCGTGCTGGCGGTGCTGGTCGCGATCGCGACCTGGTGGATGCTGGAGCGCAGCACGCTGGGCTTCGAGATCAAGGCGGTCGGGCACAACCCACGCGCCGCCCGGTTCGCGGGCATGAATCCCGACCGGATCTACTGGCTGGTCCTGGCGATCGCCGGTGGGCTCGCGGCGCTCGGCGGAATCGTGCAGCTGTCCGGGGTCCAGGGACGGATCACGCCCGGGTTCGCCGCCGGGCTGGGGTTCGACGGGATCACCGTCGCCCTGCTGGGCCGCTCCAGTCCGTTGGGCGTCATCGCCGCGGCCCTGCTGTTCGGTGGGCTGCGGGCCGGTGGGCTGGCCATGCAGGCCGACACCCAGATCTCGCTTGACCTGGTGACCGTCCTGCAGGCCCTGATCGTGATCTTCATCGCGGCCCCGGCCCTGATCCGCTCCCTGTGGCACGTCAAGACCCGCAAGGAGAGTGGCCTGGAGGCCACCGCGTCCGGGGGGTGGTCCGCATGAGTGCCGACCTCGACGCCCGTCCCGCCGAGTCCACCCGCGACGACGGGCTGGACCCGACCAGCCCCCTGGTCACCCGACGACGCGCCTTCGGCATCTTCCTGGTGGCGCTGGCCGCCGTCACCCTGCTGTTCCTGCTCGGGGAGGGGGGCGAGGCCACCTTCGTCCTGCGCGACATCACCGGTGGGGACCCGTACTTCCAGATGCCCGACCTGGTCGTCTCTGTCGGCACGGTGGTGCTCGTCGTCGCGATCCTCGCGGCCTTCGCCGGCGGGATCCAGCTCGCCCGCGGCTTCGGCCGACGCACGTACCTGGTGCTCGGCCTGGTCCTGGCGCTGTTCGTGTTCGCCTTCCTGACCTGGGCGACCGCGGGCTCCTCGCTGAACCTGCTCGCGATCCTGCGCCTGACCATCCGCCAGGCCGTTCCCCTGGTGTTCGGAGCGCTCGCCGGCGTGCTGTGCGAACGCTCCGGAGTCATGAACATCGCCATCGAGGCCCAGTTCCTCACCGCGGCGTTCACCGGCGCCCTGGTCGGCAGCGTGTCCAGCAACGCCTGGGTCGGACTGCTGGCCGGGGCTGCCGGCGGGGCCTTCATCGGGTGGCTGCTGGCCGTGATGGCGATCAAGTACCGCACCGACCAGATCATCGTCGGGGTCGTGCTGATCGTGTTCGCGACCGGGCTGACGTCGTTCCTGGCCAGCCAGCTGCTGACCCCCAACCCCGACCTCAACACCCCGGCGATCGTGTCACCCATCGGGATCCCGGTGCTGTCGCGGATCCCGGTGCTGGGGCCGCTGTTCTTCAACCACACCATCTTCGTCTACGGGGCGTTCGCCGCCGTGCTGCTGGTCCACTGGGCGTTGTTCAAGACCAAGTGGGGCCTGCGGGTCCGCTCGGTCGGTGAGCACCCCCGGGCCGCCGACACCGTCGGCATCAACGTCTACCGGATCCGCTACCAGGCCGTCGTCCTGGGGGGCGCGGTGGCCGGCCTTGGCGGCGCCTTCTTCACCCTGGACTCCGCCGCCCAGTTCTCCGAGGAGATGACTGCGGGGCTGGGCTTCATCGCGCTGGCAGCGATGATCGTGGGTCGTTGGCGTCCCTTCGGCGCACTCGGTGCCGCGCTGATCTTCGGGTTCGCCGGCTCACTGTCGGGTGGCCTCGCCATCGTGCAGGTCCCGATCCCGTCGGAGTTCCTCCTGATGGCCCCGTACCTGGTGACCATCGTGGTCGTCGCCGGACTGGTCGGGCGGCCGCGGCCACCCGCCGCCGACGGCGTGCCCTACGTCAAGGAGTAGCGTCCGGCCACGGCGTGTGGCTCGGCCCGGTTGCCACCGGGCCGAGTGGCGACGTCGGCCAGCCACGCCGTAGTGTCCGTGCCCCGCACCCGACCGCCGGGGGAACCCATGCCCGCCACGCCCGACCTGACCGTGCCCGCCGACCTGCTGCCCGCCGACGGGCGGTTCGGCTGTGGACCGTCCCGTGTCCGCGTGGAGGCACTGGAGGCGCTTGCCGCCACGGGTGCCGACCTGCTCGGGACGTCGCATCGCAAGGACCGGGTCCGGGACCAGGTCGCCCGGCTGCGGCGGGGCATCGCCGAGGTCTTCGACCTGCCCGACGGGTACGAGGTCCTGCTGGCCATGGGCGGGGCGACGGCCTTCTGGGACGCAGCCACGTTCGGGCTGGTCCGTGGGCGCGCCCGTCACTACGTCTTCGGCGAGTTCTCGGGCAAGTTCGCCGCGGTCACGGCCGAGGCACCGTTCCTCGCCGACCCCGACGTCGTCGAGTCCCGGATCGGCACGGCGCCGACCGTCACGCCCGCCCCCGACGACGTCGACGTGCAGGCCCTGACCCACAACGAGACGTCCACCGGCGTGATGATGGACCCGGTCCGCGCCGACGACGCCCTGGTGCTGGTCGACGCGACCTCGGGCGCGGGTGGACTCCCGGTCGACCTGTCGCAGGTCGACGCCTACTACTTCTCGTTGCAGAAGGGCTTCGCCGCCGAGGGAGGCCTGACGGTGGTCATCGCCTCGCCCGCGCTGCTCGAGCGGATCGACGAGCTCGCGGGCGGTGACCGGTGGATCCCACCCTTCCTGCGACTGTCGACCGCGGTCACCAACTCGCGCAAGGAACAGACCTACAACACGCCGTCGGTGTCGACGATCTTCCTGGCGGCCGAGCAGACGGACTGGCTGGCCGGTCGTGGCGGACTGGACGCGGTCGTGGCCGACCAGCGCGACAAGGCGGCAATCGTCTACGACTGGGCCGGTGAGCGGGACTGGGCGTCGCCGTTCGTCACGGACGTGTCGGAGCGTTCACTGGTCGTGGCGACGATCGACCTCGACGACGCGATCGACGCCGACCTGGTCAACGACGTGCTGCGCGCCAACGGGGTCCTGGACACCGACGGCTACCGCAAGCTCGGTCGCAACCAGCTGCGGGTCGGGATGTTCCCGGCCGTCCCGGCGTCGGACCTGCAGGCCTACGTCGCCACGGTCGACTGGATCGTCGACCACCTCTGACCCGGACGCCCGCCCTCGGCGAAGAGGAGAGCGGGATGTTGTGAGCGCAGCGAACAACTCCAACGCGGCCGCAGGCCGCGCAGCAACTCCAACCTGAGCGAAGCTCAGGCGACCACCTCTAGCGGATGGTCAGTCGGTCCTCGAGCTCGCTGGCGGCGTCGCGGCCGTACGCGGTGCGGAACCGGTCGAGGAAGCTCGTGCGCTCCAGCCCGTACTCCTGCGTGCCGACGTGCTCGAGCACGTAGGTCGCCGTCAGCGATCCGAGCTGGGCGCACCGCTCGAGGTCGAGCTGCCACGACTGTCCGGCGAGGAAGCCGGAACGGAAGGCATCGCCCATGCCCGTCGGGTCGGTGCGACGTCGCTCCGGCACCGCCTCCACGCGCACGGGCTCGTCGCCCTCGCGCTCCAGCAGGCAACCCTTCGGGCCCAGCGTGGTCACGCGGACGTCGACCCGCTTGAGCACCTCGTCGTCGCCCCAGCCGGTCTTGCGCTCGAGCAGGGCCTTCTCGTAGTCGTTCATGATCAGCACGGCGGCACCGTCGACCAGCTTGCGGACGTCCGAGCCGGGCATGCGCGCGATCTGCTGGCCCGGGTCGGCCATGAAGGCGATGTCCTGCTCGCGGCACTCCTCGGTGTGGCGCAGCATGGCGGTGGGGTCGTTGGGCGACACCACCACCATGTCCAGGCCGCCCAGCCGCTGCGCGATCGGCCCGAGCTCGATGAAGCGGGCCTCCTCCATCGCGCCGGTGTAGAACGACGCGATCTGGTTCTGGTCGTCGTCGGTGGTGCACAGGAACCGGGCGGTGTGCTTGAGCTCGGACACGTGGACCCCGGAGGTGTCGACGCCGTGGCGATCCAGCCACGCCCGGTAGTCGGTGTTGAAGTCCTCGCCGACCGCGCCGACCAGCACCGGACGCTGGCCGAACAGGGCGAGCCCGAAGGCGATGTTGGCGGCCACGCCGCCCCGGCGGACCTCGAGCTCGTCGACCAGGAACGACAACGACACGCGGTCGAGCTGGTCGGGCACGAGCTGTTCGGAGATGCGACCCGGGAAGGTCATCAGGTAGTCGGTGGCGATGGAGCCGGTCACGGCGATGCGCATGGGGGCCTCGGAGGACGAAGAATCGACGGGTTCAGGGTAGTTCGCGGCCGACCGCGAGGACACACGGCGTCCCGGCCGACCGGGCGCGACCCACGAGCGCGATGGGCGCACCCGCGCGGCCTCCGACTTCGCCCGCAGCGGCGCCGGGTCGTAGGCTGGCGGGCACGGTCAACGACGACCGCACTCCGTCGTGCGCCCGGACCGTCCTGCTGCTGAAGGTGACCCCTCCGTGCCGGCAGCGACGGCGCGGGCCGATGTCGACGGACCGATCGGCAAGGAGCCCCCATGACCCGTGGCGCGCCCGCAGACGTGCTGGACACCCTCCGAGGACACCTCCTCGTCGACGGCTTCGACCTCGTGCTGGACCTGGATCGCAGTTCCGGCGCACACCTGGTCGACCAACGCGACGGCCGCTCGTGGCTGGACATGTTCTCGTTCTTCGCGTCCAACGCACTGGGGATGAACCACCCCGTCTTCGCCGACGACGACGTGCGCGAGCGACTCCTGCGAGCCGCCATCAACAAGCCGTCCAACAGCGACGTCTACAGCGACGTGCTCGCCGACTTCGTCACCTCGTTCGAGCGCGTGCTGGGCATCGACGAGCTGCCCCACCTGTTCCTGATCGAGGGCGGCGCGCTGGCCGTCGAGAACACGCTCAAGGCCGCGTTCGACCACCACTCGCGACGCAGCGAGGCGGCCGGTCGCGGGGACGGCCCGGGCGTCATCGCCCACCTCCAGGGCGCCTTCCACGGACGGTCCGGCTACACGATGAGCCTGACCAACACCGACCCGGCCAAGGTTGCCCGGTTCCCGAAGTTCGATTGGCCACGCCTGCCGACTCCCGCGCTGTCGTTCCCCCTGGAGGCCAACGCCGACGCCAACGAGGCCGCCACGGTCGCGGCGCTGGCCGCCGTCACCGAGCTCTTCGAGCAGCGTGGCCACGACATCGCCGCGTTCATCGCCGAGCCGATCCAGGGCGAGGGGGGCGACCGGCACCTCTCCGCGACCTACCTGCAGGGTGTGCAGGAGCTCTGCCACGCCCACGACAGCCTGTTCATCCTCGACGAGGTGCAGACCGGCGTCGGCATCACCGGCAGCCCCTGGGTGCACACCCAGCTCGGGCTGGAGCCGGACCTGGTCGCGTTCGGCAAGAAGACCCACGTGTGCGGCGTGATGGGCGGACGTCACGTCGACGACCTCGACGACAACGTCTTCACGGTCTCGAGCCGGATCAACTCGACCTTCGGTGGCAACCTGACCGACATCGCGCGCGCGACCACGATCTTCGACGTGATCGAGCGCGACAGCCTGGTCGACAACGCCGCGAAGGTGGGCGAGCACCTGTTGATCGGCCTGCGCGAGCTCGCAGACGACCACCCGTCGGTGTCCAACGCCCGTGGCCGTGGCCTGTTCTGTGCCTTCGACCTGCCGGACCGTGACCGGCGCGACGCCGTCGTCTCGCACCTGTACGCCCACGAGCGGGTCATCGTCCTGGGCTGCGGCACCCGGTCCATCCGGTTCCGTCCTGCCCTGACGATCACGCCCGCCGAGATCGACCTCGCCCTGGACGCCGTCCAGCGTGCCCTCGTGGCCACTGCCTGAACGGCACCGCGACACCACTGCCGGGCACGCCCGGCCACCGACCTCCCCACCTGCCCGATCCGCTCCGGAGTCCGACATGTTCACCTCGATCATCAACGGCGAGGCCCAGACTGGCCCCACCACGCTCACCGCCGCCAACCCGGCGAACCTGGACGACGTGCTGGGCGAGGCGTCGCTGGTCGACGGGGCCGCCTTCGCCGGCGCCGCCGCAGACGCCGCCACCGCCCAGCGCGAGTGGGCCGCCGTGCCCGCCCCGATCCGCGGCGTCGCCATCCACCGCCTGGGGGTCCTGTTCGAGGACAACAAGCAGGCGCTGGCGGAACTGGTGACCCGGGAGATCGGCAAGCCCCTGCCCGAGTCGCTGGGCGAGGTGCAGGAGGCGATCGACACCTGCATCTTCTTCGCCTCGGAGGGGCGGCGGCTGTACGGCCAGACGGTGCCGTCGGAGATGCCGGCCAAGCACCTGTCGACCTACCGGGTGCCGGTCGGGACGATGGCCATCGTCACCGCGGGCAACTTCCCGGTCGCGGTCCCGTCGTGGTACGTCGTCCCCGCGCTGGTCGCCGGCAACGCCGTGGTGTGGAAGCCCGCCGAGTACACGCCGGCGATCGCGGAGGCCTTCACCCGGCTGGTCCACGCGGCGGGCATCCCGCCGTCGGTGTTCCAGATGGTCCTGGCCGACGGCCCGGCCACCTCGGACGGGCTCGAGCAGGCCCTGGAGGCAGGCTCGCTCCACAAGGTCGGCTTCACCGGGTCGTCCACGGTCGGTCGCCGCATCGCCGAGCTGTGCGGACGCCACCTGGTCAGCCCGACACTCGAGCTGGGTGGCAAGAACCCGCTCGTCGTCATGCCCGACGCCGACCTCGACCTGGCGGTCGAGGGCGCGCTGTTCTCGGGCTTCGGCACGGCGGGCCAGCGCTGCACGTCGTTGGGCATCCTGGTGCTGCACGAGCAGATCGCCGACGAGTTCCTGTCACGCTTCACCGCGGCGGTCGAGTCCGCGGCGATCGGGGACCCGACCCAGGACGTCCTGTACGGGCCGATGATCTCCGAGCGGTTCGCGGTCAACTTCGAGAAGTGGCTGCAGGAGATCGAGGACCACCACACGGTCGCCGGCTCGACCGGGGTCGGCCGGATCACCGCGGACAACCCGCGCGAGGGATTCGTGGGGGACCCGACGATCGGGATCTTCGACCACCCGACGATCGTCAGCGGCGTGACCCGCGACGACGCGCTGTACCGCAACGAGACCTTCGGTCCGATCGTGCCCGTGACCACCGCGGTCGACTTCGACGACGCGGTCGAGCTGGCCAACGGCCATGGCTACGGACTGTCGTCGTCGATCTACACCACCGACCCCGCGACGGCGTTCAGCTTCCGCGAGCAGGTGTCGGCGGGGATGCTGTCGATCAACAACTCGACGTCGGGGGCCGAGGCGCACCTGCCCTTCGGCGGCAACGGCAAGTCCGGCAACGGCGCGCGCCAGTCCGGGATCTGGGTGCTGGACCAGGTCACTCGCTGGCAGTCCACCAACTGGGACTGGTCGGGCCAACTCCAGAAGGCCCAGATGGACGTCGCCACCGTCGAGGCCGACATGGACTTCCGGCTCTGAATGAGCACACGGTGCGGACGGTGGTCCCGGTCACGGCTTGAAGGACCCGGACGAGCCGGCGTCCTTCGCCTGCACCGGCGTCCCCCGCACCGCGTGGGCAGGGCCGACCCAACAGCGGTCGGCGCTGCCTCCAGCCAGGTCGGGAACGAGGTCAGCACGCGGTGCGGATGGCGGTCCCGGTCAGGGCTTGAAGGACCCGGACGAGCCGGCGTCCTTCGCCTGCACCGGCGTCCCCCGCACCGCGTGGGCAGGGCCGACCAGACAGCGGTCGGCGCTGCCTCCAGCCACGTCGAGTGTGCTGATCCCTCCAACGCGCTGGAGCAGGGCGCACACTCGACTGCAGGAGTGGGACGTCCGTTGCGAGCGAGGATGGAGGCGAGGACGAGCGCTGTTGGCTCGTCCTCGCCCACCCGATGCGGGGGAGGTGGGACGAGGCGAAGCGGGCCGGTTCGCCCCGGTCCTTCCCGCCGCCCACGGACATGATTTCCGCAGCGGGTGCCCGTCCGTGACTATCCGCGGTTGCGGAGGAAGCGTTCGAGCTCCTCGGCGATCTGGTCACCGGTGGGCAGGGGGCCCTCGAGGCCCGAGTCCTCGGCGACGTCAGCGTCGTAGGCACCCTCGAGGGCGCTGATGTGGGCCGACACCTCGCCCGACTCCGCGGCGGCCTCGGCGAGGCGCTCGGCGTGGCCGACCGCCTCCTCCTCGAGCTCGTCGAGCCGGGGGGTGAAGTCGAGGTGCTCGCCCAGCCGGCGCAGGAGCATGGCTGCGGCGGCGGGGTAGTCACCGGCGACGTAGTGGGGGATGCGCGCCCACATGCCGAGGGTGCGCAGGCCCAGGTCGCCCAGTGCGACCTCCAGGGTCACCTGCGCCGAGCCCGGCACGACCATCTTCTCGTGGGCCCGACCGAACCTGACCAGCAGCGACTCGTCGTTGGAGGTCGTCGTGACCCGCACGGGCCGGGTGTGGGGGACCGGCCCCGGCACGGAGCCCAGGCCGACGTAGTCACTGAGGCCGATCGCCCGGGTCAGTTCGGCGAGGTCGTCCCCGAGCGCCTGCCAGGCGAAGTCGGGCTCGGCACCGGTCAGCACCAGGATCGAGCGCTCGTCGGTGACGTCGACCCGGTACAGGTCGATCGTCGGCCAGGTGACCTCCCCGAAGTGGCCCGCGTCGATGGGCACCATCGGGCGGCGGTCGCGGAAGTCGAAGACCGCGTCGGGGCGCGCGTCTCCGAGGTGCTGGGACGGGTGGTCCGAGACCAGGTGCTCGGCCGCGGTGGTCCCGGCCGCCCCGGCGTCGGTCCAGCCGTCGAGGCCGACCACCAGTGAGGTGGCGCCCCGGGCGTCCATGTCGTCGTGGAGTCGAAGAATGTCCATGGGGGCAGGATATGCCGCTCGTGCCACGACCCCGGGCACCCTGTGTGGAGCCGACGCAGGTTGTCTCCCCGGCGGGGGCACAGGTTGCCCCGGCGTCCGAGGACGTTGGGGTACGGTGGCCCACATGGACACGACGACTCCCACCGCCGCCCCGACCACCCCACCCGACACGCGCGAGTGCACGCGCTGTGATGGCTCACAGCATCTCGTCGCGACCTTCGAGGGCATGGGGAAGTATCGCTGCGACACCTGCGAGTTGGTCGTGGGATTCGACCTCGACGCATCCGAGGTGGAATTCCTGATCGACCGTGGCCAGCCCGGTCGCTACACCCGGGACCGTTTCGGTCCCGTGCTGTCGGGATCCGAACGCCGCCTGTGATCCTCGGCGCACCGTCGCCGGCATCCCGGCGCGTCCGGGCCCTGCCACGCGTGTCGATCCTCCTCGCGACTCGATGACCGATCCGGTCACCTGTCGCACCTGTGGCACCACCTTCACGCCCGATCCCGGGTTGGTGGCGCGCTTCGACGGCTGGATCCCCAAGGACTGCCGGGACTGCCATCGCGCCCGTTCGGGTGGCTCGCGGCGCTCCGGCGGATCCCGCTCCCAGGTCCGGGATGCCGACCAGCTCACCGACGGGGTGTTCACCGATGGCTCGGCGACGCCCAACCCCGGTCCCGGTGGCTGGGGGGCCGTGCGCGTGGTCGACGACCAGGTCGTGGACCGGGCGAGTGGCCGGGACCCCGACACCACCAACAACCGCATGGAACTGCAGGCACTGATCGGCGGCGTGGGACTGGTCCCGGTCGGCGAGTCGGCCGTCCTCTGGTCGGACTCCAACCTCGCCGTGCGCACGGTCAACGAGTGGGCGGCCGGGTGGAAGGCCCGAGGCTGGCGTCGCAAGCGCGGTCCCGTGGAGAACCTCGACCTCGTCCGCGAGCTGTACGAGCTGCTCCAGGCCCGACCCGAGCTCGAGGTCCGCTGGATCAAGGCCCACGTCGGCCACCGCTGGAACGAGTACGCAGACCGCCTTGCCGCGGGCGAGGACCCCGAGGGCTGACGCGAGGCGTTTCGCCGTCACACCGAATGCCGCTCGCGCGCGGTCTGAAACCCCGCCCGATGGTGCCGAGGTCCGAAGCAGCCGGGTTTCGTGGGCGGGGCCAGATCCGCCTTGCTGCTGGCGAGGAACCCGAAGCCTGACGCGGGGGTGTGGGACCCGCCGGACGGACGCGGTTCGTCTGGCCGGGGCGGTGGCCCGGTGGGTACGCTCATCTGCGGCCTTCATCCCCACCTTCCGCCCCCTCGCGTGGGCGACACCCCGTTTGGAAGGCCGTTCCCGGACGAGCGAAGTGTTGCCCGCATGCCTGATCTGACCATCGACGACGCCACCCTCGTGGTGGGTGTGGTGGTGGCGTTGATCATGCTGGCACTGGGGATGCGCGAGGGGATCCAGCATCGCCGCCGCCTGCGCCGCCTTCCCCTGCGCATCAGCGTCAACGGCAGCCGGGGCAAGTCGACCGTCACGCGGCTGCTGACCGGCGCACTGGCGGCTGGCGGCGTGCGCACCCTCGGCAAGACGACCGGGACCGAGGCGCGGCTGGTGTTCGGCTGGTCCGGCGACGAAGAAGACGTCGTCCGCCGGCCGGAGGGCCCCAACATCGGTGAGCAGCGCGCGATCATGGCCCGCGCCGCCGACGAGGGCGCCACCGCCGTGGTGGCCGAGTGCATGGCGGTCAACCCGGAGTACCAGCGGATCTTCCACCGCGACCTGGTCGACGTGAACGTCCTGGTCATCACCAACGCCCTGGAGGACCACCTCGAACAGATGGGCCCCACGGCCGACGACGTGGCCGAGGTCTTCGCGGACTCGATCCCACGTGGCGGTGTCGTGGTCGTGACCCACAGTCGCCACCTGCCGACGTTCCGCGAGGCGGCGCTGCGCAAGGACGCGGCCCTGCTGGTCGCCAACCCCAACCGGATCCCCCGTGACCAGCTCCGCGGGTTCGACCACCTCGTGTTCCCGGACCACCTCGCCCAGGTCTACGAGGTCACGCGATGGCTCGGCATCCCCGACGACATCGCCCTGGAGGGGATGCGCTGGGCGCCGCCCGACCCGTTCGCGACCCGGCTGCTGCCCATCGGTGACCCGTGGGACCCGGCCCTGCTGGTCAACGCCTTCCCGGCCAACGACCCCGTGTCGACCCTGGGGGTCTGGGACCACGTCCGCAGCCTGGGCTACCCGGGCGAGGACCTCGTGGTCATCATGAACTGTCGCGACGACCGGATCGAGCGGACCACGCTGTTCGCCGAGGACGTCCTGCCACGGCTGCCGATCGACACCCTGCTGGTCACGGGGTCGGCGACCAGGGCGATCACCCGGGCCGTGAAGAGCGGCGACCTGGACGTCCGGGAGTTCCACGACCTGACCGACCAGCCGGCCGACCAGGTCGTCGAGACCCTCCAGGGCAAGCTGGTCGACCGGGTGGTGCTGGGGGTCGGGAACCTGCACGGCGGGGGCGTCGAGATCCTGGCGGCCCTGCAAGCACTGGCGATCGGGCAGCAACCCGAGGGAGCGCACTGATGTTCGGGACCGAGCTGTACCTGTCGCTGCTGATCGGGGTCGCCGTCAGCCTGGTGTACGCCGAGCGCACCGGGGTCATCCCCGCCGGCCTGGTGGTCCCGGGCTACCTCGCGCTCGTGCTGGACCAGGTGATCTTCGTCGCCTTCATCCTCATGATCAGCTTCATCACCTTCCTCGTGGTCGAGAAGGGCGTGTCCCGCTACGTCATCCTCTTCGGACGACGACGCTTCCTCGCCATGATGATCGTGGGCGTGCTGTGCAAGCTGGTGTTCGACCGGCTGTATCCGGCGCTGCCGTTCGAGGTCTACGAGTTCCGCGGCATCGGTGTCATCGTCCCCGGCCTGATCGCGAACGCGATCGCCCGCCAGGGCGTGGTCTACACGATCACCTCGACCCTGCTGCTGTCGGGACTGACCTTCCTGCTGGTGTTCGCCGTGGGCCTGGCCTTCGGGTGAGCGCCGAGCTGTTCGAACCCGTCACGCCCCCGGTCGACCGCCGTGGGCAGCTCCAGCGACGTCTGCGTGAGGAGCGGCGTCACGCCAACCACCACGCCACCGTGGCCGCGATCGTGACGCTCGCCCTGGTGCTGGTCGGTGGGCTGACCCGCACGGCGACGGCGGATCCCGTCAACCCGGCGTCCCTGACGGTGCTGGACCCGGAGCGTCCCGACGAGCTGTTCACCGCCACGATGGTCGGGGACATGATGTTCGCCCGCGGCGTCGGCGAGATCGTCGAGCGGCGGGGCTACGAGCCGTTGTTCCGCAACGTCCAGCCACTGCTGGCCGGCGACTACGTCAGCGGCAACCTCGAGACCGTCGTGTCCGACGACCCGGACCTCCCCGAGGCCGACAAGCTGATCTTCCTGCAGAGTCCGACGGCGTCGACCGAGGCGATGGTCGACGCCGGCTTCACCACCGTGAGCCTGGCCAACAACCACGCGATGGACCACGGCATCCCGGGCCTGAGCGCCACGATCGAGGCGGTCGAGGGGGCCGGGCTGCACCACGCGGGAGGTGGCCGCGACCTCGACGAGGCCAAGACGATCGACTACCAGGAGTTCGGCGACTTCACGGTCGCCACGCTGTCGTTCACCGACGTCTTCGTCAACGGCTTCATCGCCCGCGCGTTCCAGGGCGGTGTCCTCGACGCCTCCGAGGACACGATGCTGCCGATGATCGTGGAGGCCGACGCCAACGCGGACCTGGTGATCGTCAACATGCACTTCGGCGAGGAGTACGACAACGGCCCGAGTGCGCGCCAGCGCGAACTGGTCGAGGCCGCCTCGGCCGCCGGTGCCGACGTCATCGCCGGCCACCACCCGCACGTGGCCCTCACCGTCGACGTCGTCGGGGACACCCTGGTGTTCTACAGCCTGGGCAACTTCGTCTTCGACCAGGGGTGGTCGCGCACCCGTGAGTCGTTCATCGCCCGCTACGGACTGGACGAGGACGGCTCGGCCATGGTGGAGATCGTGCCGATCTACATCGAGGAGGCGACCCCGCGCGTGGTGGAGGGACTGTCGGGGGCATACCGTCGTGCGCGGATCTTCCAGCGTGTGACCGCGGGCAGCAGCCTGCCGTGGCAGCGCGAGGGAGACGTCCTGGTCGCAGAGTTCGACCAGTCCGCGATGCTCGAGGAGGAGCAGTCGTGACCAACCGTTGGATCAACGCCGTGCTGGCCGTCGTCGTGGCGGTCGGCATGCTCGGCGTGTGGGTCCTCGAGCGCCCACGCCTGGCCCAGGAGCAGGCCGTCTTCCTCGGCCAGCAGGTCGTGGAGGCCCAGCAGGTCGCGCCCACCGTCGACCCGGACGCCCGCGACCCCATCGAGTTCGTCCCGGACGCCCCCGCGCCCACGGACGACGCGGAGGCCGCTCCCACGTCGGATCCCGCACCGGCGCCCTCGATCGACCCGTCGGCGACGGCGTCGGACCTCCCGCCGGCCGAGCCCTACGACCTGGGCGACTACGGCGTCGCGGCCGGCCACCCCATCGCGGTCGACGTCGGGATGCAGGTCCTCGAGGCAGGCGGAAACGCCGTCGACGCCGCGATCGCCGTGTCCTACGTCCTGGGTGTCGTGGAGCCGTTCGGGTCGGGCATCGGGGGTGGCGGCGCCATGGTCGTCCACCCGTGGGAGGGCGACCCGGTCGCCTACGACTACCGCGAGACCGCGCCGCTCAGTGGCGAGATCCCGTCGTCCAACATCGGGGTCCCGGGGTTCGTCGCCGGCATGCAGATGCTCCATGACGACTGGGGCACGGTGTCGATGGCCAGCCTGATCGAGCCGGCTGCCCGCGAGGCCGAGGACGGCCTGGTCGTGGGGGAGTACCTGCGCGAGCGGCTGCTCGCGGCGACCTACCGGATGCCGACCCACCTCATCCCGGGCTTCTTCCCCAACGGCAGCGTCGTCGAGGTCGGCGAGACCGTGTACCAGCCCCAGTACGCCGAGTCGCTGCGCCGCATCCAGGACGAGGGTCCGTCCGCCTTCTACGAGGGACAGCTGGCCACCGACATCACCGACGAGGTCAGCGGCCTGTCGATGGAGGACTTCGCGGCCTACGAGCCCCTGCGGCTGGAGCCGTCCACCGGGACGTACGCCGACTACGGCCTGGTGGGAGCCGGCGCGCCGACCGGCAGCCCGACGGTCATCCAGATGCTCGAGATCGCCGAGGCCGAGGGCGTCGACGACGTCGAGGTCCAGTCGACCGAGGGCTACCACGAGATCTCCCAGGCGTGGCGCGTGGCCAACAGCCAGCGGATCCAGTACATCGGCGACCCGACGATGGAGGAGGTGGACGTCGACGCGTTCACCGACCAACGCCACGCCGAGGCGCTGGCGGAGACCATCCCGCCCGACGGGTTCGCCGACGTGGGGGAGTGGGAGGAGGACGTCCCGCTGTTCACCGACTCGACCGACACGACCCACTTCGTCGTGGTCGACGACGAGGGCACCATGGTGTCGGCCACCAACACCCTGTCGAACTTCTTCGGCTCGGGGCTGATGGTGGACGGCTTCTGGCTCAACGACCAGCTCAAGAACTTCTCCCGCGACCCCGAGTCGGTCAACGCCGTCGGCCCGGGCAAGCGCACCCGCAGCTTCACGTCACCCCTGATCCTGACCAGCGATGGCCATCCCAAGATGGGCATCGGATCGCCGGGTGGTCGTCGCATCCCCAACATGGTCGCCCAGACCATCATCCGGTGGGCCGGCCACGGTGAGGACATCACCAAGGCCGTCGAGGATCCCCGGTTCCACCTGGAGGGGCACACGCTGCAGGTGGAGCAGTCGCCACCGGGCGACGTGGTCAGCGACCTGACCGCCATGGGCTACGAGGTGACCACCGAGGTGCCCACGGTCGAGTTCTACGGTGCCATCCAGGCCCTGATCGTCGATCCCGAGGCCGGACGACTGATCGGCGCCGCCGACGATCGCCGCGTGGGTGCCTGGGACTCCGCCAAGCGTCCGGACGAGCACGACACCGACACCTGACGTGGCCGATGCCCGCGCCGACGACCACGCCCCGCCCGGCGGGGCGCAGCTGCGGGACGGGCGACTCGCACTCGTGCTGTCCGGTGGGGGTGCCCGTGGCGCGTTCGACGCGGGCGTGGTCGCGGCCGTGCACGAGGCCGGCCTGCGACCGCAGGTGCTGGCCGGGACCTCCGCCGGCGCGCTGACGGCCGCGGCGGCCGCCATGGACTGGTCGCCGGACCGCATCCGCTCGCTGTGGACCGACCAGCAGACACGCGACGTCTACCGACCGCGGATGGACGTGCACCGGTTGCTGCGACCGGGCCGGCTGCTCGCCGACCCGCGCACCCTGGCGGGCCGGGTGCTCGGGCTGGGTGAGCAGACCACCACCGAGTGGCTCCTGGACCTGGTCGGGTGGACCTGGCTGTTCCAGCTCGGGCCGTTGCGTGCCCGGCTGGTCGACACGATCGGGGGCGAGGTCCTGCCACTGCGCGACGACGTGACCCTGGTCGTGTCCGCGGTGGACGTCGCCACCGGGGAACTCGTGCGGTTCGCCAACCGTCCGCCTCCGGATCGCCCGATGGACGGGTTGCGGGTCGTCGAGATGACCGTCGACCACCTGCTGGCGTCGGCCGCGATCCCGGGGCTGTTCCGCCCGACCGAGATCGACGGGCGGGAGTACTGGGACGGCGGGCTGGCGTCCAACACCCCGCTGGCGGCCGCACTGCAGCACGACCCGGACGTCGCGGTGGTGGTCGCGTCGTCGGTGCCCAGCGGTCGGCCCCGACCCCCGCAGTCGCTGGGCGACGTCCTGGCGCTGGCCGTCGAGCACACCTTCCGCTCGTCGATCCTGACCGACCTCGACCACGCACGGACCGTCAACGACCTGGTCGCGTCCGGCGTGGACACCAAGCATCGTCGCGTGGACCTGGTGCCAGTCACCCCCGAGGAGCCGATCAGGGGCATCGGCGAGATCCTGGACTTCGAGCCGGCCCAGGCCCGTCGCCTGGTCGATGCCGGCCAGGAGGCCGTCCGCGTCGCGCTCGGACTGGACACCCCGGCCTGACGGTCACCGGGCGCTCGCGGGAGGGCGTGGGCGGTGACGACGGGGGCGGTCGTTCACTCGACGGTCGCCTCGTCATCGGCAACCCCGTCCTGCTGGGCAGGATCGGTCGGGTCGTAGCCGTCACGGCTGGGCACCGTGAGCAGGTGGCGCACCGTCCCGCGCGAGGCGTTGTCGGCCAGCACGACCACCACGTCGCCGGGGGAGAAGCGGGTGTCGCCGGTCGGCATGACGACCTCGCCGCCCCGCCGGATCGTGGTCACGATGGTGCGTGCGGGCCAGGCCACCTCGCGAACGCGATTGCCGTCCGCCAGGCTGCCCTCGGCCACGCGTTCCTCCACGAACGACACCCCGGCGAGGTCGCGCAGCGAGCGGGTCGCACGACGCTGTTGGTCGCCCAGGTGACGGTTGAGGCCCTGCTGGTAGGCACCGACGACGTCACCCCGCCGGACGATGCCGACCAGACGCCGCGAGCGACGTTCGATGACCGGGACCCGACCGATGTCCAGCGCGGCCATCCGGTGCACGGCATTGTGGACCGGGTCGTCGGGATGCACCGCCACGGGTCGCTGCGTGGCCAGGTCCAGTGCGGTCAGCTGGGACACCCGTCGCCTGCCCGAGCGCACCAGCGGGTGGCGCTCGGCGTCCTCGACGTCGCTGCGGGTCACCACGCCGACCAGGCGGTTGCCCCCGTCCACGACGGCGAAGCCGTGGCTGCCGGTCCGCTCGAACAGGTCCACGACCTCCTCCCATGGCTGGACGTCGAGCAGGCTCGGATGGTCCGGGGTCATGGCCTCGCCAGCGGTCACGACCTGCAGGACGTCGATGTCGTCCAGCTCGCCCGGAACGATCCCGCGTTCGTGGAGCGGGTGGGTGTAGACCGAGTCCGGCTCCCATCGGTCGGCCAGCCACGTGGCCACGCCGCACGACAGCATCAGGGGCAGCACCATCCCGTAGTCGCCGGTCAGCTCGAACACGATGATGATGGAGGTCAGCGGGGCCCGGGCTGCCGCGGAGAACCCCGCCGCCATCCCCACCAGGGCGAAGGCCCGCGGGTCGAGGCCGGCGCTCGGCACGATGGTGTCCGCCGCGATGCCCACCATGGCACCCAGGGCCGCCCCGGTGAACAGGGTCGGGGCGAAGGTCCCGACCGCCGAGCCCGAGCCGATCGTGAGCATGGTCGCCGCGAACTTCGCCACCAGGAGGGCGGCCAGCACCCCGATCGCTGCCCAGCCGACGTCGAGGTCACGGGTCAGCAGGGCATGGACCGGGTCGATCAGGCCCTCGATCGGCGGCAGGGCGTCACCGGTCCCGAGCACCTCGGGGACGAACAGGGCGATGATCCCGACCCCGAGACCGCCGATCGCCAGGGTCAGGGGACGCCACAGCCGACGACGAAGCCAGGTGAACATCCGGAAGGCGGCGGCCTCCCCCCGGACGAACGCCAGCCCGAGCCCGGCCGCGGACAGGCCGAGCACCGCGTAGCCGAGCAGGTGCCACGGGTCCGAGAACTGGTAGTCGACGGGCAGGTCGAAGGTGACCCCGGAACCGACCAGCTGGCGGGCCGTCACCGACCCCACGACCGAGGACACGACGACGACCTGCAGCGACCGGGCACGCATCCGGCCCAGGATCAGTTCGATCGCGAACAGCATGCCCCCGATCGGGGCGTTGAAGGAGGCGCCGATCCCGGCCGCGACCCCGGCGCCGACCATGGACTTCATCCGGTCCTCGTCGAGCCGGAACAACTGGCCGACCAGTGACCCCGTGGCGCCCCCCATCAGGGCGATCGGTCCCTCGCGGCCACCCGAGGCGCCGGCCGAGAGCGCGACCGTGGTGGCCGCGAGTCCGGCCAGGGGGACCCGACGGCGGAACCTGCCCCCACGGACGGCCAGGGTCTCCATGGTCCGCACGATGCCCGAACCGGACGCCTCCGGGACCACGTAGGTGACCAGCAGGCCAACGACGAAGGCGCCGGCGGTGGGCAGGAGGAGCAGTTCCCACCACAGGACGTCGCCGCCCCACAGCAGTGGCTGCAGCAACCGGATGCCCAGGATCAACCCGGAGGCCAGGAGCCCGGTCAACAACCCCGTCAACGCCCCCATCGCCAGCATGCTGCCCTCGATGTCGGACGCACGGGCGAGTCGCGTCCGCAGGCGCGACGCCCGGTCGGTGATCGTGGTGGCAGTCATCGGGCCCGACGCTATCCCGTGGTCGCGCCGATCCGGTGCCGGCAAGCATCGATCGGACGCCGCAGGGCCGTCAGCGCCCGTCGTCGTCGCGCCAGTCGGCGAGGTCGGGTGGCAGGTCGCGGTCGGCGGCCGTCTCGAGTCGCTCGAGCTGGTCCTGCACCGCCGGGCGGCGATCCTCCGGCACGACGTCGAGCAGGTCCAGCCACATCGCCCGGAGCCGGCGCACGACCTGCAGGTCCCGGGACCCGTACAGGCGCAACTCGTCCCCGGCCAGGCCCACGTAGTCCTCCCACCCCGGGGTGGGCAGGTACACCCGCGGCTGCCCGTCGGGACCGTCGATCCACGGCTGGCCGAGCGCACGGCCGGACAGCAGGAGCAGCAGGTCGTGCAACTGGTCGATGCACTGCACGGCGGTCGTCGGGTCGTTGACCCCGGGCGAGATCGCGTTCTCGCCGATGTCGACCAGGAGGCGGAAGCCGAACCGGACGTCGGCGGTGATCGTCGCCTCCGCGTCGAGCCGGACGAGGCGCCCGAGGTTGTCCGGCCCGTCGTCGCCCGCGCGGTCGTCCGGCTCCGTGCGGGCGACCCGGTGGTTCCCAACACCCGGTTCAGCGCCGTCCCCGACGTCGTCATCGTCCTCATCGAGGCCGTGGATGGCCAGCATCGGGGCCCCGCCCGGCACGAAGCGGCCCACGCCGACGGCGACGACCACCACGGCGTCGTGCTCGGCGGCCCATGCCGCGAGGGGGTCGACCTCGACGGCCTCGACGACCCCGGGCTCCGGTGCTCGCACCAGGCGGACGGGATCCGACTCCGGCGGCGCGGCAGGGGAGGGGTCACCCGCATCGTGGGACTCGGGGTGGACCCGGCCGACCTGGCGACGGGACTCGTCGGCGATGCGCGCGATGATCGCGGTCCCCCGCGACGCGTGGACGATGTGGTCCACCGAGCGGACGAACACGCCGAGCGACAGGATCGCACCCACGAACGCCAGCGGGATGGCGATCCCGACCACCCGGCCGCTGTCGGGCTCGATCGTGAGGTCCAGCAGCAGCAGGACGACCAGCGCGTACGCGAACGTCCCCGCCGCGGTGAACAGGAACACGTGCGACTGGGTGTCCCGCAGGAAGGTGCGCAGGGCCCGGTGCGAGTACTTGTCACTGGCGAGCTGGAGGACGACCGTGACGATGGTCAGCACCAGCGCGATGATCGTCGCGAGGCTCGTCACGGTGACCGACAACAGGGTCCGGGCCGTGTCGGCGCTGCCGTCGTAGAGCGGGAGTGGCCCGCTGCCGTCGAGGAGCCAGCGGTCCACGGCCAGCGCGCCAGCCGCGGTGACGAAGGCGGTGAGGATGCCGGCTGCCGGGGCCATCCACAGGCGACCACGACGCAGGGGTGCCAGCGTCCACCAGCGCTGCTCGGGCCCGGGCACTCGTGCTCCTGTCTGGGACGGCCATACGGCGTCAGGCGGTGTCGGTTCGTGGGTCGCGACGACCGCCCACGAGCAGGACGCCCTGGGCGACCAGGACCAGCAACGCGTTGGGCACGTGCAGCGCCATGCGGCCGTCGAAGCCCAGGAACACCTGGGCGACGACCAGCCCGAACGCGACCACGGCCAGCACGAGCAGCCACGGTCGGACCAGCCGGGCACGCAGCAGCAGGCCGACGACGACGATCTGGGCGATCGAGACGAACCCGATGACGTTGGCGCCGACGATCTCGTGTGCCAGGACGAACGTCCGGTTGCCGGTCAGCACGTGGCCGGCGGTCAGGCCCTGCACGACGACGAGCACGACCTGGACGAGGGTCAGGACGACGAGGCTGGTCTCGAGTCTCGTACGTCGCGTGACGAGGGGCGTGGTCACGGTCACGGGAGTCCTCGTCGTTGGTCGGGGCATGACGATAGTGGCTGGGACCGGTGACCACGACGACGTGCTCCACACGTTGCCGTCTGAATTCCTGATAACACTGATTATGCTGAACAATTGCGACTTCCGAGGGGCGTTGGCGTGCACCGCGGGCCACCCGTCCCCCGGCAGGTCGCCCACTAGCCTCCCCCGCATGCCCATCACCCTCGACAACGTCGCCATCGCGGTCCGGGACCTCGACGAGGCGATCGCCTTCTTCACCGACCTCGGCCTGGCCGTGCTCGGCCGCGACACGGTCCGTGGTGCCTGGGCCGACACCGCCGTCGGGCTGGACGGCAACCACGTCGCGATGGCGATGCTCCAGACGCCGGACGGCCATGGTCGGTTGGAGCTCTTCGAGTACATCCACCCCGACGCGATCGAGACGACGCCCACCCGCCCCAACGAGATCGGCATGCACCGGGTCGCCTTCTCGGTCGACGACCTCGACGCGGCCCTCGAGATCGCCGCCCGGCACGGGTGCCACCCGTTGCGTGGGGTGGCCAACTACCAGGACGTCTACCGGCTGACCTACGTCCGTGGACCCAGCGGGATCATCGTGATGCTGGCCGAGGAGCTGGCGCAGGACTGACTGCGGTGCGGTCGCCACGGGTGTCGGCCAGCCACGACATCCACCGGCCGCGCGACCAGCACCGGCCGATGGCCTCCGAGCGCAGGGTCTGGGCCTCGACGATCGTCAACCCGACGATGCTGTGACCGGAGCCGCGCCGATCACCCAGGGTCGGGACGGCCGGCGCGACGCCCACGCCCTCGACCGTGATCCAGGCCACGGGCCGGTCGGTCGCCGACGCGTCGAGGTGCTCCATCATCCGGAGCCGCTCCTCGCGGGAACGCCGGGCGAGTGACCACGTGGTGACGACGACCGGCAGTGCGTCCAACGGCATGTCGGCGACGACCTCGGACAGGACGTCGACCGCGTCACCGCGCACCACGGTCGGTGGCGCCGACGCCGCCAGGGCCAGCTCGTCGTCCAGGCGGGCGCGTCGCTCCGGATGGTCCGGCGGGACGCAGGCACGCAGCCAGCGGGTGTCGTCCGGATCGGTCACGTCGAACGGGTCACGGTCCACGAGGATCCGCGTGACCACCTCCGGCAGGACGCGCCACGGCACGCTCCGGTCGCCGACCACCTCGGCGGTGTGGCGGACCGACGACGGGTCCCCGAGCATCCCGCCGTCGCCGTGGCGCACGGCCGCCCGGTCCACGGTGAGGTTCAGCCCGGCCCCACCGTCCAGGTCCACCATCCCGATCGTGGACGCGCCCACCCGGGCAGCGGCCTCGGCGATCGCGGGGTGCAGCACGGCGCAGCGCCCGGTCTCGTCGGCGCGGACCGGTCGGCGTGCCGCCGTGGCCATGACCAGGTCCGGCGTCGTCACCAGCAACGCGACCGCGGCGACCGCGGCCGCGTCACCGTCGCGGTCGGCGTGGGCCGAGGCGAGGGCCGGCGCACGCCCCGCCAGGGCGAGGTCCTGCAGTGCCGCGAGGACGGCCGAGGGTCGGCGGCCGTGCGCCGGGGCCGCCGCGATCGCCCGCATCGCCTCGTCGGACTCGGCCAGGGCGATCGCCACGCGCGCGTCCAGCGGCGAGGTGCGCGCAGCCTCGCCCTCCCCGGCACGCCGATAGCTCCGGGCGAGCGTGCGGGACTCGACCACTATGGTTCCTGCGCTCCGGGACAGAGCGGCGACGATAGCCGTCACACCACCTTCCGCGACCGGCAGGACGCGTGCCCGACCAGCGCCACGAGGGACCGCGAGATCCACGAAGAGTGGTGTTGATGCTCCCGGTCGGACGGCTACAGTGGCGCCTCGCGGGGGCATCTTCGGGGACCCGTCCCACCGACGGGCAGCTGCCCCCAGGTCACACACATGGTCCGAGTCGGTCGCATCGCCACGGTCGTGGTCACCACCACGATCCTGCTCGCCGCTGCGCTGCCGGTCGCCGCCGAGCAGGCGGCTCCCGGCACGGACGCCAGCGCCTCCCCCGGTCCGGCGGAGCCCACCACCTCGCCGTCGCCGACCCCCAGCCCCGATCCGTCGCCCGAACCGACCGAGCCCGACGATCCGACCGAGCCCGACGAGCCCGACGAGCCCGACGAGCCGGACGAGCCCCGGCCGAAGCCGACCCGGACGTCGCGGCCGCCCACGCCGACCGACGACCCGGAGCCCGACCCGTCGCGGAGCGACGAGCCCGACCCGACCCCGTCGCCCTCACCGTCGCCCGGCATCGGCGACATCCCCGGCTCGGGCATGCAGATCCCGTCGGTCGGCGGCATCACCGACGCCGAGGTCGCACTGCTGCAGGAGCGGGTCGCCGCGCTGCAGGCCGAGCTCGACGAGCTCGCGGCCGAGGAGACCGACGCCCAGCGTGCCGCCGTCCGTGCTCGCGACGACCTGGCAGCGGCCGATCGTGCCGCCGTCCGCGCCGCCGAGGCCGTGGAGAGCGCCGAGGCCGCCGCCGAGG
>NZ_JAHOPH010000039.1 GCF_019798055.1 Salsipaludibacter albus | reverse complement strand
CGCGGCCACCGACAGCGGCCCCTCGACGGCGGTGGCCGTGAGCGCGGCGACGTTCTCGGCCTCCTCGCGGAGGTCACCGGCCGACCTGGCGTGGACAGTGGCTCGTTCGAGCGCGTCCTCGACGTCCGCGAAGCGGGCGGCCGACCACGCGACCTCGGCCAGGACCACCCACGCACGTGCCAACCCCAGGTCGTCGCCCAGCCGGGTCGCGACCTCGACCGCCCGCCCTGCCTCGGTCCGCGCCCGCGCCGTCCACCCCGCCGGCTCGGCGGCAGACTCCCACCAGAGCCGGAACAGTCCGGCGTGGGTCCGCGCCCGCTCGTCGCCCCGCTGCTCGGCAACCTCGACGGCGCGGTCCAGCACCGAACGGGCGGTCGCCAGGTCACCGGCCTCGGTCAGGGCACTGCCCAGCGTGCCCAGGGCCAACGGCAGTGCGTCGTCGCCGTCGAGCCTGGCCGTGGCACGCGTCAGCAGGTTGACCGTGCCGGGCACGTCGCCCCGGGCCTGCGACACCAGGCCGGCACGGTGCAGGGCGTGGCCGGCGCGTGTGGCCAGGGTCGCCACCTCGGACGGGTCCGCCCCGACCTGGGCGGCCAGGTCGGCGGCCAGCTCGAGGTGGTGGCCGACCAGGGCATCCAGCTCGACCGCCGTGCGATCGGCCAGCACCACCATCTCGTCGGCCAGCAGGCGGTGCAGTCGGGCTCGCTCGCCCTTCGGCAGGGATTCGTAGGACACGTCCCGCAGCAACAGGTGGCGGAACTGGTGCCGCCCGACCGCACCCACCGCGTCCGAGCGCAGCAGGTCGTCCTCCACCAGCGCCACCAGCCGGCGCGGGAGGTCCGGGACCTCGCGCTCCGGGGTCAGCGCGGCCAGGGAGGTGTCCTCGAAGGACTCCCCGATGACGGCCGCCCGCTGCAGGACCGCGCGCCGCGGCGGCGTGAGGGCGTCCAGCCGGGCGGTCAACAGGGTGCGCACCCCGGCCGGGAGCACGGGCAACTCGTCCCCGGGGGTCGACGCCGCGACCCGGGCGAGCTCCTCGATGAACAGCGGGTTGCCCCCGGCGGCATGCACGATCCCGGCGCGACGGTCGTCGGCGTCGTCGTCGAGCAACGCCCGGGCGAGTCGGTCGGCCGCCGCGTCCTCCAGGCCGGCCAGCCGGATCGTGTCGTTCGGGAGGTCCACGTCGGGCCAGTCGGGCCGCCGGCGTCCGAACTCGGGGCGGGCCAGCACGACCGCCAGCAGGGGCCCGCCGTGCCACCAGCGCAGCACGTGCTCCACCAGGTCGAGCAGGCCGGGCTCGGCCCACTGGGCGTCGTCGAGCACCACGACCAGCGGCCGGTGCCGGGACACGACCTCCAGCAGGGTGCGCACGGCCGAGCTCCCGTCGCCCGTCGCGGCGCCGGGTCGCAGGCCGACGAAGCCCAGTACCTCGGCAGCCAGCTCGCGCCCTCCCGGCACGTCGGACAGCACGTCGGCGAGCACGTCGAGCGGGTCGGCGTCGGCACCGCTGAGCTCGCGCACGCGCCGCTGCACTGCTTCGCGCAACGGCCAGTAGGTGATGCCACGGCCGTACGGCGGACAGCGACCGACGAACGGGGTGGTTCGGGAACGCCACCGGACCAGGCAGTCCTCGACCAGTCGGGACTTGCCGACCCCCGCTCCCCCGAGCACGGTCACCACGACCGGTCCGCCCCGGGCGACCGCGGTGTCCAGCGCGGCGTCGAGACGGGCGACCTCGTCGTCGCGCCCGATGAGCGGGGTGGTCCTGCGGCTGCCAGCCACCGGGCGTGGACGGTCGTCCAGCGTGCGCAGCCGGACCGCCGTGACCGGCGCCTGCTTGCCCTTGACCGTCAGGGGCCCGACCGGGTCCCCGGCCAGGGCGTCCCCGACCAGCGAGGCGGTCAGCGGCCCCACCAGGATCTCGCCGGGTGCGGCGCGCTGCTCGAGCCGCGCGGCGAGGTTGACCGCGTCGCCGGTGACCAGGGTCTGGCGGCCACCCCCGGTCATGACCTCGCCGCTGTTGACCCCGATCCGCAACTGCAGCGTGATGCCGTGTCGCTCCGCGATCCCGTCGTCACCGCCCGCCACGGCGCCGCGCATCTCGACGGCCGCGCGGAGGGCTCGCAGGCCGTCGTCCTCGTGGGCGGCGGGGATGCCGAACACGGCCATCACGGCGTCGCCGATGAACTTCTCGACCGTGCCACCGTGGTGGGCGACGATCGCCTCGATGCGCCGGAAGGCCGCCAACATCAGCTCACGGAGCGGTTCCGGGTCGAGCATCTCGCCCAGCTGCGTGGATCCCACGACGTCGGCGAACACCACCGTGACGAGCTTGCGGGTGGCCACGTCACCACCGGCCAACGACGTGCCACAGGCGAGGCAGAAGCGCGCCCGACCGGGATTGCGCTCCCTGCAGTGCGTACAGACCTGGTCATCCAACTTCGGCCTTGCTCCCCACTTCGGCGAACACTAGCGTTGCGCCGTCCGACACCAGGGGGTGGGACATGGCGACGAAGCCACAGGAATGGATCGAAGTCTCGGCCACCGTGCCCAGCAGCCACGTCGGCTCGCTGACCGTCCACATCGGGGAGTGGCTCTACCACTACGACACCACGCCGGGCAACGTGCGGCACCTGCTGCCGGGCGGCCCGAGGGAGCCCGACCACGTCGACGTCACCTTCGTGCTGCCCGCGGACAAGGTCGAGCCGTTCTACTGCGAGCTCGCGAACTGGTGGCGCCGGGTCCACGAGGAGGAGGCGCGTGACGCCGACGGCGACGCCACGAGCCCCGAGGACCTGACCGGCTGACCCGTTCTCAGAAGGGGTAGTGGCGGTCACCGGTCTGCACGGTGATCCAGCGCAGCTCGGTGAACTCGCGGACTCCGGCCAGGCCGCCGAAGCGGCCGTGGCCGGAGTCCTTGACCCCGCCGAACGGCATCTGGGCCTCGTCGTGCACCGTCGGGCCGTTGACGTGGCAGATCCCGGACTCGATCCGCTTGGCGACCTGCCAGGCACGGGCGATGTCGCGACCGAACACCGCGGCCGACAACCCGTAGTCGGAGTCGTTGGCCACGGCGACGGCCTCGTCGACCCCGTCCACGCGGATGATCGGCTTGACCGGACCGAACGACTCCGTGCGGAAGATGTCCATGTCGGTCGTCACGTGGTCGAGCAGGGTCGGTGGCATCAGGGTGTCGTCGGCCCGCCCCCCGGCGACCACCTCGGCGCCGTTGGCCACGGCGTCGTCCAGCAGGGCGTTGCAGCGCTCCACGGTCTCGGTGTCGACGACCGAGCCCAGCACCACGCCCCCTGCGGCGGGATCCCCGACCGGCAGCTGGCCGGCCTTGTCGGCCAGCTTCGCCACGAACTCGTCGGCGATCGACGCATCGACGATGATCCGCTCGGTCGACATGCAGATCTGTCCCGAGTGGGCGAACGAGCCGAACGCCGCCGCGTCCACCGCGTCGTCGACGTCGGCGTCGTCGAGCACGACCAGCGGCGCCTTTCCCCCCAGCTCGAGCAGCACCGGCGTGAGGTGGGTGGCACAGGTCTGGGCGATGATCCGGCCGACCTCGGTCGAACCCGTGAAGTTGACCCGGCGGACGGCCGGGTGGGCGATCATCGCCTCCACGACCTCGGGGGCGTCGGCAGCGGCGTGGCTGACGTAGTTCACCACGCCGGCCGGCAACCCCGCGTCCACGCAAGCCTCCACGATCATCCGGTGGGTCTGCGGGCACTGCTCAGAGCCCTTCAGCACGACCGTGTTGCCACAGGCGAGCGGGGTCGCGATCGCGCGCACGCCCAGGATCACCGGGGCGTTCCACGGCGCCATCGCCAGCACGACCCCGGCCGGCTCGCGCACGCCCATGGCGATGCTGCCCGGCACGTTGGACGGGATCACCTCGCCGTGGATCATCGTCGTCAGGGCCGCCGCCTCGCGCATCATCGAGGCTGCCACGCCGACGTTGAAGTGACCCCACTCGTTGGTCGCCCCGGTCTCCTCTCGGACGACCCGGGAGAACTCGTCGGCGCGCTCCTCGAGTGCGTCCGCGACCGCGAGCAGCAGGCCGCGACGCTCGGCCGGCCCGACGGACGACCAGGCGGGGAAGGCCTCCGCGGCGGCATCGACCGCGGCGATCGCGTCGTCGACCGTGGCGGCGGACGCGGTCGTGACGACCTCGCCGCTGACGGGATTGGCACGGGTGAAGGTCGCGTCGGTCGTCCGGGCCTCGCCGGCGACCAGCAGGGCAGTGTCGTTCATCGGTGGCTCCCAGGGTTGGGCGTCAGGGGGTCGGCCTCAAGGGGTCGGCATCGACGACCCTACGGCCGACCGGGCAGCCTGTCCCCTCGCCGTACGATCGGGCCTCGCATCCGCGGGACGGCCCACCCGGGTCCCGCACGCTGTCGGATCCTGGAGGGGACGACGTGGCAGGCTCGACACGCTCGGTCGTGGTCCTGGCCGGTGGCGTCGGCGGCTCCCGCCTGGTCGCCGGACTCGCCGCGGTGCTCGACCCCGACCAGCTGACCGTCGTGGTGAACACGGGCGACGACTTCGAGCACCTCGGCGTGTGGATCCAGCCCGACGTGGACACCGTGCTGTACCGCCTGGCCGGGGTGCAGCACCCCGAGCACGGGTGGGGTCGGGCCGACGCGACCTGGGCCGTGATGGACGCGGTCGCCGACCTGGACGGACCGACCTGGTTCCGGCTGGGCGACCAGGACCTGGCCACCAGCCTCCTGCGCTCCCAGTGGCGTCACGACGGTGTGCCGCTGGGCGAGATCGTGACCCGGCTGGCCGATCGCCTGGGGGTGGCCCCCACGGTCCTGCCGATGAGCGAGGACGTGGTCGCCACGCGGATCCACACCGTCGACGGCGCCGACCTCGCCTTCCAGGACTGGTTCGTGGCCCACCGGGCCGAGCCCCCGGTCGCGTCACTGGAGTTCCGGGGCGCGGACGTCGCCACGGCCGCCCCGGGCGTGGTGGAGGCCATCGCCCGGGCCGACCTGGTCCTGCTCGCCCCCAGCAACCCGTTCCTGAGCATCGACCCCATCCGGGCGATCGACGACATCCGCGACGCCCTGCACCACCGGTCCGGCCCGACCGTCGCGGTCAGCCCCATCGTCGGTGGCCGCGCCCTGAAGGGCCCGGCGGCGCAGTTGCTCGCCGACTTCGGGCTCGAGGTGTCGGCCGTGGGCGTGGCCGACCACCTCGGCGACCTCCTGACCGGGTTCGTGCTCGACGAGGTGGACGCAGACCGTGTCGCCGACGTCACCCGGCGGGGCATGCAGGCCTGGGCGACCGACACCGTCATGGTCGATGCCTCTGCCCAGCGACGCCTGGCGACGTGGCTGCTCGACACGGTCGGACCGGAGCCGTCGTGATCGCCACGGTCGTCCCGGTCAAGCCGGCCGTCGGCGCCAAGGGCCGGCTCGCCCCGGTCCTGACCGACGCCGAGCGGACCGCCCTGGCACGACGACTGCTGGCCCGCACGGTCACCGTGGCGGACGGCCTCGGCCCGGTGGTCGTGGTGTCCCGGAGCAAACGCATGCGCGCACTGGCTCGGCGAGCAGGCGCCACGACGCTCGTCGAGGACGGCGAGGACCTGGACACGGCCGTCGCGCAGGGCCTGGCCCGGCTCGCGGCCGACGGGTGGGACCGTGCACTGGTCCTGCCGGCCGACCTCCCCCACCTCCGTCTCGTCGACCTCCACGGGTTGCTGGCCGCGGCCCGTGGAGCCGGCGACCCGGACGCCGTGGTGGTCCCGTGCCAGCGGGAGGAGGGCACCAACGCCCTGCTGCTGCGACCGCCCGGCGTCCTGGCACCGGCGTTCGGGCCGGGCAGCTTCGCCCGCCACGTCGACCGGGCTCGGGCGGCCGGCCTGCAGGTCGCCGTCCACCGCTCCCCGGGCTTCGGTGACCTGGACGTGCCGGAGGACTGGGCCGACGCACCCGAGCTGCACGGACCCGTCCGGCGAGCGGTGAGGACCGCGACCGGCTGAGCCGTGAGGGGCGTGGCACGACGTGGGAGGCATCGTCCTGCGACGAGCAGAAACCCCGTCGAAACACGGCGGACGCATCGACCACACCGCCGGCTGCCAGACTCGCACCCGGCCGGAGTGGCCGTCGCCAGGACGCCGGGGGGCGACGCATGGGGCAGGGACGACGACAGGACGCGGTGACACGCCGCATCGAGCAGGTCCATGCCCGCTATGCGGACGTGATGGCGGGCACCCTCGCGAACTACATCCCCGAACTCACGCGGGCGGATCCCCGTCACTTCGGCATCGCCCTGGTCACGGCCGACGGCCACCAGTACGCGGTCGGTGACGTGGACGTCGCCTTCACCATCCAGTCGGTGTCGAAGGCCTTCACCTACGGCATGGCACTGGACCACTGCGGACCGGCGACGGTCGAGAAGCACGTGGGGGTGGAGCCGTCCGGCGAGGCCTTCAACTCGATCAGCCTGGAGGCCGGGACCGGCCGACCCCGCAACCCCATGATCAACGCCGGTGCGATCGCGGTCACCGGGCTGGTGCCGGACCTTCCCGACGAGCCCCGCTTCGACCACATCCTCGACACGTTCTCGCGCTACGCCGGCCGCGGGCTGGACTGGGATCGGGAGGTGTTCGCCTCCGAGAGCGCGACGGGCTTCCGCAACCGCGCCATCGCCAACCTCCTGCGTGCCAGCGAGGTGATCCCCGATCCCGTGGACGAGGTGGTCGAGGACTACTTCCGCCAGTGCGCGATCCTGGTGGACTGTGTCGACCTGGCGACGATGGCGGCCACCCTGGCCAACGGTGGCACCAATCCCTCGACCGGCGACCGCGTGCTGGAACCGGGCCACGTCGAGAAGGTGCTTTCGGTGATGAGCACCTGCGGCATGTACGACTACTCGGGCACCTGGACCTACGAGGTCGGCCTGCCGGCCAAGAGCGGTGTCGGGGGTGGGGTCATCGGTGTGCTCCCGGGACAGTTCGGCGTGGCGATGTTCTCGCCGCTGCTGGACGTCAACGGCAACAGCGTCCGCGGGGTCGCCGCCTGTCGGGACCTGTCCCGGGTGTTCGACCTCCACCTGCTCCGGGCCCCGTCCATGTCGGCCCACGCGATCCGCCGGACCTACCTGCTGTCGGAGGTGGCCTCCACGCGGGGACGCCCCGCCGTCGACGAGGCCATCCTGGCCGAGCACGGCAACGAGGTGGTCGTCATCGAGTTGCAGGGCGACCTGTTCGCCACCTGCCTGGAACGGCTGGTCCGCGAGGTCGACGAGCGCATCGCCCGGGCGCACACGTTCGTCGTGGACCTGCGCCGGACCGGTACGTGGGACCAGTCGACCACCGGCCTGCTGCGCGGGGTCGCCGCCGACGTCCGCACGGCCGGCGCCCGACTGGTCGTCGCGGACCCGGGTGGGACGGTCGGGGAGTCGACCTTCGACGGGCTAGACGTCACCGTGGCCCCGTCGCTGGACGAGGCCCTGTTGGCGTGCGAGGAGGACCTGCTCGCCGCGTCGGGTCGGCCCGACCCCGCTGCGGCCCGCTTCGCCGTCGACGAGTTCTCCCTCACCCGGGCGCTGGATCCCGACGGTCGTGCACGGCTGCAGGAGGCCCTGACCACGCGGAGTTGGTCGCCGGGCGAGGACATCGTGGTCCAGGACGACGAGGCCGATGCCCTGTTCCTGCTCGCCGAGGGGGTCGCTCGCGTGTCCTACGCCGACCCCGCCACGGGCCTGGAGACCCGCATCGCGGACCTCTATCCCGGCGTCGTGTTCGGCGAGCTGAGCGTCGTCGGGCGGGATCGTCGCTCGGCGACCGTGCGCGCCCGCACCCCGGTGCGCTGTCACGTGCTGGAGCGACCCCGGCTGGACGCGCTCCGGGAGGAGGCACCCCGGGTCTACACGCAGGTGCTCGAACACCTGCTGCTGAGCTCGTCGGACCGACTCCGTCGGGCCAACCGCGAGGCCGCGAGCCTGCGCGCCTGACCCCGCGACGGCACCCGGGCCCGCCGGGGATCAGCGCCAGGCGTCCAGGGGCGCCATCGCCGACGCGACCAGCAGGTCCCGGTGTCGCTCGACGTCCTCCGCCCCGATCTTGCGGACCGGGCGCCACAGGGCTCCCAACGCGATGCTCGCGGCGATCTGGCCACGCGTCTCGGTGGAGCCACCGACCAGGGCGGCGCGCATCCGGTCGTGGTTGGCACGAAGTCGCTCGCCGACCGCAGCGTGCACCAGCACGGCACGGTCGCCCTCCAGCCAGACCGCCAGGTCCTGGTTGGCGAGCAGGATGTCGAGGTAGCGCTCCACCAGTGCACGGACCCCGTCGGGCCAGTCGGGCACCTCGCCCGCCGCCGGGACGACCTCGTCCAGGGCGTTCAGGAGGGGATCGGCCAGCGCGGCCAGCAGGTCCTCCTTGGACGGGAAGTGGTAGGTCACGGCCGCCTTGGTGACCCCGACCTCCTCCGCGAGCATCGAGATCGCCATGCCCTCGTAGCCCCACTCGACGAGCAGGGACAGCGCCGCAGCGAGCAGCTCGTCGCGTCGACTGGGTCGTGACACCGCGGGCCTCGATTCCGGTTGGTGGACCATCCGCGTCGTGGTGGTGGCGCGAGCGTATTGACGGGGGGGCCACCACCGTCTAACTTACCGTACGTACGTCAAGTTAAACCCTCGGGGGCCAGGGTCCACATGCCGGAAGTGCCACGCATCGTGCCACGAACCGTGCCCGTCGAGCAGCACCGACCGAACGTGCCGGTGACACCACCGAACGCCCGGCGATCCCGGGCGCCAGAACCTGAAAGGCCCTCGATGCAACGCGCACCGTTCGCACTCCGCGCAGCCGTGACCCGCTGGTCACCCCTGCTCCTGATCCTGCTCCTGTCGATGTCACTCGTCGGGACCGTGCTGCCAGCCGCGGCCACCCCCGGCGACCACGAGTCCGACGGGACCCAGCCTGCTGACGCAGGCGCCGAGGCCAGCAACGAGGCCACCAGCGAGGTCCAGCCCTTCGACGCCCAGCCCGGACTGGAGTCCGTCGGCGCCGAGGAGGCCGCCCTCGCACCCGAGTTCCCGACGACCGACGACCCCCGCGTGGGCCTGGGTGCCGGGATCTACGACGCCGAGGAGGTCGCCAGCAACCTCGACCACCTTGCCACCCTGCCCCTCGCCCCCGGTGCCAACACCAACTCCGACCTGGCGTTCTTCACCCGGGACGGACGGTCCTACGCCGTCTCCGGCAACTACAACGGCTTCAACCTCTACGACGTCTCCGAGCCGTCCGAGCCGAGCCTGCGGACGTCCGTGATCTGTCCCGGCAGCCAGAACGACGTCTCGGTCGTCGGGGACCTGCTGTTCATGTCGGTCGAGGCCACCGGCGCCAAGATCGACTGCACGAGCGGTGGGGTCACCGCCGCCAACCGCTTCCGTGGCGTCCGCATCTGGGACATCGGCGACCTCGACGCACCGGTCCAGCTCGAGGGCGTGCAGTCCTGCAAGGGGTCGCACACCCACACCATCGTCACCACGCCGGGCGACGACGACACCGCGTGGATCTACATCTCGGGGACGGCCGGTGTCCGCGCCGCCACCGAGCTGCCGGGCGGCTGCACGGGCGCGAGCTCGCTGGTCGACATCAACACGGCGAACTTCTCGATCACCGTCGCCGAGGTCGACCTCGACACCGGCGCCGCCGAGATCGTCAACCGCAACGCCCGGATCATGAGCACCTGCGGCGACAACAGCTGCGAGGGCGACCACATGAGCGGCTCGCTCAACGGCCTGCCGGGGTCCGGCCTCCAGCCGACCTACCCGGCCGACGACCCACGCGCGCCGGGCGGCCAGAGCGTGTCGCAGACCTCGCAGTGCCACGACATCACCGCCTACCCGGCGATCGGTCTGGCGGCCGGCGCGTGCCAGGGCGATGGTCTGCTGATCGACATCTCCGACCCGCCCAACCCCCGTCGCATCGACGCCGTGCGTGACTACAACTTCGCGTACTGGCACTCCGCGACGTTCAACAACGACGGCACCAAGGTGATCTTCACCGACGAGTGGGGCGGCGGCTCCGGCGCACGGTGCCGCCCGACCGACCCGCTGAACTGGGGCGCCAACGCCCTGTTCGACATCGTCCAGACCGACGACGGCCCCAGGATGGAGTGGCGCAGCTACTTCAAGCTGCCGATGGTCCAGACCAACCAGGAGAACTGCGTCGCCCACAACGGCTCGCTGGTCCCCGTGCCCGGTCGCGACATCATGGTCCAGGCGTGGTACCAGGGTGGCACGACGGTGTTCGACTTCACCGACTCGTCCGACCCGGTCGAGATCGCCTACTTCGACCGGGGCCCGGTCAGCCCGACGTCGCTGAGCCTCGGTGGCTTCTGGTCCACCTACTGGTGGAACGGCAGCCTGTTCGGCAACGAGATCCGACGTGGCTTCGACACGTTCGCGCTGACGCCGAGTGACCACCTGTCCCAGGTCGAGCTCGACGCGGCCCGCCAGGTGACGACGTCCACCACCAACGTGCAGCACCAGCAGGAGCTGTCGTGGCCGGCGACCGTGCTGACCGCCCGTGCGTGGCAGTCCTCCGCCCTGCGGGTCGGCGACCTCGCCGACGGGGCCTCGTCGGCCGTGACCGCGGCGCTCGACCGGGCCGCGGCCGCGTCCAACCCCAAGACCTACGGCGATGCACGGGCGAGCCTGCTCGCGGCGGCCGACCAGGTCACCGGATCGACCACGCAGGCGGCCGGACTGGCCGACGCGCTGCGGGCGCTGGCCGACACCATGGCGGCCAACGTGCCCAGCTGTGAGGGACGCACCGCGACCGTCATCGGCACCAGTGCGGGCGAGGAGCTCGTCGGCACCGTCGGCAACGACGTGATCGTCGGCCTCAACGGCGACGACACCATCGACGGGGGCGGCGGCGACGACGTCATCTGTGGCGGCAACGGCAACGACACCCTCCGGGGTGGTGCCGGCGACGACCAGTTGTTTGGCGGCACCGGCAACGACACCCTGCACGGGGGTGGCCGCAACGACCTGCTCGACGGCGGCAACGGCGACGACACCCTGGTCGGCGAGTCCGGCGAGGACAGCGCCAACGGCCGGGCGGGCAACGACGCCTGTGACGCCGAGACCGTCGAGGGCTGCGAGGCCATCGCCACGACCTGACCGCGACGGACCCACGCCCGGCCCGCTCCAGGACGGGCGCGTGGTCCCTCCGGTGCCGGCCGCCGAGATCCTCGGCGGCCGGCACCACCTCGAGGAACCCGACGATGACGACCTCCACGACGACCCGACTGCTCCTGGTCGGGCTTGTGCTTGCCACGACGGCCTGCACGAGCCGGGCGGAGCCTTCCCCTCCCCCCACGCCGACACCCCCTGCGGCTGCCGCCCAGGTGGTGCAGGCCGGCGCACCGGGCGAGCAGCCGATCCCCCTGTCCCCCGACCATGTGAACGACCTCGCGCCGCCGGCACACACCGCCGGCGACGTCGCGTTCGTCCGCGACATGCTGCACCACCATGCCCAGGCACTCGAGATGACGGCCCTGGCCGAGGACCACGCCGGCAGTGACCGGATCCGGCTGATGGCCGAGCGGATGACCATCTCGCAGGAGTCCGAGAGCGAGTTGATGCTGCGGTGGCTGGCGGACCGGGACGAGGACGCCCCCGCGCACCACGCGGGGATGGACCACGACATGCCCGGCATCCTCACGCCCGAGCAGATGGCCGACCTGGCCGCGGCCGAGGGCACCGACTTCGACCTGCTGTTCCTGCAGTCGATGACCCACCACCACGACGGGGCGCTGCAGATGGTCGAGGACCTCTACGGCCGCGAGGACGGCAGTGGCGAGGACCTCGAGATCCAGCAGCTCGCCTTCCACATCGATGCCGACCAGCGCATGGAGATGGACCGCATGGCGCAGCTGCACGCCGAGCTCGTGTCGAACGACTGACCCAGCGGGCCATCCCCCACCCACGCAACGACGAACGGCCCCTCGTGGGAGGGGCCGTTCGTGGTGGTAGCGGGGGCAGGATTTGAACCTGCGACCTCCGGGTTATGAGCCCGGCGAGCTGACCGAACTGCTCCACCCCGCGTCGCGGCTGGTCACCGTATCGAGTCCCCCGAGGGCACGCAAACCCACCGCTGGCGTCGCCGGAAGGCCACGGGCCGACGCCGCGTTGGTGCCGGAGAACGGTCCGGAGTCGCGCTGCGGACCGCCCCTCCGTCGCCGCCAGCCAGGACCCGTCGATGACCCGTCCAGCCCTCGTCGCGCCGGTGGTGATCGCGCTCGCGCTGGTCGGTTGTGGCCCCGACGCGGGCCAGCGTGACGATGCGTCCCCGACGTCGGACCCGACCTCGTCACCCACGACGACGGACACGGCCACCGGCGAGCAGCGCCACCCGGACGTGGTCGACGCCTCCCTGGCCCGCACCGGGGACACCTGGGAGGTCGCTGCCACGATCTCCTCGCCCTACGACACGCCCGAGCGCTACGCCGACGCGTTCCGCGTGGTGACGCCGGACGGAACCGTGCTGGGCATCCGCGAGCTGCTGCACGACCACGCCGGCGAGCAGCCGTTCACCCGCAGCCTCACCGGCCTGGAGATCCCCGACGACGTGGAGGCGGTGGTGGTCGAGGCCCGGGACCTCGAGCACGGCTGGGGCGGCGCCACCGTCGAGGTGACCGTCCCCCGCTGACGGTCCGGCCGACGACCCGGGGCTCAGCCGAGGTCCTCCAGCAGGGCCATCCGCTCGAGCGCGGCAGCGCCGGCGACCACGATCGGCACGGCCAGCAGGCCACCGGTCCCCTCCCCCAGCCGCAGCTCGAGGTCCAGCAACGGCCGCAGCCCGAGCCGGTCCAGTGCGACCGCGGCGCCCGGCTCGACCGACCGGTGACCGGCCACGAGGTGACCGGCCAGCGCCGGACACCACGCGATCGCCACCAGGGCGGCCGCGTCGGTGATCACCCCGTCGAGCACGATCGGCACCCGGTGGGTGGCGGCGGCGGCCATGGCCCCGACCATCGCCGCGTGCTCCAGGCCCCCGATCGCGGCCAGGACGGCCAGCGGGTCGGTCCGGTCCGCGATTCGCTCGAGGGCACCACGGACGATCGCGGTCTTGCGCGCGAGCATCTCGTCGTCGATGCCGGTCCCCCGACCCGTGGCGAGTTCGGGGTCGACCCCGGTGCAGGCCGCCACCAACGCCGCCGAGGCCGTGGTGTTGGCGATCCCCATGTCGCCGAGCACCAGCAGGTCGATCCCGTCGCCGACGAGTTCGTCCATCACCGTGGCACCGGCCAGGATCGCGTCCTCCACCTCGCCGGCCGTCATGGCGTCCTCGCGCGACAGGTCGCGCGTGCCGGACCGCACCCGGCGTCGGACCAGTCGTGGGTCGTCGCCACGAGCCGTCGGCAGGTCTTCGGGCAGGTCGCCGGCCACGCCGACGTCCAGGACGACCATGCGTGCCCCGACCGTCGCGGCGAGGGCGTTGGCCGCGGCACCGCCGGCACAGAAGTTGCCCACCATCTGTGCCGTCACCTCCTGCGGCCACGGGCTCACCCCGGCGGCATGGACCCCGTGGTCCCCGACGGCGATCACGACGGCCGGCGCGACCGGCACGGGTGGCGGGCAGGTCCCCGCGACACCGGCCAGCCAGGCACCGACCTCCTCGAGCCGGCCGAGGCTGCCGACCGGCTTGGCCTGGACGGCCGACCGGGCAGATGCGGCGGCGACCGCGGCGGCATCGGCCGACGGGACGCCGGCCCGAAGCGAGCCAACGGTGCGAACAGGACGTGGCGACATCACCGGCCGGTCTGGAGACGGGCCACGATGCTACGGCCCGGCCCGGACCCGGCGACAGTCGGGACACTTGCCACTGGCTGCCGACCGGGGCGTCGCGGAAGATCGGCGGGCCGCTCGTCCTGGGGGACCATCGTGGGGGCACGTCACAACCTGTCAACGACGCGTGCGCCACTCGTGGCGTCCACGTTGTCGCTGCTGCTGATCATCAGCACGTTCACGGCGATCTCGGCCGCACCGGCCGAGGCGTCCCTGGCGCACCCCAAGGTCGTGTCCGAGAACCCGTCCGACACGACCCCCCACATCGTGCTGGACGGCGTGTCGCAGAACGTCTACGCGTTCGAGCAGATCGGCCGCACGATGTTCGCCGGCGGCCGGTTCGACACGGTCCAGGACCCGGCCATGACGCAGACCTACGCCCGGTCGAACTTCGTGGTGTTCGATGCCGACACGGGGGTCGTGTCGGACCTGAACCTGTCGTTCGACGGGATGGTCACCGGCATCGTCAAGACCGCCGACGAATCCGCCCTGTTCATCTCCGGCGCCTTCTCCCAGGTCAACGGCATCACGCGTCGCGGGATCGCGAAGTACGACCTGGTCAACGACCGGATCGACCCCACCTTCGCACCCACGGGGATGCGCACCGTCTCCGACATCAGGATCGCCAACGGCTGGCTGATCGCCGTGGGCAACTTCTCCAAGCACGTCATGGCGATGGACCAGGTGACCGGCGCGGACCTCGGCCACATCAACCTGACGGTCGCCGGGGTGGTCGACCCGACCGACGAGACCCGCGTCAAGAAGATCGCGATCTCCCCCGACGGCACGCGACTGGTCGCGACCGGCAACTTCGCCACGGTCAACGGCCAGAACCGCAAGCGCGCCTTCATGCTCAACCTCGCACAGACCACGACCCTGAGCACCTGGTACGCCCCACGGTTCGCCGTGAACTGCGTCGCGGCCAGCCGACTGGTCAGTGCCCAGGGCATCGACTTCTCGCCCGACGGCTCGTACTTCGTCGTCGTGTCCACCGGGGGCCCGACCGGCACCAACGGGATCTGTGACGCCACGGCCCGTTTCGAGACCGCCAACGTGGCCAGCAACGTCCAGCCCACCTGGATCAACTGGACCGGTGGCGACACGCTCTACAGCGTGGCGGTCACCGGTGCGGCCGTGTACGTCGGCGGCCACCAGCGCTGGCTCGACAACCCCCAGGGCAGCGACTTCGCGGGCCCCGGCGCGGTCTCGCGACCCGGCATCGGCGCGATCGACCCGGTCACCGGCAAGGCGCTGGCCTGGAACCCCACCAAGTCCCGCAACCACGGGACGATGGTGCTGTTCGCGACCCCCGACGGGCTGTGGGTCGGCAGCGACGGAGAGCGCTTCGGCAACGAGGACCATGTCGGCATCGGCTTCGTGCCGCTCGACGACACCGACCCCCCGGACACGGCGCGGCCCAACACGTTCATCGAGAGCGGTCCGGCCGGCCCGGTCACCAACGCCACCGCGACGTTCACCTTCTCAGCCGACGAGGACGCCGTCTTCCAGTGCCGGCTCGACGACGCGGCGTTCGCGCCCTGCAGCTCGCCGATGACCTACGAGGCGCTCGCCGAGGGGCCGCACACGTTCCGGGTCGCCGCCGTCGACCCGTCGTTCAACATGGACGCGACCCCGGCCGAGCAGGCCTTCGAGATCGTCCCCGAGGGCACCGAGCTGGTCGGCAACCCCGGCTTCGAGGTGGACACTTCCGGCTGGGCGATCGACGCGTCGGGCAACACGTTGACCCGGGTCGCCGGTGGCCACTCCGGTGACTGGGCAGCGGAACTCGCGGCGGGCTCCGCCGGACGCTGCGGGATCGACGACTTCCCCGGCTGGGTCCCCACCACCGAGGCCGGCACCTACACGACCAGTGCCTGGCTGCGGTCGGACACGTCGGGCTCGACCGTCCGGTTGCGCGTGCGCGAGTACGCCGATGGCGTGCGGCAGGGCACGACCACCGAGTCGATCAGCCTGACCTCGTCCTGGCAGCAGGTCACGGCTGCCCACACCACCGTCACGCCGGGCTCGTCGCTCGACGTGGAGATCTACCTCACCGACGCCACCGCCGGCCCGTGCTTCCAGGTCGACGACGTGTCGATGACCCTGGACCCGCTCGATCTCGACGCGCCCGAGACCACCATCGACGACGGCCCGACCGGCGACACCACCAACACGTCCGCCACGTTCACCTTCTCCGCCGACGAGGACGCCACCTTCACCTGTCGAGTCGACGGCGGGGCCTGGGAACCCTGCACCTCGCCCACCACCCACGACGACCTCGCCATCGGACCCCACACCTTCGAGGTCGCCGCCATCGACACGGCCGGCAACACCGACGCCACACCCGCCAGCCGCAGCTGGACCGTGGTCGACCAGACCGCGCCGGACACCACCATCGACGACGGCCCGACCGGCGAGGTGACCGACACCTCGGCCACCTTCACCTTCTCGGCCGACGAGGCCGCGACGTTCGCCTGTCGTCTCGACGACGGCGCATGGGCACCGTGCACCTCGCCGGTGACCCTCGACGGCCTGTCCGTGGGCACCCACACCTTCGCGGTCGCCGCCACGGACGCCAGTGGCAACGTCGACGCCACCCCGGCCAGCCGGGAGTGGACCGTCGTCGACCTGGCCGCACCGGAGACCACCATCGACGACGGCCCGACCGGCGAGGTGACCGACACCTCGGCCACGTTCGGCTTCTCCGCCGACGAGGACGCGACCTTCGCCTGCCGCCTCGACGGGGCGGACTTCGCGGCCTGCACCTCGCCGGTGACCTTCGACGACCTCGGCCACGGGACGCACACGTTCGAGGTGGTCGCCACGGACCCGTCCGGCAACGTCGACGAGACGCCGGCCAGCAGGGAATGGACGATCCTCGACGACCGGCCGGAACTGGTCGGCAACCCCGACTTCGAGGTCGACACCAGCGGGTGGACGGCCGACACCGCCGACACCACCCTCGCCCGGGTCCCGGGCGGACACTCCGGGGACTGGGTCGCGGAGCTCACCACGGCGGCGGGCGGACGGTGCGGCATCGACGACAGCCCGAACTGGGTCCTCGCCACCGGGGAGGGCACCTACACCGCCAGCGTCTGGCTGCGCGCCGAGACCCCGGGGGCCACGGTCCAGCTGCGACTGCGTGGCTACCTGGACGGGGACCTGCAGGCGACGGTGAGCGAGTCGCTCGTGCTCACCTCGTCCTGGCAGCAGCTGACCGCCACCTACACCACGGCCACGCCGGGCTCGATGCTGGACCTCGAGATCTACACCACGGACGCCGCCACCGGTCCGTGCTTCCAGGCGGACGACGTCTCCATCCGGTCCGATGCCGCACCGCCGCCGGACACCACGGCACCGCAGACGTCCATCGACGCCGGCCCCAGTGGGGACGTCGACGGCACGTCGGCCACCTTCGCCTTCTCCGCCGACGAGGAGGCCACGTTCGCCTGCCGTCTCGACGGGGGAACCTGGGAGCCGTGCACCTCGCCGGTGACCCACGACGGGCTGGCGTTCGGCGCCCACACGTTCGAGGTCGCCGCGACCGACACCGCCGGCAACGCCGACCCCTCCCCCGCCAGTGCCAGCTGGACGATCGTCGACGCCGGGCCCGAGCTGGTCGGCAACCCGGGCTTCGAGGTGGACACGGCCGGGTGGCGGGGCGACGCGGCCGGCAACACGCTGGCCCGCGTCGCGGGTGGCCACTCGGGTGACTGGGCGCTCGCGGTGACCGCCAGCAGCGCGGGACGATGCGGCATCGACGACCACCCCAACTGGGTCACGTCGACCGTGGACGGGTCCTACCTCGTCAGTGCCTGGGTGCGCGCGGACACGCCGGGCGCAACGTTGCGACTGCGGATCCGCGGCTACCTCGGTGGCGTGCGCCAGGCCACCGTGACCCAGGCGACCACGCTGGGCACCGAGTGGCAGCAGGTCACGGCCACCTACCCGACGGCGGCCGCGGGATCCCTGCTGGACGTGGAGGCCTACGTGACCGACGCGGCCGCCGGAGCCTGCTTCACCGCCGACGACGTGTCCATCCGCCACGTCGGGCCGTGACCCCGGCCCCCGGTCGGACCGGCGTCGCGACCGGGTGGGGCACCGGTCGGCGTTCCTGAGAACGAGCCGTGAACCGGCGGGTCCGGCGGGGGTCGGTGGGCGATATCGTCGGGTGCACACGGGAGGACTCGACGGACGTGGAACCACACGAGGTGCTCGGCGTGCCAGCGAACGCCGACGACGCACAGGTCCGTGCGGCCTATCGCCGCCTGGTCCGGGAGCACCACCCGGATCGCCACGTGGGTGGGAGCGCCGCCGACCAGGAGGCCGCAGCGCGACGGATGGCCGAGGTCACCGAGGCCTACCAGCTGTTGTCGGACCCCGACGCCATGACCCGTCGTCGGCTGCGCACCCACTGGGCGTCCGGGACCGGTGGCCCTCCGCCACCGGCACCCTCGGATCCCTCGGCGTTCGACTACCGCCGCGCGGCACCGTCGGAGTTCACCACCGACCCGTCCGACCGCTGGGGCCAGACCCCGCCCACGCCCACGCCCCCACCTGCGCCGGACACGCGTGACCGCGGTGCCAACCGCGTCTTCGTGTGGTTGCTCGTGGTCACCGTCGCCGTCCTGGCAGCGGTCGTCCTGCTGGGCTGAGTCACGTCCGGGCCGGTGAGCCCGGCTGCCGGACGTTCGGCCTCCGACGGGTCAGGACGACCGGTCCGGGTCGGAGCCCGTGACCACGATGGGCTCCGGATGGCGAGGTTCGAGGCCGTGGCCCGACGAGGTGCGGCGCAGGCGCCGTCCCAGCCACGGCACCAGGTGGGTGCGGCGCCACTCCCGGTTCGCGGCGCGGCCCCACGTGACGTGGGGGCCGTCGATCGGGACGTCCCAGTCGCTGGCAGGGAGGTCGAGCGCGGCGGCCATCGCCTCGGCGATCCGGCGATGTCCCTCGGCGTTGGCGTGCAGTCGGTCCTCGGCCCACAGGCGCGTGTCGTAGGCCAGGGCCGAGTCCGCGAGGTCCACCACGACCACCCCGTCGTCGGCGAAGCCACGGATGCCTTCGTTGAGCGCCAGGACCCGGCCGCGCAGCGGACGCGCCAGCGTCACCACGCGGGTGAGGTCGGGGACGGTCAGGGTGACCACGGTCGACCCGGTGGCCAGCAGGGTCCGGTGCATGGTGGCGAGGTCGTCCAGGACCGCGTCGACGGGCCGGATGAAGCGCAGCAGGTCGTTCATCCCGGCGAAGACCGTCGCGATCGTCGGGCGCAGCGCGACCGCGGGGGCGAGCTGGCCGACCAGGACCTCGCGGGAGGTGCGGCCCCGGACCGCGAGGTTGGCCCACTCGACCTCGCCGTGGGTCTCGGCCAGCCGGCCGGCGAGCCGCTGGGACCAGCCGATCCATCCGCCCTGCCCGTCGGGATCGCACAGCCCCTCGGTGGAGGAATCCCCGAGTGCGACGTAGCGGACCTGGTCGCTCACGTCAGCAGCAGCGTCGACAGCCGGCGACGGGCGACGACCAGTCCGACCGCGGCCATCACCACCAGCACGGCCACGTTGCCGAGCATCGACCACGTGACCTGGCCGAGCACCAGTCCCCGGACCAGCACGGTGCCGTGGTACAGCGGCGACAGCCGGGCGACGACCTGGAGCCAGCCCGGGTAGACCGACAGCGGGTAGAGGGTCCCGGAGAACAGGAACATCGGCAGGATCACCAGTTGCACCAGGTCGAAGTCCTTCCACGAGGTCATGAAGGTGGTCGCGGCCATCCCGACGGCACCGAAGGCCAGGCCGATCAGCGCCGTGGCCAGCAGGGCCAGTGGCCAGGTCCAGCCCGACGTCAGTCCCATCGCCAGCATGATGACGAGGAACCCGGCCGAGTAGGCCGCTCCCCGGGCCTGGGACCAGCCGATCTCGCCCACGGCAACGTCCATCGGCGTCATCGGCGTGGCCAGCATGGCGTCGTAGAGCTTGCCGAACTTGAGCTTGAAGAAGATGTTGAACGTCGCCTCGGTCACCGCGCCGTTCATGGCCGACGACGCCAGCATCGCCGGCGCCACGAACTGGACGTAGGACACGGTCGTCCCGTCACCCAGGGCGATGTCGGGAGCCAGCGCACCCAGCCCGACACCCAGCGAGAACAGGTACAGCACCGGCTCGAAGAAGCCACCGAAGAACACCATGGGATGGGTCCGGGCGCTGAGGAAGTTGCGGTACATCAGCGTGTGCGCACGACCGGCGCCCAACAGGGCGAGCGGGGTCGTGCGCAGCGGGGACGCGACCGAACGCGGGGTCGTGGTCGGGGCGCTCACGCGTACAGCCTCCCCCGGAGCCGGCGTGCGGCCCACCACCAGCCGGCCGCCAGCATGACGACGAGGTAGCCGACGTGGACCCAGGCGGGCATCGCCGACACGGTCGGCGGGGCAGCGCCGGGCAGCACCAGCTTCCTGGTGAGCTCGACCCCGTGGTACAGCGGCGTGGCCACGGCGACCGCCTGCAGGACGCCGGGCAGCTGCGCGATGGGGAAGAACGTCCCCGAGAACAGGAACAACGGCATGATGGCGAAGCGGTAGGCGTTGGTCAGCCCCGTGTCGCTGCCGAGCGAGGCGGTGTAGCCCGTGGCCACGGCCTCGAAGGCGATGCCCGTGAGCAGCGCCGGCAGGATCCCCATCAGCGCCGGCCCGGGCTCGAGTGCACCGAACAGCATCGCCACCACCGCGAACGCCACCAGGTTCCCGGTGAAGTTCACCACGCCCCACAGCAGGCGGCCGGCGAGCAGGTCGCGCGGACGCACCGGCGTCGCCATCATCGCCTCGAAGTTGCGGCGCCACTTCAGGCCGGCCATCACCGGCCAGGCGCCCTCGCCGAACCCGTTCTGCATCGCGCTGGCCGCCAGCAGTCCCGACGCCACGAACGTCACGTACTCCACGTCGAGGGTCGCGGATCCGCCGCCCGAGTCGACCAGCGAGCCGAGCCCCACCCCCATCGCTGCCAGGAAGGCGATCGGGTTGCCGAGGCTGGACATGATCCAGCCACGCCAGTTGCGGCGGAACCCGATGATCTCGGCGGCCAGCACCCGTACCGCGGGATGGCGTCGCCGGGTCGGCCCGGGCCCGCCGGGTCCCGTCCCAACGTCGGAGGCCACCGACATCAGTCGACCAGCTGGCGGCCGGTGAGCCGCAGGAACACGTCTTCGAGCGTCGCACGACGGGTCAGGTGGCCACGTGGGACCAGGCCGTGGTCGCCCAGGGCGTCCAGGGTCGCCTCGGCGTCGCGGGTGTAGACGATCGCACGCTCGGCCAGCTGCTCGACCGACTCGACCTCGGGCAGGTCGAGCGCCACCAGCCGGTCCGACGACTCGGCCTGGCGGGCGGTCCCGAACCGGACCTCCAGCACCTCCCGGGTCACGTGCTCGACGATCAGGTCGGTCGGGCTCCCCTCCGCGATGATCCGCCCGTGGTCCATCACGACCAGGCGGTCGGCGAGCTGCTCGGCCTCGTCCATGTAATGAGTGGTGAGCAGCAGGGTCACGCCACGCGACCGCAACTCGTGGAGGCGGTCCCACAGCACGTGGCGGGCCTGCGGGTCCAGCCCCGTGGTGGGCTCGTCGAGGATCACCAGGTCGGGCTCGTTGATCAGTGCCCGCGCGATCGTCAGCCGCCGCTTCATGCCGCCGGACAGGGCGTCCACCTCGGCGTCGGCCTTGTCCTCGAGCTGGGCGAACGCGAGCAGGTCGTCGATCCGGTGCGCGATCACGGTGCGAGGGAGCCCGTGGTAGAGGCCGTAGACCAGCAGGTTCTCGCGGACGGTCAGCTCGAGGTCGAGATTGTCCTCCTGGGGGACCACCCCCAGCCGCGAGCGGATCACCTGGCCGTCGTGGTGCGGGTCCAGCCCCAGGACGGACAGCTCGCCATCGGTGACCGGGCTGACGGTCGCGATCATCCGCATCGCCGAGGTCTTGCCGGCCCCGTTCGCACCGAGGAAGGCGAAGGTCTCACCGGCCGCGACCGTGACGTCGATCCCGTCCACGGCGGTCAGGTCCCCGAAGCGCTTGGTCAGTCCCCGGGCGACGACGGCGGGCGGGGCCATCGAGTCCGCAGGCGAACGAGCAGGACTGGGTGACGGTGCGTGCGATGACATGGCGACCGAGCCTATCGACGCGTGGCCCCGGTCGGTGGTGGCCCGGCCCACCCGGCCACCTGCCCGGCCGGCCTCCTTGGCTACCGTCTCCCCGGGAGGACCCCCACCCCCGACCCGACCCACGAAGGGCGCTCGATGGCCGCCGACCACCTCGACGAACGCGACCGCAGCGATGCGCTGGTGCTGTTCGGCATCACCGGTGACCTGGCCTACAAGAAGCTCTTCCCGGCACTGCACGACCTCGAGCGCGACCAGGACCTGGACTTCCCGGTGATCGGCGTGGCGCGCTCCGACTGGACCCTCGACGACCTGCGCGAGCGGGCCGAGGCCTCCATGCGCGAGGAGGTCGACGACCTCGACGAGGACGCGATGCGCACCGTCATCGACCGCCTCGAGTACGTCCAGGGGGACTACAACCACCCCGACACCTTCGCCCGTCTCAACGAGCTCCTCCAGGACTGCTCCAAGCCGCTGGCCTACCTGGCGATCCCGCCGTCGCTGTTCGACGAGGTCATCGAGGGCCTGGAGACGATCGGGGCCAACCAGCGTGGCGGCGGCGTGGTCGTCGAGAAGCCGTTCGGCCGGGACCTGACGTCGGCCCGCGAGCTGGACGACCTGCTGCAGCGGACCTTCCCCGAGGAGCTGATCTACCGGATCGACCACTTCCTGGGCAAGGAGACGGTCCTGGACGTGATGCTGTTCCGCCTCGCCAACCCGGTCCTGGACACCCTCCTGCATCGTCACCACGTCGACCACCTCCAGATCACGATGGCCGAGGACTTCGGCATCGAGGGTCGGGGTGGCTTCTACGACACGGTCGGGGCGATGCGTGACGTGGTCCAGAACCACCTGCTGCAGGTCATGGCCCTGATCCTGGCCGATCCGCCGGTGTCGGACGACCCCGAGGCGCTGCGCGACGAGAAGTCCAAGGTGCTGCGGGCGCTGCGACCGATCCAGCCCGACGAGATGGTGCGGGGCCAGTACGTCGGCTACCACGACGTCGACCAGGTCGACCCCGAGTCGACCACCGAGACCTTCGTGTCGCTGGTCGCCAACGTGGAGACGTGGCGCTGGTCGGACGTGCCGATCCACATCCGGGCCGGCAAGGCGATGGACGAGACCCGCACCGAGATCGCGGTGGTGTTCAAGCGCCCACCCCTGTCGCTGTACCGGGGACCGGACATGACCGAGCCCCCGCCCAACACCCTGCGGTTCCGGATCAAGCCGGGCGAGCGGATCGACCTGGGCATCCAGCTCAAGAAGCCCGGCGAGCGGATCGAGACCGAGCCGGTGCTGATGACCTACGAGTGGGACGACCGGCTCGCCCGCCACACCGAGGCCTACGCACGCCTGCTGGGCGACGCACTGTCCGGGGACCGCACCCTGTTCGCCCGGTCGGACTCGGTGCTGGCCGCGTGGGAGGCCGTGCAGCCACTGCTGGACGACCCCGGCCCGGTCCACCCCTACGAACCGGGCGAGGCCGGTCCCGCCGAGGCCAAGCGGGTCGCCCCGCCCGGCGGCTGGCTGCCTCCGCTCACCGACTGAACCCGGGATCACCCACCGACGGTCCGGCCGGCGCGTCGGGCCGTCACCGCCGTCCACCACGCCCGACCCTCGACACCAACACGAAGGCATCCACGTGCAACTCGGCATGATCGGACTCGGGCGCATGGGCGCCAACATGGTGCGCCGCGTGCAGCAGGCCGGCCACACCGCGGTCGTGCACGACGTCGACCCGGAGGCGATCGCGGCACTGGAGGCCGAGGGTGCGACCGGCGCTCCGAGCCTCCGGGACCTGGCGGACGCCATGGAGGCGCCCCGGCACGTGTGGGTGATGGTGCCCGCCGCCATCACCCCGCAGGTCCTCGCGGAGGTCGCGGAGGTGCTCGAGCCGGGCGACGTCCTGGTGGACGGTGGCAACAGCTTCTACGCCGACGCCATGCACGAGGCCGAGCGGCTCGCCGAGTCCGGCATCGTGTTGCTCGACTGTGGCACGTCGGGTGGCGTGTGGGGCCTGGAACGTGGGTACAGCCTGATGATCGGGGGCGATCCCGATGCCGTGGAGGCCATGGCGCCGATCTTCGACGCCCTGGCACCCGGGCTGGACGCCGCCCCGCGGACCCCGGGCCGCGACGGCGATCCCGCTCCCGAGGAACGCGGCTGGCTGCACTGTGGCCAGGCCGGCGCCGGACACTTCGTCAAGATGGTCCACAACGGGATCGAGTACGGGATGATGGCGGCCTACGCCGAGGGGTTCGCCCTCCTGAAGGCGGCCGACGCCGGCCTGCGGGACCGTGACGCCGACGCCGAGACCGCGCCGCTGCGCCACCCGGACCGGTACGTGTTCGACCTCGAGATCGACCGGATCGCCGAGGTCTGGCGGCGTGGCGCGGTCATCGGGTCGTGGCTGCTCGACCTGACCGCGGCCGCGCTGCAGGAGGACCACGAGCTCGACACCTTCGCCGGGCGCGTGTCGGACTCCGGCGAGGGCCGCTGGACGGTCCAGGCCGCGATCGACGTCGGCGCCCCGGCCGAGGTCATCTCGTCCGCCCTGTTCCAGCGATTCTCCTCCCGTGGCAACGGCCAGTTCGCCGGCCAGGTCCTGTCGGCCATGCGCTCGCAGTTCGGCGGCCACGACGAGCAGCCGGCAGACCCGGAGATCGACGGCGGAGCCCCCGAATGAGCGGGGACCTCGGCGACGGGCTGTCGCGGGTCGCGGTGGGGGCCCCCATCGCCACCTCGGCAAGCGTGTTCGTCGACGCCGACGACGACGTCCGGGCCGGGTTCACCGCCGAGTGGGTCGCCGAGGCACTGGCCGACGTGGTCGCGCGCCAGGGTCGTGCGGTGCTCGGCCTGGTCGGGGGCAGCTCGGTCGCCACGGTCCACGACCGCCTCCGCGAGGTCGACCTCGACTGGTCCGGGGTGACGATCACCGTGGCCGACGAGCGGGCGGTGCCGGCCGACGACGACCGGCGGAACTGGCGGGTCGTGGAGCCGCTCGTCGACCCGCTGGTCGCCGACGGCCGCCTGTCGAGCGACGACCTGGTGCCCCTGCCGGACCTGCCGTCCGACCCCACCCCAGACGATGTCGACGAGGCCCTGGAGGTCCTGCGCCGCCGGGTCGAGCGGATCGACGTCGCGTTGCTGGGCCTGGGTCCCGACGGCCACGTCGCGTCGCTGTTCCCCGGGCATCCGGGCCTGTCGAGCACCGGCTCGTTCGTCGTGGTGGACGACGCCCCCAAGCCACCGCCCCTGCGGATGTCGGCGACGGTCGGGATGCTGGCCGGCGCGGACGCGATCGCCCTGGTCGGCCACGGCGACGCGAAGGCCGAGGCGGTCGCCGCCGTGACGACCGAGGGACCGCTGGCGGAACGTCCCGGGCGCGTGGTCCACCTCGCCCGTCGCGGCGTCGTCGTCACGGACCGGCTCCCCCGGACGTGACCCCTCGCGGCACGCGGCCGAGGTCGGCCACCCGGTGACCCGGACGCCGCTCAGCCGACCTGTTCGAGCGCGAGGGTGTTGCCCTCGGAGTCGGTGAACCAGGCCGACGCCTGACCCTGCCCCCGGGCGATGACCCCGTCCCACTCCCCCTGCTCGTCCGGGATGTCGAAGGTCTGGAACTCGACCCCGGCCGCCTGCAGGCGCGCGACCTCGGCCTGGAGGTCGTCGACCATCCACGCAGCCTGGGTGTTGCGAGCCGTCCCGGCATGGGGAGTGGCATAGACGAGCAGCTGGCCCTCGCCGGAGTCGAACATCACGCCCTCCGGTGCCGGCTGCTCCTCGCTGGGCGAGAAGCCCATCACGTCGGTGTAGAACGCCGTCGCCCGCTCGAGGTCCGAGGCGGGCAGGGTCGGAATGGGTGCACTGGTGATGGCCATGGTCGTTCCTCTGGGTCCCCGGGGTGGCGGAACTTCCCCCCTCCTCCGGACTAGTTGCGGTCCGGCGCGGTGTCAACCACGACGTCGTGTCGTCTCACGCCCGACGGCACACGTGGTGGCCCGTCAGCCCGCTGGCACGCCCGCGTCAGAGTTCGACCACTGAGCCGACCTCGATCACCCGGTCGGCCGGCAGGCCGTACCAGTCGGCGGCGTCGGTGGCGTTGCGGTGCAGGCGGATGAACAGGCGCTCACGCAGCCGGGAGAAGGTGAACGGTCGTGCCGTGGAGGTGAGGTGCTCCCGGCCGAGCACGAACACCGAGTCGTCGAGGTCGAAGACCGGGTCCTCCACCTCCCGCAGGATCGACGGCAGGTTGGGCCGGTGGGCGAAGCCGACGTGGACGTCGAGCTGCAGCAGTCCGTCGCCCAGCTCGGTGATCCGGACCTGGCGTGCGCGTGGGACCAGCGGCACCGGGTCCACCGTGATCGCCACCAGGACGACCTGCTGGTGCAGGACGTGGTGGGACCGCAGCGTGGCCAGCAGCGCCGGCGGCGCCTGCTCGGGGCGGGGATGGAGGTAGAACGCCGTGCCGGGGACGCGGGTCACCCTCGAGGCCGTCGCCTGCGCGACGACGGTCCGGGCCGCGACCCGGTCACGACGCAGCCGGCGGGCCACCAACGCCCGCCCGTCGTGCCAGGTCCGCATGACCAGGAACACCAGGCCGGCGACGACCAGGGGGAACCAGCCGCCGTCCGGGATCTTGAGGAGGTTGGCGCCGAAGAACGCCAGGTCGACGACCAGGAACAGGGCCGCCACGAGCACCGCGCGACGTCGCGACCAGCCCAGCCGCTGCACGGCGACCACCGCGAACAGGATGGTCGTGATGGCCATCGTGGCCGTGACCGCGACGCCGTACGCGGCGGCCAGGGCCGACGACGACCCGAAGCCGACGACCAGCCCGACACAGGCAACCATCAGCAGCCAGTTCACCGCCGGCACGTACACCTGGCCGGCATGCCTGCGCGACGTGTTCCGGATGGCCACGCGAGGCAGGTGGTCGACCTGCACCGCCTGCATGGTCAACGAGAACGCCCCCGAGATCAGCGCCTGGCTCGCGATGATCGTGGCAGCGGTGGCCAGCACCACCAGGCCTCCGGTCGCCCAGGTCGGGCCCATCCGGAAGAACGGGCTGTCGATCGCCCCGGGGTCGCGCAGCAACAGCGCGCCCTGGCCCAGGTAGGCCAGCACCAGGGCCGGCATCACGATGGTGAACCAGCCACGCCGGATCGCGGGCACACCGACGTGGCCCATGTCGGCGTACAGCGCCTCGCCCCCGGTGACGACGAGGAAGACCGCCCCCAGGCTCGCGAAGCCCGCGAAGCCGTTCGCGGCGAAGTAGCGGATCCCGTGACGCGGGTCGATCGCGACCAGGACCTCGGGCTGCTGGACGACCTGGACCACGCCCAGGATGGCGAGCACGGCGAACCACACCACCATCACGGGCCCGAACGCCGCGCCGATGGCCCCGGTCCCGAAGCGCTGTACGGCGAACAGGGCGACCAGGATGGCGACCGAGATCGGCAGCACCCACGAGCCCAGTTCGGGGCGAACGACCTGCAGTCCCTCGACGGCGGACAGCACCGAGATCGCGGGCGTGATGGCACCGTCGCCGTACAGCAGTGCGGTCCCGAACAGGCCCAGTGCCACGAGCAGCGGGGTCAGCCGCGTGTCGGTGGAGCGACGCATGAGCGTGGTCAGTGCCAGGATCCCACCCTCGCCGTGGTTGTCGGCCCGCAGGACCAGCAGCACGTACTTCACCGTGACCACGATGATCAGCGACCACAGGACCAGCGACAGGACCCCGAGCACGTTCACCCGGTCCACTCCCACGCCCTCCGCGCCCCCGAGCGTCTCGCGCAGCGCGTACAGCGGCGAGGTCGCGATGTCGCCGAACACCACCCCCAGTGCGGCCAGCAGCAGTCCACCGGACGAGGCCTGTCGTCGACGACGCCGGCGCTCGACGGCGTCGGTCGCACCGCCACGGGGCGGCGGGGTGGCAGGCATCGCATGCTCGGCGGGTCCGGGGTCGGCACCGGCACATGGGCGGCCGGGACGCCGCAGTGATCCTACTGCCAGCGCCACCGCCACCCGGACGTCCCGGACTAGGGTCGCCACCCACCGACCCCGGAGGCCTTCGATGATCGAACTTCAAGACGGCACGCCCGAGCACGTGGTGGTCGCCACCGCGTCGGGCACGGTCACGGCACAGGACTACGAGCACACGCTCATGCCGGCCGTGAACCGCGCGACCGGCGACGACGAGCGGGCCCGGCTCATGTACGTGCTGGGTGCGGACTTCGACGGCTACGACGGCGAGGCCGCGCTGGACGACCTGCGGCTGGGCATGCACCACTGGGCCGACTTCGCGAAGATCGCGCTGGTCACCGACCACGCGTCGTGGCGGGTCGCGACCCGGGCCATGGGCTTCCTGATGCCCGGCGAGGTCCGGGTGTTCGACCTCGCCGCCGCCGACGAGGCCCGGGACTGGCTGCTGGACTGACCACGTCGGCCGCCCCGTCCGACGTCAGTCGCGGGTCAGGACGAAGAACGGGACGTCCCGCTCGGCCGCGGTGAGGCTGCCGTGGAGACCCGCCAGCCGTCCACCGTGGGGATCGACCCGCCGGTGGGCGACCGACCCGACCCGACTGGCGACCAGCACGTCGCCCAGTCGCGTGGTGTGCCGCTCCGGGAACTCCGGACCGAACCACCCCTGCCCGACGGCGTCGCGCGTCGCCACCACGACCGCACGGTCGCCGAGCGCGTCCGCGAAGCGTGCGACGACCCGCTCGAGCGTGTCGGGGTCGTCCAGCACCAGGGTCCGCAGTCGGGGCTCACCGGCGACCAGGGCCACGCCGTCGAGCAGCGGGTGGTCGTCGTGCAACTCGAGCACGTCGTCGTCGGGCACCGCGACCATCCCGTGGTCGGCGGTCACGACCACCGCGACGTCGGGCGGCAGGTCACCACGGATCCCGTCGAGCAGGCCGTCGAGGCGACGGACCGCGTCGCGCCAGTCCGGCGTGTGTGGCCCGTGGACGTGGCCGGCCCTGTCGATGTCGGGGTGGTGGGCGTAGACCACCGCCGGGCCCGGACCGGCCGTGGCCGCCAGGGCGGTGGCCAGGGTCGCCTCGGCACCGACGGCTGCCAGCCGACGGCCGCCACGCATCCCCGCCCGGGTCAGCCCGGAGTCGAGGAAGTCCGGGTGGACCACGACGGACGTCGCGACCTCGGCCGCGGCGAGTCGTTCGAACATCGTCGGCTCCGGCACGAGTGACTCGGGCACCACGTCGACCCGCGCGTCGGCGCCTCCGCCACGCAGCCCGAAGCGCCACACCAGCGGGTTGAAGACGGCGTCGTCGAGCACCATCGTGTAGCCCAGCACGCCGTGTCGCCCCGCCGGCAGTCCCGTGCCCAGGGAGACGAGGTTGGTCGCCGTCGTCGTCGGCAGCACCCCTCGGATCGGGGCGGATGCCCGTGCCGCCGCCGACAGCATCGGCGCGACGTCGGTGTCCACCAGCTGGTGCCACCCCAGCCCGTCGGCCAGCAGCACCACGACGGCGCGGAGGTCGGCGGGCAACGCGGGGTGGACGTCGACCTCGCGGCCGACCGGGACACCCAGGGTCCGGGCGATCGCCGGCAGGACCTCCGCCAGCGTGAACTCGTCGTCCGTGGGCACCACCGGGGCGTCGACCCCGGTCAGCTCGGCGCCACGGGTGGGACTCACCCGCCCGTGGGTGAGGGCGTCGGCGTGGCGGGCCCCGTGGCAGGTGCCGTGGCAGGTGCCGTCGGTGTCGGACTGGCCGTCGGGGGCGCGAGGCCCTCGAGGCCACCCAGCTCGGCCGCGCGCTCGAGCCGGGCGCGGGCCTGGTTCGTCAGGTCCTGGTAGGCACCCAGGTCCCCCTCGGCCAGCGCCTGGTCCGCCTGCTCGAACAGCTCGAGCGCCTCGGTGACCAGTTGGGCGGCGTCGGCGTCCGGATCGATGTCGGGATCGATCGGGGTCGGCTCCGGGGTGGGCGTGGGCGACGGGGTCGGCTCGGCGGTGGGCTGGTCGGTGGCCGTCGGCTCCTCGGTGGGCTCGCGTGGCTCCGAGGGCTCCTCGGTGGCCTGGTCGTCGATCTCGGGAACCCCGGTCTGGGGGTCCTCGGCGAGGTCCGAGCCGACCGGGTCGCCGCCGGTGACCAGCGCGGTCAGGGCGTCCTCGAGGGTCGGACGCATCACCACCTGGTCACCCATGACCAGCACGACCTGCCACAGTTCGGGGATCCGGGACTGCTCGTTCTGCAGGAACAGGGGCTCGACGAAGATCACCGACTCCTCGACGGGCAGGACCAGCAGGTTGCCCCGGATGAGGGTGGACCCGGCCTGGTCGACCAGGGTGATGCGCTCGGCGATCTCGGACTCCTGCTCGATCCGGCCGTGGGCCTGGACCGGGCCGAGCACGTTGTCGTTGGTCGGGAACTGCACCGCGAACAACTCGCCGTAGTGCTCCGGATCCGACCGGGCCGCGAGCCACGCGACCATGTTCTGGCGCCCGGCGGGGACGTAGGGCTGGATCATGACGAACTCGGCCTCGGGTTCACCGGGCAGCCGGGTGATCAGGTAGTAGGGCTCCAGCGGGATGTCGGCCTCGTCGTTGTCGAGGTTCTCCTTCTGGGCGGCGTCCTGGGGCACCTCCCACGAGTCGGCCTTGTTGTAGAAGCCGGCCGGGTCCGGGATGTGGTAGGTGTCGTACAGGCCGGCCTGGAGTGTGAACAGGTCCTCCGGGTAGCGGAAGTGGCTGGCCAACTCCTCCGGGGCCTCGTCGAGGTCGGCGTAGAGGCTCGGGAAGGCACGGCGCCAGGTCTGGATGATCGGGTCGTCGGGCTCCGACACGTACATCGTGACGGTCCCGTCGTAGGCGTCCACGACGGCCTTGACCGAGTTGCGCACGTAGTTGACCTCGCTGTCGCCCCCGGCGTGGCTGAAGGTCGCGTACTCGCTGTAGGGGTAGCGGGTCGTGGTGGTGTAGGCGTCCTGGATCCACACGACGCGATCCTCCAGCACGACCGCGTAGGGATCGGAGTCCAGCGTCAGGTAGGGCGCCACCTCGCGGACGCGCTCGGGGACCTCGCGGTGCAGCAACACCTTCGAGTCGTCGCGCAGCAGGTTGGACAGCACGAAGTTCGGGTCGGAGAAGCGCAGCGCCCAGGCCAGCCGTCGGGCGTAGCCGCCCAGCGCGACCCCGCCCTCGCCGGCGTAGCTGGTCGTGACCTGTTCGGCCGTGCCGGGGTCCTCGTAGTCCAGTTCGGGCTGCTCGGTGTCCACGATCGCGTAGTCGAGGAAGCCGTCGTTGGCGTAGTACATGCCCGGTTCGGCCGGCACGAGGTCGCCGTCGGGGGCGATGTCCTCGTTGGTCTGGGGCGGGATGTCGGAGGCGAGGAACACCGGCTGGCCGGCGTTGGACGCCGTGTTGACCTGGCTGGCGACGACGCCGTAGCCGTGGGTGTAGGTGAGCCGCTCGTTCTGCCACTGCCCGGCGACGATGTTGGCGTCGGGGTCCAGCTCACGGGCGGACAGCATCACCTGGCGTGGCTGCCCGTCGATCTCGTAGCGGTCGATGTCGACGTCGTGGAACTCGTAGAACGGTCGCAGGGCCTGCAACTCCTGGTAGTTGTCCTGGAGCAGGTCGGGATCCCACAGCCGGATGTTCTCGAAGGTCGTGTCGTTGGCGTCGATCTGGGCCCGGTCGAGGTTGTTGCTGATGTCGAAGGTCGGCAGGTCCCCGACCAGCGACGGGTCGTTCAGCTCGTAGGCCTGCCGGGTCATCTCGAGGTTCGCCTCGATGTACTCACGTTCCCGGTTGAGCTCCTGGGGATCGACCCGGAGGCGCTGGATGGCAGCCGGGTAGGCGCCCTGCAACAGGATCGAGCTGACCACCAGCAGGGCGATCGCGACCGCCGGCAGCGTGAACGAGTTGCTGCGCAGCCCCCAGGCGACCAGCGCGATGGCCACGACCGTGGCCGCCAGCAGCAGGTACAGGGCCGGGAGTTCGGCGTTGACATCGGTGTAGGACGCGCCGGTGACGGTCCCGCGCTGGGAGAAGTCCAGCTCGTAGCGGTCGAGCCAGTAGCCCCAGCCACGGATCGCCAGGATCACCATGAGCAGGATCGACAGGTGGGTCTTGACGCCCGGCAGGACCTTGTCGTGCTCGGCGTCGGGGCGGATGCCGCCCAGCAGCAGGTGGGCGCCCGCGCTGAGCAGCAGCACCAGGATCATCGTGGTGAACGCCCACGACTGCAGGAGCTGCCACCACGGGAGGTCGAAGACGAAGAACCCGACGTCGCGTCCGAACTGGGGATCGACCGTGTCGAACGTCCCGCCGTTGCGCCACAGCAGGAAGGTGTCCCAGCCCCCCGACAGCGCGACCCCGGACGAGATCCCGAAGAGTGCGGCGACCCCGGCGATCAACCACTTGAAGTACGGCTCGGCCTGGTTGCGGTACTGCTCGATCGCCGCCTGCTGGGGGGTGCTGGGCACGATCGTCGGGCGCAGTCGACGCGCGACCTGCAGGGTGGCGACGATGACGCCCCCGGCGAGCAGGCTGCCGACGACGGCCAGCAGGATCCGGGTCATGAGGACCCCGGTGAACACCTCGCGGGCACCGACCGCCGTGAACCACCACCAGTCCGTCGTGAAGACGGCGACTCGCTGGCTGAAGACCAGCACGAGCAGTACGACGCCGAGGAGGACGAGGGGGAGGCGCTGGCGCATCCAGGTGGGCACGGTGGTGTCGTCCGGTCGTCGCTGGGTCAGTCGGGAAGCACCGAGGGTATGCCGTGTCCGGCGGGGCGGTGACCGCCACCACGGGGAGCACGCCCACGGTCAGGCGTGCCCCTCGTCGGCTCCCGCGGGTCGCAGGGTGCAGGTGCAGCCCGGGTGGGCGGGCGGCACGAGGTCGCCGAACGCGAACGGCTCCCCCGGAGGCACGACGCCGTCGGTGGCGTTGCCCCGGCACCGACGCCCCGGACAGCGCTGTTCCTGGCCGACCACCCACGCCACGGCCTCGACCCCGTCGTGGCGCCACCGGGCCAGCTGGCCGTGGTGGCGCGCGGCGGCGACGGCCCGCTCGATCGCGTCGGGCAGCCGGGTCTGGCGCAGGT
>NZ_JAHOPH010000038.1 GCF_019798055.1 Salsipaludibacter albus | reverse complement strand
CGGTTCCTGTCCGGGACGCTCGCGGCGGCCGCGGTGGGGCCCGTCGTGGGCGCAGGATCACCGGTGGCGGTGCACGCGGTCATGGCACCGGCGGCCGCCGCGAGCGTCCCGGACAGGAACCGTCGGCGGGTCAGCAGCCGCCCGGCGTCGCCGGTCGTGAACGGTGCCTGCTCGTCCGGTTCGCCGCGATCGTCGACGAGATCCGTGTCGGGCGGTCGACCAGGCATGGGAGACTCCGATCAGCAGTCCCCCCCTCGCTGCCGACCCTAGCGGCTGCCCACCCAGGCAATGGCTCGGATCCGTCACCAGACCGGGCAGCTCAGATCCTGGTGAGTCTCCGCCGGCGCGGTGGGTGTGGCCACCCCCACCGCATCGTGTGGACGGCCCCCTGTTCGACGCCGAGGGGCGGCATTAGGGTCGAATCGATCGGTCCGCTCCGGCTCGCCGAATCCGCGAGGCGGGTGGATCGGGCACATGGTCGTTCGACAAGGGGCACGGACATGGCAGCGAGCGCATACGTCGAGGGCATCGAGGTCACGCAGGGCATCCAGCACTACCAGTCGGCGATGCACCTGTTCGATCCCGCGGACCGGGGTCCTGACAACGGCCTTGCCCTGATCGCCGGCAGACCTGCCTGGGTTCGCGCGTACATGCGAAGCACCGGGCCGGACATGGTCCACGGCGTGGGCGCACGGGTCACGCTGTCGCGTCCCGGCCAGCCGGACGAGGTGTTCGAGCCCGCGGCTCCCGGCGTCGTGACGGCCCATCCACGCTACGACACCCAGCCGACGCCCATCATCGCCGAGGACGTCTTCCAGCGATCCCAGCGTGCCGACATCGGCTCGACCCTCAACGTGGTGATCTCCGGGGAGGAGATGTGTGGTCGGCTGTCGATCCGGGTCGAGGCGCTCGCCGGCGGTCACGTCGTGCACGAGCGCACCACGCTGGTCGACGCCACGCTGCACCAACGACTCCACCTGCGGGCGATCCTGGTGGGCTTCTCAGGTACGCATCCCGACACCGGCGACGCCGTCGTGGTGCCGCCCCCGGGAGTCCACGACCTCATGGCGACGTCCGGGACGACCCTCGCGATGTTGCCGGTGGTCGGGGCAGCCGAGTACTCCGTCGCCGGGACCCTGATGCTCTCCATCCCGCTGGGAACCGACGGTTGCGGACCCGGGGACCCCGGCTGGGCTGCGCTCATGGCCGAACTCGACACGATCGCCGTGAACGACACCGGTGACGGGCCGTGGCCGGGCACCATCTACTACGGCTTGATCGCCCAGGACGTCCCGGACCCGACCTTCTCGGCCACGGGTGGGGGCGGCTGCGGTGCTGCTGGCGCATCCGGGGACTACGGCGTCGCAGCGGGGTACAGCCTGACACCCGACCTCGGCAGGCACCGCGGCGCCGACATGGTGATGGCGCACGAGATCGGCCACGCGATGGGGCGGGCACACGTCCGTGGATGTGGGTACCCGGATGCACAGCTCGGGGGGATCGACCAGGCGTACCCGGCCTACGAGCCGTACTCGTGGCCGGACGCACCGGGCGCCTCGATCGGCGAGTACGGCCTCGACCCGCGCACCGGCGACGTGTTGCCGCCCGACGTCTACAAGGACCTGATGTCCTACTGCCCGCCACCCGGTGCACCCCCGTCGGCGGTCCGCAAGTGGATCTCGATCCACGGGCACCGCCAGGCTGCCCCGCACCTGGCGCTTCGCCCTCGCGAGGTGTGCCTCCCCGGTTTCGAGCGCGAACCCGTGATCGACCACGACCCGAACGTCTACATCCCCGACCCGACGGGCCATCTCGGACGCGTCACGCGGCAGTCGGTCATCCACGTGCTGGGCAGGATCGGTCCCGACCTGGCCTTCCGGCCGGACGGCGTGGTCCGGGGCTGGGCGACGCGCAGCGCGGGCGGCCCGTCGTCCGGCTGGACCCTCCTCCTCGAGACCACGGATGGGCGCGTGCTCGGTCGCGCCCCGATGCACGTCGTGACGGTCGCCTCCTGCGGCACCTGCGGGGGATGCGGAGGCCAGCCCGATGCTCCGAACGGATCGGTGCTCCACGGGGTCGTCCCGGGCGTGCCGGACGGTCTCGTCCTGCGCGTGGTGGACCCGGAAGGAGAGACCACGTGGCATCGCGAAGCCGCCGATCGACCACCTCACGTGGAGCTTCGACGTGCGGACATCGACGCCGAGGGGTTGCACGTGACCTGGGACGTGGACGCAGTGCGTCCGGACGAGACGACCGTGGACGTGCAGTGGTCGACCGACGGGGACCGGTGGCAGTCCGCGGCCGCGTCAGGCGGTGATGGCGCTGCCTTGGTGGACCCGGCCACGATGTCGCCGGGACGGGTGCACGTCCGACTCGTCGCCCAGGACGGGTTTTGGCGGGCGCCGTCCAACGACCGGGCTGTCGCGATCCCCGAACGTCCACCCGTCCTCGCTGTCCTGTGGCCGCCGTCCGGGGCGGTCCTCGCGGCTGGCCGCCCCTTGCGGTTGTGGGCGGCGGTCCGGCACGACGCTGGCACCGCGGAGCTCGACGTGGCGTGGACGCTCGATGGTCGGCCCGCTGGCGATGGGCAGGACGTGTGGACGGTCGTGCCGGCACCCGGCGACCACGAGGCGGCGGTGCGGGTGACCGACGCATCTGGCGCCACGGTCGAGTCAGGGGTCACGTTCACGACCGAGGACGGCCCGTCGTCACCGACGTGAACCCGACCGACGTCAGGCCTGCAGGGCGCGGGCCTCGTCGGCCAGGAGCCGGTAGCTGGTCGACAGGACCCGCGCCGCCGCGCGGGCACGGGGGTCCGTGGCCAGGCCGATGGCGCGTTGTGCCTCCGCAGCGGCATGCTGGGCCACGGAGACGACGTCGTCTGGTGCATCGACGGGGTCCAGGCCGAGTCGCTCGTGGATCGAGCCCGACCCGGACACGAGCAGGAGCGCGTCGTGGAGGTCGCGATCGACCCCGGACACGCCACGCAACGCCTCGAGCTCCCGGATGGGGCGCAGGTCGCCGTGGAGCCGTGCCTGCTCGACCAAGGCGTTGACCTCGCCGGCCACCTGGGGGTCGATTCCCTCGCGTTCGTGGGCGATCCGGGTGAGCTCGGCCAGCGCGTGATCGGCCTTCAGCGCCGTCGACCGGGCCAGCAACCTGTCCCTGATCGCGTCCTCGAGGGCGGGCACGCCCGACCGACGGTCCATCCAGGCCATCAGGGCCGTGGCACCTGCGTGCGCCTCGCCCCGACCGTGTGCGAGGACGTAGGGCCCGCACCGTCCGACGACGTCCTCGAGCACCGACGCCGGGACGTCGTCCACCCCCTCGCGCGGCCATGCCTCCACCCGATCCCGCGGCACGGCGGCCAGCCGGGACAACAGGTGCGCGTCGGCCTCGCGGACGACGCCGGTCCGTGCGGCCTCGGCCATCATCCCGGAGACCGCGACGATGGCAGCGGCCCGCTGGGGCGCGCGCTCCTCCAGCGAGTCGGCCGCCCGGTGGGCCTCCTCCAGGGGGTCGCGCTCGCCCCACGGTCCGTCCGCGGCCATGTCGGCATGGCTGAACACCCCGATTGCGTTGACGGCGGAGGCAGCCAGCACACCCAGGCCGTCGAGGTGGGCACCGAGGAAGGCCAGCTCGTCACGCGTGGGCACGCCCCGGAACACGTAGAGCACGGCGTCGGCGGCGATCATCTCACCACCCGACCCCGTCGACCGTCCGAGCAGGAGGCGACGGGAGGTCGACCCCATGGGCGTCAGCGATGGCAGGCCCGGGGTGTCGATGATCGTCTGGCGACGCAACGCCGGCGTCGGCAGCCAGACGTCCAGGCGATCGACCTGGTCGGACGGCACCGGCAGCTCGGCGGGTACCTGTCCGTCGACGAGGTCCACGGACCGCACCTCGCCGTCGTGCAGGAGGAGCGACGCCCGCGCGGGCCCGTGCCGGTACCAGGTGACGACCTGGGATCCGGCCCGGGCGGCCGTCGGCGCGACCCGGTCACCGAGCAGGGCGTTGACCAGGGTGGACTTGCCGGAGTGGACCCGACCGGCGACGGCGATGCGAAGGGGCTCGTGCAGCGCCCGGACGAGGGCGGAGACCGACTTCCGGTCCTGCTCGCCGAGCAGCACGCTCGCCTGCTCGAGCATCATGGCGGTCCGTGCCAACATCCGGGACGCACGCACGGGCGTCGGGACCCAGTCGGCCCGTTCGGGCGGCGTGACGGGCGCGGTCGGGGACGGACCCGGCACGGTCGGGACCGGGCGGATCGACGGCGCCGGTGGTGGGAGCGGATGCCTGGTCGGGGCGACCGGCACGCCCGCCTCGGGCACCAGCGCGATGTCCCGCTGCAACGCGGCCAGCTTGCCAGCGGCGACGTCGTGGTCGGGCGCGAGGCCGACCACGCGCTCGTACAGCCCGGCCGCATGGATCTTCCCCGCCTCGTGCCCCTCCTCCTGCAGGCGGTCGGCGCGTTCCTCGAGCGCCGCGACGTCGGCCGGGGCCGGCTCGTCGACGAGGTCGAAGATGCGACCGTCCTGCGACCGCAGGTACAGGATCGGGATGCCCCACTCCGCACCGTGGCCGTCCAGCAGGAGCTTCATCCGGGCCTCCGACATCGCGACGTCGACCGGCGTGCCCTGGCCGAGGTGACGATAGAAGGCCTCCGAGAAGCTGGTCGCGGCGACGTCGGTGATCTCGGCCTGCATCCCGACCACGGCCGGGATGTCGTGGTGCACCATGCTCTGGGCCACGCCACCCACCGGGTCGGTCTCGGATCCGCGGCCCCCCTCGCAGGCGTTCAGGACGACCATCCGCAGGTCATCGTGGTCGTGCAGGACCAGCCCCAGGTCGTGCCCGGAGATCGGGTGGGGGTCGCCGTCGTCGTCCTCCAGCAGCACCATCCCGGTGCCGGTGGCCTCGTCGAAGGCCCCGTGTCCCATGAAGTGCACGATGTGGAAGGCCTCGGTGCCGAGTTGGTCACGCAGCCGCGACGGCGTGGCGCGGTGCAGCCCGTGCACCTCGACACGACCTGCGGCCACCTGGTCGCGCAGGGACGCCTTCAGGTCGTGGAACTCCCGGGTGGTGTCCAGCGCCTCCACGTTGCGGGGCGACGACATCACGGCCAGGATGCGCAGGGGTGGGGCCACCCGCAACGTCCGGACGGGGTTGCCCAGGTCGACGTAGCGGACCACGGGGGTCTGGGTCGAGATGGCCAGGGGTCGAGCCCCCACCGGGTCGTACAGGTACTCCCAGGGCAGCGCCGCCAGTTCGGGGGCGTCGTGCAGGCGAAGACGGATCCGCACGCCGCGCTCGTCGTGGTCCCCGTGGATCTGGCTCTCGCGCAGGGCCCGCTCGACGTCGCCGCGGAACAGGGCCTCGAACAGCGAGCTGCCGAAGTCGCGTGTCGCGGTCGGATCGACCTTCGGGGCGACCCGGCGGACCCCCGTGCGCGACCCGATCCGCAGCAGGAAGTTCTCGACCTCGTAGCGTGCGAAGGGAAGGGTGAAGTCGCCGCGGAACTCCCCGCCCGCCGACGTGATCGAGACGGCGTATCCCTCGCCGTGCGCCTGGAGCGTCACGTCGAAGTTGTCGTGGGAGCTGAAGGGCACGGGTCACCACCTTCCCCTGGCGTCAGGGGCCGTCTCGCCGGCCGGTGTCCGGTGGTGTCGACACGACCACCTCGGGTTGGCGCAGGACTCCGTCCGGACCCTGCCATCCGGGACGCACGAGCCGCTGGATCGTGGGTCCGTGGGCGGCGTCGCCGACCCCGTCGGTGCCGACCGCCCGATGGACCGTGCTGTCGAAGGCCGTCCCCGGACGGACCCGGATCGGGGCGACTCCGAGTCGGCCCAGCACCTGCTCGAGGTGGCCGGCCATGGCCTCGTCGCGGGCGAGGTCGTGCGCGAGCATCAGCTCGTGGACCAGCGCAGCGTCGGGTGCCTGCCCACCGGTCGGGGGTGCAGGGGATGGCGACGCGGGCTCCGGTCGGGGAGCCACCGCCGTCGCTGGTGCCTCGGAGGGCTCCGCCGAGGGCCGTGCCGCCCTCGGCCGGGCGCGCCGACCGAGCAGGAACCCCACTCCCAGGGCGGCGGCCCCCCAGAGCCACCACAGGTCGGACACGACCTCGCCGACCCGGATGCCGGGGGCTGCCACGTCGTGCGCGCCGGTGGCCGGCGTGCTGGTGGGCGTCGCCGTGGCCGTCGCCGTGGCCGTTGCCGTTGCCGTCGGGGTCGGGTTCCCGTCGGCGCCCGTGGTCGCCTCCCGGGTCGGTCCCGCGCCGCTGCATGCGGCCGAGACGATGCCCAGGACGATGCCCAGGGCCAGCAGGGTGAGCCACGTCGTGGCGCGTCGTGGGGCGGACACCGTCATCGTCGTGCCCCCCTCGGTCGCCGGAGGAGTCGTCGCGCGACCAACAGCAGCACCAGCCCGACGATCGTCGTCCCGATCGCGAACGAGAACTCGTCGTCGGCGCCGTTCACCCAGGCCTGGTACCCACCGAACGTGCCGACGTAGGCCAGCATCGCGCCCAGGCCCCCGAACAGGAGTCCGAACAGGACCCGCCAGACGCCGCGGCGTCGTGGGGTGGCCGGTGCCGCGCGCGGGGCGGCGGTGGCAGTCGGCGAGGACGGCGGGGCGACGCGGGGGGAGGGTCGTGTGGTCCGGGCAGGCGGCAGTGGTGCCGGGGTCGGCGCGGGAGCCACCGCCGGGGCGGCCTGCCGCGCCAACCGTGCTTCTCGCTCGTCGAGCGCTGCGCGGAGCCGGAAGATCTCCCGCTCCAGGCCGGCGACCCGGTCCGGGATCCCGTCCGCGCCGGGCCCGCGTGCCTCCTGTTCGACCTGGCGTCGGTGGTCGACCTCCATCCGCACGCGGGACGGGCCACCGCTCGTCGGGGGCTGGACCGTGGCGGTGGGCCGGTCCGCCTCGACGCGGGGTGCGATCAATGCACCGCGTGGCACGACCGTCTTCGGGTCGTCGAGGCGGGCGGGGGAACGGTCGAGCAGTGCGTGCATGCGCTCCTGGACGACCGGGATCGTGGCCGAGCCACCGGTCAGGTACATGCCGACGGCATCACCGGGCAGCGTGGCGAGGTGCTCGGGCGTGGTTTCCGCAGCCGCGAACACCTCCCTGGTGAGGTCCATGGCGCGATCCATCTGCGGGCTCACCAGGTCGTCGAACTCCGTCCGCGTGATCCGCAGGGAGCGGCTGACCTCGGCGAACGAGATGGGGATGCCGGCCGAGTCGGCCTCGGACAGCGTGTGCTTGGCCCGCCGCACGAGGTCGCGGAACGTGAACCAGTCGCGTCCCCCGCGGTCCTGCTCGATGCGACCGCGCGTCTCGGCTCCGACGTCCTCCAGGGCCGCGTCGAGTGCCCACTCCATGAGCACGCGGTCGATCTCCTCGCCACCCAGGTACGAGTCCCCACCGGACGCCAGGACCTCGAACTCCTCGGCCCGGTCGTCGGTCGCGCGCAGCACGGCGACGTCGCACGTCCCACCCCCGAAGTCGAACACCCCGATCGTCGAGCCCTGCTCGATCACGCCGTGTCCGTTCGAGCCGTCGTCGCGATGGCGGGCGGCGTACCACCGGGCGGCCGCGATCGGTTCGGAGATGAGCTTGACGTCCGTGAAACCGGCCAGCAGCGCCGCGTCCCGAAGCCGGTCGCGCAGGTGCTGCTCCCAGGCGGCCGGATGGGTCAGCACCACCGACGTCTGGGTGACGCCGCCACTGGTCCGCTGCGCGGTCTCGCGGACCCGGACCAGGACGGCACGAACCAGTTCGACCGGGCTCCAGTCACGCTCGGCGAGGTAGATCGCCTCCTCGCCGAGCCGGTACTTCGGGTTCGGCTCGAAGCTCTCGAGGTGCATCGCCGCCTCGTTGTGGGCGGCCTCGCCGACGAGCAGGCTCCCGTCGGGGCGGGCCAGGACACCCGACGGCATCTGGTCGCCCGACGTCGACAGTCGCAGCGGGACGGCCACGCCGTCACGGAGGATGGCCGCGGCCGTGTTGGTCGTCCCGAAGTCGATCGCCAGTTGCCAGTGACCCATCGCCGTCCCCCGTGACGTGCGAATTCCTCCTGCCAACCAGTGAGGAGGGCCCTGGCGACCCCGGTGATACTGGATCGGTCGCGGTCTCCCCTTCGTCGCCGCCTGCTGGCCCGGTGCCCGTGGCTGGCCAGTTCCATCAAAGCACACCTCCGGTGCCGCGGGAAGCGTCGCGTGCAGCCGTGCTCGACCGGGATGCCACGCATTGCGTGGGTGTCGCCCGAGATGCGCCCCGAGTGGGTCGAAGGTGTTGACGAGTACGGAGGCAACGGTCTAGTGTCCGCGCGGCCTGTTTCGCCCCATCCCCCCGAGGCCAGCGCATGGAATCCACCTCCCCCCGTCGACACGTCGTGCTCGTTGCGGCAATCGCCCTGCTCGCGACCCTGCTGCCACAGTGGCCGGCACCTGCGCAGACCACCGAGGATCCCGGGCTCGACCTCGTCTTCCTGGTCGACGGCTCGGGCAGCATCGACGCTGCCGACTGGGAGATCCAGAAGACCGGCATCGCGAACGCGCTGCAGGACCGGGTGAGCTTCCCCGTCGACGGCACCGTCAAGGTCTCGGTCGTGCAGTGGGGTTCGTCGGTGGACGTCGAGGTCCCGGCCACGGTGCTGGACTCGGCCGCGGCCCTGGACAGCGTCACCACCACGGTGCGTGGCATGGTCCAGAACGGTGGCGGCACCAGCCCGCACCTGGGCATCGATGCCGGGGTCGCCCAGCTCGACGGCGCCGCGGACCCGGACAGCCAGCAGGTGCTGTGCATGTCCACCGACGGCTCGCCCTCCAGCACCTCGGCGCTGTCGTCCTCGGCCTCCAACGCCCAGTCCTCGGGTGTCGATCGCTACTCGGTCCTGGCCATCGAGGACCCCGGGTTCTTCTCCGCCGCTGATGCCCGCAACTTCTACGGTCCGGTCGTGTTCGGTGGCGGGACGGTCGTGACCGCCCGCAACGCCGCAGAGTTCGCCACGCTCGTCACCGGCTCCTGCCTGGGTGCGCCCGTCGAGCTGGTCGGCCTGGAGGTCAACCAGGGGGTGCAGGACTGGGGCAACACGGTCCCGCTGGTCACCGACAAGTCCACCATCGTGCGGGCCCACGTCCAGTCGCTGGACACCGACCCGGTCCGGGCCGTCGGTCGTCTCTACGGCACCCGCGGCGGGGTCGAGCTGCCGTCCAGCCCGCTGCTGCCGCTCAACTCCGGCGGCGCCGTCCTGGCCGGGCCAGACGCCGTCTCGCAGCGCGCCGACATGGACGCGTCGCTGAACTTCGCGCTTCCCCCGGCCTGGCGCAGTGGCGACGTCGAACTGCGGCTCGAGCTGGTCGGGGGCGGCGTGGTCTGCTCCGAGACCGCACCACCGGCCGACACCTGCAGTGCCGAGGTGGGCTTCACCCCGGTCGCGACGCCGCGCGTGCGGATGGTCGAGGTGATCTACACCGACGCCGCCGGCGACGACCAGACCGTCAGCTTCGCCGAGCGCGACGAGCAGGCTGCCCGGCTCGAGTCCGCCCTGCCGATCGCCTCGGTCGACCACACCAACGCCGAGCTGTCACGCGTGTTCGTCGACCCCGAGGACGAGGACGGTCGTGACGACTTCCTGGGCGACGTGAACGAGTCGCTGTTGACGGCGCGATCCAACGACGGCATCAACGACCTGTACCTCGGCGTCCTGCAGGGGTCGATCCCCGACGCCGGGGGCGGGCTGGCCGCCGGGATCCAGGCCAACGCCGCGTCGTGGTTCATGGCCGGGACCGAGGACGTCGACGCGTTCGGCTACGCCCGCAACCGCGGTCCGCACGAGATGGGCCACGCGATCGGCGAGCGCCACGCCGCCGACGACACCGGCACGACCTACTGCAGCGACAACAGTGCCGGCGGTGGTGCCGAGGTCTACCCGTTCGCCGAGACGATCGGTGGCACCGACGTGCCGGCTCTGGGTCCGCTGGGCGATGCCGAGACCGAGGCGTGGGGCGTGGACCCCCGCTTCGTGCTGGCCGGCGACGACGACCTGGGGGTCATCGACCCCAACCAGACGTTCGCACTGATGGGCTACTGCAACTCGTTCGACAACACCAGCCAGGGTCGTTGGACCGACTCCTTCTACTGGCCGCGGTTCATCGACGACGTCAACGCCGTCGACTGGACCGAGGGACCGGTGCCGGACGGCGGTGGCCTGTGGGGCTGGTTCCGCGGCCTGTTCGACCTCGAGGGTCCGGCCGACGTGGACTTCAAGCCGTTCCTGCTGAGCCGGCCCGGCGTGGTGCCGATCGGGCTGCCCGCCGGTGACCACACGCTGGAACTGCGTGGTGCGGACGGCGAGGTCCTGGTGTCGGTGCCGTTCGAGCCGGTCGTCATGGAGGGGGACGCCACCGAGGACGGCGACGAGCCCGCCGGCAAGGCAGCCTTCGTCATCCCCATCCCCGACCCGCCCGAGTTCACCACCGCCGTCGTGCTGGACGGCGACGGCCAGCAGGTCGGCTCAGTCGCGGCCAGCCCGAACGCGCCGACCGTCGCGATCACCGCCCCGGCGACCGGCGACACCTTCGCCGGCGACACGGTCGCCGTGGCCTGGGAGGCCAGCGACCCCAACGGCGACCCGCTGGCACACACCGTCCAGTACTCCGTCGACGACGGCGCCACCTGGACGACGGTGGCGGTGGACCTGGCCGAGACCACCCTGGACCTCCCACGCGCGGAGCTGGCCGGGTCGAGCAGGGCCCGGGTCCGGGTCGTGACCTCGGACGGGACCCGCGCGTCCTTCGCCGACTCGGGGACCTTCTCGGTCGCGACCAACGCTCCCGGCGTGTCGATCCGCAGCCCGTTCGACGGCCAGGCGTTCAGCGGTGTGCAGTCGGTCTTCCTGCGGGCCGTGGCCACCGACGCCGAGGACGGTCCGCTCGACGGATCGGCCGTGACCTGGAGTTCCGACCGGGACGGCGTCCTGGGTTCCGGGGAGGAGGTGGTGGTGTTGGCCAGCGACCTGACCGAGGGACGCCACGTCGTCACCGCCACCGCGACCGACTCCAGCGGTGCGGCCAGCAGCGCCACCGTGACGATCGACATCGCGCGGGTCGCCGAGCCGCCGGTGGTCGACGACCCGACGTTGCTGCTGGGTGCGCTGGTCGACGACGTCGCCGCGTCGGGGGTGGCCGACGGCCTGCAGCGGTCGCTGGCGGCCAAGTTGGTCGGTGCCCTGACCAAGGTCGAGGAGGACCAGGTCCAGCCGGCCTGTGGCAAGCTTGGTGCGTTCGACAACGAGGTCCGGGCCCAGGACGGCAGCGGGCTGACCAGCGCCGCTGCGGCGGACTGGCTCGCCCGGTCCGCACGCATCCAGGGCCTGCTCGGATGCTGACCGGAGGTCGCCGATGGTGACGCGAGGCCGCATCGTGCGGGGAGTGGTCGTGGCTGCCGCGCTGGTCGCCCTGGCCGGCTGCGGCAGCTCGACGACCCCGGCCGCGTCGCCGTCGCCCGAGGGGTCGACGTCGACAGAGGCCCGGTCCGAGCCGGTCACGACCACGCCGGATCCGTCGGAGCCGGCCAGCACGCCGGACGAGGCGGCCTCGCCCACCCCCGCGGCCTCGCCGTCGACACCGCCGTCGGTGTCGACCGCCTCCGGGTCCGGGCGCATCGAGGGCACGGCCGAGTCGGTCGACGACGTCGGTGACGCGGATCGCGTGCCGCTGGAGGACGCCACGCTGGCGGTGCTGCCGGCGGCCGAGGTCGACGCACTGTGGGAGGCGATCGAGTTCACGCCGGACGCCGCCCAGCTGTCCACCGTCGGTGGCCTGGTCGACGCCGAGGTGTTCGATACGGGCCAGCTCGTGGCCGTGCAGGATGGCCGGTTCGCACTCGAAGTCGACGACGGGGACCACCTCGTCTGCCTGCTGCGCGGCACCGGACCCCACGCCCTCCAGGGCTGCGCCGAGGCCACCGTGGCCGGCCCGGCCGCGTGGCGCGTCAGCACCGGCGAGGGCGGCTTCTCCCTGTCGACCGAGTAGGCCTCGACAGGACCGGGGAACCATCGGGCGCTGGGCGGCGTCCCACCCGGTGCGTGGACCTGACGGGGAGGTGGGACATGGTGGGGCGAGTCCTGGTAGTGGCGACGTTCATCCTGGTGGCCGGCTGTGCGACGCCGGCCGACACGTCGGGTGGGGGAGGTGATCCGACCGCCAGCCCGTCCGAGGGTCCTGTCGCCGGCATCGAACGCCCGCCGGACGACCAGTTCGCCAACACGGTCGCGGACGCAGACGCACCCGTGGAGCAGGCGTTCGCCGGACGGGTCGTCGCGGTCGACGACGGGGGACCGGCGCCATGGGTCACCTTCGCGGTGGACCGGTGGTTCACCGATGACCTGGGCCAGTCCATCGGGCTGTGGGCGCCCGGGTTCGACGGCGAGGTGGAATCCGACTGGCTGATCGCGGCCACGCGCTACCACGCGGGCGACGGGCCGGCCGGTGACGTCCTCGTGGATGCCAGTGCGCCCCGCGACGACGACACGTTCGCGGCGTGGGAGGAGGACTGGGGAGGTTCGATCGCACCCGGTGGCGATCTCGCCGAGGCGAGCGCGGACCCCGAGGTGCTGGCCGAACTGGACGATGCCCGTGCTCGCTGGGAGGCCACCGAGCCACCGCAGTGGACCGCGACCATCGCCTGGTCCGAGCGCGACACCGTGTACGGGCAGTGCGGCGCTGGGCCGGTCCGGGTCGTCGTCGTTGACGGGGCGGTCACCGAGGCGGTCGACCTCGACGCCGACTGCGACGTCGACGACCCGCCCACGATCACGGCCGTGTTCGACCGGGCCGAGGAGGTCGCCGGCGCCTTCGAGGAGCCGCCGGCGTTCCACGACGAGTACGGCTTCCCGACCTGGCTGTCGGCCTGGGATCGCAGCGTCCAGGTCGAGCTGGGCGTGTCGGACTTCGTCCCGGTCGCACGACCACTGGGCGACGCTCCTCCCGATGAGGCCCTCGCAGAGGCCCGGGCTCGCTGGGACGCCGCCGGGATCGACGACTACACGATGGTGGTCGACCCCCAGTGCTTCTGCGGGTTCTACGGCGAGGTGGAGGTCGAGGTCGTGGACGGCGAGGTCGTCGAGGTGCGACCGTCGGAGCCGGAGGTCAGCGCGGACGACTACCAGGGGATCGACCTGACGGTCGAGGGGATCTTCGCGGACATCGACGACACCATCGCCACTGGCATGGCCGCCGTCGCCTACGACCCCGACCTCGGGTACCCGACGTCGGCGGACCTGGACCCGATGCCCGACGCCGTCGACGACGAGATCACCTACCTCGTGACGTCCCTGGAGCCGACGTCGACCGAATGACGTGCCCAGGCGCGTCGACCGGCATCGGCTCGTGGACGTGTTCGCACGCGACGCGTCTCACCCGGCGTCGGCCGTTGCCGGCAGGACGGTCTCGGTGACGTAGTCCACGAACTCGTCGGGTTGCTCCCACAGGGGTCGGTGGCCGGACGTGTCGAACGTGGTGAGGTCCCGGGTCGGGGCCTCGACCAGCGGGTACCAGTCGTCGAACAGCTCGGCGCGTCCGCGGGCCTCGTGGGCACCCTGCACGAAGAACATCGGGACCTCGAAGCTGGTCGCGGTCTCGCGGAAGTCGACCTCCTGCAACTGCGGGTACAGGACGCTGTAGGTGTCGACGAACCCTGCCAGCAGGTGCAGCTTGTCCAGCAGGGTGTACTCCTCGACCAGGAAGTTCTCCGACCACGCGCCCACGCCCTCCGAGTTCTGGCTGTGGTCGTAGGGCTGGACGTCGACGTTGGACAGGACCTGCTCGTAGTGCAGCATGTCGTCGTACGGCGGCGGACCGATGGCGACCAGGTGCTCGGCCAGTCCGGTCCGGCCGGTCGCGCGGGCCCACGCCAGCGTGTCCGCGTACATCAGCCGGTCGGTCTCGCGCTGGCTGACCATCTGGCCCGTCCCGACGAAGCCGCTGAAGCGCTCCGGCGCCTGCTGGATCGCGAGCACGCCCAACGTCGTGCCCCACGACTGCCCGGCCAACAGGATGCGGTCCTGGCCGAAGCGCTCGCGCAGGTGGTCGGTGACCGCGATCGTGTCCGCGACGACGCGGTCGACGGTCAGCGTGTCGGTCGGGTCGAGCGCGTCGTAGGACGTGCCCGTGCCACGCTGGTCCCACGTGACGACGGTGACGTGCTCCTCCAGCCCCGGCAGGTGACGCCGCATCGCGCCCAGCTCGGAGCCACCCGGCCCGCCGGCCAGGAACAGCATCACGGGGTTGTCCACGTCGTGGCCACGGATCATCAGCCCCAGGTCGCGGCCGTCGACCTCGACGGTGGTCAACTCGGCGATGCTGCCGGCCACCACGAGGCCGTCGGTGCCGGTGATCGGGGCGGTGCGGGCCGGGACGGCCAGGCCGGCGACCAGCGCGAGCAGGGCGAGCCCGGCCAGCGTCGCGCCCACCCGGCCGGCCGTGACACGCCGCGAGCCCACAGCGGCGCTCGATCGGCGGGCCAATCCGGCACCCATGGCCGCACCGAGCGCCATCGGGAACAGCGACAGCAGTCCGTGGACCACCCGCCCGGACACCAGCGCGAACAGTCCGTAGAGGCTCGTGCGGATCGCGTCGACGGACGGCCCGACCACGCCGATGCGGGCCAGCTCGACCACGAGCGCGAAGGCCACCGGTGCCGCCAGCATCGCCCACCGAGAGCGCCACGCCCATCCCGCCAGCGCCCCCACGGCCAGGCTGACCGCGATCGACACGAGCGCCTCCGACGTGGTCTGGGGTCCACGCGGTGTCCACGTGGCCACGACCAGCGCCCAGCCGACGACGGCGAGCACGCCCGACGTCCACCGGACGGCCTCACCCTGCAGCCACCTGCGCGCCCGCCTGGGCGTCAGGTGCTTGGCGTCGGACGACGGCGCTTGGCGCTCGGTGGTGGAACCCACCGGCGCGGTCGGCGGGGCTTCGCCCCGGGTGTTCGCAGGCGCCGGGCTGGCCATGGCGATCCCTTCCCTCGTGATCCGGGCGGCACGCAACCGCCAGGCCTTCGATCGTCGCGCACGCGAGCGTCCGCGGACAGGGGAGACCGGCTCTGTGAGGGTGGGACCGTCAGTCGCCCGTCGGGGGCCGAGGGCCCTACCCGACGAGGGTGCGGTCGAGGAAGGAGAGGATGTCGGCAATGACCTCGTCGCGGTTCGTCTCGTTGAGGATCTCGTGGCGGGCGCCGTCGTAGAGCGTCACCTCCACGTCCTCCAGCCCGGCCTCCCGGTAGCGCTCGCCCAGCGCCTCGACCGCCGGTCCACCCTGCGCGAGCGGGTCGTGCGAACCTGACACGACCAGGATCGGCAGGTCGCTGCGGATGCCGGCGATCCGGTCGGGATCGGCGGCCGCGGCCAGCGTGTCGATGTCGGCCAGCGGTGGCGCGTCCCAGCCGCAGGCCGGGTCTGCCACGTAGGCGTCGACCTCGGCCTCGTCGCGACTCAGCCACTCGAACCCGGTGCGGTGCTCGAACGGCTCGTTGAACATGCTGAGGTCGGCCGGCTCGTCGGAATCCAGGACAGCGACGAGCCAGCCAACCTCGGTGCTGCCCGACAGGACCACGGCGTCGACCTCGTCGTGATGGTCCAGCAGGTACTGCTGGGTCGCGAACGAGCCCATGCTGTGGGCGACCAACCCCACCGGCAGGTCGGGCTCGTCCTCGCGGATCCGGGCGTTCAGGCGTGCCACGTCGTCGACCCACCCGAGCCAGCCGTCCTCGCCCCACCCGCCGTAGCCGTCCCCGTCCCGGGCGCTGCGACCGGACCCGCGGGCGTCGGCGGCGTAGACGAGGTAGCCGGCGTCGGTGAGGGCCTCGGCGAACCGTCGGTAGCGCGCGGCGTGTTCGGCCAGGCCGTGCTGGACCTGGACCACGGCCTTCGCGGGTCCCTCCGGGGACCACACGTAGGTGTGCAGGTCCTGTCCGTCGCGGGTGGTGATGGTGGTGGTCGACTCGTCCACGGCGTGTTCCTCCGGGTCCGGTGGCGGTGGCCGCCACGACCGTAGGCCCGGCCACGTCGGACGTCCGGCCGTCCGGCGACCACCTCGACCCCCGATGCCACTGCGTTCCTACGCCGCTGCCGGAAGGTCGTCCTGGAGCAAGGTGGCGTGCAGGTGGGCTCCGGCGAGGTTGCCCTGCGCCATCGATGCCACGACCTGGGCCATCGGGTCGGTCACGTTGCCGGCGACGCGGACCTGCGGGGCCGTCGTGGTCCCGCCCATCCCGGACGGGACGTGCTGGCCGAACCCGGACGGGTGGTCGACCGGTTCCAGCCCCAGCTGGCCCACGAGCTCCACGTCGATCGCGAAGCGTGGTGCGACGACCAGTGCGCCGAGGTCGATCGTGGCCCCGTCGGCGGTGCGCACCCCGGCCAGGCCGCTGTCGTCGCCGAGGACCTCGACCACCTCCCCGTCCTGGACCTTCACGCCGGCGGCGACGAGGCGGGCGACGAGGTCCTCGTCGAGGTCCGCGCCCCGGTGTCGCAGGAGCACCAGTTCGTCGGCGAGGTGGTGGAACAGCATCGCCTGGTGAGTCGCGGCGCCGTTCGTCGCCAGGACGCCGATGCGACGCCCCGACACCTCGTGGCCATGGCAGAACGGGCAGTGCACGACGTCGCGACCCCAGTGGTCGGCCAGCCCCGCGACGTCGGGCAGGCGGTCGACCAGTCCGGTCGTGAGCACCACCCGGCGCGTGCGCACCTCGGCGGCCGCCTCGAGCGCGAGCACCACGCCGTCGTCGACCAGGTCCGCGCCGACCACGCGATCCCGGACGATCCTGCCGCCGTAGCGCTCGACGTCCGCGCGCCCCAGGGCCAGCAGTTCGGCCGGTGACGTCCCCTCCCGGGTGGGGAACGAGTGCACGCCCTCGGCCGTGGCGTTGCGGGGCCGGCCTGCGTCGACGACCACGACCTGGCGATCCGACCGGGCGAGCACCAACGCCGACGCGAGTCCGGCCGGTCCGCCGCCGATGACGACGACCTCCGGGTCGTCCACGTGCTGTCCGTCGATGTTCATGGGGGAGTCCCTTCTCGTGATCGGCGACCAGCATCCCCGGGACGGTTCCAATGAGCAAGTCGGATTGCTGAAATGGCAAACACTTCGTAGGATGGGTGCACGAGGACGGACGAGGACCGGGGATCGCGTGGTTGACAGGCAGTTGGACGAGCGCGTCCGTGACCGGCTCCGCCAGCTGCGCGCCGACCGTGGGCTGACGCTCCGGGACGTGGCCGAGGCGGCGGCGATGGACGTCTCGACCCTCAGCCGGCTGGAATCCGGCAAGCGACGTCTCGCCGTCGACCACCTGCCCGGCCTGGCCAGCGCCCTGGGCGTGACCGTCGACGAGTTGCTCGGCCCCACGGTGCGGCCCGACCCGCGCGTGCGTCGCCCCGCGATCGAGCGCGACGGCCTGACGATGTGGCCGCTGACCCACCAGGGCCCGGGCACCGCCCTGACCGCCTACCGAACCCGCATCGACGCCGGGCGTGACACCCCGCCGGACCCGCTCCCGGTCCACGACGGACGCGACTGGTTCTACGTGCTGGACGGCCGGATGCGCCTGGTCCTCGGGGACGACGACTTCACGATCGAGCCGGGGGAGGCCGTCGAGTTCTCGACCCTGACCCCGCACTGGTTCGGCACGATCGACGGCCCGGTCGAGATCATCATGATCCTGGGGGCCAACGGCGACCAGGTGCACTGGCTCGACGACGAGTGAGAACGGGTGAGCCCGCGACCGTCGTCACTTGCACCACTGGTAGTCGAACACCGCCCACCTGTCGTCGGATCGCCGCTCGGCGACGAGCTCCCCGACGGTCTCGCCGGACTCGGCCACGATCACGAAGACCTTTCGCTCCTCGCCCGACTCCACCAGGACGCGCTCGCCCGCTGGCGCCTCCGACGGCTGCTCGGCCGCAGCCTCCTCCGGGCTGTCGAAGGCGTACTCCTCGATCCAGTCGCTGTGCTCGCCGAACACGCCGTCGGGGCAGGCGTCGCGGTCGAAGGCGGGATCCTGCGCCGTGGTCTCGGCGACGGTCGCCAACGGAGTGGACCCCGGCGACGCGCAGCCCGATGTGACCAGCAACCCCGGGCCGAGCACCGCGACGATGCCCATGACGCGTGCGATCCTCGATGCCCCCATGTCGTCTCCTCCACCAGGGGTCGATCGTTGGACGCCGCGACGGGCCCGTTGGTTGCCCAGTCAGTCGGGGGCGTTCTCGGACGCGATCAGGTCGTGGCCGTGGCGGAGGAAGGCCACGGCGGTGGCGAACGGATCGTCGCTGGCCAGCAACTCGTCGTGACCCAGCGACGCGCCGTCGAACGCCGGGTCGTCGAACCACTCCCGCGCCGAGACGTCCCCCCACGGTGCCACGTAGAGGTAGGGCTCCGGGTGGTCGGCATCGCCGGGCGATGCCCCGTAGCTGGCGCGCCGTCCGTACTCCTCCGAGCCCACCTCGACGGCCGGGTCGAAGTGCTCGGGCCACAGCTGGACCGTGGACGGATCGACCGCACCCGCGGTGGCCCGCAACTCCTCCAGGACCGCCGTCCCGAAGGCGAACCATGTCGCCAGGACCGCGGCCGCCTCGGCGTCCATGGTCAGCGCCTCGTCCGGGTCGCGCGGCGGAAGCGGATCGTGGAAGTCGTCGAACCAGGTTTCGCGGTAGGGCATCTCGAGGAAGTCGCACGCATCGCGGACCGAGCCGGGCCGGGTCCGACGCTCCTCGTCCTCGGTCTCGACGACCAGTTCGACGCCCTCGATCCGTACGAGCGTCGGTTTGCCCTCGTCGTCGAACCACGAGGTGGTGAACCCGCCGGGCGCAGCGGTCAGGCCGAGCCTGCCGACGGCCGCGTGGCGACGGGGCGCCAGGACGAAGAACGCCAGCTGGTGCAGGGCGTCACGGGTGTCGGCCAGCCCGTCGGGCAGGGCGACCAGGCGTACCTCGGGCGAGTCGCTCATGGTGTGTCCTCCAGGCCGAAGTGGCGGCGTGCCTCGTCCTCGGTCAGCCGTTTGCCGTAGACCTCCGTGCCGGGCTCGAAGCCCGCGCCCGTGGCGAGGTCGCCGGTGACGACCGGGGTGAACAGGGAGTCCCGGACCAGTTGCTCGGCGATCGCCACGGCGGCGGGGTCGTCCCCGGCGACGAACACGACGGCACCCGTGCCCTCGCCGTCGTCGATGTGCTGGCGCATCACGTTGGCGGCCATCATGTTGAAGGCCTTGACGACGTCGGAGTCGGGCAGCCGCGCGGCGATCGCCCCCGCCTGGGTCGTCCCGTCGAGGTCGATCTCGCCGTCGCGCCCCGGGTAGTAGTTCCCGGCGGCGACGACCACCTTGCCCGCGACCAGGTCGGGGTCGAGCCCGAGCGACGTCGCGAACGGCAGTGCGTCCAGCACCACGTCGGCATCGGCCACGGCGGTCGCGGGATCGGCCGCGGACGCGTTGGGTCCGGCCTCGGCGACCAGGTCGTCGAGCTGTTCGGGATGGCGCGAGCTGAACACCACCTCGTGGCCGGCGCGGGCCCACAGGATCCCGAGGTTGCCCCCGATGTTGCCGGCCCCGAGTGTCGCGATCCGCATGTGGTGGCTCCTTGTCGTCTGGTGGCTGAACCCCCCCACGCCCGTCGGTTGTTCCCGAGCCGGGCCGGTCCACCTCCAGGTGCCGGTGGGGCAGGTGCTCAAGCGGCGTCGAGCACGACGCAGGTGAGCTCGTGCTTGTTCTGGTCGAGGTGGAACACGCGGGCGTTCGGCAGGGCGGCGAACCGGGCCGTGACGTCGTGGTCGGTGACGCCCTGGAACTTGATCGTGCAGACGAGGTTGTGGACCAGTCCGGACTCGAGCCAACGCGTCGCGAGGTCCAGCAGCCGGTCGGGGTAGGCGACGATGTCGCTGCACCACCAGTCGACCGGCCCGACGTCCTCGGGCGCCAGGGCGAACGCCGAGCCCTCCTGCCAGGTCACGTTGGGCAGTGCGGCCACCCGGGGTTCCAGCGGTGCCTTGTCGACCGCGACGACCTCGCCGGCGGTGCGGGCCAGCAGCCAGGTCCAGCCGCCCGGTGCCGCGCCGAGGTCGAGGCAGCGGTCGTCGCGTCCGGGCTGGCGTCGCAGGCGCGCGAAGACCTCCCACAGCTTGAGGTAGGCGCGGCTCGGGGGACCCTCGCGGTCCTCGACGAAGGTGGGCTCGCCGTTGGGGAAGGGGTTGGAGCACCGGGTGGCGGCCAGCACGAGGTCACGGTCGAGCAGGGTCCACGACCCCAGCGGGGCGTCCGGGGCGACCTCGCCGAGCTCGAGCGGGTGAGCGGCGACGTGGGGGAGCTTGTCCTGGACGAGTTCGGCGCGGCCCCGGTGGACCGGCGCGTACAGGGCCCAGTTGCGCTGCCGGTGACGCAGTTCGCGGGCGGCGTCGCCGATCGAGCTCACCGGGATGCGCTCGGCGTCCCACCAGGTGTTGGCCGCCCAGGCCGCGTGCACGGGCGGGCCCTCGGCGATCCGCAGCCGGCCATGGGTGTCGACGACGGCTGCGCCGAGGCGTCCGAGCTCCTCGTCGAGCTGGTCCTCGTACCCGCGTGCGGCGAGGTAGGCGGTCGTCATGGGGCTCGCAGGCATGTCGGCGGACGGCGAACCGACCAGCGTAGGGACCGCCGCGGCGTCAGGACCGACGCCGCTCGACCGGTGGCGTGGTTCTCCACAGGTGCACCAGTTCGCTGCCCTGCCGGAATGCGCCAGCGGCAAGGCTTGGTGCACCCCCGGAACAGAGGTGTACATGAATCCCGAGCACACGTGGCTGATCTTCGGACTCGAGGCGGCAGGCTGGCTGACGATCCTGTTCGTCGTCTTCGCGACCTTCCTGGTCGGCCCGGCCATGCTGGCCGTCCTCCCGACGTCGCTGATCCTGCTGGCGATGGCGCGGCTCATCGCCGGGCAGCGACGCCACGCCAACCGGCTGGAGCGCTCGCTCGACGCGATGCGCGACGACCTCCGAACCTCCTTGGACCGCCAGACGTCATGATGGCTGAAGCCATGTCGACGGTTGGTACCGTTGTGGTACCAGAGACGAACCGAGGTGCCGACGTGGCGATGAACCTCCGCCTGACCGAGCAACAGGACGAGGCGCTGACGGCCCTTGCCGAGGCCGAGGGCGTGTCGAAGAACGAGGCGGTCGTCAGGGCGATCCTGGATCGGTCGGCCCGCCTCGTCAGGAGTGACGAGATCCGGTCGTTGGCTCGCGAGACCATCGCGGAGTACGACGACCTGCTCCGCCGGCTGGGGGAGTGACCAACGACCTCGTTCCTCTCGACCTCGCCGACGCACTGGCCATCGCCGAGTTGCTCGGCGTCCCGGACGTGCGCGACATCGGACTCCTCGACGCGGCCCTGCACCGTCCGGTGGCGACGGCCTTCGGACGCGACGCCTATCCGACCCTCGTCGCCAAGGCCGCCGCACTGTTCGACTCGCTCCTGCGCAACCATCCCCTGGTCGACGGGAACAAGCGCCTGGCCTGGACCGCCACCGTCGTGTTCCTGCGCCTGAACGGAGCCGAGCTCGCCCGCCCCGACGACGACACCGCATTCGCCTTCGTGATGGCGGCCGCCGCCGGCCATCTCGACCTGGAGGCCATCATCGCCACCTGGGAATCCTGGCTGGACTGACGGACCCGCGTCGGGACGGCCCGTCAGGGACGGTCGCCGGGCTCCTGGTCACTGCCCAGGTGCCGGCGACGCTCCTCCGTCGTGAGCGCACGACCCAGGCGTCCACGTGCGATGTCCTCCAGCTCGGTGGGGTCCAGGGTGAGCACGTGGGTCGCGATGCCCAGTTCCGTCACGGCGATCCAGGGCCGGCTGGGGTGGAACCTGACCCGCTGCAATCGGCCCCAACCGGTGAAGTGGTGCTGCAGCTCCCCGCTGGCCACGTCCCACAGGCGAAGGTCCCCGTCCCATCCCGCCGTGGCCAGGGTGTCGCCGTCCGGACTGTGGGTCACGTCCTGCACCCAACCGCTGTGGCCCACGAGACGATGGTGGACCTCGTCGACGCACGGATCCCAGACGATCGTCTCGCCCGTCGACGAGACGGCCAGCGTGCCGTCGTCGGGGTGGAACGACAGGTTGTGGGCCACCACGGGCAGGGATGCAACGTGGAGGCCGGCGCGCCAGTCCCACACCTGCGCGCCACCGGCACCGTCTCGTGCCTCCCCCGTCGGCCAGAGCGTGGCTGCCAGCAGTCGGCCATCCGGACTGAGTGCCACCGCCTCGACGGCCACGTCCTCGGGCAAGTCGATGATTCGACAGGTGCCCCCGGACCGGTCCATCACCTCGAGATGTCCGCCGGCTCCGACGGCCACAACGTCCCCGTCGAGACTGGGTGAGACGTCCCCGATCGACCAGGCGCCGGGCAGCTCGCGAGTGTGTCGCGGCAGGCAACGGCGTGTGTCCCACACCATGAGCGTCCCCATCTCGCCCGCAGTCACGACGTCGCGTCCGTCCGGCGTGAACTCGATGTTCTCCACGATCGGTTCGTTGCCGATGTGCGACTGGCGATCCGTCACCCGGAACCGGCCGACCGTCTTCCAGTCCTCGACCGTCCGGACCTCCACACACCCGCCGGTCGTGGCGAACGCCAGTCGATCACCGGAGGGAGACCAAGCGACGGCGCCGCCGCAGTTCGTATCATTCACGATCCGGGCCACCTCACCACCGGCTGCCGGGGCGAGGTCCCAACGTTGCAGGTCCCGGCCAGATCGTTGGCCGAGCACGACGTCCGACGAGTTCGGCACGGCGGTGGCGGTCCGGTCGAGCGCGTGCCGGTCCAGGCGGCGTGAGATGTCGGGGAGCGTGGGTCGGGCACGGGGTTCCGGCTCGTCGCGCGCCAGCGTCCGCAGGTGGTGGCCGACCACGACCAACTGTTGCCCCGACGTGGTCCAGCACATCGTCGGCACCTTGACGGCGACGTGCAACCCGCGCAGCCGGGCGAGGTCACCGGCGTCGTGGACGGACGCGCCGAAGTCGTGGGCAACTCCCAGCCTCTCGCCGTCGACGGAATGGGCGATCTTGTGGATGCGGGGGACCATCCGATGCTCCGCCACAGGGGCCCACGTGGTCGTGTCCAGCAGGACGAGGCGCGCATGCGCCGGGCCCGTCACCACGGCGAGCCGCGCGCCGTCGGGGGAGAAGTCGACCTGGCGATCTTCCTGGAACGCCTCGTGGGAACGCCTGGCGATCACCTGTGCGCCCTCGTGGACCAGGGTCCCGGTGTGGCTGTCATGGACGAGCAGCTGCCGGCGGTCCGACCGGAACCACAGACCGGCGACCAGTCGGGCGTCCGGGCTGACCGCCACGCTGCCCACCCGCCCGTCGGGCGCGTCGAGCACGGCCACCACGTCCCACGAGTCGGTGTCCAGCATGGTCACCCGCCCGTGTCGGTCACCGACCACCAGACGCTGGCCGTCGGGAGTGGCGTCGACCTGTGGGACTCCGTCCAGCTCGACGGCACGGACCAGGCGGAGTCGGCGACCGGTGCCGACGTCGTGCACGGCCAGGTGGTGATCGGATCCACCCGGGGCGGTGTCCAGCGTCAGCAGCCGGTCCCCGGGCAGGATGGTCAGCAGCGGGGCGCAGTCCGCCAGCCTGTCCACGAGATGGTGGGCGGCCAAGGCATGGTGGAGGACCCGCAGCCAGCGGGGGCGAAGTTCGGGCACCTCGTGTCGGAAGTCGTCACCCACCTCGAGCGCGAGGAGCAAGGCCAGTTCCGGGTCCCGGTCAGCGCTTGCTTCTGCGGCGGTGAGCGCAGCACCGACGCGGAGACTCCGCTCGGCTCGACGGCGCAGTTCGCGCTCGTGACGTCGACGGGTCGCACGTCGTTTCCGAGTTGCCTCGCGCGCCGCAATCGATGCGGTCAGGAGTGCGCGTGCGTCACGTCCCAGCTCGAGGTCGAGGGCACCCGTCTCGACCTCCCGGAGCAGGTCGAGGGCGTCCTCGAGGCGACGCCCGGTGAGCAGCGAATCGCGATCTCGTCCGGTCGACGTCCACAGTCGTGTCGCCGCGGTCAGCCGTCGGGCGAGCACCAGTTGTCCGCGCTGGCGATCGACCCATCGGCCCAGGCGTGGCCACCCGCCGATCAGGGCCTCGTGCGCGAGTTGCACGGTGGCCTGCCCGCCTCCGCCCGCGTCCCCAGAGGTCAACAGCCGCGCATCGACCAGGTGCCCGACGACGCGGGCGACGCGGCCGGTGTCACCCGTCGCCTCCAGGTCCGACGTCGTGGTCGGGCGGCCGGCATCCGCGGTGCCGTCTCCGGGCTGGACGCAGGACAGCACGACGCGTCGCGCCACCGGTCGGTCGTGGTCGTCCAGGCGCGCCCACGTCTCCTCTGCGTGTCGTCCCAGTGCTCCGCCGACCCCGCCGAGGCGCTCGTACGCCCGCGCCGTCAGGACGGTCCCGACCCGTGTCCGCCAGAGTTCCGACAGGACGTGCTGGAGCAGGGGAAGACTCCCTGGTTGGTGGGCCGCGTCGACCAGCAGGCGTCCGAGCAGGCCGCCCTCCAGCGTGGCGCCCGCGGCCCTGACCGGTCCGGTGACCGCCGCCTCGAGCCCGTCTCCTGCGAGCGGCGCCAGGACGTGGGTGGAACGCGAGAGGAACCGGGCCAGGTTCACCTGCCCAGCGGCGTGCTCGTAGAAGTCTGCCCGCAGCGTCAGCACGGGAACGACGCGTGATCCGGAACGTCCGACGGGTGCCAGCAATGCCGACAGGAAGGCGTCCGCTTCGTTTCGGTGAGCCAGGGTGAACAGTTCCTCTGCCTGGTCGACGACGACCAGCGTCGGGCGGTCGTCCTCCAGTGCCGCGAGGACATGGGACGGATCCTGGGGGGCGAGACGTTCCGTGTCGCCCGACCCGTTCGCCAACGCCTCGGCCAGGCGCGAGACCGGAGTCCGTCCCGGCGTGATGCAGACCACCCGCCAGGTGTCCGCGTCGGGGACTGCTCCTGCTGCGAGCGCTTGCAGGAGTCCGGCGCGAACCACGGAGGACTTCCCGGTCCCGGAGGCTCCCACCACTATGACGCCGCGATTGGCGGCGAGCAGGTCGACCAGGTGCTGCACGTCCGAGTCTCGGCCGAAGAAGAGGTCGGCCTCGGCCCGGTCGAAGGGCCGCAGTCCGACGAAGGGCTCGCGCCGATCATGCCGCTGCGCAGATGCTGGTCGGTACGGGGACCGCCCGGTCGCCTGGCGACGGCGAACGGCGTGCGCACCGTCCACGCCCGCAGCGCGCCGTCCCGGCGTGCGGCCACGCAGGATCGTCGAGTGCAGCTCCCGCGTCGCGGGGGAGGGCTCGGCGCCCAGTTCGTCGGCCAGGAGGCGACGGCACTCGGCGAACACGGCGAGCGCCGTTGCCGTGTTGCCGACGTCGGCCTCTATCTGCATCGCGAGTCGCCATGCGTCCTCGCGGAGCGGGGCGAGCACGGTCGCCTCGGCGGCCGCGGACCGGGCCTCCTCCACGAGCCCTCGGACACGGCGACACCGTGCCACCAGCAGGAGACTGTCGAGATGGCTGTTGGCTGTCCTCGACCGCAGGCGCTCGACCCATTCGCCGTCCACGCCGGGCAGGACCGGTCGGCAGGCGATCGCCCGCGCGGCGCTGGCCGCGCCCTGGGAGGCCTCGACGGCGCCGTCCGCCCAGAGCCGCTGCGCCCGTGCGAGGTGGCTGGCGGCACGTTCGACGTCGACCACCATGTCCGGCAGGTCGACCGAGTAGCGACCAGCCACGTGTCGGATGGCCTCGTGCTCCACGCCGACGTCCGCGAGCAGCCCCCGGACCCGACTCACCAGGCTGCGCAGCGCCGACTGCCAGTGGCGGGGCACGCGTCCCGTCCACACCTCGTCCGCCAGGTGCTCGACCGGGATCGGATCGTCGCGTCCGAGCAACAGCCGGGCGGTCACCAGTCGGAGCTGGCGACCGGCGAAGGCGTCGTCGTCCAGCCTGTCCCGGCCGCCACGCAAGCGCATGGCGCCCGCCACGTCGAACTCCACCGGCACGATGGCCCCTGCCTCTCCCCGCCCAAGGAACCCTAACAACCGTCCAACACGCGGGTCGGACGTGGGTGCACCGGGCGCTGCGGCGCCGTTCCTGCCTGAACTTGCGCTCGCCTCGCGCCCGTCAGGCACCGTCGCGGAGCCCGGACATCCCCGGGCACACGTCCATTGCGAGAGGAACGACGATGACACTGCGACGATTCGGACTGCTGCTGGTGGCTGTCCTGTTGGTCGGGCTGACGCCCTTGGCGGCCTCGGCCGGAGCGAGCCAGTGGGTCGAGACGGATGCGGGCACCTACTACCACGACGACGGGGTGGTGCTGATGGTCGGCTCCCTCGAGGCCTTCTGCACACGCGGTTCGTCGCCCGCGGACCTGCATCTCGTCGAGACCGACGGGGACCGCACGCACCTGCAGCACCACGTCGAGGGCGTCGTCGAGCTGTACGACGCCCCTGACGGCCCGTCCAGCCTGTTCGACACCTGGTGTCCCGTCATCGCCGACGGCGGGGTGGGGCCGACACCGCTGATGTCGGGATCGGGTTCGTCGGACCTCTTCGTGACGTTGACGCCAGACCTCGTGGCCCCGACCTCCAAGGTCGAACGCGCCCACACCCGCGCCACGCTGGTCGATGCCGACGGGGAGGTTCATCGTGTGCATGGGTGGTATAGGACCGTGGCCGACTTCACGACGGGCCAGGAGGAGGTCCTGTCGGAGTGGATCAGGCTGGGCTGACGGACCCGCGTCGGGACGGCCCGGTCGCCACTCGCGTGGTAGACGTGGTGTAAGGAGGACGCCGGGCCGGCCCGCACCATCTCGGTCGGCGTCCCCAGGTGGGGTCACGCACACAACGATGGAGACCACGTCATGAAGCCACGTCGACTGCTCGCGCTCGTCGCTGCCCTGCTCCTGCCAGTCACGGCGGCCCAGGCCGCACCACCCGATGACACCACGATCGACCTGCCGGCCGGCTTCGCGGGGGAGGGGATCACGATCGGCGCGGGCAACACCTTCTACGCCGGATCACTCGCGGACGGCCGGATCGCGATCGGTGACCTCGCCGGCGGCACCTCCGAGGTCTGGGTCGACGACCCGGCGATCGCCCCGGCCGTCGGCCTGGACGCCGACCTGGCCAACGGCCTGCTGTGGGTCGCCGGCGGACCGTCCGGCCAGGCCGCGGCCTACGACCTCGACACCGGCGACGCCGTCGCGACGCTGACCCTCACCACCACCGAGGGGGCGTTCGTCAACGACGTCGTGGCCACGCGCGACGCGGCGTACTTCACCAACAGTGCCGCCCCCGAGTTGTACCGCGTCCCCGTGTCGGGCGGCGAGGTCGGCGAGCCCGAAACCATCCCGCTGTCGGGCCCGGCCGGGGACTACGTCGAGGGCTTCAACCTCAACGGGATCACCGCCACGGCCGACGGATCGACGCTGGTCGCGGTCAACAGCACCACGGGGCAGCTGTTCACGATCGATCCCGACACCGGTGACAGCGCGCTGATCGACCTGGGCGGCGACACGGTCGTCACCGGCGACGGCATCGCCCTGCAGGGACGCTGGCTGTACGTCCTCCAGAACGGCACCGCGCCCGATGTCGACAACCAGGTCGCGGTCATCCGGCTGTCGGGCGACCTGTCGTCGGGGGACCTGCGCTCCACGGTGACCAGCCCGCTGTTCGAGACGGCGACCACGCTGGACCTTCGGGGCAACCTCATCGCCGCGGTCAACGCGCAGTTCGCCGGCTCACCGATCGACCCCGAGGCCGAGGTCGTCCTGCTGCGCACGAACTGACGGCCGCCAGCCGAGGAGGGTCACATGCGCCGCTTCGTCGACCTCAACCACGTCGTCCGTGACGGCATGGTCACCTACCCCGGCCTGCCGACACCGACGGTCGAGGTGCACCTGTCACGTGACCGGGCGGAGCAGGTGTACGGCCAGGACGTCACGTTCGAGATCGGCGTCGTGACGCTGTGCACCAACACCGGCACCTACCTCGACACGCCGTACCACCGTTTCGCCGACGGCCACGACCTCGCCGGGCTCGCGCTCGAACGGGTCGTGGACGTCCCGGCCATCTGCCTCGACCGGCGTGGCCGGCGCGCGATCGAGGTCACCAGCGACGACCTGTTCGGTGCGGACGGCCACGCCGTGCTCGTCCGCACCGGCCACGATCGCCACTTCGGCACCGACGCCTACGCCGCCGACGCCCCGTTCCTGACCTCCGCCTCGGTCGACGCGCTGGTCGCCGCCGGCGTCGCCGTCGTCGGGATCGACTCGCTCAACATCGACGACGTCGACGATCTCGCCCGTCCCGTCCACACCGGCCTGCTGGCGGCGGGCATCCCGATCGTCGAGCACCTCACCGGGCTCGGCCAGCTCCCCCCGTCCGGCTTCACGTTCACGGCCGTCCCGCCGAAGATCGCCGGCGCCGGGACCTTCACGGTGCGTGCGTTCGCCACCCTCGCGGACCTCGCGGCCAGCGACTGACGAGGAAGCGCCCCCACCTGGCTCGAACGAGCCCCCACGGGTGGCCGTTGACAGGATCACTTACACGTATAAGTTCACCACCGTCCATCCCTCGAGAGGACTGGTGGCGTGGCGGCGAAACGACCGACGATCCGCGACATCGCCTCAGCAGTCGGCGTGTCGTCGGCCGCGGTGTCCTATGCGCTCAACGACCGCCCCGGCGTGTCCGAGGAGACGCGCAGGCGCGTCCGCCAGGCCGCGACCGACCTGGGCTGGGTGCCCAACCGGGCCGCCCGAGCCCTGGTGTCGCAGCAGTCGTCCCTGGTTGGCCTCGTCCTGCGGCGGCGACCGGAGACGCTCGCCGCCGACCCGTTCTTCGCCCCCCTGCTCGCCGGGATCGAGCAGGTGCTGGCCGGTCACGGCCGGTCACTGGTCCTGCGCGTGGTCGACGACGAGGCGGAGCGTGATGCCTACCACGAGATGGTGAAGGCCGGGATCGCGGGCTTCGTGCTGACCGACCTGCGCGTCGACGATCCACGGGGGTCGTGGCTGCGAGACCTGGCCAGTCCCGCCGTCGCCCTCGGACGCCCGGACCAGGCCGCAGGGCTCCCCGCCGTCGAGCTCGACGACCGTGCCGCGATCGCGGACAGCGTCGACCACCTCGTCGCGCTCGGCCACGCGCGCATCGCCCACGTCACGGGGATCCCCGGGATGGTGCACACCGACTCGCGCATCGAGGCCTTCCGGTCCGCCATGACCCGGTGTGGCCTGGACCCCGGCCTGGTCGAGGTCGGCGACTTCACGGCCGACGGGGGTGCGGGCGCGACCAAGCGGCTGTTCTCCACCGGTCGCCCGGAGCCCACGGCGATCGTCTACGCCAACGACCTCATGGCGATGGCCGGGCTCGCGGCGCTCGACCGGATGGGCCGGTCGGTTCCCGGCGACGTCTCGATCACCGGCTTCGACGACGTCCCGCTGGCCGCGTACGCCTCACCACCCCTGACGACCGTCACCTCCGACGCCCTCGGGTGGGGACGAGCCGCCGCTCGTCTGCTCCTCGAGATCGTCGACGGCGACGACGTCACCGACCTCACGCTCCCACCTTCCCGGCTCGTCCTGCGTGGAAGCACCGGCCCACCACCCGACGGGCCCTGACCCGCCGCACCCCCTCCAACCTCGCCGCGTGGTGCACCCCCGCCACCACGCGACGCCGACCGACACGAGGAACACCCATGCGGACCCGAACAGCACGACTCGTCGCGGTGACCGCCGTCACCGCGCTCGCCCTCACGGCCTGCAGCGTCGGTGGTGGTGGCGAGGAACCTGGCGACGGTGACACCGGCGCCGCCGACGACACCGGTGCCGCGACCGGTGGCTCTGAGACGGCCGGCGGTGGTGGCGGTGGTGGCTCCACCGGCCCGATCGACATCTGGTACTCGAACAACCCCGAGGAGATCGAGTGGGCCGAGCAGGTCATCGAGGCGTGGAACGGCGACAACCCCGACCAGGAGGTGTCCGCGCAGGAGCTCCCGGCTGGTGACTCCTCCGAGGAGGTCATCCGCGCGGCCATCACGGCGGGCAACGCCCCCTGCCTCGTCTACAACACCGCGCCGGCCGCCGTGCCGTCGTTCCAGGAACAGCAGGGACTGGTCGCCCTGTCGGAGTTCGAGGACGGTGCGTCCTTCGTGGAGGAGCGCGTCGGCGACCTCGCCGCCCAGTACGCGTCCACCGACGGCGACTTCTACCAGATCCCGTGGAAGGCCAACCCGGTGATGCTGCTGTACAACAAGGCCCTCTTCGAGCAGGCCGGCCTGGACCCCGAGGATCCGCCGCTGGGCACCTACGACGAGTTCCTCGAGACCTCCCGCACCCTGGTCGAGAACTCCGACGCCGAGGCGGCCATCTACCCCTCGCCCAGTGCAGAGTTCTTCCAGCCCTGGTTCGACTACTACCCCTGGTTCGCGGCCGAGTCCGGCGGTGACCAGCTGGTCGTCGACGGCGAGCCGCAGGTCGCGACCGAGGCCTCGGTCGCCGTCGGCGAGGTGTGGCGCACCATCTACGACGAGGGCCTGGCACCACGCGAGGCCGCCCAGGGTGACTCGTTCGCCGACGGCATCAGCGCGATGAACTCGGCCGGGCCGTGGGCCGTGGCGGTCTACGCCGACCTCGACTGGGGCGTCGTCCCACCCCCGACGTCGTCGGGCACCGACGAGTCCTGGACCTTCTCCGACGCCAAGTCGGTCGGGCTGTACACCGCCTGCGAGAACCGCCAGACGGCGTGGGACTTCGCGAAGTTCTCGATGTCGGAGGACAACGACCGGCTGCTGCTGGAGACCACCGGCCAGCTCCCGCTGCGCACCGGCGTCACGGAGATCTACGCCGACTGGTTCGAGGAGAACCCGGACTACCAGCCCTTCGCCGACCAGCTCGAGCGGATCGTGGAGGTGCCGGTCGTGCCCAGCTCGATCGAGGTGTGGCAGACCTTCCGCGATGCCTGGTCCTCCAGCGTCATCTTCGGCGAGGAGGACGTGCAGCCGGCGTTCGAACAGGCCAACACCGCCATCGGTGACCTGATCGCCGAGGGCTGATCGATGACGACCGCCGACGCCGCCACCGGCGGCACCGACACGCGCCGCCCCTGGTGGCGGCGCGTGTTCGGCAAGCATCCGATCGGGTACCTGTTCGCGGGCCCGTACGTCCTCTTCTGGCTCGCGCTGTTCGCCTGGCCGCTGTACCTCGCCGTCTACATGTCCTTCCGGGACTGGTTCTTCGCCGCACCCGGCGCCGTCGTCGACCGGCCCTTCGTCGGGCTGGCGAACTACACCGACGTCCTGTCCGACCCGGCCGTGCACCGCGCCGCGCTCAACGTCGCGATCTTCATCCTCATCAACGTCCCACTGACCGTCATCGTGTCGTTGGTGCTGGCCGCGGCCCTCAACCAGGTCCTGCCGCTGCGGGGGTTCTTCCGCACCGCCTACTACGTCCCGTACGTCACCGCCAGCGTCGCGATGATCGCGGTGTGGCTGTTCCTGTTCTCCAATGGTGGCATGGTCAACCAGGTCCTCGGGCCGCTGGCACCGGACCCGTCGTGGCTGGTCAACCGGTACTGGGCGATGCCGATGATCGCGCTGTTCGCGACCTGGAAGCAGCTCGGGTTCTACGTGCTGCTGTACCTGGCGGCGATGCAGGGGATCTCCGAGACCCTCTACGAGGCGGCGGAGGTCGACGGGGCCGGTCCCCTGCGCAAGTTCTGGTCGGTGACCGTGCCGGGCGTGCGCTCGGCGACGGCCCTGGTCGTCGTGCTGGCCACGATCGTCGGCGCCAACTTCTTCACCGAGCCCTACCTGCTGACCGGCGGGGGAGGGCCCAACGGCGCCTCGGTCTCGCCGGTGCTGCTGATGTACCGGGCCGGCATCGAGCAGGGTGACGCCGGCTGGGCTGCCGCCCTGGGCGTCATGCTCGCCGTCGTGGTGATGGCGCTGTCGGCCGTCAACCGGTTCTTCCTGGAGGATCGCGAATGAGTGACACCACCGACACCCCGGCCACGGTCGACGACGACGCCGCCGACCCGGCCGGCACCGCCGGCCGTACGGAACGCTGGACGCCCGGACGCATCGGGAGCTTCGCCCTGCTGGCGATCGGTGCGGTCGTCTTCCTGTTCCCCTTCTGGTACATGGTGGTCGGCTCGCTGCAGACCGAGCCGAACACGACCGTCGCCGGGGCGTTCCCGTCACCCGGCAACCTCACGTTCGCCAACTACGCCGACATCGACTCCCGGGTCGACCTCGTCCAGACGCTCATCAACTCGTCGATCTTCACCGGCGGGGTGATCGTCCTGACGCTCGTCCTGGGGCTGTTGGCCGGCTACGCCCTGGCCGTGCTGGACTTTCGTGGACGCGGCGCGGTGTTCACCATCGTGCTGCTCAGCCTGGTGCTGCCCTTCCAGCTGCTGATGATCCCCTTGTACGTCCTGCTGGTGCGCACCTACGGCCTGGCCGACTCCTACCTCGGGATGATCCTGCCGTTCGCGGTCAACGCCACGGCGGTGTTCATCTTCCGGCAGTTCTTCCGATCCCTGCCCGAGGAGATGTTCGAGGCGGCCCGCATCGACGGGGCCAGCGAGCTGCAGATCCTGACCCGGATCGCCATGCCGATGGCCAAGCCCGCCATCCTGACGGCCGTCCTGGTGACCTTCATCGGACCGTGGAACGAGTTCCTGTGGCCGTTCCTGATCACCAAGGACCAGTCGATGCAGCCGCTGGCGGTCGCGCTGGCCAACTACATCACCAACATCGCCGGCCGGGCCGCCAACCCGTTCGGGGCGATCCTGGCGGGCGCGACCGTGCTCGCCCTGCCGGCGGTGGCCCTGTTCCTGGCCTTCCAGCGGCACTTCCTGTCCACCGACGTCGGTTCCGGCTTCAAGGGCTGAGCCGGTCCGCCAGTCACCCGAGTGCAAGGACGCCCAGCCGATGCCGACCTACACGATGGAGCGCCGCGGGGTCCTTATGGAGGGCCAGGCCGGCGAGCCGAACGAGGCCTGGGGGGTGCTCAACCCCGCCAGCCTGCGCGACCGTGACGGTCAGCTCCTGCTCCTGCCGCGGCTGGTGGCAGAGGGCAACGTGTCCCGGGTCGGGCTGTGCCGCGTGCTGACCGACGACGACGGCGACCCGGCCGGGGTCGAGCGACTCGGGGTCGTCCTCGAACCTGACGAGGTGTGGGAGCAGCACGGCCACGGCGGTGGGGTGGAGGACCCGCGGGTCACCTTCGTGGAGGCGCTCGACGTGTACGTGATGGCCTACACCGCCTTCGGTCCGCTCGGCCCGCGACCGGCCGTGGCGGTGTCGGACGACGGGCACGACTGGCAACGGCTCGGCATGGTCCGCCATCGCTACGAGCCCGACGCCGTGGCCGCCGACCTCAACCTCTACATCAACAAGGACGGCGTGTTCTTCCCGGAGCCGGTCCCGGGACCCGACGGCACGCCGTCACTGGCCTACCTCCACCGTCCGACGTGGGACCTGACCGGGATCGCCCGAGAGCCCTACGACGCGACCCCGCCGGGGGTGACCGACCCGCGCCCGAGCATCTGGGTGTCCTACGTCCCGGTGGACGACGTGCGCCGGGACGTCGCCGCACTGACCGACCTGGGTGGCCATCGCGAGGTCGCCACGCCGGAGCACCCGTGGGAGGAGGCCAAGATCGGGGGCGGCACGCCCCCCGTGCGGACCCGGCATGGCTGGATGGCCGTGCACCACGGCGTCGCCGGCCGGATCGAGCCCGGCACCGAACTGCAGCAGCACGTCCGCTACTGCGCGGGCGTCATGGTCCACGACCCCGAGGACGTCTCACGGCTGACCTTCCGGTCCGCCGAGCCGGTGCTCGAACCGGCCACGCCACAGGAGCGTGACGGCATCGTGCCCAACGTCGTCTTCCCGACCGCGATCGACGTCCGTGGTGAGGATGCCGCGGACGTGTTCTACGGCATGGCCGACAGCCGCATCGGCTGGGCCCGCCTGACCTGGTCCGACTGACCCGACCCGGCCCCCCACCCCCCCATGCCTGACC
>NZ_JAHOPH010000037.1 GCF_019798055.1 Salsipaludibacter albus | reverse complement strand
CACCCCCGATGGGCGCCCCCACCCGCGATGCCTGCCCAGACGGTGTGCGGATCTCGTGCCTCCCGGCACGAGAAGGGCACGCCTGGGCAGTCCGACACCGACGGGGCACGCCCACCGGATCGTGTGCCGAACCCGTGCCCCGGAGCACGGGGCCGGCACTCCGCGCCGGCCCGAACACGGCGACCCTTCGACGCGCGTGCCCGACCCGTGCCTCGCGGCTCGACAGCCGCACACGGTGACCGGCGGCCGGGACAGGCACCACGGATCCGTGGCCGCCGACGGGATCCAGTCCCGCGTACCCAGACGGCCCCGCAGCCGGGACAGCCCCCTGTCGTCCACAGGCCGCCCGGTGGACGTTCCCCCGCCGGCCAGCCGGAGCAACCCTGACAGCGTGTCCCACGACCACGGCCTCGCCAGCATCTGCCGACGACAGTTCGGTGTCTTCAGCCATGCCCAGGCCCGGACATGCGGCATCGCCGACAGCACGATCGTTCGACGGGTCGGTCGGGGACGCTACGCCCGGCTGTTCCCGGGCGTGTTCATGGATCGTGCCGTGCCCGAGACGTGGGAGGCGCGGGCGATGGCGGCCCAGCTCAGCGTCGGTGGCGACGCTGTCCTCGCCCGCACCACCGCGGCGCGGATCCACGACCTGGACCTCCCCACCGGGATCGGGGACCGAGCCCTCCACCTCCTGTCCCACGTGCGCTCCTTCCCGACGTCACCGGGGCTGGTCGTGCACCGCTCCAAGAGCTTCGACGACAGCGACGTCACCCGGATCGGCCCGTTCACCCTGACCACGGTCACGCGTACCGTCCTCGATGTCGCCGCCGACCTCGACCCATCCCTCCTGCGTCGCATCCTGTCCGAGGGTGTCCGGCGGCAGCTCACCGACGCGACCGCCCTGCGGGCGACCGCTCGACGACTGGGGCCGGTGGCAGGACGGCGAGTGGTGTTGGACATGGCCGACGAGCTCTCGCCGCTGGACGCCGCCTGTCGTTCGCCACTGGAGACCGAATTCCTCCACCTGGTCTCGGCTGCAGGCCTGCCCCCGACCGCCATGAACCACCCCGTCGTGGACGGTGCCGGCCGGCGCCGCGTGGTCGACGCGGTCTACCTGCCGGAGCGGGTGCCGATCGAGCTCGACTCGCGCCGCTGGCACCACGGTCGGCTGGACCGCAACGACGACGAGCGGCGCGAGCGCGCCATCGTCGCAGCTGGGTGGCGTGAGTTCCTCCACTTCACGAGCACCGACCTGCGCGAGGGTCCCCGACTGGTCGTGGACGAGGTGCGTCGGGAACTCGAGTCCGCTCGCGGCACCCCGCTCCCGACGAGGACGTCACCCGTGGCCAACATCGGGGACGGGTGACGCGTCCGAGGACTGAGCACGTCGACTGGAGCACCTCCCGTGCCGGCGTCGTGCCTCCGGGCACGAGACCAGCACACGATCCGCGGCCGCCACCTTCCCGCGGCGGCGAGCGCACTCATCGTGTGCCGTCACCGTGCGTCTGGGCACGGGAGCAGCACACGATCCATCGGGGCGAGTGGCGGGGGCTGGTGTCGACTCAGGGAAGTCGCAGGGGCATGGCGGCCGAGGGGTGCACGGCATCGATGCCGTCGGCCAGCACGGCCAGGGCGTCGTCGACCTCGTCGAGCTCGCGGACGGTGCCGTCGTGGTCGAGGTGCCAGAACCGCGCGAGGGAACGCAGGTGGGCGCGGTCGTGCGACACCGTGACGACCGCCCCGTCGAAGGACTCGAGGGCGTCCTCCAATGCCTTGGCCGAGTCGATGTCGAGGTTGTCGGTCGGCTCGTCGAGCAGCAGCAGGTTCACCCCGCCGAGCTCCAGCAGCAGGATGGACAACCGAGCCTTCTGGCCCCCGGACAGGGTGTCGTAGTCCTGCTGGGCGGTGCCGACCAGTCCGTAGCGGGCCAGCGCCCCCATCGCCCGCTCGGTGTTGCCGGTCACGGACTCGACGACCTCCAGGGGTCGGCGCCCGGCCAGCTCCGGCTGGGCGTTGACCTGGCGGAAGTAGCCCACCCGCACGGTGTCGCTGGCCTGGACGTGGCCGCGGTGGTCGGCCAGGTCACCCGCGAGCACCCGGACGAGGTGGGTCTTGCCCGACCCGTTCGGCCCGATCAGGCCGATGCGGTCGCCGACGCGCACGTCGGCCGACAACGGGGCGACCAGCCCGTCGATCGCGATGTCGTCGAGCTTGAGCATCCGGCGCCCGGTCGTCCCGCCCTGCAGGCGAACACCGACCCGCTGGTCGGCGACCGGGGCCGGAGGGGGACCCTGCTCCACCCAGTGCCGCCACCGAGTCTCGGCCGCGTCGGCCTTGGGGGCGAAGTTGTCGTAGTAGCGCGCCCGTTCCTTGAGCAGCTTGTAGTAGCGACGGAGTCGGAGCTCCTCGTCCTGCCACCGTTGGAGGGCGTCCCCGAGCCGCTCCTGGCGGTCCCGCCGGGCCTGTTCGTAGGTCGTCCACGAGCCATGGTGCAGCCACGCGCCGCCGGCCTCCAGGGTGACCAGCAGGTCGGGAGCGGCGGCCAGGAGCTCGCGGTCGTGGCTGATCACCAGGATGGTCTGGCGGGATGCGGCCAGGGCCGCCTCCAGGCCGCGCTTGCCCGGGACGTCGAGGTAGTTGTCGGGCTCGTCCAGCAGGAGCGTGTCGATCCCGGGCGCGCCCAGCAGCGTGGCCAGCACCAGTCCCTTGCGCTCGCCGCCGGACAGGGTGGTCGCGTCGCGGGCGGCGACGTCGTCGAAGCCGACCCCGAGGACCTGGCGGCAGGCCGCGTCCCAGCGCCCCTCGAGGTCGTAGCCACCGAGGTCGCCCCAGCGGCCGAGGTGCTCGGCCAGGGCGATGCCCGCGTGGTCGTCACCACCTGCCAGGGCGTCCTCGGCGTCGCACAGGTCGGCGTTGATGGCATCGAGTGGTGGCGGCGCGAACCGGCCGAGCAGCCGGCGGATGTCACGCGCGTCCTGCTCCGGACCGAACCCGACCTCCTGGGGCATGAACCGGACGGTGCCGGGTGCCTCGACCGTCCCCTCGTCGGGTCGCAGCTCACCGGCGAGCAGGCGCATGACGGTGGTCTTGCCGACCCCGTTGGGGCCGACCAGCCCGGCCGTGGCGCCGGTGGGGACCATGAACGACACGTCCGAGAACCCCCCGACGTCGCCGGGATGGGTGAAGGCCAGGTCCGTCACGCGCAGCATGCCGCGATCCTAGGCCCGCTCACCCCGGCGGCGACGCCCTGTCCACCCCAGCCGTCCCCGCACCGCCCACCCGCGGCGCATGCAACATCACGGCAGCTGGATCGGGTTGGTGATGTCGAGCCAGATGAGGCCGAGGCCGACGGTGCCCAGGACCAGCAGGACCGGCAGCGCGATCGCCGCCACGGTCCGGGGGTCGACCGTGAAGTCGGCTGGCCTGCCGAGCAGCCGGCGGACCCGGTTGGTCACCACCTCCACGCCCAGCACGGCGAGGTGCCCGCCGTCCAGGGGCGGCAGGGGCAGCAGGTTCAGGACCCCGATGAACACGTTGACGGACACGATCATCCACACCAGGAACATCAGGCCCGCGGCCGCGACGCCCTGGCCGGTCATCGCCGCACCCCCGACCATCGAGATGCCGCCCGTGGCCTCGCGCTCCTCCTCGCCCGAGATCTCGCCGAACAGCTGGCCGATGCCCTCGGGGCCGAAGACGTCGCCGATCGCCCCGATGCTGGCGGCCACCTGGGCCGGCACCGACCGGTCCCCGAGGAAGGTCTCGTCGAAGGCCTCGCCAAGCGTGGATCGCCGGGTCTCGAACGCCGGCGCGAAGCCGAACTGGCCGATGGTCTCGCCCGTGTCGGGATCCTCCACGGCCGCCGGCTCGCCGGTGAGCTCGAGGATCTCGCCGTTGCGGTCGGCAGTGATCGTGATCGGCTCGCCGGGATGCTCGCGGATCGCGTCGCGCAGGACCAGGAAGTCGTCGGACTCGCGTCCGTCGACGGACAGGACCCGGTCGCCGGCCTGCAGTCCGACCTCCTCGGCAGGCGAGCCGGCCTGGATCGAGGCGATCTCGTTGCTGGGCTGTCCGGTGTTCTGGGGCAGCAGGAGCAGACCGAGGAACAGCAGCACGATCGCGATGACGAAGTGCCAGAACGACCCGGCGGCCAGCACGATCGCCCGCTGCCACGCGGGCCGATCGTGGAAGAAGCGGCCCTCGTCGCCACGCGCGAGCCGGTGGTGCAGGGACGACAACCGCTCCTGGGCGTCGGCCGGGACGTCGTCGGCAACGGCCGGGACGTGGCGGTCGACGGCGTCGGCGACGACCGACGCGGCCGCCTCGGGGGTGGACGGCGCGTCGCTGCGCACGTCGTCGAGGATGGCCCGGCGGATGTCGACCGGTGCGCCGCGCTCGTCGAGGAGGTGGTCGAGGTCGGCCAGGGCAGCGTCGGTCACCAGCGGCACGGTGAGCAGGTCGGCCCCGGTGGCGTCGGCCTGGTCGCGCCGCTGGGCCGCGAGGCGCTCCGAGTCGGCCCACGCGATGCCGACGGGGGGGCGTCGCTCCTCGCCTCGGGCCATGCCGCGCACCCGCACGAACCCACCGGCCGGCAGCGCCTTGACGCCGTACTCGGTCTCGCCCCGACGGGTCGACCAGATGGTCGGGCCGAAGCCGAGGAAGAACTTGTCGGCTCGCATCCCGAACCGTCGCGCGGTGGAGAAGTGGCCCCATTCGTGGACCATGATCGACACGATGATGGCGACCACGAAGGCCACGATGCCGAAGGTGGCGGTCACGGGGTGCTCCTGGAGCGGGTCGGGGCGTCACCGGTTGCGGTGGCCGGGCGGGGGGTCGTTCGACGCCGGCACGGCCGCAACGGTTCCCCCAGTGTGCCGCATTCCTCGTCGGCCACCGGGCCGGCCGCCACGGCCACCGGGCCGGCCGTCACGGCCACGGTGGCGCCACGCGGGTCAGCGCGCCGCGATCGCCCGCCTGGTGTGCGCACGGGCCCATCGGTCCGCGTCCAGGACGTCGTCGACGTCGCGGGGAGCCGGCGTGTGGCCGCCGGCATGCGCCTCCAGGGCGTCGGCGATGGCGGTCGCGATGTCCAGCCAGGCCAGTCGGTCGTCGAGGAAGGCCTCGACCGCGACCTCGTTGGCGGCGTTGGCGACCGCCGGGTGGGTCCCGCCGAGACGACCGGCCTCGACGACCAGTCCCAGCGCCGGGAACGCGTCGTGGTCGACGGGCTCGAAGTCCAGCGACGTGGCGCTCGTCCAGTCCATGGCGACGAACGCGCGATCGAGCCGTTCGGGCCAGCCCAGCGCGAGCTGGATCGGCAGCCGCATGTCGGGCGGCGACAACTGGGCGATGGTGGAGCCGTCCACGAACTCGACCATCGAGTGGACGATCGACTGGGGGTGCACGACCGGCTCGATCCGCTCCATCGGCAGGTCGAACAGCAGGTGCGCCTCGACCAGTTCCAGTCCCTTGTTGGCCAGCGTCGACGAGTTGACCGTGATCAGCGGGCCCATCGACCAGGTCGGGTGGTCCAGGGCCTCGGCCGCGGTGACGTCCCGGAGGTCGTCCCGACGACGGCCACGGAACGGGCCACCGGACGCCGTGACGACCAGCCGCGCGACCTCGCGGGGCGTGCCGGCGCGAAGGCACTGGGCGAGGGCCGAGTGCTCCGAGTCGACCGGCAGCAGGTGGGTCGCGCGACCACCGGCCCGGTCGGCCGCGGCCACGACCAGGTCGCCCCCGACGATCAGGGACTCCTTGTTGGCCAGGGCGACGGGTGTCCCCGCCTCGAGTGCGGTCATGGTGGCGACCAGGCCGGCCGCACCGTCGATGCCGTTGAGCACGACGTCGGCCTCGATCGCGGCCAGCTCCTCGACCGCCGCCGCTCCCCCGGCGACGGCCCGCCCGCCGGGTGCCGACGCGGCCGCGTCGGGGTCGGCCACGGCGAGGCGGTCGACCCCGAACTCCTCGGCCTGGGCGACCAGCCCGTCGACGTCCTGTCCGGTCCCCAGCGCGACCACCTCGAAGCGCTCGGGATGGGCCCGTACGACGTCCAGGGCCTGGGTCCCGATCGAGCCGGTCGAGCCGAGGATGACGAGGCGGGTGGTCACGACTCCGGGTCCTGCCGGCGGGCGTCGATCCGCTCGGCCGCGCCGACGGCGACGGGGAGGCGGCGCCCCTGCCCCAGCGTGTAGGAGGCCAGCAGCTGGCCACAGGCGGCGTCCGCGTCACGACCGCGGGTGTCCCGCAGGGTCGCGTTCGCGCCGGCCTCGTCCAGGGTGGACATGAACCGTGCGACCGCCGCGGCACTGGGCTCCTTCCAGCGCACGCCGGGGGTCGGGTTCATCGGGATGACGTTGACGTGGCTGCGGGTGCGACGGGCGATCGCCGCCAGCCCTCGCGCCTGCTCGTCGGAGTCGTTGACGTCACCGATCAGGCACCACTCGATCGAGACCCGACGGTTGGTCGTGGCCCGGTAGTCCTCCATCGCCGCCTCGACACTGGCCAGTGGGTGCTGGCGGTTGGGTGGCACGAGGTCGTCGCGCAACTCGTCGTCGGACGCGTGCAGGGACACCGCGAGGGTGACCGGCTTGCCGTGCTGGGCGAGCCGCCGGATCGCGGGCACCAGCCCGACCGTCGACACCGTGATGCTGCGTGCGGACAGCCCGAGTCGCTCGTGGAGGTAGTCGATGGTGGCGAGGGTGGCGGGCAGGTTGGCCATCGGCTCGCCCATGCCCATGAACACGACGTTGGTCACCCGCTCGGGGTGGCCGTCCGGAAGTCGCAGGTCACCCGACTCCTCGGCCTGGACCTCCACGGCCGCCGACAGCTGGCCCGACGCGAGCACGGCGTGGGCGACCATCACCTGGCGGATCACCTCGCCGGCGGTGAGCTGGCGTCGGAAGCCTGCCTGGCCGGTCGCGCAGAACGGGCACCCCATCGCGCAGCCGGCCTGGGTGGAGATGCAGACCGTGGCCCGGTCGGGATAGAGCATCAGGACGGTCTCGATCGCGACGCCGTCGTGGTACTCCAGCAGCAGCTTGTGGGTGCGCCCGGCGTCGGCGACGGAGTGGGCGACCAGGCGCGGGCGGGTCGGGCCGAAGCGCGCCGCCAGGCTCGCCCGCAGGTCCGTGGGCAGGTTGGTCATCTGGTGGGGATCGTCCACCCCGCGGTCGAGCCACTCCGCCACCTGGTCGGCCCGGTAGCTCGGCTGGTCCAGTTCCTCCAGCAGGGCGGCGATGCCGTCGTGGTCCAGGTCGTAGGGGTCCAGCACCGCGACGTCGTCGGGGCTGGCCGGGTCGGCGGCGGCGTCGGGGCCAGCCGTGTCGGGGGTCTCGGCGGGGTCCCGGCTCACAGCACGACCATCACGGCGTAGGCGACCGGCAGGGCGAACAGGATCCCGTCGACCCGGTCCATGATCCCCCCGTGGCCCGGCAGCAGCGTGCCGAAGTCCTTGATCCCCAGGTCCCGCTTGACCATCGACTCGAACAGGTCGCCGACGAACCCGGCCAGCGCGACCGCGACCGCCACGACCGCGACGTCGAACACCGGCAGGTCGGAGATCTGCGGGATCACCAGGGCGGCCACGACGCCCGCGACCAGGATCCCTCCCACCAGGCCCTCCCACGACTTGTTGGGTGATAGCGAGGGTGCCACGGGCGTGCGTCCGATCCAGGTCCCGACGGCATAGGCGCCGATGTCGGCGAACGCGGTGGCCCCGATCGCGAGCAGCAGCCGCGGCGCTCCCTGGTCGTCGAGGTTGACGATCAGGACGGCGAACGACCCCAGCAGGCTGATCCACAGGCCCAGGATCACCGTGGTGCCGAGGCGCAGGAGCGCCTGGCGACGCTCCGGTCCGACCAGCAGCCAGCCGGCACTGCCGAGGAACAGGACCAGCAGGCCCGCGACCTGGCCGAGGTGACCGGCCCGCAGCGTGGTGACGGCGATGACGACCGCGGTCAGGACGAGCACGGGGACGATCGAGCGGTGGCCGAGCTCACGCAACTGGGCCGCGGCCTCGATCGACGCCGCGACCATGAACAGCCCGATGAGCGTGGCCGATGCCGCCGGGGACCAGTAGGTGGTGCCGATGAACGCGACCGCCAGGACCACCCCGATGCCGATCGCCATCGGCAGGTTGCGCCCGGCAGAACGTGCGGGCGTGGTCGCGGAGTCGGGGAGCTGGTCGGTCACGGTGGTCAGACCTCGAGGAGGTCGACTTCCTTCTGTTCGAGCAGCTCGTCGATCGTGGTGACGTGGCGCTTGGTGATCTCCTCGACCCGGTCGGCGTGGCGCTTCTGCTCGTCCTGGCTGATCTCGCCCTCCTCCTCCAACAGGTCGAGCTCGTCGCGGGCGTCGCGTCGCACGTTGCGGATCGCGATCCGCCCGTCCTCGGCGGCCGCCCTCGCGAGCTTGATGTACTCGCGACGTCGCTCCTCGGTCAGCTCCGGGAAGATGCACCGGATGATGTGGCCGTCGGTGGACGGGTTGAGGCCGAGGTCGGACTCGCGGATCGCCCGCTCGATGTCGTTGACGGTCGACTGGTCGAAGGGGTTGACGACGAGGATGCGTGGCTCGGGGACGGAGAAGTTTGCGAGCTGCTGCAGCGGGGTCCGCGTGCCGTAGTAGTCGACCTGGATCCGGTTGAGGATCCTGGGGTTGGCACGACCGGTGCGGATGGCGGCGAAGTCCTCGCGCACACGTTCGATCGCCCCGTCCATCCGCGAGCTGGCGTCGCGCAGGACGGAGTCGGGGGTGAGGTCGGCACTCGTGTCACTCATGGGGTCGCACTCGATTCTGGTCGGCCGTGGGCACGAACGGTCCACCCGACGGACCGGGCGTGGTGGCCCATGCTATGCGAGGCATCTGCGCCGGGTCCGACGACCTGCGGGCTGCCGATCGGGCCGAGCGGGGCCCGGCCGCGTCGCCTCAGGCGCCGCGGCTGGTGACCAGGGTGCCGACCGGCTCGCCGGCCACGACCCGGCCGAGGTTGCCCTCGCGGAGCAGCTCGAAGACGATGATCGGGAGCTGGTTGTCCATGCACAGCGAGATGGCGGTGGCGTCCATCACCTTCAGGCCCTGGTTGAGGACCGACAGGAAGTCGAGGTGCTCGTAGCGCGTCGCCGCGTCGTCGAGCTTGGGGTCGCGGTCGTAGACGCCGTCGACCTGGGTGCCCTTGAGGATGACGTCGGCGTCGATCTCCAGCGCTCGCTGGGCGGCGGTCGTGTCCGTGGTGAAGTACGGGGCGCCGAGTCCGGCGGCGAAGATGACGATCCGGCCACGCTCGAGGTGGCGCATGGCGCGACGACGGATGTAGGGCTCGGCGACCTCCTGCATGTTGATCGCCGTCTGGACCCTGGTCTCGACCCCGTCGCGTTCGAGCGCGTCCTGCAGCGCCAGTGCGTTGACGACCGTGCCGAGCATGCCCATGTGGTCGGCGGTCGAGCGGTCCATGCCGCGCTCGGCGAACGCCGCGCCGCGGACCATGTTGCCGCCGCCGACCACGACCCCGACCTCGATGCCTCGGCGTGCGACCTCGGCGATCTCCCCGGCGACCATCCGGGCGATCTCGGGATCGACCCCGGCCTTGGTCCCGGGCTCGGCGAACGCCTCGCCCGAGAGCTTGAGCAGGATGCGCTGCATCTCGGGACGCTCGGGCACGCGTGACTCCGCTTCGATCCGGCTGGTCGCGCCGAGCCTACCCACCCCACCTGCCCCCCAACGCCGTGCGCCCCCTCACCAGGAGGGGGCGCACAGAAGGGAGCTTGCGGTCAGTTCCCCACTTCGAAGCGGGCGAAGCGGGCGACCTCGATCTTCTCGCCCAGGATGGCCTGGGTCTCGGAGATGACCTCGGCCACGGTGCGGTCGTCGTCCATGACGAAGGGCTGGTTGAGCAGCACCCACTCCTTGTAGACCTTGGCGACCTTGCCGTCGACGATCTTGTCGACGATGTGCTCGGGCTTGCCCTGCTCGAGCGCCTCCTTGCGGGCGAACTCGCGTTCCTTGGCCACCATCTCCTCGTCGACCTGGTCCTCGCGGACGACCAGCGGCTTCATGGCGGCGATGTGCAGTGCGAGCTGGTGCGCGAGCTGCTGGAACTTCTCGTTCTTGGCCACGAAGTCCGTCTCGGACGACAGCTGGAGCATGACCCCGACCTTGGGCGGCACGCCCGGCGTCGGGGTGTGGGCGTAGGTGTAGACCAGGCCGTCGGACGCGGTGCGCTCGGAGGCGCGGGCGTCCATCTTGGCGCCGGTGCGTTCACGCACCAGGTCGGCGGCCTTGTCGAGGTCACCGTCGGCGTCGTCGAGGGCCTTCTTGCAGGCCATCATCGGCGCGTTGGTGAGCTCGCGGAGCTTCTTGACGTCGGCAGCAGAGATTGCCATGGGAGTTCCTTGGTGGTGGCGGCGCCACGGGGGCGCGACGGACCCGTCGGGTCCGGGGTGGTCCGGGAGGGATGGGCAACGGTCCCGGCGGTCGGCCGGGACCGTGCCAGTCACTCGGCGGCGGCGTCGGCCGGGACCTGGTCGCCGGACGGCTCGTCCGCGGCCTGGTCGTCGGCGGGCTCGGGGGCGGACTCCTCGGAGGAGTCGACCCCGGCCTGGGCAGCCTGCTCGGCGGCCTGCTGGCGCTCGAGCTCGATCTCCCACTCGGCCTTGGGCTCGGAGGCGTCGAGGCCCCCACCGTCGGACGAGGCGGCCTGCATGGCCTGGTGACGCAGTTCCTCGTCGGGCGACCGGGACGCACGCAGCAGCAGCCCGTCGGCGCAGGCGTCACCGATGATCCGGGTCAGCAGGGCCGAGGAACGGATGGCGTCGTCGTTGCCCGGGATCGGGTACTGGACGACGTCGGGATCGCAGTTGGTGTCGAGGATGGCGACCACCGGGATGTGGAGGCGGTTGGCCTCCTTGACGGCGATCTCCTCGATCACGGTGTCCACGACCCAGATCGCGTCGGGCAGCTTGCCCATCTCGCGGATCCCGCCGAGGTTGGTCTGGAGCTTGTCGTGCTCGCGGTTGAGCTCCAGGACCTCCTTCTTGGGCAGCAGCTCGAAGGTGCCGGAGGACTCCATGGCCTCCAGCTCCTTGAGACGGCCGATGCGGCCCTTGATGGTCTCGAAGTTGGTGAGCATCCCGCCCATCCAGCGCTCGGTCACGTAGGGCATGCCCACGCGGTTGGCCTGGTACTGGATGACCTCCTGGGCCTGCTTCTTGGTGCCGACGAACAGCACCGTGCCGCCGTTGGCGACCAGGTCGCGGGTGAAGGTGTACGCCGACTCGATGTAGTCCACCGTCTGGCGGATGTCGATGACGTAGGTTCCGTGGCGCTCTCCGTAGATGAAGCGCTTCATCTTGGGGTTCCAGCGTCGGGTCTGGTGTCCGAAGTGGACCCCGGCCTCGAGCAACTGGCGCATGGTGACGACAGCCATTGAAGATTCCTTTGGTTTCGGTTGGGCCTCCGCCCGCGTCTTCCGCCCGACCCACCCGGGCCTGCGCGATGCAGGGCCCCCGGGCACCGGGGTCGATCCGTCGGCGAGCGTGTGTCGTTGAGGTGGCCGCAGTCGCGGCCGTGTCGGTGTCGATGTGTCCCGCGGCGAGCCGGTCGAGCCGGATCACGGCACGCGGGTCGGGCCCGCTGCGCGGCGTTGCCGCGTTCCACGGGCCCGTACGGGTGCAAGGGTACCGGACCGGTCCTGCATGGTCCGGGACGGGTCGCACGTCGGCCGGGCACCCGGAGGTCCCGACCACTGGACCTCCGCACCACCACTACGATCGAGGCCCATCGGCAACAGGAACAACACGGCATGGCGAACGACCAGTTCATCCTGGGGGTCGACCTCGACGGGGTCGTGGGCGACCACACCCGCCGGTTCCGCGAGATCTACGCCGGTCTGCACGATCTCGACCCGGAGTCGTTGCCACTCGAGCGGGGCTGGGACTTCGCCGAGTGGGGGTTCGCCCCGGACGACTACACCCGCTACCACCGCATCGCCGTGCTCGAACACGGCCTGTTCCGCACGATGCCGTTGATCGAGGGTGCGGCCGACGCCCTCTGGCGGCTGTCGGACGCCGGCATCTGGATCCGGATCGTGACCCATCGGCTCTACATCAACTGGGGCCACGAGAAGGCGGTGGGTGACACCGCCGCGTGGTTGGACGAGCACCGCATCCCCTACCGCGACCTGTGCTTCCTGGGGGCCAAGCCCGAGGTCGAGGCGGACGCCTACATCGACGACGCGCCGCACAACATCCGGGCACTGCGGGAGCGTGGCAACACCGTCATCGCCTTCGACCAGCCCTACAACCGCGACATCGAGGGCCTGCGCGCGACGTCGTGGGACGAGGTCGAGGGCATCGTGACGGACCTGGCGGCCGACAAGCTGGGTGGCATGCCGCTGCAGCTGCCGGGCATCGACGCCGGCGCGGAGCGGTTGTCGCGTCACCAGATGGTCACGACGCCCCAGCCCCGCCCCGATGGCGCCACGTAGGCACCGCAGTCAGAGGTACCGGTGCATGACGTGCAGGCCGACCCGGCCGTGTCGAGCATGGTCGAACGCCTCGGGAACGGTCCCGACGACGGTGAAGCCCAGCGACTCCCACAGGGCCACCGCGGCGTGGTTCGTCTCGACCACGGCGTTGAACTGCATCGCCGTGTACCCGGCCTCCGTGGCAGCGGCGAGGACGTGCTCGCCCAGCCGCCGGCCGACTCCCCTGCCACGCGCAGCGGCATCGACCATGAAGCTGGCGGTCGCGACGTGGGCACCGCGGCCGGGCCGGTTCGGCCCCCACTTCGCACTGCCCACGACCACGCCGTCGTCGACCGCGACCACGCAGTGGTCCGGGGGCGGCGCCATCCACAGGTCGCGCGCGGTGTCCGAGGCCAGGTCGTCGGGATAGGCGTAGGTCTCGCCCGCGACGACGATCTCGCGGAAGAACGGCCAGACGTCCGGCCAGTCGCCGGCGTCGGCCGGTCGGACGAGCAGGTCGGTCACGTGGTGGCCTCGGTCAGGCGGTCTCGGTCCAGCACCTCGATCCAACCACGTCCGGTGGCGATGGCACCCCGGTCGCGCAGCCGGCCGAGGCTGCGGGCGGTCGACTCGCGGGTCGCGCCGACCCAGTCGGCCAGCTCGCGCTGGGTCGTGTCGATCCGCCCGCCATGGGCGTCGTCGTCCAACGTGGCGAGGAGGTCGGCGACCCGCCCGAGGGTGGTCTTGCTGCAGTGCTGCACCAACCGGCGGTCGGCGCGGCGCAGGTTCGCCGTCAGGCACTGCAGGAGGTAGGTCGCGACGTGCGGATCGTCGGCCAGCAGCCGCCGCAGGTGGCGCCGGCAGACCGCGGTCCCCCGTCCGGTGTCGACGACCGTCGCGGTCGCCGCATGGGCCTGTCCGTCCACGGCCGAGACCAGCCCGACGACGCCGCCTCGGTCGACCCGCGCGATGGCCAGGTCCTGGCCGTCGCCGACGGCGATCGACAGCTGGACCGCACCGTCGTCCACCAGCACCAGGGCGTCCGCGGCCTCGCCCTGTCGGTACAGGACCCGCCCCACGTCCAGCTCGATCGGCCGACCCACGGCGTGCAGCACGGACCGTGCCCGGCCCTGCTCGTCGTTCGCCTCGATGCACAACTCGACGGTCTGCATGGATCGCCCCCAACCCATCGCCCCACGCCGCAGCATAGAGCGTGTCCACGTCCACCGGAAGGGCCGACCCCGCGGGGCCGACCCTTCCTGTGGCGACCGCGATCGGTCACGTGGTCATGTCGGCATCAGTCCTTCGTGCCGTCGTGGATCTGAAGGTTGCCACCGGTCAGGTCCTCCCAGACGAAGGCGCCCGAAGCGCAGTCGAGGTCGAAGCTCAGGACGGCGTCGTCCTGGGGCTCACCGTTGTCGGTGAACACTGCGTGCAGGGTGCACCCCTCCTGCCACGCACCGTTGTCGACGCTGACCCGCGCGGTGGCGACCATCGCGGCGGTGTCCGCGTCGGCCTCCGGCGGGGCAGGGTCGCCCCCGAAGTCGTAGAACTGCAGGGCCGTGATCTCGGTGGTGTGGATCTTCACCCCGGCGGCGTGGAAGTTGAAGCTCCACGAACCGACCAGGTCACCCTCGGAGGTGTAGCCGGCGTTGCCACCGAAGCTGAGCTGGTGGACACGGTTCTTGCCCTTGCCGTCGACCACGTTGCCGCCGCCGGTGACGAAGTTCTCCGGGACGAGGATGGTCTTGGTCTCGTAGATGATGTCGCCGGCTGCGTCGACCATCGGCTCACCGTCGATCAGCGCCCAGTCGTTGCAGGTGTAGACCCCGCCCGGGGCGTCGGCCGCGACCGAGATCGTCTCGACGAACGCGACGTCCGCGCCACTCTCGACGACCACGGGGTCCGCGGGGTCGAACGTCGTGCTGATCGGGTACGTGCAGTCGCTGGTCATCGAGACCTCGATCTCGACGGCTGCGATGACGTCGAGGATCGCCTGGGTCACGTCGGCCGGACTCACGCCGCTGAGCGCGTTGCCGCCGGTGGCGCTGGTGATCCTGCTCGCCTGGCCGGGGCTCCCACCCTGGGCACACGTGGCGGTGTAGTCAAAGCTGCCGAGGAGGGGGTCGTCGTCCAGACCGAAGGCATACCCGCCGGTGTTGGTGCTCACGGACACGACCGTGTAGTCGACCGCCAGCAGGTCGGCGGTGACGCTGGCTTCCGTGATGTCGCCGACACCGGTGAACGCGGCACAGACCGGGTCGTGGGCCGGCGCGTCACCGATCCACACCACGATCGGCGTCGAGGTCGCGCCACCGGTGAAGCCGGGCGAGTTGGTGTTGGCGATGCGGTCGAGGGCGTAGAACTGCCCCTCGGGGCCGTCGCTTCCACCCGAGGCCGACAGGCCGACGAGGCCCGTTCCGACGTCCCCACCGATGGAGACCTCGTGCTGGTAGGCGAAGGCGTCGAACGGGAAGTCCTTGTACTGGCCCAGCCCGAACGCCTCGGTCGGTTGCACCGCCTGGACCTGGGCGATGATGGAGCCGATGTCTGCCGTCACCTGGTTGATGACGGCACCCATGCTGCCGGTGGTGTCGACCAGGAAGTAGATCTCCGGGTTCGGTGGGATCTCCGGCGTGTGGACGGTCTTGTCGACTTCGAACGATCCTCCGGGGAAGATGATCTCGTCGACGGATTCTGGTGTCAGTGCCGGGTGGTCGCCGTCCGCGACGGCCGCATGGCCGAACGTGACGGTCGTGGCCACCATGGCCGTGACGGTGAGCAGTTTCACCGCTCGCTTCATGTGCATGCCCCTTGTTCCTGGTTCCCCTGTGACCGCGGGGGTCCCGCGGTCACCTGTACGAGAGCGAACCTACGAGTGCCGGCCGGGCCCGTATGTGACGATGGACACACATGCACGGTGCCCGTCGAGACGTGGCATGCGTTCAGCGGCAACGACGTCAGTTCGGGACCAGTGACGGGACCCACGAGCCCACCAGCGTGGCGGGGTCCACGTACGCCCCGTCGACCCGGGCCGACACGTGGAGCAGCCCGGTGACCGGGCCGGTCGCGTCGGCGTGCGCCGTGGCGGCAGCGACACCCACGACCCGGCCGGGGCGAACCACCTGGCCCTCCTCCACACCGACCACGGACAGCGGCCCGACCGTGGTTCGCACGCCGTCCGGATGGTCGACGCTGACCCAAGCCCGCCCGGCGACCATCCCGGCGAAGCCGACGACCCCGGAGGCCATGGCGTGGACTGCCTGGCCGTGGACGACCGACAGGTCGACGCCGCGATGGCCCGACGACCACGGCTCCGGCGGCGGGTCGAACCCCACGACGAGGCGGCCGGGCACGGGCCAGGCGAACTGCTGGTCGGTCGGACCCACCGGAGCGCTGGCCATCCTGTCGTCGCCCACCCCCGGTGCGCCCCCACCCGGATCCGGCCGAGCCCGAGCCGGGGCGGCGACTGGCGCCGCGAGCACCCCCAGCACCCCGAGCATCAGCACCAGCGCCAGGATCCGAGTCAGCACGATCGCTGGCCGGACGCACCGCGGCGAGGCCGATCCGTCGACGGTCATGCGTCGGGCGGGCGGCGGCAGAGACGCACGCCGTCGACGTCACGGGTGACGGTCCCGGCGACCTGTGCCCGGGTGAGGGCGGCGAGCACCGGTCCCGACCCCGAGCCGCCCTCCTCGACCAGTCGGGCCACGGGAACGGGGCGGGGCCATGCCGCCACCAGGCGGTCGTGCAGCCATCCGGGCAGCCCCGACGTGCCGAGTCCGGCGGGATCGTCGACGCCGCCCCGGTGGTCCAGGTCGCGCCCGTCCTGTGCGGCCTCGAGCACGACCGCCAGCAGGTCGGGCGGGCCGGTGCACACGGCGGCCCCTTCGCGCAGGAGTTGGTGGCTGGCCGCCGAGCCGGGTGCACGCACGTCGCCCGGCACGGCCAGGACCGGGATGCCGAGGTCGGCACCCCACCCCGCGGTGACGAGCGACCCGGACCGTGCACCTCCCTCGACCACCACGATCGCATCGGCGAGGGCGGCGACCAGGCGGTTGCGGGCCCGGACCCGGTGGGCGCGGGGCGGGTCGCCGGGCAGACCCTCGGACAGCACGGCCCCGCCGGCATCGAGCACCCGGGCGAACAGGCCCCCCTCGCGGGCGTGGGGTCGTGGGTAGGCGACGTCGTGGCCACATCCCAGCACCACCGTCGTCCCGCCGGCCCGACCCAGCGCGGCCGTGTGCGCGGCGGCGTCGATCCCGACCGCGCCCCCGCTGACGACCCGGACCCCGGCCTGCGCGGCCTCCTCCGCCAACCACGCGGCGACGCCGGTGCCGTACCCGGTGGCCCGACGCGCACCGACGATCGCGACGGCTGGCCCGACGGACGCCTCGATCGGGCCCCGCAACGCCAGCCAGGGTGGCGCGACCCCGTGGCGCACCAACCGGTCCGGCATGCCGGGATCGCCGGCCAGCGCGACGACGACCCCCTCCCGGCGCCACGTCCGTGCCTGGCCGTCCCCCGGCCCGACCTCCAGGACGGGCGCAGCGGCGAGTTCGCGGACGGCCACCGCCATCGCCACTTCGTCCGCCACGAGCCGGCGCCAGTGGGCGGCGAGCCCCGGGCGGTCGACCGCCGCCCGTCGGACGACCGCGGCCAACATGGCCGGGTCGGTGCCGAGGGCCGCGACCGCCTCCCAGGGATCGCGGTCGTTCGTCGCGTGGTCCTCGCCGTCGCCACGTCCGGGCGGGCCGGATCCCCGGCTCACGCCCGGCCTTCGGTGTCGAGGCGGTAGGCCACGGCCTCGTCGACGTGCTCGTCGACGACCCGGTCGACCTCGTCCAGGTCGGCGATCGTCCGGGCGACCCGCAGGCAGCGATCGAACGTCCGCGCGGACCAGCCGAGCGACTCGACGGCACGGGCGAGCCGAGCCTGGGTGACGCGTGACACGGTGGCGCGCACCACCCGGGCCGGCACGTCCCGGGTGAGTCGGGCCTCCGCCGCCGCCGGGTCGCTCGGCCAGCGCTCGGCGGCACGGTGCCGGGCGGCGGCGACCCGGGCGGCGACCGTCGCGGTGGGTTCGCCGTCGGACGGTCCCACCAGGACGTCCTCGGTCACCGGCTGGAGCTCGAGGTGCAGGTCGATGCGGTCCAGCAACGGACCGGACAGGCGGCTGCGGTAGCGCTGGACCTGGTCCGGCCGACAACGACAGGGCCGGGTCGTCGATCCGGCGTGCCCGCAGGGACAGGGGTTGGCGGCGGCGACCAGCTGGACCCGAGCGGGATAGGTCACCCTGGACCGGGACCGCACCAGCACGATCCGGCCCTGTTCCAGCGGCTCGCGCAACGCGTCCAGCGTGGACCGCGGCGTCTCGAGCACCTCGTCCAGGAACAGCACGCCGCAGTGGGCACGGCTGAGCTCACCGGGCCGTGCGACACCCGTGCCGCCACCGATCAGCCCGGCCGTGGACGTGGCGTGGTGGGGATCGCGGAACGGTGGGGTCACCGACAGGTCGTCGGCCCGTCCGCCCACGATCGACGCGATCGCAGCGACCTCCAGCGCCTCGGCAGGCGTCAGCTCCGGCAGGATCCCCGGCAGCCGCCGGGCCAGCATCGACTTCCCGCATCCCGGCGGGCCCATCATCAGCACGTGGTGGCCCCCGGCCGCCGCGATCTCGAGGCCGCGACGGGCCAACGACTGCCCCCGGACGTCGGCGAGGTCCGGCACCACCCGACGCACCGGGTCGGGCGGTCGCGGGGTCGGCGGACGCGGCACCCGACCGGCCAGCACCTCGACGGCGTGACGCACCGACGACACGCCGACCACCTCGAGCCCCGTCACGAGTGCCGCCTCGTCGGCCACCTCCTCGGCCACGACGAACACGGTGTCGGGATCGTGACGCTGCGCGGCGGTCGCAGCCGGCAGCGTCCCCGGGGTGCCGCGCAGCCGACCGTCCAGGCCCAGCTCGCCCCGCGCCACGACGCCGCGCACGGCCGCCGGTGCGAGCTGGCGTGACGCCACCAGCACCGCCAGTGCCACGGGGAGGTCGAAGCCCGAGCCCTCCTTGCGCAGGCCGGCCGGGGCGAGGTTCACCACGACCTTGGTGTCGGGCAGGTCGAACCCGCTGCGCTGGCAGGCCAGCCGGATCCGGTCGGCGGCCTCGCGCACGGTCGCGTCGGGCAGCCCGACGATCTTGATCTGCGGGAGCCCACCCCCGACCGCGGCCTCGGCGCCCACCGCGGCGCCGTCCAACCCGGTCAGCGCGATCGCGCCGACCCGCGCCAGGACGTCGGGCGACGCGGACGGGTCCCCCTCCCCACCGTCATCGGCCCCCGGCGCGGGCGACGCCACGCGGTCCGGGTCCAGCCGGCGGCCGGTCCGGCCGTCGGTCATGACCACGCGGAGCTCCCCGGGACCCGTCACAGTGCGTGGGTCACGTGGTGGAGGTGCCGGGTGTCCAGTCGCACGCCGATCACGTCGATGCGGAGGCGTCGGTAGGGCAGCTCGGACCGCGTCACGAACGCACGTGCCAGGCGACGGAGTCGAGCCTGCTTGCGACCGTCGATCGCGGCGAGCGGGCCGCCCCACCCGCCGCCGCGCCGAGTCTTGACCTCGACCACCACCACGCAGCCCTCGTCGTGGTCCAGCGCGACCAGGTCGAGCTCGCCACGCAGGTCACCGTCGCTGATGCGCCAGTTGCGAGCCACGACCTCCAGTCCGAGCGCGGACAGGTGCTCCGCCGCCAAGGTCTCGCCGTGGTCGCCGGTCCGGGTCGGCGGCAGGCGCGTGATCGGAGCGGTGTCGGGGTCGGAGGTCGGGTCCATGTGGGCAACGCTACGAAGCGGGCCGCGCGGGGCGGCCCCCCCGTGCCTCCCGCTGTGGACAACCCGGGCCCGCAGCGCGACCGACGGACGCCCACCGGCTTCGCCCGGGCGACGGGGCTGGTCGTCCGGACGGACCGGTCGACCCACCACGCCGCGGCCTACCGTCGGGACTCGATCGATCCTGGAGGATCCCCCATGGAGTACCGCCTGCTCGGCCCGACCGGCCTGGCCGTGTCCCGCCTCGCCCTGGGCACGATGACGTTCGGCGACGAAACCCCCGAGGAGGCGGCCCACGACCAGCTCGACATGTTCGTCGAGGCCGGCGGGACGCTGATCGACACCGCCGACGTCTACTCGACCGGGGTCAGCGAGGAGATCGTGGGCCGGTGGCTCGCGGATCGGCCCGGCGCGCGGGAGCGGGTCGTGGTCGCCACCAAGGGTCGGTTCCCGATGGACGACACGCCGACCGGGGTCGGGCTGTCCCGACGCCACCTCCACGACGCCCTGGAGGCGTCGCTGCGACGGCTCGGCGTGGACACCATCGACCTGTACCAGGCCCACGCCTGGGACCCGTTGACACCCATCGACGAGACCCTGCGGTTCGTCGACGACGCCGTGAGCGCGGGCAAGATCCACCACTTCGGCGTGTCGAACTTCACCGGCTGGCAGCTCGTGCAGGCGATCGAGCGGTCCGAGGGCATGACCCCGCCGGTCAGCCTCCAGCCGCAGTACAACCTGCTGGTGCGCGACATCGAGCACGAGCTGGTGCCGGCCTGTGACCACTACGACATCGGGATCCTGCCGTGGTCACCCCTGGGCGGCGGATGGCTGACCGGAAAGTACGACCGCGACGAGACACCCAGCGGAGCGACCCGCCTGGGCGAGGACCCCGAGCGCGGCATGGAGGCCTACGCGGAGCGCAACGCCGAGGAGCGCACCTGGGCCGTCGTCGACGCCGTCCGGTCGGTCGCGGACGACCTCGACCGATCCATGGCAGAGGTGGCGCTGGCGTGGCTGGCCGACCAGCCGATGGTCACGTCGGTCATCCTGGGGGCCCGCACGGTCGACCAGCTCGAGCAGAACCTGGCGATGGCCGACCTCCACCTGTCCGACGACCACCTCGATCGCCTGACCGAGGCCAGCGAGCCGATCGTGGCGGACTACCCCTACGGCGGACCGGGACGGGACCAGCGCGATCGACGGATCGCCGGCGACGCCGGGTGAATCCTCGACGACTGGATCGTCACCGGGCCGGATAGCCTCGGAACGTCCTGCACTCCCGTTCGACCACGCGCGCACCCGTGCACACGGCGACCCGACCAGGCACCTGCGATGACCACCGACGCGACGACCCGGCACTCCCGCCGCCGGGAGGACCGCGCGCCCCGACCCTCCAGTCCGCGACGCACGTGGTGGACCGGCGCGGTCGCGCTCGCGGCCCTGACCTTTGCGACCCACGCGGCCAACTTCGGGTTCACGATCGCGGGCGGACGGCTGCTGCCGCCCGCGGACTTCGGCACCCTGACGGCCCTGCTCGGCATCGTGATGGTGGGGATGGCGCCGGGGATGGCCGTGCAGGCCCTGACGGCCGCGGACACGCTGGGCCGGCCGGCCGTCATCGACGCCCCGCTGGCCCGACGACTCGCGGCGACCATCGCCGGGATCGTCGCCGTGCTGATGCTGGTGCTCGGACCCGCCCTGGAGACCTGGGACCCGGTGTCGGTGCTGGCGGTCAGCATCGCGGCGGGGCTGCTGCCGTTGACGGCCGCCAACGAGGGACTGCTGCAGGGACGCTCGCGGTTCGCCGTCCTGGGCCTGGTGCTGTTCACCGGTGCCGCCGTCAAGCTGGCCGCCGGGATCGTCGGCATGGTCACGACCGGCACCGTCTGGGCCGCGGCGGTCGCGATCGCCGTGGGCTACGCCGCACAGCTGACCCTGTCGCATCGCCTGACCGGTGGTCTGGCGACCCCGGTCGGCACCGCCCGGCTGCGGCTGTCGCGCACGGTGACCACCGCGGTGGTCATGATGGCACTGCTGCTCGTGCTGATCCACACCGACGCCGTCATGGCACGCATCCTGCTCGACGACCTCGATGCGGGCATGTACGCGGTCGGGACGACCGCGATGCGGATCGTGTTCTGGGCCCCGCAGTTCGTGGTCCTGCTGCTGTTCCCCCGGCTCGTGACCGACCCGCGCCGCCGGGTCGTCGCGGTGGCACTGGGAGGGTTGACCATCGCCGGGGCCGTCGGCGCACTGGCCGCCGCCCTGCTCGGCCCGTTCCTGGCCGACGTCGTGGGCGTGGTGTTCGGCGAGCAGTACACGGCCATGGGGCCGGAGCTGTGGCGCTACGCCTGGCTGGGCACGGGGGCCGTGGGGCTGCAGATCCTGACGCTGTCCGACCTTGCGTCGGGTCGACGTGACGCGCTGTGGCTGCTGGCGGCCGCACTGGCGACGATCGTGGCCACCCTGCTGCTGGTGCGACCGGACACCCCGGTGGCGATCGTCACGACCGTTGCCGCGATCGTGACCGGCTACGTGTTCGTGGGGTTCGCCCGGAGGCTGACGCACGCCACCCCGGCAGACTGACAACCGCCCTACTCGCGGTGGTGACCCGCGGCCAGTTCACGCAGCACCGCCGTGTCGAGCTGGTCGGCGGTCGCGACCGCGACGGTGGCCGGCGTGCGCGCCCGCAGGGTCGCGGTGCGACGACCACCCTCCAGCAACGCTCGTTCGCCCACCACGGCACCCGGGCCGATCTCGGCGACGACCCGCCCGTCGACCTCGACGTCCACGATCCCGTCGAGGAGCAGCAGGAGTTCCTCGCCCGGAGTCCCCTGGACGGTCAACGTGTCGTCGGCGTCGACCCGTCGGATCGTGGGCCGCTCCCCTCCCTGCATGATCTCCTCGGACAGGGTGCGCTCGAGCTGGGTCTCGGCCTCGGCGACCAGGGCCTCCTGCTCGTACCCACCCCACGGGCTGCGCTCCCCGAAGGACTCGCCGGACCAACCACGGAAGTCCAGGGTCCCAGTCTTGTGGACCAGCCGACCCTCGCCGTCGTAGATCCAGTGTCGCGGGAAGGCGGACGAGCCGACCAGTTCGTGGGTGGCCCCGCCGTCGGCCTGCAGGGTCAGCGCGAGCGTGGTCCACACGGTCGGCGCGGTGACCTGGACCCACGGTGAGCGGTCCACGGTCCGGGGCAGGGGGAAGCCGGTCCGGCCACCGGTGGTCTGCACCAGGCGCACCCAGCCGTCCCCTTGCTCGACCGGGTGCTGGATCGTCGGGTAGACCACGCCGGGAAGGGTCACCGAGCGGGAGCCGACCGTGGCCGTCGTCGCACCCATGTGGCCCGCACCGTCGTAGCCCGCGTCCACGATCGCGCCGTCGTCGTCCACCTCGACCCAGCCGGACAGCTCGTTGGCGAACCGGAACCGGTCGGCCGAGCGCAGCGCCTCGAGGTCGTCGAGCGTGGATGGCGGTGGTGGGTCGTAGTGCGAGATCCCCAGGACGAACGGCAGTCGCATGGCACCGCGGATGGCCTCGGAGGGGATCCAGGACAGGGAGGTGACGACGGCGTGGTGTCGCACGATGTGGGCCCTCGGCATCGGCCGGGACGCCCCCGCGTCCGGTGGGAGCCGATGACCGGATGAAGGTAGACCACGGTGGTCCCCGTGTCATCTCCTCGTGCGTTCTGCGTCCCGCGTGGACGTCACCTCCGCGCCCGCCCGGTTGACGACCCGCACCGACGCGGGCCACGATGCCGGCCAACCAACCGTGAGGACCGACCGTGGCCGACGACCCCGCGCCCGACGAACTGTTCGCGACCGATGCCTACCGCCGCAGCGCCGAGTCGCGCGTCCTGGACGTCGACGGCAGCCGGGTCGCCCTGGCGCGAACGGTGTTCTACCCGGGCGGTGGTGGCCAGCCGGCCGATCGGGGGGTGCTGACCTGGGACGACGCCGATGGTGGCACTGGCCGAGCAGCCGTGGTCGGGGTCGGACGCCGGGACGGGCGCATCCTCCACGAGCTCGACGTGGAACCGGACGCGATGCCACCACCGGGCACCGAGGTGCACGCGGAACTGGACTGGGACCGGCGGTATGCCCTGATGCGCACGCACACCGCGCTGCACGTGCTGTGCGGGGTGATCTGGAGCGACTTCGGCGTGGCCGTCACCGGTGGCAACATGAACCCCGGTGACGGGCGTCTGGACTTCGCGCTGGACGCAGTGACCAGCGAGCTCGGCGAGCGGGTTCAGCGCCGCATCAACGAGGAGATCGCGAGGGCACGCGCGATCGCCGTGGAGTTCGTGGACCGGTCCGAGGCGGACCTGGACGACGCCCTGATCCGCACGAAGGCCAACCTGATCCCCGCCTCGATCGACCCCCTCCGGGTGATCGACATCGTCGGCCTGGACCGGCAGGCCGACGGCGGCACCCACGTCGCGTCGACCGTCGAGGTCGGTCGGGTCGAGGTCACGAAGACCGAGAACAAGGGCCGCGACAACAAGCGCATCCGCATCGCGATCCACGAGTCCTGAGCGGGCCACGATGGACCCGGAGCCATCGAGAGGGGTTGACGGGCCGGCACGCGCGATGCAGACTCTGGACGGCACGGGTCCGTGGAGGTCCAGGCCGGCACCGGAAACCGGGGAGGACCCGATGAACACGACGACCCGACGGATCGTGCCGAGCCTGGTGGCCTGCGCGCTGGTGCTCGTGGGGACCGCGACGACCGCGACGGCCGGCCCCGACGACGCGGGCTGCGCGGCCTTCGGCGCCAACGTGGCGAGCCTGGCCCGAACGCTGGGCGGTGACTTCGGTGCGACCGCGTCGGGCGTTGCCAGCAGCTCACCCGGTGCGTTCCCCGAGTTCGTGGTCCATCCGGAGCAGGCGTCCCTGTGCCAGGCCGGTCCCCGCCAGTAGCGCAACGGGCGAGGGGTCAGAAGGCGCCGAAGGCCCAGGCGATCAGCACGCCGACGATCACGATGGCCGCCACCAGCAGCCACAGGTCCCGGTTCTTGCCGTCCCGGTACCGCCGCGTCGCGTTGAACCCCATGTCCGTGCCCTGTCTCGCGGTTGCTGGCCAACGAGGATACGGCGCCAGCGGCCTCGCCCCCCACCTGTCGTGTGCTCCTCCCGTGCCTCCACGCACGCCCCCGGCACACGATTCCTCACGACGACACCCGTGGCAAGGGCGGGGTCAGGAGTCCCCGAAGATCGCGGGGAACTCGGTGTCGTCGTGGGAGAGTTCCTCGACGTTGACGTCGCGGAAGGTCAGGACGCGGACCTGCTTGATGAACCGTGCCGGCCGGTACATGTCCCACACCCACGCATCGGTGAGGTGGAGCTCGAACCAGGTGTCGCCGTCGTCGGTGTGCGGGACGACCTCGACCTCGTTGGTCAGGTAGAAGCGCCGCTCGGTCTCGACGACGTAGGAGAAGGTCCGGACGATGTCGCGGTACTCGCGGTACAGCGACAGCTCGGCCTGGATCTCGTAGTTCTCGATCTCGTCTGGGTCCATGGCGGGAGCCTACGGCATCCTCGGGCCGCACGACCCCGGGCCCGCCGCCGGGCTGGCACCATGACGCCACGCCGACCCGACCCGGACCGACCATGCCCGCAGCAGGACCATCCGACACGCCCTCGGCGCCAGGCACCCGGACGCTCGGACCGGCCGACCTGGTCGTGGCCAACGCCCGGATCTTCGACGGGACGGCTCGGGACCTCATGGAGGGCGCCGTGCACGTCCGCGACGGCCGCGTCGTGGCCGTCACCGCCGACGGCGACGACGGGCCCGGCCGCGCGACCGACACCGTCGTGCTCGATGCACGCGAACGTGTCGTCGTGCCCGGACTCGTCGACGCCCACTTCCACGCCTACGGCGTCGGGCTGGACCTGCTCGAGATCGAGTCGACCCCGCCCAGCTATCTCGCGATCCGCGCCGCGGACCGGCTGGGGCGCGCGCTGCACCGGGGGTTCACGACCGTGCGGGACGTGGCCGGCGGCGATGCCGGCCTGGCCCGCGCCGTGGCCGAGCACCGCTTCCCCTCCCCGACCTACCTGCACACCGGGCCGGCGCTCAGCCAGACCGGGGGGCACGGGGACCCACATCCCGGTGATCGCGCCGTCACGGCCGGCTGCTGCAACATGACCGAGGTCGTCGACGGCGTCGAGCCCCTGCGCCGGGCCGTGCGCGAGCGGCTCCGCAGCGGTGTGCACGCCATCAAGATCATGACGTCCGGCGGGGTCGTGTCCCCGACCGACCCGATCCGGATGCCCCAGTACTCCGCCGCAGAGGTGGCGGCCGTGGCCGACGAGGCCACGCGACGTGGGAGCTACGTCGCCGCCCACGCCTACTCCCCCGAGGCGATCGTGCACTCGGTCCGCAACGGGGTGCGTTCGATCGAACACGGCAACCTCCTGGACGCGGACGCGGCCCGGGTCATGGCCGAGCACGACGCCGTGCTGGTCCCGACGCTGGCGACCTACGACGCGCTGGACCGGCGTGGCGCCGACCTCGGGCTGGCGCCGGTCTCGCAGGCCAAGAACCGCGAGGTGCTCGCGGCCGGGCAGCGCGCCATCGAGCTGGCGACCGACGCCGGCGTGGTCGTGGGCTTCGGGACCGACCTGATGGGTGACCTGGAGGACGAGCAGCTCCAGGGCCTGCGACTGCAGGTCGAGGTCCAGGGGGTGCTGGACACCCTTCGGGCGGCCACGACCGGCAACGCGACCGTGCTGTGCCGGGACGACCTGGGGCGCATCGCCTCGGGCGCCGTCGCCGACCTGGTCGTCCTCGACGGCGATCCGTTCACCGAGCCTGCCGTGCTGTGGAACGCCCGGCGCACGGTCGTGCAGGCCGGCACCGTCGTGCACGACGGCCTGTCGCGCGAGGTCCGTCAGTCGGCCGACCTCCCCACCTAGTCGAACAGGCGTGGCTGGACGGCCCGCACGATCGGTTCCCACGAGTGGCGATGGAGGTCACAGGGCCCGATGTCGTCCAGCGCCGCCATGTGCGTGGGTGCCGGATAGCCCTTGTTGTCGGCGAAGTCGTAGCCGGGATGCTGCTCGGCGGCCGCCACCATCCAGCCGTCGCGGGCGACCTTGGCGACGATGGACGCCGCCGCGATCGAGGCCGACAGGGCATCGCCCTTGACCAGCGTGGTGACCCGGGCGGGGTGGTCGGCGAGGAAGTCGAAGTTGCCGTCCAGGAGGATCTCGTCGACCCGCAGTCCCAGCGAGTCGACGGCCCGCCGGGCAGCGCGACGCAGGGCCAGGGTCATGCCGACCCGGTCGATCTCGTCGTGGAACGCGTGCCCGATGCCGACGACGGCGTGCGCGCGGATCCGGCTGTCGAGCAGCTCACGCGCCTCGGGCGTGAGCAGCTTGGAGTCACGCAGCTTGTAGATGCGCCGATCGGTGGGCAGGACGACGGCGGCGCAGGTGACCGGTCCGGCCCACGCGCCACGACCGACCTCGTCGACCCCGGCGACGACCCGGCCGGCGTCCCAGTGCCGCTGCTCATGGGTGATTGCCGGCACGAGCGGCAGCTTGCGGCGGCGTCCGGACCGGTCCACGTACGTCCCGCGGGCCTGCGAGGCCCGGGGGCGTCGCGTCCCGCGCGTCGGACTCACGATCCGGCGTCCACCGCCAGGTCGTGGGCCTCGCCGGGGATCGAGCCGGCACGGTCGAAGGGCCAGATGACCAGGACGGCGCGGCCCACGACGTCGTCCTCGGGGATGTAGCCCAGGGTGGAACGGGAGTCGCCCGAGTTGGCCCGGTTGTCGCCCATGACGAACAACATGCCTTCGGGCACCACCCAGTCGCCGCTGTCGTTGTCGAGCCGCGCGTAGGGCTCGTCGAGCTCGACGCCGTTGACGCTGACCTGGCCGTCGGTGATCGACACCTCGTCGCCGGGCAGGCCGATGACCCGCTTGACGAAGTCCTTGGCGTCCACCGGCACGACCCCGAGGAACTGCCCGACACCGGTCAGGACCCGGTCCGCGGTCGACTCCTCGCCCAGCCCCGACAGCGGGTCGTCGCCGGCGAACACGATCACCTCGCCACGAGCGGGCTCGCGGGTGAGGTAGGAGATCTTCTCGACGGCGATGCGGTCGTTGACCTCCAGGGTCGGGATCATCGACCCCGACGGGATGTAGAACACCTGGACGACGAAGGTGCGCAGCAGGAAGGCCAGGGTGAGCGCGGTGATGATCATCACCGGGATCTCGTACCAGCGTGATCCGCCGGACTCCCGTTCCACGGTGACCTCCTCGCGATCGTCGAGCTGTGCGGGACGACGCAGCGGTGCCGTCGAGGGCGTGGGCTCCTGGTCGACCGGGGCGGCGTCCCAGCGCCGGATGGTCCCCGTGTCCCAGGTCTCCTCGGTGGGGCGTGACCCCCCGTGGCCGTTGCGGCGGGACTCGAGTCGAGTCGTGCCGGGGCCGGCCGACGACGGGGGCGGTCCCGCCAGGGGGCCGACGACGCGCCCGGCGGACGCGCTGGTCGGCACGGGTTCGATCCGGGTGGTCGCGTCCGGGTCGACCGGTGCCTCGGCGCGTGGCTCGTCGCCGGCCTGGTCGGGCTCGGACGGTTCGGGGACCACCGGCTCCCCGTTGCCGAGGTCCTCCTGCACGTGCACGACCTCGTGGACGTGCTCGGTGTGGTCGAGCTGCTGGTCCCGGGGACGTTCGACCTGGTCGTCGGCTGGCGTGTCCCGGGAAGTCCCGTCGTCGCCGGCAGCGCCGGCCATGATCGGCCGGTGCTGTGCGAAGAGGTCCTCGCCAGCCGTCACCCGTCGCTCCTCGTCTGCACGTCACCTCGGTCGGACACGCGACGAGGGTGCCGTCTCGGGCACCCTCGTGCAGTGATCCGTCCCACCACCGTCTCAGCCGTTGGCGGCCGTCTCGCGCTTCTCGCGGATGCGGGCCTTCTTGCCCACCCGGTCACGCAGGTAGTACAGCTTCGCGCGACGGACCTTGCCGCGACGGGTCAGCTCGATGTGGTCGATGATCGGGCTGTGCACCGGGTAGGTGCGCTCCACGCCGACGCCGAAGGAGACCTTGCGGACCGTGAAGGTCTCGCGCAGGCCGCCGCCCTGGCGACGCAGGACGACCCCCTCGAACACCTGGATCCGGGAGCGGCTGCCCTCGACCACCCGGGCGTGCACCTTGACGGTGTCGCCGGGACGGAAGTCGGGGATGTCGTCGCGCATGCGCGCCGACTCGACGAGATCGACCTTGTTCATGGGACTGCCTTCGGGGAAGTGCTGGTGCGGCGTGGGCACGACACGACCGGCGCGGACGCGAGTGGATCGTGGGCCGACCGGGATGCGGACGGGGCGGGGCCCTGCGGATCGTCGTGGTCGGACGAGGCGCCGGGATCGGGCGCGGGCACACTCAGTGCGCGCCCGACGGGACGACTGGCGAGGATATGCCATGGCCGCACCGTTGGCCAACCCGGGCCACGTCCCTCGGGCCGTGGTGCCACCGACGGCCGGCGCCCGTCGTGGTCAGGCGCCGTGCGCGAGTTCACCGGGGCCCGACGCCTGGCCGTCCGCACCCGGGGCCGGGTCGTCGGTGGGTGCGAGCAGGTCCGGGCGACGCCGCCGGGTCAGTGCGAGCCGCTGCTCGCGCTGCCACGCGGCGATCCTGGCGTGGTCGCCGGACCGCAGGATCTCGGGCACGTCGTGACCACGCCAATGGGCGGGACGGGTGTACTGGGGGTGCTCGAGCAGCCCGTCGCTGAACGACTCCTCGGCGGGCGACGCGGCGTTGCCCATCGCGTCGGGGAGCAGGCGCACGACCGCCTCGATCAGCACCAGGGCCGCGACCTCTCCCCCGAACGTCACGACGTCGCCGATCGAGACCTCGTCGGTCGCGACGTGGTCGTGCACCCGCTCGTCGATGCCCTCGTAGCGACCGCACAGCAGCACGAGCCGATCCTCGGCGGACAGCTCGCGGACCAGGGCCTGGTCGAGGACCCGCCCCCGTGGGGTGAACAGGATGGTCCGGGGACGTGGCCCACCGGCCCGGTGGGTGAGGCCGGCGTCGTCCACCTCCGCCGGGTCCACGTCGTTCCAGACCGCCTCGACGGCGCGGGTGACCACGTCGGGGCGCATCACCATGCCCGCTCCCCCGCCGTAGGGGGCGTCGTCGACACTGCGATGGCGGTCGAAGGCGGCATCCCGCAGGTCGAACAGCCGCAGGTCGAGCACCCCGGTCTCGCGGCTCCGTCCGAGCAGGGACACGTCGGCCGGCCCCGCGACGTACTCGGGGAAGATCGTGAGGACGTCGATCCTCACGTGGCGGCCTCGTCCGGCGGGGCGACGTCGACAGCCGCGGCGACGTCGTCGGGGAGCAGCCCGGGCGGGGCGTCGAACACCAGCAGCAGGTCCTCGCCGGTGTCGCTGTTGGTCGCGACCTCGACCAGGTCGTCGTCGGAGGGCAGCAACCAGCGCTGGCCGTCCCGGTCGACCTCCAACAGGTCGTAGCCGGCCACGGACGGCAGCTCGCGGACACCCACGACCTCGCCGAGCCAGTCACCGTCGGGTGTCGCGACGTCGAGGCCGACCAGCTCGTGGACGTAGTAGACGGCCTGGTCGTCCAGGGCACGGGCGGTGGCGGCGACGGACAGGCCACGCAGGACCTCGGCCGCGGTGCGGTCGTCGATCCCCTCGAACGACACGAGCAGCCGGCCCGCGTGGGGTCGGCTGCTCGCGATGGTGCGGGAGGTGTCGCCCACGGACACGACGACGCCGGCGTCGAAGCGACCCGGCACGTCCGACAGGGCGTCGACGACGACCTCGCCCCGGATCCCGTGGGGCTTGACCACACGACCGATGATGCGGTCCTGGTCGGCGTCGGCCACGTCGGTCACCTCGGGGGTGGGGGTCTCAGTCCTCGATCTCGACGTTGACGTTGTCGTCGTCGAGCGAGCCGGCAGCGCGGATGAGCGTGCGCAGCGCCTTGGCCGTGCGACCGTGGCGGCCGATGACCTTCCCGACGTCGTCGGGGTGGACCATCAGGTGCAGCGTGGTGCCGCGATCGTCACTGGAGACGTCGATGCGGACGTCGTCGGGGTGGTCGACGAGCTGGCGCGCGACGAAGTGCAGGGTGTCGGTTGCGCGCTCACTCATGCGGACGCCTCGGCGTCGTCGTTCGACGAGGTGTCGGACGACGAGTCGTCGGCGGAGGTGTCCTCCGTGGCGGCGTCACCGGGAGTCGGGGCCACGTTGGGAACGGGCGGGGCGTCCGGACGGACCCGCTGGGGCTCGTCGTCGGGTGCGAACTCCTGCCAGATGCCCTGGATGCGGAGCAGCTTCTTGACCTGCAGGGACGGCTGTGCGCCGACCCCGAGCCAGTACAGGGCCCGGTCGTGGTCGATGCGAACCGTCGACGGCTCGTCCATCGGGTGGTACTCCCCGAGGATCTCGATGAACCGACCGTCGCGCGGGGCGCGGGAGTCGGCGGCGACGACGCGGTAGTGCGGCTTCTTCTTGGTGCCTTCACGACGAAGGCGGAGCTTGACGGCCATGGGTGGCAAACCTCGGAGCAGTGTCGGCGGCCCGCCGACGAAGGGACCGGCCCGTACCTGCGTGGGCGCGCTGCGACATGTTCGTGCAGGCGACGACGAGGCGGAGGTCGGTGAACGGAGTCGCCATCGAGGCGAGGAACTCGCGAGGATGGCTGGCCGCAGTGTACCGGCTCGCTCGCCGCCCCCATCGGTCTCAGTCCCGACGCTCGGTCGAGCGTGCTGCCGACTGGCGCGGCCGCGACGACACCAGGAGCCCGGAGATCCAGCCGAGCACGAAACTTCCCAGCAGGACCACGGCCGTGGCGAGCCACCCGGGCTTGGCGGTCATGACCCAGACCAGCCCGACGCCCACGCCGACCAGGCTGTGGACGGGACCCCACACCGACGACGAGCGAACGTCGGCCTGCAGGGCGTTCAGGTCGGCGGCGGTCTCGCGGCGATGGGTGCGCTCGACGATGCGACGCAGGCGCCCGCCGCCCAGCATCGGGCCGACGGGTGCGAGGACCACGAGTGCGGCCATGCCCAGGGTGATGAAGGGGTACGAGAAGCCGGAGCGCTCGTCGGTGGTCCAGACGGCACCGGCGAGGTGACCCCCGGTCAGCAGGCTGACCACGGCCGACACGATCATCAGGACGCCCGCGGTCTGGGCGAACGAGCCCCAGCGGGCGATGTCGGCAGCCGTGGTGGCGCGTCGCAGCCGGGCGCCGACCATGACCTGCATGATGCCCCCGCCGACCAGCCCGATCGCGGCCAGGACGTGCAGGAACAGGGAGAGTTGGTCGATCATCGGCGTCGGGTCCTGGTGCGGGGCAGGGCTCGCCCGGTGGTCACTTCTTGCGCTTCGGGGCCTGCTGGAGACCGGGGAAGCCACCCAGGCCGCCCTGGCCACCCTGGCCGGGCACCTGGCCCGACCGCATCAACTGCTGGGCGGCCTTGGCCTGGGCGCGCTTGCCCTTGCGGCCCTGCGGGTTCATCGAGTCCATCCCGGCCATCTTTGACACCGACTTCATGACCGACTTGGCCTGGTCGAACTGCTTGAGGAGCCGGTTGACCTCCTGGACGCTGCGTCCCGAGCCGGCCGCGATCCGGCGGCGCCGCCGGGCGCCGCCCTTGGTCAGCAGCCTGGGGTCGCGTCGCTCCTCCAACGTCATCGAGTAGATGATGGCCTCGACGTGGGCGAGTTGCTTGTCGTCGACGTCGACGTCCTTGAGGGCCTGGCCCATGCCCGGCAGCATCCCGAGCACGCCCTTGAGCGGACCCATCCGCTTGACCATCTGCATCTGCTTGAGGAAGTCCTCGAGGGTGAAGTCGCCGGACAGCAGTGCCTGCTCGGCGTCCTTGGTCTCCTGCTCGGTGAAGGTGTCCTCGGCCTTCTCGATGAGCGTCATCATGTCGCCCATGCCCAGGATCCGGTCGGCCATCCGGTCCGGGTGGAAGGCCTCGAAGTCCTCCATCTTCTCGCCGACCGACGCGTACACGATCGGGCGGTCGGTGACCTCGCGGACCGACAGGGCCGCACCGCCGCGGGCGTCACCGTCCAGCTTGGTCAGGATGACGCCGTCGAAGCCGACGTCGTCGAGGAAGGCCTTGGAGACGTTGACCGCCTCCTGGCCGATCATCGCGTCGATGACGAACAGGGTCGCGGTGGGGTCGACGGCCGCGCGGATGTCGCGGGCCTGGCCCATCAGTTCGGTGTCGATGTGCAGGCGGCCGGCGGTGTCGACGATGACGACGTCGCAGCCGGTGTCGCGGGCCTTGGCGAGGGAGTCGCGTGCGACCGCGACGGGGTCACCGGACTCGACCGGTGCGTAGACGTGCACCCCGACCTTCTCGGCGTTGATCCGCAACTGCTGCACGGCCGCGGGACGCTGCAGGTCGCAGGCCACCAGCATCGGGGTGCGGCCCTTCTTCTTGAGCTGCTTGGCCAGCTTGCCCGCCGCGGTCGTCTTGCCCGAGCCCTGCAGTCCGGCCAGCATGATCACGGCCGGGTTCCCGGACAGGTCCGGGGTGACGGACTCGCCACCCAGCGCGCGCACCAGTTCGGCGTGCACGGCCTTGACGACCTGCTGGGACGGGTTGAGGGCCTTGGAGACCTCCTCGCCGACCAGCACCTCGCGGAGCCGGCTGACGAAGCCGCGGACGACCTTGAAGTTGACGTCGGCCTCGAGCAGCGCGAGCCGGATCTCCGACAGGGTGGCGTCGACGGTCTCGTCGTCGAGGCGGCCGCGGCCACGCACGCGGGACAGCGCGTCGTCGAGTCGTTGCGCGAGTGCGTCGAACACGCTTGGGGACCTTTGGATCGCGAGCAGGTGGTGGGACACCACCGAGACGGTGACCGAGGGTAGCGCCACCGACGATTTCTCCCGCTCCCACCGGAGCCCCACCCGGACGCGACGGTGGTCGGGCGGGGCGCGGGGCAGACAGCCTGCGACGATGCTGGCAGACTCGTGCCGGGACCTCACGGCGGCGAGCAGGGGACGGACTTCGATGGCAGCGGCGACGTCTGCCGGGGCGGTGGCCACCTGGCTGCGCCGCACCTGGAACGAGTCACCGCTGTCCGACGACGAGTCCCACCTCGAGCGCCAGCTGGGCTGGGTGCGGCTCATCGGAGGCATCGCGATCCTGCTGTCGGCGTGGCAGAACCCCAGCGAGGTGCCGGGCTGGATCTCGGGGATGCTGCTGGCGTCCGGCCTGCTGTTGGTGGTCGCCGGGGCGGTCACCCTCCTGGTCGTGCCGCGCATGGCCCGCCGGCGACGTGCCTACGAGGCCCTGAGCCTGTTGGACGCGGTGACGATCGCGATGCTGCTGCCCTTCGGGGTGGTCCAGGACAGTCCCTACCTGTTCTTCGTCCTGACCGTGTCCGCCCTGGTCGGCGGGGTCCGGCTGGGCCGGCTCGGCGTGCTGCGCAACCTCGTGATCGCCGCGCCGTTCGAGACGCTCCGGCTGGTCATCGGGCAGTCGCTGTACGGCAACCAGGCGGTCGAGGACACGGTCGTCGGGCTCCTGTTGGCCACCGGGCTGGGCGTGCTGGTGGCCGACGTCGCCGCCAGCGGTCGGCGGGCTCGGCGGCTGGCCGCCGACGAGCGCGACGCCGCCCACCGGGACGCCGTGCACGCGCGGCGGCTCGCCTGGGAGGTGGAGGTGCTGGAGGACGTCGTGCGCCAGGCCGGGACCGGCAGCGGCCAGCGGGCGCTGGAGCGTGCCCTGGCGCGGGTCCACCACCATCTCGCCGTGGCCGTCGTGCAGGTGCTGTCGGTCGGACCCGGTGACGCGCTGGTGGTCGCGGCGACCAGCGGGGACGACCCGCCCGTGGGGACGATGATCGAGCTGTTGCCCGGCGGGCCACGGGACCGCGCGATCAGCCTGGGCACCGTGGCGGCCGCGACCCACGACGACCTCGAGGCGCTGGCCGCGGCCCGGGGACGGGTACGTGGCTCGGTGGTGGCGGCCCCCCTGCCACTGCACGGTCGCCTGCTGGGTCTGCTGGTGTGCGAGACCGACGAGGGTGACCTGCTGCACCGCCGCGACGCCCACCTCCTGGGACGGATGGGACGCGTGCTGGCGCCGTTCCTGGTCGCCGCCGGCAAGGAGGCCGGCGACGGCGCCGGCGAGGACGGCCAGGACGTCGGCCCCTCCGGCGCCGACACGACCGCCCCGACCGTGTTGGGGTGAGCGCCTGACCTCCGGTCAGGTTGGAGTTCCTCGCTGCGCTCACTGGGCAACCTTGGGGGGTATCAGCAGGTTGACTGCTGATGCGCCCTTGGTGTCCACCGGGCCATCGCCGGCTGCGCTTGCCCTTCGAGGGCCGTTCCGAGTTGT
>NZ_JAHOPH010000036.1 GCF_019798055.1 Salsipaludibacter albus | reverse complement strand
GGATCCTCGACCAGGTGACGGTGGCGCACGCCCGTGCCGGCCACGCCATGTTGCTCGACTGTGCGACGACGACGTGGGAGCACGTGCCGGTCCCGGACGACGTCGAGGTCGTGGTGCTGGACACGGGAGCACGTCGCCAGCTGGTCGCGTCTGCCTACGACGAGCGCCGCCGGGAGTGCGACCGGGCCGCCTCGGCGCTCGGCGTGGCGACCCTCCGGGAGCTGGGGTCCGGCGACCTCGGTCGACTCGACCGGCTGCCGCCGCGGCTCGCCGCGCGCGTCCGCCACGTCGTGACCGAGAACGCGCGCGTCCGCGTGGTCGCCGCCGCCCTGGCCGCGGGGGATGTCGCGTCGCTCGGGGCGGCGCTGGCGGCCTCGCACGCCTCGCTGCGGGACGACTACGAGGTGACCGGACCGGAACTGGACACGATGGCCGACCTCGCCAACGCCACCGAGGGGGTGCTCGGGGCGCGCATGACCGGGGGTGGCTTCGCCGGCGCCGTGGTCGCCGTCGCCCCCGCCGACGTGGTGGCGTGGGACGAGTTGGTCGCCCGGTACCGCCGGGTCCACGACCTGCCGGGCCGGGCACGGCTGGTCCGTTCCGTCGACGGGACGGGACCGTCCGGCGACATGCCGGTCGACGGGTCGGCGCCCACCCCGGGCCGACGTGGTTGACTGGACGCTCGGGGCGCCCCGCCCGCACGTCTGGGACGAGCCGGACACGCGGGCGGTGAACGCGGTGAGGAGGGGCGATGGGCGGCACGTCGATCGATCCCCTCGTGGCGCGCTGTCGTGACGCCCTGCTCGCGGCCCGTGTCCGCGAGCCGGCACTGCGCGAGTCCGCGAGCATGCCGGACCCGGAGGTGTTCGCCACCGTCGCCCACCGGGAGCTGGGCCATCACGACCGGCCCGGTCGCCACCACCATTCCCGCCGGCACCTGGCGGAGGTGCTCGCGGAGGTCGATCGACTGGTCGCGCTCGACGGCAGCTGGGGCCAGGTGCCGCTGCAGGTCGAGCTCGCCGTACTGTTCCACGACGTCGTGTACGTCCCCGGCCGCGACGACAACGAGCAGCGCAGTGCCCAGCACGCGGACGCCGTCCTGGGCGAGCTCGGCGTGGGGCGGGTCGTCCGCGAGGAGGTCGCCCGGCTGGTCCTGCTGACCGCGACGCACGACCCGGGCCGTGACGATCCGCCCGGCCGGCTGCTCGTGGACGGGGACCTGTGGATCCTGTCGTCGCCTCCGGACCGCTACGACGCCTACGTCCGCGACGTCCGCGCCGAGTACGCCGGCCTGGACGATGCGCAGTGGCGACGGGGCCGCACCGACGTCCTCGACCGGCTCGCGACCCGGCTGGACCGGTCGGGCTTCCTGGTCGGGCCGTCGGAGGATCGCGCCCGTCGCACCGCGGCGGCCCTGGCCAACATCACCCGCGAGCGCCGGGCGTTGCAACCCGACGACGAGTCCTGACTGCCGAAGGGGTCAGCGGCGGCCCCGGCGCGGACGACGCAGGCCGGCTGCCCGCAGGCGTCGGACCAGCTCCCGGGCTGTCACCGGGACGGCACCGGCGTCGACGGCGTCCTCCCAGCGATGCTCCGGCAGGTCGTAGTGGTCGCGGTGGAACGCGCGGCCCGGCAGGCCGAGCTCCGCGGCGAAGGTGTGCAACTCGACCACCGAGGTGTCGCTGACCAGATGTGACCACCGCCTGCCGTGGGCATGCCAGATCGGCCGGTCGACCAAGATCACGCCACGTCCAGCACGTGGGCGACCGCTGCGACCGTCGACACCACCGGGTCCGGCGGTCCGGGCAGGTGCCACCGGTCCGGTCGTCGGGCCAGCAGCACGCCCTGCAGTCCGGCGGCCCGCGCCCCGGCGACGTCCCAGTCGTGCGCGGCCACCAGCGTGACCTCGTCGGCGAACGCGTCCAGTTCGCGACACAGGTGGACGTAGGCGGCCTCGGCGGGTTTGAACCGACCGCCACCGTCCACCGAGACGACGAGGTCGAGGTGCTCGTCGAGGCCGGCATGGCCGAGCTGGGCCGCCAGGGCCTCCGTGGACGAGTTCGAGAAGGCGACCAGTCGGTGTCCGTCGGCACGCAGCGCGACCAGCCCACCGACGACGTCGTCGTGGGGAGGCAGGTGCCGCATGGCGTCCACCACGCGCGTCGCCTGGGCGTCGTCCAGGGTGCGGCCCCGGTNCGGCCGCGACACGTCCCAGGGCGCGGACCGCCACCCGGTCGAAGGGCTCGTGGTGGTCGAGGTGGTCGACGACCAGCGAGGTGTGCAGCAGCCGAGCGAACCACTCGCCGGTCGCGGCGGGATCGCCCACCACGTCGCCGAGGACCGGCCCGAGCGGTGCCAGGCTCAGCAGGGTCTCGTTCACGTCGAAGGCGATCGTGGCCACGTGGGCTCCGGTGCGGATGTCAGGGTCGAGGTGCCTGGGACAGGGTCGCCGTCGCCGGGTCCAGTGTGGCGGGTCGCCCCAGCCACAGCGAGGCCTGGCGCGGTCCGTGTCCGAAGGACAGGCCGACCACGACCGGGAGCGCCACCCGCCGGGCGAAGTCCGCCACGACCGCCATCGTCTGGTCGGCCGGCTCGCAGTCGACGAGGTCGCCGACCGCGATCCCACGACAGCCGTCGAAGAAGCCGGCACGGAGCAGGTGGGTGAGGAAGCGCTCGATCCGGTAGGGGCGCTCGCCGACGTCCTCCAGGACCGCGATCGCCCCATCGGCGCGCTGGTGGCCCGGCGTGCCCACCATCGCCGACAGCAACGCCAGCGTGCCGCCGACCAGTGGTGCCGTGACGGCAGGACCGTCCACGAGCGTCTGCCCCGCCAGCACCAGCGGGTCGCCCCGGCCCGTCAGTGCCGCCAGCAGTCCGGCCCGGGACCACTCGTCCGGCGCGGTGCCGCCAAGCACCGCCGTGCCGGGCATCGGTGACCACAGCGTGGCCCAGCCCAGGCGTCGGGCCAGCGCCTGGTGCAGGCAGGTGAGGTCGGACAGCCCGGCGACGATCGTGGGTGGCGCCGCGGCCAGCTCGTCCCAGGGCATCGCGTCCAGCAGGCGTGGGGTGCCGTCGCCGCCACGTGCCGCGACGACCGCGCGGACGTCCGGGTCGCGCAAGGCGGTGACCAGGTCGTGGCGCCGGCGGTCGTCGTCGCCGGCAAGGAACGGCAGACCGTGGCCGCTGCGCCCACGCAGCGCGGCCGCCTCGACGACGTCGAAGCCACTGGCGCGCAACCAGGCCAGGCCCCGATCCAGGCGGTCGCGTGGCACCGGCCCCGCCGGGGCCAGGACCACCACGCGGTCCCCGGGTCGCAGGGGCTCGGGCATGGTCAGCGACGTCGCGCTGCCACCCACCGGGTCGGAGGTGTTCACCAGTCGCACACGCCGGTCGGGAAGATCGCCTCGAGGCGTGCGACGGCCGCGGCGTCCAGGACGACGTCGCCGTACACGCCGGCCTGGACCGCGTCGGCGACCGGCTGCAGGTCGCACTGGAACACGTCGCCGGTGATGGGTCCGCCGGCCCGGATCCGTGACGTGGAGTACAGCGGGAACGCCTCGGTGCACGGTCCGGCCGGTGCATCGTCGAGGATGCCGGCCCAGGCGTCCTCGCCGGCCGCGAGGAGGGTGCCGGAGGCATCGAAGCACGAGTCGACGGCGGCGGGGGGACGATTGTCGGCCACGGAGCGTCGCGGGTTGGCCACGATCGCGGCCATCCAGTCGTCCATCACCTCCAGGGCGAGCCCGGTCTGGTCGTACTCGTCGCCGTCGTCGTTGCCGTCGGTGAACCAGATCACCTGGTTGCCGGCGTCGCCGTCGTGGTCGAGCAGCCGCTGGCGGGAGGCGAACGACTGGTGCGAGTTGTGCATGTCGAGCTCGCGCTCGAGGTAGTTGCGCCAGTCGATCACGGGGATCTCGAGCTCGCCCCTGAACACCAGGCCCGCCTCGTGGGCGGCCTCGACGGCCCCGGGGTCGGCACTGGCACGGGGTGCCGGCGTGGCGCCCCCGTCGGGCGACAGCGCCATGTTGCGCCACGACCACGGGTCGACCAGGTCCGGCCAGATCTCGCCGAAGCCCAGCCCCGCGAGGTCCGCGGGGTCCGGGCAGGCCGGCTGGATGAACGGGCAGCCCTCCTGCACCATGTCCGGCTCGTTCTTCCACGATCCCGCCCGGGCGTTGACGTCGAGGAACTCGGCGACCGTCAGGTCGCCCGCGACCAGGGACTCCAGGCCGTACTGCACGCCGACGTTGTCCCACGTGCGTCGGGCGAACCCGTCGTCGGCGAGCCCGTAGACGTTGATCGCGTCCCCGAAGTGGGTCCACTCGGTGGCCGCCTGCTGCGCCGGGGTGATGCCGGGGGCGGTCCCGAAGTTCGGGTTCAGCACCAGGGGGGACAGGCCGCGCCAGCCGTTGATGCACTCCGAGCTGCCGGCCGGGAAGCCCGGTGGCATGACGGCCAGGTAGTCGTTGTCGAACCCGTTGATGGCGTTCATGCCCTCCAGCAGGGTGCGGTTCGTCCAGTCGGCCCACTTCGCGGACCCGGACACGACCTGCAGGTCGATCCAGCGCTCGAGCAGCTCGCAGTCACCGACGTGGATCGTCTGGGTGATCATGTCGGGGTAGGAGTACACCGGGATCGCCGCGTCGATCAGGCCCGGGTGGTTCTGCCCGTAGACGTACTGCTGGATCGCGCCCCCGGACGCGCCCAGCCCGACCGTGTAGTCCGGGTCGGCGTAGTGGGTGACGAACCGGTCCTTGACCATGATCGCCGTCTCGCCGCCCACCACCAGGTTGTAGTGCTCGCCGGCCTTGGTGCCGGTCGAGTAGGCGATCGCGTAGCCCCGTGACAGCGCCTGGTCCTCGAGCATCCGGCTGCGTGACGGATCACCCTGGTAGTGGCCGATGCCGACCCCACCCTGGAAGCGGTAGATCAACCGGCCGTTCCACGCCGACAGGTCCGGGGCCGTCTCGGGGTCGTTCGACGCGCCGCCGGGGGACAGCACCGCGATCGAGTAGATGAACCGGTTGATCGTGCCCCGCTCCCACCGCACGACGTAGTCCACCGTCGTGCCGTCGATCGTGGTGGTCGTGGCCATGTCGTCGGGCCGGGGGGCATCCGGGTCGTAGTCGACGAACCTGCCGTCGGTGGTGCGGTACTTGTGGCTGACGACGGTGTCCATCGAGCAGTCGTCGTCGACCGGTCCGGCCAGCTCGGCGTTGCCGTAGTCACCCGGGGTGGAGCACAGGAAGGGCTGCTGCTGGGGCCCGGAGAACATCGGTCCGGTGATCGGGTGGTTGGTCAGCACGGTCTGGGACATCGCCACGCGGCTGTTGTTGGCCCGGACCACGCTCACCGTGTTCGGTCCCAGGTCGAGGCCGTCCACGACCCCCTCCAGCCGGCCCGCGCCGGTCGGCACGAAGGCGTCGGTCTGGTCACGGTCACCGACGAGCACCGCCACCTTGCCGACCTGGCCGGGGGGCAGCTCGATCGCGAGCCGGGCGTCGCCACCCGACACCTGGTCCGGCGGCGACGACAGGACCTCGATCGACCAGCCACCACGGGCCGCGGGGGGCGCGGCGGCGGAACTCGGTGTCGCCAGGGGGAGCGCGAGGGCCAGCAGGGCCAGCAGGACGAGCGGGCGCAGCCACGGTCGGGTGGTCACGTTGGTCGTGCGGTCCATCGCGTCGATCCTTCAATCGGTGGCCCGCCCCGTGGGCCCGTGCCTCGACCCTAGGGGGCGCAGCGCCGCTCCGGCCCGGGATCGCGCCCTGCTCCCGGTCGGCGAGGTGGGCCGGGATAGCATGCAGGGTCCGTCCCGACCGGCCCCGAGCCGCAGGAAATCCACCCCCGTGAACACCTTCGAGATCCGCGAGACCTTCCTCGACTTCTTCGTCGAGCGGGACCACCGGCGCGTGGCGTCGGCTCCCCTGATCCCGCAGGACCCCACCGTCCTGCTCAACATCGCCGGGATGCTCCCGTTCGCCCCGTACTTCGCCGGTGACGCCGAGCCCCCCGCACCGCGGATCGTCAGCTACCAGAAGTGCGTGCGCACCAACGACATCGAGAACGTCGGTCGGACCGCGCGGCACCTGTCGTTCTTCGAGATGCTCGGCAACTTCAGCTTCGGGGACTACTACAAGCGCGACGCGATCCGCTGGGCGTGGGAGCTGTCGGTCGACCACTTCGGGCTGGACCCGGAGCGGATCTGGGCCAGTGCCCACGTCAACGACGACGAGGCCGTCGAGATCATCCTCGAGGAGACCGACATCCCGCGCGAGCGGATCCAGCGCTTCGACAGCGACAACTTCTGGTGGACGGGCCAGGCGGGGTCGGCGGGCTACTGCGGCGAGTTCTTCTACGACAAGGGCCCCGAGTACGGCGAGGACGGCGGCCCCGCGGTCGACGACGAGCGCTTCGTCGAGTACTACAACCTCGTCTTCACCGAGTTCGTCTGTGACGACGACGGCAACATCGTCGGCGAGCTGCCGGCGAAGAACGTCGACACCGGGCTGGGCCTGGCCCGGCTCGCGACGATCCTGCAGGACGTGCCGACGCTGTACGAGACGGACGTGTGGGTCTCGCTGCTCGCGGCCGCCAGCCGGGTGACGGGGGTCGAGCGCGGCGACAGCGACGAGCACGACGTCAGCCTGAAGGTCCTGGCCGAGCACGCGCGTGCGACCGCCTTCCTGATCGCCGACGGGGTGCTGCCCGCCAAGGAGGGTCGGGGCTACGTGCTGCGACGGCTGCTGCGACGCGCGGTGCGCCACAGCCACCTGCTGGGTGTCACCGACGCCGATGCCCGGGTCCTGCCCCCCATGATCGACGCCGTGATCGAGGTCATGCGACCCGGCTATCCCGAGCTGGAGCGCCAGCGCGAGCTGATCATGCGGGTCGCGACGGCCGAGGAGGCAGGCTTCCGGGACCGCCTGGCGGCCGGACTGGCGATGCTCGACGACGAGTTGGCCGACCTCGGGGACGGCGACCCCCTGTCCGGCGACGTCGCCTTCCAGCTGCACGACACCTACGGCTTCCCGATCGACCTCACCGCCGAGATCGCCGCCGACGCCGGGCTCGAGCTCGACCAGGACCGGTTCGACGAGTTGATGACGGCCCAGCAGGAACGCGCGCGGGCCGCGGCCAAGTCCGGGTCCGGGGGAGTGCCGGCCAGCGTCTACCGCGAGGCCGCCGCGGCCACCGGCAGCACCGAGTTCGTGGGCTACGACCACCTCCGGGCCGAGTCGACCGTGGGGGCCCTGGTCACCGTGGCCGGCCTGGTCGACGTGGCCAGCGAGGGTGACGAGCTCGAGGTCGTGCTGCCCCGGACCCCGTTCTACGCCGAGGGTGGTGGCCAGGTCGGCGACGCCGGACTGCTCGTGACGCCCAGTGGCCGCCTGGAGGTGCTCGACACCCAGGAGGCCATCGAGGGCGTGTCGACCCACCGGGTCCGGGTCGTCGCCGGGGAGGTGACCCCCGGCCAGGAGGTCGTCGCCACCGTCGACCCCGACCGCCGGATCGCCACGGCCCGGTCGCACTCGGCCACCCACGTCCTGCACGCCACCATCAAGGAGGTGCTCGGCGAGCACGCCCAGCAGGCGGGTTCGCTGGTCACGCCGGGGCGGCTCCGGTTCGACTTCCCCCACTTCGAGGGCGTGGCCGACGACCAGCTCGCCACCATCGAGGGCACGATCAACGAGCGTGTCCTGCGGGACCCCACGGTCCGGACCGAGATCATGGACCTCGACGACGCCCGTGCGGCCGGCGCCGTGGCCAACTTCGGGGACAAGTACGGCGACGTCGTCCGGGTGGTGACGATCGGTGACTTCTCCAAGGAGTTGTGCGGTGGGACCCACGTGCCCCACGGTGCGGAGATCGGCACGATCGTCATCGCCCGCGAGGAGTCGATCGGCGCCAACACCCGACGGGTGGAGGCGCTGACCGGCATCGACGCCTACCGCTACCTGACCAACGAGCGGTTGGTGGCCGAGGAGGTCGCGCGCACGCTCAACACCCGCTCGGACGAGGCGGTGGCGCGCATCGAGTCGCTCGTCGAGCGGCTCCGGGCCGCCGAGAAGGAGTTGGTGCGCCTGCGCCAGGCCGACCTGGCCGGCCGTGCCGTCGACCTGGCCGACGAGGTCGAGCGTGACGCCGACGGGCTGGGGATCGTGGCCGTGTCCCTGGACGGGCTGGACATGGACGGCCTGCGCCAGGTCGCCGGTGACATCCGCCAGCGGCTCGGTGAGCGGGGCGTCGCCGTGGTGGGCACGGGCAGCGACGACGGCAAGGCCCAGCTGGTCGCGGCCCTGACCGACGACCTGGTCGAGGCCGGCGTCGCGGCCCGGGACGTCCTGCAGCCGGCGGCGAAGCTGGTCGGTGGCGGCGCCGGTGGCAAGGGCGGCATGGCCCAGGCGGGTGGCCGCGACGGCTCCCGGCTGGACGAGGCGCTCCAGCGGGCGGCCGACGAGGCGCGCGAGCTCGCCCGTGGATGACGTCGCCCTTGGCAGCCGCGGGCTGGACACGCTGCCGGCGGCGGGTCGGTTGCTGGGCGTGGACGTGGGCGACGTGCGGGTCGGGCTGGCCGTGACCGACCCGGGCCAGGTCGTGGCCACGCCCCTGGACACGGTCCCCGGATCGACCGATCCCGAGGAGGTCGCCGACGTCGTGCTGGCCGCGATCCACGACGAGCAGCCCGTCGCCGTGGTCGTGGGCTACCCACGTACCATGGCCGGCCGCGAGGGCAGCGCCGCCCAGCAGTGCCGGGTCGTCGCCGAGGAGATCGCGAGTCGCTCCGGCCTGCCGGTCCTGCTGTGGGACGAACGCCTGTCGACCGTCGAGGCCGAGCGGGCGCTGCTGGAGGGCGACGTACGTCGTCGCCGACGACGCGACGTCGTGGACCGGGTCGCCGCCAGCCTGATCCTCCGAGGCGTGCTGGACGCCCGGCGCCTCCGCCGATGAGTGGACGCGTCCCCAACGGGAGAGGAACGTCGTGGCGCTGAGCCGGGGATCCAAGATCTTCGCCGTCGTGCTGGTCGCGATGGTCGCGGCGGCCATCTGGGGGCTCAGCAGTGGGCTCGAGCGCATCGCCGGCGGGGTCCTGCCCGACCCCGTGGAGCCCGGCCTCCCGGTCGACTTCGAGATCGCGCCGGGCCAGTCCGCGACGATCGTCGCGAGCAACCTCGACGACCAGGGCGTGGTGGGCGCCAACGACTTCATCGACGAGGTCAACCGACGCGACATCGCCGAGACGATCGCGCCGGGCAACTACGAGCTCGAGACCGGCATGGACGTGGTGTCGGTCGTGGACGTCATCGAGGCCGGCCCGAGCCTGCTGCGGATCACCGTCGCGGAGGGGCTGCGGATCGACCAGACGCTGACCCGCCTGGCCGAGCAGACCTCCTTCGAGGCCATCGAGTTCGCCGACGTCCTCGACGCCCAGCGCAACGACCCGGAGGGCGGCCCGCTGGTCATGCCGGAGTGGGTGCCGCCCCTGGACGAGCTGCCCGATTCCAACCAGGCCTTCGAGGGCCTGCTGTTCCCGCTGACCTACGACTTCGAGCTGGACGCCGAGCCGACCGAGATCCTCCAGCGGCTCATCGACCAGACCGGCCAGACGATGGACGCCGTGCCCCCCGAGCAGGTGACGGCCGCCGCCGAGGACGACGTGGACCGCTACGACGCCCTGATCATCGCCTCGATGATCGAGCGCGAGGCCCAGGTCAGCGAGGACCGGCCGCTGATCGCCTCGGTGATCCGCAACCGGCTCGACATCCCGATGCGTCTGCAGATCGACGCCACCAACGAGTACGCCCGTGCGATGGAGGGCGAGGCCGAGGGCTCCGCCTGGAACACCTACGAGATCGACGCACTGCCGCCGACCCCGATCGCGGGAGCCCGCGCCCAGGCCATCCAGGTGGCGTTCAACCCGGCCGAGACCGACTTCACGTTCTACGTGCTGGACGACGCCTGCGACGGCACCCACGTGTTCGCCGAGTCGGCCGAGGAGCACGAGGAGAACGTCGCGGCCTACCGGGAGGCCGGCGAGTGCGCCGACGCGTGATCACGTCGTCGACCGGGCTGTTGGCCGTCATCGGCCACCCCGTGGCCCACTCGGTGTCCCCGGCCATGCACAACGCCGCGATCGCGGCCGCCGGGCTCGACCTGGTCTACGTCGCGCTGGACGTGGTGCCGGCGTCACTGCCGGGCGCGCTGGACGGGCTGGTGTCCCTGGGCCTGCGGGGGGCGAACGTCACGGTGCCCCACAAGCAGGCCGTCATGTCGGCGTGCGTGGACCTGACCGCGACCGCGCGGGCCGTCGGCGCGGTGAACACCCTGACGGTGACCGACGCCGGGCTGGTCGGCGACAACACCGACGTCGCGGGCTTCCTCGCCGGCCTCGGGGACCTGGTCGTCGACCGCGCAGTGGTGCTCGGTTCCGGTGGGGCCGCCCGCGCCGTGGTGGCCGCGCTGGTCGGGCGCGGGACCACCGTCACGGTCGTGGCACGCGACCCCGGGCGCGGTCACGAGCTGGTCGCGGCCGTCGGGGCGTCGTCGTCGACCGTGGCGGTGACCGCCGTGGACCGCACGGAGCACGTCGCGGCCGCCGTGGCCGGGTCGGACCTGGTCGTCAACGCCACCCCGCTGGGCTGGCACGGTGAGCGACTGCCCGCACCCCTGCACGAGCTGCATCCGGGCCAACTCGCCTACGACTGCAACTACGCGTCCCCGCCGTCGCCGTTCCTGACCGATGCGCGGCGGGCCGGTGCCGCCACGGTCGACGGACTCGAGATGGTGGTCGGGCAGGCCGCAGCGGCCCTGCAGGGCTGGACCGGGACGGCGCCCGACGTGGATGCCATGCGTTCCGCTGCCCGCGACGAGCTGGCGGCACGCGCCGACGGTGGTGGGGAGGGGTCGTGACGGACTGGTGGAGTCCGTGGGGGCAGGTCCTGGCCGCGATCCTCGTGTTGGCGTCGATCCATCCCGCCACCACCGCGGTCGTGCGTTGGGGTGACGGGCGGGCCGTCCGCCGGCCCTGGCGGCCCCGGTGCCTCACCGACGACCACGACCTGGCGTGGGGCGACGTCGTCCCGGTGGTGTCGTGGATCCGGCTGGGCAGGACCTGTCGCACCTGTGGCGTGGCGATCCCGTGGGCCCTGCCGGTCGTGGAGCTCGCGGTCGTGGTGGTCGTGGGTGGTGTCGTGGTCGTCCACCCGGGACCGGTCCTGGTCCTGCTGGCCCCGGTGGCGTGGTCGGTCGTGGTCGCGACCCCCATCGACCTGGCCCACATGATCATCCCCAATCGCCTGACCCTGCCGCTGGCTGGCTGGAGCCTCGCGGCGGTCACTGGCCTCGCGCTGACGGTCGGCACGTGGGTCGACTGGCGCCGGGCCGTGCTGGTCGGGCTGGCCGTGCCGGCGGTGATGCTGGCGATGTCGCTGCTGTTCGAGCTGGTCCGGGGCGAGCCGGGCATGGGCATGGGCGACGTCAAGTGGGCGCCGTCACTGGGGATGGCGGTCGGGTGGCTGGGCGCCGACGTCGCGCTGGTGTTCGTCTACACCACGGTGGTGGCCGCGGGCGTGGTCGCGATCGTGCTGCTGGCCACGGGGCGGGCCGCCAGCGCCCGTGTCCCGTACGGGCCGTACCTGGCGGTCGGGGCCGTGACGGCGCTCCTCGTGGGTGGCGACCTGCCGGGGCTGGGGGGGCTGGCCCTCGCCTGACGGTCACCGTCGGGGCGCGTGGCGGATCGGCCTCGCGCGGACACGCCGTAGGCTCGTCCTCCGCCCGGTCCGCACGACGCGGTCCGGTGCCCCGACCAGCGAGACCCCGCCCCGGAGCCGACCGTGACGCGACTGCGCTACCTGACCGCCGGCGAGTCCCACGGACCCGCCCTGGTGGCCACCGTGGAGGGGCTGCCGGCCGGACTGGAGCTCGAGCGCCAGCAGTTCGACCACGAGCTGTTCCGACGTCGGCTCGGGCACGGTCGCAGTCCGCGGATGGACTTCGAGGTCGACCGCCTGGAGTTCCTCGGCGGGCTCCGCCACGGTCGCACGCTGGGGACGCCGCTGGCCGTGGTGATCCACAACACCGAGTGGCCCAAGTGGGTCGACGCCATGGACCCGCTGGCCCGGGACGACCTCGACGAGGTCCGCGACACCGGCCGTGGGCGACGACTGACCCGGCCTCGACCCGGCCACGCCGACCTGGTCGGTGCGCTCAAGTACGGCTACGACGACGTCCGCGACGCGCTCGAACGAGCCTCGGCCCGCGAGACTGCGGCACGAACCGTGGTGGGCACCGCCTGCAAGGCGCTGCTGGCCGAGGTCGGGGTGACGGTGGTCAGCCACGTGACGAACATCGGCGGGGTGACCCTGCCCGACGACGCCCCGCGCCCGGGACCCGACGACCTCGCCGCGGTCGACGCCAGCCCCGTGCGGACCCTCCACGGGCCGACGGCCGAGGCGATGGTGGCCCGCATCGACGCGGCCCACGCCGACAACGACACGCTCGGCGGGGTGATGGAGGTGATCGCCCACGGCCTGCCGCCCGGGCTCGGCAGCCACGTCCACCGTGACCGGACGATCGACGCCCGCCTGGCCGCGGCGGCCGTCGGGGTGCAGGCGATGAAGGGCGTCGAGTTCGGCCTGGGCTTCGCGGTCGCGGACACGCCCGGGTCGGCCGCCCACGACGAGATCGGGCACGACGGCGCCCGGTTCACCCGCGCCACGAACCGGTCGGGCGGGATCGAGGCCGGCATGACGACCGGCGAGCCGCTGGTGATGCGGGTGGCGATGAAGCCGCTGTCGTCCCTGCCCCGTCCCCTGGCCACCGCCGAGCTCGACACCCACGAGGACGCGGTCGCGATCACGCAGCGGTCCGATGCCTGTGCCGTCCCCCGGGCCGGCGTGGTCCTCGAGCACGTCGTGGCGTTCGAGCTCGCGGCGGCACTGCTGGAGAAGACGGGGGGCGACACCGTCGACGAGGTCGTGCGCAACCTGGCCGCGTACCGCGACGCGATCGCGGACCGATGACGGGCTCGGCCAGCCCGGCACGGCCGGGGCGTCGTCCATGAGCTCCACGATCTCGCTGTCGGGGATGATGGGCGCGGGCAAGTCGACCGTCGGACGCGCGCTCGCGGCCCGGCTCGGCCGACGACTCGTCGACACCGACGAGGAGATCGCCCGCTGGGTCGGACGCAGCATCCCCGAGATCTTCGCCCAGGAGGGCGAGGGTGCCTTCCGCCACTACGAGGCGGTGGTGGTGCGCGAGCTCGCCGCCGTGCCCGACCTGGTGCTGGCGCTGGGCGGTGGCACGGTGCTGGCCGACGGCCCGGTGGCCGACCTGACCCTCACCGGGGTCCTCGTGCACCTGGACGTGCCCGTGGACACGCTGGTGGCCCGGGTCGGGACGGGTGACGGCCGCCCGCTGCTCGGTGACGATGCGGCCACCCGGGTGGCCGAGGTGAAGGCCGCCCGCGACGACCGCTACCTGGCCGTGGCCGACGTCGTGATCGACGCCGACCAGCCCGTGGACGAGGTCGTGGATGCAGTCCTGGGTTGGTTGCGCCACCATCGTGACGTGCTGACACCCTCCGAGCTCGAGGCGATCCTGCCGTGAAGATTCCCGTCGAGGTTCCCGACCATCCCTACGACGTCCACGTGGGGCCCGGCATCCGTGGCCGGGTGGGCCCGCTGGCCGCCGACCACACGCGCGCGTTGCGTGCGCTGGTCGTCACCCAGGACCCGGTCGCGGCCCACTGGCTCGACGACGTCCAGACCTCGCTGGAGGAGGCAGGGCTGGAGGTCACCGTGGTGACCGTCCCCGACGGCGAGACCGCCAAGACGTCCGAGACGCTGGTGGACCTGTGGTCGCGGTGCGCAGCGGCCGGCCTGCAGCGACGCGACGTGGTCGTCGCGCTCGGTGGCGGCGTCGTGTGCGACCTCGCGGGCTTCCTCGCCGCCACCTACAACCGCGGGATCGACGTCGTGCAGGTCCCGACCACCCTGCTGGCCCAGGTCGACGCCGCGATCGGTGGCAAGGCCGGGATCGACCTGCCGGTCGGCAAGAACCTGGTCGGGGCCATCCACCAGCCGGCCGCCGTGGTCGCCGACACCGACCTGCTGGAGACCCTGCCCCGCCGGGTCCTGCGCGAGGGGTTCGGCGAGGTCGTCAAGCATGCGTTGATCGCGGCCCCCGACCTGTTCGACGACCTCACGACCGCCGGGGCAGCCGTGCTCGACGACCGCGACGGCCGGGCGGACCTGGTCCGGCGCAACGTCGAGGTGAAGGCGGCGGTCGTGGCGGCCGACGTCGACGAGCAGGGTGTGCGAGCCCATCTCAACCTCGGACACACCTACGCCCACGCCCTGGAGTCCCTGACCGGCTACGACACCTGGTGGCACGGCGAGGCCGTCGCCGCGGGCATCCTGGTCGCGCTGGCACTGGGTGAGCAGATGAAGCTGCACGGTCGTGCCATCCGGCGTCGCACGACCGAGCTGTTCGGCGCGCTCGGACTGCCCACGGGCGTGCCAGTGCTGGACCGCGACGCCGTCGCCGACCTGATGGCCCGGGACAAGAAGGCCGACCGGGTGGTCCGCTACGTGGTGCTCGACGCCATCGGGAGCCCGACGGTGGTCTGTCCCACCCGGGCCGAGATCGATGCCGCCATCGACGTCGTCGAGGACGCGGCCGTGCGGCCACCCGGCGACGACGCGACGGGCGAGGTGGCCGACGAGGCCCCCGACGAGTCCACGGACGCCGCCACGGCGGCCCACGACGGACGGGTGCGCGGATGAGCCTGCGGATCCTGCTGCTCCACGGTCCGAACCTGTCCCAGCTGGGTGCCCGCGACCCGGCGGTGTACGGCACGGCCACGCTCGACGACGTGGTCACGGTGGCCCGACGGGCCGGCGAGCCGGCCGACGTCGAGATCGACGCGGTCGTGTCCGAGTACGAGGGTGACCTGGTCAGTCGCGTGCACGCGGCCCGCGACGACGGCACCGACGCGGTGGTCGTCAACGCCGGCGCGCTGACCCACACCAGCCATGCGCTGGCGGACGCCCTGGCGATCCTGGACCTGCCGAAGGTCGAGGTCCACCTGTCCAACGTCCACGGCCGGGAGCGCTTCCGCCACACCTCGGTGATCGCCCCCGTGGTCGACGGCACGATCGCCGGCTTCGGCGTGAACGGCTACGCCCTGGCCGTCGGTGCCGTCGTGGGACTGTTGCGTGCACGCGCCGCCGCCGGGGAGGGTTCGTGACGGCGGGCGGTGGCGACCTGCCCACCCCGGACCTGGTGGCGCGCCGTGCCCGGCTGGCGGAGACCCTGGCGACGGAGGGCCTCGCCGGGCTGTGGGTGACTGGCGCGGCGGACCTTGCCTGGCTGACCGGGTTCACCGGGTCCAACGGGGCGGTGTTCGTCCGGGCCGACGGGCGCCACCTCCTCGCCACCGATGCCCGCTACGCCGGCCGGGTCGACGACACCGACGACCTCGAGGTCCGGATCGACCGCGACCTGTTCGCCCCCGTGGCGACCGCCGTGTCCGACGGGCTCGGTCCGGTCGCCTTCGACCCGACCGCGGTGAGCCACGCGCGGGCGCGGACCTGGTCGGAGCGCACGGGCGACGCGCTGGTGGCCCGGACCGGGCTGGTCGGCGGGCTGCGCCTGGTCAAGGACGACGCGGAGGTGGGACGCCTCGCGCGGGCCTGTGACCTGACCGTCGCGGCCTGGCGAGTCGAGGTCGTCGCGGCCGGGACCGACCTGGTCGGGGTCACCGAGCGGGAGCTGGCCACCCGGATCGAGCGCACGATGGTCGACCTGGGCGCCGACGGCGTGGCCTTCCCGAGCATCGTCGCCGCGGGCACCAACGGCGCGGTGCCACACCACGAACCGACCGACCGGCCGATCCGTGCGGGGGAGCTGGTCACCACCGACATCGGTGCGCGCGTCGACGGCTACCACGCCGACTTCACGCGGACCGTGGCGGTCGGCGAGGTGGACGACGACCTGCTGGCCGTGCACGCCCTGGTCGAGCGGGCCCAGGCCGCCGGCGTCGCGGCCGTGCGGGTCGGCGAGCCCGTCGTCGAGCTCGACACGGTCGCGCGACGGGTGATCACCGAGGGTGGACACGGCGACGCGTTCGTCCACGGGGTGGGCCACGGGGTCGGCCTCGAGGTCCACGAGGACCCGATCATCGCGTTGGCGACCACTGATAGGCTGTCCGCCGGCATGGTGCTGACGATCGAACCCGGCATCTACCTCCCGGGGCACGGCGGGGTCCGGATCGAGGACACCCTGGTGGTGACCGACGACGGACCACGGGTCCTGACCGACGCACCGACCGGGGCGCACCCGTCCGCCTGACCAGACCCGCCTGACCAGACCCGCCTGACCAGACCATGGCCTCGTCACCGCCCCTCCGGCCAACCCGATCCGCCCTGCGTTCCGCGCTGCCGGCTGCACGCCGACCGCCTCGACGCACGCGACACAGGAACCCCGATGGTCTCCACGAACCAACTCAAGAACGGCATGACGCTGCTGCTGGACGGCAAGCTGTGGACCGTCGTCACCAACGAGCACCACAAGCCCGGCAAGGGCCAGGCGGTCGTGCGCACGAAGCTCAAGAACCTCGAGACCGGCAAGGTGCTGGAGCGCACCTTCCGCGCGGGCGAGGACGTCGAGCAGGCCTACGTCGAGCGCAAGGCACTGCAGTTCCTGTACCGCGACGGCGAGGCCTACGTCCTGATGGACACCGACACCTACGAGCAGCGCCACGTCCAGCCCGACGTCATCGGTGACCAGGCCAACTGGGTCCGCGAGGGCGACGAGCTGCAGGTCGAGGAGTACGACGGGCGACTGGTCGGCGTCGAGGTCCCGGCCTCGGTGGTCCTGGAGGTCACCCACACCGAACCCGGCCTCGCCGGGGACACCGCGACGTCGACCTTCAAGCCGGCCGAGCTCGAGACCGGCGTCGAGGTGCAGGTGCCGCTGTTCATCGACGTCGGCGAGAAGATCAAGGTCGACACCCGTTCCGGCGAGTACATCTCGCGTGCCTGACGACCCCGCCCCCGATCCCGTCACGTCCGGCCCGCGTCCCGGCACCACCGATCCGCGCCGATCCCGGATGCGTGCCCTCAAGGTGCTGTTCCAGGCCGACCTGCGCGATCGTGACCCGTCGGCGACCATCGCCGAGATCGCGGTGGATCCGGCCGCGGTCGCGTTGCTGGACGACCTCGACGACGAGCAGGCGGTCGACGGGGCGCCCATGGACGACTACGCCCGAGTGCTGGTCGACGGCGTGGCCCGGCACCGCCATGCGCTGGACGGCATGATCGGGCGCTACTCCCACCGCTGGGAGGTCGCGCGCATGCCGGTGATCGACCGCAACATCCTGCGCATGGCGACGTGGGAGCTGCTGGCCGAGGACGTGTCGGCCGCCGTCGTCATCGACGAGGCACTCGAACTGGCCAAGGAACTGTCGACCGACGCCTCCCACCGGTTCGTCAACGGCATCCTGGAGGCCATCCGACGCCACGCCGACCAGTTGCGTGTCGAGCTCGACGCGCCGGCGGAGCCCGAGCCGGACGTGACCGACGAGGCCGAGTCGGACCTGGCGGCCGATCGCGAGCCGGATGTGGCGGACGATGCCGACACCGACGCCGTGGAGGCCTCGGCGATCACGGAGTCACGCGACCCGGTCCGGTAGTCGGTGACGCGTCCGGGTGACCCGGACGCGTCACCGGACGGTCAGCCGCAGCTGGTCTCGTCGAGCCCGTCGAGGCTCGCCAACAGGGTGCCGAGCTCGCCGACGTGGTCCAGCCCGAAGATCCTGGTCACGTTGCCGAGGCCGGAGCGTGGCGTGGCCTGGGCCGCCGAGTGCTGCCCGAGGTCACCGAGCTGGGCGCGCTGGGCCGAGACCACCCCCCAGCAGTTCTTGTCCGGCGTGTCCGCTGCGGCGGCCGTGGCCGAGCCGACCAGCACCGTGGCGGCGAGCAGGACGCTCATCCCGAGTCGCTTCATGTCATTTCCTTCCCCCGGGTCCCCCCGAGACGTGGTCCACGTCCGGCGACCCAACGACGACGTGCCGGCGTCCGAAACTGCTCGGAATCCCGGTCCGCCTCCTCGGTCGATGCCCGGAGTGGGCGATCCGTCGTCGCACTCGACGCCGGTGGTGGCAGTCCGTCACCCGCCGCACGGGGGATTGGTCGGGGCCCGGGGCAGGGGTGGACCGCACGGCACAGGCCCCTCGCGTGCGGTCAGTGCTCACGCAGCGGCCCGGTGGACAGGGGCGCCCGCCGGGCTGGCCGGCGCCACGGGATCGGCCGTTGTGGCCGCCGTCGAGGCCACGATGAGCCGTTGCTCGGTGGCCACTGGACGTTCCGGCAGGTGTCCGATCGGCACCCCGGGGACCGGCGACGCGACCCATACGGTCGCCGACCCGCGACCGGCCGAGTGCGTTGCCCGCAGGGGTGCGTGCGGTGCTGGTCGTGACGGTTTCCCCGATCGAAAGCAGTGCATGACTGTCCGACCATCCACGCGTTCATGGACCCGGCGAGGTGTCGCCGTGGCGGCTGCCACCGTGTCCGCCGTCGCCCTCGGCGGCTTGTCGACCGCGGCCAGCGCCGACTCCAACTGGGACCGTCTCGCCGAGTGCGAGTCCGGCCAGACCTGGGACATCGACACCGGCAACGGCTACTACGGCGGTCTCCAGTTCGCCAAGTCCTCGTGGGACGCTGCCGGCGGCGAGCAGTACGCCGAGTACCCGCACCAGGCCTCCCGCAGTGAGCAGATCGCCGCAGCCGAGACCCTGCTGGACATGCAGGGGGCCGGTGCATGGCCTGCCTGCACCGCCAAGCTCGGCCTGAGCACCGCCGACCTGTCCGGCTCCGCCGAGGCAGCGCCATCGGCCGACCAGTCCGACGACTCCGACGACCAGTCCGACGAGTCGAGCAACGAGCAGTCCAGCGACTCCGACGACGATGCAGACGACTCGTCCTCCGACGACACCGTCGCGGTCGAGACCGACGGGACCTACACCGTCGAGCGTGGTGACACGCTGGCATCGATCGCCGCCCGGCTGGGCGTCGACGGTGGCTGGCGCACCCTCTACGAGGCCAACGCGGACGCCATCGGCACGCCGGGCCTGATCTTCACGGGCCAGGAGCTGGCGCTGCCGGCGTCGGCCAACGACCGGGCGGCCGAGGAGGCCGACCTGGGCGAGTCGTCGGGCACGTATCGCGTGCAGGCCGGTGACAGCCTCGCCGAGATCGCCCGCGAGTACTCGCTGGCGGGTGGCTGGCCGTCGCTGTACGACGCCAACGACGACGCGATCGCCAACCCGAACCTCATCGTCACGGGCCAGGTCCTCGACCTGCCGTGACCCGTCTCCCGGGCGCGCACGACCGGCGTCCGTGGACCGTCGATGGCCACGTCCCTCCACGGGCGTGGCCATCGGTCGTTCGGTCCACGGTGACCAGCGGCGTGGTCGGTCCGTCAAGACGTCCCCGGGTGGGCAGCGCCCGAGGGCGCTCGCTATCGTGACCGGCGTTGCCCAGCGTCCTTTAACCGCGGTCCCGTGAGGCCGGGAAGGAGACGGCTCGTGCCGTCGCGTGTGCCACCACCAGTTCGTCCACTGCTCGCCGATCCCGTTCCCGGGGTCGGCATCGTCGTGTCGGGGGGTCCGACGGCCGTCGTCCACGCCGGACCACGGGGTCCCCGATGAGCCGGCTGCTGGACGCCGACGACATCCGGCGGGCGCTGCGCCGCCTCGCCCACGAGCTGGTCGAGGCCAACCACGGCGCCGACGGGCTGGTCCTGATGGGGATCCAGACCCGTGGGGTCCCGCTCGCACGACGCCTGGCCGCCAACATCGGCGAGATCGAGGACGTCGAGGTCCCGGTCGGCCCGCTCGACGTGACCCTGTACCGCGACGACGTCGCCTCCCGCCCACCCCGCGCCCTCGCCGACACGCGCTTCCCGGTCGACGTCGACGGCACGACCGTGGTCATCGTCGACGACGTGTTGTTCACGGGCCGCACCATCCGCGCGGCGATGGACGCGATCCTCGACGTCGGGCGTCCGGACGCGATCCGGCTCGTCACCCTGGTCGACCGCGGTCACCGCGAGCTGCCGATCCGCGCCGACCACGTCGGCAAGAACCTGCCGACCGCCCTGGCCGAGCGGATCAGCGTGCGCCTGGCCGAGATCGACGACGTCGACGAGGTCGTCCTCGAGGCCGTCCCGACCCACGATCCGGCCCCTGCCGGCGAGTCGGGAGCCCGGGCATGAAGGCGACGCGACTGATCAGCATCGACGACCTGGACGCCGAGGACCTCGCCCTCGTGCTGGACACGGCCGAGGTGATGGACGAGATCTCGGCCCGCCGCATCAAGAAGGTCCCGACCCTTCGTGGCCGGACGGTCTGCAACCTGTTCCTCGAGGACTCGACCCGGACCCGGCTCAGCTTCGACATCGCCGCCAAGCGCCTGTCGGCCGACGTGATGAACTTCTCTGCCAAGGGGTCGAGCGTGTCCAAGGGCGAGTCGTTCAAGGACACGGCCCTGACCCTGGACGCGATGGGCGTCGACACCGTGGTGGTGCGATCGGGCTCGTCCGGGGCGCCGCTGCAGCTCAGCCAGTACCTCGACGTGCCGATCCTCAACGCCGGGGACGGGTGGCACCAGCACCCGACCCAGGCCCTGCTCGACCTCTACACCATGCGGAGCCACTTCGGCCACCTCGCGGGGCTGACGGTCACGATCTGTGGGGACATCATCCACTCGCGCGTGGCCCGCTCCGAGATCGAGGCGCTGACCCTGGCCGGCGCCACCGTCCGCCTGGTCGCGCCCGACACGCTGCTGCCGACCGACTTGTCCGCATGGACCGACGGGGGCAACGTCGAGGTCATCACCGACCTCGACGACGCGTTGGGCGACTCCGACGTGCTGTACCTGCTGCGGGTCCAGCGCGAGCGCATGCACCGCGCCTTCTTCCCCTCGACCCGCGAGTACCACCGTCTCTACGGCATGGACGCCCGGCGCCTCGCCGCGCTGCCGGACCACGCGATCGTGATGCACCCCGGCCCGATGAACCGCGGGGTCGAGATCACGCCGGACGTCGCCGACTCGCCACGGGCCCTGATCACCGACCAGGTCAACAACGGGATCGCGGTGCGCATGGCCTGCCTGTACCTGCTCATCGCCGGCTCGGAGGTCGACGCATGACGTTGATGCTGAAGGGTGGCCGGGTGGTCGACCCGACCCGCGGACACGACGACGTCGCCGACGTGCGCCTGGACGGCGAGCGGATCGTGGAGGTCGGACCGGACCTGGCCGACCAGGCCGGCGACGAGGTCGTCGACTGTGCCGGGCTGTGGGTCCTGCCCGGGCTGGTCGACCTCCACACCCACCTGCGCGAGCCCGGCTTCGAGGATGCCGAGGACATCGCCACCGGGTCCGCGGCCGCGGCGGCCGGCGGCTACACCGCCGTGGCCCCCATGGCCAACACGCTCCCGGTGTGCGACACCGCGGCTGTGGCCGAGCTGGTCGAGCGTCGCGGTCGCGACGTCGGGCTGGTGGACGTCCGCCCGGTCGGGGCGATCACGGTCGGACTGGCCGGGCAGCGACTGGCCGAGATGGGCGAGCTGTACGACTCGCACGCGCGGGTCGACTTCTTCTCCGACGACGGCATCCCGGTCACCGACACCCTGATCATGCGCCGCGCACTCCAGTACGCGGCGCGGTTCGACGCGGTCGTGGCCAACCACAGCCAGGACATGGACCTCACCGAGGACGCCCAGATGAACGAGGGGCGGATGTCGGCCGTGCTGGGCCTGCCGGGCTGGCCGCACGAGGCCGAGGAGGTCATGATCGCGCGCGACCTGCTGCTGGCCGCCGGGCTGGGGGCGCGCCTGCACGTCCCACACGTGTCCACCGCCGGCAGCGTGGAGTTGATCCGCCTTGCCAAGCAGCGTGGCGTGCGGGTCACCGCCGAGGTCACCCCGCACCACCTCCACCTCGACGACACGGTGGTGGCGACCTACGACCCGGTCTACAAGGTCAACCCACCCGTGCGGACCCGCGACGACGTGCTCGCCCTGCGGGCCGCCCTGGCCGACGGGACCATCGACGCCGTCGCCACCGACCACGCCCCGCACCCCCATGAGCAGAAGGACCAGGAGTGGGACCACGCCCCGTGCGGGATGCTCGGGCTGGAGACCGCCCTGGCGGTCGTCGTCACCGACCTCGTCGAGCCCGGTGACCTGCCCCTGCTCGACGCGGTCGCGGCGTTCACGACCCGACCGGCCGGGGTCCGCGACATGGGTGGCCACGGGGGGCCGATCGCACCCGACGCCCCGGCCAACCTGGTGGTGGTGGACCCCGACGCACGCTGGACCGTAGACGGCCGGGCCCTGCACTCCCGTGCCCACAACACCCCGTTCCACGGCGAGACCCTGACCTCCCGGCCGGTCCACACCCTGCTCCGTGGCCGCTTCACACTCAGAGACGGGGTCGTCGCCGACCCGAAGGTGCCCGCATGAGCCGCCTGCCCGTGACCCCCGACCGACCGGCCCTGCTGGTGCTCGAGGACGGCTCGGCCTTCCGTGGCCGTGCGTTCGGCGCCGACGGGACCGCGTTCGGCGAGTCGGTGTTCAACACGGCGATGGCCGGCTACCAGGAGGTCCTCACCGACCCGTCGTACCGCCGACAGGTCGTGACGATGACCGCGCCGATGGTCGGCAACTACGGCACGTGCGAGGCCGACGCCGAGTCCGACCGGATCCAGGTCGCCGGGTTCGTCGTGACCGAGGCCGCCCGTCGGGTCTCCAGCCACCGCGCCACGTCCACCCTGCGCGACGACCTGCTCGACGCCGGGGTGGTCGGCATCGAGGGGGTCGACACCCGTGCCGTCACCCTGCGCCTGCGCGACCACGGTGCGATGCGCTCGGGCGTGTCGACCGAGGTGCTCGACGTGGACGAGCTGCTGGCCCGGGTGCGCGAGTCGCCGACGATGGGGGGTCGCGACCTGACCGGCGAGGTCACCACCGCGCAGGCCTACGACGTCGCGGCCACCGGCGAAGCCCGGTTCCGGGTGGTCGCGATCGACTACGGCGTGAAGCGACGGATGCTGCGGCTGCTGGCCGACATGGGCTGCGACGTCCGCGTCGTGCCCGCCACCTCCACCGCCGAGGACGTGCTGGCCCACGAGCCCGATGGCGTGCTGGTGTCCAACGGCCCCGGTGACCCCGCGGCGGTCATCCATGGCCAGGCGACCGTGCGTGGCCTGCTGGGCCGGGTCCCCGTGTTCGGCATCTGCCTGGGCTCGCAGCTGCTGGGCCTCGCACTGGGCGCCGAGACCACCAAGCTCGCCTTCGGCCACCACGGGGTGAACCAGCCCGTGCAGCGACGCCGCGACGGCGTGGTCGAGATCAGCTCGCACAACCACGGGTTCGCGGTCGTGGCCGACAGCCTCGGTGCGCTGGCCGGCGACGGGGTGTTCACCACCGCCGACCACGGCCGGGTGGCTGTCACCCACGTCAACCTCAACGACGACTGCGTCGAGGGCCTGGCCTGCCTGGACCTGCCGGCCTTCGCGGTGCAGTACCACCCCGAGGCCTCCCCGGGGCCGCACGACTCGCGCTACCTGTTCGACGACTTCGCGCGTCTCATGGAGACCGGGCAGACACCCGCGCACCACGCCTTCGCCACCGCCCCCGCAGGAGCCTGAGCATGCCACGTCGTGACGACCTGACCTCGGTCCTGGTCCTCGGGTCCGGGCCGATCGTGATCGGCCAGGCCTGCGAGTTCGACTACTCCGGGACCCAGGCCTGCAAGGTGCTCCGGGAGGAGGGTCTGCGGGTCGTGCTGGTCAACTCCAACCCGGCGACGATCATGACCGATCCCGAGCTGGTCGACGCCACCTACGTCGAGCCCCTGACGGTCGCGTCGGTCACGCGCGTGCTCGAGGCCGAGCAGGTCGACGCGGTCCTGCCGACCCTGGGGGGCCAGACCGCCCTCAACCTCGCGGTCGAGCTCCAGGAGGCCGGGGTCTTCGAGCGGCTGGGTGTCGAGGTGCTGGGAGCGGACCTGGACGCCATCCAGACCGCCGAGGACCGCCAGCGGTTCAAGGACGCCATGACCGAGATCGGGCTCGAGTCGCCCGCCTCCACCCACGTGCACTCGGTCGAGGGGGCCCTGGAGGCCGCCGACGAGTACGGGTTCCCGGTCGTCCTGCGCCCGTCGTTCACCCTCGGGGGCAAGGGTGGCGGCATCGCCCACGACCCCGACGAGCTGCGCGACATGGCACGGCAGGGCCTGCACGACTCGCCGGTCCACCGGATCCTGGTCGAGGAGTCCGTGCTGGGCTGGAAGGAGTACGAGCTGGAGGTGATGCGCGACACTGCGGACAACTGCGTCGTGATCTGCTCGATCGAGAACGTCGACCCGATGGGGGTGCACACCGGCGACTCGCTGACCATCGCCCCGGCGATGACCCTGTCCGACCCCGAGTACCAGCAGATGCGCACGGCCTCGTTCGCGGTGCTGCGTCGCATCGGCGTCGAGACCGGCGGGTCCAACGTGCAGTTCGCGGTGGATCCCGCGACCGGTCGCCAGGTGGTCATCGAGATGAACCCTCGCGTGTCGCGGTCGTCGGCCCTGGCGTCCAAGGCCACCGGGTTCCCGATCGCCAAGATCGCCGCGAAGCTCGCGATCGGCTACACCCTCGACGAGATCCCCAACGACATCACCCGCGAGACCATGGCGGCCTTCGAGCCCACGATCGACTACGTGGTCACCAAGGTCCCGCGGTTCGCCTTCGAGAAGTTCCGTGGCACCGACGACACGCTGACCACGAAGATGAAGTCGGTCGGGGAGGCGATGGCGATCGGCGGCACCTTCCGCGAGTCGGTGAACAAGGCACTGCGCTCGCTGGAGGACGGCCGGGTCGGCTTCGGGGCCCAGGCGCCGCTGGAGGTCGACGACGAGGACCTGCGGGCACGGCTGCGCCGGCCCACCGCCGACCGGCTCCGCGCCGTCGACGAGGCGCTGACCCGTGGCTGGTCGGTCGACGACGTGTCGTCGCTGACCGGCATCGACCCGTGGTTCGTCGACCAGTTCCTCCAGCTGGTCGAGCGTCGTCGCGAGGTGCGTGGCGTCGAGCACCTGCACGCACTCGGCGACGACCTGCTGCGCGCCGCCAAGGCCGACGGGTTCAGCGACGACCAGCTCGCCGCGCTGCTGTCGACCACGTCGGACGCGATCCGCCAGCGCCGGATCGACGCCGGCATCCGCCCCGTCTTCAAGACCGTGGACACCTGTGCCGGCGAGTTCACCGCCCACACCCCGTACCACTACTCGACCTACGACCTGGTCGACGAGGTGGTGCCGGCCGACCGCGACACCGTCATGGTGCTCGGCTCCGGCCCCAACCGGATCGGGCAGGGCGTCGAGTTCGACTACTGCTGCGTCCACGCCGTGCAGGCACTCGGCGAGGCGGGCTACGAGACCATCATGGTCAACTGCAACCCCGAGACCGTCTCGACCGACTACGACACCTCCGACCGGCTGTACTTCGAGCCACTGACGTTCGAGGACGTCATGGAGGTCGTGGACCGCGAGCAGCCGGTCGGCGTGGTGGTCGCGATGGGTGGCCAGACCCCGCTGAAGCTGTCACGTCGCCTGGAGGCCGCCGGGGTGCGGATCCTGGGCACCTCGCCCGACGCGATCGACGCGGCGGAGGACCGGGGCCGGTTCGGGGCCCTGATGACCGAGCTGGGCGTGTCGATGCCCGCCGGCGGCGTGGCGCACTCGGCCGACGAGGCCCGGGCGATCGCGGCACGGCTGTCCTACCCGGTGCTGGTGCGGCCGTCCTACGTGCTCGGTGGCCGGGCCATGGAGATCGTCGACGACGAGGCCGGCCTGGACACCTATCTCGCCACCGCCCTGGCCGACGAGGACCTCCATGCCGAGGGTGGCGTGTCGATCCTCGTGGACCGGTTCCTCGACGGCGCCATCGAGGTCGACGTCGACGCCGTCTACGACGGCATCGAGTGCTTCGTCGGGGGCGTGCTCGAGCACATCGAGGAGGCCGGGGTCCACTCGGGTGACTCGGCGTGCACGCTGCCCCCGATCACGCTGTCGCGTGGCACCGTGGCGCAGATCGCCGAGATCACCCGGGGCATCGCCGAGGGCCTGGGGGTGCGTGGGCTGGTCAACATCCAGTTCGCCACCCGGGACGACCAGATCTGGTGCATCGAGGCCAACCCGCGGGCGTCGCGCACCGTGCCGTTCGTGTCGAAGGCGACCGGCGTGCCGCTGGCGCGGGTGGCCGCCCGGGTGATGGCCGGTGAGACCCTCGCCGAGTTGCGGGCCAAGGGGCTGGTCCCGGAGCACGACGCCGTCACCGGGCCGCGGCCCGGACACGTGGCGGTCAAGGAGGCCGTGCTGCCCTTCGATCGCTTCCCCGGCGTGGACGCCCTGCTGGGACCGGAGATGCGCTCCACCGGCGAGGTCATGGGGATCGACACCACCTTCGGGGCGGCCTTCGCCAAGTCCCAGGCCGGCACCGGGTCGATGGTGCTGCCCACGTCCGGGACGGTGTTCGTCTCGGTGGCCAACCGGGACAAGCGTTCGATCGTGTTCCCGGCCAAGCGCCTGGCCGACCTCGGATTCGACCTGGTCGCGACCGAGGGGACCGCGGACCTGCTGCAGCGCGCCGGGGTGGCCGCGGACGTCGTCGCGAAGGTGTCCACGGGCGACACCGAACTGCTCGACATGGTCGCGGACGGTCGGGTGACGCTGGTCCTCAACACGCCGAGCGGACCGGGGACCCGCGACGACGGCTACATGATCCGCCAGGAGGCGATCGCGGCCGGGGTCCCGTGTGTCACGACGCTGTCGGGCATCCTGGCCGCCATCCAGGGCATCGAGGCGGTCCAGGCCAACGGCATGCAGGTGGCCAGCCTGCAGCAGCACCTCGCGCGTGTGGCCAGCGCGCGCGACGGTGGCGAGGGCGACGTCGACACGGCGATGTCCGGCAGCGACGACCCGGACGTGGCACCGTCGGGGACGACCGCCGGGGTGGGAGCAGCCAGATGAGCGTGCAGGGACGCGACGTCGGACCCGTGTCGATGACCTGCGAGGTCCTCGACCGGCGCCGACTCGGCCGGTACTGGGGCCTGACCCTGTCCGCGCCCGAGATCGCCCGTCGGGCCGCACCGGGCCAGTTCGTCAACATCGCGGTGTCGGCCCCCGGCACCCTGCTGCGACGACCGTTCTCGATCGCCGGGGCGGCGCTGGGGGGCCACGTGGCGGGCACCATCGACGTGGTGCTCGACCCGCACGGCCCGGGCACCGACATGCTGGCCGGCGTGCCGCCGGGGGCGAGCCTCGAGGTGCTCGGTCCGCTCGGCCGGGCCTTCCCCCTGCCACAGCGACGGGTGTCGGCGCTGCTCGTGGGTGGGGGCTACGGGGCGGCCCCGATGTACTACCTGGGGGAGCGACTCCGGGCCGAGGGCCACCGGGTCAACTTCCTGGTCGGGGCAGCAGACTCCAGCCGGATCATCGACCCGATCGTGCCCAAGCGCATGGCGACGTGGTCGTCGTTCACCACCGAGGACGGCTCGATGGGCCACCGTGGCCGGGTCACCGACCTGCTCGCCGAGGACCTCGAGACCACGGCCGCGGAGGTCGTGTACGCCTGCGGACCCAACGCCATGCTGGCCGCTGTCGGCGACATCTGCGAGGCGGCCGGGGTGCCCTGCCAGGTCGCGGTCGAGGAGCACATGGCCTGCGGTGTCGGGGTGTGCATGACCTGCATCCTGCCGATCCACACCCGCAAGGGTGTCCAGAACCGTCGTGTCTGCGTGGACGGCCCCGTGTTCACCTCGACCCGGATCGCCTGGGAGGAGTCGCGCTACACCGAGACCGCCCACGAGCCGGTGGACGACGACCTGGACGACCGCGATGCGTCCGACCACGACGGTCGCGGGCCCGACGACTCCCGGGCCGACGAGGGCCACTTCACCGCTGGCGTCCGCACGGTCCGGACGGGGGGTCGGCGATGAGCACGACGACCCGGCCCACCGGACGCACCACCGGGGTCGACCTGTCGGTCGACCTCGGTGGCCTGGTGCTGCCGAACCCGATCATGACTGCGTCCGGGTGCTTCGCGTCGGGGCGCGAGATCGACGCGCTGTGGAACGTCTCCGAGCTGGGTGCGGTGGTCGCGAAGTCGGTCACGCTCGAACCCCGGGAGGGCCTGCCGACCCCGCGCATGAGCGAGACCCCGTCGGGGATGCTCAACGCCATCGGCCTGCAGAACCCCGGCGTGGACGCGTGGCTCGAGCGGGACGTCCCGTGGCTCGCCTCCCGCGGTGCCCGGGTGGTCGCGTCGATCGCCGGCAACAGCGTCGACGACTACCGCGAGGTGGCCCGGCGCGTCGCGGCCTCCCGCAGCGTCGCGGCGGTCGAGGTGAACCTGTCGTGTCCGAACGTGTCACACCGAGGGTTGGTGTTCGCCTGTGACCCCGGCCGCTCGGCAGAGGTCGTGCGGGCGGTCCGCCAGGCGCTGCCCGACCGCCCGCTGTTCGCCAAGCTCACCCCCGACGTCACCGACATCGCCCGGATCGGACGCTCGGTCGTCGAGGCGGGCGCCACCGGGATCTCGGCCATCAACACGACGTTGGGCATGGCCATCGACGCCGAGACGGGGCGTCCCAAGGTCGCCAACGGGTTCGCCGGGCTGTCGGGTCCGGCGATCCGCCCGATGGCCGTGCGCGCCGTCCACCAGCTGTTCACCGAGCTCGGCCCCGAGGTGCCGATCATCGGCATGGGCGGGGTCCGGACCGTCACCGACGTCGTGGAGATGGTGCGCGCCGGTGCGTCCGCCGTCGCCATCGGCACGGCCACGTTCGCCGACCCGTTCACCGCCGCGAACCTGGTCCGCGACCTCGGTCCGTGGCTGGGGCGACGTGGCCACACCGCGCTGGCCGACCTGCGGGGCCGCATCGAGCCGTGGCCGCACCACCCTCGCTGAGGTCCGGCCGGTGCCCGGTCGGGCGGCGGCCGACCGGGACGCTCGCCTAGCGTGGGCACCCCCGACACGAGGTCCCGTGTGACCGAGTCCCGAACCGCCACCGACGAGTCCGTGACGTTGCCCGAGTTCGTCCGCTCCCTGCCCAAGGCCGAGCTCCACCTCCACGTCGAGGGGACCCTCGAGCCCGAGCTGCTGGTCCGGCTCGCCGAGCGCAACGACGTCGACCTGCCCTGGTCATCGGTCGACGAGGTCCGATCGGCCTACGACTTCGTCGACCTCCAGTCCTTCCTCGACGTCTACTACGCCGGCATGGCGGTCCTGCGCACGCCCGACGACTACGCCGAGCTGATGACGGCCTACCTCGACCGCGCGGTCGCCGACGGCGTGGTCCGGGCCGAGATCTTCTTCGACCCGCAGGCACACGTGGAGCGTGGGGTGGGCTTCCCGGGCTTCATGGAGGGCTTCCGGGCCGCGATGGCCGATGCCCGCCGGGTCCACGGGATCACCAGCGAGCTGGTGCTGTGCGTCCTGCGACACCTGTCCGGCGAGGACGCGCTGGCGACCGTGGAGGCAGCCGAGCCGCACCTGGACGGGGTCGTCGCCATCGGGCTGGACTCCGCCGAGGTCGACAACCCGCCCGAGCGGTTCGTCGACGCGTTCGCCCGGGCACGCGAGCTCGGCCTGCGTGCGGTGGCCCACGCCGGGGAGGAGGGGCCACCGTCGTTCATCACCGGCGCGCTGGACGAGCTGGGGGCCGAGCGCATCGACCACGGCGTGCGCTGCCTCGAGGACACCGACCTGGTCGCACGGTTGCGACGCGACCGGGTCCCCCTGACGGTGTGTCCGCTGTCCAACGTGGCCCTGCGCGTCGTGGACACGCTCGCGGACCACCCGCTGCCTCGGCTGCTGGCGGAGGACCTCGTGGTGACGATCAACTCCGACGACCCGTCGTACTTCGGTGGGTACGTGGGGGACAACCTCGTCGCCGTGGCCGAGACCTTCGACCTCGACCGCGACGTCCTGGTCGAGCTGGCCGCCAACTCGATCACGGCGTCGTTCCTGGAAGACGACGTCAAGCAGATCCACCTCGCCGACCTCGACGCCCGTCCCTGAAACGGGGTGTCGTCGCGGGGCGAGGACGTTCGTCTAGGTTGCCGGGCACGCGGTCCGACCCCGCCCCCCCACGCCCGTGCGAAGGTCCCCCCACATGCCCGAGTCGATCACCGATCCCACGTCCACCGCCACACCGTCATCGGGCCGCGGATCGGGCCTCGACCGGTACTTCCACGTCACCGAGCGTGGCTCGACCATCAGCACGGAGGTCCGGGCCGGGATCACGACGTTCCTGACGATGGCCTACATCATCTTCGTCAACCCGTCGATCCTGTCCAACGCGATCGACGTCGAGGGCGCGTTCCCCCAGCTGCTGACGGTCACCTGCCTCGCGGCGGCGTTCGGGACCCTGGTGATGGCGCTGTGGGCCAACCTGCCGTTCGCGCTCGCCCCGGGGCTGGGACTCAACGCCTACTTCGCCTTCACCGTCGTCGGTGGGCTGGGGTACTCGTGGCAGACCGCGCTCGGCGCGGTGTTCGTGTCCGGGCTGCTGTTCCTGGTCATCTCGTTGACCGGGCTGCGCCAGTGGATCCTCGAGGCGATCCCGCTGTACCTCAAGCACGCGATCACGGCCGGGATCGGGGCGTTCCTCGCGATCATCGGCTTCGCCGGTGCCGGCCTGATCGGGGACTCGCCCGACACCCTGGTCACGCGTGGCGACTGGACCTCGCCGACCCTGTGGCTGGCCGTTGGTGGCGTGGTGCTGGCCGGCGCGCTGCTGGCCCGGCGGGTCAAGGGCGCCCTGGTGATCGCCATCGTGGCCGTCACCGTCGTCGCCATGGTCTCCGGCCTGGAGGTCTACCCAGGTGCCGACGGCCCCGTGGCCTTCCCGGGCTTCACCGACGGCGTGGTCGGGTTCACCTGGCCCAGTGACCTGGTGGGGGCCCTGGACATCCCGGCCGCGTTGGGCACCGGGGTGCTGTCGGTGGTGTTCACCTTCCTGTTCGTCGACTTCTTCGACACGGCCGGGACCCTGATCGGCCTGACGGACAAGGCCGGCATGATGGACGAGGACGGCACCATCGACGCGCCGATGCCCGCGTTCGCTGCCGACGGGCTGGCCACCAGCGTCGGGGCCGTGCTGGGCACGTCGTCCACGACCACCTACATCGAGTCGGCTGCCGGTGTCGAGGAGGGCGGGCGGACCGGCCTGGCCTCCCTGGTGGTCGGGGGCCTGTTCCTGCTCGCGATGGTGTTCGCGCCCCTCGCCAGCGTGATCCCCGAGGTCGCGACCGCCCCGGTCCTGGTCGTGATCGGGGCGATGATGATGACCTCGGTCACGAAGATCGACTGGACCGACGTCACGCAGTCGGTGCCGGCCTTCCTCGCCATCGTGGGGATGCCGTTCACCTACTCGATCACCGACGGCATCAGCCTGGGCATCATCGCCCACGTCGCGATCATGACCCTGGCCGGCCGGGTCCGCGAGATCCGACCGGTGATGGCGATCCTGGCCGTGCTGGTCGCCTGGCGCTTCTTCGTCCTCGGATAGTCCGACACGAGAACGGGCAGCCCGTCTCCGGGCTGCCCGTTGGTTCGTGCGGCGGGGGTCGGTCAGAGGCGACCGGTCCCGTCGCAGGCGGGGCAGGTGATGAGCTGGAAGTGGAGGGGGGCGCCGAGCGGCGTCTGGCCGGTGGCCAGGCAGGTGGGGCAGTTGCCCGCGCGACGGATCGCGTCACTGGTGGGCTGGCGGCGACGGAGCTTCATGGGTGTTCCGATGTGGGTGCTGCGGTTGTGTGCGGTCGGTCGAGGATCTGCACCGGGTTCGTGGTGCGGACGCTCGGTCGTCGGGGGTGGTGACACCCGCTCCTGGCGTGGCGAAACACGGCACCCGCGACATCGTCGACGGTATCCCTGGCGTGGTCGCCGGGGGAGGCCCGGGGCGGTCCCGACCCGTCCGGACGATCACCGCACCGACGTCACGTCCGGTGTGGCCGTCGGATGGTCGTCACGGACCGGTCACGACGTCGTGTCGGCCCGGGCGGTCGCGAGCTTCACGCAGGTCACGAAGACCTCCATCGCCCGGCGGACGTCGTCCTGCGCCGGGTAGGTCGGCGCGAGCCGGATGTGGCTGTCGTCGGGGTCGTCGCCGTACGGGAAGGCAGCCCCCGCCGGGGTCAGCTTCACCCCGGCTCGCGCGGCGAGGTCGACGATCTCGCCGGCGAGTCCCGGTCGGGACCAGAACGAGACGAAGTAGCCCCCGCTGGGCGTGCTCCAGTGGCCGTGCCGGCCGTCGTCGCCCAGCCCGTCGGCGAGGACCTCCTGCACGATCGCGAACTTGGGCCGGATCAGCTCCGCCTGCGCCGCCATGTGGTCGCCGATGGCGCGCGAGCCACCCAGCTTGCGGACGTGGCGGAGGTGGTTGACCTTGTCCGGCCCGATGGTGAAGTACTGGAGGTGGTCGCGGAACGCGGCGAGGTTGCCGAGGCTGGTGCCCAGGAAGGCCACACCGGACCCGGCCAGGGTGATCTTGGAGGTCGACGCGAACTGCACCACCGAGTCCTGGGTGCCGTTGACCTCGGCCTCGGTGAAGATCGACTCGAGGTAGTCGGGTTGGTCGGTCAGGTCGTGCACGGCGTAGGCGTTGTCCCACATGATCCGGAAGTGGTCGGAGGCGACCTGGCCCAGCCGGGCGAGCCGACGCACGACCTCGGTGGCGTAGGTGATCCCGGTGGGGTTGGCGTACTTCGGGACGCACCACATGCCCACGACGTCGTGGTCGTTGCCGACCAGCTCCTCCACCCGGTCCATGTCCGGACCGTCCTCGGTCAGCTCGACCGGGACCATCTCGATGCCGAGGTGCTCGGTCAGCGAGAAGTGGCGGTCGTAGCCCGGCACCGGGCACAGCATCTTCGGCTGGCCCCGGTTCCAGGCCGTGTCGGGGCCACCGACACCGAACACGTGCGCGTGCACCAGGTAGCGCCCCATCAGCTCGAGGCTGGAGTTGCCACCCGCGAGCACGTTGGTCGCCGGCATCCCCAGGAGCCGACCGCCGATGGCCTTGATCGACGGCAGGCCGTCGAGCGAGCCGTAGTTGCGCGTGTCGACCCCGTCGAGCATCCAGTCGTCACCGATGATCCCGTCGAGGTCCGTCGACAGGTCGAGCTGGTCCGCGCCGGGCTTGCCACGGGTCAGGTCGAGGTCGAGGCCGGCGGCCACGAGGTCGGCATGGGCCTGCTCGAGTTCGTCGAGCGAGGCTGCGGGAGCGGTGGTGCTGGCGAGGTCGGACATGGCGAGACTTCCGGGAATGGCTGCCGGGGCGGGGTGGGTGGAGGCGTGCAGGCTGCCGTGACAGCCTATGTCGCGTGCCCGAGGGTCAGGACACGCCCCACCGGTCCCGGTAGGCGGCCAGTCGATCGAGGTCGTCGGCGGACAGGACGTCACGACCGGGGGCCGTCAGGACCTCGACGACCCGGTCGATGTCGGTGATCGCCGTGGCCCGCAGGCCGAACTCCTCGGCGACCTCGTCCAGGGCGGTGACGTCGTCACGCGTGCCGCGCTCGCGACGGTCCACCGACACCACCAGCCCGACCACGTCGACGTCGGCCACGGCGCGCAGCTTCGGGACCGTCTCGCGGATCGACGTCCCGGCCGTCGTGACGTCCTCGACGATCACCACCCGCTGGCCGTCGGTGGGGACGTGGCCCACCAGCGAGCCCCCCTCGCCGTGGTCCTTGGCCTCCTTGCGGTCGAAGGTCCAGGCGACGTCGAGCCCGTGGTCACGCTGCAGCGACACGGCCGTGGCCACGGCCAGCGGGATCCCCTTGTAGGCCGGCCCGAACAGGACGTCGACGTCGTCGCCGAAGGTCGCGACGACGTGGTCGGCGTAGGCCCGGCCGACCGTGTCGATCTGGGCACCGGTCCCGAGGTTGCCGAAGTTCAGGAAGTACGGCGTCGCCCGACCCGACTTCGTCGTGAAGTCGCCGAACGCCAGCACGTCGTGCTCCAGCAGGAAGTCCACGAAGTCGGCCGTGTCCATGGCAGTGCCTCCCAGGTGTCGAGGAGCCCGAGTGGGTGCAGTTCGGTGCGCGTTCCGCTCGGTCCTGCACCCACTCGGGCGAACTAGTAGTGCCAGGGGACGCCGGACCAGTCGCGGGGGCGCTTCTCCAGGAAGGCGTCGCGGCCCTCGACGGCCTCGTCGGTGCCGTAGATCAACCGGGTCGCCTCGCCGGCGAAGACCTGCTGGCCGACCAGGCCGTCGTCGGTGAGGTTCATGGCGAACTTGAACATCCGCGTGGCGGTGGGCGAGTTGGACAGGATGGTCCGGCCCCAGTCGATCGCGGTCTGCTCGAGCTCGTCGTGGGGCACGGCCCGGTTGACCGTGCCCATGCGCACGCCGGCCTCGGCGTCGTAGGTCTCGCCCAGCAGGAAGATCTCCCGGGCGAACTTCTGGCCGACCTGCTTGGCGAGGTAGGCCGACCCGAAGCCGCCGTCGACCGAGGCCACCGCGAGGTCGGTCTGCTTGAACCGGGCGTGCTCCCGTGACGCGATGGTCAGGTCGCACACGACGTGCAGCGAGTGGCCGCCGCCGGCCGCCCAGCCGTTGACCACGGCCACGACGACCTTGGGCATGTGCCGGACCAGGCGTTGCACCTCGAGGATGTGGAGCCGCCCCGATCGCCCCGGGTCGACCCCCGAGGCGTCCTCGGCCCCATCCACGGTCGTGGAGTAGCGGTAGCCGTCGGCCCCACGGATGCGCTGGTCGCCACCGGAGCAGAACGCCCGACCGCCGTCCTTGTCACTGGGCCCGTTGCCGGTCAGCAGGACACAGCCGACGTCGGAGGACTGGCGGGCGTGGTCCAGTGCCTGGTGGAGCTCGTCGACGGTGTGGGGTCGGAAGGCGTTGCGGACCTCGGGACGGTCGAAGGCGATGCGCACGATGCCGGCGTCGACGTGGCGGTGGTAGGTCAGGTCGGTGAGGTCGAACCCCGCGACGGCCTGCCACGCGGACGGGTCGAACAGTTCGGACACCTCGGACACCATGGGGGATCGGCCTCGCTCGCGGACGGCGCCAGCCTAGGTGATCGGCGTCTCCGCCAACCTCGCCGGGTCGGCTCCTAGGATCGTGCCCCGCCGACATCGGGAGCCGCCGTGGCCGACCAGCAGCGCTTCATCGACGACAACCGCGCGATGTGGGACGACCGTGCGCCCGCCCACGCCGCGTCGCGCGACTACCGGGTCGAGGAGTACCGGACCGACCCGGACGCGCTGTCGACCGTCGTGGCGTTCGACCGCCAGTGGCTGGGGGACATCGCCGGCCGCAGTGCGGTCCACCTCCAGTGCCACATCGGGACCGACACGATCTCGCTGGCGCGCCTGGGTGCCACGCCGGTCGTCGGGCTCGACCTGTCGCCGGCGTCGATCGAGCAGGCGCGGGGGTTGGCGGCGGACACGGGCGACGAGGTCGAGTTCGTGGTCGGGCCGGTCGACGACGCCGTCGAACTGCTTGGCGGGCGCACCTTCGACCTGGTCTACACCGGGGTCGGGGCGCTGTGCTGGCTGCCCGACATCGACCGTTGGGGCGGGGTGGTCGCCGACCTGCTGGCCCCCGGCGGGACGGTGTTCGTCCGGGACGCCCACCCGGTCCTGTTGTCGCTGGACGACGAAGACGACACCTTCACGCTCCGGTACCCCTACTTCGAGACCGACGAGCCGATTACCTGGACCGGCGACGACACCTACGTGGACGTGGCCGACCACCAGGTCGCCGACCTGCCGAGCCACGAGTGGAACCACGGGCTGGGCGAGATCGTCACCGCGCTGCTGGACCGCGGGCTGGTGGTCGACCACCTCGTCGAGCACACCTGGACCGACTGGCCGCCCTGGGGCCTGTGGGAGCCGGTCGCCCCGGGGTTCTGGGCCCTGCCCGAGCCGCTCCGTGCCCACCTGCCGACCATGTTCTCGGTACGGGCCCGGCGACCGTCGTCGACCTGACCCCCGACCGCGCCGGTGCCGAGGTCGCCTAGCCTGACCCTCGGCCCACCCCGACGCCGACGTCCCTCCGCGGAACACCGGCGCGGGGTCGGGTCCGTGCGCCGGCGGCCGACGCACGCCGTGCACCAGTCCAGGGGGCGACCATGGTGGTACCCGAGCGAACCGACGAGCAGCGTCGCGCGGCCCTGGAGCGGGCCCAGGAGGTCCGCACGACCCGGGCCTCGATCAAGCAGATGCTCGGCGCCGGGGAGATCTCGCTGGCCGACCTGCTGGAGCGGGCCGACGACAACGACGTGGTCGCCGGGATGCGGGTGTCCGACGTGCTGCGCGCCCTGCCGAGGATCGGCCCGGTGCGCAGTCGTCGGCTGATGGAGGGACTGGACATCGCCGCGTCCCGCCGCCTGGGGGGGCTGGGTCCTCGCCAGCGGCGCGACCTGTTGGACGCGCTGTCGTGAGTGGCCTGCTGGTGGTGGTCGCCGGCCCCTCCGGGGTGGGCAAGGGCACGGTGCTCGGCGGGGTCATGGACGTCCTCGACGAGGCCGAGAAGTCGGTGTCGGCGACGACCCGCGAGCCCCGACCGGACGAGCGGGAGGGGGTGCACTACCACTTCGTCGAGCCCGACGAGTTTGCCCGGCTGGTCGCCGCCGACGCCTTCCTGGAGCACGCCCAGTTCGCCGGGCACTGGTACGGCACCCTGCGCACGGCGGTGGCCGAACGCCTCGCCCGCGGGCGCGTGGTGATCCTCGAGATCGAGGTCCAGGGCGCCGCCCAGGTCGCCGAGCGGGTCCCGGAGGCACTGCGCATCTTCCTGGCGCCGCCGGACATGGACGAGCTGAGACGCCGGCTGGCCGCCCGGGGCACCGAGGACGACGCGCAGGTCGAGGCGCGGCTCGACCGTGCACGGGTCGAGCTGGCCGCGGCCGACTCGTTCGACCACGTCGTGGTCAACGACCAGCCGGATCGCGCCGTCGCCGAGGTGGTCGAGCTGATCGAGCGTGCCCGGCGCGACCGGATCAGCCGGGGCGCGTCGGCCCGGCTGCCCGAGGGTTCGTCCGGCCGGTGACCGCAGCCGGCAACCGACGTGCGACCCGGTAGAATCACGTCAACCACCTCGGCGTGCCCGATCCGTGCTCCTCCGTGGAACTGCGGGGCCGCGCGCGAACACGTCGCGGCGGCGACCCTCGCCATCCCCGGTGACCACGCTGCCGCCCGCACGATCGTGGCGACCACGCCCGTCCGCACGCTCCCGAACTCGTCAGGCAACCTCCATGGCCCACATCGACGACCTGATGGACGCCACCTCGTCCAAGTTCCACCTCACCATCCTGGCCGCCAAGCGCGCCCGGGAGATCAACGCCTACTACCAGCAGCTGGGCGAGGGGACCGGGCGACTGGTGCCGCCCCTGGTGTCCACCGAGTCCAACAAGCCGTTGACGATCGCCCTCGAGGAGATCGCCCAGGGCAAGGTCGAGGAGGGCGAGCCGGCCGAGGAGCCGACCCGCGACCCGCTGGCCTTCATCGAGGCCGACGAGGACCTGCTCAGCATCGTCGAGGACGAGGCCCCCTCGACGGCTCAGCCCGACGGCGACGCCGGCGCGTGAGCGGCACGGTCGCCGACATCGCGTCACTGCGCAACCGGCGGATCGTCATCGGGGTGACCGGTGGCATCGCGGCCTACAAGGCACCCCTGGTGGTGCGTCGGTTGGTGGCGGCCGGCGCGGACGTCGACGTCGTGCTGACCCGTGGCGGCGCCCGGTTCGTGGGTGCTGCAACCTTCGAGGGGCTGACCGGACGCGCGGTCCGCAGCGAGGTGTGGGACGCCGTCGAGGAGGAGACCCACGTCGCGCTGGCACGGCACGCCGACGTCGTGGCGGTCTACCCGGCGACGGCCCACACGATGGCCCGGGCCGCCAGCGGGCTCGCCGACGACCTGTTGACCACCACCCTGCTGGCGACCACGGCGCCGGTCGTCATGGCACCGGCGATGCACACCGAGATGTGGGAGCACCCGGCCACCCGGGCCAACGCCGCCGTGCTGCGTGAACGCGGTGTCGCGCTGGTCGGTCCCGCCGAGGGCGCCCTGATGGGCGGAGACGTCGGCGCAGGGCGCGCGGTCGAGCCCGACGCGTTCGTCGCGGCCGTCGTCGCCGCCCTGGGCCAGGACCGGGAGACCCCCGTCGGTGGCGTGCCCGACCTCGAGGTCGTGGCGGACCCCGACGAGCAGCCGTGGGCCGGACGTCGCGTGGTCGTGACCGCCGGGGGGACCCGCGAGCCGATCGACCCGGTGCGCTGGCTCGGCAACCGCTCGACCGGTCGCATGGGCATCGCGATCGCCGCGGCCGCGGCTCGCCGTGGTGCCGACGTCGACCTCGTCATCGCCGGCTCCGAGCTGCCGACACCCCCCGGGGTCACCCGGGTCGAGGTCACGACCGCCAGCGAGATGCACGAGCAGGTGCTGGCGCGCGCCGATGCCGACGTGGTCGTGAAGGCCGCCGCGGTCGCCGACTTCCGCCCCGCGGACGTGGCCCAGCGCAAGCTGAAGAAGGCGGACGGCACCCCGACGCTGTCGCTGGTGCCCAATCCCGACATCCTCGCCGACCTGGGCCGGCGACGCGCCGAGGGCGGAGGCGGCCCCACGGTGCTGGTCGGGTTCGCCGCCGAGACCGACGACCCGGTCGCCAACGGCCGGGACAAGCTGGCGCGCAAACAGGCCGACCTGCTGGTCGTCAACGACCTGACCGCGACCGGTGCCGGCTTCGGCCACGACACCAACGAGGTCGTCATCCTGGCGGCCGACGGCAGCCGGACCGACGTCGCGCTGACCAGCAAGGACGAGGTGGCCGACCGACTGCTGGACGTGGTCGATGTTCGCCTGGCCGCCGCCGATCCGGCACCCTCGCGGGAACCGGCACCGGGCCGCTGACCGACCTCGCGGCGCTGCCACCCACACCACCCCTTCCACCCCTTCCACCCCACCAGAACCGAGGAGCCGTCCGTGTCCCGACGACTGTTCACCTCCGAATCCGTGTCCGAGGGCCATCCCGACAAGATGGCCGACCAGATCTCCGACAGCATCCTGGATGCGATCCTGGCCGAGGATCCGGACGGCCGCGTCGCCTGCGAGACGCTGGTGACGACCGGCATGGCCGTGGTCGCCGGCGAGATCTCGACCTCGACCTACGTGGACATCCCACGGGTGGTCCGCGACACGATCCTGTCGATCGGCTACGACTCCTCCGACCTGGGGTTCGACGGCAACACGTGTGGTGTCCTCGTCGCCCTCGACGAGCAGTCCAGTGACATCGCGATGGGGGTCGACGAAGCGCTCGAGCACCGTGGCCAGACCACCGAGGACCGCTACGCCACGCTCGGCGCCGGTGACCAGGGGATGATGTTCGGCTTCGCCTGCCGCGAGACCGAGTCGATGATGCCCCTGACCATCGACCTCGCCCACCGCATGGCACGCAAGATCGCCGACGTGCGCCACAAGGGCGAGCTGACCTGGCTGCGGCCCGACGCCAAGACCCAGGTGACCGCCTGGTACGAGGACGATCGCCCGGTCGGGGTCGACACGGTCGTGGTCTCCACCCAGCACGACGACGACGTGACCCTCGACCAGGTCCGTGCCGGCGTGACCGAGCACGTCGTGCACCCGCTGCTGCCCGACGACACCGACCCCGACGACGTGCGGATCATCGTCAACCCGACCGGACGCTTCGTGTCCGGGGGGCCCGTCGCCGACGCCGGCCTGACCGGCCGCAAGATCATCGTCGACACCTACGGCGGCGTGGCCCGACACGGTGGTGGGGCGTTCTCGGGCAAGGACCCGTCCAAGGTCGACCGCTCGGCCGCCTACGCCACCCGCTGGGTCGCCAAGAACGTCGTGGCCGCCGGGCTCGCGGACCGCTGCGAACTCCAGGTCGCCTACGCGATCGGCAAGGCCGAGCCCGTGTCCCTGATGGTCGAGACCTTCGGGACCGAGACCGAGGACCCGGCCCGCATCGAGGAGGCGATCCGCCAGGTCTTCGACCTGCGCCCGGCCGCCATCATCGACGCGCTGGACCTGAAGTCGCCCGGCTACCGCGAGACCGCCGCGTACGGCCACTTCGGCCGTGACGGTGACCGCTTCACCTGGGAGCGCACCGACCGCGCCGACGCCCTGCGCGACGCGCTGTAGGACGCTGACGGACCCGTCCGCCGCCGCCGACCCGTCGTCCGACCCGACGGGCGTGGCGGGCGGTCCGGTCGGGCCCACGTCCGCCTCGACGCGGACGTCGAGCGATCCCGGGGCCCGGACCGACCTGCTCCGGGCCATCGTCGAGGTCGAGCCGTACCACCTCGACCGGCCCTTCGACTACCTGGTGGGTGACCTGCCCGACGCCGTCGACGTGGGCTGGCGCGTCGAGGTCGTGTTCGCCGGCCGGGTCCGTCGCGCCCTGGTCGTCGAGCGCCCGTCCCACACCGACGTCGACGAGGGACGCCTGCGGGCGGCCCGCCGGGTGCTGGGGGACTACCCCTGGGCGACGCCCGACGACCTCGCGCTGTTCGACTGGGCGGCACGGCGCTGGGGTGGGACCCGCGCCGACGTCGTGCGACATGCGCTGCCGGGCCGCGTCGTGCGTGTCGAGCAGTCCCTGGCCGAGGCGGGCCTGCTCCCGTGGGGGCCCGACGCCGAGCGGCCGGTCGGTGCGCCGGACCCGTTGCCACTGGGCTGGGCCGCCTACGAGCACGGCGGTGCCGACGTGTGGCAGTCGTTGCACGCGGGCGCCGACGCGCGGGTGTGGCGCCCGCTGCCGGCCGAGGATGTCGCCACCCGGCTGGCCGAGGCCGTGCGCGCCACCGTCGCGGGAGGACGCGACGCCCTGGTGGTGGTGCCCGACGCGGGATCCCGGGTCGCCGCGCGGCTGGTCACGATCCTGCGGGAGACCACCGACCTCGCCCGCGACGAGCTTGTGGACGTCACCGGCCTGAGCTCGGGGTCCGCGGTCACCCGGGCGTGGCTGCGCGCCCGGGTCGGGCGTGCGCGGGTCGTCGTGGGCGAGCGCCGGGTCGCGCTGTGGCCGCTGGCCCACCCGGGCCTGTTCGTCGTCCTCGACGAGGCCAACCCTGCCCTCAAGGAGCGTCGCAGTCCCCGTCACCACGCCCGTGAGGTCGCGCTGGAGCGTGCCCGCCGGGCCGATGCGGTCGCGGTGCTCACCACCCACGTGCCGTCCGCCCCCGCGTGGGCGCTGCTGCGCGCCGGCCGGATCGGCGGGGTGACCGCGGCACGCGCCGCCGAGGTCGCCGCCGCGC
>NZ_JAHOPH010000035.1 GCF_019798055.1 Salsipaludibacter albus | reverse complement strand
CCGTGCCTGGCTCCGCGTCATCTGGCGCTGCTGGCAAGACCACACCGCCTACGACCCCACCCGCCACGGCAACGCGAAAGCCCACCTCACCACCGCAGCTTGACACAGGGCAACTCGGAACGTCCAGCGCCTCCTCCGGAGAGAGCTGGAGTGTGCCGGCCTGCGAACTCCGAACTGACCGACGGCCAGGCGTGTCTAGTAGGAGGAGCCGGTGACGTAGTCGCGCAGGCTCTGGGCCTGGGTTTCGAGCTCGTCGATGCGCGAGCGCACGACGTCGCCGATCGAGATGATCCCGGCCAGCAGCCCGGCGTCGTCCACCACCGGCAGGTGGCGGAACCGTTCCTCGGTCATCCTCGCCATCAGCTGGTCCGCGGTGTCGGGCCCGTGACAGGTGGTGACCGGCGCCGTCATGACGTCGCGGACCGCGTGGCCGAGGCAGCCCTCGCCGTGGCTGTCGAGTCGTCGCACGATGTCGCGCTCGGACAGGATCCCGTCGACGGACTGGTCGCCGGTCGAGACCACGAGCGCGCCGATGTTGCGCTCGGCGAGCCGGGCGGACGCCTCGGCCAGGGTCGCGTCCGGGCCGATCGTGGCCACGTCGCTGCCCTTCGCGGCGAGGATGCTGGAAACGGTGATCGCCATGGGAGCCTCCGTGGGAGCGGGGACAGGGCCACCCCCGACGCTAGTTGCCGGACGTCGTCGCGGTGGCGCTTCCGCGAGGATTCGGTGCAGGGCACACTCGTGGCACCTGTTCGACGTCGACCCCGCGAGACCTCCATGTGTCGCAGCATCCGCACGCTCCGCCCCCCGCACCTCGAGGAGGTCCACGACGGCGACGTCGTCGCGGCCGCCCGCCAGTACGTCCGCAAGGTGTCGGGCTTCCGCGATCCCTCCGATGCCAACCGCGACGTGTTCGACGACGCGATCGCGCGGATCACCGAGGCCACCACCGACCTGCTGGAGTCCCTGGACGTGCGTGGCCGCGAGCCCGTCGTCGTGGTCCCCGGTGCCGAGCAGAAGCCGGTCCGCCGCCCGCGCGCGTAGGCGCGCGCGACCCCGTTCCCGCTCCCCCCGACGACGGTGTCCGACCAGCGGCTCGCGTTGCCCGCAGACCGTCGCGTGGATGCACCCTGTTCCCTGTCCGTTCGGCCGGTGGCCGGGCCCCGGATGCCGTTGACACCCCAGTCCACGGGACGGCAGTATTGGTTGCACATGCAATCACGTGAGGCGGACGGTCCGCGGAGCGTGGCGCTGCGGGGGCATGCGCAACTGACCGACCAACGATGCAAGGGGAACTCCATGCGCAAGATGATCACCCTGGCTGCCGCAGCAGCCCTGACCCTGTCCCTGGCCGGCACGGCCTCGGCCGAGAAGCCCGGCTTCGCCGGACCAGGCCTCGACACGACGACCGTCGAGACCGCCGTCGCCCTGTCCGGCACGCCCTTCGACTTCGACGACGACGCTGGTGACTTCGACATCCTCGTCGCGGCCGTGGTCGCCACCGGCGCCGACGCGATCCTGGACGGCAGCAGCGACTACACCGTCTTCGCGCCCACCGACCAGGCCTTCCTCGACGCCGTGAGCGCCGTCGCCGGGGTCGACATCACCGACGAGGAGGAGGCCTTCAACACCGCGGTCGCCGCCTTCGGCGTCGACGGCGTGACCGACATCCTGCTCTACCACGTGACCGAGGGCTGGCGTCCGTCCCCGAGCCTGCTGAACGGCAAGGGTGACCGGGTCGTCGAGATGGCCAACGGCGGCACCATCAGCGTGAGCAGCGCTGGCATGATCGACGGCAACAACTCGGACGCGACGATCGTCGCCCCCGACATCAAGACCGCTGACGGTGGCATCCACGTCATCGACTTCGTGCTCCTTCCCTGACCCCGCCCCATCGCGTCGTCGGGGCGTGACGACCACGTCGGTCGGCCCGCCCCGGTGACGCAGGGGTCTGTGTGCGCCACTCGCCCCGCGAGGGGACGCACACGCATCGCCCGGTCGCCGAGGTCGCCATGACCTCGGCGACCGGGGTGTTCCATGTCGGAACCGGGGCTCGTCAGCCCGCCAGCGCGGCCAGGCGGTCGAGGCCGGCCTCCAGCACCGAGGACCGCTTGGCGAACGACCACCGGACCAGGTGTCGGCCGGTCGCCGGGTCGTCCCAGAACACCTGGTGGGGGATCGCGGCGACCCCCACCTGCTCGGGCAGCATGCGACAGAACGCCAGCCCGTCGTCGAACCCCAGGGGTCGGATGTCGCCCGACACGAAGTAGCCCCCGGCCGGCACGGTCACCTCCATGCCCAGTCCGACCAGTCCGTCGACCAGCAGGTCGCGTCGGCGCTCCATGGTCGCGGACAGCCCGGCGAAGTAGCTGTCGGGGAGGTCCAGGGCTCCCGCGATGGCCGGCTGCAGCGGAGCCCCGGACGAATACGTCAGGAACTGCTTGACCGCCCGGGTCGCCTTCACCAGTGGCGGGGGACCGACCGCCCAGCCCACCTTCCAGCCGGTCAGGGCGAAGGTCTTGCCGGCCGACGAGATCGTCAGGGTGCGCTCCGCCATCCCGGGCAGGGTGGCGATGGGGACGTGCTCGTGGTCGTCGTAGACCAGGTGCTCGTAGACCTCGTCGGTCACGACCAGCAGGTCGTGCTCCACGACGACCTCGGCGATCGCGGCCAGGTCGTCGCGTGACAGCACGATGCCGGTCGGGTTGTGGGGCGAGTTGAGCAACAGCAGGCGGGTGCGTGGCGTGATCGCTGCCACCAACCGGTCGACGTCGAAGGCGAAGTCCGGCGGCGGGAGGGTCACCGGGACCCGGATGCCACCGGCCAGGGCGATCCCGGCGGTGTAGGAGTCGTAGTAGGGGTCCAGCGCCACCACCTCGTCACCGGGGTCGACCATGGCCAGCAGCGCGGCCGCGACGGCCTCGGTGGCGCCCGTGGTCACCAGCACCTCGGTGTCGGGGTCGACCTCCTGGCCGTGGAAGCGTCGTTGGTGCCCGGCGATGGCCATCCGCAGGGACGGGATCCCACCGCCCGGCGCGTACTGGTTGTGGCGTCCCGACCGCAGTGCGTCGACGGCGGCCTCGACCACCTCGTCGGGCCCGTCGACGTCGGGGAACCCCTGGCCGAGGTTGACCGCGTCGTGGCGGACCGCCAGGGCCGACATCTCGTCGAAGATCGTCTCGTCGAGCCCGCCGATGCGTGCGGCCCCGGGGGACCGGACCACGTCGCCTCCCCGTCCGCGGCGTGGCCGGCTGGGGGGAACGCCGGCAGCCGGAGCGGATGGGTCGGTCGCAGTCAGGTCCATCATCATGCCACCAAGCCTATGGGTGCCCGCGATGGTTGGGGGGTGGCGGTGGGGGCTACGGTCGCGGGCACCCGAACGCCTGATGGAGGACGTGCGTGCCACCAGCTCGTGAGCCCGAGGCCCTGGTCGACGACGCGGTCGCGCTGGCCGGCCGCTGGTTGGACGCCGCCGACGCGTCCGAGACGGCGTCGCAACGTCGCCAGCGCGAGCAGTTCCAACGGCTGATCGGGTCCCACGAGGGCGTGGCGTTCACCCGCGTGTTCGTCGACCGGGTCATGCGGGTCGAGGACGACGACCTCGCCGCCGAGGTCTTCCACGACCTCGTGGCCACCCGGGGACTGCCGGACTTCCTCGCCCCGACCGACAAGGCGCTGGTCCGCGCCGGGGCAACGGTCGCGCCGTGGCTCCCCCGGGTCGTGATGCCGTTGGCCCAGCGCCGGGTGCGGGCCATGCTCAGCGACCTGATCGGGCGGGCCGAGCCCGCCCCGCTCAAGCGCCAGCTCCAGGGACTGCGCGACCGCAACTTCCGCGTCAACGTCAACCTGCTGGGCGAGGCCGTCCTGGGCGAGGACGAGGCCCAGCGCCGGCTCGCGTCGCTGGTCGAGCTGCTGGGCCGTCCGGAGGTCGACTACGTCTCGGTGAAGATCTCGGCGGTGGCCAGCCAGCTGCACCACTGGGCCTTCGACGCCAACCTCGACCGCATCACCGACCGCCTGGTGGCGATGTTCGCGGCCTCGATCGACCGGCCGGACCCGGTGTTCGTCAACCTCGACATGGAGGAGTACCGCGACCTCGACCTGACCGTCGCGGCGTTCAAGCGGGTGCTCGAACGTGACGAGTTCGCCCACCTCGACGCCGGGATCGTCCTGCAGGCCTACCTGCCCGACGCCGGCCCGGTCCTGGACGACCTGCTGGACTGGGCCGCGGAGCGCCACGCCGCGGCCGGCGGTCGTACCAAGATCCGACTGGTGAAGGGCGCCAACCTCGCCATGGAGCACCTCGAGGCGGCCACGCACGGCTGGACACCGGCGCCGTTGCCGTCCAAGGCCGTCGTCGACGCCAACTACAAGCACCTGCTCGACCTGGCCCTGCGACCCGACCGGCTCGGCCCGGCCTGGATCGGGGTGGCCTCCCACAACCTGTTCGACCTCGCGCTGGCCGACCTGCTGGCCGCGGAGCGGGGCGTGTCCGACGACGTGGTCTTCGAGATGCTGTCGGGCATGGCCTCGGCCCAGGCCGCGGTGATCGTGCGTCACCGACCGGTGCGTCTGTACCTCCCGGTGGTCGGCTCCGACGACTTCGACGCGGCCGTGGCCTACCTGTTCCGCCGGCTCGAGGAGAACACGGCCCCGGAGAACTTCCTGACCAAGGCCTTCTCGATCACCTCGGGCAGTGACGAGTTCCTCGCCCAGGCGGACCGGTTCCGCACGGCCGTCGCCGACCGTGGCGAGGTGGCGCAGGGTTCACGCCGCTGGACGGGGCGGCCCGACACCCCCGAGTTCCCCACCCTGCCCCTGCGCGAGGGCGAGTCGGAGCCGGCCGCGACGCTGACGCCCATCGCCCATCCGATCGCCCCCACCTCCTCGGGCGTGGACGACCCGGGGTTCGTCAACCGTCCCGATGCCGACCCGACCGATCCCGACGTTCGGGCGGCCCTGGTCGCGGCGATCACCGACCCGCCGACGGTCGAGGTGGCCGCTCCACCGACCGTCGCCGACGTGGACGCCGCCGTCGAACGCCTCGCCGCCGCCGACTGGCACGACCGGGACCCCGACGCCCGGGCCGACGTGCTGGAGGCCGTGGCGGACGCGCTGGACGCCCACCGGGCCGACCTGGTCGGGGTGATGGCCGCCGACGGTGCCAAGACCATCGAGCAGTCCGACCCCGAGGTCTCGGAGGCCGCCGACTTCGCGCGCTACTACGCCGATTGCGCCCGGCGGCTCGGTGACGTCGACGGTGCGACGTTCACCCCCTACCGGGTCGTCGCGGTCACGCCCCCGTGGAACTTCCCCTTGGCGATCCCGGTCGGCGGCGTGCTCGCCAGCCTCGCCGCCGGCGCGACGGTCGCGTTCAAGCCGGCGCCCGAGACCCGCGCCGTGGCCGCCCTGGCCCACCGCATCATGGTCGACGCCGGCGTGCCCGACGACGCCGTGGTGTTCCTGCCGACCGACGACGACGAGGCCGGCCGGCGGCTGGTCACCCATGACCACGTCGACGCGGTCGTGCTGACCGGGGCGACCGAGACCGCCGAGCTGTTCCGTTCGTGGCGCGACGACCTCCACCTCCATGCCGAGACCTCGGGCAAGAACGCGCTGGTGGTCACCCCGAACGCGGACTTCGACGCCGCCGTCCACGACCTGGTCACCTCGGCCTTCGGCCACGCCGGCCAGAAGTGCTCGGCCGCGTCGCTGGCGATCCTGGTGGGGGACGTCGCCACCTCGTCGCGGTTCCGCCGCCAGCTGGTCGACGCCACGAACTCGCTCACGGTCGGCCCCGCCGACGACGTCGCGACCGACATGACCCCGACCACGCCGGCGCCGTCGGACAAGCTGCTGCGTGGCCTGACGCGGCTCGAGCCGGGCGAGCGGTGGCTGGTCGAGCCCCGCCAGCTCGACGACTCGGGCCACCTGTGGTCGCCCGGGATCCGCGACCGGGTCGAGCCCGGCTCGTGGTTCCACGAGACCGAGTGCTTCGGCCCGGTGCTCGGGATCATCGCCGTGTCGGACCTCGACGAGGCGATCGCGGTCCAGAACGCGGTCGCGTTCGGGTTGACCGGTGGGATCCACAGCCTCGACCGCGACGAGGTCACCCGCTGGCTGGACGGCGTCGAGGTGGGCAACGCGTACGTCAACCGTCACATCACGGGGGCGATCGTGCGTCGCCAGCCGTTCGGGGGCTGGAAGGCCTCGGTGGTCGGGCCGGGCGCCAAGGCCGGTGGCCCCCAGATGGTCCCGTCGCTGGGGGCGTGGCACGACGACGGGCTGCCGTCGCGGCTGCACGACGTGTCGGCGGCGGTCGACCGCATCGCCGGCGTGCTGCGCGACCACGCCAAGTCGGGCGACGGTGCGACCGACCACGATGCCGCCTGGCTCACGGCGGCGACCGGCTCCGACGCGTGGTGGTGGGCCCACGAGTTCGGGGTCGCCCACGACCCGACCGGGCTGGCGACCCAGTCCAACGTCCTGCGCTACCGACCCCTGCCGTCGTGGATGGTCCGCGTGGGTGCCGGCGGTGCCGACGTCGCCGTGGTCCGCGCCCTGTGTGCGGCCGTCCTGGCGGACGTGCCGACCGTCGTCAGCGTGGCCGAGGCGGACGACCGGGACGGCCCGGGCGTCGCCGAGGTGGTGCGCCGCGCGGTCGACCAGGCCGGCCCACGGTTCACCGTCGTGGTCGAGGACACCGTCGCGGCGACCGAGCGGGCCGGCTCGCACGCCCGGGTCCAACTGGTCGGCGAGCGGGACCTGGGGGCGCTGCCGGTCGGCGTGCACGTCGAGCACCGCCCGCTGGTGGCGTCGGGACGCGTGGTCCTGCCACGACTGCTGCGCGAGCAGGCGATCAGCCACGACGTCCACCGCTTCGGGCACGTCGCCCGACCCGTCACCCCCTGAGCTGGTCCGGACCGGGAGGCAGCACCCGGGGCCCACCGTGCTGGCACGACCACCCGTGGGGGACCATGGTCGCGATCATGGCGGACGCGCGTCCCGACTCGTCGGCGCGTCGCCGGCGCGGGCCGATGGCTGGCTAGCGTTCCGGCCGACATCACGCCGGCGTCGCATCCGGGGGCCCGTGGGAGGCCCCGGTCCAACGACCCGACGCGGTCCCCCCGACCCCCCGTGGAGCACCCCATGCGTCCCCCCGTCCCCTCGTTCCTGCGTCGTGCCCTCCGGCCGACCGCCGCCCTCGCCGCCGCGCTGCTCGTGCTGACCGGCACGGCCGCCCTCGCCGACGAGGTCGAGCTGCTCGACGACGACCTCGACGCGTTGTCCAGCGTCGACTTCGGCACGGTCTGCGTCGGTGATCCCGCGTCGAGCACGGTCGAGGTCCGACTGCGGCGTGCCGGCAACGGACTGGTCTTCGCCAACTCCTCGAGCGCCGCCGTCAGCGGGGTGGGCCCGGCCGGGGTCAGCGTCGGGACGGCGGCCATCCCGATCCCGTCGAACTGGTTCACCGGCCCGGCGCCGACCGACAACGGCAAGCTCGCCGGGCCCGTCCCCGTGGCGGTCACCCTCGACACGTCGGTCCCCCGCATCGTCGACGGCACGGTGACGATCCAGGCCACCGGGCCACGCCAGCCCGGCTCCGGCGGGGGGTCGTCGCCGACGGTCACGGCCTCCGACAGCGTCGCCATCACCGGAACCGTGGAGGACTGCATCCCGGACGACCCGACCTCGCCAGTCATCGAGGTCGTGCTCGCCCCGACCGTGCCGGACGGGACCAACGGGTGGTACGTGTCGGACGTGTCGCTGACCTGGATCGTCACCGACCCCGAGTCCGACTGGGTGGTCGACGAGGGCTGCGTCGACCAGGTGCTGACCACCGACCAGGTCACCACCTTCACCTGCACGGTGACCTCGGCAGGTGGGACCTCCAGCACCAGCGTGACCATCTCGCGGGACGCCACCGCCCCGACCATCTCCGCCACCGTCGACCCCGCTGCCAACGACGACGGCTGGAACAACGAGGCCGTCACGGTCACCTTCGCCTGCGACGACGCGCTGTCCGGGATCGTGTCGTGCACCGACCCGGTCGTGCTCGCCACCGAGGGCGTCGACCAGTCCGCCACCGGCACGGCCGTCGACGCGGCCGGCAACACCGCCGAGGTCACCGTCGACGACGTCGACATCGACCTGACCGCGCCGACGATCACCGGCACGGCCAGCCCCGCACCCAACGCCAACGGGTGGAACAACACGCCGGTCACCGTGGCCTTCACCTGCGCCGATGCCCTGTCCGGCATCCGCACCTGTGGCCCCGACGTCGTGCTGGACACCGAGGGCGCGGACCAGTCCGTCACCGGGACCGCGGTCGACCTGGCCGACAACACCGCCGAGTTCACCGTCGACGACATCGACATCGACCTGACCGCCCCCGAGGTGGTCCTGGTGGGAGGCCCGCAGGACGGCGCGACCTACTTCCCCCACGAGGTGCCGGCCGCCCCGACCTGCACGGCCAGTGACGCCCTGTCCGGGCTGGACGGTCCATGCACGGTCGACGACGGCTGGTCCGACCAGGTCGGCACCCACACGATCGTGGCGACCGCGACCGACCTCGCGGGCAACGTCGGCACGGCGACCGCGACCTACGAGGTCGTCGGCTACACCCTCGAGGGCTTCCTGCGACCGGTCGACCCGGACACGCTCAACACCGTGAAGGGTGGCCGCACCGTGCCGCTGAAGTTCCGGGTGCTGGCCGGTGACGAGCCGGTGACCGACGTCGCGGTGGTCGAGGCGATCACGCTGTCCCTGGTGGCGTGTGACGCCGGTGACGGCGGCGGCGCCGACCTGGGCGACGCCGCGGCGACCGGTGGCACGGGCCTGCGCTACGACGACGAGGACGAGCAGTTCGTCTTCAACTGGCAGACCCCGCGGACCTCGGGCCAGTGTCGCGAGGTCACGGCGCACCTCGTCGGTGGCCAGACGATCACCGCCCGCTTCCGGCTGCGCTGAGCACCCGGTTCCGCCGGACTCCGCCACGACCCGCTGGTCCGGACGGATCCGGGGCATGTCGGAGCAGCCCGCCCACGCGACGAGCACACTGGACGCACCGACCGACGAGGCAGACGGTGCGCGCGATCCGCTACGAGCAGTTCTCCGGCACGGTCGAGGTGGCCGACGTGCCCGACCCGGCCGTCCCCGTCGACGGCGTGGTCGTCGAGGTCGCGGCCAGTGGCCTGTGCCGCAGCGACTGGCACGGGTGGATGGGCCACGACCCGGCCATCACCACGCTGCCCCACGTCCCCGGCCACGAGCTGGCGGGCACGATCGTGGCGGTCGGGCCGGGCGTGACCCAGTGGTCGGTCGGGGCCCGGGTGACCGTGCCGTTCGTCGTGGCGTGCGGGACCTGCCGTGCATGTCGTGACGGCAGCCCGCAGGTCTGTCTGGACCAGTGGCAGCCCGGGTTCGACGGGTGGGGCAGCCACGCCGAGCTGGTCGCGATCCCGCGGGCCGACCGCAACCTGGTGCACGTGCCCGACGAGCTCGACCTGGCCGTCGCGGCCGGGCTGGGCTGCCGGGTCACGACGGCCTGGCGCGCGGTCGTGGACCAGGCCGCGGTCGCCCAGGGTGAGTGGGTCGCGGTGCACGGCTGCGGGGGACTCGGGTTGTCCGCGATCCTCGTGGCCCGCGCCCGTGGCGCGCGGATCGTGGCGGTCGACCTCGATCCGGCGCGGCTCGAGCAGGCCCGCGCCGCCGGTGCCGAGGTCGTGCTGGCGGCCGACGCCGAGGACCTCGTCGAGCTACTCCGCGAGGTGTCGGGGGGTGGCACGAGCGTGTCGATCGACGCGGTCGGCAGCGAGGAGGCCGTCGCCAACGCCCTGCATGGCCTGGCCGAGGGCGGCCGCCATGCCCAGGTCGGGCTGTTGCCGGCGGGCAGCCACGTCCCGATGGACGAGGTGATCGGTCGCGAACTGCGGATCCTCGGCACCCACGGCGTGACCGCCGCCCGGGTCGCCGACGTGCTGGACGCGGTCGCGGAGGGTGCGCTGGTCCCCCAGCACCTGGCCGGGGATCGGCTCACCCTGGAGGAGGGCGCGGTGGCGATGGTCGGCGCCGTCGGGACCCGCACGGCCGGCCTGGCCGTGATCGAGCCCGCCAGCTGACGATCCGCATCGGCCCGCCACCCGTCACCCGCCCGTCCACCGGCACCCGGTCGATCAGGTGCGGTGGCCGTCGAGGTCCTCGCGGGCGGAGGCCACCCGGGCACGGTCCGCCTCGGTCGGGAACGTGCCGAGCTGCTCCACCCGGTGGCCGGTGGGGTAGGTCGGCCGATCGACCCGGGTCAAGTCGTGGGGCGTTCGCCGCTCCGGCACGAGGGTGCGCTGCACCCACGCTCGTGCACGCAGGGCCGCGTGGACCGCGGTCACGACGGCCGGCGGGGCCGGCTCCCACCCGAACGCGGCCAGCAGCGGCGGATCCAGCAGGGCGCGGATCGCCACCTCGCCTGCAGGGTGCACGGGCGCGGGAAGGTGCGCCTGCAGGAACATGTCCACCGAGGCCTGGGCGACCCGGCGGTTCGCGGGGTGGTACCGGAAGCGCTCGGCCTCGTAGGCCCGGTTGAACGCATCATGGTCGGCGAGGTCCTCGGACAGGTCACGCAGGCCCATGTGACGTCCCAGGTCCAGGTACCAGCGCAGGCTCGCGGCCACCTCGGCATCGGTCAGCGGTCGCCAGCCCCAGCGCTCGATCCACCGCAGCGGCTCGCAGATGAACGTCGTCAGCACGTAGTGCAGGTCGACCGGGTCGAGCTCGAACGCGGCGTGCATCGCGTTCATCCGTCGCAGGGCAGTGCGTCCGAGCCGGCCGTCCAGGCCGTCGCGTGCCATCCACGCCATGACCAGCTCGGTGTCGTCGTAGCGCTTTCTGGCCCGGTGCCCGAACTCGCCGGTGGCGTCCAGCACGACCGCGATGTCGGGCGACGCGTAGGTCCGGAACAGGGCGAACGACAGCGCCGTCTCGAGGTCCCATGGGAACTCGTGGGTCGACAGCAGCCAGACGATCTCCCGGGCCTGCGTCTGCGGGTCGAGTTCGGCGATGTCGGCCGCGGTGCGCCGGGTGCGGCCCCGCGCTCGGCTCGTCGCCCAGCCCAGGCCGCCCAGGCCGGTGAGTCCGGCTGTCAGCAGCGTGGTCCGGCCCGTCGGCACCGGCGTCACCACGTCGTGGGCCCGGGGGGAGTGCGTGGGGCCGGTGCCCGGACGAAGTCGAGGATCGCGACCTCCGTGCCCCGGAGCAGGTCCTTCACGAGCTTGCCCGGGTCTGCCACGGACATCTGTTCCTCGAAGACGTGGTCGTGGACGTACTGCTCCACGGCTCCGGCGGCGACGCGACCCGCGGCGACGGCGTCACGCCCGTCGTCGATCGCCGCGCGGTGGGCGTCGTCGTGGACCGCCCCCAGGACGGCGACGGGGACCTCGGCACGGGACAGGTACGCCGGGCGGGCGACCGCGACCTGGAGGGCCAGCATGGGGCCGAGCCGGTCGGCCAGCGGGCCACCGGAGTGGGTGACCAGGTCGTGGTCGGGTTCCGGCCAGCGTCCCGGGTCGGCGGTCGGGGGCGGACCGACCGCGTCGTCGACCCGTGGGTCCGTGCGCACCCGGTGACGGGCCAGCACGCGGTCGGGCGGTCGGCGCTCCACCAGCCGACGGGCCAGCAGGCCGGGGCGGCCGTCCGACCCGGTCCGGGACTCCACGGTCTCCCAGGCGGTCGTGGTCCGCAGCTGGCCGAGGCCGTTGAGCGCCGCGATCCGGACCCACTCGTCGGGATCGTCGAGCGCAGCCACCAGGGCCGGCTCGGCCGGGTCGGCCACGGGCGCACCCATGAACGCCAGGACGTCGGCGGCATGACGCCGCGCCCCGCCTGCCGGGGCATGTCGCAGGGCCGTGACCAGCGCCGGGACGGCCTCCCCGCCGAACGCGTCGAGGGCGACCAGCAGGCTGTTGCGATGCTCGGACGTGCCCCGCGCGAGCTGGTCCACCAGTGCCGGGACCGCGACCGGGTCACCGCACTGCGCCACGGCCCAGTACGCCCGTGCGGCGACGCAGTCCACCGGGTCGTCGACGACCGGCAGCAGTCGAACGGTGTCCTTGGGGGCGCCGACCTTGCTGAGGGTGTGGGTGGCCTGGAGACGGGCTGGCCACCGGGGATCGCCCAGCGCGGTGCGAACCATCGACAGGGCAGTGTCGTCCATCCGCAGGGTCGCCCAGGTCAGGGCCTCGCGGACCTGGAAGTCCCACTCCCGGGCGAAGCGCTCGACCAGTGCGGGGGCGGCCGGTCCGTGCCGTGCCTGCCCCAGGTCGAGGACCGCCTGCAGGCGCACGTCGGCATCGGCGTCCCCGAGCAGGTCGAGGAGGCGTGCCGTGTCGGTGGTGGACGGTCCCTGCATGACGTGGTTCCCGTGTCGCGGGGGTGGGTGATGGTGGTGCCGCCGGTGTCAGCCCCGGGCGAGGTTCGCGACCAGCCGGCGGTCCAGCACGTGGGCCAGGCGGCCCTCCCAGCGGCCGGCACCGGGGCTGCGGAGCAGGCCCACGCGCATGATGCCGCACTCGGGGCTGTCGTCGTCGCGCAGGTCGTCGCGCCACACCCCCACGACGTTGTCGGCCTGGTCGTGGAACGCCGAGAACGGGCGGAAGTCGTTGGGTCCGGGCTCGCCCGACCGCTGGTGGGTGCGGTACAGCCGGGCGGTCGCCAGCACGTGCAGCCGGTGCGTGGTGGCCAGCCGCCCGAGCTCGCGCATGACCAGGGCGTCGACGTGGTCGAGGTCCCGGTCGGGGTGCGCGGCGTGGTCGTTGTAGAGCAGCCGCTTGAGGTCGTCCACCACCAGCAGGTCCGTGCCGGGCAGCGCCTCGACGGCCCGGGCGATGTCGGCGGTGGTGGTGTCTCGCCCGGCCACGATGTCGAGCGGGTTGCAGTCTGCCTCGAACCCGTGCAGCGCGGGCTGGCCGGGCCGGCTCGAGCGGGTCAGGTGGGCGATGGCCGCCTCGCACCGGGCGCGCTCGGTGGCCGACAGTGCCCCGAGGCGGAGCTGCTCCGTGGTGACCAGGGCCTGGGCGGACAGGAAGTTGCGTGCCACGGCGGGGACGTCCTCGTCCACCGACGCCCACACGACGTCACGCCGACCGTGTCCGACCACGTGGCGCGCGATCGAGACCGCGAACGACGTCGTCCCGACCGCGGGCAGTCCGGCCACGACGGTCACCTCGCCCGGCCGCAGCCCCGTCAGCACCCGGTCCAGGGACTCGAAGCCAGTGGCGAGGCCGTCGCGCTCCCACCCGCGCTCGGGCAGGCCCTCGGTGTGCACCCGGACGTCGTCGAGGGCCTGGGCGAGGGTCGTGGTCCACGGCACGGTCGGGTGCTCCTCGCTGCTCGACACCCGTCGGCCGGCCCGGCCCGGGGAGTCGACGAGTGTGCCCAGCACGTCGACGAGGGTCCACGGTTGGCGACGGATCGGCCCACGCTCCCCGCCCAGCGCACGACCACGCCCGGTCGCCCGTGGCGGGTGCGTCACGCTGCCCGCTGCGGTGCCGCCGTGTGCGTTCGTGGCGGGTCCGTGGAGGACGTGGCGGGAGGTTGCTGGACCACGCCGGCGTCGACCACCGTGGCGCAGGGGTCCCACGAGGCCACATGCGTCGTGGGATCCCCGGGAGGCGAGCGCTAGATGCGGTCGCGCATCCAGTTGGTGGTGCCGCCGGCAGCGACGTAGGCACGCTGGCGGTCCGACAGCGTGTGGCGGGCCGTGAAGCTGCCCTTGTCGGCGCCGTCGGCACCGGTGATCGACACCTCGACCTCGTTGCCGGACTCCACCAGCTCGCGCAGGCCGGCCAGGTGCAGCACGTCGCCCTGCTCGAGCCGGTCGTGGTCGGACGGGTCGGCGTACTCCAGGGCCAGCACCCCGAAGTTGGCCAGGTTCTGCCAGTGGATCCGGGCGTAGTCCTTCACGACGACGACCCGCAGGCCGAGGTAGCGCGGGGCGATCGCGGCGTGCTCCCGCGACGATCCCTGGCCGTAGTTGGTGCCCCCGACGATCGCGTGGCCCGAGTCGTGGCCGTCGTCCGGGGCGTCCCGCTGCGCCTCGGCGCGCGACGGGTAGGTCTCGTCGACGACGTCGTAGGTGAACTGGGCGATCTTGGGGATGTTGGACCGGTAGGGCAGCACCTCGGTGCCCGCGCGCAGGATCTCGTCGGTCGAGATGTCGTCGCCGACCTTCAGCAGCACCGGGACGTCGAGGCTGTCCGGCAGGGACTCGAGCTCGGGCAGCGAGTCGATGTTGGGGCCCTTGACGATCTCGGTCGCCGCCGACTCCTCCGGCGACGGCGGGGCCTGGAGCAGGTCGTCGTCGATCGTCGGGTTCGTGGGCTCGCTGACCGATGGGTACGAGATCCCCTGGCTGTCGGCGAGCGTGCGCGGGTCGGTGATGACGCCGGTGATGGCCGAGGCGACGGCCGTCTCGGGCGAGCAGAGGTGGACGCGGTCCTCCTTGGTGCCCGACCGGTTCGGGAAGTTGCGTGGCGTGGTGCGCAGCGAGATCGTGTCGGTCGCCGGGGCCTGGCCCATGCCGATGCAGCCGTTGCAGCCGGCCTGGTGGATGCGGGCACCACGCGAGACCAGCTCGTAGAGGTGGCCGTCGCGGATCAGGTCGGCCAGGATCGAGCGCGAGGACGGGTTGATGTCCAGCGACACGTCCGGGTGGGCCTTGGCGTCGGCGTCCTTGAGCACCTGGGCGACGATCGCGACGTCCCGGTAGCCCGGGTTGGCCGACGACCCGATGTAGGACTGGCTGATGGGCTTGCCCGCGATCGACTCGACCTCGACGACGTTGCCCGGCGAGGTCGGCTCGGCGATCAGCGGCACCAGGGTCGACAGGTCGATCGCGTCGGTGACGTCGTAGGTGGGGTCGTCCACCACGATCTCGGTGAAGTCGTCCTCGCGGCCGTAGCTGGCGAGGTACTGGCGCACGGTCTCGTCGGCCGGGAAGACCGTCGTGGTGGCGCCCAGCTCGGCACCCATGTTCGCGATGACGTGGCGGTCCATCGCCGACAGGCCGTCCAGGCCCGGGCCGTGGTACTCGATGATCCGACCGACCCCGCCGTCGACCCCGTGGCGTCGCAGCATCTCGAGGATGACGTCCTTGGCCGACACCCAGTCGGGCAGCTCACCGGTCAGCTCGATGCCCCAGATCTCGGGCGCCTTGATCCGCAGGGGCTCGCCGGCCATCGCCATCGCCACGTCCAGCCCGCCCGAGCCGATCGCGATCATCCCGATCGCGCCCGCGGCGGGGGAGTGGGAGTCCGAGCCGGCCAGGGTCGCGCCGGGCCGGCCGAAGCGCTGCTGGTGGACCGGGTGGGACACGCCGTTGCCGGGACGCGAGAAGTGCAGGCCGAACCGGGCCGACGCCGACTGCAGGAACTTGTGGTCGTCGGGGTTCTTGTGGTCCTCCTGGATCAGGTTGTGGTCGACGTACTGGGTCGAGACCTCGGTCTTGATCCGGTCGAGCCCCATCGCCTCGAGCTCGAGCATGACCAGGGTGCCCGTGGCGTCCTGGGTCAGGGTCTGGTCGATGCGCAGCGCGATCGGCGTCCCGGGGGTGAGCTCACCCTCGACGAGGTGGTCCTCGAGGATCTTCGTGGCGACGTTGCGGGCCATCAGGTCGTGCCTTCGTCGGTGGGAAAGTCGTCGCAGTCCACCGTACTCGGCGGTTCCCGGCCGATCCGCTGTCCGTCCGCCCCGGTGGTGGCCCCACCGGGTCAGTCCCAGCTCACCACGGGCGAGGCGTCGAGGATGTCGCCGAGCTCGGCCACCATCTCCGGCAGGTCGATGCGGGCCAGGAAGGTGCTCAGCGTGAGCAGGGCGAGGATCCCGCGTGGGTCGGCCACCCACGGCGGCAGGAAGGCCGGGCGCTCGACCAGCCCCATCCGTGCGCAGTGGGCCAGCGCCGGCAGCGCCCGGACCGGCAGCTTGCCGACCATCAGCAGGCGCAGCAGGTCCATCCGCCCGGCCGCGAACGCCGTCCGGACCGTGCTGGCGATCTCGAGCAGGCCGTAGAGGTAGACCACGTCCTTGGTGAAGGGGTGGCCCCCGGTGACGGGGCTGCCCCGAAAGATCCGGCGGGCCGACTCGTAGGCCTGGACGTCGTCGGGCGTCCGCTCGCGGAACCAGCGGAACAGCTCGACGAAGTCGGCCCCGTCGACCACCGCCTGGATGCCCAGCACCCGGTCGGCGAGGCGTCGCATGCGGTCGAGCTCGGCGGTGCCGCTGGCCAGCTCCGCGAACACGGCGAGGCCTTCCTGGGCGCGGGCCGTTCCGGGTCGGCTGACCGCGAGGAGCTTCAGCGGCTGGCGGCGACCGTTCAGCGACGTGGCGACGTGGATGTAGGCCTCGTGCTGGAGCAACTGGGCGGCGTCGCGGTCGGTGAACAGGGCGTCTCGCCGGATCCGGATGCCGCGTGCCGACGCGGCGGCGTTGGCCGACAACTGGTCGACGATCGTGACCGGTGGGGCGTCGGCGCCGAACACCACCGCCAGGCCCGCGCGCACGGTGGTCGCCACCTCGTCGGCGGTGTGCGACGGCGGTTCGGTCAGCCCCATCTCGAACGCGGCCAGGTGGCCCAGCACCTCGTGGACGTCCTCGGCGAGGTCCAGCGGCGTCACCGTCGCGCGTGGCAGCGGCGAGGTCGGCGCGCCGTACAGGCTCACGGCGTGCTGGTGGAACGTGGGCGTGCCGGCCGCGGCCATCATGTGCACGGTCGTCTCGACCTGGCCGGCGGTCTCGCGCAGCCACCGGTCGATCGGGTCGTCGCCCGGGACCAGCGCGCGAGCCCGGGCCACCAGGTCCATGGTCGGCGCCACGTCGATCGAGGGGTAGGTCACCGCGGGAAGGTGGCTGGCTCCGCTCGACAGGAAGGTCTCGCGGACCTCGGCGGGCCACGCCAGGTGGGTCAGCACCCGCAGGGGACCCGCGGCCGCCGCCAGGAGGTCCGAGGCCTCGATGATCCGTGCACGGTCGTCGTCCACGGTGGGCCTCGCGGGCATGTCGTCCGCCGGGGTGCCGGCGGGTCCTCCTCGACACGGCGTCGAGGTCCTGAGTATGACGCCTCGCGACCGTGCTGGTCAACGGGTGGTGACGACCGGACCACCACGCGACGACCTCACCGGCCGACCGGCGGGAGCGAGCGGCCCACTCGATAGCCTCCGGGGCCATGGCCTACTCACTCGGCAACGACGACCTCGACCGACGCATCGCGGAACTGGTGGCGGATGCCGGCGGCGGTGACGACGCGGACCTGGTCGGCGAGCTGATCACCACCGCCCTCAAGCTGCACCGCGACGCCCCGGCCCGGGGTGACCTCAAGCTGATCAACACCGCCCTGAAGGAGATGCGCTACTCCGACCTGGTGTTCTCGCGCAGCGAGGAGCCCAAGGTGACGATCTTCGGCTCGGCCCGGTTGCACGAGGACGACCCGAACTACCGGCTGGCGATGGAGTTCGCGGCGAAGATGGCCGAGCAGGGGTGGGCGACGCTGACCGGCGCAGGCCCCGGGATCATGGAGGCCGGCAACCGGGGTGCCGGGGTCGAGCACGGCTACGGGGTCGCGATCCGGCTGCCGTTCGAGTCGTCGTCCAACGACTACCTCGCCCCCGAGCGCACGGTCAACTTCAAGTACTTCTTCACCCGCAAGCTGGCGTTCGTCAAGGAGTCCCAGGCGTTCGCCATCTTCCCGGGTGGCTTCGGGACCCTGGACGAGTTCTTCGAGCTCATCACCCTGATCCAGACCGGCAAGTCCGACATGCACCCGATCGTGCTGGTCGAGGCCCCGGGCACCGACTACTGGGCGTCGGTGTTCGACGGCGTCAGCGCGGTGCTGGGTGGCAAGGGCCTGATCGGTCCGGACGACACCAACCTCGTCCAGCTGTGCACCGACGCCGACGCCGCGGTCCACGAGATCAAGCGCTTCTACGCCAACTACCACTCGCAGCGGTTCGTCGACGGTGAGCTGGTCATGCGGATGCGCCACGCCCCCGACGACGACCAACTGGCGGCCTACAACCGCGAGTTCGCCGGCATCCTGGCCAGCGGCGAGATCCGGCGGGTCGAGGCGACCCCGGCCGAGGTGGCCGACGACGACTGCGTCGACCTCGAGCGGCTCCGGTTGCACTTCGATCGTCGCAGCTTCGGCCAGTTGCGTGTCCTGATCGACCGCCTCGCCGACCTGGTCGACGACGACGCCTCGCAACTGCCCACCGGCCACCTCACCGAGGAGCAGGCCGAACGCCCCTGGTAGCTCCCGAGGTCCCGGCTCGACGGGGTCGATGGTCCCGGTCCGACGGGTCCGAACCGGGGACCTCGGGCACCAGCAGGCGGGGCCGGTCTCCGGGGCCGATCCAACGTCCCGGGGCCACACTGTGACCACGGTGATCGTGACTCGGTCACCCGGTCGGACGCCGAGCACAGACTCGACGCCGGACCACGCACCAGACCCAGGAAGCGAGGTCCCACCATGGCCACCCTCACCCGCCACGTGGTCCACGACGACCACCTCATCGACGCCGAGGGCGTCGCGCCGATCGCCGGCAACCCTTCGCGTGCCGCCAAGGCCTTCGCCGCGACCCGCATCGGCATCGGCTTGATCTTCCTGTGGGCCTTCGTGGACAAGCTGTTCGCGCTGGGCTTCACGACCGGCCGTCTCGAGGACGGCACCATCGACGTCATGGGTGACGCCGCCTGGCTCAACGGCGGCAGCCCGACCGAGGGCTTCCTCGCCTTCGGGACCACCGGCCCGTTCGCCGGGTTCTTCCAGTCCTTCGCCGGGGCCGGCTGGGCCGACTGGCTGTTCATGGTGGGCCTGCTCGGCATCGGTGTCGGCCTGACCTTCGGCCTCGCGATGCGCCTGTCGGCGTACGCCGGCGCCACGATGCTGATGCTGATGTGGGCTGCGGCGCTGCTGCCGGAGCACCACCCCTTCCTCGACGACCACGTCATCTACTCGGTGGTCCTCCTCGGGCTCGCATGGGCCGCAGCCGACCGGACCTGGGGGTTCGGTGGCTGGTGGGAGGACCGCGTCGGTTCGCGCTTCCACGCACTGCGCTGACCGACACCCGTCCCCGACCTGGGGGCACCACCCGCGGGGGCGACCACTGGTCGCCCCCGCGTCCCTGTGTCCTCGCCGATGGCCCGACCCCGCGAGATCCCCCCGACGCGATGTGAGTTGTCGATCCCGATGTGAGTTGCGCGCCCATTCGCGTCGAATCCACATCGCTGCAGCGAACTCACATCAGGACCCAGCCGCCTACAACGGACGGTGCCGATCCGCGAGGAGCGAACGCGTCCGGAGAAGGAACCGGCCATCGGCGGATGCATGTGGAGAGGGCCACCGACCCGACACCTGAAGTCGATCGGCACCTGGAGTCGGTCGGCCGGGAGCGCTGGAGTTTGCGAGCCTGCGAGCAAGACTCCATTGCATCCGGATGTCGACGGGTCCGCAGCACTTCGCCATCGACGGATGCACGTGGACCCGATCGGAGTCGAACCGACGACATCCGCCTTGCAAAGGCGGCGCTCTGCCAACTGAGCTACGGGCCCGGGGGTGGGGAGGACGAGCGCGGCACGGCCGGGCTCGTGGACCCGAACGGTACCGTGCGGACCATCGAACGGACCAGTCGCGACCCGGTGTCGAGGAGGTGGCGCGTGCGGATCCTGCTGTTGCTCGCCGCCGCTGGCGGCGCCGTCGTGATCGGGTCGACCTGGGGCTGGCGCTGGGTCCTCGCACCGCTGCTGGGCTGGCTGTTCATCCGCTGGGCGATCGGGTCGCTGCGCTCCATGGCCGTGGGCGAGCGCACCCAGGCAGCCCTCGACCAGCCGCAGCCGGTCGTCGTGGAACCGGCCGAGCGCACCCTCTACTGGTGCGAGGACTGTGGCACCGAGTTGCTGCTCATGACCCGCGGGACGGGCAAGGCCCCGCGCCACTGTGCGACGGCCATGCACGCCCGCGACGAGGTGCCCCGCAACTAGCGCCCCAGGGGCCCTCGACGACCGCGAGAGCGGGTTGCGGCGAGGTGAACACGCCGCCCCGGGCGTTGTCCACAGGCTGCTGCGGATTCCGTGTTTTCCACAACCGTCGCGCGGTCGTCCGCAACTCATCCGCAGGTTGTCCACAGTTTCTGGGGACAGCGCTGCGGAATCTGGGGGAAATGTTGGCGATGTGGGAGTGGAAGCCACGAGTTTGCCCACAGGCTGTGGACAAACATGGGGAGAAGTGACACCTGTGTGGTTACGGGATCACTGCCACTTGGTGAGCGTCCAGAACCCGCCGAGGAGGGCGACGAAGCCCAGCGCGAGCGGCCAGTTGGGCCCCAGGATCGGCCACGAGGCGGTCACGTCCCCCAGTCCCACGTAGCCCGCGATGATGATCAGCAGGCCGAACACCAGCAGCCCGACACCCAGTCGCGGAACCCAGTCCGGGCTCGGCTTCGGGTTGACCGGAGGGGGCGCCTCGCGGGTCGGGCGGGGACGCTTCTTCCCCTTGCGGTTGTGCGTGGACTCGGGCATGACGGCCTCGAACGACTGGCGGGTGTGGCGTGCGGCGTGACGGGACCGTGTGGCTCCCGCCCCCGGCCCTGCCGACCCACGGAGGGGTGGGGGCGCCGGTGCCCCTCCAGTCTAGGTCGTCGGCGAGCACACGGCCCTCGCCGCGACCCGTGCGGTCCCACCGTGCGCCCGTGGACGCCACCCCACCCGGTGATACGTTGATCGCTCGACACGGGCGAGGACGGCGGCCCCGCGAGTACGCAGGGCGCCGCAGTCGTGGACCATCACCGGGTCCGGGAGGGAGGGACGCACGTGGCGACCAGCGTGTTGGCACCCGAGCGTGCCCCGGAGGACCCCCCGAGTCCGCCTGCCTGGACCACGGCACTGCGGATCTTGGGCATGGTCCTGGTTGCTGTCGGCGTGGTCATCGTCCTGTTCATCGTCTACCTCCTGTTCTGGACCGATCGTGAGTACGCGGCGGACCAGGCGGTCCTGACCCGGCAGTGGGACGAGGTGATCCTGCCCGAGGCCGCGGTCGAGTCCGGCCCGACCTCGACCAGTGACGTGGCCAACATCCCGCCCCAGACCGAGGCGCTCCCGGCTTCCACGGGGTCGTCCGGGGACGCAACGGCCACGTCCGACACCTCCGACACCGGCACCGGGATCGCGGTGCCCGGGGACCCCGGTGGCTCCTACGCCCTGCTGTGGTTCGAGCGAGACGGGCAGTTCGTGGTGGACGACGAGATCAACGCCGTCGTCGAGGGCGTCACGCTGGACTTCCTCGCCCGCGGACCGGGGCACTACCCCGAGACGTCCCCGCCCGGCGGGGAGGGCACCTTCGCGGTCGCCGGTCACCGGACGACCTACGGCCACCCGTTCCACAACCTCGACCTGCTCGAACCGGGTGACGAGATCCACGTGGTCGACCTCGACGGGCGCCACTGGATCTACGACTTCGTCGAGCTGCGCGCCGTGGCCCCGACCGACGTGTGGGTCGTCGACCCCGATCCGCTCAACCGCGAGATCACCCACGGCATCACGCTGACCACGTGCCACCCGAAGTACTCGGCCGCGCAGCGACTGGTGGCCTTCGGCGAGCTGCGGGTCGGCGACGCGGCGACCGCGGCCGGGGCGGACGAATGAGCGAGACCCGTCCTGCCCGCCGGCCCACCCGTCTCGTCCGCCTGCTGGTGGGCGTCGTGGTGACGATCGTCGTGGTCTGGCTGCTGTTCGAGTTCGTCTTCCCCTGGGTGGAATCCCGGTGGTACAACCCGGCGGTGGGAGTCGTGACCTGGTGGATCTGAGGACCCGGCCAGGGCCCCGAGACGCCTAGTGCGTCCGGGACCCCAACTCGGCGGCCAGTGCGTGCAGGGCACTGGCCGCCGAGCCACCTGCCAGGTCGTCCAGCTCGGCGGACGCCGTGGCCAGGAGGTCGTCCACCCGGGCCTGGACGGCGTCGACCGCCCCGCTGTCGACCAGGTCGGCGATGCAGCGCCGGACGGTCTCGTCGTCGGCCGCCTGGTCGCCCAGGGTCGTCTCCAGCCGGGCGAGTGACGCCGGGTCCAGCCGCGTCGCCGCCTCGGCCACCAGCACGGTGCGCTTGCCCTCCCGGAGGTCGCCACCCACCGGCTTGCCGGTGCGCGCGGGGTCGCCGAGCACGCCGAGCAGGTCGTCGCGCAGCTGGAAGGCCACCCCCAGCGCGTCCCCGACCCGCGCGAGGTGGTCCATCAACCCCGGGGACGCCCCACCGAGCCGTGCACCGAGCTGCAGGGGGCGCGTGACCGAGTAGCGCCCCGACTTGAGGGTCGCGACACGCAGGGACCGGTCCAGGTCGGTGGTGCGCTCGGCCGCGACCTGGACGTCCAGCACCTGGCCGGCCATCACCTCCAGCCGCATCGCGGTGAACTCGGCCCGCGCGACGGCGAGATGGGCCGGATCGGCCGCGGTCTGCTCGAAGGACTGGTCGGCGAGCACGGCGACCAGGTCCCCCACCAGGATCGCCATCGCGATGCCGTAGTGATCGGTGTCGCCGGCCCAGCCACGCGCGGCGTGGCGCTCGGCGAACCCACGATGGGTCGTCGCCCGTCCCCGTCGGGTCGCGTCGCCGTCGATGACGTCGTCGTGCACCAGCGCCCACGTGTGGACCAGCTCGACGGCGACCGCCGCCGGCACGACGTCGCCGTCGGCCCCGGTCAGCTCGTGGCCCAGCAGCACCAGCAGGGGACGCAGCCGCTTGCCGCCGGTCGCGACGAAGGCCACGACCTCGTCGGCGACCGCCGCGAGGTCCGGATCGATGGCCCCGAAGCGTGCGGCAGCCTCCTCGACGGTCTGGTGGAGGGAGGTCTCGACGCGGTCCAGGCGGTCGCCCACCAGTTCGCCCCAGGACGCACCGGGAGGCGGTTCGTGGGGGGCGCGGGAAGACGGTGTCGAGGGTGCAGCGGCCACGGGCGATGCCTGTCGACGAGGTCACCGGCACGGGCGGTGCCGGGCGTGGGGGGCCGGGTCCCTTGCAACCAGCGGTCGGCCCGTCAGCCCCCGACGGTAGACTCCGCCGCGTCGTTCCGTCCAAGCGAGATCGTCCTGCCTGCCGCCGCCGCATCCGCACCTGGTGGGGACGACCCACCCGTCCGGGACGCCCGCTCGACGCCCGATGCGGACGTCGAGCCGGCGGACGCTCCCACGCCCGACCCCACGCCCGACCCCACGCCCGACCCCACGCCCGACCCCGACCCCACCTCCAACTCCGAGGCCGACGTCGATGGGCACGGTCCGCCGACGTTTTCGCCGGACGCGGCGCCGCGACCCTGGCTCGCCTCGTGGCCGCCGGGCGTGCCCACCGGCTGGCAGTACCCGGCCGTCGGGGCGTGGCGACTGGTCACCGACGCCATCCGCGACGTCCCGGAGGGCATCGCGCTGGTCGACGACCGCCACGCGCTGACCTGGGTCCAGTTGGGTGCCGTCGTGGACGACGTCGCGCGTGGGCTGGCGAGTCGCCACCCCGATCGCGTCGTCCTGGACTGCGAGGGTGGCCTGGCCGCCCTCGTGGTCGCGCTGGCCACCTGGCGTGCCGGGGTCCTGCTGGAGGTCCGCGATCCGCACGTCGGGCGCACCGGGGACCTCGACCACCACGCCACGTCCGACGGCGAGGTGATCCCCGGCCGTGACGCGGAGTTCGACGGGGCGGCGATCCCCGACGGCGACGAGGTGGTGCTCGTGGTCGTCGACCGGCGACGGGCGCGGACGGGCGTGCCCGCGGCGGACGTCGTCCGCGCCGACGTCGAGCGGCTGGTCCGACGACGCACCGGGCGGTCCACTCTGGGCCGTGCCGTGCACGCCGTGCGTCGCCGGCTGCGCCGACACGACCGCTCGGTGCTCAGCACCCTGGTGGACGAGGCGGGCCAGGCCGGCCTGCGACCGGTCGATCCCGACGCACCCGCCCTGGAGCTGCCCCTGGATGGTGGCATGGTCACGGCGACCCAGCGCCAGCTGGTCGCGGCCACGTTCCAGGTCCGGCTGTGGGTGCCGGACGTCGCGACCGGCTCGGAGGTCGTGGCCACGTCGACCGGCTGGTGGCGCCCCGGTGGCCTGGTGATGGGCTTCCTGCTGGCGGCGCTCAGCGCGGGGACCTGCCGGGTCGCGGACGCCGACGACCTGGTGGCGAGCATCCCGGGGGCGACCCTGGCGTTCGCGGAGCCGGCCACGTGGCGTGGGCTCGCCTCCGGTGGTGGCTGGCGGGGGATCGTGCGGCGACGACGCGGCGAGGCCACCGGGACCGAGCTGCGACTGGCCGGCGTGGTGGTCCGGCCCGGGACCCGGGCACTGGACGACACGGCCACGGCCGGCCTGGTCACGGCGACCGAGGGAGCCCGGGTGCGCCACTTCTGGCAGCCGGACACCACCGTCGGCCCGGTGCTGGCCCAGCCGGTCTACGGTCGCCTGGCCGGCGACCCCGGCGCCGTGCCCCTGGTCGATACGGTGCTGGCGGTCCACGACGACGGGACGTGGGCCCACGGGCCACAGGTCCCGCCGGTCACCGACGACGGCTGGGCGCCGCTCGACGACGACCTGCCGCTGGGCGTGGTCACCGGCGACGTCGCCCGACCCGGGTCGCCCGCCGACCGCCCGATCGGCACGACCTGGCAGCCTGACCAGCCGCCCGGGCCCGCACGTCCGGAGCCACGACAGGAGTCGCGATGAGCAGCGACGGTGCCCGACCCCGCCTGCTGGTGGTGGACAACTACGACTCGTTCACCTTCAACCTGGTCCAGGAGCTGGGGGTGCTCGGGGCGGACGTCGAGGTGGTCCGCAACGACCAGGTCGACCTGGCCGCGCTGGACGCCGACCTCCCGGACGGGGTCGTCATCTCGCCCGGCCCCGGGACACCCGACGACTCCGGGCAGTCGATGGACGTGCTGGCCATGGCGGCGGGGCGCGTCCCGTTGCTGGGGGTCTGCCTGGGTCACCAGTGCATCGTGGCCCACTACGGCGGCGCCGTCGTGCACGCTCCCGAGCTGGTGCACGGCAAGACCAGCCTGGTCTACCACCGTGGTGGCAGCGTCTTCGCCGGGATCTCGAGTCCGTTCGACGCCACGCGCTACCACTCGCTGGTCGCCCGCCGGGACGACCTCCCCAGCGTGCTGCGGGTCACCGCCGAGACGTCGGACGGCGTGGTCATGGGGGTCTCGCACCGCGAGGTCGAGGTGCACGGTGTGCAGTTCCACCCGGAGTCGATCCTGACCGGGTCCGGGCGTGACCTGCTCGCCAACTTCCTCGCCATGGTCCGGGCGGCCAGCCCGACGCCGGCGGCCGCCTCGGCCTGACCGGTGCGAGCGGTCAGGTGCCGCGCAGGGCGCTGATCGCGCCGTCGAGGGTGGCCACGCCGATGACCGGGACGCGCCCGTCACTGGCTGCCTCGAACTCCGCGACTTGGGCCAGCGGGACCAGCAGCAGCTCCGCCCCCGAGGCCACCGCCCCCTCGACCTTCTCGTCGATGCCCCCGATCGCCCCGACGGTGCCGTCGACACCCATCGTGCCGGTGACCGCGATCGTGCGACCGGCCAACAGGTCCTCCTCGGCGACCCGGTCGTAGATCGTCAGGGCCGTGACGAGGCCGGCACTGGGGCCACCGATGCGCAGGTCGCCCTGGGTGACCTCCCGGGGCAGGCCCAGGTCACCCAACTGCATGCCGACCGTCACGCCGAGGCCGACCCGCTCACCTCCGGGCAGCTCGCCCACCACGACGTCCAGGTCGACCTCGCGGTCGTCACGCCGGACGACCAGCGGCAGGCTGGTGCCGGCCTCCATCGTGGCGGTGCGTGCGGCGAGGTCCTCGGCGCTGCCCACCGGGCTGCCGTCCGCCTCGACCAGGACGTCGCCGGCCCGCAGCACGTCGGCTGCCGGCCCGTCCGGGAGCACGTGTGCCACCACGACGTCCTCGTCGACGACGACGTCCTCGCCAGCGGCCTCCAGCGCGGCGGCCGCCGCCTGCTCGAACGAGGTGGCGAACAGCTCGCCCTGCTCGGAGAAGAAGTCCCGGGTGCCCTGGTCGGGCGCGACGACCTCGCCGATCGGGCGCAGGGTCCGTCCCTCGCTGAAGCGGGCCCGCACGACCTCGGCGATCCCCGGCTGGCGGACGAACACGGTCAGCATCACGAACTCGCCGTCCAGGGGCGTGGTGTCCCCGGACAGCTCGATCGTGGGCCCGACGTCGAAGGTCGGCCCCGGCGACTCCTCGATCAGCGGCATCGGCACGACCAGCAGGGCGAGCACCACCAGCGCGACCGACAGCCCCGAGCGCACCCACCTCCCCACGACCACGCCCCTGCCGGCGGCCCGATCGGTGGTGACGTCGTCTCCCGTGGCCGCGGTCGGATCCCGGGACGTGTCGGCGGTCGCGGCGGCGGGGCGGGCAGCGCGCCACTGACCGAACGCGATCGCGACGATGAACGCGGCCACGAGGGTCAGCCACAGCGCGGACAGCAGGGCGCCCTGCTGGGTCACCGCGAACAGCCCGGCGAGCGCCCACAACCCGATCCCGACCAGGATGCCCATCGCGGCGGCGACCCGGCTGGCACGACGCCGGCTGCCAAGGACCGGCCACAGCAGCGCGCGCAGGACCCGCCCGCCGTCCAGCGGCGCGCCCGGCACGAGGTTGAACAGCGCCAGCGCGAGGTTGAGCCAGCCGAGCATGCCCAGGACCGTCGCCACCGTGGGCAGCAACTGGTACCAGTCCAGCCCGGCCGTCACCAGCCCGAGCAGTGCGGCGAGGTTCAGCGACACCCACGGACCCACGGCCGCGATGGCGAACTCGTCCTGCCACCGGCGGGCGTCGTCGTCGATCTCGGTCACGCCGCCGAAGACGAACAGGGTCACGGCGTGGACGTGGTGTCCCCGACGGCGCGCCGCGATCGCGTGTCCGACCTCATGGGCCAGGATGGACGCGAAGAAGCCGATCGCGCCGGCAACGGCCGCCGTCCAGCGCACGACCGGGCCGTCGGGGAGGTCCATCGTCGTGGACAGGCTCCACACGACCGCGACGGCCACCACGAGCCATGACACGTGCAGTCGGACGGGCACGCCGCCGACCCGGGCGAGGGTCACGTCACGAGGAATCACGCGCGCGACGGTATCGCCACGTGGTCTCGGGCACGGCTGGTGGCCGATCGGGCCGTCGGATCGGCAGACAGGCCGCATGCGGCCCATCTACGGTTGAAGGCCCCCACGACAAGGGCCGCACTTTGGAGCTCGACGATCGCGCCATCGCCCACCTGCTGGACCTGACCGACGAGGTGGGGGTGTTGACCGTCACGACCGGCTTCACGCCCACCGGTGACGCTGGCCAGGCCGCCCGCATCGAGTGGAAGAACCGGTTCCGCGAGGTCCGCAAGACCGTCGAGGGAGGCGACCTCGAGGCCCTGGAGGAACGGGTCGCCGCGATCGACGACGACATCGAGTCGCTGCTCGACCCGCGTGGACCCGCCGGTGGCCGGGCGCTGGTGGTCGGGGTCGCGTCCGGTGACCTGCTCCGCTTCGACGTCGCCACGCCGTTCGCCGATCGCGTGGTGCTGCGGCCCCGGCCCTACCTGCGACCGCTCATCGCGGCCCTGGACGAGGGCCGCCCGGCCGGCATCGTGGTCGCGACGAAGGCCGGGGCGCGCGTGCTGGAGTGGTCGGCCGGGGGCGTGCGGGTGCTGTCGGAACTGTCCTTCGAGCTGGACCCGGAGGTCCTCGCGGGCGAGAAGGGCGGTCCCGCGGCGGTGAACCCGGCCCGCGGCCAGCAGTCGTCGAGCCACCGCGAGGCGTTCGCCGACCGGGTGGACGCGAACCGGGAGCGCTTCCTCAAGGAGGTCACGGCCGTCGTCGGCGACCTCGCGCGGCGTCGGTCGTGGGACCGGGTCGTGGTGTCGGGGTCGAACCGGATCGGTGGCCGGGTCGAGGACCTGTTGGACGGTGGGGGCGTCGAGATCCACACCGTCGACGAGGCCTGGGAGGACGCGAGCCCGGGACAGGTCGCGCAGAAGGTCTGGCCGGTGCTCCGCTCGGGCCACGCCCGCCGGGAGCAGCGGTTGGCCGAGCGGGTCCGCGACGTCGCGATGTCGGGTGGGCCGGCCGTCATGGGGATCCACCGGGTGACACCCGCGTCCAACCTCGGCCGGGTCGACCACCTGGTCTTCGTCCGCGGCGCCGAGGTCGACGGCTACGTCGCCGAGGACGGGTCCCTGCACGCCTCGGTCGGTGGGACCGGTGCCCAGGCCGACCTCGCCATGGAGCCCGAGCCGTTCCTGGTCGAGCGCGTGGTCGAGCGAGTGTTGTCGACCGGCGGTCGGGTCACGCGCCTCGACGACGAGGACGCCGGTCGGGAGTTCGCGGCGTACCAGGGGGTCGGTGCGCTCCTGCGCTGGTGACGTGACCGCCGCTGACGTCCGGAGCCTCCCGACCGTCGGCATCGTGCACGTCCGTCTCGGGCGCCAGCCGCGCCACCAGGTCGCCACGGGCCCGTGCCACCCGCGAACGGATCGTGCCGAGCGGGACCTCGGCGGCCTCGGCGGCCTCGCGGTAGGACAGACCGAGCACCTGCGTCAGCACGAACGCCTCGCGGCGGTCGACGTCGAGTGCGTCCACGGCCGCGGCCAGGTCGTCCGGGATCCCGAGCGAGGACGGCTCCCGGTGCGCGTCGTCCGCGACCGATCCCTCGAGGTCGGTCGGGTCGAGCCGGTGCTCGCGACGTCGGCGCCGGGTTCGTCGGCGCAGCTCGTCGGCGCAGGCGTGGCGTGCGATCGCCAGCAGCCAGGTCCGGGCGCTGGCGTCCCCGCGGAACCGGTGCATTGAGCCCATCGCCCGCAGGTAGGTGTCCTGGGCCAGGTCGTCCGCGCTCGCGACGTCGACGAGGTGGGCGCAGAACCGCCACACGTCCGCCTGGGTCTGCGCCACGAGCTCGCCCAGCGCCGCACGATCACCCCGGGCGGCAGCGAGCAGCGAGGCCGTGGCGTCGTCGATTCCGGGGACCGATCAGGAGGGGCGCGAGGCATCGTGGCGTGGTCGGGACGGGCGGGAGGCACCGGTCGCCACGGCGGGACGGCTGGATGCGCGGTCAGCGTACAATTCCGTGGAGCCGGGAACTCCACCCGGCCGTCGGACGACTGCTGGGACGGACGGGTCGGGCAGACCGGCCCGCCCGGCAGCCCATCCGGCCACGCCCGACCGACGAACTCCCCCGTGACACGCTCCCTGACTCGCCCCCCTGACTCGCTCCCCTGACTCACCCAGGAGATCCATCGTGACCTCGCCCCACCGCCCGTGGCGTCATGATCGCCAGGTGGACGAGACGTGCCGAGCGGCCCGGGACGTGGTGTCGGCACGGCTCGATGGCGAGGTCGAGGGTGTCGTGTCGTTCGACGTCGACGACCACTTCGCCGGGTGCGCGGCCTGCACCTCGTTCGCCGGGCGGTCCCACGAGCTGCATCGGCGCCTGCGGGTGGCCCCCGCGCCCGCGGTGCCCGACCTGCGGGACCGGATCGTGGCCAACGTCGACGTCCCCGAGCCGGCCGGACCGCTGTCCCGGCGTCGCGAGGCCCGGCTGGTGCTGGGGCTGGCCGGCCTGGTCCAGGTCCTGGTGGCCCTGGCCGGAGCGATGGGCCCACAACCGGTCCACGCCGTGCGCGAGGTCGCCGCGTTCGAGATCGCGCTGGGGATCGCGCTGGTCATGGCGGCATGGCGTCCGGACCGCCTCGCCCACGGGATGCTCCCGCTGGTGACGCTCGCCGCGGGCATCGTGCTGGGAGCCGCCGTCATCGACGTCGCGGACGGTGCCACCAACCTCGTGGCGGAGTTCTCCCACGTCGTGCCCGCCATCGGTGCTGCCGTGCTGTGGTGGCTCGACCGGTCGCCGGTCGGACGGCTGCACATGCACCCGGGTGCTGCGTGAGGCCCGCCCTCGTCCCGACCACCCGGACGGCCCCGGACCGCCGCGTGCGGCTGGTCCTGGCGCTGCTCGCCGCGGTCGCCGTGCTGGTGGTCGCGGTCCAGGCGCCGGGATGGTCGCACGCCTCGCTGCGCGCGTCCTCGCCGTCCGACGGCGAGTCGCTGGCGTCCGCGCCCGACCGGGTGTCGTTCACCTTCAACGAGGAGGTCCAGGCCACCACGGGGGCCCTGCGGGTCTTCGACGGTGCCGGCGCCCGGGTCGACGACGGGGTCCAGGTCCAGCCCGCCCCGGACCGGGTGGAGGTCGGGCTGGGGGACCTGGCGGACGGCGGCTACGTCGCGACCTTCCGGGTGACGTCCGCCGACGGCCACGTGATCCGCGGTGCGATCACCTTCCGGGTCGGTGCCGGCGCTGCGCTGGACGACGACACCGTGGCGGCGCTCTTCGGCGGGGGCTCGGGTCCGGTCCCGATCGTGGCCACGGTGGTCCGCGGCATCGACCTCGGGGCGACCCTGGTGGCCGTGGGCGCCCTGTTGGCCGCCCTGGGTGCCGCCACGACCGTCCGACAGCGCCGCCTGGCGACCCAGACGGCCGAGATCGCGGCCTGGACCGCGGTCGTGGCCACGATCCTCACCGTCCCGTTGCAGGCGATGGAGACCTCGGGTCTCGGCCTGGGGGTGTTCGGCTCGATGTCGGTCATGGGTGACGCGGTCACCTCCAGTGTCGGGATCGCGGCCTTCACGCGGTTGGCCGGCCTGGCGCTGGTCGTGGCGACCGTGGTGACGCTGGAGCGTCCGCCGGAGCGCCGCCCGGTCCCACCCGCCGCCGGGCTGGTCGGTGGTGCCGTGCTGGCCCTGGGCTCGCTCGCACTGGACGGCCACACGCGCACGGTCGAACCGGCCTGGGTGATGCTGGTCGGCGACCTGGTGCACGTGGGAGCAGCGGCGGTGTGGGCCGGTGGCCTCGTCGTCCTCGCGCGCGTCCTGACCGGTCGCGATCGTCGCACCGACATGCGCGAGCCGTCGGACCGGTCGGGCGACGGTGGCGTGGTCCCGGTCGCCGGCGGCAGCGGGCCGGTCGCGCCGGTCGGCACGGACGGCGATCCCGACACGACCTCGCCGGTCGAGCAGGATCCGTTGCACGACCACGCCGCCGCCACGCCCGACGAGCAGGTCGACACCGCGGCCGAGAACGCCCGCTTCCTCGCGACCTTCTCGAGTCGTGCCCTGTGGGCCATGCTGGTGGTGGCGGTGGCGGGGAGTGCCATGTCCTGGGCGCTGGTCCGCCAGCCCCGGGCCCTGGTCACGACCGACTACGGCTGGATCCTGGTCGCCAAGGTGACGGTCGTCGGCCTGATCGTCCTCGTGGCCGCCTACAACCGCTTCCGGCTCGTGCCGGCCGTGACCGCGGCCGGCGCCGAGGAGGCCGCGGCGCGACGCCAGCTCCGGACCACCGTCCGCCTGGAGGTCGTGCTCCTCGTCGTGCTCCTCGGAGTGACGGCCGTGCTGGTCAACACGCGACCCGCCGCCGAGGACGCCGGCATCAGCGGGGCGTTCGACACCGTCGTCGCGCTCACCGACGACATCGACGTCAACGTGGTGGTGGACCCCAACCGTGCCGGGGCGAACGAGATCCATGCCTACGTGCTGGACGACACCGGGCGACCCCTGGACGCGGTCGAGGAGGTCCGGTTCGAGCTGACCCAGGTCGACGAGGACATCGGTCCGATCGAACGCACGCCGCTGCCGGCCGGACCCGGCCACTGGGTGCTGACCGGGTCGGAACTGGTCGTGCCCGGCACGTGGCAGGTCACGACGGTCGTCGCCCTCGACCGGTTCACCGAGGAACGGGTCGACGTGGAGGTCGTGGTGAACCCGTCCTGACCCGATCACGGCCCTCGCACATCCCGGGTTCCGCCCGTCCGAGGTCCCGGCCGGAGGGCCCGTGGCCGTCGAGCTGGTGGTCCCGCACGGCTGCGGAGGAGACGACGGCGCGGAGGACGCGTCCCCGACCGTCCTGGTCCTGGTCCAGGAGTCCGACGAGCTGGTGCTGGCGCCCGCCGCGACGGCTGGCTGGGAGGTCCGGGCGGAGGACGGCGCGTTCGGATGGCAGGCCGTGGACGGGGGGACGACCGACGAGCTGCTGCTGCCGGCGCTGGTCGAGGTGGGCGCCCCCGTCGGCACGGAGCTCGACGTCGCCGTCTACCAGGAGTGCGCCGACGGCGAGTCCTACCGCTGGGCGGCCGCCGACGGCGAGGACGGGGACCCGGCCGTCCGGTTGACCGTGGTGGAGGGGACGCCGCCGGGTCGAGTGGCCCCGGTGATCCCCCGGCCGACGGGCCCGCCACCCCGGGGTCCGGCTCGTGAGCCGTCGGCCCACCGTCCGTCGCACGCCGACCCGGGTCGGTCGGATCGCGCTGCTGTCCCTGCTGGTGCTGGTCGTGACCGCGGGACCTGCCGCGGCGGACCCGCCGGGCCCGACCAACTACGACTCGGAGGTCGTGGCCATCACCCCTCAGGTCGACGGCCTGGAGGTCCAGGTGCTGGGCGGTGACGCGTTCCTGCAGGTGCGCAATCCCGGCGGCCACGAGGTGGGGGTCCCGGGCTACGCCGAGGGCGAGCAGTACCTGCGGTTCGATCCGGACGGCTCCGTCTGGGTCAACCTCCGTTCGGCGACCCACTGGCAGAACAGTGCCCGCTACTCGATCCAGGACTCCGAGGTCCCGGCCGACGCCGGGCCGGGCCAGCCGCCCCGGTGGGAGCAGGTGTCCGACGACGGGACGTACGCCTGGCACGACCACCGCATCCACTGGATGTCGCCGTCGTCACTGCCCGGCGAGGTCGACCCGACCTCGACCGACCGGCAGGTCGCCTACGAGTGGCCGGTGCCCCTGGTGGTGGACGGCGAGACGGTCGAGGTGGTGGGCACGCTGACCTGGGTCCCGCCCGCCAGTCCGTTGCCCACCGTGCTGGCAGCCCTGGCCGGACTTGCGCTGGCCGCCGTGCTGCTGGTCACGACCACGACCACGACGACGATCGCCGTGCTGGTGGGCATCGGGGTCGTGGTGACCGGCGCGGTGGGGATCGCGGGGTCGGTCGGGCTGCCACCGGGTGTGCAGGGCCAGCCCTTCCCGCTGATCCTGACCGGAGTCGCCCTGCTGGTCGCCGTCGCCGGGCTGGCCGTCCGGGGACGGACGGCGGCGGGCGGCGTCGTGGCCGGGGCGGCGGGGATCCCGCTGGTCGTGTGGGGGATCAGCCAGGTGGCTGCCGTCACCGCACCGATCGTGCCCCCGGCGGTGCTGCCGTCGTCCTTCGTGCGGATCGCGATCGGACTGGCCGTCGGGACCGGGCTGGGCGCGATCGCGGCCGGGCTCAAGGATCTCTTCTCACGTCCCCTCGTGCCGGGTGGGGGCGAGCAGGCCGTCGCCGACGCGGGACCGGTGCGACCGGACGGACCGGGCGACGCGGCCATGCGGGGGACGACCTGAGACCGCGGCGACCGGGCCAGGATCGGACCGGGTCAGGGACGGGGCGACACGCTGGGTGTCGGGCTGGCCGGCGGCGTCGGCGACGGCGTCGGTGACGGGGTGGGCGACGGCGTCGGTGGCGGCGGCGGGGGCGGCGGCGTCGGGCTGGGCGTCGGGGACGGGAACGGGTTGCTCCCGTCGGTCGGGGTCGGGTCGGGGTCGTCGGGCTCGTCGGTGCTCCCGCTGGCACCGCGCGACACCACGATCAGGACCTCGGAGCCGGCCGGGAGGTCCTCGCCCGCCTGCGGGTCCTGACGGATCACGACGCCCTGCGCGACCGAGTCGGAGAACTCCCGCTCGACCCGCACCGTCAGCCCCTGCCCGGTGAGGACCTGGCGAGCCGACGCCTCCGACTGCAGTTCGACGTTGGCCACCCGGATCAGCTGCTCGCCCTCGCTGATCACCAGGTCCACGGCGGTGCCCACGGCCACCTCGTCCCCGGGCGCCGGGTTGGACTCGATCACGTTGCCCGCCGGCACCTCCGCCGAGAAGATCGGCTCGCGGCCACCGACCCGCAACCCCGCGCGGCGCAACAGCTCGAGCGCATCGAGCTCGGTCACCCCGACGATCTGGGGCACCGCCACCACCTCGGGTCCGGACGACACCGACAGCTGTACCAGCGCCCCCTCGGGAACCTCCTCGCCGGCCTCCGGGATCTGGCCCGCGACCAGCCCTGCCTCGATCTCGTCGGAGGCCACCTCGTCGATCGGGTCACCCTGGAGGCCCTGGGACGCCAGCAGCTGCTGGGCGTCCGGGACCGAGGACCCGATGACGTTGGGCACGGTTCGTTGCACGGCCTCCTGGCCACCGCCGAGCTGGAGCAGCAGCCAGACGAGCAGGGCGGCACCCGCGATCGAGCCCAGTCCCAGCAGGACGTAGCCCAGGGCGCGTCGGCGTCGTTGCTGTGGTGAGTCGGTCGGCCGTGCCCCGCCGACCGGGTCCAGCAGCGCGGTGTCCTCGGCCCGGAGCACGGCCGGGGCGTCGATCGCCTCGCCGACCATCGCCCGCAACACGTCGTCGCGCATCGCCGCGGCCGACTGGTAGCGGTTGGCCGGGTTCTTGGCCATGGCCCGCATCACGATCGCCTCGCCAGCGGCCGACACCGAGGTCTCGAGGTCGCGTGGCGGACGCGGAGGCTCCTGGACGTGCTGGTAGGCGACCGTGACCGGGGTCTCGCCCTGGAAGGGCTGGGCGCCGGTCAGCAGCTCGTAGAGCACGACGCCCAGCGAGTAGACGTCGGACCTGGCATCGACCGCGCGGGCCTGGGCCTGCTCCGGCGACAGGTAGGCCGCGGTCCCCAGGACGGCCGCGGTCTGGGTGACGTTGGAGTCGGAGTCGATCGCCCGGGCGATGCCGAAGTCGGTCACCTTGACGGTGCCGTCCTCGGCCACGAGGATGTTGCCCGGCTTGACGTCGCGGTGGACCAGTCCCTGGCCGTGCGCGTACTCCAGCGCGGCGGCCACGTCGGCGGTGACCTCCAGGGCACGGTCCTCGGTCAGCCCGCCGGCGGCGATCGCCTCGGCCAGCGAGCGACCCCGGATCAGCTCCATCACGATGAAGCGCAGCCCGGTCTGGCGGTCGGTGCCGGTGTCCAGCACGGTCACGATGTTGGGATGGTTCAGGCCGGCGGCCCGGCGACCCTCCTCGGCGAAGCGCTCCTGGAACTCCTCGTCCTCCTGGTAGCGGCCCAGCAGCACCTTGATCGCCACGGCCCGGTCGAGGTTGGCGTCGTAGGCCTCCCAGACCTCGGCCATGCCACCCTTGCCCAGCGGCCGACGCAGGTGGAACCGGCCGGCCAGCACCCGGTCGCCGCTCACGGTCGTCCCCCCACGGACACGTCGGGACGTGGCCGCAGGCCCTGGGTGACGGGACGTGCCCGCCTCACTGCTCGAGCCATGCCAGCATCACCTCCCGCGCGACCGGTGCGGCCAGTGAACCACCGCCACCCTCGACGTCGGGCAGCACCACCGCCACCGCGATGTCGTTGCCCGCGAAGCCGGCGAACCACGCGATCGAGCCCTCGAGGTTGGGGTCGTCGGCCGTCCCGGTCTTGCCCCCCACCTCGCTGCCGCCGATCTGGGCCGGACCACCGGTGCCCTGGTCGACCACGCCGATCATCATGTCGCGCAGCTGGCTGGCGGTCCGGGCGCTGATGGCCTGCTCGGAGAACCCCGCCTCCCGCCACACCCCGTCGGCGGGGCCCTGCACCAGCCGGCCGCTGGGACTGCGCACGTCGGCGACCACGAAGGGGCGCTGGGCCCGACCGGCGTTGGCGATGGTGGCGGCCGTCATCGCGGCGTGGAAGGCCGTCATCCGCACGTCGCGCTGCCCGATCGCGGACTGGGCCAGTGCAGGGTCGGCCATCTCGGTCGGGATGGCCGACGAGGCGACCGGGAGGTCGTAGGGGATGGCCCGGTTGAACCCCAGGCGCTGGGCCGTGTCGATGACGACGTCGTCGCCCAGGTCGACCGCGAGCTTGGCGAACACCGTGTTGCAGGACACCGCGAGGGCACGGGCCAGGGTGATGGTCTCGTCGTCGGTGCAGGTGCCTCCCCCGCTGTTGGTGATGGCGCGCTCGGTGCCGGGCGGGGTGTAGGACTCGATGTTGTCGAAGGCGGTCTCGGGTTGCAGGCCCTGCTCGAGCGCCGCGGCGGCGACGACGATCTTGAACACCGACCCCGGGGGGTACAGCACCCGCGTGGAGCGGTCCAGCAGGGGCAGGTCCGGGTCCAGGCGCAGCTCCTCCCACGCGTCCTGGACCGCACCGCCGTCGTGCGACGACAGGCGGTTGGGGTCGTAGGTCGGGTTGGCGTAGGCGGCCAGCACCCGCCCCGTGCCCGGCTCGATCGCCACGACGGCGCCGGTGCGGTCGGCCAGCGCGGTCCGGGCGGCCTCCTGCACGCGGGGGTCGACGGTCAGCCGCAGCGTGTTGCCCCGGGCGTCCCGGCCGATCAGCAGCTCGGTGAGGTTCTGGGCCAGCATCTCGCTGGGCGCACCCATCAGCGCGTCGTTGTAGGTCTCCTCGAGGCCGGTTCGGCCCTGCACGAACGAGTCGTAGCCCGTGACGTGGGCGTACAGCTCGGGCTCGGGGTACTCGCGCTGGTACTCGAGGTCGTCGTCGGTCTCGACCGAGCGGGCGACCTCCGCGTCGTCGACCAGCATCGGGCCCCGCTCGATCCCGTACTGGGCGACGAGCACCCGCCGGTTCGCGGGGTTGTCGACCAGGTCCGGGCCACGCACGAGCTGCAGGATGTTGAGGTTCACCAGCAGGGCGGCGAACACCACCATCATGACCAGGGCGACCCGCCGGATCTGGCCGTTCACGTCCGGGCTCCGCGCTCGGTGTTCGCGTCGTCGGAGACCCGCAGCAACAGGGCCAGCAGGATGTAGTTGGCCACCAGTGACGACCCGCCGTAGGACACGAACGGGAGGGTGATCCCGGTGAACGGGACCAGTCGTGTCACGCCCCCGATGATCACGAAGACCTGCAGGCCCAGCACGGTGGTCAGCCCGGCGGCCAGCAGCGAGCCGACCTGGTCGGTGGCGTTGAGCGCGATCCGGTAGCCGCGGGCGACCATCAGCACGTAGACCACGATCAGCGCGGTCGCGCCCAGCAGGCCGAGCTCCTCCCCGATCGCGGCGAAGATCGCGTCGGTCTCGACGAACGGGATGTCGGTGGGCCGCCCCAGCCCGAGCCCGGTGCCGGTCAGCCCACCGGTGCCGAGCGCGAACGAGGCCTGCGCGAGCTGCCATCCGGCGTCGTTGATGCTGCTCCACGGGTCCAGCCAGATGGCCACGCGGTCACGCACGTGGCCGAACTGCCACCAGGCCAGCACCGCGCCGAGGAGGAAGGTCATCGACCCGATCAGGACGTAGGCGATGCGGCCGGTGGCGATGTAGAGCATCGTGACCGACACGCCGAAGAAGAGCAGCCCGGACCCGAGGTCGCGCTGGAAGACCACGATCGCCAACGACAGCCCACTGGCCAGCAGCACGGGGCCGAGGTGACGGGTCTCGGGCAGCATCAGGGGGCCGATGCGGTTGGTCGCCACCGACAGCAGCGCACGCTTGCGCTCGAGGTAGCCGGCCAGGAAGATCACCAGCCCGATCTTGGCGAGCTCGCCCGGCTGGAACCCCACCGGGACGCCCAGGCGCGAGAAGTCGACCCACAGCTGGGCGCCGTTGATGCGCTGGCCGATCACCGGCAGCAGCGGCAGCAGCAACAGCACCAGCGTCACGAACCCGATGGTGTAGTGGTAGCGGGTCAGGTCCCGGTGGGAGCGCACGACCACCAGGGTCGCGACCGCCACGACGATGCCCACGATGGTCCACGTCGCCTGGGAGGTCGCCAGCGAGGTCGGGGGAGTCCGGCCGAGGTCGATGCGGTGCACCATGACCAGCCCGAGCCCGTTCAGCAGGACCGCGAGCGGCAGCAGCACCGGGTCGGCACGTGGGGCCAGGCGTCGCACCACCAGGTGCAGGACGATCGCGCCGGCCAGGAGCACGCCCATGCGGACCAGCGTGTCGCGCCCCAGCAGGGTCACGTCGCGTCCGAGGTGCAGCAGGCCGAAGGCCGCAGCGGGCAGCAGGACGGCACCGACCAGCAGGCGCCGTTCGGCAGAGGCGGATGAGGCTGCCGTCAGGTCCACGTCAGTTCGCGCCCGTGGTCTCGTCCTCGTCACGCAGCTCGTCGAAGTTGGCGATGATCCGTTCGGCGTCGGCGGCGTCCTGTGCGGTCAGGCCCGCCTCGACCTCGTCCCGCACGATCGTGGGGACGTCGTCGATCGTGTACGCGGTGGTGCGGTAGACCCAGTGGAGCGGGAGGGGGCCGATGTCCACCGGCACGCCCTGGTGGATGCCCACCTGGCCGGCGTCGTCGACGCCGACGTAGAAGGACCGGCCGAGCAGCGCCCGCCCACCCACGACCAGCGCGGCGAGCAGCACCGCCACGACCACGGCCCAGACCAGGATCGACCGGGCGCGCCCGGTCCCCGTGGAGGCCGAGGACTCCGGATGGGGGTTGAGCGAGCCGATGTGGCCGAGACGTCCGGCCCAGTCGCTGTCGGTGTCGTCGTCCCGCGTGCGCACCACGACCATGTTCGGGTCGGGCTCGCGGCCGGTGGTGCGGCGGGGTGACGGCGCCGTCGGCAGCTCGTCGAAGGCCAGCACGACCGTGGTGATGTTGTCGGGGCCGCCGGCGTCGTTGGCCGCGTCGATCAGGTCGTCGGGGATCCGGTCGAGGTCGCTGCCGCCGAGCAGCTTGGCGATGGCCTCGTCGGTGACGGGGCCGGTCAGGCCGTCCGAGCACAGCAGGAGGCGGTCGTCGGGCAGGAGTTCGAGGGTCATCGCGTCCACGTCGATGTCGGACTCGACGCCGATGGCGCGGGTGATGACCGAGCGCTGGGGGTGGTTGGCCGCCTCCTCCTCGCTCAGCCGTCCCTCGTCGATCAGGCGCTGGACCAGCGTGTGGTCGGTGGTCAGCTGGCTGAACATCCCGTCGCGCAGCAGGTAGGCGCGCGAGTCGCCGACGTGGGCGATGTGGGCGCGGCGACCCTCGATCATCACCGCCGTCAGCGTGGTGCCCATGCCCCGGTAGGACGGGGCGGCGGCGGACTTGTCGGCGACGGCCCGGTTGGCCATGAGCACCGCGTCGCGCAGCGCCGCGGTGGCGTCGACCGAGTCGGAGAAGACGCGACCGTCGAGGTCCTTGACCGGGCCCAGCGCCGTGGCCGAGGCGACCTCGCCGGCGAGGTGGCCGCCCATCCCGTCCGCGACGGCGAACGACGAGTCCCCGACCAGGAACGCGTCCTCGTTGGCGTCGCGGACCCGTCCCACGTCCGTTCGCCCGATCGCCTGCACCCGGATCATCAGCGCTTCACCTCGACTCGGGTCTTTCCCAGGCGGAGGTGGTCTCCGTGGGCGAGCGGGGTGGGCTGGGTCACTTTGGCTCCGTTGAGGAAGGTGCCGTTGGTCGAGCCGAGGTCACGGACCATCCAGCCGTCGTCGGTCGACACGATCTGGGTGTGCTCGTCGGAGACGTAGACGTCGTCGACCCGGATGCTGGCGGTGTTCGAACGCCCGAGCGTAATGGTCGCGCCGTTCATGGCGACCTCGACGGACTCGCCGTTGGGCGGGTGGACGACCAGTTCGCGGGGATGCCGGCGCACCTTGCGGGTCGGTGGGGCCGTGGTGACGGCCGGGCGCTGGGTGCGGCGGCTGGGACGACCCAGCCCGAACAGGTCGGCCGCGATGACCCGGGTCACCCGCAGCAGGAACACGTACAGCAGGACCAGCAGGACCAGCTTGAGGACGGTGAGGACGGCGACGGGCATGTCAGCGCCCTCCCGGTCCCGGGAGGGCGCGCGGACGTCGTCGTGGGGCCATCTAGATGCTCCGCGCGTTGATCTCGATGGTGCCGACCTTGAGCGTGTCGCCGGGCCGGACCGGGTGCTCGGACGCCCGGACGCCGTTGACGCGGGTGCCGTTGGTGGAGCCGAGGTCCACGACCCACCACGTGTCGTTGCGCTTCAGCAGTGCGGCGTGCTCGCGGGACACCGTCGTGGAGTCGACCGGGAGGTCGCAGGTGGCGAGCCGGCCGATGGTGTAGCGCCCGGTGACCAGGTCGAGCACCTGGCCCGTGGCCACGACCTCCAGCCGCACGTCGGCGACGGGCGGGGCCGAGGGCGCTCCCGGGTCGCCGGCCGTCGGGGCCGGCATGGCGGCGGTCGCGTCGGGACGGTTCGTGGTGGCCCCCGGGCCGGGTGCGGCGGCCTGCCGAGCCCGTGGCGTCGCGACCGGCTGGGCCGTGGGGTCGGTGTCGGGCGTGTGCACCCGTCCGACCAGTTCGAAGCGCCCCACGTCGATGTCGGCGTCGGAGACCGTGGTGATCCTGATGTCCCCGGGGACCCGCCAACCGTGGTCGGCGGCCGTCTCGGTGACCACGTTGGCCAGTTCGCGGGCCAACGAGGAGCCGTAGCCCGACAGGCGCTCGACGTCGTCGGGGTGGATCGAGATCCGGTAGTCGTTGCACACCACGACCCCGACGCTGGTGACATGACGGTGGTCGGTGGCGTAGCGCTGGATCGCCTGGGCAAGCTCGATCGGCTGCAGCCCGGACTTGAAGATGCGCGCGAACATGCCCTCGACGGCCCCTTCGAGCCGCCGTTCGAAGCCCTTCAGCACGCCCATCGGGCGGGTCTCCTCGTCGCCGGGTGATCCGCCCGGAAGGGTACTTGTGGGACGACGTCGCGGAGTCGTCCGACCGTGCCTTCGTCGACTGTCCACGTCCGTCGTGCAGCGCCGCCCGTGCGCACCGGCGGCCTCGACCACGTCCCGGTGGTGCCGTGGGTGGCGTTCGGCGGTGGGGGTGGTGGGGGTCGTGTGGTG
>NZ_JAHOPH010000034.1 GCF_019798055.1 Salsipaludibacter albus | reverse complement strand
GGTGAGGTGCTGGGGGAGGTGGCCGACGAGATCGGGGGGGTCGCCGTGGTGGCGGACGTGACGGACCACGAGGCGTTGGCGGCGGCGGTGGAGCGTGCGGTCGAGGAGCTCGGGGGGCTGGATGCGTTGGTGAACGCGGCGGGGTTGATCCGGCCCGGGGGGATTGAGGAGACCGATCCGGACGACGCGCGGCTGATGTTCGAGGTGAACGTGCTGGGGCTGGTCGATGCCACGCACCTCGCGCTGCCGCACCTGCGGGCGTCCGGGGCCGGTGACGTCGTGAACATCTCGTCGATGTCGGGGCGCCGGGTGCCGTCGGCGCGACACGGGCTCTACTGCGGGACGAAGTACGCGGTGCACGCGATCTCGGAGGGCCTGCGACTGGAGCTCGCCGACCAGCCCGTGCGAGTCACCGTCGTGTCGCCGGGGTGGGTGGACACCGCCCTCGGCGACGACATCGAGGGACCGCACGGCGACGACTTCCGTGCGTCGATCGCGACCCACGGCATGTCACCCACCGTCGTGGCCGACCTGGTCGTCCACGCCCTGGGCCTGCCCCGCGAGGTCGAGCTGGTCGAGGTCGCGCTGTTGCCGACCGACGAGCAGGACACCTGATCGCGACGACGCAGACGTGACGAGGGCCCCGCCGGTTCGGCGGGGCCCTCGCATGTGCTCACGACGTGGTCACTCGTCGTTCGGAGGGCCCTCGTCGTGGGGGTCCGACACGCCCGGGCCACGCTCGGGCAGCGCCTCGGCGGTGTCGGTCGAGTAGTCCTCGAGCGACCCGTCGGCGGCGGCCACGAGCAGGGCCTTTCCTGCCACGGTCACGGTCTTGGTGATGTTGCCGTTGGACTGGGTGCCGATGCCGCCCCGCATCTCCCACAGGACCGATGCGGCGCCCAGCAGCCCGTAGGCGTTGCGGGCGATGCCCGGCGTGGTCGTGCCCGGGTAGCGGGTGATGTTGGCGTAGCCCTTGTCCTGGACCGCGTCGACCAGGACCGAGACGGCCTGCTTCGAGCGGTCGATCGCGTCGTCGAACTCCGGCCGGATGCCCCGGGCGTCGGCCTCGCCGGTGGCGTTGGGCCACATGGTCGACCCGGTGATCATCCTGCCGTCGTCGTCGACGTAGGTGCCCTGGTGGTGCCAGTCGACCACGACGTCCGGCTGGGTCTGGTCGTACAGCAGCCGCATCGCGATCGACTCCGGCACCGGGTTGAGGTCGTCGTCACCGGCGAGGTAGGGGTGGTCGTAGGGGTTCGCCGTCGACGAGTGGTAGCGGTTGATGTCGAACCCGACCGCACGGAGGTAGAACGGGTCGCACGGGCTGACCGTGCAGTAGGTCGGGTCGTAGTTCTGGCGCCACGGCGGCGAGCCGATCCGCGTGGTCACGTCACCGTCGAAGCCGTCGACGTTGACCCGCGGCACCAGGGTGACGGTCAGTGCGTCACGGATCATGCGGGCCTCGGCCGAGTTCCCGCTGATGTCGCGGGCGAGCTCGACGATGCCCTCGCTGACCACGTACTCGTTGCCGTGCTGCTGGGCGATGTAGGTGACCCCGGTCGGGCCGTCGCCGATGGTCACCACCGGGATGTCGCGTCCGAGGTTGGACTGCAGTGGCGCCGGCTCCAGGGTGAACGCGCCGCTGGCGCGCTGCTCGATCCGTTCGAGGGTGTCCCACAGCTGTTCGTAGCTGCGGAGGGCGGCCAGGTTCGGGTCGTTCTCGCCGGGCCACGGTCCGTTGGGCGTGGTCGACGGGTCGGCCACGGCCGGCACGGCGGCGACGGCCACGAGGGCTGCCGCCGCGAGGAATGCGCGGGGGGATCGCATGGTTCTCCAGTTGTCGGGGGGAGTCATCGAGCCTAGTCGCCGTGACCCGCACGGGACGGGGGCTCGGGGCATCCAGACCCCGTAGAGTCGACGCCGACAACCACGGATCCCGACGAACACGGAGCACCCGTCAGCCGGACACACCTCGTCGAACCGGGTGAGCAGGCCCCCGACTTCGCCCTGCCGCGCCACGGTGACGGCACCATCGTGCGCTGGACCGGCCAGGTCGGCGGTCGCCCCTGCGTGGTCGTGCTCGCGGGGGGCGACCCCGCGAAGGCCGTCGCCGTGCACGACCGGCTCGGCCCGGGCGTCGACCGCCACCTCGTCGTCGACGCCCCCGCCGACGCCCCGGACGCCGCGGACCACCTCGACCTCCCGGACGAGGCGTTCCTCGACCAGTCCCGCCAGGTCCAGCAGGCCTGGGGGGTGACGACCGCGACCGGGCCCACCGTGGCCGTCGTGGACCGGGCCGTGCGGGTGGCCTCCGTCCACGCGATCGACGACGTCGACGAGGTGGCCGCGACCGTCTCCGACGACCTTGCCGACCTGCAGGACCGCCATCGCGACGTCCCGCCCCCGGTGCTGTTCGTCCCGGCGGCCATCAGTGCCGGCATGGCCGACCGGGTCCGCCGGGCCTGGGCCGATGCCGACCCGCGGCCCACCGGGGTCGAGACGACCGCCGACGGCCGACGGGTCGAGGCGCTCGACCACCTCCGCAAGCGACGCCGTGACCACGTCGTGGAGGAACCCGAGCTGCTGCGGGCCCTGACGCGGGACGTCGGACGGCGCGTGGTGCCCGAGGTGCGCAAGGCGTTCGGCTTCTCGACCACGGCTTTCGAGGGCTTCAAGGTGGGGGCCTACGACGCCGACGACGAGGGCTTCTTCGACGCCCACCGCGACAACCTCAGCCCGGCCACGGCCCACCGTCGCTTCGCGCTGAGCCTCAACCTCGACGACGACTACGACGGCGGTGAGCTGGTCTTTCCCGAGTACGCCGACCGTCCGCTGCGCCCGGCCGCCCGCGAGGCCCTGGTGTTCTCCGGGTCGCTGCTGCACGCCGTGCGCCCGGTGACCCGCGGACGCCGACTCGTGCTGCTGTCGTTCCTGTTCGACGCCGGCAGCCGTGGCTGATCGACCACCGGTGCCGGCGATCGCCTCGCGCTCCTAGGCGCGGTGGTCCGGCAGGCGCACCTCGACGTGCCCGCCCGGGCCCGGACGCGCCGTGATCGTGCCACCCATCGCCTCGACCAGGCCGCGTGCGATCGCCAGGCCCAGCCCGGCACCCGAGCCGTCGCGGCGCCGGGCCTCGTCGGCGCGGACGAACGAGTCGAAGACCCGGTCGACCAGGTCCGGTGGAAACCCCGGACCGTCGTCGGTCACGGTCACCACCACCTCGTCGCCCACCGGACCGGCCGCCACGTCCACCCGTGACTCGGCATGGCGGACCGCGTTGTCGAGCAGGTTGCGCAGCACGCGTCCGAACTCGCGCACCCCGACCCGGGCGATGACGGGTCCCCCGGCCGCGAAGCCCACCGTGACGTCGCGCCGATCGGCGACCGGGCGGACGACCTCGACCGCCTCGTCGCACGACTCGGCGACGTCCACGTCCTCCGCGTCGATGGACAGCCCGCCCGACTCGATGACGGCCAGCAGGAACAGGTCGTCGACCATCCAGGTCAGCGTGGCGACGTCGTGCTCCATCGCCGCGAGGTAGCGGGTCGGCTCGTCCACCAGGCCGTCCTGCAACGCCTCGATCGCCGCGCGCAGGGACGTCAGCGGGGTGCGCAGGTCGTGTCCCACGCTGGCCAGGAACTCACGCCGGGCCGCCTCCATGGCATCGCGACGACGTTCGGCCTCGTCGAGCTGCACGACCATGTCGTCCAGGGTCCGTGCCAGCATCCCGACCTCGTCGGACCGGGCCACCCCGGTGCGGACGTCGCGACGGCCGGTCGCGACCTGCTCGGCGGTGGTGCGCACCGCCTGCAGGTCGCGCTCGAGTGGCTGGGCGACCGCGACCGCCAGCACCGTGCCCAGCACGACGCCCAGCCCCAGGGCGACCAGGACCAGTTCCAGGGCCTTCTGCGGGATCAGCATCGAGGCGGCCGACGCCCAGATGGCGACCGCCGCGACGGCCACGGCCCCCACGGCGGTCAGGACGACCCCGGCCTGCAACGAGCGCAGCCGGGTCGTCCACCGGCGCAGCGCCACGGCGACGATCGCGACCACCACGGCCAACCCCACGAACACCACCGCCAGCGTGATCCGATCACGCCGGGTGGGTTCCATCAGGGACTCGGCGGCCACGAGCGCCAACACCACGGCCACCGCCAGGCCCAGCCCGATCGCCAGCGTCGGGTGGTGGCGTCGCCCGCGATCGGTCGGGGTCGTGGTCACGGGTCGAACCGGTAGCCGACACCCCACTGCGTGACCAGGTGCACCGGCGAGGAGGGTTCGTCCTCCACCTTCGCGCGCAGACGTCGGATGTGGACCGTGACCGTGGACGGGTCCTGCCAGTCCGGCGAGGACTCCCACACGGCGCGCAGCAGGTCGGTGCGCGAGAAGACCTCGCCGGGGTGGGTGGCGAAGTGGTGGAGGAGGTCGAACTCGCGTCGCGTCAGGTCGATCGGGGTGCCGTCGCGGTGGACGGTTCGCGCGGTCGGGTCGATCACCAGGCCGGCGACCTCGACCGTCTCGCTGGTGATGGGCGTGCGGCGCAGCACCGTTCGGACCCGCGCGACCAGCTCGCGGGGCGAGAACGGCTTGGTCACGTAGTCGTCGGCCCCCAGCTCGAGGCCCCCGACGCGCTCGGCCTCGCCACCCCTGGCGGTCAGCATGATCACCGGGACCGAGGACCCGACCCGGAGTTCCTTGAGGACCTCCCAGCCGTTGCGCCCCGGCAGCATCACGTCCAGCACGACCAGGTCGACCGGTTCGGCCCGCAGGCCCCGCAGCGCCGTGTCACCGTCGTCGTACTCGACCACGGTGAACCCGGCATCGCGGAGGTAGCGGCCCGTGACGTCACGCACCATCGCCTCGTCGTCGACGACGGCGACGGTCGCGGTGCGGGGCGGAGTGGCGTCCATGGCGTCAGCCTACGGCCGCCCCGGTCGCGGCCCGAAGCCCACGACCGTGCTGTCACGGAATGGTCATGCCTGTCCGGACGCGGCCCCGCCGGGTGGGCCGTCCGGACGTGGCGCCGCCAGGTCCCGCAGCGGGTGGACGGGGGGACCCAGCCGGTGCTTGGCGACCCGTTGCGAGGGCGTGTGCGGGAGCTCGTCGCGCAGCTCCCACCAGCGCGGGACCTTGAAGGGGGCCAACCGGGCCCGCAGGTGGGCGTGCAGCACCGTGGGATCGGGGTCGCTGCCGGGCACGGGCACGACCACCACGCGCAGCTCCTCGCCCAGGTCCGGGTCCGGTTGCGCGACGACGGCGCACTCCAGCACCTCCGGGTGGGTGACCAGGGCCGCCTCGACCTCCGCCGCGGCGACGTTCTCCCCGCCACGACGCACCATGTCCTTGCGTCGCCCCGAGAGTCGGAACCGCCCGCGCTGGTCACGCACGGCGAGGTCGCCCGTGTGTGCCCACCCACCGGCGAAGAAGGCCGCGGTGGCGTCCGGGTCGTCCAGGTAGCCGTCCATGAACCCGGGACCCCGCAGGACCAGCTCGCCCTCCGTGCCGTCGGCCACCGGGCGGCCGGCATCGTCGACGACCATGGCGTCGCAGTGGTCCACGGGGGTTCCCAGGCTCCCGCTGCCGACCAGCTCGTCGTGGTCGGCGCGCTCCACGGCGATGTTCAGCCCGGTCTCGGTCATCCCGTAGAGCTCGAACCACGGCACGCCCCAGCGGTCCTCCAGCGCGGCGTGCTGGGCCGCCGGGATGGCCGAGCAGTGGACCGCCTCCAGCCGGTGCGCGTGGTCGTGGTCCGCGGGTGGCTGCTTGAGCAGCAGGACCGGCATCGCGGCCAGGCAGTAGAAGGTCGTGACGTCGAAGCGGGCCACGTCGGCCATGAACGTCGACGGGTGGAAGCCGTCCAGGACCACCAGCTCCGCGCCCGACCGCAGGGTGGCCACCAGGTTCCACTGCGGGTCGATGTAGGAGAAGGGTTGGGCCGTCAGCACGACGCTGTCGGGAGCCAGCGCCATCCGCTCGGCCATGCCGTGCCCCATGCGCTGCCAGAACCGGTGCGACAGCACGCATCCCTTGGGCAGGCCCGTCGTGCCGGACGTGTACTGGACGTTCGCCGGCCGGTCGACCGGGCCGGACACGGCCGGGACCGGGGGTGCCGCGCCGGGCCAGTCGTCGGTGACCAGTTCGGCATCGATCGCGCCATCGGTCGCCGCCGCCAGGACCGGGGCCGTGTCGTCGTCGACCAGCGCCAGCCGGGCCCCACCGTGGACCAGCAGGTGGCGGGCGTCGTCGGGGCCGGAGCGGGCGTTGACGGGGATCGCGGTCATGCCACCGGTCACCACGCCCAGCCATGCCACCGGCCACGCCAGGCCGTTGCCCAGGGCGATCGCGACCCGGTCACCGGGCCCGAGCCCGCACGCGGCCAGCCGACCTCGCGCCCGTGCGACCCGGTCCGCCAGCAGCGCGAACGTCAGGGTGGTCCCGTCGCCGTCACGCAGCGCCACGGCGTCGCCGTCGTGCGCCGCCCGGCGGTCCAGCGTGTCGCCGAGCGTCTCGCCGGGGTCGTACGGGTCGCGACGGCGGTCGGCCACGGACGTCACGCGTGGTCGCGCCGGAACCGCTCGGCCCCGGTGGTCGCGATGCCCGCGTCGTGGACCGCGGCCGCGGCGGCCACCTCGCGGGCCATCGCCGCCTCCACCGCATCACGGTCCGGTCGCAGCAGGTCGACGTGCCACCGGGTGGCCCGTCCGGGTCCCACCCACGAGGCCACGCGGTCCAGGGCCGTCGCGAGCGGGTCGTCCACCAGTTGGTCGACCAGCCCGATGCGCAGGGCCTCGTCGGCGGGGATCCGTGCCCCGTCCAGCAGCAGTCCGAGTGCCCGTCCGCCGACGGCGCGTGGCAGCAGCAGCGTCGAGGCGTTCGACACGGTGAGCCCGAGACCGTTCTCGGGGAACAGCCAGAACGCGTCCGGGTGCCCGATGCGCAGGTCACAGGCCAGGGTCAGCTCCGCGGCGCCCCCGACCGCCAGGCCGTTGACCGCGGCGACGACCGGCCCCTCGATGTCGAGGACCGCTCGGGTCAGGTCCTGGAAGCCCTCGATGAGCGCCAGGAACCCGGCCCGGTCGAGGTCGGCGGTGGCGACCAGGTCGTCGCCGGCCGAGAACGCCCGGCCCGTCCCGGTCAGGACCACGCCCGATGCGGCGCGACCGGCGGCCCGCAGCGCCTCGGCGAGGTCGCCCAGCATCGCCGGGGCGAGGGCGTTGAGGGCCTCGGGACGGTCGATCCTGACCACCGCGACGTCGTCGTGCAACGCCGACACCACGTGCTCGCCGGCCGGTGTCCACTGCAGGTCGTCCATGGGGGCGACGCTACGGAGGCGGTCCGACGTCGTCAACGCCCGGGGCGCGTCCCCGTCGCCGCGTCGTGGCAGCGGGCCGCCGCGGCGGTTCGCACGGTTGACACTGGTGGGGAAGATCGCGCATGGGTGGGCCGTTGACACTGCCGCACGACACCCCCGCACCAGTGACGTCCATCGCCGACCCTGACGAGTCCACCATGTCCATCGCCCCCGTGGTCGATCGCCGCGAACCCCTCACCAACGACGAGATCGCGCGCTACTCGCGTCACCTGATCATCCCCGACGTCGCGATCGAGGGCCAGGAGCGTCTCAAGGCCGCCAAGGTCCTGTTGGTCGGGACGGGTGGCCTGGGATCGCCGCTGGCGCTGTACCTCGCCGCCGCCGGCGTCGGCACGATCGGGCTGGTGGACAACGACGTCGTCGACGCCTCCAACCTGCAGCGCCAGGTCATCCACGGCACGTCCGACATCGGCAAGGACAAGCTGGACTCGGCCGAGGAGTCGATCAACGACGTCAACCCGCACGTCACGGTCGTCAAGCACCCGACCTTCCTCGACTCGTCCAACGCCATGGAGATCATCGAGCCCTACGACCTCGTCATCGACGGGACCGACAACTTCCCGACCCGCTACCTGGTCAACGACGCCTGCGTCCTGCTCGGCAAGCCGAACGTGTACGGGTCGATCTTCCGGTTCGAGGGCCAGCTCAGCGTGTTCTACGCCCAGGAAGGCCCCTGCTACCGCTGCATGTTCCCCGAGCCGCCGCCCCCCGGCATGGTCCCCAACTGCGCCGAGGGCGGTGTGCTGGGCATCATGGCCGGCCACATCGGCACCGCGCAGGGCATCGAGGGCATCAAGTTGATGGTGGGCATCGGCGACCCGATGATCGGACGCCTGGGGCTGTACGACGCGCTCGACCAGCGCTGGACCTACGTCAAGGTCAACAAGGACCCGAACTGCCCGGTGTGCGGCGACGAGCCGACCGTCACCGAGCTGATCGACTACGAGGAGTTCTGCGGCATGCCGGCCCACGACCGCGACGAGGTCGCGGCACCGGAGGAACTGGAGATCCTGCCCCGCGAGTACGCCGAGATCGCCAGCAAGCCCGACGTCGTGCTGCTGGACGTGCGCGAACCCCACGAGTACGAGATCAACCGGATCCCGGGCTCGGTGCTGATCCCCAAGGACACCGTCCCGGGCAAGCTCGACGCCCTGGACCCGACCAAGGACTACGTGGTGCAGTGCAAGTCGGGTGCGCGCTCCATGGAGGTCACCCAGCTGATGCGTGGTGCCGGCTTCAAGGCCCGCAACCTCCACGGCGGCATCAACGCCTACGCCCGCCAGGTCGACGACTCCATCCCCACCTACTGAGGGGTCGGGTGGCGGACTGCGCCGGTCCGACCAGACGAGTGGCCGGGGTCGGGCGGGGGTGGTCGTCCTAGCGTGGACGGACGAGCTCGTGCGACCGGCGCGGGTGATGCCACCGCGTGGGAGACCGACGATGTCGGAACCGACAGCCTCCAGTGACCAGGACGTCCCGCCGTTCGTGGCGCCCGCGTGGGTCGCGAGCCGGCGGGACCGGGTGCGGCTGGTGGACTGCCGGTGGTCGCTGGACGGCAGCCAGGGCCGCGAGCAGTACCTCGACGCCCACGTGACCGGCGCGGTCCACGCCGACCTGGACCGGGACCTCGCCAGCACGCCGTCCGCCCAGGGCGGACGACACCCCCTGCCGACACCGGCGCACTTCGCCGCGGCCATGCGCCGGCTCGGGATCGACGACGACACGGTCGTGGTCGCCCACGACACGGCCGGGGGAGTGGTGGCCGCCCGACTGGTGTGGATGCTGCGCATCCTCGGCCATCCGGCGGCGGTGCTCGACGGACCCGCCGACCAGCTCGGGTGGGGCACGACCAGCGGGCCCGAGGACGTCGCGCCCGGGACCTTCACGACGACGCCGTGGCCGCTGGAGGACCTGGCGGACATCGACGAGGTCGCTGCCGCCGCCGACGGACTGGCACCGGACCGCGTCGTCGTCGACGCACGTGACCCCCGTCGCCACCGGGGGGAGTTCGAGCCGGTGGACCCCCGTGCCGGGCGGATCCCCGGGAGCCGCAACGTCCCGGTGTCGAGCCTGGGCGACGACGGCCGCCTGCCGCCACCGGACGACTTGCGGGCCCGCTTCGACGCGGTCGGCCTGGCCGGACCCGGCCGGGACGTCGTGTGGTCCTGCGGCTCGGGCGTGACGGCCTGCCACGGGGCCCTCGCCATGGAACAGGCCGGCCTGCCCCGCCCACGCGTGTTCGTGGGCTCGTACTCGGCGTGGTCGTCGGATCCCGCCCGCCCGGTCGAGCGGGGCTGACCACCGTCCCCAGCAGGCGAGTCGGGACCCGGTGGGGTCGCGGGTCGCTTGTAGCCTGCAGCCATGCTCATCCTCCACCACGACTACCCGTCCGCCGCCTCGTTGCGGGCCGTCCTGCTGCTCCAGGCCCTGGCCGACGAGGGGCTGCCCGTGGCGTTCCACGGGGTCGACGTCCTCGGGCTGGGGGCGACCGTCCCGGCCACGCTCGACGATCTCGCCGACTGGCAGCAGCACCACGAGCCACTGGCGGCGCTGGGCTGGGAGGTGCCGCGGCCCCGGCGCCATCCGCCGACGGTCGCCGCCCACCTCGTCGAGGCCCTGGCCACCCAGCAGGACCTGGGGGCCGCCTGGAGACTGGCCTGCCATCGAGCCCTGTGGCTGGACGACCGCGACCTGTCGGACCCGGTCGTGCTGGGCGACCTCGGGACCTCGATCGGCCTGGATCCCGGGGACGTGGCCGGGCTGGTCGCGGACGGTCGCGCCACCCGTACTGCGCGTCGGGAGATGGTGGCGCGTCGGGGCGAGGGGGTGGGTGGCGTGCCCGTCCTCGAGCTCGACGGCACGCTGGTCTCGCCGTTCATGGATCCCGACGACCTGCGTCGGCTGGCGACCCTGTGACCGAGCCCGTCGCCGGTGTCGCGCCCGCGGGTGGCGATGCCCCCCGATCCGAACCGGCGACCACCGCGGCCCACCGGGCCGTGGTCGACGACCTGCTGGGCTGGGGTGCGCCCCGTCCCCGGGTCGCCGACGACTTCGCGGACCGGCTCCGGGCCCGGCTGGAGGAGGGTCTCGCGACTGTCGCCGGTGGACTGGACGACCGGCTCTGGCTGTCGAAGTCCGCCCTGCAGGCACTGGCCTGTGACGGGCGCTGGCTGGACCGTCGTGACGGCACGTTCACGCCGTCGGTGGCGCTGGTGGCCGGACGGATCACCCACCGCGCCGCCGAGCTCGACGCCGCGACGGGTCGGTCCCGCGACGTCGACGAGCTGCTCGACCGGGCCGTCCGCGAGATCGCGTCGGACCCGACCTCGTCCGAGGCGGACCTGCTCAACGGGCTCGACGCGCTCGAGGCGGCGGACCTGCGGGCGACCTGTCGCGACCGGCTGGTCGAGTGGCGGCTGCTGTGGCCCGACCTCGACCGGGTGGAGGTCAGCTTCGAACACGGGCTGCGTGCCCAGTTCGCCGACGGGCGCGTGGTCCTGTCCGGACGACCGGACCTGGTGGTGCGGTCGCCGCGGCCACGACCCGGCCGGGCCACCGACCTGGTCGTCGACCTGAAGAGCGGCCAGCGCAACGAGGTCCGGGACCGGGCGGACCTGCGGCTGTACGGGGTGCTGTGGACCCTCAAGTACCGCCGGCCACCGTTCCGGTGGGCGTCGTTCTACCTCGCCGAGGGTCGCTGGGACGCCGAGGACTTCAGCGAGCCCCTGCTGCTCGGTGCCGCCGACCGGGTGGTGGACGCGGCCCGTCGGGCCGCCCGACTCACCAGCCCGGTGCCCGAGGACGAACTCCAGCTCGTTCCCGGGGCCCACTGTCGCTTCTGTGGCAGGCGTGAGACCTGTCCGGTCGGTCCAGCCACCTGGTGAGCGAGGGCAAGGACCTGGTCCCCGTCCGATCGGACGGGGCCGGCGCCGGCCGGGAGCCCGGAGGTGGGCGTCGCCGCCGGTACGGTTCCGCACCGGATCGTCGCCGTCGGGTCCGCGACGTGGATGATCCGCCCCTCCCGTCCTCCGGAGTTCGTCGTGTCCACTGTCGTGCGCCCCGTGGTCGCCGGGCTGCTCGCGATCCTGCTGGCGGGCGCGGTCACCACCACGTCGCTGGCCCAGGACGCCGACGACCTGCAGCAGGCCCGCGCCAGGATCGACCGGATCCAGGCGGACCTGGCCACGGCCAACGCGGCGTCCGATGACGCGAGCGCGGACCTGGAGCGCGCTCGCACCGCCCTCGCGCGCATCGAGGAGATCGTCAACGCCGTCGCCCAGCGGGTCGCCGACCAGCACGACGAGGTCGCGGCGGCACGCGACGACCTCGACCGGCTCGCCGACGAGGAGGAGGCGACCCGTCGCGCGATCCGGCTCAAGGCGGTCGGGCTCTACAAGCGCGCCGGCGGTGGCGAGTTCACCACCCTGGTCGACGCCCGCGACATCCAGTCGGCCATGGACCGCTCCGCGTTCCTGCGACTGGTCGACCGACATGATCGGGCGCACCTGGAGGACCTCGACGCGGCCATCGGACGCCGTGCTGCCGCCGCGGAGGTCCTCGCCGCCGAACAGGTGTCACTGGACGACCTGTTGGCCGAGCAGGAGGCGGTCATGCGGGACGCCCGCGAGGCCCGCGAGTCACGTGCCCTGGCCGCCGCAGCCGCCCGGGACGAGGTGTCCGAGCTGGAGCACGAGCACGACGACCTCACCGATCTCGCCGACGAGATCGAGCGGGCCATCGCCGAGCGAGAAGCCGCGGAGCGGGCGGCGGCCGAGCGCGCCGCGGCCGAGCGGGCTGCCGCGGAGCGGGCAGCTGCGGAGGAGGCCGCCGCGGCATCGTCCACGTCCTCCGCCTCCACGACGTCGTCCGACGACGACACGGACGACGACGCGTCGGACGACACCGGTGACGCGGGCGTCACCGACGACTCCGCCGACGACCCCCCGCCGCCCACGTCGGGGGGCGGGTACGCGTGGCCGCTGTGCGGCACGGTGACGTCGGAGTACAAGTGGCGCTGGGGCCGCCAGCACGAGGGGATCGACATCGACGACGACCGGACCGACCGCATCACGGCGGCCCAGTCCGGCACCGTGATCTCCGCTGGCTGGAACTCGGGGGGCTACGGCAACCTCGTGCTCATCCAGCACGGCGACGGGGTCGTGACCGCCTACGCACACCAGCGATCCATCGTCGTCTCCACGGGCCAGTCCGTCAGCCGCGGACAGCACATCGGCTACGTGGGGAGCACCGGTCGCTCGACCGGGCCGCACCTGCACTTCGAGACCCGGGTGGGTGGCAGCGAGGCCGTGAACCCCCGGCAGTTCCTCTCCGGTGGCGGCTGCTGAGGTCGTCGCGTCCCTGGCCACCACCATCGGTGATCGATCGGGGCTGTTCGCGGGGCCATCCACGACGTAGGATCGCCACGGGCCTGTGCGTGGGGGTGGAGGCAGGCCCGGCCGCACGTCGATGGGTTGCCTGTCGTGGATCCTCGAGACACCGAGCACGACCGCTGGGAATCGCTGGCGGTCGACCACGTGCTGGGCGGCCTCGACCAGGCCAGTGCCTCGGCCTTCCGCCGCCACCTCGTGGGCTGCCCCCAGTGCAAGGCCCAGGTCGCCGAGTTGCGTGACCTCGCCGGGAGCCTCGAGGACGCCGCCCGGGACGAGCGGGCCGTGCTGGCGCTGCGGACAAGGGCCCGGCGCGAGGTCGACGAGGACGACGAGGGCCCCGAGCCGCCCCCACGATCCACGCCACGCAGGATCGTGATCGCGCTGCTGGTGATCGGTGTGGCCGTCCTGGGACTGGCCGCCCACAACGTCCACCTTCGGGTCCAGCAGACCTCCCTGGAGGACGTCGCCGACCGCCAGCAGGCAGTGCTCCAGGGCCTCGGGTCCGGCCTGGTGATGGACACGGTTTTTCCCGAGGGCGCATCGGGCGTCGTCGTCGCCGATGGCGATCGGGTGGCGTGGTCGATCACCGACCTGCCGGTGCCGGCCACCGACCAACGGGTCGTCGTGTGGCTCGCCGAGCCCGAGACGACCCGGCGGGTCGCGGTCCACACCGCCGGTTCGATGCCCGACGGCGCGATCAACGGGGTCGAGACCGAGCGTGGCGCCGAGACGCTGCTGGTGACCCGGGAGACCATCGACGGCTCCCGACTGGCCAACCAGCCGTCCGACGACGTGCTGGCCGAGGCCGACCTGGGCCTGGTGCGCCGGCTCGACGAGCGCGACGACGAGGTCGGTGCGTCCGACCCGTCCTGAGGCTCGCGCCGAGCCGGACCGACGGCCCTGCCGGGTGGTGACCCGTGGTTGGCGGCCGTGCCGGGGCACCGGTATCGTCGACCCCCGCTCCGGGCGCGTAGCTCAGTGGGAGAGCGCTGCCTTCACACGGCAGAGGCCGCAGGTTCGAAACCTGCCGCGCCCACCGACCGGCCGGTCACTCCTCGAGGGGTGACCGGCCGTTCGCGTTCCCGTCGTCGCCCACGTCGGCGGGTGTGGGGCGGTGGCGGGGATGGCCCGGCGTGATGCGGTCGGCCTTCATCTCGGCCTCGTGGACGTGGCGCACCCCGTCGGCCAGCTCGTCGCGCACGGCGGCCTCGAGGTCGCGGGCGACCGACCAGTAGGTGTCGTCGTACTCCTCGACCAGCTGGAAGGTCCACCGGCCCTCGACCACGTTGCGGCCGACGAGCTCGCGTTCGAGACGATCCGCCTGGGCGTCGTGGCCCGCCTCGCGCAGGGCGTCGACGGCCTCGCCCACGAGGAGGTCGGCGTGGCCGCTCATCTGGTGGAAGTCGTAGAGCCGACCACGCGCACGCTCGACCCACTCGAGCGCCTCGGACAGGCGACCGAGGGCGGTCACGGTGTCGTCGTCGAGCCCGTCGGGGCGGCGGTCCAGGGTCATGGCCCAGATGGTACGTGCGCCCCCCCGTCGACCCGCCACCCCCGTCGGCCACCACGTCCGCCGCGCGGGGCCCACGTCACTGGCGGCCCGAGTGGTCGTGGACCCGGGGCCGGGATCCGGGGTTGCAGACCGGGCGAGCCCTTTGGCATGCTGGTGGCATGGACATCCTGTCGGCGGTCCACCGCCTCGTCCCGAGCACGTCCACGCGAACGCCTCGCGTCGGACGGCCTTCGTAACCCCTCTCGCCGTTCGACGAGGCACCTCCCGGCCGCGGTCGCGGCCGACCCCCGGCACCGCCCCGGACCGCTCGTGCCCGCACCCGTGCGGTCGAGCCTCGCCCGGCCGGGCCATAGGATCACCACCTGACAGGAGCAGTCATGTCCACCACCTCCGCATCCCCGCTGCTGGTGCGGTCCGGCGACGCCGCGACCGAGCTGGCCCCCGACACCACCGCGCTGCAGGCGCTCAAGGCACTCGAGGCCATCCGTGGCCAGGTCGTCGCTGCGCGTGTCAACGGCGCCCAGTGGGACCTCGACCGGTCCCTGGACGACGCACCCGACCATCCCGACGGTGACGACGCCGTCGAGGTCGTGGCGATCTACGGCGACACCGACGAGGGCCGCGCGATCCTGCGGCACTCGACCGCCCACCTGATGGCCCAGGCCGTGACCGACCTGTTCGACGACGTGAAGTGGGCGATCGGGCCGCCGATCGAGAACGGCTTCTACTACGACTTCGACGTCGCCGAGCCGTTCACCGCCACCGACCTCGAGCGCATCGAGGACCGCATGCGCGAGCTCGCGAAGGAGCGTCAGGCCTACGTCCGCGAGGAGGTCGCGCGCGACGACGCCCGCACCGAGTTCGCCGACCAGCCCTACAAGCTCGAGATCATCGACGCCGTCGCCGCCGGCGAGATCGTCAGCCCCACCGACGTGGGCGATCTCGAGGGTGACGACGCCGTCGCCGATCCCACCTTCACCGTCTACCGCAACGTCCGCCAGGACGGCGACGTGGCGTGGTCGGACCTGTGCCGTGGTCCACACGTGCCGTCGACCGAGCGCATCCCGGCCTTCCGGCTGCTGCGGTCCGCCGGCGCCTACTGGCGTGGCCGCGAGGACCGTCCGATGCTCCAGCGCATCTACGGCACCGCGTGGGAGTCCAACAAGGCCATGCAGGCCCACCTCGAACAGCTCGAGGAGGCCGCCAAGCGCGACCACCGCAAGCTCGGTCGCGAGCTGGAGCTGACCCACTTCCCCGACGAGCTCGGCCCCGGCCTGTCCCTGTTCCTGCCACGCGGCGCGATCGTGCGCCAGCAGATGGAGGACTGGATCCGCGCGGAGGTGCTCGCCAGGGGCTACCAGCCGGTCTACAGCCCCCACATCGCCAAGGAGGACCTCTGGCGGATCTCGGGACACCTGCAGAACTACGCCGAGCTGATGTACCCGGCGATGGAGATCGACGAGGCCGCTCGCTATCGCCTCAAGCCCATGAACTGCCCGTTCCACATCCTTGCCTACCAGTCGCGCATCCGGTCCTACCGCGAGCTGCCGGTCCGGCTGTCCGAGCTCGGCACCGTCTACCGCTACGAGAAGTCCGGGGTGGTCAACGGGCAGCTGCGCGCCCGCGGGTTCACCCAGGACGACAGCCACATCTTCTGCACCGACGACCAGCTGGTCGACGAGGTCACCGGGTGCACCCAGTTCGCGCTCGACCTGTACCGGGTGTTCGGGTTCGGCGCGCCCAGCCGGATCGCGATCTCGACCCGTCCCGAGAAGTCCTTCGGCGAGGCACAGGACTGGGACGCGGCCCAGCAGGCCCTGATCGACGCGGTCGAGCGACTCGGGCTGGACTACGAGCTGGACGAGGGCGAGGGAGCGTTCTACGGCCCCAAGATCGACATCCACCTGCGTGACGCGATCGGCCGGGAGTGGCAGACCACCACCGTGCAGGTCGACTTCAACCTCCCCGAGCGCTTCGACGTCACCTACGTCGGCGAGGACGGGGAGGACCACCGGCCCTACATGGTCCACCGTGCCCTGTTCGGCTCGATCGAGCGGTTCTTCGCCGTGATGGTCGAGTCGTTCAACGGTGCCTTCCCGACCTGGCTGGCGCCGGTCCAGGCCACCGTGGTCCCGGTCGCCGCCGACTTCGACGACTACGCCGGCGAGGTCGCCGACGCGTTGCGCGCCGAGGGCGCCCGGGTCGAGGTCGACGCGTCCGACGACACCCTGGGCAACAAGGTCCGCAAGGCGGTCACCGCGAAGGTGCCCCACGTCCTGGTGGTCGGTGGCAACGAGCGCGACGCCCGGACCGTGTCGGACCGCCCCTACCACGGGTCCCAGCGCAAGGACGTCCCGCTCGACGAGTTCGTGGCCGACCTGGTACGCGAGATCGACGACAAGGTCGTGCCCGACCTCGATGCCTCATGAGGAGGCCGGCGTGAGCAGCGATCCCGCCGGCCGCGCGCGCGAACCGGACAGCGCCGCCGACCAGCCCGGCGTCGGGGTCGACGACCTGCAGCGGCTGTGGGCGCCGTGGCGGTTCGGCTACGTCGGTGCGGTCGAGCCGGCCGTGGACGGGTGCCCGTTCTGTGTCCTGCCCGCGCGTGACCCGGCCGACGACCGCGACACGCTGATCCTGCACCGGGGGAGCGGGGCCTACGTGATCTGCAATGCCTACCCCTACAACCCGGGCCACCTCATGGTCGTGCCCTACGCCCACGAGTCGTTCCTGTCGTCGGTGGACGAGGACGCGGCGGTCGAGATGTGGGCGCTGGCACGCCGGTGTGCCCGGGTCCTGCACGACCGGCTGGGGGCCGAGGGCGTCAACCTCGGCATGAACCTGGGTGCGGCGGGGGGTGCGGGGATCGCCGAGCACGTCCACCTCCACGCCGTCCCGCGGTGGGGTGGCGACACGAACTTCATCTCCACGGTCGGCGCCGCACGGGTCCTGCCGCGGGCGTTGTCGGAGGTCTACGACGAGCTGGCCGACGTCGCCTGGGTCTGACCGCGGCTCACCCGGGACAGGGTGCGGCCAGGAGGTGCCCCCCGGGCGTGGCGAAGTCGGTGAACCGGCAGCCGTAGTCGGGCGCGGCGACCGCGGCCGGGTCGCGCACGTCGTCACCCTCCGGTCGCACCCCGTCCTCCACCCAGGTGACCAGGTCGTCGAAGGCGGTGGTCAGCTCGGTCGCGGTGAACCCGCAGTGGTTGACGCCCCGGATGGCCCGCTGGACCAGCAGTTCGGACTTGCCCGCGTCGGCGACCTCGTGCGCGTAGACCACCTCGTTGTGGAACGGCACGAACAGGTCGCCCAGGTTGTGCAGCGACAGCACGGGGACGTCGATGTCGCCCGTGACCAGCGGGGAGGCGAGGTTGGGCGACATCGCGTTGCGCAGGTCGGGGTCGCCCGAGACGCGGACGATCGCGTCGTCGAGGGTCGCCTCGGCGTCGCTGATCGCCGGGTCCAGGTCCAGCTGGTAGGCGACGTCGGTGTTGTCCACCGCGATGCCGTCCTGGGGGCTGGCGCCGACGCCGAACAGGAAGTCGCCCGGGGCGGACCCGCCGAAGGACGGGAAACTGTTCCAGAAGGACCACGCCTGGTCGAAGTTGGGACGGTCCCCGCCGGAGCGCAGTTCGACGGCCTGCTTGAAGGCCTCGCCGTCGGCGTCCAGCGCGACCGGCCAGCCGCCGGGCACGGCTTCGAGCTCGGCCTGGATCTCGGGCACGGTGGTGGTGAGGTAGTCCGGGCCCGGCGGGTACGTCGACGTCCCCAGGGCGAGCTGCTGGGCGAGGACGTTGTAGTCGAGGAAGTAGTCGAACAGTGCGTTGTCGGCCAGCACACCGCAGATCGGCATCGCGCCGTCGTAGCGGGACGGGTACTGCTCGATCGAGCGGGCGGTGACGTGGCCACCCATGGACGCGCCGGTGACGTAGGTCGTGTCCGGCCGGCCGACCTCGTGGCGGAAGACCCGGGTCAGCCGCTCGGTGTCACGCACCCCGGCGCCCACCGCGTAGCCGTTGGCGCTGAAGCTGGACGCCGCCCAGGCGAAGCCGTTGGCCAGCAGGTACGGCCGCAGCGGGTGGTTGTCGACCGTGAGCTCGAGCCCGTCGCCGCGGAAGCCGTGCGCCCACATCACCAGCGAGCCGTTCCAGTCCGTCGGGACCTCCATGCGGTAGCCGGCCCCCTGCTCGATGCCCCAGTACTGCTCGGCCTCCAGTCCCGGGATCCCGTCGAAGGGCAGCTTCGACGCGTCGACGAACCACGCCGGCTCGTCCGGCGGGGCGGCCGTGGCCACCGTGGGCACCAGCAGGGCGAGCAGTGCGAGCAGGGCGATGGACACGCGGGACATGGAGCGGCTCCGGTCGGGTGGCAGCGCGGGGTCGGCGCGCAGGACGGTAGTGGGCGAAAGTGCCCGAATCCGGTCCTTTGGGGGTCGGATCCGGCCCCGGAGCAGGTCGGACGCGGGTGTGGCGACGTCCACGGGGCCATGGGGAGGTTCGGGTAACGTGCGCGGAAACCCCCGGTCACGACTTCCAGAGGGCGGCAGTGGCGCTGCGCGCGACGTTCGGCACCGGCATCACCCGGGTGACCACTCCCATCGGCCACGGGTTGGCCCGGCTCGGCCTGACCCCCAACGTGCTGACCACGATGGGGTTGATCCTGACGGCGGTCGGGGCCGGGTTCGTCGTGGCGGGCTCCCCGGTGGCCGGTGGCTGGATCCTGGTGGCCGGCGGGCTGATGGACACCTTCGACGGCGCGGTTGCCCGGGCGACCGGTCGCTCGACGCCCTTCGGCGGGTTCTACGACTCGGTCGTGGACCGGCTGTCCGACGGCATCATCCTCGCCGCCATTGCCTGGTGGCTGCGCGACATGCCACGGCTGTTCGCCCTGACGGTCACCGCCCTGGTCGCGGCACAGGTGATCTCCTACGTCCGGGCGCGGGCCGAGTCCATCGACCTCGAGTGCTCCATCGGGATCATGGAGCGTGCCGAGCGCGCGATCCTGGTGATGGTCGCCCTGATCTTCAACCGGTGGCTGCTCGAACCCGTGTTGTGGGTGCTCGCGGTCGGCGGCGTGGTGACGATCGTCCAGCGGGTCCACCACGTGTGGTGCCAGGTGGCGCGTGACCTGCCCGAGGAGCTGGTCGCGCTGGCGGCCGGGGACCGTGCCTGGAACCGGGCCTTCCTGGTGGCGGCCCGCCGCTTCTACGGGAGCAAGAACTTCGACGCCGCCTACGACGACGTCGTGACCGACGCCGACAGGCGCGTGTCGGGCACCCCGTGAGCGGGCCGGGGGAACCGGTGCCGCCCGGCACGGACCGGGCGCGCTCGGCGGCGGCCATCGAGGACCTTCCGCCGGCGCCCCCCGAGACCCTGCGCCAGAAGCTGTCCTACTGGGGCTACCGCGCCGTCTGGGACACCGCCGCGGTCCTGCCTCGGCGCCTCGCCGACGCCACCCCGGAGTCGCTCGGGTCCCTGTGGTACTTCACCGGCAGCGCGGCCCAGCGTGACCAGGTCCGGGCCAACCTCGCCCGGGTGCTGGACCACCCGCCGCGGGACGAGCTCGAGGAGGTCGTGCGGGCCGCCTACGTGTCCTACGCGCGGTACTGGCTGGACGCCTTCCGGCTGCACACGTTCACCCCCGAAGGAGTCATGTCCCGCTCGTCGGGCACGAACCTCCACCTGGTCGACGACATGCTGGCCGACGGCGAGGGGGGCATCCTGGCCACCGCCCACCTCGGCTCGTGGGACATCGGCGCGTACTTCACGACCCAGCGTGACTGGGGGATGGCCGTGGTGGCCGAGGTGGTCGAGCCGCGCCGGCTGTTCGAGCGGTTCGTCCAGCTCCGACGCGACGCCGGGATCGAGGTCGTGCCGCTGGTCCGGGGTGGCGACATGGTCGACCGGATGGTCGACGTGGTCGAACGCGGGGGACTGGCGACGCTGTTGGCCGACCGGGACCTGGGACGGCGCGGACCGGTCGTCGAGTTCTTCGGCGAGCCGTGCCGGCTCCCACCGGGGTGTGCCGTGCTCGCCCGTCGCACCGGTCGTCCCGTCGCCGTCGGCGCCTTCGTGACCGAGGGTGACGACGGCTTCCGGGGCCTGATCCACTCGCGCATCGACATCGCCGACCTCAGTGTCGAGGAGGGCACCCAGGCCCTGGCCCACGAGCTCGAGGGCCTGATCCGTCGTGCGCCGGAGCAGTGGCACGTCTTCGTCCGCAACTGGCTGGTCGAGCGTGAGCCGGACCATCCCGAGGCCGTCGCGTGGCGCGAGGCCCATCCGGGCGGACCCCCCGCGGTGACCCGGCGTCGCAGGCGGCGGTCGTGACCGGCCCGGGGCTGCGGATCGCCATGGTGAGCCCCTACGACCTCGACGTCCCGGGCGGGGTCCAGAGCCACGTGCTCCAGCTGGCCCGTCACCTGCGTGCGGAGGGCGACGACGTGACCGTGATCGGCCCGGCCGATCGCTCACGCGGCCGGCTGAAGGCCGTGGGAGGTTCGATCGCGATCCCGTTCAACGCGTCGGTCGCGCCCGTTGCGCTGGATCCCCGCGTGGTCCGGCGGGTGCGCCGGACCCTCCACGAGCTGCAGCCCGACGTCGTGCACGTCCACGAGCCGGTCGTGCCACTGGTGTCGCTCGCGGCGGCGGTCGCGCCGGTCGCGCCCACTGTCGCGACCTTCCACGCCTGGTCCGACCAGGCGCGCCTGTACGGGCTGGTCGGCCCGGTGGCGCGACGGGCGCTGCGCCGCCTGTCCGCCCGGATCGCGGTGTCCAGTGCTGCCGCCGGGTTCCACGCGGGGGCCCTCGGCATCCCGGAGGGCTCGTTCCGGATCATCCCCAACGGCGTGGAGGTCGGCCGGTTCCGCGGCGCCGCCCCCTTCCCCTCCATGACGACGCCCAACCTGTTGTTCGTGGGCCGGCTCGAGCCCCGCAAGGGCCTCGCCGACCTGGTCCGTGCCTTCGTCCTGTGCAAGACCGACCATCCGGACCTGCGTCTGTACGTGGTCGGTGACGGGGCCGAGCGCGATCGCTGCCAGGCGATGTTGCCCACGCGGCTGCGCTCGGACGTGGTCTTCCTCGGACGCGTCGACAACGACGAGCTTCCCCGCGTGTACGCCTCGGCGACCGTCTACGTGTCCCCGGCCCGTGGTGGTGAGTCCTTCGGCATCGTCCTGGCCGAGGCGATGGCGGCGGGCGCGCCGGTCGTGGCGACCTCGCTGCCCGGCTACCGCTCGGTGGCCAGCGACGGGGTCAACGCACGGCTGGTGCCTCCCGGCGACCATCGGGCCCTGGCGACGGCCGTCGCCGGACTGCTGGACGCACCCGCGACCGCCGCCGCGCTGGCCGAGCAGGCGTCCCGGGACGTCGAGCGCTTCGACTGGGGTCGCGTCGCGGCCGACGTGCGAGCCGTCCACCGTGACGTGCTGAGGCCCTGAGCACTCGAGCGCGCCTGCGCTTCCCGGACCCGGTCGATCGGTAGGCTGGCCGCGCGCCGGGCGCGGTCCGTCGCATGCATGCTCCGGGACCCACCCGGCACGCAGACCTCGCGCCGGTGGTCGCGGGAGGGTGCACGGATGGTGTGGGGACTGGTCGTACTGGGGGTCGTCGTCGTCCTCGGCGGGTGGCTCGTCGTCACCTACAACCGCCTGGTCGGCCTGCGCAACCAGGCCGAGTCCGCCTGGGCCGACATCGACGTGCAGCTGACCCGGCGCCACGACCTGATCCCGAACCTGGTCGAGACGGTCAAGGGCTACGCGGCGCACGAGCGCGAGACCCTCGAGGCGGTCATCGCCGCACGCAACGGTGCGGTGGCCGCATCGTCGCCCGGCGAGCAGGCCCGGGCCGAGGGCGCACTCACCGGGGCCCTGCGCCAGCTGTTCGCCGTCGCCGAGGCCTACCCCGACCTCAAGGCCGACCAGAACTTCCGCGAGCTGCAGCAGGAGCTGACCGCGACGGAGGACCGGATCGCGTCGTCCCGCAATCGCTACAACGCGACCGTGCAGGCCTACGACACCGCGCGTGAGGTGTTCCCGGCGAACCTGGTGGTCAACCTGTTCGGCTTCACCGAGCGCGAGTACTTCGAGGTCGACGACCCCGAGGCGCGCGGCCCCGTCGAGGTCCAGTTCTGATGCGTCGGCTGCTCGCGACGGCCGTCCTGGCGGCGGTCATGGCCTCGGCCTGCGCCACGCCGACGGTGCAGGTCACGGCGTCACCCCTGCCGGTGGAGTCCGTGGTGCCGTCCCCGACGCCCAGCCCCAGCCCCAGTCCGACGCCGAGCCCGTCCCCGTCGACCTCGCCCACCCCGTCCGGACGTTTCGTGCTGACCGGGGAGCCCACCGACGACCCCCGCGCCGCGGAGCCGGTCCTGGCGGTCAAGATCGACAACGCCCCCCGGGCCTTCCCGCAATCGGGACTGGACGCGGCCGACATCGTCTACGAAGAGGTCATCGAGGGCGGGGTGACCCGTTTCCTGGCGCTGTTCCACTCCGAGGTGCCCGAGGTGGTCGGCCCGGTCCGCTCGGCCCGACTGGTGGACGCCGAGGTGTTGCCCGCCTACCGGCCCGTGCTGGCCTACTCCGGGGCCCGGGGCGAGGTCACGGGTGCGCTGGCGGACACCGATGCCATCGGGCTCGTGGCCGACCCGGGAGGCGACCCGTTCTTCCGTGAGGACGGTCGCCCGTCACCCCACAACCTCTACGTCTCGACCGTCGGCGCGCTCGAACGGGGCGCCGGCGACTCCGAGGTCGCCAAGGCCAGCAGTGGACTGGTGTACGGACCGGCACCCGACGGCGGGACGGGGGGAACGGCGCTGGACATCCGGATGTCGAGCTTCCAGGAGACCGGCTGGGAGTACGACGTGGACGCCGAGGTCTACCGTCGTTCCTCGCGGGGCGCGCCCTTCGAGGTCACCGGCTCCGGCCGCGTGGGCGCGGCCAACGTGGTGGTCGTGTTGACCGACCTCGGGATCGGGGGCTGCTGCGACACCGCCGGACAGTCCTACGTCGAGACCCGGGTCACCGGCGAGGGCCAGGCCGTGGTCCTGCGGAACGGGCGGCGCTTCGACGTGCGCTGGTCCAAGCCCTCCGCCGACGACCACCTCGTGCTGCAGTCCGCCGACGGGACGCCACTGCCGCTGGCCCCCGGTCCGACCTGGATCCACCTCGCACCGACCGGCGCCGTCGAGCGGAACTGACACTCGCGTCCACCAGTACGATCGTGGGACCGTCCGAACCCGACAGCCGCATCCCGAGGTCGTCATGAACACCCCTGCAGGAGACCCTGCCGCCACCGCTCCTGCCACCGGCACCACCCGCGTGAAGCGGGGCATGGCCGACATGCTCAAGGGCGGCGTCATCATGGACGTCGTCACGCCCGAGCAGGCAGTCATCGCCGAGGAGGCCGGCGCCGTGGCCGTCATGGCGCTGGAGCGCGTGCCTGCCGACATCCGCCGGGACGGTGGGGTCGCCCGCATGTCGGACCCCGACATGGTCGACGGCATCATCGACGCCGTGTCGATCCCGGTGATGGCCAAGGTGCGCATCGGCCACTTCGTCGAGGCCCAGGTGATCCAGAGCCTCGGCGTGGACTACGTGGACGAGTCCGAGGTGCTGACCCCGGCCGACGAGGCCCACCACATCGACAAGTGGCAGTTCGACGTGCCGTTCGTGTGTGGCGCGACCGGGATCGGCGAGGCGCTGCGGCGGCTCGGCGAGGGTGCGGCGATGATCCGCTCCAAGGGCGAGGCCGGCACCGGCAACGTGGTCGAGGCGACCCGGCACATGCGCTCGATCGCGGGCTCGATCCGGCGCCTGTCCACCATGGACACCGCCGAGCTGTACGCCGCCGCCAAGGAGTTCCGTGCCCCGGTCGACCTGGTCCGCGAGGTCGCCGAGACCGGTCGCCTGCCGGTCGTGCTGTTCACGGCCGGCGGCATCGCGACGCCCGCCGACGCCGCGATGATGATGCAGCTCGGTGCCGACGGCGTGTTCGTCGGGTCGGGGATCTTCAAGTCCGGCAACCCGGAGGAACGGGCCCGGGCGATCGTCGAGGCGACGACGAACTACGACGACCCGTCGGTGATCGCCAAGGTGTCGCGTGGCCTGGGCGAGGCGATGGTCGGCATCAACCTCGACGACCTCGACGCCAGCGAGCGATACGCCAGCCGCGGTTGGTGAGCGACCCCGCGACGTCGCTGCCGGCAACCCGCCCGCGCCACGCCGCCTGGGTCCCGGGTGGCCGCCTCGACGGCGTCGCCACCCCGGTGAACCTCCCCGACGACGCCCCGCTGGTCGGGGTGCTCGCGCTGCAGGGCGACGTCCACGAGCACGAGGTCGTGCTCAACCGGGTCGGCGCACGGGTGCGTCGTGTCCGCCGGGCCGAGCACCTCGATGGCCTGGACGGGATCGTGGTCCCGGGTGGGGAGTCGACCACCATCGGCAAGATGCTGCGTCGCTTCGACCTGCTCGACGACCTCGCTGCACGACTGGCCGGCGGGCTGCCCGCCCTGGGCACGTGTGCCGGCATGATCCTGCTGTCGCGCGAGCTCGACCAGGACTTCGACCAGCCCCTGCTGGGCGTGCTGGGCGTGCGCACACGTCGCAACGCCTTCGGGCGCCAGGTCGACTCGTTCGACACCAGCTTGGACGTGGCAGGGATCGACGGTGGTCCCGTCGACGTGTCGTTCATCCGGGCACCGGTCGTGGTGGAGGTGCTCGACGACGACGTCGAGGTGCTCGCGGCGGTCGACCTGGGTCCGGTCGTGGTGCGCCAACGCAACCTCCTCGCGACCTCCTTCCACCCCGAGGTCACCGGTGACGACCGCCTCCACGCCGGCTGGGTGGCGACCCTGGGCTCCTGACCGGGTGCCGTCCGGTGCGATTCGTGCTCGGTCGTGCACCCGCTGGGAGGCGGACGGGACCGGGCAGGACCGCAGGGGGCGTTGTTACCCTCGACGTCGGTCATCCGGTCCGTTCCAGGACCACGTCGAGGCAGTCAGGACGGCACGTGGCAGGCCACAGCAAGTGGGCGAACATCAAGCACCGCAAGCAGCGCCAGGACAAGGCGCGCGGCAAGGAGTTCGGCAAGCTGATCCGCCTGATCGAGGCGGCCGCACGCGAGGCCGACACCTCCGACCCGGAGCTGAGCCCGTCGCTGGACATGGTCGTGCAGAAGGCCAAGGACGCCGACGTCCCCAAGGACACCATCGAGCGGGCCTGCAAGCGTGGCGCCGGCGAGCTCGACGAGGGCGTCGCCTACGACAGTGCGACCTACGAGGGCTATGCACCGGGCGGGGTCGCGGTGCTGGTCGACATCCTGACCGACAACCGCAACCGGACCGCGTCCGACGTCCGGTCGATCTTCACCCAGGCCGGCGGCTCGCTGGCCGAGCCCGGTGCCGTGTCCTTCCTGTTCACCCGGCGTGGCCAGGTGGTGGTCGAGGCCGAGGGCGTCGACGAGGACGACGTGATGCTGGCCGGCCTGGACGCCGGCCTGGAGGACATCGAGGCCGGCGACGACACGCTGGTGGCCTGGTGCGCCCCGACCGACGCCCAGGGCCTGCGCAAGGTCCTGGAGGAGGCGGGGATGGCGATCGTGTCCTCGGGTTCGGTGATGGTGCCGTCGTCGACCGTGCCCCTCGGCGAGGTGTCCGACGCCCAGCGGGTGATGCGGCTGGTCGACCGCCTCGAGGACAACGACGACGTCCAGGAGGTCTACGCGAACTACGACATCGACGACGACGTCATGGCCCAGGTCGAGCTCGACTGATCCCCCGGCTCGTCGCCCGCGGAGGATCACGGACACGCCGGGCACACACAGGTAGGGTGAACACCTGTTCGAGCGCGGTGCGTCGTTGGCCGCGACGTCGACGTACCAGCCGTCCGCACGCCCCCGACCGCGAAGGTGTCGAGCAGCCATGGGTGACGCCCCCGCCGACCGCCATCCTCGGGTGCTGGGGATCGACCCGGGCCTGACCCGCTGTGGGATCGGGGTCGTGGATGGCCCGACCGGTCGCCCGGTCCACCGACACCACGAGACCGTCCGCACCCCGGCGTCCGCCCCGCTGCCCGAGCGCCTCGCCACGGTCTTCGACGCGGTCACGGCGGCCATCGACCGCTGGCACCCGGACGTCGTCGCGGTCGAGCGCGTCCTGTTCTCGAGCAACGTCCGCACGGCGATGGCGACGGGCCAGGCCGCCGGCGTCGTCCTGCTGGCAGCCGCGCGGGCCGACGTGGCCGTCCGCGAGATCACCCCGACCCGCGTCAAGGCGATCGTGGCGGGGCACGGCGGTGCCGACAAGGACGCGGTCGCACGCATGGTGACGGCGCAGCTCCGGCTCGCCACCCAGCCGCGACCGGCCGACGCCGCCGACGCGCTGGCCGTCGCCATCAGTGGCCTGGTCGCGGCCTCGGCCCCCGGTGGCGTCGACCGCGCGACCGACGGTGGCGTCGCGGAGGCGGCCACTGACTGGGAGGGACACCTCGCGGCCCGTGGCCTGCGGGTGGTGGGCGGCACCCCCAGCGGGAACGGCCGGGGACCGACGGCCGGGGGTCGGCGATGATCGCCCACCTGCGTGGCACCGTCGCCCATCGCGACGCCGAGACCGTGGTCGTCGACGTCCACGGGGTCGGGTACCTGGTGCACGTGGCGGATCCGTCCGGGGTCCCGCCGGTCGGCCAGTCCGTCGAGCTGCACACCTCCCAGCAGGTCCGCGAGGACGCCCTCGACCTCTACGGCTTCACCAGCCGGGCGGGGCTGGCCACCTTCGAACTGGTGATGCGGGCCACCGGCGTCGGCCCCAGGCTCGGCCTGGCGACCCTGCGCACGCTCTCACCGGATGCGGTCCGGACCGCCCTGGCCACCGGGGACGTCGCGACCCTGACCAGCGTCCCGGGGATCGGCAAGAAGGTCGCCGAGCGACTCGTGCTGGAACTGCGGGACAAGGTCGGGTCGGTCGCGGACCTGTCGGGTGCCGGTGAGTCCCCGCGGGCCGCGCGCGACGCCACCACCGAGCAGCAGGCCCGCGAGGCCCTTCGCCAGCTGGGCTACCGGGAGGGCGAGATCACCCACGCCCTGGCGGATGCACCCGCCGACGCGGGGGTCGAGGACCTGGTGCGCCACGCGCTGCGCTCGGCCGGGGCACGGGCGTGACCGGCCCGCCCCCGGCGCACGACACCGGTCCGGACGGGCCGGGTCCCGACGACGGCGTGCTGGACTCGACGCCGCTGCCGGGCGAGGATCGCCTCGACGCCTCCCTGCGACCACGTCGACTCGACCACTTCGTGGGCCAGCCACGGGTCCGCCGCCAGCTCGACGTGGTGATCCGTGGTGCCTCGATGCGCGACCTCCCGGTCGACCACGTGCTGTTCTCGGGACCACCCGGCCTGGGCAAGACCTCGTTGGCCGCGATCGTGGCCACCGAGGTGGGCGCCCTGCTGCGCCACACGTCCGGGCCGGCGCTGGAGCGCCCCGGGGACCTCGCCGCCATCCTGACCAACCTCGAGCCCGGCGACGTGCTGTTCGTCGACGAGATCCACCGCCTGCCCCGGACCGTGGAGGAGGTCCTGTACCCGGCGATGGAGGACTTCCAGCTCGACATCGTGGTCGGCAAGGGCCCGGCAGCACGGTCGATCCGCCTCGAGCTGCCACGGTTCACCCTGATCGGGGCGACGACGCGCACGGGCCTGATCGCGACCCCGCTGCGGGATCGCTTCGGCTTTTCCGCCCACCTCGACTACTACGACACCGACGACCTGCAGTCCATCGTCACCCGGTCGGCCGACCTGCTCGACATCCCGGTGACCCCCGACGGTGCCCACGAGATCGCCCGGCGGTCCCGCGGCACGCCCCGGATCGCCAACCGGCTCCTGCGACGGGTGCGTGACTACGCCGAGGTCGAGGCGTCCGGCCACGTCGACGCCGCGGTCGCCCGGGCCGCCCTGGCGGTGTTCGACGTCGACGAGGTGGGGCTGGACCGACTGGATCGCCGGGTGCTGGAGGCCATCGTGGTGCGGTTCGAGTCCGGTCCGGTGGGGCTCGCGACCCTGGCCACCTCCGTCGGGGAGGAGAACGACACCGTCGAGGACACCGTCGAACCCTTCCTGCTCCAGCTCGGCTTCATCCAGCGCACGCCACGCGGCCGGGTCGCCACCGCCGCGGGACGCGCGCACGTCGACATCGACCAGCGCCCGTCCACCCTGTTCGACCCGACTGCCTGAGCTCGTGCGCGACCGTGTGGGACCGGACTGGAAGGTCGGGTAGCCTGACGGCGGTCGTGCCCGTCGACCACGGTCGTCCCTGCCCACGCGGGGACCATCTCGACCGGGTCGGAGCCGGGCCGCGCGCGTGTCGCGTCGGGGGCCGTGCATCGGCCCGCCGCCGACCGCCGGCCCGTCCCGGGCCCGCTGACATCCACTCCCGATCCACGAGTCCGCCATGTTCGTCCTCGCCCAGGACGCCGGTTCGTCGCTGACCGGATTCCTGCCGATCCTGCTGATCGGCGCCGTCTTCTACTTCCTGGTCATCCGGCCACAGCGGAAGCGCCAGAAGGAGCGCACCGACATGCTGTCGGACCTCGCGGTCGGCAGCGAGGTCGTCACCATCGGGGGGCTGTTCGGCGAGGTCGAGGCACTCGACGACAACTGGGTCGACCTGCTCGTCAGCGAGGACGTGGTCCTGCGCTTCACCCGCCAGGCCATCGGTCGGATCGTCACGCCGGAGGACGAGCGGACGCTGGAGACCTTCGCGACGGGCGAGGACCCCGACGAACTCGACGCTCCCGACGACCGGGACGACGACGTCGAGGACGCCTGGCCCACCGACGACCAGCCCGCCGGCGACCTCGAGGCAGACGAGACCTCCGAGCGCTGACCGACCCCCCGGCCCGAGCGGGCGCGCGCGGCACGACCGTCGCGGGCATGCCCGGGTGCTGACAAGGACCCGAACGTGACACGCAACTCCATGTGGACCTCCCTGGTCGCCATCCTGGTCGTCACCGCCATCTCCGGTGCCGCCCTGGCGCTGGGGGCGCGGCCGCGCCTCGGTCTCGACCTGCAGGGCGGCATCTCGGCCGTCTACACGCCTGTCTTCGACACCGACGCAGATCTCGACGACGTCGAGGTGGAGGAGACGCTCGACCAGACGATCGAGGTGATCCGCACCCGGATCGACTCGCTGGGCGTCGCCGAGCCCGAGATCTCCCGGCTGGGCACCGACATCAACGTCCAGCTCCCCGGCGTGGCTGACGCCGACCGCGCGAACGAGATCATCGGTCGTACTGCGCAGCTGGCGTTCTACCCGGTCGAGGAACTGCTGGTGCCGGGTCTGCCCGGCTACACCGAGACCGAGCCGTGCATCACCGAGGAGACCGCGGGCGACGGGACCACCCGCTGGGTCCTCAACCCCGACCGCCCCCAGCCCGACCTCCGTGAGGGCGGCGTGGTGTGCGGTCCCCTGCAGGTCGCCGACACCGCCGGTGACGCCTCGGAGCAGCCGACCGAGGACGGCGCGACGCCTGCGCCCAGCGAGTCGATCGGCCCCGCCGACCCCGCCACGCCGGCCGAGAGCGCGACTCCCGGCGAGACCGCCACACCCGCCGCGACCGAGACGACCACCGAGTCCGCTTCCGCAGGCGCGACCGGGAGCCCGGTGGCGGTGAGCGCGGCGCAGGAGACCGTGTCGGAGGCTCCGGCACCGGCCGCCACGCCGACCCCGGCGCCCTCCGGCGAGGCGACCGACGGCGCCTCCGCGCAGCCGTCCGAACTGCCCACCGAGGTCCAGACCATCGACCCGGAGGACATCGACGACGGCCTCCCGATCGACGCGCCCCGACCCGTCAAGTACCGGGTCGGACCCGCGCCCACCAGCCCGCCCGACGACGCCGACGGCGACCCGCTGACCGGCGACGACATCGAGGACGCCACGGCGGCGCTGCTCGGCCAGGAGTTCGGGGTCAGCCTGTCGTTCGACGACGACGGCTCCGAGGCGTTCCAGGCGGCGACCTCCGACGCGGCCTGTGACCGTGACCAGGGCGGCCCGGGCCAGCTCGCGATCGTGCTCGACGACGTCGTGGAGTCTGCCCCCACCATGCAGACCGGCGTGCTGTGCGGCCAGGGCATCGCCGACAATGCCTCGATCACCACCGGGGACCAGGAGGGTGCCGAGGACCTCGCGCTGGTCCTGCGTGCCGGCGCCCTGCCGGTCACGCTCGAGCCGGCCACCTTCGAGACCGTCTCGCCGACCCTGGGTGCGTCCTCGCTGCGCAACGGGTTGATCGCGGGACTCGTGGGCCTGCTGCTGGTCGGCCTGTACCTGCTGTACTTCTACCGTGCCCTGGGGGCCATCGCGATCGGCGCCCTGGTCGTGTTCGGCCTCCTGGTGATGGGCACGATCACCCTGATGGGCAGGTTCGGCTTCGCGCTGACGCTCGCCGGGGTGGCCGGCATCATCGTGTCCGTGGGCATCACGGCCGACTCGTCGATCATCTACTTCGAACGCATCCGTGACGAAGTCGCGGTCGGCAAGACCATCCGGCTGGCCGTCAGCCGCGGGTTCACGGCGGCCTTCAGCACCAACCTCGCGGGCAACACCGTGACCATGGTCGCTGCCGTGATCCTGTACTTCCTCGCGGTCGGACCGGTGCGTGGCTTCGCGTTCACGCTCGGCCTGGCGACCCTCCTGGACCTGGTCATCATGTGGGCGTTCACCCGCTCCGTCGTGGGGCTGTCCGCCTTCCGCGGCAAGCTCGGGAAGTCGATCCGACAACGGCAGGCCGCGGGGGCTCCCCAGCCGTCCGCCCGACCGAGCACGGACGCCGGAGGTGCGGCATGAGGCGCTTGAGCATCAACATCATCGGCAACATGCGGCGGTGGGCGATCGTGTCCACGACCCTGGTCGTCGTGTCCGTCCTGGCCGTCGGGATCTTCGGTCTCGACCTGTCGATCGACTTCACCGGTGGCTCGTCGTTCGTCCTCGAGGAGATCGACTCCGACGTCACCGCCGACGAGCTCGAGAACGCCGCCACCGGTGCCGGTGCCACCGACGTCCAGGTGCAGCTGGTCACGGGCGAGGACGGCTCCGCGGGTGCGCTCGTGCGCACCGAACAGCTGCCCCCGGGCTCCGACGTCGACACCAACGTCGAGGCGGCCCTGCGCGAGGTCGCCAACCCGACCACCGTGGACGAGTCCTTCGTCGGACCGTCCTGGGGTCGGCGGATCTCCGTCAAGGCCCTGCAGGCCCTGGTCGTCTTCCTGATCGCGATCCTGATCTACATCTCGATCCGCCTGCAGTTCAAGATGGCCGTGGTGGCCGTCGTGACGCTGGCCCACGACCTGATCGTGACCGTGGGGATCTATGCCCTGTTCGGGTTCCCGGTCAGCCCCAACACCGTCATCGCCCTGCTGACGATCCTCGGGTACTCGCTGTACGACACGGTGGTGGTGTTCGACCGGATCCAGGAGAACGAGCCGCACCTGGGATCACCGGGTCGACGGACCTACCACCAGCTGGTCAACACCTCGCTCAACGAGGTGCTGTGGCGCTCGCTCAACACCTCGATCACGTCCCTGCTCCCGGTGTTCTCCCTGCTGGTGTTCGGCTCGCAGCTGCTGGGTGCGACCACCCTGCGCGACCTCGCGCTGGCGCTGTTCATCGGCATGGGGCTGGGGGTCTACTCGTCGCTGTTCGTCGCCGGGCCGTTGCTGGCCTGGTGGCGCGGTCGCGACCCGGACATGGTGCGCCAGGCGGCCCAGTACGACGACGTCGACGAGGACGAGCTCGTGGCCCCCGACGTGGCGGCTGTCGAGGCCTCCCGACGTCCGGTCACCAGCAAGTACGTGCGTGGTGACCGCCGTCGCCGCAAGTAGGACCTGCGACGACCACCGGCGTGACAGTCGTTACGCTCCTTCGGACCAATGGGTCCGAAAGGTGTGAGTCACGAGCGCAGCATCGGAATCGGCCTCCGAGGCGTCGCAACCGGGGGCGCTGAGCCCGCCGCCGCGGTTGTCGGGAGTGCGGGCGGCGTTCGCGCGCCTGCCGCTGGTCCAGCGACCCGACATCCCCCCCGAGCTGACCGCGCTGGCCAAGGCCGTGCGCGAACACGCACCACGGGTCGACCTGCGCGAGGTCGTGCGGGCCTACCACTACGCCCGTGACGCGCACGAGGGCCAGCTGCGCAAGTCCGGCGAGCCCTACATCACCCACCCGGTGTCGGTCGCGACCGAGCTGGCCACGTTGGGCTTCGACACCGACACGCTCGTCGCGGCGATCCTGCACGACGTCGTGGAGGACACGCCGGCGACCCGGGACGAGATCGAGCGTCACTTCGGCAGCGACGTCGCCCTGCTCGTGGACGGCGTGACCAAGCTCGACCGGGTCCACGTCGACTCCAAGCAGCACCAGCAGGCCGGCACCTACCGCAAGATGATCCTGGCGATGTCCAAGGACATCCGCGTGCTGGTCATCAAGCTGGCCGACCGCCTGCACAACATGTCCACGCTGGAGCACATGCCACGCGACAAGCAGAAGCGGATCGCCCAGGAGACGTTGGACATCTACGCGCCGCTGGCGCACCGCCTGGGCATGCAGGCCTTCAAGCTGGAGCTCGAGGACCTCGGGTTCCGCACGCTGCACCCCAAGCGCTACGACGAGATCGTGGCGATGGTCGGCGAGCGCAACCCCGAGCGCGAGGCCTACATCGAGGAGGTCACGCGGCGCCTCGAGGACATGCTGAGATCGCTGCGGATCCGGGGCGAGATCACCGGTCGACCCAAGCACTACTACTCGATCTACGAGAAGATGACTGTCCGTGGTCGCGAGTTCGACGAGATCCACGACCTGGTGGGCATGCGGGTGATCGTCGACTCGGTGGGGGAGTGCTACGCCCTGCTCGGCCAGATCCACGCTGCCTGGCGTCCGCTCGAGGGACGGTTCAAGGACTACATCGCCAGCCCGAAGCTCAACCTGTACCAGTCGCTGCACACCTCGGTGCTGGGGCCCCAGGGACGCCAGCTCGAGATCCAGATCCGGACCCGGGCCATGCACGAGACCGCCGAGTACGGCGTCGCGGCGCACTGGCAGTACAAGGAGTCCGCACGCGGCGAGGGCGAGGCTGAGTTCCCCTGGCTCGACGCGTTGCTGGACTGGCAGGAGGACGTCGACGACCCCGGCGACTTCGTGGCCTCGCTCAAGCACGACCTCTACGACGACGAGGTGTTCGTCTTCACCCCGGCCGGCGACGTCAAGCAGCTCCCGGCGCGGGCCACGCCCATCGACTTCGCCTACGCCATCCACACCGAGGTCGGCCACCGGTGCGTGGGCGCCCGGGTCAACGACCGGCTGGTGGCGCTGGACCACGTGCTCAACAACGGCGACGTGGTCGAGATCCTGACCTCCAAGGCCGAGGACGCCGGACCGTCGCGTGACTGGCTGGAGATGGTGGCCTCGCCCCGGGCCGAGTCCAAGATCCGCAACTTCTTCAATCGCGAGCGTCGCGAGGACGCCGAGGAGCGGGGCCGCGACCAGGTCACGCGTGCCCTGAGACGCAAGGGGATCGGCTGGGCACGGGCGCTGGGCGACGGCACCCTGGCCGAGGCCGCGGAGGCCCTGTCCTACAAGGACCTCGACGCCCTCATGCGGGCGGTGGGCGAACGCCACGTCCCCCCCGGCGCGGTCGCCACGCAGGTCCAGCGGGTCTACGACCCCGAGCCCGACGAGGCCCCCGCGCCTCCGCCCCAGCCGCCGCCCCTGCGACTGCGCTCGACGACCACCGACGACGTGGTCGTCGACGGTGACCGCGGCATGCTGGTCCACCTGGCCAACTGCTGCAACCCGGCCCCGGGTGACGCCATCCTGGGCTACATCACCAAGAACCGCGGCGTGTCGGTCCACCGCGTGGACTGCACCAACGCCGCCGAACTCCAGCGGGATCCCGAGAAGCTCCTGGACGTCGACTGGACGGCGACGGACCGTGCGACCTCCGTCTTCACCGCCGTCATCGAGATCGAGGCCTTCGACCGCAAGCACCTCCTGCGTGACATCACGGCCACCCTCGGCGACCTCCACATCAGCATCACGGGAGCCCAGGTCACGACCCGCACCGACCACGTCGCCGTGCTCCGGTTCACCTTCGAGCTCGCGGATCCGGCCCATCTGGGCTATGCCATCGACTCCGTTCGGGACGTCGACGGGGTCTACGATGCGCACCGGGTCGTCCCCAGCCGGGGCTGACCCACGACCCGGAGGCATCGATGGTGGTTGGGGCCCGGACCTGCGTCCTGCTCCCGATCGTGGCGCCCGGATCGGTCGACGGCCTGGTCGCGCTGGCCCTGGACGTCGCCGGACCCGACGGCACCGTGCGGGCGCTGACGGCCGTGCCGGAGCAGGCCGGTCGTGACCGTCGTCGCGAGGCGCGGGCCACCCTGCGTCGGGTCGAGCAGGCCGTGGCGGAACGTGTCGGGGACCGGTCCGGGATCGAGCTCGACACCGAGGTGCTCGAGGCCGACCACCCGGCCCTGGCCATCCACGACGCGACCTCGCGCCACGACGTCGACGTCGTGGTCATGGGTTGGCGCGGCAGTGGCTCGGCGACCAGCTCGTTCGGCGCGATCATCGACGAGGTGGTCGGGCGCTCGCGGGTGCCGCTCCTGATGCTGCGCGCCGGCACCCGACCTCCGACGTCGCTGGTCGTGGCCTTCGACACCGACCAGCTCCATCCGGCGGGCAGGCGTGGGCTCGTGCTGGCCGGGGGTGCCGCGGCGGCCCTGCGCGAGGCCAACGGGTGGCCGGTGACCCTGCTGCAGACCGGCGCCGACGACCTGCCCGACCTCCCCGTCGAGATCGCCACCCTCACCGACCGGATCCACCACGACCCGCGCCGGCGCCACGACGCCGTCGAGGCGGTCGTGGACCCGTCCACGATGGTGGTCGCGCCCGTCGCACCCACCGTGGCGGGGCTGCGTGCCGCCACGACCCGGCTGAACTGGGCCACCGGCGATGCGTCGCTGCTGGTCGCCATCGACGTCGGACCGATCGGCCCCCGCGAGCCCCTGTCGCGCCTGACCCTCGACCTGCCGGCACCCGTCCCGACCACCGAGCCCCCCGGGCGCCACGGCGTGGGGCTGACCATCGTCAGCGACGAGCCACTGCCACGGCGACGGGTGGTCGACGCGCTGGCCGTGGCGGGCGAGGTCGGCTCGGTCCGGACCTGGTGGTCGGGGCGTGACGACCGACCGCACCTGTCGGTCATGGTGACGGTCACCGACTGCACCGAGTCCGACGCGGTCGCCTCGGTGATGGCCGTCACCGACAGCCTGCCGGAGCTGGTGGGGGCCCGGGTCCGCTACGACCTGGTCGACGCACCCTCACCCCTGCGCGTGCGCGAGCTCCGCCCGATGGGCCCACTGGGCGAGCTCGACTGGGAATAGCACGCGGATAGCCTCGGCCCTGTCCTTGCCGTCGAGTCGTGGATCCGTCGTGTCCGACCACTCCGTCACTGCCGTGGTGCTGGGGCGCTGGCAGACCAACTGCGTCGTCATCAGTGACCACGCGACGCGGCGCGCGGTGGTGGTGGACCCCGGGGAGGGTGGCGCCGAGCAGCTCCCGCCGGTCCTGGCACGTCTCGACGTCGAGGCCGAGGCGATCCTGCTGACCCACGGGCACCTGGACCACCTCTGGTCGGCGCCGGCCCTGGCCGAGCACCTCGACGTGCCCGTCCACCTGCACCCGGCCGACCGCTGGCTGTGGGACGACCCGGGCGCGGGCCTGGGGCTGCCCGGTGGCCCGTCACCTCGCGTGCTGGCGGACCAGCTCGGGCTGCGCTGGGACCCGGCCGACGAACGCCTGCGCGACCTGGCCGAGGGCCAGCGCCTCGACCTGGCCGGTGTCGGCATCAGCGTCGCGCACACCCCCGGCCACACGCCGGGCTCGGTGACCTTCCTCCTCCACGACGTCGCCGGCGCCGACGTCGCCCTGGCCGTGGGCCGGGACCAGTCCGCGCCGGCGGAGGTGCTCCTGTCCGGTGACCTGCTCTTCGCCGGCTCGATCGGGCGGGTCGACCTGCCCGGCGGCGACATGGACCAGATGACCGACTCGCTGCGGCGACATCTGCCGGCCCTGGCCGACGACACCCTGGTGGTGTCCGGTCACGGGCCCGACACCACGATCGGCCACGAGCGGTCCACCAATCCGTTCGTCCGCCGTGCCCTCGCCAAGGACCACCCATGAGTTCCCCCGCCGACTTGTCCACCGATCCCGCCTCCGGGACCCGGGACTTCCTGCCTGCCGCCATGGCCGTGCGCCACCGTGCGTTCGACACCATCCGCGCCGTGTTCGACGCGCACGGCTTCGCTCCGCTGGACACCCCGTCGTTCGAACGGCTCGACGTCCTCACCGGCAAGTACGGCGAGGAGGGCGACCAGCTGATGTTCAAGATCCTGCGTCGCGGTGAGCACGAGGACACCGGTGAGGCCGACCTGGCCCTGCGCTACGACCTGACCGTGCCGCTGGCCCGGGTCGTCGCCCGCTACGGCTCCCAGCTGGTCACGCCCTTCAAGCGCTACCACGTCGCGCCCGTGTGGCGCGCCGACCGGCCCGGCCACGGTCGCTACCGCGAGTTCTTCCAGTGCGACGTGGACGTGGTCGGGTCGGACTCGTTGGTGGCGGACGCCTCCACGATCGCCGCCGCCTCGGACGCCCTGGCCGCGCTCGGCCTCGAGGGCTTCCACGTCCAGCTCAACTCCCGCAAGGCCCTGCGTGGGCTGGTCGCCGCCCACGGCATCGACCCGGCGCTCGAGACCGACACGCTGGTCGCCCTGGACAAGCTCGACAAGATCGGGCTGGACGGGGTCCTGGCCGAGCTGGACCAGCGTGGCATCCCCGGGGCTGCCATCGACACCCTGGGGTCCAACTTGGCCGCCAGCGACCCGGCCGAGGCCGTGCGGGAACGGCTGGAGTCGTCGGCGGACGGTCGCGCCGGACTGGCCGAGGTCGACACGGTCGCGTCCCTGCTGGACGACCTGGTCCCCGGTGGCACGATCGGCTGGTCCCCGGTGCTGGCCCGTGGGCTGTCCTACTACACCGGCCCGGTGTGGGAGTTCGTGCACGACGGCCTGGACACCACGATCGCGTCCGGCGGACGTTACGACGGCCTGGTCGGCATGTTCAGTGGCAACGACCTGCCGGCCACCGGGTCGTCGCTCGGCATCGAGCGGATCCTGCTGCTGCTGGCCGAGCAGGAGCAGGCCCCGGTCGGCCCCGACGTGGTCGTGACCGTCATGGACGACGACGGCGCCGCCGATGCGATGGCCACCGCCGCCGAGCTGCGCGCCGCGGGGTTCAGCGCCGACCTCTGGGTCGGCACCGGCAAGTTCGGCAAGCAGTTGAAGTACGCCGACCGACGCGACGCCCGGCTGGCCGTCATCGCCGGGGCCCGCGAGCGTGAAGCCGGTACCGTCGCGGTCAAGCAGCTCGCCTCGGGCGACCAGGTCACGATCGAGCGTTCGGCCCTGGTCGACCACGTCCGGTCGACCCTGGCCTGACGGGGCACCCCGTCGCCCGGATCCCGGGCTCGACGTCGTCGCCCTCCCACGCCCCCGGTCCCGTCGGGACCGCCGCGTGCCCGGCCGTGCGGCCTCGACCGGCGAGCCTGCACCCCACCTCCACACCACCACGGACCGCCACCATGACCACGACGATCACCCCCTTCGGTGCCATGCGCAGCCACGGCGCCGGCACCCTGCGCTCCGCACACGCCGGCGACGAGGTGTCGCTGGCCGGTTGGATCGACACGCGACGGGACCACGGCGGCGTGGTGTTCCTGGACCTGCGGGACCGCTCCGGCATCGTCCAGGTCGTGGCCGACCCGTCGGTCGAGGCCACCGCCGAGGCCCACCGGCTGCGTCCCGAGTGGGTGGTGCGCATCACCGGGACCGTGGTCGAGCGTCCGGAGGGAATGGTCAACGACGACCTCGACACGGGGACGGTCGAGGTGAAGGCCACCGGGATCGAGGTCCTGTCGGCCGCCGACACGCTGCCCTTCCCGATCGCCGACGACGTCGAGGTGTCCGAGGACCTGCGCCTGCGCCATCGCTACGTCGACCTGCGACGTCCCCGCATGGCCCGCAACCTGGCGGTGCGCTCCCAGGTGATCCGGGTGATCCGCGACGTCATGCACCGGCACGGGTTCCTGGACGTCGAGACCCCGACGCTGACCCGCCCGACGCCCGAGGGCGCGCGGGACTTCCTCGTGCCCTCACGGCTCATGCCCGGCCACACCTATGCGTTGCCGCAGTCACCCCAGCTGTTCAAGCAGCTGCTGATGGTCGCGGGCGTGGAGCGCTACTACCAGATCGCCCAGTGCTGGCGCGACGAGGACCTGCGGGCCGACCGCCAGCCCCAGTTCACCCAGCTGGACCTCGAGCTGTCCTTCGGGGACGAAGAAGACGTCTTCGCCCTGATGGAGGAGATGTTCGCCGAGCTGTGGCAGGAGGTGCTCGGCGAGGAGCTGGTGACGCCCTTCCCGCGGATGACCTTCCACGAGGCCATGCGCCGGTTCGGGACCGACAAGCCCGACCTGCGCTTCGCGATGGAGCTGGCCGACCTCGACGAGGTCTTCGCCACGACCGAGGTTGGGGTCTTCAAGGGCGTGCTCGCCGACGACGGCGTGGTCGTCGCCCTGGCCGTGCCCGACGGCGGCGAGCTGACCCGTCGCGAGTTCGACGCCTGGACCGACTGGGCCCGCGCCCGGGGTGCCAAGGGCCTGGCGTGGGCGGTCGTGGAGGAGGACTCGTCGCTGCGGTCGCCACTGGCCAAGTTCATGTCCGACGAGGAGATCGCCGGGATCCTGGCCACGACCGGAGCCGGCCCGGGGGACTGCATCTTCTTCGGCGCCGGCCGCGAGCGCTTCACCCGCGAGCTGATGGGCGCCCTGCGCGTGGCCGTGGCGAAGGACCGCGGGCTCGTGCCGGACGGGCGCTGGGAGTTCCTCTGGGTCACCGACATGCCGATGTTCGACGCGGCGGAGGACTCCGACGACCCCATGGCCGCCGTCGCGGACGGCTGGGTCCCCAACCACCATCCGTTCACGTCGCCCGCCCCCGAGTTCCTCGACGACTTCGAGGACCGGCCCGGCGAGGCCATGACCCGTGCCTACGACATCGTGCTCAACGGCGTCGAGCTGGCCTCGGGGTCGGTGCGTATCCACGACGCGGAGCTGCAGCGCCGGGTGTTCCGCTTCCTGGGCATCTCCGACGAGGAGGCCGAGGACAAGTTCGGCTTCCTCCTGCGGGGGTTCCAGTACGGGGTGCCGCCCCACTGTGGCATCGCCCCGGGGCTGGACCGGATCGTCATGCTGATGACCGGCGAGCCCAACATCCGCGAGGTCATCCCGTTCCCCAAGACCCAGTCGGGCGCGTGCCTGCTGACCGACGCCCCGGCGCCCTTCGACGACGCCACGCTCGCCGAGCTGCGACTGAAGTCCCTGCCCAAGCCCGCCAAGGACTGACCCCGAGGGACACTCGGGGGGTGGGACGGCGTGTCGGTGAGGTGAGGAGGCGATCGTGTCGCAGCTGTTCGACCCGGCCGACCGGGGTGGCGAGGCCGCCACCGGAGGCACCGACCCGACGGGCACGGAGGAACGGACGACCACGCTGCGCGGGCGGCCGCTGGCCGACCGGTTGCGGCCACGCGACTTCGCCGACTTCCACGGTCACGAGGCGGTCGTGGGGGAGGGGGCGCCGCTGCGGCGCATGATCGACTCCGGTCACCTGACGTCGCTCGTGCTGCACGGTCCTCCCGGCGTGGGCAAGACCTCGCTGGCCCGGGTGATCGCATCGCACGTCGATGCTGCCTGGAGCGAGCTGTCCGCGGTCAGCTCGGGCGTCAAGGACGTCCGGGGCGTGATCGAGGAGGGTCGTGCCCGCCAGTCCGCCGTGGGGCGACGCACGATCCTGTTCGTCGACGAGATCCACCGCTTCAACAAGGCCCAGCAGGACGCACTGCTCCCCGGTGTCGAGGCCGGCTGGGTCACGCTGATCGGCGCGACCACCGAGAACCCCTACTTCGAGCTGAACGCGCCGCTGCTGTCCCGCTGTCGCCTGGTCCACCTGTCGGCGGTCGACGACCAGGCGATCCGGGCGATCCTCGACCGCGCGATCGCCGACCCGCACGGCCTCGGGGGACGGGTCGAGGTGACCGAGGACGCCCGCGAACTGCTGGTGCGTGGTGGCAGTGGCGATGCCCGCTCGGCCCTCAACCTCCTCGAGCTCGCGATCGGGGCGCTCGACGGCGACGTGCTCGACGCCGACCGGGTGCTCGACGCGGCCGCGCACCTGCGGTACTCGCGGGGTGACGACCACTACGACCAGATCTCGGCCTTCATCAAGTCGGTCCGTGGCTCGGACCCCGACGCGGCGATGTACTGGCTGATGCGGATGCTGGTGGCGGGCGAGGACCCGTTGTTCCTGGCCCGCCGCCTGGTGATCCTGGCCTCCGAGGACGTGGGCGTGGCGGACTCCCGGCTGCTGCCCGTCGCCGTGGCCGCCTACCAGGCCGTCGAGCGGGTCGGCCTGCCCGAGGGCGAGTTCGCGCTCAGCCATGCCACGATCGCCCTGGCCACGGCGCCGAAGTCCAACGCCGTCACCCGTGCCATGGGCGCCGCCCGGGCGCTGGTGCGGGACCACCCCAACGCGCCGGTGCCGCCCCCGCTGCGCGACAGCCACTCGGCGGCCGGGCGCGCCCTGGTCGAACTGATGGACGGCGGCGCGGAGCCGTACGTCTATCCCCACGACCGACCGGGCAACTTCGTGGAGCAGCAGTACCTGCCCGACGGCGTCCAGGCCCGGCTGTACGAGCCGGAGTCGCACGTCAACGTCCGCATGCCCCCCGACCGCCAGACCCCCGATCGCCATGGGCAGCGCCAGGCCGTCGTTGTAGTCGGTGTGGTCCCCGACG
>NZ_JAHOPH010000033.1 GCF_019798055.1 Salsipaludibacter albus | reverse complement strand
AGCTGACGTCGAGTCTCGTGGGCTCGGGGCGGGGTTCGGCGACGACGTCGTCCAGGCCGGTCGCCCCGGCCGCGGCGCCACCGACCGCTGCCAGCGCCCGCCGACGTGACTCGGGCGTGGCCACGGCCTCGGACAGTTCGCGGAGGTCGTCGCCGTCGAGTCGCCGCACCATGTCGAGCACGGCCCGGGACTGCTCGTCGGTCAGGTCGACGCCGCCCTCGGAGCGGATCCTCGGGACCAGCTCCGGCGCCACCCGCTGGGCGACGAGCACGGCGAGGTCCCGCTTGTCCCCGGCCGACAGCTGCCCGAACAGGCCCAGGGCACGCAACCCCGCACGGGCCCGCTCCATCCGGCTGCCCGACGCCATGGGGATGGCGGCGTCGACGACGTCGGCGGGCGTGGTCATGGGCGCCTCCGGGCCACCGGGTCGACTCCGGGCGTCACGCGGTCGACGGTCCGGTCGACCCCACGCCAGCGTCCGGGTCAGCGTCCGGGCCAGTGCCCGGGTCAGCGTCCGGCTCGGTGGGCCGCTCGGTGCCAGCCGGCCCCTCCTCGACCTCGATGTCGTGGATCGCGCGGTCCCCGAGGGCGTTGCGCAGGACGCTGAGCAGGTCGATGCCCGACAGGCCCTTGACCATCGGCAGCGTGGAGCTGAGCACCTCGGTGACGTCCGCGGTCAGCTTGGACACGCCGGTCCCACCGTCACTGCCGTTGGAGATGATCGTCGTGGACCCGGCGCGCGACAACGGCTCGGACGCCGCCGCGACGACGTCGGGCAGGACCTTCAACGCCTCGAGCGAGATGCCGGCCTCGGTGTACTCGCGCAGGGCCTCGGCGAGCTGGCGTCGGGAGTCGGCCTCGGCCTCGCCCCGTGCCCGGATGGCATCGGCCTCGGCCAGGCCGACGTCGCGTGCCCGGATCGCCTCGGCCTCGGCCTCGGAGCGCAGGGCCTGGGCGGCCTTCTCGCGGCGGATTCGGTCCGCCTCGGCGTCCATCTCCTCGGCGAACTTGCGGGCCTCTGCCTCCTGCTCGCGGGTGAAGCGCTCGGCCTCGGCGCGACGCTGTGCGGCGAACTTCTCGGCCTCGGCCTTCTCACGGATCGTGGCGTCCAGCTCGCGCTTCTGGCGTTCGGCCTCCTTCTCGGCGATCCGGATGTCCTGTTCCTTGGTCTCCATCTCGCCCGCCTTGGTGGCGCGGGTCTGCTCGACCTCCACCTCGGCGCGGATGCCGGCCTTCTTGAGGTCCAGGTCCTTCTGGGACTCGGCGATGTCCTGCTCGACCTGGATGCGACGCTGCTCCTTGGTCAGGCGGGCCGACTCCTCGCGCAGCGAGGCGTCCTTGTCGGACTCGGCCTGGGCGATGCGGGCGTCCCGCCTGGCGCGCTCGATCTCGGGCACGCCCAGCGCGTCGAGGTAGCCGTTGTCGTCGGTGATGGATTCGAACACGAACGACAGGAAGGCGTAGCCCAGGGAGGCCAGCTCGTCGGCGGCCTTGGCCTTGAGGTCCTCGGTGAACTTCGCCTGGTCGCCGTAGAGCTCGGCGACGCTCAACCCCGCGACGATCGTGCGGAGGTGACCGGCCACGACCTTGGTGAGCGCGTTGCGGATGTCCTCCACGCCCATGCCCAGGAAGTTGCCGACCGCCAGGCCGACGGTGGGGAAGCCCTCGGTCCGCTCGGTCGGGTCGACCGGCACCTTCACCGTCGCCGTGCCGTCCACGTTGATCGGCGTGCGCTGGCCACCGGCCAGGACCCCGCGGAGCTTGACGTCCAGCTGCATGGCGTGCAGCGGGAACTTCTCGGCCTCCTCGATGAACGGCGTCACGAAGGTTCCGCCACCGACGATGATCCGGAAGCCGTCACGGCCCTTGCGCTGGCGACGTCCGTAGACGACCAGGGCCTCGTCGGGGCCGATGCGCCGGTACCGGCGACGGTAGATCAACCACAGCACCAGCAGGATGACCGGGATCAGCACCAGCCAGCCCACGACGGTCAGGAACGTGTCCATCGGACCACCTCGAACGACGTCGGATCACGTGACGGGCACGGGCATGCCGCGGGACGTCACGCTGGGACCCACGACTGTAGTCCGACCGTCCCGCCCGTCGTGGCCCGGGACCCGTGATTCCCGGTGGGCTCAGCCTCCCAGCAGGCCCAGCGCGTGCAGCGCCACCAGCACGCCGTCGGCGGTGACCGACTCGGTCACCAGGTGGGCCGCGTCCTTGATCTCGTCGGCGGCCTGGCCCATCGCGATGGCCGTGCCGACCAGCGCGAAGGCGGGCAGGTCGTTGCGACCGTCCCCGATCATCGCGACCGCCTCGGGGCTGATGCCGATGGCGTCGGCCGCGGCCGTGATCGCGCGGGCCTTGGTGACCCCCGGCGAGGTGACGTTGATGTAGGTGCGGTCGGGCTGGGCCAGGGAGTTCGCCGATCCGACGGTCAGCCCGGCCGCGTCGAACGCGGCCTCGAGCCGGTCGGACTCCTCGGGTCCGAAGCCGATGAAGGTGGCCTTGAGGATCGGCTCACGGGGCGGGTCGTCGACCGTGGAGATCCCCGTGGGGTACTGCTCGAGGCTGACCCAGTGGTCGCGGGCGCGCTCGTCCTGGCGGGTGATCGTGAAGCCGGAGGAGGTGTACATCTCGCCGTAGGCACGGTGCTCCCGGGCGATCTCGAGCAGCGTGTGGACGGCCTGGGTCTCCAGCGGCCAGCTCACCAGTGTGGTGCCGTCCAGGCGGACCTCCGCGCCGTTGTGGAGCACGTGCGGGCCGGGCACCGGCAGCCGGGCGTGGATCCGCTCGGCGCCCTGGCGCATCCGACCGGTGACGATGCCCACCGCCACGCCGCGGTCGGCCACCGCCACCATGGCCTCGGCGACCGCGTCGGTCACCTGGTCGTCGGTGCCCAGCAGGGTGCCGTCGGCGTCACTGGCCAGCCACGACACCGACGGGGCACGCCACTGGTCGAACCGGCCACCGGGCTGGAGGCCGGCTGGCAGGGTGGGGGTCGCGTCGGCCACGGTCAGCCGACCGCCCGGATCGAGCCGAACTTGTCCTCGTACTTCGACTGCGCGTTGGCCAGCGAACGCATCACCTGTGCCACCATCGTGGGCGCGAGCTTGATCCGTGCGACCACCTCGGCGTTGACCTGCCCGGGCTCGCCACTGGGCATCATCTGGCAGAAGTCCAGGGTGAACTCGTGGGCCGTGTGCTGGATGACGGAGAAGTTCGCGTACTTGCCGTGCTTGAGGTCGTCGTCGACGACGACACGGATCTTGGCACCGCCCGCTGGTGCCCCGCGCGGCTGCTCGGGTTCGTCGGGCTGCTCGGGCTGGTCGGGCTGGTCGGCCATGGGGATTCGTCCTCGTCGGCGGCGTCGGATGGCGTGTTGCGGGCGGATGGATCGGTGGGAAGACCGTACAGTCGGCGGACCACGTGCCGTCGCCGCCGATCGCCTCCGGTCGCCCAGGAGTTCCCGTTGCGCCAGCAGCTCGGATCGCTCCACGACGAGGCCCGTGACCAGGTGCTCGCCGCTGCGGGACTCGTGGGGCGGATGTGGGACCGGGACCCGACCGTGCTGGCGCCGGCGGGCGAGACCTCCGAGCTGTTCGGGTGGCTCGACCTGCCCACCACCACCGCGGCCCGGGCGCCGTCGTTGCGTCGGCTCGCCGACGAGGTCCGCGTCGAGGGCATCACGGACGTGCTCCTGCTCGGGATGGGTGCCGCGTCCCTGCACGCCCGCACGCTCGCGTCACTGCTCGACACGACCGTCCCGCACCTCCACCTCCTCGACAGCACCCATCCCGACGCCGTGGCACGCCTGCGGGCGGCCTTCGACCCCCGGACGTGGCTGGTCGTCGCGGCGTCGAAGTCGGGAACGACCCTGGAGACCCGGTCCCTGCTGGCCCGGTTCCACGCCGACCTCGTCGATGCCCTGGGCCACGACGAGGCCGGCCGCCACCTGGTCGTGCTGACCGACCCGGACTCGCCGTTGGCACGGGTGGGCCGCGACGCCGGTGCACGCGCCGTCGTGCTGGGCGATCCCGACGCGGTCGGCAGCCATGCGGCGCTGGGCGTGTTCGCGATGCTGCCCGCGGCACTGCTCGGGCTGGACGTCCGGGCCCACCTCGCCGCTGCCGATCCGGCGATCGCCCGCAGCCAGCAGGTCGACCTGGCCGACAACACCGCTGCCCGCCTGGGGGCCGTGCTGGCCGCCGCCTCGCGACGTGGCCGCCACCAGCTGGTCCTGGTGGTCGACGAGGACCACGTCGACCTGGGCCAGTGGATCGCCCACGTGGTGGGGGAGTCGCTCGGCAAGGGTGGCAACGGCGTGGTGCCCCAGGTCGACCACCACGTCGAGGAGCCTGCCGCCTACGGCCCCGACGTGGTGGTGGTGTCCCTGGGCGACCGCCCCGGACTGCACGCCGTCGCCGACGCCGGCATCCCCACGGTCGTGCTCGACCCGGTGCGGTTGGACGACCTGGCCGCCGCGGTGTTCGACTGGCAGTTCGCCGCCGCCGTGGCCGCGGGCCTGCTGGGTGTGGACCCGTTCCACGCACCGGCCGCGGCGGCGGGGGAGGACCGTGCGCGACGGATCCTCGCCACCGGTGACGTGGCCGTCGCCACGGTCCCAGCCCAGCAGCTGGTCGACGCACTGGAGACCGGCCGGCGGCTGTCGCTGTGGGCGTGGGTGGACCCGGGCGGTCCGATGCCGGCCAGGCTGGACGCGGCCGCCGCGACCCTGCGCCGTCGCTTCGGCATCCCGGTCACCGTCGAGCCCTGCCCGCGGTCGTTGCACCTGACCGGCCAGCACCACAAGGACGGGCCACCCGGTGGCGTGCACGCCTTCGTGGTCGAGCCCAGCGCGACGATCGTCGAGGTCCCGGGCACCGACCACGACTTCGGTCGCCTCCTGTCGGCCCAGGTCGCTGCCGAGGCCGCCGACCTGCGCGACTTCGGTCGCCCGGTCGCGGTCGTCGACCTCGACGACCTCCTCGCCGCCTGACCGCCGGGATCCCGGCCCAGCCGCCGGCATGTGACGACGGATCGGACACGACCTGTTGCCACGGACGAGGCCCCTCACTAGGGTCATTCGGACCAATCCCCCCGGCTGCTGCAACGACGTGACCCATGCGGGTCGGGGACCAGGCATCTCCCTGCCCCCCAGGAGGCGCGTCGTGGCCGTCATCGCCGACAAGACCCTGCCCAAGCTGCTCATGGTCGTGGTGCTCGCCACCGCACTGGTGGCGTCGAACCCACCGGCCGCCTCGGCACACGAGGAGTGTGCGGCCCAACCGGCGGCCACGGGCCTCCTGGGAACCCTCCTGACGTTCGTGAACGTCTTCTCCGCGGTGCTGTCGACCGAGGTCGACTGCGGTGACGACGCGGACAACGTCAAGCACGCGACCGAGGGGACCCTCCCGGCGGACTTCCAGGCGCCGGACATGGCGGCCTACGCCGCGGTCAACACCGGTGACGACCGCGCCGCGCCGTGCGTCGACGGGGTGGCCTACGTGCCCGAGTTCGACGGCCATCCGTACCTCGGCAGCGGCGCCTTCCCGTGCGAGGCGGCCGACCTGGTGTCGGTGCTGACCAACGACGAGATCGGCGGCGGCCTGGCGGTCGGCGACGGACGCGGCAGCGACGTGTGGGGCTGGACCGACCCCGAGACCGGGCGCGAGTACGTCCTGGCCGGCCTCGAGGTGGGGACGGCGTTCGTCGACATCTCCGAACCGCGCGATCCGGTCTACCTGGCGTTCCTGCCGACCTCGGCCACCAACGACCTGATCTGGCGCGACATCAAGACCTACCAGGACCACGCCTTCATCGTCGCCGAGTCCAGCAACCACGGCATGCAGGTGTTCGACCTCACGAAGCTGCGTGACCTCGACCCGTCGGCCGCCCCCCACACCGTCACCGAGGACGCCCTTTACACCGGGTTCCAGCGGGCGCACAACATCGCGATCGACACCGACACCGGGTTCGCCTACGCGGTCGGCCAGCGCAACGACGCCCACGGCTGCGCGTCCACGTCCCACCTCATCGACATCCGCGATCCGCTGAACCCGACCTTCGCGGGCTGCTACGACGAGAACGGGTACGTGCACGACACCCAGTGCGTCATCTACGAGGGTCCCGACGGGCGCTACACCGGCCAGGAGATCTGCTTCAACTCCAACCCGTCCACGCCGGGGATCGGGCGCGCCCTGGTGATCTCGGACATGACCGACAAGTCGAACCTCGAGACGTTGTCCCGGACCGGCTACCCCAACCCGGCCTACAGCCACCAGGGCTACCTGCTCGACGGGCACCGCTACTACCTCCACAACAGTGAGACGACCAACCGGGTCCCGCAGGGCGTGGACATCTTCGACGTCGCCGACCTGGAGAACCCGGTCCACATCGGCTTCTTCGAGAACCCGGCCCAGTCGACCCAGCACAACATGTACCAACGTGACCGGTTCGTCTACCAGAGCAACTACAGCTCGGGCCTGCGCGTGTACGACCCTGCCGAGGTCGGTGACGGGACGCTCGAGGAGGTCGCCTACCTCGACGTGTACCCGCCGCACGACGACCCGGGCTTCGGCATCGGCAGCTGGAGCAACTACACCGCCTTCGACAGTGGCGTGATGGCGGTCCACGGGTACCAGGGGCTGTTCCTGGTCGACCCGCGCCTGCCCACCTTCGCCATGCTGGACGACTCGGTCGACGACCTCGTGGACGCCGGCGGGCTCGCGAATCCCTTCGCGAGCCAGGTCCGCCGAGCCCTGGACCTGGCCGAGGCGTCGACCACGACGGCCGACCAGGCACAGGTCCACCTCGAGCGGGCGATCCGCCAACTGCGCCAGCAGGCCGACGTCGCGGAGCGCACGCCACGGCCCACCAGCGGCGATCCCGCCGGCATGCGTGCCCTGGCCGACGAGCTGCAGGAGAAGGTGGAGGACCTGGACGGGGCCCCCTGAGCCCCGACCGCCCCGTCCTTCGGCCCGCGTCGTCGTTCAGTCCGCGGCAACCACGCGGAAGCCGATGTTGCCTGCGGTGCTGTCGGGCGTGTTCGCGCTGCGGGAGTCCACCCGGTAGCGCCAGCAGTAGCTGTCGTGGCACAGGTAGGAGCCACCGCGCATCACCCGCGCCTGCCCGCTCGACGGTCCGGTCGGCGACCGGCGTCGCGCGTGCCGGTAGGCGTCGGGCGAGAACCAGTCCGCACACCACTCCCACACGTTGCCGGTCACCTCGTGCAGCCCGTAGCCGTTGGGCCGGAACGTCCCGACGGGGCAGGTGCCGACCCACCCGTCGTCGCCGGTGTCGTCGCCGGGGAAGCTGCCCTGGAAGACGTTCATGCGGTGCTCGCCGTCGGGCTCGCGCTCGTCCCCCCACGGGAAGTGGTGCCCGTCGAGCCCACCCCGGGCGGCGTGCTCCCACTCGGCCTCGGTCGGCAGCCGCGTGCCGCTCCAGGCGGTGAACGCGACGGCGTCCAGCCAGCTGACGTGCACGACCGGGTGGTCGCCCCGGTCGGCCTGGTCGCTGTGCGGGCCCTCGGGGTGGCGCCAGTCCGCGCCCAGCACCTCGCGCCACCACGGCGCCGCCGCCACCGCGCGGGTCGGCGGAAAGTCGTCGGGCAGCAGGCCGGCGAACACGAACGAGTTGCCGAACTCCTCGGCCGTCGTGACGTGGCCGGTCGCGTCGACGAACGACGCGAACTGGTCGTTGGTCACGGTGTGGGCACCGATCGAGAAGGCGGACAGCTCGACCTCGTGGACCGGGCCCTCGCCGTCGTCCGGATAGCCCCGCGGGTCGTCGGTGCCCATGCGGAACACCCCTCCCGGCACCGCGACGACGTCCAGTCCGGGGCGGCCGTCCCCGGTGGATCTCGTCGCCGGGGCGTCCCCGTCGGCGGGGTCGAGCGAGGTCGCCCGCACGTCGGACCCACCGGGTCGAGTCGGTCCACAGCATGCCGCCACGACAGATCTCCCTCCGCCCGCCCCGGGCATGTCGTCATGGTCATGGTCGTCGGCCACCGTAGGCGGCCGGGAGGCGACCCACGCTCCGCGCAGCCGGGTCGGGAGCGCGCGACGGCCTCGGCAAGTCTGGATCAGCGAGGACGAGGGGCGGGCGACATCGGCACGTCCCGGCTGGCCACGTGCGGTTCGAGGGCGATCCCGAGTGCGGTGGCCCCGTCGGCCGCTTCCCGGACCGACACGTCTGCTCGTTCGCGATCACCGGGATGGTCGCGTCGCCGCAGGGCCACGGCCAGGGCCTCGCGGGAGCGCACGCCCCAGACGGGAAGCCGCTCGCGCTCGGCGTGGTCGATGCCGGCCCGGAGTCCGGCGATCGCCTCGTCGTGGTGGCCCAGCAGCGACGCCAGTCGCCCCAGCTGCAGGTCCACGGGCCCTGCACAGGCGACGGTGCCGAAGTGTCCGACGTGGCCGCGGTGGGGGAGCAGCGCCTCGCGCAGGCGCTCGGACAGCAAGACCTCGCCGAGGTCCGCTGCCAACCGGGCGTGCACCACGGTGAGCCCGAGCCACTCGTACGAGGGCAGGAGCGGGACGGCCGTCAGCTCGGCCAGCAGGTCGCGCGCATCCCCGGTGCGGCCGGCACGGTGGTGGTCGGCCACGGCGGCCTCGGGGAAGCCGGCGAAGACCATCGCACGGCGATCGCCGTCCAGGTCGTGGAGGGTCCCCAGGTCCCAGCAGAGCAGTCCGACGATCTGCCCGACGGCACGCTCCAGTGCGTACAGCCCGGTCCGGCGGTGCAGGTCCTCGGCCGTGTCGGCCAGGCGACGCGCACCGGCGAGGTCCCCACGGATGCCGGCGAACATCGACCGGCTCCAGGCCAGCTGTGCCTCGACCAGGGTGGCGCGCAGCTCTCGGGCGAGCGCGATGGCATCGGCGTGGTGCTGTTCTGCTGTGCGGACGTCACCGAGGTCGAGCGCGATGGTGAACAGTCGCGTCCGGGCCAGCAGTTCGTGGTGGCCCGACCCGACGTGGCCAGCCAACGCGAGGAGCCGCGTGGCCTGGTCCTGCTGGTCCGTCATCCCCTGCGGTCGCCAGGCGACCTGCAGCGCACCGGCCCTGGCCTCGACCACCAGCAGCGGGTCCCCGATGCGCTCGGCCATCTCGACCGCCTCGGTCGCGAACGCGATCCCCCGGTCCTGGTCGCCGTAGTACTCGCCGGCGGCACGGACCACCAGGACCCGGACGCGCTCGGCGGTGTCGGCGCGGCCGAGCGCCGCCAGGGTCCGATCGATCCGGTCGATCTGGGCCCGGGGGCGGGTCCCCTGGGGAACCCAGAACCACACGCCACCGGAGAGGTCGAAGCCCTGCACGGCGCGGGCCATCGCGGGCGCGTCACCGAGTTCCTCGGCGACGTCGATGGCCTCGGCGAGGGTGGCCAGTGCCCCGACGTGGTCGCCAGCGATCCCGCGGGCGTGGCCCAGGGCCGTGAGGACGGCCAGCCGGGCCGCCCGGTCGCTGGCAAGCCCGTGGTCGCCGTCGACGACCCGCAGCGCCTGCATCCGCCACCGGACCACGTCGTCGTGGGCCAGCCGGTGCGTGGCGAGGTCGGCCGCTGCCAGGCAGGCCGTGACGGTCGCGGTGGGATCGGCCAGTGGGGCTGCGGCGACCAGGTGCCCGGCTCGCTCGGCCAGCCAGCGTTCCGGGTCGGTCGCCGCGGGGCCCGCCAGGGCCTCGGCCAGCCGGAGGTGCAGGCGTCGACGTTGCAGGTCCGGCAGGTCCTCGCGCAGGGTGGACCGGAGCAGGGCGTGGGCGAACTGGTAGTGACCGGGGACCTCGAGAGGACGCAGGACGTGTGCGTCCACCGCTGCGCTCAGCCCCTCCACGACCTCGACGCGGTCGAGGTCGCCGGCGGCCGTGAGTTGGTCCAGCGCGACCTCGCCGCCGGCGAGTGCGGCCAACGAGAGCAGGGAGCGGGCCGACTCCGACAGCGGCGCGAGGCGACGGCGGAGCACGTCGCGCACACCGTCGGGCACGACCTCCGTGACGATGGCGGAACGTCCCAGTCGGGCGAACTCGGTGACGAAGTACGGGTTGCCGGTGGTGCGGGCATGGAGCTCGGCGACCTCGTGGGGTGCCAGTGGCTGGTCGCAGACGGCGCCGGCGAGTGCGGCGGTGGCCGCCAGGTCCAGTCCCTGCAGGTCCATGCGCACCGCGCCGGGGCGGCGGGTGATGTCGGCCAGGACCCGGTCGATCCCCGGCGTGGTGACGCCGGCTCGCACGGTCACCACGACCAGCAGCGGGACGTCCCGCACCTGCAGGCCGACGTGGGCCACCAATCGCAGCGATTCCGGGTCGAACCATTGGAGGTCGTCCAGCAGGACCACGAGCGGCTGCTCGACGGCGGCCGTGGCCAGCGCTCCGGCGACCCGGTCGGCGCGTTCGAACCGTCCGGCAGCGATGTCGCCGAGCGCGTCCGTGGCGACCTGGAGGACGTCCCGCGGGTCCTCGGCCCCCAGGCCGCGCAGCACCTGGACCCATGGCCACAGCGCGGGAGCCGCGCCGTCCTCGTGCGTCCGGGCCCAGGCGACACGTGCGCCGACGCCGGCGGCGGTCGCGGCCGCCTGCTCGGCCAGCCGGGTCTTGCCGATGCCGGGTTCCCCCACCAGCACCACCCAACGCGTCGCACCGCCCACCGCCTGCGTGACGGCGGCCTCCAACACGTCCAGTTCGCGGGCGCGCCCCACCACGCCCTCGGAGTCCCGGTCGACGGACGTCGCGCTGCCCGGGGTGTCCAGGGCCGCGACGACCACGGCGGTGTCCGCCGCCGGACCTGCCAGCACTGGCCCGGTCGGCAACTCGCCGCGCAGCAGTCCCACCTCGATGGCCTGGAGCGCTGGCCCGGGGTCGAGTCCCAACTCGTCGGCGTACCGCGCCCGGACGTCGCGGTAGCGGTCCAGGGCCTCGGCAGTCCGGCCGGCGCGGTGCAGCGCCGTCAACAGCAGCTCCCACGGTCGTTCGCGCAGGGGCCGATCGCGCGTCAGCGACTCGAGTTCGAACAGGGCGTGGGCGGTGGCGCCCGTGGCCAGGAGTGCCGCGGCATGGTCCTCGCGGACGGCGTCGCGCAACTCGCCGTGGGCGGCGGCGACGTCCTGCACGAACGCCAGGTCGGCCAGGTCGGCCAGCACCTCGCCACGCCACGACGCCAGCGCTGCCTCCAACGATCGCAACGCCGACGGGGCGTCACCGGCCGCCAGGGCGTGCACGCCCTCCGCGGCCAGAGTGGCGAATCGCCGTGCGTCGAGCGACTCCTCGGGCAGCAACAGTGCGTAGCCAGGGGCGCGGGTGACCAGCAGCCGGGCGGGGTCACGGGGCGCGCGGTCGGTCTCCAGCACCCGGCGCAGTCGTGACACCAGGGCCTGCAGCGAGACGTCGGGCCGACCCGGGGGATCGTCGCCCCACAAGTCGTCGGCCAGCCGATCCGTCGAGACCGCGTGTCCGTCGGCCACCACGAGTCGCGCCAACAGGATGCGTTGCTGCCTGCGTCCGAGGTCGAGTGCGACACCGTCGCGCACGACCTCCAGGGGCCCGAGGATCCGGACGTCCATGGCCACCTCCCCCGGGAAGCGCCACGGTTGAACACCGCGGATCTGCGCACCCTACAGGCACGGGGTGGCAAGTCGACGCCAAGGGTCCGGCAAGGGCGCTGGGGGATCGTGACCGGTGTCGCGAGCACGGCTCGCACCTCGGCCGCCGGAGGGGCGGTGCGAGCCAGACCCGCACGAGGAACCGTCATGAGCACCCTGCAGACCACCCGCACTCCGACCCCGCTGGACCTCGACCAGCTGCGCCAGCGCGTGCTGGGCGCGGTCGTGGCGCCGTGGGACGACGACTGGGACGACGTGCGCCAGGCGTGGAACGTCGCGTTCGACCAGCGGCCTGCCCTGGTGGTGCAGCCCGAGACCGTGGGCGACGTCCAGCAGGTGATGGCCTTCGCCGCCACCCACGAGCTGCGGGTCGCGCCCCAGTCCACCGGACACAACGCCATGGCACTGGGCGACGACCTGGCCGACACCCTGCTGGTGCGGATGGACCGCATGCGTGGCGTGACGGTGGATCCGGTCGGTCGCCGGTTCCGTGCCCAGGGCGGGGCGTGGTGGGGCGACGTCACCGCGGTGGTCGCGCCGCTGGGACTCGCCGCCCTGGCAGGGTCGTCGCCGGACGTCGGCGTCGTGGGCTACACCCTGGGCGGTGGTATCAGCTGGCTGGGGCGTCGGCACGGCCTCGCCGCCAACTCCGTGCTCGCCATCGAGGTCGTGACCGCCGACGGGGCACTCGTGCGCTGTGACCACAGCACGGAACCGGGCCTGTTCTGGGCGCTGCGCGGGGGTGGCGGCAGCTTCGGCGTCGTCACCGCCATCGAGATGGCGCTGTACCCGCTGCCCGAGGTCCTCGCCGGCGCCCTGTTCTTCCCGTGGGAGCGGGCCCGGGAGGTCCTGCAGGCGTGGGCCACCTGGACCCACGACGTCCCCGATGCCCTGACCTCGATCGGTCGGATGCTGCAGTTCCCGCCGATCCCGGACGTCCCGGAGCCCTTGCGCGGTGGGCGGTTCGCGGTCGTGGAGGTGGCGTGGCTCGGTGACGCGCGCTCCGGCGACGAGCTCGTCGCGCCCCTGCGGGCACTGGGGCCGACCATCGACACCATCGCCATGGTCCCGCCGGACGGCCTGGCGAGACTGCACATGGACCCTGAGGGTCCGACTCCCGGCATCGGGGGCACACGGATGCTGCGTGCCCTGCCGGGGGCGGCGGTCGATGCCCTCGTGGACGCCGTCGGGCCTGGCTCGGGCTCGCCGCTGCTCAGCGTCGAGATCCGTCACCTGGGCGGAGCGTTGGGTCGCTCTGCGCCACGGCACGGCGCCCTGGAGCGACTGGCCGGCGACTACCTGGCCTTCGGCGTCGGGGTGCCGGTCGTCCCGGAGCTCGTGGCGCCGATCGAGGCCTCCCTGGCCGCGATGCAGGCAGCGCTGGCCCCGTGGGGGACCGAGACCCAGTACCTCAACTTCGTCGAGGAACCCGCCCACGCGTCGACGTTCCACGACGAGGGGGCGCTGGCCCGGCTCCGGTCGGTCAAGGCGGCCGTGGATCCGTCGGAGCGACTCCGTGCCAACCACCCGATCAGGGCGGCGGCATGAGGATCGCGCGTGCGGTGCGAGCGTTTCCGTCAGTCGCGCAGGGCCTCGAGGAGGCGCAGCCACACCTCGGAGACCGTCGGGAAGGCCGGTACGGCGTGCCACAGGGTCGACACGGGGACCTCGCCGGCGATCGCGATGGTCGCGCTGTGCAGCAGCTCGGCCACCTGCGGGCCGACGAAGGTCGCGCCAACGACGACGTCACGGTCGGTGTCGACCACCAGTCGGGCAGGTCCTCCCGCGTCACGGCCGAGCAGGGAACCACCGGCCACGCCACCGGTGTCGTGCTCCACGACCCGGATCGACAGTCCGGCGTCGCGAGCACCCTGCTCGGTCAGCCCGACCGCGGCGATCTGGGGGTCGGTGAACACCACGCGCGGGACGGCCCGGTCGTCCGCCCAGGCCTCGTCGACGTCGACCCCGCCCAGCCGGTCACCGACCAGCCGTGCTTGGTACTTGCCCTGGTGGGTCAGCAGGACCCGGCCGTTCACGTCGCCGACGGCCGACAGCCAGTCGTGTCCGGGGACCCGCAGGTGCCCGTCGACCTCGACGAACCCGCTGTCGCCGGGCTCGACCCCGACGGTGTCGAGGCCGACGTCGTCGCTGCGGCCTCGTCGGCCCACCGCGACCAGCAGTTCGTCGCCCCGGACCTCGGTGTCGTCGTCCAGGGTCACGACCACCTCGCCGGCGTCGTCGTCCGCCCGGGTGACCGCGGTGGCCTTCGCACCCAGCCGCACGGTGATCCCGTCGGCCTCGAGGCTCTCCCGGACCGCCTCGGACGCGTCCGGCTCCTCGGTGGCGACCAGCCGGTCGAGTGCCTCCACGATCGTGACCTCGCTGCCCAGCCGGGCCATCGCCTGTCCCATCTCGACGCCGACCACGCCACCGCCCAGCACGACCAGGCGGTCGGGGATCGCCGACACCGACGTGACGTCGCGGTTGTCCCACGTCCGGGTCTCGGCCAGCCCGTCGATCGGCGGCTCGACGGGTGCCGAGCCGGTCGCCAGCACCACGCCCGCGGTGGCCTCCAGGACGGTCGTGGTGTCGTCGTCGTGGGTGACGGTGACCTCGCGCTCGCCGGTCAGGCGTCCGTGGCCCCGCAGCAGTTCGACCCCCGCCGACTCGAGCCATTCGACCTGCGAGGAGTCGTCCCAGTTCGACGTGAACGCCGTGCGCGACGACAGGGTCGCGGCGACGTCCACCTCGCCCGTCACCGCCGGCGCGGCTCCCGGAACCCGGCGTGCGGCGGCGAGGACCTCGGTCGGGCGGAGCAGGGCCTTGGACGGCATGCAGGCCCAGTAGGAGCACTCGCCACCCACCAGGTCGGCCTCGACGATCACGACGTCGAGCCCGTGCTGGCGGGCATAGTCGGCGACGTTCTCGCCGACCGCTCCGGCGCCGATCGCGACGACGTCGACGGTGCGGGACATGGGGGCCTCGATCAGGTCGGGGGTGCGGGTCCGGGCACGTCCACGGACACGTGGGGTGCCATCGAGGTCAACCGTGCCGCACGGGGGGAACATTCCCACGGCCTGGTGGGGGTGGCCGGGTCGGCGGCTATCGTCGGCGCCCGAGCGCGGTTAGCTCAGCTGGGAGAGCACCGCCTTTACACGGCGGGGGTCGCAGGTTCGAGCCCTGCACCGCGCACCCGAATCCCGATGCTCCGGAGGTGCCATGACCGACACCGTCGCGGACTGGCTCGCACTGGTCGACGCCCGCCACCCCTTCGCCCACGCACAGTCGTGGGACCACGTCGGCCTCCAGGTCGGCGCGCCGGACGACCCGGTCACCCGGGTGCTGGTGTCCCTGGACGTCACCTCGGCGGTCGTCGAGGAGGCTGCCGCCCAGCCCGGGACGCTCGTGCTGGCCCACCACCCGCTGCTGTTCCGCCCGTTGCCGGCGCTGACCCCCGACACGGCCACGGGCCGGGTCGTCCTGGCTGCGGCACGGGCCGGGGTGGCGGTCGCGGCGGCGCACACCAACCTCGACGTGGCGACCGATGGTGCCGGGACCAGCGACCCGGTGGTCACCGCACTCGAGCTGGTCGACGTGGCCCCGCTGCAGACCGACACCGAGACCGCGCGGGAGCGCAAGCTGGTGACGTTCGTGCCGACCGACCACCTCGAGGACGTGCTCGACGCCCTGGCCGCCGCCGGTGCCGGGGTGATCGGGGACTACACGCACTGCTCGTTCAGCACGCCGGGACAGGGTCGGTTCCGTCCCGACGAGGGCGCCGATCCGTTCGTGGCCGACCCGGCGGGCCCGTCCGGCCGCACGGTGGTCGACGAGGCCCGGGTCGAGGTGGTCGTGGCACGCGACGCGGTCGAGGAGGTCGTGGACGCGCTGCGCGTTGCACACCCCTACGAGGAGGTGGCCGTCGACGTGTACCCGCTGGCCGACACGTCCCGCGCGGGCCTGGGTCGACGCGGCCGCCTGCCCGAGCCGACGACCCTGGGGGCCGTGGCCGAACGACTGCGGGATCGCCTTCCGGCCCCCGACCTGCGGGTCGCCGGTGATCCGGACCGGGTGGTCGAGACGGTCGCCGTCGTCGGCGGGGCCGGGGACTCGATGGTGGACGTGGCGCTTGCGGCAGGGGTCGACGTCTACGTCACCGGCGACCTGCGTCACCACGTGGTGCTGGATGCCCTGGAGCAGGGACTGGCGCTGGTGGACGCCGGCCACCACGCCGTCGAGGTGGCCGCCATGGTGCCGTGGATCGAGCTGTTGCGTGCCGACGCCACGGGGGAGGGGCTGTCGGCACCGGTGGTAGCGTCGAACGTGTCCACGCGCCCGTGGTCGGACCTGCCACCGGCGGGATCCGCGAACGGGTGATCGCCACGACCGGGAGTCCCTCCGCGATGCCCGACCCCTCCGCCGAGCAGCTCCAGGCCCTGCTCGACCTCGCCGGCACCGACGCCGCGATCCGTCGTCTCCAGAACACGATGGACAACCTCCCCGAGCAGCAGCAGCTGGCCGACCTGGGGGAGCGCCGACGGGCGCTGGAAGACCAGCACGCCGACATCCGGCTCGAGCGCGACCAGGTCACCCAGGTCGCGCGCAAGCACGACCGCGACGTCGGCCAGCTCCGGGAACGGCTGGCGCACGAGCAGCAGCGCATGTACGGCGGCGACATCACCAACGCCAAGGAGCTGGGCAAGATGGAGGCCGAGATCTCGGCCGTCCAGTCGCGCATCGACGAGCACGAGCTGGCCGAGCTGGAGGCGCTGGAGACGCTGGAGGAGCACGAGGAGGCGCTCGACGCCCTCGAACAGGAGCTGGCGACCCTGTCGGAGACCATCCGCGAGACCGAGGAACGTCGGGACGTGGCCGCGTCCGGCCTGCTCGCAGAGATCGCCGAGCACGAGGTGGTCCGCGAGCGCCAGCGGGACGACCTCGACGACGAGCTCGTGGCCCGCTACGACCGCTCGGCGCAGCGATCGGTCGGGGACGCGGTCGGCCGCCTGGACGGCGAGGACTGCACGGCGTGTGGCATCCGGCTGTCCTACGCCGACGTCAACACGCTGGTTGACGGTCCGCCGCTGACCACCTGCCCGAACTGCGGCCGACTCCTCGTCGTCCTGTGACACGGCGCGGCACCGGCTGACCGGGCCTGCGCGTCCGACCCCGGTTCCTCGTGGCCCGTCCGGGGTTCGCCCGATGGTCCCGACGGTTCCGGGCCCTTCGGCGGATGCCGACACCACCCTTCCGTGACACCATCCGAAACACCAAGCAAGAAACTTGGTGTTGAAGAACGCGTGACCTTGGAGGTGATCCCGATGCCGCTCCAGGATCTGCAACGTCCCCGCTCCCATGACACCGTGGCGCCCCCGGACCGCACGCCCCCGCCGACGCCGGTGGTCGAGTCCGTCAGCGGTGGCCGGTTGCTGGCCCTGCTGGTCGCGGTCGTGGGGCTGTCCGTGCTCACCTCCCTGGTCGTCGGCCGCCCCGACCCCGCCGCGGAGCCGGTCGAGGACGCGAGCCCGGCGTCGGCGGCGGAGGACTCGGCGACGGCCGGCGCGGCCACCCCTGCCGACGCCGGCACCGACGTGGTCGGGTCGTTCGTGCCGCGGTCCGAGTTGGCCGCGGCCCCCGCCGACGAGGTCAACGTCGCGACGGCGCCCGAGATGCCGCCGCCGATCACCCGGACCGTGCCGGCGGTGGTCGACGTCGCCTTCGAGATCGTCGAGCAGGTGTCGACGATCGACCCGGCGACCGGGGCCCAGTACGAGACCTGGGGCTACCGGGTCACCGACGGTGCCGATGGCGTCGTGGTCGGCACGCCGGGACCGGTGATCCGGGCGCGGGTGGGAGACGTGCTCCGCTTCGCCCTCACCAACCCGGCCGGCAACACCCATCCGCACAACGTCGACCTCCACGCCGTGACCGGACAGGGGGGCGGTGCGGCCGACACGACGGTCGCGCCGGGCGAAACCGCCACGATCGAGGCGCGGATGCTCTACCCCGGCTTCTTCATGTACCACTGCGCCTATGGCGACGTGCCGTCTCACATCTCCCACGGGATGTTCGGGGGGATCCTCGTCGAGCCCGCCGTCCCGCTGCCGACGGTCGACCACGAGTGGTACCTGGTCCAGTCCGAGTACTACACGACCGTGGCTGACGGCGCGACGCTGGCCGAGGACCGTGCCGCCCTGTCGGCGGAAGAGCCCAGCCACGTCGTGTTCAACGGCGCGGTCGGCTCGCTGGTCGACGACGGGGCGCTGCGAATGGGCGTCGGGGAACGGGCCCGGATCCACTTCGTCAACGCCGGGCTCAACCTCGACAGCAACTTCCACCCGATCGGGTCGCACTGGGACGTCGTCTACCAGGAGGCCGCACTGCTGAACGTTCCCCTGCGGGGCTCGCAGACGACCCTGGTGCCGGCAGGTGGCGGGACCGTGGTCGAGCTGGTCGGCCAGGTGCCCCAGACGATCGTGCTGGTCGACCACGCCCTTGCCCGGGCCTTCGACAAGGGGGCGATCGGCCAGGTCGTGGTCGAGGGCGAGACGGACCCGGAGATCTTCGATGCGGTTCCCGGCGACGCGCCGGACGTCACCGACGACGCGTCGGGCGCCACCGCGGACACCGGCACGGCGACCTCCGGCCCGACGCCCACCACCGATGCGACCGCGGGCGCGTCCGGTGAGGCCGAGGCAACTGCCACCACGGCGGTCACGATCGAACCCGGCGCCGGGGTGTTCCGGGAGTTCGACCAGGACGACTGGTCGGACGCGGCGCTGGCCGGCTACGGGCCGTCGGTCCTGGAGGTGGCCGTCGGCGACACCGTGACCTGGACCAACGACGACACCATGGCCCACACCGTGACGTCGCCGGACGGGGCGTTCGACTCCGGGATGGTCCAGCCGGGCGAGTCGTGGTCGCACACCTTCACCGAGGCCGGCGAGTTCCCGTACCTGTGCACCCCCCACCCGTGGATGCGTGGCCGTGTCGACGTCAACTGACCTCGCGCCCGCCCGCGGCGTCGGCCAGCAGGTCGTCGAGTGCGACGACGTCGGCGAAGGTCGTGTCGGCGAGCCGGGCGGTGAAGGCCTGCTTGGCCGCGACCCACGGCTCGTGGAAGGCGCAGCGCCCGTCCCAGTTGCAGGGGCCGCCCCGCAGCACGCACACCGGGTCCGGATCGGGCTCGACCGCCTGGACCACCTCCAGGACCGTCACCCGTGCGGGCGGTCGAGCCAGCCGGTATCCACCACGACGTCCGGTCGCGGACTCGACCACGCCGGCGGCGGCCAGGGTCGTCAGGAGTTGCGGCAGCCAGGTCGCGGGAACGGCCGTGGCCTCGGCGATGGCGCGTGCCGATCGGAACGCCCCGTCGTCGTGGCGTGCGAGGTGGAAGACGCCGCGCAGGCTGTAGTCGGCGCGTCGTCCGAGGCCGATGTCCATCGTGGCGTCCTCCGGTCCCACTGCGGGTACCCCCACAGGGTGCCGGGAGCCGGGCCGTCGTGACGGCTCCGGGCCATCGGGATGTCGCGGGCTCGACCCGGAGGTCGGGCAACGACACGCACCTGCCAACGCGTCGGTCGCCGTTCGCCGACGTCGTCCCGTGGGTGGTGGCCGCGCTCGTCTTTGCGGCCCTGGCGCTGGTGTGGCTCGTCGGTGGCGATCGACTCCCCGGGGGGCGCTGGCTGGCCGTGCACCTGCTCACGCTCGGGGTGGTCAGCAACCTGGTCCTGGGCTTCAGCCGGCACTTCGCCGAGACGCTGACCCGCGTGCCTGCCGGGGCGGCCCCGTACTCGCAGCTGGTCGGGTTCAACAGCGGTGTGGCGACCGTCATGGTCGGCATGGTCGCCGCCCGGCCCGTCGTGGTCGGCATCGGCGCAACGGTCGCCACGTCGGCGGTGCTGGTGGGCCATCGGCGGATCCGACGGAGCCGCCAGCAGGCCCTGGGGGCGCGATTCGCGTGGATCGTGCGCTGCTACGAGCGTGCACACGGCGCGTTCGTGCACGGCGCGATCCTGGGCGCGCTGATGGGCACGGGGGTGCTGGCCGGTCGGTGGTACGGCGCCGCCCGGATCGCCCACCTCCACGTCAACCTGCTGGGCTGGGCCGGCCTGACCCTGCTCGCGACGATCGTGTTCTTCGGGCCGACCATGGCCCGGACCCGCATCGAGTCGGGCGCCGACGCCCGGGCCGCCCGACAGGTTCCGGTGGCTGGCCACGCCGTGACGGTCGCGGCGCTGGCCCTGCTCGGCAGCGGTGCTGTCGGGTCGGCGGGGGATGTCCTGCGCATGCTCGCCGGCGTCGCCCTGGGCGTGTTCGCGTGGGTCGCGACCGCGACGTGTCGTGGCGTGGTGCGAGCAGTCGCAGCCGCCCCGGCATCGACCGCGCCGATGTCCTCGGCCCGGGGTGGCGTCGCGGCGGTGTGCCGGTGGCTGCCGCTGCTGGCCTGGGCCGACGCCGTCGTGGTGTTGGTCGGGGCCTGGGCGAACCTCCCAGCCCTCGGACTCGGGCTGCTGGTCGGGGTGCTGGCCCAGGCGATCGTCACCACACTGGTGTACTTGGCACCGATGCTCGTCGCGGGTCGCGACGCGGCCCGGGAGGCGGTCCGCGCGGCACTCGGTCGTTGGTCACGCGTCCGGACGGTGGTGTTCAACGTCGGTGCGGGCATCGTGGTCGCCATGGCCCTGGCTGGGACCGCAGCAGGGCCCGTCGGGGCGGTCCTGGCGCGCTCGGGGTGGGCCCTGGTGGCCGTGGCTGTCCTGCAACCCGTGGTCACCACGGCCGTTGTCGCCAGGTCGTCGCTCAGGTCGCGGCCGGGGTCAGGTCGACCATGATCTCGTCGGCGAGTCCCTCGAGCCGCTCGACGAGCGTGTCGACCTCCAGGCCGTCGGGCAGGCGCACGACCGCGGCCGCGTGGAACAGGTTCCCACCGGCCATCGGGGCCGACGACGTCTCGGTCCGCAGCTCCGCGATGCTGACGTCCAGCGAGCTCAGCAGCCGCGACACGTCGTGCACGATCCCGGGCCGGTCGTTGCCCACCAGTTCGAAGGCCAGTTCCGGGCCGGTCGTGGTGACGGACTCCTCACCCTCGTGCAGGCTGGTGTCCAGCAGGCCGAGCTCCCGCAACGGGCCCAGGGCCGTGCGGAACGCGGCGGCGTTGCCGTCCGGGACGGTCACCAGCACGACGCCGGCGAACACGCCGGCCAGCTCGCCCAGGTGGCTCTGTTCCCAGTTCCCACCGTGGTCCGTCACCACGTCGGCCACCGCCGCGACCAGGCCGGTGCGGTCGGTGCCGATCAGGGACAGGACGTAGGAGGCCATGTCGCCCACCCTAGGGGGCCATGGTCCTCCGGAGGGCCGAGTCGACGTCCAGTGGACGGTTGAGGGGCATGTCGCCGGCCCGCTAGCGTCGACGGTCGCGTCCATCCCCGGGCGCCGTTCCCGAGTCGACGAGGACATCACCCATGGCAACCCTCACCGTCTGGAAGTTCGACGACGCCGGCGCGGCCGAGCAGGTCCGTGAACAGCTCGGCTCGCTGCAGAAGCAGGAGCTGATCACCGTCCACGACGCCGCCGTGGTGACCTGGCCCGACGGCGCCAAGAAGCCCAAGACCAAGCAGGCGTTCTCGACCGCCGGCGCCGGTGCGGCCAGCGGAGCGTTCTGGGGAATGCTGTTCGGGCTGATCTTCTTCGTCCCGCTGTTCGGCATGGCCTTCGGGGCTGCGATGGGCGCGCTCAGTGGCTCGCTCACCGACTTCGGGATCGATGACGACTTCATCGACAGCGTGCGTGACTCGGTCACCGAGGGCACGTCGGCCCTGTTCCTGATGTCGTCGGACGCGGTCGTGGACCGCATCCACGAGCAGGTCGACCTGTCGCACGCCGAACTGATCCGCACCAACCTCAGTGTCGAGGACGAAGAGGCCCTCCGCGAGGCCTTCGCCGAGTGAGCACGCCCGCCTGATCAGGGCGAGGGAGGCCGTACCCGGTCACGCAGCCAGTTCCAGCCGCGCACGAGCGGGCTGGGTCGGCTCCTCGGCTCGTCGACGTCCAGCTCGGGGCTGCGTTCGAGCAGCCATGCCCGGGCATGGCCCTTCGCAGCCCGGGTCGACTCGCCCAGGACGGGACGGGCCGGGAACACCTCGATGTGCTGGGCCAGGTCGAGGTCGACGACGTGGTGGAACGCTGCCGCCAGGTCGGGGTCGAGGCCGCTGACGTAGAGCTTGCCGCCCGCCTCGGCCAGCCGCTCGGCGTAGTGCGACAGCACCGTGAAGGCCGTGGCCCCCAGCGAGGCGCGGCCACGCAGGCGCAGCACCACGACCGGTTCGTGCACCCCGGTCGGGTCCGGCAGGACCGACTCCAGCGATCGGGCGCCGGCGTAGAACAGGCTGCCATGCACGTCCAGGGTCGTGACCGATCCGTCGGGAAGCACCGCGGGCGGTTCCTGCTCGCGGATGCGGCCGTCGCCCAGCTCCACCAGCTCGACGACCCGGAGGTCCATCGACTCGCGATTGACCTGCAGGATCAGGGACAGCGCCACGCCGATCCCGACCGCCGCGGCGACCGGCAGGAACAGGGTGGCGACGAACGTGGTCACCATCGCGACCTGTGACTGTGGCCCGGCCCGCCACACCGAGGCGATCGTCGTCGGCCGAATGCCACCGAGGGAGGCCACCACCAGTACCGCCGCCAGGGTCGCGGACGGGACCGCCCCGACGACGCCCGACAGCAGCACGAGCACGACCAGGACCCATGCCCCGGACAGGATCGCCGCCCATCGGTTGCTGGCCCCCGACGCCACGTTGATGGCGGTCTGGCCAACCGAGCCCCCGACCGGCATCCCGCGGAACAGTCCGGCCACGAGGTTGGCGATTCCCTGGGCGGCGAAGTCCCGGTCGGCGTCGGCCCGGCGCCCGTCCGGGTTCGGGGCCGACTCGGCCACGCCGGCGCTCTGGACCAGCACGATCACGGCCACGGCGGCCGCGCCGGCCAACAGGTCCAGCGACACCAGCCGCAACTGCGGCAGGGCGGGCAGTGGCAGGCCCTGCGGGATGTCGCCCGCGTCGCGAACCAGGGCCACGCCGCCGGCGTCCAGCAGCCACACGGCCACCGCGGTGGCCACGAGTGCCACGACCGAGCCGGCCGGTGCGAGTCGGGTCCGGGCAAGCCCCAGCAGCAGGGCGAAGGCCAGCCCGGCGACCAGCATGGTGGGCAGGTCCCAGGTGCCCGGATGGGTCACCACGTCCCAGGCCCGTGTCAGGGACGAGCCGCCGTCGGGGTCGGCCACGCCGGCGACCACCTGGACCTGGCCGAGCACGATGTTGGCGGCGACCCCGGTCAGGAAGCCGATCATCACCGAGTGTGACACGAACCCGGTGAACCGCCCGAGTCCGACCAGGCCGGCGACGACCATCGCCGCACCGGCGAGCATCGTCAGCAGGAACAGCGCCGCGAGGCGGTCCTCGGACGCCACGGGTGCCAGCGCCGACCCGGCCGCCAGCGCCGCCGCACTGGTGGTCGTGACCACCATCAACTGCGAGCTCGCGGTCAGCCCACCCGCGATCCGCCCGACCGCGGTGGCATAGAGCCCGTGGATGGGGTTCACCCCGGCCAGCGTCGCGGCGGCCATGCCGTCGGGCACGCCGCCGATGGCGCCGGGCAGTCCGGCCCCGGCCGCCGGGCCCATCGCCCCCGGTGGCGGCTTCACGCGCCCCCACCAGGCACGCAGGCCGCTGTCGGCGACCGGCTCGGCGGCGTCCGTCACGACGCGGGAGCGGAGCGAGTCATCGGTCCGCTCAGCCGGCGTCGGCGGGGGTCAGGACGGGGAAGTCGGGGTCACCGGGCTGGAGCACGGCCAGCAGTCGCGCCAGCACCGCCTCGTCACCAGCCACCTCGACACCGGCCTCGGCGAAGCCGTCCGGGCCGACCTGCCCGGTGGCCACGCCCAGCAGGGCCGCGCGCGACAGGGTCAGCCTCATGTCGGCATCGCCGGACTGGGCCGCCGACGAGTACGACAGCACGCCGTTGCGCAGCGTCAGGCGGTAGGTGTCCCCATCGGTCAGCTCGACGTCCAGGGTGAGGTGGTCGTCCCAGCACGCCGGCGCGTCGACCTGGATCGCCAGGGCGTCGAACAGTTGCGTGGGGCTCAGTTGCGCGTACAGGTCGGGGGCGGCGGTGGTGGTCGGTGTCCCGAAGTTGCCCCGGCGGAGCTCGTGCACGGCGGACAGGTACACGCTTCGCCACGTGCCGTTCTCGGACCCGTAGCCCAGCTGTTCGTAGGTGTCGGCGAGCAGCTCCCTGGCATCGGCGTGGTCGGGGTCGACCTGGATCACGTGGTTGACCACCTCGGCCACCCAGCGGAAGTCGCCCTCGTCGAACGACGCACGGGCCTTGTCCACGACGGCATCGGCGCCGCCCATGAAGTCGAGGTAGCGACGGCCGGCCTCGGCGGGTGTGTGGGACCACAGGTTGGCCGGGTTGCCGTCGTACCAGCCCATGTAGCGCTGGTAGATGGCCTTGACGTTGTGGCTGACCGACCCGTAGTAGCCGTGCGTGCTCCAGGCTGCCTCCAGTGCCGGGGGCAGCTGGATGGCCTCCGCGATCTCGGAGCCGGTCATCCCCCGGTTGAGCATCCGCAGGGTCTGGTCGTGGAGGTACGCGTACAGGTCACGCTGGATCGACAGGAACTCGCGCAGCTCCTCGCGACCCCAGGTCGGCCAGTGGTGCGACGCGAACACCACGTCGGCCCGGTCGGCGAAGAGGTCGATCGCCTCGGTCAGGTAGATCGACCACACGTGCGGGTCGCGCACCAGGGCGCCCCGGAGTGTGAGCAGGTTGTGGAGGTTGTGCGTGGCGTTCTCGGCCATGCACAACGCGTTGCGGTCGGGGAACAGGAAGTGCATCTCCGCCGGCGCCTCGGTGCCGGGGGCCATCTGGAACTCCATCGTGACGCCGTCGACCGTCTCGACCTGGCCCGTGTGGGTGATGTCCAGGGTCGGCGGGATCAGCGTCGGCTCTCCCTGCGAGGTGGTCTGGCCCAGCCCGGCCCCGACCTGGCCGTCCGGGCCGCGGTCCAGCACTGCGCCGTACATGTAGCCCGCCCGGCGTGCCATGGCGGTGCCGGCGTAGACGTTCTCGGCGACGGCCTCCTCGACGAACCCCTCCGGCGCCAGGATCGCGACCCTGCCGGCGTCCACGTCGGCCTGGTCGACGACCCCGCGGACCCCGCCGAAGTGGTCGATGTGGCTGTGCGTGTAGATGACCCCGGTCACCGGTCGGTCCCCACGGTGCTCCCGGTACAGCTCCAGGGCGGCCGCGGCGGTCTCCTTGGAGATCAGCGGGTCGATGACGATCACGCCGGTGTCGCCCTCGACGAAGCTGATGTTGGACAGGTCCATGCCGCGGACCTGGTAGATGCCCTCGGTCACCTCGTAGAGACCCTGGCGTGCGACCAGCGCCGACTGGCGCCACAGGCTGGGGTTGACCGTGTCGGGTGCGTCGTCGTCGGCCAGGAAGTCGTAGGTGTCGTTGTCCCACACCACGTTGCCGTCGGCGTCGTGGACCACGCCGGGTTCCCGGGCGCCCAGGAATCCCCGGTCGGCAGCGGCGAAGTCGTCGCGGTCGTCGAACGGCCAGCGCTCGAGCAGGGCCGAGTTCTGGTCACGGATGGTGGGGGTGGCGTCCTTGGGCGTCGTCATCGACGGATCCTGTCGTCATGGGGACGGTCCGCCCGGGGAACAGTGAAGGAGGCGGGGGAGGGGCGGTACGCGTCATGTGGTGTCGGCGATCCTGCACCCTACTCGCCCACCGCCGGTGCACGTGCGGTGTCGACGGCGTCACGCACGGTCGCGTGCACGCGACCGGCCCTGGTCGCCGTCGCGAGCTCCTGTTCGCGCAGCTCTGCGAGCACCTCGGGCCGGACGCGGGCCAGGTGCAGTTCGACGTCGAGGGCTGACAGCTCGTCCATGAGCTGTCCCAGGCTGGCGGCCGTCGTCACGTCGATCGAGGTGACGACGTCGAAGTCCAGGACCACGACGTCGGGTGACGGGTCGGCGTCGTACACGGCCTCGACGATCGCGTCGTGGAAGCCCGCCGCGTTGGCGAACGACGGTGGTGCTCCCGCGTCGAGGATGAGCACGCCGGGCACCCGTTCGGCGTCGTCGACCGTGCCGAGCTCGACCCAGGCGTCGCTGGCGGCCGAGTGCCCCAGCTCGGCGACGGGTGCCTGGGCGGCGCGGGCCGTGACCATGAACACGGCGACGACCACCCCGAAGAACAGCCCCTGCACCTCGCCCAGGACCATCGTCACCAGCGCCGCCGACAGGGCGGCCCAGAACTCGAACCGGGCGGTGCGCCACAGCTGCGGCCACAGCCGGGGCCGGACGAGTGGGAACACGGCGTGGATGACGATCGCGGCGATGGTCGCCTCGGCGAGGCGTTCGAAGAACCAGGTGAGCGCGACCAGGGTGATCGCGACGGCGACGCCGGTGAACAGCGTCGAGTACTGGGTCTTCACCCCGACGTCGTACTTGAGCTTGGTGCGTGACAGGCTGCCGTTGACCGCGAATCCCTGGAACAGTCCCGCCGCGATGTTGGACCAGCCCAGCGCGATGAATTCCTGGTCGGGGTCGATGCGGTACTGGCGCCGAGCGGCGAACGTCCGTCCGCCCGACAGCGTCTCGGCGTAGGCCACCACCATCATCCCCAACGCGCCCGGCAGCAGTTGGCCGACCATGCCCAGGTCGACGCTGGGGATGTCGATGGTGGGGAACCCGGACGGGATCTCGCCGATCACCGCGATGCCACGGTCGTCGAGGTTGAACACCACGACCGCGACCACGCTGGCTGCCACGGCGATCAGCGCGGCGGGGATCCTCTTGGAGATCCGGTGCAGGACCATCAGCAGCAGGTACGAACCGGCGCCCATCGCGAACGTGATCATGCTGGTCTGGTCGATGTTGGCGACGACCTCGGCCACGGACTGGAAGAAGTTGAGGTCGCCGTCGATGCCGAAGCCGAGGAACTTCGGTACCTGGCCGATGATGATGTTGAGGGCCAGTCCGGCGACGAAGCCGTCCAGGACCGGCTTGGAGATGAAGTTGTTGATCGTGCCGAGCTTGAGCACGCCCGCCACGAGGGCCATGATCCCGACGATGATCGCCAGGGCGCTCGTGGCAGCGATCCAGTCCGCCGAGTTCGCGCCCAGCCCGAGGCTGCCGACCGTGGCGGCCGACATGATCGCCAGGGCTGAGCTGGGCCCCACCGTCACCTCGTGCGACGTGCCGAACAGGAAGTAGGCCGCGGTGCCCAGCACGGCCGCGTACAGCGCGGCCTCGGCCGGCATCCCGGCGATCGACGCGTAGCCGATCCCCTCCGGCACGACCATGGCCCATGCCGTCAGCCCGGCCAGGACGTCGGGCCGCAGGAACGCGCGGCGGTAGGTGCGCGTGGCGTCGATGGCCGGGAGGTGGCGGGCCAGCCCGGTGGGGCGGGGTGGTCGGGACAGGCGCTTCACTCCGGATCTCCCGTGGTGGATCGTTGGTCGCCGTGTCGGTCCGTGGCCTGGCCGGCCAGCGCAGCGTCGACCGCGCCACGGACCGTGTCGTGGACGTGGTCGGGACCGATCATCGCCAGCGTGCCGTCGCGGACCAGGGCGTCCCGGACCTCCCCGTGCAGGTGTGCGAGGTGGAGGGCGATGCCGTCGTCGGCCAGGGTCGCCTGCAGTTCCTCCAGGGTGGCCGATCCCGTGGTGTCGATGTCGAAGCAGGTCTCGCAGTCGACGACGACCGCGCGGGTCGACTCGTCCCGGTCGTGCAGGCGCATCGCGAGGTCGTGGCCGAAGTGGTCGGCGTTGGCGAAGATCAGCGGGGCGTCCCACCGGTAGACGAACACGCCCGCCTCGGGTCGGTAGTCGTCGTGCTCGGCGAGGTCACCCCAGGTCTGCCCGTCGGGACGCCGTCCCAGGACCGCCGCGTGGGGACGATCGACCCGGTGCTGGAACAGCATCAGCGACAGCACGACGCCGACCACGATGCCGGGCAGGATCCCGACCAGCACCACGCCGGCGAAGGCCGCGAGCGCCAGCCAGAAGTCCACCGTCCCGGCTCGTCTCAGCCGCACCACCGGCGCGAAGTCGATCATCCCCCACACCGCCACGATGACGATCGCGGCCAGCACCGGCTCGGGCAGCTGTTCGAACACCCCGGCCAGGAACAGCACCGTCGCCAGGGTGGCGATGCCCACGGTCAACGACACGACCGGCGTCCGCCCCCCCGCCGACTCCGCGGCCGCGCTCTTGGAGAGGCTGCCGGTGACCGTGAACCCCCCGAGGAGGCCCGCGCCGACGTTGGCCGCGCCGTAGCCAATCATCTCCTGGCTCGGGTCGGTCGGGTCGTGGTACTTGGTGGCATACGCCTTGGCGATCGCCACCGACTGCGCGAAGCCGACGACCAGGATGCCCAGGGCCCCGGGCACCATCGCGACCACCGCGTCCAGGGTGACGCCGTCCCACGACACCGGTGAGAAGCCCGTCGGGACCTCGCCCACGATGGCCAGGCCCCCACCACCATCCACGTCGGCCAGCCCGAACACGGCGGTGACGGCGATCCCGGCCGCGGCGACCAGCAGCGCCCCCGGAAGCCGCGGCGCGAACCGCTCCAGGCCGAACAACAGCACGAGCGCGGCCACCCCGACGACCGCGGCCAGGACCGACCAGTCCCCGATCTCCGCGACTGTCCGGACCGCCTTCAGCACCGTGTTGCCGTCCGGTGACTCGATGCCCACCAGCTTGGGCAACTGTCCGACGGCGATGTACAGGCCCAGTCCCGCGATGAACCCGTCGAGCACGGGCTTGGCGAAGAAGTTGGCCACGAAGCCGAGGCGCAGCAGCCCGGCCAGGACGTACAGGACCCCGACCAGGACGGCCAGTGCCGCACTCAGGGCGACGAAGTCGTCCCCACCCCCGCTGACCACCGAGCCGACGACCACGGCCGAGAGCGCGGCGACCGTCGACGACGGACCCACGAACAGCCGCGGGGACGACCCGAAGACGGCGTAGCCGACCACGGCCAGGATCACGGCGTAGAGCCCATACTGGACCGGGACCCCGGCCACGCCGGCGTAGGCCATGGACTCGGGGACGACGAGGGCCCAGACGGTCAGCCCGGCCACCAGGTCGCCGGTCAGCCACGAACGGTCGTAGGTCCGAAGCCATCCCACCATCGGGACGACCCGCGCCAGTCCCCGCGCTTCGTGGTGGGTGTCCACGCTCAACACTGGTCCTTGGGGTTCGGGGACGGGTTGGCCGGAAGACCAGGACATGTCACGTGACGCTAGTCACGCGCCACCTCGCGCACCCGGTCCGTCACGTGGCGAGCGGGTGCTAGCGTCCCGGCCGTCGACCCATCGAGCGACAGGGCGCCACATGTCCGAGGTCCTGACCGAGATCGCGAACGTCGCCCTGCTGACGTTCGTGCTGTCGTCGATGCTGGCGCTGGGGCTCTCGCTGACGGTCCAGCAGGTCGTCCAGCCACTCACCGACCTGCGCCTGGTGGGGCTCGCGCTGGTCGCCAACTTCGTGGTCGCCCCGCTGGCCGCGTGGGGGATCGCCGAGCTGCTGGGACTGGACGATCCGCTCAAGCTGGGCCTGCTCCTGCTGGGGTGTGCTGCCGGCGCGCCGTTCCTGCCCAAGCTGGCCCAGTTCGCCAAGGCCGACGTCCCCTACTCGGTCGGCCTGATGGTGCTCCTGATGGTGGTCACGGTCGCCTACGTCCCACTGGTGCTGGTCCCGCTCGTCGAGGGCGTGGAGGTGTCGGCCTGGGACATCGCCCGGCCACTGATCCTGGGGATGCTGCTGCCGCTGGCGATCGCCCTGGTCGTGCGAGCCCGCTACGACGATGCGAAGAAACTCGCCCCCCACCTCAACCAGGTCTCCACGGTGACCGTGGCCCTGGCGCTGGTCCTGGGCCTGGTCATCGGACTGCCCCAGTTGATCGACGCCTTCGGCACGGGCTCCTTCGTGGCCGTGCTGCTGTTCATCGCGGTGTGCCTGGGCGCCGGGTACCTGCTGGGCGGGTCGACCCGGGGCCAGCGACTGGTGACCGGCTTCGGCACGGCCCAGCGCAACGTGTCGGCCGCCCTGCTGATCGCGACGACCAGCTTCGCCGACCAGCCCGAGGTGCTGATCCTGGTCATGGTCGGCGCGGTGCTGATGGCGGTGATCCTGATGCCGCTGGCCGCCGAGCTCGGTGGCCGCGTCCCGGAGGCTGCCGACGCCTGAGCAGCCGCGCGACAGCCTCAGTCCCGGTCGAGCCAGGCCGCGAGCAGGGCGACCACCTCGTCGGGATCGGCCACCCGCATCGTGGCGTGGGACCGACGTGGCGTGGTGGCGACCAGGATCGCCGTCCCGCCACCGGCCACCGCGACGGCGAAGGTGTCCTCGTCGGTGACGTCGTCGCCGATCGCGACCGGGACGCGGTGGTCGTCGGCCAGCAGTCGCGACACCGCGACCCCCTTGTCGACCCCGGCCGGGCGCAGCTCGACGACGTCGTGGCCGGTCGACACCTCCATGTCGTCGCCGGCGTGGTGGTCCAGCAGCGCCCGGACCCGGTCGGCGTGGGCCGAGGGATCCTCGACCAGCCGGCTGTGCACCGCCAGCCCGGTCGGCTTCAGCTCGACGTGCCAGCCCGCGGGGGCGTCCGCCAGCAGGGCCTCCAGCGCCTCCTGCGCCGCGTCGCGCCGGGCGTGGACCACCTGGAGGTCGGCCGCCGGCTCGATCGGTCCGTCCGCCTCGGCGACCTCGGCCCCGTGGCCGCCCGCCCAGGTCACGGGCAGGTCGGCGGGCAGGAATCCACGCAACACGTCGACCGGGCGACCCGACACGACGACCACCCGCGTGCGCTCGGCCAGCCGCCCGACGACGTCGGCCGCGCCGTCCGCCGGACCGGCCGATGCCGGGTCGTCGACCAGGTGCGACAGGGTCCCGTCGAAGTCCAGCAGGACCGCGGCGTCCTCCACGGCCGGCAGCCCCGCTGCCACCTCCTCGGGCGCGACCGCCGGTGCGACGTCGTCGTGTTCGGTCACGGGCCCACCTCGGCCCGGGCACGCTCGGCCATCGTGACCGACTCCAGCTCCTCGTTGACCCAGGCGAAGACGTCGCCCTCGCGGACCGATGCGGCCATGCGGGCGATGCGCGAGCGGCGGTCGTCGGCGTCGAAGGTCAGGCTCTGGGCCATCCGGGCGGCCAGCGACTGGACGTCGAAGGGGTTGCACATCACGGCGTCGTCCACGAACTCCAGCGCGGCCCCGGTGAACTCGCTGAGCAGCAGCACACCGGCGTCCTGGTCGGGCCGGTCCCGGGCGGCGTCCTGCACCGTCACGAACTCCTTGGCGACCAGGTTCATCCCGTCCTTGAGCGGGGTGATCGCCATGACGTCGGCCAGCCGGTAGTACGCGGCCAGCCGGGTCTTGGGCACGCTGCGGTACAGGTAGTGGACCGGGACGTCGTGGCCCGGCTCGGTGAAGCGGCCGTGGATGTGTCCGACCATGTACTCGACCTGCTCGCGCAGGTCGCGGTACTCCTCGACGTCGTCGCGGGACGGCACGGCGATCTGGATGAACGCGAAGCTGGTGCGCAGCTCCGGCCGGTCGGTCAACAGGCGCTCGATGGCCTGCAGGCGGTGGCGGATGCCCTTGGTGTAGTCCAGCCGGTCCACGCCCAGCATCACCTTGCGGTTGGCGAACTGTTCACGCAGCTCGGCCAGTTCCTGCTCGGTCTCGTCGGCGACGGCCAGCGCCGAGAACTCGTCGACGTCGATCGAGATCGGGTGGGCGGCCGTGCGCACGGAGCGTCCGTCGGGCAGGTGGACCATGTCGCCGGAGACCGTGACGTCGCGACGACTGCGCCGCACCGAGCGGACGAAGTTCTCGCGGTACCACTCGGTGTGGAACCCGATCGCGTCCGCACCCAGCAGCCCGTCCAGCAGCTCGTCGTTCCAGGGCAGCCGGCCCATCAGTTCCGGGGGTGGGAACGGGATGTGGAGGAAGAAGCCGATGGTGGCGTCGGGCTTGCGGTCGCGCAGCAGCGCCGGGGCCAGCAGCAGGTGGTAGTCGTGGACCCAGTAGACGGGGTCGTCGACCTCGACGGCGGCCGCCGCGTCGGCGAAGCGGATGTTCATGCGTTCGTAGGTCCGCCACCACTCGCGGTCGAACACCGGCTCGGCCAGCAGGTCGTGGAACAGCGGCCACAGGGTCCGGTTCGAGAACCCGTAGTAGTGGTCGTCGACCTCCTCGGCGGTCATGGCGACCGGGTGCAGGTCGGCGGCGAACCCGTCGACGCGCTTGGGCACGTTGGGGTCACCGCCGTCCCAGCCGACCCAGTGACCGTCGACCTGCTCCACCACGGGACGCAGGGCCGTCACGAGGCCGCCGGCCGAGGGCCGCCACGCGTCGCCGGACTTCGAGACCGGGAGGCGGTTGGCGACCACGACGAGTGGGCGTCCGTCAAGGCTCATGTGTGCTCCCGTTGTGGGTGGGTCGGTGCCATGAACGCTACCGATCGGGACGGGGGCCCGGTCCCACCGATCGACCGGGCGGGCCCCTGCGCCGCACCGCCACGATCGCACCGTCCACCCGTGACGTAGACTCGACGGGTCGAAGGGAGCCGGTGAGGCGGCCGCGGTCCGGGTTCGCCCGGGTCGAGGAACGTCCGGACTCCACTGGGCAGGATGCTGGGTAACTCCCAGGCGCAGCGATGCGCGGAACAGCGCAACAGAGAGCAGACCGCCACGGTGGCACGTCCACCGCGGCAAGGGTGAAACGGTGGTGCAAGAGACCACCAGCGCGGCGGGTGACCGTCGCGGCTGGGCATGCCCCATCCGGAGCAAGGCCAAGCAGCAGGTGACGGTGGCCCGCCGGTCCTGCGGGTGGGCCGCACGAGGCGACGGGCAACCGTCGTCCCAGACAGATGGTCGCCACCCGGGTCCTCACGGACACGGGCAACAGAATCCGGCGTACGTCCGACTCCCTTCGACACCCTCCAGGCCGTCCTGACGGACCGGCCCACCCCGTACGATGCAATGCTCGCCGGCGCCCGCCCCGTGGCGCCGTTTCGTCCGGGAGGCCAGAACGTGTCCGTGTTCCTCGACGCCCTCCGGGGTGGCGAACCCGCGCACATGCCCGTGTGGTTCATGCGCCAGGCCGGACGTGCCCTGGCCGAGTACCGCGCCCTGCGGGAGCGCCACGACTTCGAGGAGGTCGTGCACGATCCCGAGCTGACCGTCGAGGTCACGCTCCAGCCCATCCGGCGCTACGGCGTCGACGCCGCGATCCTGTTCTCCGACATCGTCACGCCCGTCCAGGCAGTCGGCGTGCCGATCATGATCCGTCCCGGGGTCGGTCCGGTGCTGGACGACCCGATCCGCAGCGCCGACGACCTCGCCCGCCTGCGACCGCTCGAGCCGGACGAGGACGTCCCCTACGTGCTCGACGCGATCCGGATGCTGGTCGACGAGCTGGACGACGACGTGCCGCTGATCGGCTTCGCCGGTGCGCCGTTCACGCTGGCGTCGTACCTGGTGGAGGGGCGTCCGACCCGCAACCACGCGGTCGCCAAGTCCCTGATGCGCACCGACCCCGTGCTGTGGGACGGCCTGATGACCCGGCTGGCCGACCTCGTGCTGGTCCACCTGCGGGCCCAGGTCGGGGCGGGTGCCCGCGCCGTGCAGCTGTTCGACTCGTGGGCCGGCAGCCTGTCCCCGGACGACTACCGGCGCCACGTCCTGCCGCACAGCCGTCGCATCCTGTCCGGCCTGGCCGACCTCGACGTCCCCCGCATCCACTTCGGCGTGGGCACGGGCGAACTGCTCGGCCTGATGGCCGCGGCGGGTGCCGACGTGGTCGGCGTGGACTGGCGGGTCCCGATGGACGTCGCCCGGGAGCGCATCCCGGCCGACGTCGCGACGCAGGGCAACGTCGACCCGACCGCGGTCGTGGCTGGGCGTGGCCCGGCACTGGCCGCCGCGGACGACGTGTTGGGTCGGGTCGGGACGCGGACCGACCACGTGTTCAACCTCGGCCACGGCGTCCTGCCGTCCAGCGACCCCGGTGTCCTCGCCGACCTCGTCGACCACGTCCACGCCGCCACGGGCCGATGACCGCCCCCGCCGATGCCGGTCCGGACCCCGGTCGCCGGGCCGAGTCGGTCGACGTGGTCGTCGTCGGCGGAGGCATCGCCGGGCTGGCCGCGGCCCACGACCTGGTGGGAGCCGGGGTCGACGTGGTCCTGCTCGAGTCGGCCGACCACGTCGGGGGGAAGGTCCACGCGCGCGAGCTGGGTGGTCGCCCCCTCGACGTGGGCGCGGACTCGCTGGTGGCCCGACACGGTGCGGGGGTCGACCTCGCCCGCCGGCTCGGCCTCGACGTCGTCCACCCGACCACGGGCACCGTCCAGCTGCTGGTCGACGGTCGCCTGCGTGCCCTGCCGCCGGCCGCGCCGTTCGGCGTCCCGACCGACCTGGTCGGACTCGCGCGGGCCGGGGTGCTGTCGCCCGCGGGCCTCGCCCGGGCGGCCCTGGAGGCCGTCTGGCCACGTGCCCCCCACGACCCCGACGACCGGTCGGTCGCCGACGTCGTGGCGGCCCGGTACGGCCAGGAGGTGGTGGATCGGCTGGTCGAGCCGATGCTGGGTGGGATCTACGCCGGCCGTCCGGACCGCCTGTCGGTCGAGGCGACGACGCCGCTGGTCGCCGCCGCCGACCGCCGTGGCCGGTCGCTGGCCCACGCCCTGCAGCACGCGCTGTCGCGACGGGGTGACGCCGGGCCCGTGTTCGCCACGCCGCGTGGACTGATGGCGTCCCTGCCGTCGACGCTGGCGGGTCGGCTCGGCGACGTCGTGCGCACCCACAGTGCCGTCACCGGCGTGACCGGGGACCCGGGCGGCTGGGAGGTCGCGGTCGACGGCGTCGGGGGAGAGCAGTCCCTGCGGGCCGCCGCGGTCGTGTTCGCGACCCCCGCCCACGTCACGGCCCGACTGCTGGCCGGGGTCGCACCTGGCAGCGCGGCGGAGCTGGGACTGGTCGAGCATGCGTCGGTGGCCGTGGTCGCCCTGCACTACGGCGACGCCGACGTCGACGACCTGCCGGCGGCGTCCGGGATCCTCGTGCCGCGCCGGGAAGGTCGGCTGGTCAAGGCAGCCACGTGGCTGGCCCGCAAGTGGCCCCACCTGGCCGACCGGGGCGCGGTCCTGCGGGCCAGCGTCGGACGGATCGACGACCAGCGCTTCGCCGAGCTCGACGACGACGAGTTGGCCGACGCGGTCGATGCCGAGGTGCGCGACCTGACCGGGCTGTCGTCGTCGGCCACCGACGCGGTCGTGCAACGTTGGCCCCACGCCCTGCCGCAGTACGAGGTCGGCCACCTCGCCCGCATCGACCGGGTCCGCCACAACCTCCCGGCCGGCCTGTTGCTGGCGGGAGCGGCCTACGACGGCATCGGGGTCAGCCCGTGCGTGGCGTCGGGCCGTGCTGCCGCTGCTGATGTCACGAGGCACGTCGCCGCGGGGTAGCGCGAGCTGGCGAGACAGTCCCACCGGGGTCCTACGGCGCAGTGTCCGACCGGTCCGCCCCCCTGGTGGATCCGGGTGGGACGACCAGGACCGGGCAGGGAGCATGGCTGACCACGTGCAGACTGGTCGACCCGAGGAGCAGTCCGGCGACCTCGCCACGGCCATGTGAGCCGACCACCAGCAGGTCCGCTCCCCGGGCGACGCGGAGAAGCTGCGCGTCCGCGTCGCCCGCGCATGCGATGCGGTCGACGTCCACGTCGACCACCATGTCGCCGAGGGCTTCCTCGATGACGTCCAGTGCCTCGTGGTGCGCCTGTTCACGCGTTCGATGCCGTCGCCACGTCTCGTGGAGGGACGCGACGCCTGTTGGTGGCCAGGGGTAGGCATGCACGATCTGGAGCAACGCATCGGCGCACCGGGCCGCGTCCAGGGCCCGGCGCAGGGCGTCGACGGAGGTGCCCGACCCGTCGATCCCGACCACGATCCGTCCGCCCATGTCGCACCCCCGGTCGCCCGGTCCCGTTCCACGGCCTGCTCAGTCGCGCGGTGCCAACCAGGTGCGAACGCTCGGGCGGGTGGCGAGCACCAGGATCGAGGCCCCAAGGCCGCCGTATGCGAGTTGGAGCCAGGACAGCGGGATCAGGGTGACCTGGACCATGATCCACAGCAGGAGACCGGCGCCGAGGACGATCGAGGCGGCCCACGACCAATGCTGGCCGGTGCGGCGCTCGAGAGGCGACAGCCACTGCCAGGCTGGTCGACGGACCAGGCCCCAGCTGATCACCAGGGCCGAGACACCGAGGCCGATGCCCAGGACCAGGCCCGGGATGAGCCAGGTGTCGAACGGCAGGCCGTCCAGGAATGCGTCGGGCGGGGTGATCGTCCCCGGGACACTGATGGCAGGCAGCGAGCCTGCGGCCAACATCGTGCCGCCTGCCGTTGCGGTCACACCCTGGAAGAGCATGGCGGCGACCAGGACCGAGCCAGCCGTGGGGCGTGTGGACGAGGGGAGCGCGGGGGCGGAACGAGGACTCGGGAGGTGGGTGGCCATGATGGTGCCTCCGGGTGTGTCCTGCCACCGTCCCCCCTGGTGCAGGTCGCTGCGAGGTCCGTTGGTCCCCGGATGTCGGGCCCTTCGCCCCGGCGATCGCTCGGCCAGGTGGGGGGTCATCGCCCGGACCACGAGGTGATCGCGACGCCGACGGCCGCGAGTGCGGTGATGGCCAGGGCGACGTGCTCGAAGACCGCGTTGGTCAAGACCTCGGGCGGGAGCAGGGGGGCGCCGATGGACGTCCAGACGACGACCAGGGTGGTGTAGAGGAGGACCGCCACGGCGATCCGGGATGCCGCACGGGAGTTGCGCGGGATGCGCCGACGCAGGAGTGCCGTGACGACCACGGCGATCAGCCCCGCGGTGGTGATCGCCAGGTTGATCCAGACGCCGTTGGGTAGCCCTCCCAGGCCGCAGGCCACGGTTGGATCCGAGCCGATCCGGACGCGCTCGATGTCGAGGGCGTTGCTGAACTGGACGGCAATCACGACCGCGGGGCCGATCAGCGACGTGGCGACGACGATGATGCGTCGTGCCGGGAGGAATGCGCGTCGGTTGGCGCCGTAGGTGGCAAGCAGGGTGTTCAGTGCGAACATCAGCAGCAGGCTCGACAGCCCGACGGCGACCCCGAGGAGGAGTTGCTCGTGCACGGCCTGGCCTCGCTCGGTGTCGCCGACCCGGCCCGCGAGGATGGCGTAGCTGAAGCTGAGGAGCAGCAACGAGAAGAAGGCGCAGGTCATGATGACCACGGTGTCCGCACTGCGTTCGTCGTCGCGTGCGGCCTCGTGGTCCAGGGGGATGAGGATGGCCAACAGGGCGAACCCCGCGAGCACTCCCACGATCGACGAGTACCAGCCAGCAGTGCCCGCGACGTCGAACTCGAGGAGGTCCAGCCGACATTCCATGTCCCGCCTCCGTCGTGCCGAGCGCCTGGTCTTGGTGGCCGGGCCGGACGAGGCGGCGTCCCGGACGGCGAACTGTCAGGGATGTCAGCGCCGTGAGCCGGCCATGGGCCGCCGGCGAAACGTCCAGGTGAAGAGGCGGCCTCGTTGCCGTTCGTGTGGTCGGCCGCGCCGCCACGGGCCACGAGGCGGACCTGACCGCTCCGACGAGAACCCGCCGAGACGGCTCGTGTCGGCTCGTGCCACCCAGGTGGTCCCAAGTGTCTGCTGACGTCGACCCTACGCCCCGACCTCGATGGCAGCCGGGACTTCTGGGGAGCATGTTCGTCCCAGGGCCCCGCGTGTTCGATCGCGCATGCCCGAACCCTGGCCACGGCAGCCAGGCCGGATCTCCACCACCGCGTCGGAGGAACGTGTGGGGCGGCGTGACTGCGTCTTCTGTTCGATCGTCGAGGGGAGCAGCCCAGCCTGGATCGCCGACGAGACCTCACGCTCGGCCTGCTGGCAGCCGACACTCCGTCGGCTCGGTTCGGCGCTCGTCCGGGGCGGCAGGTGGCCGAGTCGTTCTCCGCCACCCGAGCAGAGATGGATCATTATTGTTGAACGAGCCGACACAGGGGATGGCGCCATGTTCATGGACAAGGTCACGACCGATCGCGACGCGCTCGACGAGGTGATGGACGCCAGCCGGCTGCTGGACGATCCGCCCGACGGTCTTCTTGCCGCACTGTCATGGGACGACGGGGACGGTCGGGCCACGATGGTGTCGCTGTGGGAGTCGCCGGGGGCCCGTGGCCAGGCTGCGATGGAACGCATGATGCCCCTGTTCGAGTCCGGGGTGCTGGACGAGCGCCATGGCGACCCCCATCCGGTGCGGCCAGTCCACGTGTACGTCCGCGGCACGTAGCCGGCGATCTGCATCCCTGCGCCCCGGGCCGCTCAGCCGGCGTCGAGGGGTGCGGCCTCGTCGACCAGGTCGGGGGCGTCGTTGCGCACGTTGTTGACCCGGTCGGTGACCGTGTGCGCCCGCAGGGCGGGTGGGTCCATCGACTCGACCGCACGCAGCAGGTGGGGGGCGTCGTCGGCCGACGCCGACAGCCAGTCCGCCTGCAACGTGCTCGGCAGCACCACGGGCATCCGGTCGTGCAGCTCCTCCATGCGTCCCCGCGCGGCCGTCGTCACGATCGCGCAGTTGGCGATCCAGTCGGCGTCCGGGTCGTCGCGGTCACGCCACACCGACCAGATGCCGGCGAAGCCCAGTGGTCGATCCTCCGGGTCGTGGATGAACCACGGCTGCTTGCGGTCCGACCCCTCGCGCACCTGCCACTCGTAGAAGCCGTCCGCCGGGATGATGCAGCGCCGCACACGGAACGACGCGGCGAACATCCCGTTGGAGTCGATGGTCTCGACCCGGGCGTTGATCGGTCCCTTCAGCGACTTCGACCAGTGCGGCACGAACTGCCAGCGCATGGTTCCCAGGCGGCGTTCGCCCTCCTTGTCCACGACGGCGTAGACGTCCAGGGTCGGGGCGACGTTGTAGCGGCGGCCCTGGTCGGTCGTGCGCACCTCGTCCACGGCGAAGGCCTCGGCGAACTGTTCGGGCGTCGACACGGCGACGTAGCGTCCACACATGGCATGGCCTCGGGTCGGGGTCGGTGGTCGGGGGCCGGCTCAGGCCGGGGAGTCCCGACGTGCGTCGAGGTCGAACACGTCTTCGTACCACTGGGGCTCGGCCGGCACGGGCCCGGGCGGCGCGAAGTGGTCGTCGGCGTCGGCGGCCAGGTCGCGCACCAGGGCACGTCCGTACCCGCCCGGGAAGCGCACGTCGAGGTCGGGACGACGACGAAAGCCCAGTCGTGGGTACAGCTGCTGTGCGGCCGTCATGAACTCCATGGTGAAGATGCCGACGCGACGGCACCCGTTGGCGCGCGCCTCCTCGAGGCAGGCGCCGACCAGGTCACGCCCGATCCCACGTCCGCGGGCGTTCGGGTCGACTGCCAGGAACCGGAAGCTCGCGTCCCCCATCGGTGGCACGAGCGGCTCGTGCAGCGGCGTGCCCGCCAGGGCGAAGGCGACGACCCCACGCGGCACGTCGTCGACGTCGGCCGCCACGAACACGCGGGTGGCGTCGGGGACCCACTGGCTCGGCGAGGTCACGTAGGAGAAGTACGGGGTGGTCGGGTCGAACCCGTCGTAGCCACGGGCCAGCAGGTCGGCGATCGCGTCGTGGTCGGCCGCGGTGGCCGACCGGATCGTCGTCGTGGCGGGAGTGGTGCCCATGGCGGCAGGGTACGTCCCGACGTCAGGTCCCGGACCGTCCGAGGGTGAAGGCCAGGACCTCCAGGCGCTCGTCGAGCAGCCGGTCCAGCAGCGCGAGCCGCTCGATCCGGCCCGGGGCCTCCAGCAGGCGTTGGGCGTCCAGCGGGCCGAGGTCGGCGACGACCGCTGCCTGCCAGGCGGCCGCGTCGGGATCGTCGGGCAGGCGGGCGGCGTCGACCAGCCGTGCGCGTTCGTCGACGGGGACGTGCTCACCGACCAGGGCGACCAGGGCATCCATCCGCGACTGCAGGTCCGGCGCCGGTCCCGGTTCACCGGCCGTGCCGGACGGTGGATCGGGATCGTCCGGCCACGCGTCCACCTCCGCGACGGGGTACGGGTCGTCACGCAGCCAGCGCCGGACGCGCAGTCTCCCACCCCCCACCGCCAGCACGAGGTGGCGGCCGTCCTCGCGCACCTCGTGGCTGACCACGCGGGCGTCGGTGCCCACGTCGGACCGGAGGTCCCCACCCCCGACCTCGTGCCCCCGGGTGATCAGCACCACCCCGAAGTGTCCGGACTCGTCGGACTCCTCGTCCAGCACGTCGTCCATCATCGCGAGGTAGCGCGGTTCGAAGACCTGCAGGGGGAGCCCCACCCCGGGCAGGAGCGGGCGCCCGAGCGGGAACATGGGCAGGCGGCGGGTCATCGGCGGCTCGGGGTCTCGACCCCCAGGTCGGCCACCGGTCCGGGATCCAGGCACGAGCCGTCGCTCGCCAGCGCCCGCAGGCCCCGCAGGTCCCCGTCGCCGAGTGCCGCCGGCCCCGGCTGGGGATACGGGTACAGCAGCTGGGCAGGATCCTCGACGTGGTCGAGCCCGACCAGGTGGCTGGCCTCGTGCAGCAGCGTCGCGCCCCACGAGCCGTCCCGCGTGGCGAAGTCGGTCGCGAGGTCGGCATCGCGGTCGAGCAGGATCTGCCCGGTGACGAACACGCCGTTGACGACGACCGGCACCGCCAACGCGCGATCGTCGTCGGTCAGCCAGTCGACCTCGTCGGGCGAGGTCATGGTCACCACGACGGGGGTCCAGTCCGGGCCGTCCGCGGTCCGCTGGGCCGGCCCGACGCCGACGTCGCGCCGGCCGACGTAGGTGAAGTCGACGCCGGCGGCCGCCCCGACCTGTGCCAGGGCGCGATCGGCGAGCTCGACCAGCCAGTCCGGGTCATCCGGACGGACCACCCAGGCGATCGTCCGGCACGGGTCCCACCGCAGCGGCGAGCCGTCGGACCGGGCACCCCAGGCGGTCCAGCCATCCCCCGCGGGGACCTTGGACGACCCGGCCGCGAGGGCAGGTGCCGTGGCTGCCGCACGGGCACGGTCCGCCGTCTGCATGCCCCAGCCCGCGACGGCGACGGCGCCCACGACCAGTGCCACGATCGCGATCGCGGCGGCCAGCAGTCGCAGGACGGTTCCCAAGGGATCCTCACAGCCCGGGGTCGTCCATCGTAGGTCCCCCGGGCACTGCGGGGGTCGGGGCGGCGGGGTGGCATCATGGTGGCCACCGACACCTCGTCACCGGGAGGATCCATGGCCGAACCCACCACCGCGACCGTCGTCACGGGCGGCTCGAGCGGCATCGGTGCGGCGGTGGCGCGCGCCGGGCTCGAACGTGGGCCGGTCGCCACCGTGCAGCGTGGGCCAGGTCCGGCCGGGACGACCCACGTGCGGGCCGACCTGCTCGACGTGGACCGAGCCCGGACCGCCGTCCACGACGCACTCGACGTCGTCGCGCCACCGGACCGGCCGGTCGACCGTGTCGTCGTCCTGCACGCTGCCGCGACCGTCGAGCCCATCGGGTTCGCCGCCGAGGTGGACCCCGGTGACTATGCCCGCGCGTTCGACCTGGACGTGCGCGCCGCGGTGGTGGTGGGGGCGGCGGCGCTCGCCGCGCTGGGGTCACGACCCGGGCGCCGGCAACTGGTCCAGGTGACCTCCGGTGCCGCCTCGTCGGTCTATGCCGGGTGGTCGGCCTACGGGCCCGCCAAGGCAGCCGTCGAGCACTGGGTGGCGACGGTGGCCGAGGAGCAGCGCCTGCGGGGTGGGCTCGAGGTCCTCGCGGTGGCACCGGGGGTCGTGGCCACGTCGATGCAGGAGGTGATCCGCGCCACCGACGCCCGCGACTTCCCCCGGGTCGACAAGTTCCGCGACCTCCACGAGGCCGGCGACCTGCGTGATCCCGACGACGTCGCGGCGCAGCTGTGGGGCCTGCTCGACGGGCCGGCGAGGTCGGGCGAGGCCGTCGACCTGCGGGACCGCTGAGTCAGCCGGTCCTGGCGGGCTCGGTGGTGCCGGTGGTGCCGGCGGCCGTCGGCGTGGGCGACGGGGTCGGGCTGGGC
>NZ_JAHOPH010000032.1 GCF_019798055.1 Salsipaludibacter albus | reverse complement strand
GGCCGAGCGCGAGGCGGCGGAGGAAGCCGAGCGCGAGGCCGCGGAGCGGGAGGCCGCCGAGGAGGCTGAACGCGCGGCAGCCGAACAGGCCGCGGAATCCTCGGCGCCGGATCCCGAGCCGGAATCCGAGCCCGAGCCCGAACCGGAGCCCGAACCCGAACCAGAGCCCGAACCCGAACCGGAACCCGAGCCCGAACCGGCTCCCAAGCCGAAGCCCAAGCCGAAGCCTGCACCGGAACCCGAGCCCGAACCGGAGCCCGAGCCCCCGCCACCCCCGCCGCCGTCGTCGTCCGGCCGGGCCTGCCCGATGGACTCCATCCCGCGTCTGTGGAACGACTGGGGCTGGCCACGCGGTGGCGGGACCCGCTCCCACCAGGGCAACGACCTGTACGGCGACTACCGCGAGGACGTGTTCGCCATCGTGTCGGGTGTCTGGGACCGCAAGTCCTACGGCAACAGCGCCGGGGTCTGGGCCGTCCTGCACGGCGACGACGGCCACGACTACTGGTACCTGCACCTGGACGAGCACGCGGTGTCGGACGGTGCCCGCGTCCGGGTGGGACAGAAGGTGGCCTACAACGGGTGGACCGGCAACGCGGTCGGCACCGTCTACCACATCCACTTCGAGTACCACCCCAATGGCGGCGGACCGGTGGACCCCTACCCGATCCTGTCACCGATCTGCTGAGCGGGTCGCCGAAAACGTTTCCGGTGCACCTCGTGTGGGTTGACGACAGGTGAACGGTTCCCGTCCGGAGGTGGACGCGGCGACCGCGGGTGCGTCCATGTACGAACGGCCGGTGTTGGTGCGGGTGCAACCATCGTGCGCACCTACAGTCCCCGGGCGATGTCCTCCTCACCTTCTCCACGTCCCCCGACGCTGCCTGCCAACCCGACCGTGCGTCGGGTCGCGGCTGCGTTGTCCGCCCTCGCACTGGTCGTCGGCGTGCCCTCGCTGGCCGCCGCCCAGGACGAGGACGACCTGGCCGAGGCCAGGCAGGAACTCGCCGAGACCCGGACGGCGATCGACGCGACCAACGCCGACCTGTCGGACGTCCGTGCGCGCATCGACGAGATCGAGGACGACCTCGCGGTCGCCGAGCAGCGCCTCACGGCGATCACGGGCGAGATCGAGCACACCGAGGCCGACATCGAGGACCTGACGCTGGAGGCCCTGCAGTTGCAGGAGACCGTCGGCGCCGCCCGCGAGCGCATCCGCGAGAAGGCCCGCTCGCTGTACACCAACGGGCCCGAGGCCCCGGTCATGGAGCTGTTCGAGTCCACGACCGCCGAGGGCGCCATCGACCGGGCCGCGATGATGACGCGCCTGGCCGACGGGGACCGCTCGGTCGCCGAACAGGCCGAGGTCGACCGTGCCCGGCTGGACGTCGTGTCGGCCGAGCTCGAGGAGCGCAACGGCCTGCTGGCCGACCTGCGCGCCGAGGCCGACGACCGCAAGGCCGAGGTCGACGCCAACCTCGACGAGGCCGAGGAGCTGCGCACCGGTCTGCAGTCCCGCGCCGCGAACCTGTCCGACGACGAGTCCGCCCTGGGCGCCGAGATCCAGCGGATCAACGACGCCATCGCGGCCCGCAAGGCAGCCGAGGAGGCTGCCCGTCGCAAGGCAGCCGCCGAGGCCGCCGCACGCGAGGCCGCCGAGGAAGAGGCCGCCGCCCAGGCTGCCGCGGCCGCCGCGGCCGCCGAGGAGGAGCAGGACGAGGCCTCGAGCTCCAGCTCGTCCTCCTCCGACTCCAGCTCGTCGTCCTCCTCCGACTCGTCCAGTTCCAGCTCGTCGTCCTCGTCCAGCTCGGGCTCGTCCTCCGGCTCGTCCGGTGGTGGCGGCTCGTCCGGTGGTGGCGGTGGCGGTGGGTCGATCCCCAGCAGCGGCGGCCTGGCCTGCCCCCTGTCGGGTGTCCACCTCTACAACGACTGGGGCGCGCCCCGTGGTGGCGGCACGCGCTCCCACCAGGGCAACGACCTGGTCGGCTCCAAGGGCCAGTCGGTCTACGCGATCGTGTCCGGCACGTGGGAGCGCGAGTCCTACGGCGACAGCGCCGGCATCTGGGGCACCCTGCACGGCGACGACGGCAACGACTACCTCTACATGCACCTGGACAGCCACTCGGTCGGCAACGGGACCCACGTCTCGGCTGGCCAGCAGGTCGGGCGCAACGGCTGGACCGGCAACGCCGTCGGCACCGTCTACCACGTGCACTTCGAGTACCACCCCGGTGGTGGCGGTCCGGTGGACCCCTACCCCCTGCTGAGCCGCGCCTGCTGAGGTCGGCTCGATGCCACGGGGCCTAGGCTGGCGGCCATGACTGCCACTCCCCTGCCCCTGACCTCGCTCGAACCCGGCATGCCGATCGTCGTCGGCGGTGACCGCGTCGTGCACGTCGACGACGACCTCGCGGCCGCTTTCGGACCCGGCGACGCCCTGCTGGTGGTCGACGACACCGGCGACCTCCTCCACCTCCCCGCCACGCAGCGGTCCCTGGCAGCGGACGCGGTCGGTCGTGCCCGGCGTGCCTTCGCCGCCATGGGCGAGGTCGACGACGCCGCGATCACGACCTTCTACCACGCGTTCGCCGACCGCCTCGCCGACGACGAGGTGTTCGCACCCGTCGCGGCGGCCAACAGCGCCGACGTCGACCGGGCCAGGCAACGGGGTCGCTCGACGACTCGGCTCGTCCTGGACGACCGGATGCGCGCCGACATGGTCGCCGGGCTGCGCAGCTGGGCCGACGCACCGCCGGAGCGGGGACGACGCGTCGACCACGTCGACCATCCCGGCTGGTCGGCCGACGCGGTGCGAGACGGGCTCGGGGTCGTGGCGTTCGTCTTCGAGGGACGTCCGAACGTGTTCGCCGACGCCACGGGCGTGCTGCGCTCCGGCAACACCGTCGTGTTCCGGATCGGCTCGGACGCCCTGGGCACCGCCCGGGCCCTGGTCGGCGCCGCCCTCGATCCCGCCCTCGCGTCCTCCGGCCTGCCACCGGGTGCCGTCACCCTGCTCGACTCCCCGACCCACGCCGCCGGGTGGGCGATGTTCGCCGATCCCCGTCTCGGCCTGGCCGTGGCCCGGGGATCGGGGGCCGCAGTCGCCCAGCTCGGCGCGATCGCGCGGGCCGCCGGCAACCCGGTGTCCCTGCACGGGACCGGTGGCGCATGGATGGTCGCGACCGGGCGGGCCGAGCCCGAGCGGCTGGCCGCAGCCGTGGCCGCCTCGCTCGACCGCAAGGTCTGCAACACCCTCAACACGGTCGTGGTGACCGCCGACGCCGTCGCGACCGCACTGCCCGCCGTGCTGGCCGGTGTCGACGCCGCCGCCACGGCCCGCGCCGTCGCCCCCCGCCTGCACGTCCGCGTCGGCGACCTCGAGCACCTGGCGACGGTCGACCCGGACCGCCTGGAGACCCGGGTCGCGGTCAGCCGAGCCGACGGGATCCACGACGAGCCCGCCGTGACCGAGCTGGCCGAGGAGGAGCTCGGGACCGAGTGGGAGTGGGAGGACAACCCCGAGGTCACCGTTGCCGTGGTCGACGACCTCGACGCCGCCATCGAGTTGCACAACGCCCACGCGCCACGCTTCGTGGCCTCGCTGCTGTCGGCCGACCCCGAGGAGCAGGATCGCTTCTTCGCCCTGGTGGACGCACCCTTCGTCGGCAACGGCTTCACCCGCTGGGTCGACGGCCAGTACGCCTTGGACAAGCCCGAGCTGGGGCTGTCGAACTGGCAGTTCGGACGACTCTTCGGCCGGGCGGGGATCCTGTCGGGCGACTCCGTGCACACCGTGCGACTGCGGGTCGACCAGTCCGATCCGAACGTGCACCGATGAACTCGCCCGACCGCACGACGTCATGACCCGCCTGCTGGTGGTGGCCGGTCGCTTCCTCACCCGGCTCCCCCTCCCGGACATCGACCTCCGCGACGACGACCTCGCCCGCGCGACCGGCCTGTTCCCCGTGGTCGGCCTGGTCGTCGCCCTGCTCGCGGCGGCCGTCGCCCTGCTCGCCCGACCGCTGCTGGGCCCGCTGCCCGCCGCCGTGCTCGCCGTGGCGACCGGGGTGGTCGTCACGGGCGCCTTCCACGAGGACGGTCTCGCCGACGTCGCGGACGGCTGGTTCGGCGGCTGGGACGCCGCGGGGCGGCTCGAGATCATGCGCGACTCGCGGGTCGGCACGTTCGGTGCCAGTGCGCTGGTGCTGGTGCTGGGACTGCGGGTGGCGCTGCTGGCCGGCCTGCCCGCCACCGGCCCGACCCTGGTCGGCCGACCGGACCTGCCCACCGCGGTGCCACCCGTCCTAGCGGCGCTCGCGACCGGCCACGTGGTCGGGCGTGCCGGCATCCTGGTCGCCCTGTGGTCGGCCCCGGTCGCACCCGCCGGCTCGTTGTCGACCCTGGTGGCCGGACCGGGATCCGCGGTCACCACCGGGATCGGGCTCGCCACCGCGGTCGGCGTCGCCTGGATCGCCACCGGTGCCTGGGCACCGGTGCTGCTCGCGCTGGTCGCACTGGTGGCGATCGGCACGGCCCGGTGGTCCGTGCACAAGGTCGGGGGGCTCACCGGCGACGCCCTGGGAGCGACCGCCCTGCTGGGCCACGTCACCGCCATGGCCGTGGTGGTCGCGGTCGTCACCTGACCGGGCGACCGCCCGCGGTCAGTCCCGGGGATACAGCCAGCGTCGCACGAGCCCACTGATCCAGGGCACGGCCAGGAAGGTCATGTAGGCGGCGAAGATCACCGAGGTCACGACCGTGCGCGGGACGACCGGCAGGACGTCCAGCGCCGGCACGATCCACCAGGTCATCGCCAGCGACATCGGGATGACCGCGGCACACGCCACGACCGCCAGCTTCCACTTCGGCGGGCCGTCGGCGCCCCGACCGGGCAGGTCGAACCAGTCGTGCAGACCGCGGATGCGCCACACGCCGATGGTCTCCATCAGCTCGTCGCCGTCCTCCATGAGCGAGGCGCGCTGGTCGGACTCCTCCCAGGCGCGCTGGGCGTCCGCGTCGACGAAGCGGTAGACGACGTGGTACTCGTCCCCGCCCGGTGGCGGTCGCAGGATCCCGCCACCGAGGAAGCCGGGCCAGTCGGCCGCCGTGGCCAGCGCCCGCCGCGAGAACGCGACGAAGTCCTCCTCGCGCCCCGGGGCGATGCGGCGGGCCACGGTGACCGTGACCGGATCGGAGCGAGGCGGCCCGTCGGCCGGATCGGTGGCCACCTACGCGCCGGCCGCGTCAGCCGCGGCGTCGGCCACCAACTGGCGGGCGATGACGCGCGCCCTCCGGGCGCGTTGGAGTTCTTCGCTGCGCTCAGAACGTCCCACGCATTGGCGACCGGCCACGTCATGCATGGTCGGACACCAACTGGCGAGCGATGACTCTGAGGGCGAGGACCTCGTCGGCGCCCTCGAAGATGCTCAGGACGCGGGCGTCCACGAACAGGCGCGAGACGGTGTACTCCTCGGCGTAGCCGTAGCCGCCGTGCAGCTGCTGGGCCTCGCGGGTGACCCACTCGGCCGTGCGGCAGGCCAGCTGCTTGACCTGCGAGGCGGCGAGCTGACCGGTGCCGGCGGCGAGCATCCGGGCGACCGCCACCGCGAAGGCCCGGTTGCCCGCGATCAGGGCGGCCATGCGTGCGACCTTGACCCGGGTCAGCTCGTAGTCGGCCAGCGCACTGCCGAACACCCGACGCTGGTCGGCGTAGGCGACCGCCTCGTCCAGCGCGGACTGCATCACCCCCAGCGCCCGGGCAGCCGTCTGGAGCCGGGCGTTCGCGAAGGCCTGCATCTGGAGGTAGAACCCCCGGCCGATCCCGTCGTCCTCGCCGACCAGGTTGGCGTGGGGCACCCGCCAGGAGTCGATCGCCACCTCGAAGGAGTGCATGCCGCGGTAGCCCAGCGTCGGGATCGCCCGTGCCTCCATGCGGCCGCCGGAGCCTGGTCCGTCGGGTCCGTCCTGTTCCACCGACCACTCGTGGCCGGCGAAGCGTGGCTTGTCGACCACGAACAGCGACAGCCCACGATGGCCACGCGACCGGTCCGGGTCGGTCCTCGCCAGCACCAGCAGGTACTCGGCCCGCCCCGCGAACGTGCACCACGTCTTGACCCCGTCCAGCACCCAGTCGTCACCGTCTCGGGTCGCGGTCGTGGTCATCCCGGCCACGTCGGAGCCGACGTCGGGCTCGGTGACGGCGACGGCACACATCTTCTCGCCCGAGGCGATGGTCGGGAGCCAGCGCTCCTGCTGCTCGGTGGTCCCGCCCTTGAGGATCGCCGTGCCGATGATCTCGGGGCGCGTGATGAGGGAACCGGCCGCACCCAGCGAGCCCCGGGACAGCTCCTCGGTGACCACCACCATGTTGAGCAGCTCGTCCGGGCTGCCGTCGGCCATGCCACCGTGCTCGGTGGGGATCGACAGGGCGAAACAGCCCATCTCGGCCAGGCCGGTGACGACCTCGTCGGGGATGTCGGCGTCCTCGCGGTGGACCTGCTCGGCGATGGGCACGACCCGTTCCTCGGCGAAGCGTCGGAACGCCTGGCGCACCATCTCGAGGTCCTCGCCCAGGTGACGCGGCGCGGTCTGCCCGTCCAGGACGCGCTGGCCGACGCTGGCCAGCAGCGCCGGATCGCGCCCTGCGGCCAGTGCCGCGGCGACGTCAGGGTCACCCGGGCCGTCGTCCGGGCCGTCCGGCTCGTCGTCCAGCCCGAAGGCGGCCCGGCGGCCGGTCGTTCGGGCGACGAGGTCCGCCGCGACGTCGGCCGCGAACACCAGCGCGAGGTCCGCCTCGAGGAGGTCGTCGGTGGGTGCCGCGTCGTCGAACGCCACGGTGACCAGGGCACGGGCCGCCTCGACCCCCGAGGCGATCGTGGCGACGTCGTAGGCCACGGTGCCGTGCGCGTCGATGGCGTCCGTCGACGGCCGGCCGTCGTGGACCACGGCGTGGGCGAGGTGGTCGACCATGCGGTCGACCGTTGCCTCCAGGTGGTCGACCAGGAGCAGGGCGTCGTCGCGTACGGGCACGGTGGGGTCCTCGGATGGGCCGGACGGACCCCGAGTGTGGCCGATGCGACGCCGCCCGGCCAACTCCCCGCGGCGCGGTGTCAGGCCGGGGTGGACACCGGCCGTCCCTCGACGTGGTCGTGGACCACGGTCGCCGCCCCGACGGCTCCGCCGTAGGCACCCAGCTGGGCTGGCGCCATCGTCACGGTCGGCGGCTGGAGGAACAGGTGCGGACGCATCGCGGACTCGACCCGGTGGCGGTACCAGTCCCCCAGCTCGTCGCCCAGGCCGCCACCGACGACGACCAGGTCGACGTCCAGGAGGTTGACGACCGACGCGATGCCCGCGCCCAGCACCTGGACGGCCGTGGTCAACAGTTCGGTCACCAGCTCGTCGCCCTGCTCCAGCGCGATGCGGAAGGTGCCCGAGGTGGGCTCGCGCGTGCCCTGTTCCTCCGCGAGGTCGAACAGGGTCGTGGAGCGGCCCTGCTGCATCGCGTGGCGCGCCGTCCGGACCATGGCCTTGCGTCCGGTGTAGGCCTCGACGCAGCCTCGGCGTCCGCAGGGGCAGGTCGCGCCGTTGTGGACCACGACGGTGTGGCCGAACTCCCCGGCACCGCCGTGTCCCCCGAGGTAGGCACCACCGTTGAGGATCAGTCCGGCCCCGACACCGGTGCCCGCGAACACCACGAGCGCGTCGTCCTCGCCGCGGGCAGCGCCGAAGCGGTGCTCGGCGACGGCGGCGGCGGTGACGTCGTTGACCAGCCGGATCGGCGGTCCGAGGCGGTCACCCAGCATCTCCGCCAGCGAGAACCGCTCGGACCAGCCCGGGACGTTGGAGGCGCCACCGATCGTCCCACCCACCACCATCCCGGGGGTGGCGACGCCCACGCCGGACACGTCGGCCATGGTCAGGTCTGCGTCGTCGACGACCGAGCGCACGGCCGTCTCGAGCACGTCCACGACCTCCAGGCGATCCCCACTGCGCGGCGTCCGCATGCTCAGCTCGGCGAGTTGCTCACCGTCGGAGTCCAGGGCCACCGTCGTGACCCGGAGTCCGCCGAGGTCGACACCGATCCAGCTCATGACCGCTCCTGCACTGTTGGGGGCACTGTTGGAGGATGGATTCCAAATCCTAGTGCTCCCGCGGCCCGCTCCGGCCGGGAGCGCCCCGACGAACGGCCCACGTGCCGCCGGACGGTCAGCCGCCCAGGCCGGCGGGGTCGACCACCTGGAGGCGGACCTGGCCCTGCGCGACGAGCTTGCCGTCGTCTGCGCGGGTGATCGCCGCCCGCCACAGGTGCTGGGAGCGACCGAGGTGGATCGGGGTGGCGACCGCGTCGAGCCGCCCGACCCGGTGCGGTCGCACGAAGTCGGTGCTGTTGGACAGGCCGACCGCGCCGCGTCCGTCCGCCGCGGCGACGCCGGCGGCGCCGAACGAGCACAGTGTCTCGATGATCGCGGCGTGGACCCCGCCGTGGACCAGTCCGTACGGCTGGTGCAGGCGTTCGTCCACGTCGACGTACGCCTCCACGCGGCGCGGTGAGACGAGCGTGACCACCAGGCCCAGCACGTCGAGGAACGCGCTCGGTGGACTGGGCGGCACGAGCACCTCGGGATCGACGTCGACGAACTCCGTGTCGTGCAGGTCCACCATCGCAGTGCCTCCGAACGGGCGGGGACGACGTCCGGGGACGCTACCGGCCCGTGGCGTCGAGCCATGTCACGCCCGTCGGCCCTCCCCGGACCCGCCGGCGCGAGGCTCGCCCGTCAGGGCGGCCGGGACTACCGTGCGACGGCACTGCCCGTCCGCCCACGGAAAGCCCGCCGCCATGGCCGATCCCCGTCACCGCAGTCGCGAGGTCACCGAGGGCTACGAGCGCGCCCCGGCCCGGGCGATGCTGCGTGCCATCGGGATGACCGACGAGGACTTCACCAAGCCCCAGGTCGGGGTCGTGTCGTCGTGGAACGAGGTCACGCCCTGCAACCTGTCGCTGGCCCGCCTCGCCACGCTCGCCAAGGAGGGTGTGGCGGCCGCGAACGGCTACCCGATCGAGTTCACGACCGTGTCGGTGTCCGACGCGATCTCGATGGGCCACGAGGGCATGCGCGCCTCGCTGGTGTCGCGCGAGGTGATCGCCGACTCGGTCGAGACGGTCATGCACGCCGAGCGCTTCGACGGCATGGTCACCCTGGCCGGGTGCGACAAGTCCCTGCCGGGCATGGCGATGGCGGCGGTCCGGCTCGACGTGCCCAGCGTCTTCCTGTACGGCGGGTCCATCCTCCCGGGCCACCACGACGGACACGACATCACGGTCCAGGCGGTCTTCGAGGCCGTGGGCGCCCGTGGGCGGGGCGCGATCGACGACGAGGAACTGCTCGCGATCGAGCGTGCCGCGTGCCCCGGCGAGGGCTCCTGTGGCGGCATGTTCACGGCCAACACGATGTCGTCGGCGCTCGAGGCGATGGGCCTGTCCCTGCCCGGCTCGGCCTCCCCGTCCGCGGTCGGTCCACGACGCGAGGAGTTCGCCGTCGCGTCGGGCAGGGCCGCCGTGGCGCTGCTCGAACAGGGCATCACCGCACGTGACATCGTGACCCGGGAGGCGCTCGAGAACGCCGTGGCGGTGACGATGGCGCTGGGTGGCTCGACCAACGCGGTCCTCCACCTGCTGGCGATCGCCCGCGAGGCCGACGTCGACTTCACGATCGACGACTTCAACCCGGTCGGGGCCCGGGTGCCCCACATCGCGGACATGACCCCCGGCGGGGCCTACGTCATGAACGACCTCGACGCGCTCGGCGGCGTGCCGGTCGTGATGCGCGAACTGCTCGACGCCGGGCTCCTGCACGGCGACGCGCTGACCGTGACCGGGCGGACGGTCGCCGAGAACCTGGCCGGGATGGACGTGCCGGGCCCCGACGGCGACGTCGTGCACCCGCTCGACGACCCGATCCACCCCGAGGGTGGACTGGTCATCCTCAAGGGCTCCCTGGCCCCGGGCGGCGCCGTGGTCAAGGTCGCCGGCATCCCCGTCGACGCCCACGAGTTCACCGGGACGGCCCGGGTCTTCGACGGTGAGCAGGGTGCGCTGGAGGCTGTCCTGACCGGGAAGGTCGAGCCCGGTGACGTCGTGGTGATCCGCTGGGAGGGTCCGATCGGCGGGCCCGGGATGCGCGAGATGCTGGCGACCACGGCGGCGATCAAGGGTGCCGGGATGGGCGACTCGGTGGCGCTGCTCACCGACGGCCGGTTCTCCGGCGCCACCCACGGGTTCTCGATCGGCCACGTCGCCCCCGAGGCCGCCGACGGTGGCCCGATCGGGCTGGTGCGGGACGGCGACGAGATCCGCATCTCGGTGCCCGAGCAGGTCCTGGACCTGCACGTCGACGCCGACGAGCTGGAGCGGCGCCGCGCCGACTTCGTCCCGATCGAGCCGCGCTACACCCGCGGCGTGCTCGCCAAGTACGCCCGCACGGTCTCGTCGGCCTCGGTCGGCGCCACCACGAGCGTGTGACGTCGTGGCCCGGATCGACGCCGGGTTCGTGGGCTCTCGTGCTGCGGGGCGGTGGACGGGTGGCCCGTGACGCGACGGCGAGTGGGGCCGTACCGTCGCGGCCGTCGTCGTCGAGGACCCTGGTGTGCAGTTCGAGGATCTCCGCAAGCTCTGCATCGCGGCAGCCATGGAGTTGGCCGGCCGCGAGGAGCGCCCGATCCCCCCGACCATGCTGGTTCCGGGTGGTGAGCGGACCCAGTTGCTGACGCTGGCCGGGTTCCCCGAGGAGGACGAGGCGCGGCACGCCTACCTCGCCACCTTCGCCAAGGAGCAGCTGGAGGCCAACCGCGTGCCGGCCTGGGGGTTCCTCGCCGAGGGGGAGGTCGGGGACGCCGACGCGATCGTGGCGGTCTACGGGGCGCGCAAGAAGCACCCGCGCATCACGGCAGCGCCGCTGGCGGACGACGGGGTCGGGGACTTCGTGGAGGCCGAGGAGCTCGACCCGACGGCCATGCCGTTCCTCCACCCGCTCCAGCACGTCGTGGATGCCCTGCCGGCCGAGCCTGCCGACCGCCCGGAGGGTCCCGGGCCGATCACCCCCGACACGGGCCTGCCACTCTTCGGCGACTGAGTCGGGCGGGGCCGCGTTGTCGGCGTGCCGGTGGGTTCGCCTGGGCATTGGTCCGGTGGTCGGGCCGCACCGTCGGCCCGGGTGGGCTGTGGGCCGGTGGTCGGGCCGCACCGTCGGCCCGGGTGGGCTGTGGGCCGGTGGTCGGGCCGCACCGTCAGCCCGGGTGGGCTGGGGGCCGGTGCTCGGGTGGCACCGTGCGGTCGCGTGGGCTTCGGGCAGCGGGCGTCAGGCCGGTAATTGGGCCGCACCGTCGGCCCCGGGTGGGCTTCTGGCAGCGGGCGTCAGGCCGGTGGTCGGGCCGCACCGTCGGCCCGGGGCTCCGCTTGGTGCTCGCGCGCCCGCCGGCAGCGAGGGTCTTCGCCATGGGCCATGTTCGGGCGCACTGCGCTCCGCTTGAGTCGCTCCGGTCCGTCGGCACGGTCCCTCCCTCCGGCAGGAGGCCCAGGGCGCGAGGGCCGGTGCAGGGCTGGATCCTCGGCCCACGGTTTCGCCGGTCCGGGCGATCCGCGGACCCGGCCCTTGGGACGATCTCCCGGTTCTCCACAAGGGGCCGGATTCGATGGTCGGGATGTCGCAGCAGGGGGTTACGGTGCATCACATGGACTCGAACGACGCCCCGACTCCCGACCCCCGACCCGCCGGTCGGGCACGCACCGTCGCCCCGGTGGCCGAGGGGGTGGCGCCGGCGCCGTCGGCAGCCAGGGAGGTCGACTGGTCCGGGAGCCGCCAGGCCGCCAAGGTGGGCAGGTTGGTGGAGGCGGCGGGGCGGTTCGACCGGCTCGCGGCCGACCTGGTCGAGACGTTGATCCGCGCGATCGAGGACGACGCGTGCGAGACCACGCTCGGCGTGCCGGTCGAGGTCGTGTTGGCGCAGACGTGTCGGCAGGTCGGGTTCGAACGCAACACGCTGCTGCGGGTCGCGACCACGCTCGCCGCCATGCCCGCCGTCCGGTCCGCGTTCGTGCAGGGCCAGGTGTCGTGGAGCCAGGTTCGAGGGATCGTCACCGCGGCCCGGACCGTGGACGTCGCGGGGCGTGACCGCATCGACGCACTCGTCGCCGAACGGGCCGTGTCGCATGCCGACGTGGAGGCTGACCACCTGGTGTGGGAGGTTGACTGGCTCGCCGACCAGCTCGTCGGGCAACGCACGAAGGAGCGTGACCGCACGCCGGTCGCAGCGAACCGCACACGGATCATGCCTCGTGTGGACGGGTCCGGATCGTTCAACGGCGACTGGGACCCGACCCACTTCACCCCTTGGGTCGAGGCCATCGACCACATGGCAGCCACCCTCGCCGCCGATGCTGACGAAGATGCCGACGAAGGCGCGCTGGACGTTGTGACGGCATCGGACGACTCCGACGCCCCCGAGGGCTACGACGGCTCGTCGGTGCACGACGACCGTGCTCTCACCGAGGCGCACCGGCATGCCGCTGCGCTCGACGCGGCACGGAGCCGTCGGCGGGCCGATGCGTTGTTCGCGCTGGTGACCGGCAGGCGGGCCGGCACCCTGGAACCGCTCCACGTCGACGACGACACGTCCGGGCGGGGGCGGCGGGTGCCGTCGGTGACGCTGACGTGCCATGTCGACAGCCTCATCGACGGGACCACGCCGGCGTGGGTGCTGACGAAGCTGGCCGGACGGATGAAGGTCACCTCCGACGTCGCACGCCGCTGGGTGGCCGACGGCGCCGCGACCCGGCTCGTCGCAGTCGACGACGTCGGCCAGGTGGTCGGGGTCGGACACCGCACGAAGGTGCCGCCCGGGTGGCTGCGCGACGCCGTGATCGCGCGCGACCTCCACGACACTGCTCCTGCGTCGACCACTGCGGCGCGGTTGTGCGACGTCGACCACGTCGTCCCGTGGCCGGAAGGTCCGACCGACGTCGGCAACCTCGGACTGGTGTCGCGACGGGCCCACACCCGCAAGACCCGCAAGCAGTGGCGGCTCGACCGCCACCCCGACGGGTCCCGCACCTGGACCGTCCCCGCGTCCGGATACCAGGTCCACCAGCCTGCACCCTTCCACCTCCCACCTCCATCACGCACGGGCAAGGACCCGCCCGCTACCCGGGCCCCCTGATCCCGCCGACACCTGGCCCCGGTGCCGTCACCTCCCCCGGTGATCGTGGCCGCCGCCTCGACCGACCCTGATCCGACCACGTTCCCCCTGGCCTCGCCCGCGCCTGCCCCATGGCATGCGCGGATCGAGGCATGCCAGCCACAGCCACGTCGAGTGTGCGGATCCCGGACGCATGTGGCCGCGATCAGCACTCTCGACGTGCCCGGTCTGGTCGCAGATCGCCTACCAGGTGGTGGGACGGCTCGGGGTGTCGAGCCACACGTCGAAGAGCTGGTCGAGGTCCTGGCCGGAGACCTCCTCGGCCAGGGCGCGGAAGTCGTTGGTGGAGGCGGTCCCGCCGCCGTACCGCACGACCCACTCCTTGGCGAGGGCGAAGAAGTCCTCGTCGCCGATCTCCGTCCGCAACGCGTGCAGCGTGGCCGCCCCGCGCGTGTACACCGGGCTCGAGAACAGTCCGAACGGCCCCGGGTCCGACACTACGATCGTCCAGTACGACGAGGCCTCGGAGATGTTCAGGACGTTGTCGAAGGACTGCTGGGCGGTGGTCCCGCCGTTGGCCTCGGCCCACATCCACGACGAGTACGTCGCCCAGCCCTCGTTCAGCCAGATGTCGGACCACTGGGCGGGACTGACGTGGTTGCCCATCCACTGGTGGGCGAGTTCGTGGGCGACCGTGGACTCGTTGGCGTTGCGCGAGAAGAACGAGCGGGTCTGGGTCTCCAGGGCGTAGCCGACCGAGTCGTCGTCCACGATGGCGCCGTAGGACACGAACGGGTAGTCGCCGTACAGCCCCTCGAAGAAGGTCAGCATCGCCCCCGTCTTGGCCAGGTTCGCCGACGACGACGCGGGTCGCGACGGGTCGACGGCGTCGATGATCGGCGTGCCGTTCTCGGCCGTGTAGCTGTCGAGCACGAAGTCCCCGACCGTCGCCGTGGCCAGGTAGGCCGCCATCGGGTCCGGGGCGTCCCAGGTCCAGGTGGTCCAGCCGTCCACGGTGGACTCGCCGACCAGCAGCCCGTTGGCCACGGCCACCAGGCCCTCGGGAACGGTGATCTCGAACTCGTAGGTCGCCTTGTCCAGCGGGTGGTCGTTGACCGGGAACCACGTCGCGGAGCCGTCGGGCTCGCTGACCACCATGGCCCCGTCCCGCGTCGTGACCCACCCGTACAGCGCGTTCTCGATGTCACGAGGTCGGATCGTCGTGCCGCCGTACTCCACGACGACCGTGACGTTGCGACCTGCCTGCAGCTTCGGGCGGGGCGTGACGACCAGCTCGTTGTCGGTCTGCGTGAACGCCATCGGCTTGCCGTCGACCACCACCGACTCGGCGACCAGCCCCCGCAGGTCGAGGTTGAACTGGTCGAGGTCAGCCGTGGAGGCCAGCTCGATGGTGGCCGTGGCGTCCATCGTCCCCTCGAGCGGCGCGGGGTCGGGCTCCGGCGGCGTGTAGTGGATGTCGAGGTCGTAGTGGACGACGTCGATCCCACCGTTCCCGGCCAGGGGGAAGTAGGGATCGCCGATCCCGTCCGCCCCGGCGGAGAAGTTGGGCTCACCCGGTCGGTCCGGTGCCGCACCGGCCGCGGTCGCCGTCGCCACCAGGGCGGCAGCCGCCACCCCTGCGCCGATGGAGCGGAACACACCTCGTGTCGTCATGCCAGGCTCCCAGTCGTGCCCCGGGTCCGTTCCCGCAGCGCACCGACAGTAGTCGTGGCGTCTCGGTTCGGTACGCCGGCAGCGCGCCTGCCGCACCCCACCCGGCTGCACTCAGTCGTCGCGCCCGAGGTCGATCGTGTCGTCGTCCAACAGGGTGAACGCGATGACGGCACCCACCGCGGCCAGACCGGCGGTCAGGCGCAGGGCCAGGGCGTAGCCCACCCGGAAGGTCGCCGGATCGGCGAAGTCGTCGCCGGACAGCCCGACGGCCAGGGGCAGGACCGCCACCACCAGGAGCTGGGCGGTCCGTGCCACGGCGTTGTTGAGCCCCGAGGCCAGCCCCGCGTGGTCGTCGTCCACGACCGCCAGGGCCGACGCGGTCACCGGGGCCACCAGGAACATCAACCCGACGCCGAACACGGCCACCCCGGGCAGGACCCCGACGAGGTAGGAGTCCCCGGGTGACAGGAACGACAACAGCAGCATCCCGACCGCCATCAGGACGCTGCCGGCGACCAGCGGGCGTCGCGGACCGGACCGACGGGCCACCTCACCCATCCGCGGCGACCCGACCACCATCAGCACGATCATGGGCAGGGAGGCCGCCCCGGCCGCGGCCGCGGAGTAGCCGAGCGCGTTCTGGAGGTACAGGGTGAGCAGGAACGACATCCCACCCAGGGCGCCGTAGACGACGAACGTCAGCCCGTTGACGACAACCAGGGGCCGGTTCGCCCCGAGCTCCGGCGGCAGGAGCGGGTCCTGCACCCGCCGCTCGGTCGCCACGAACGCCACGACCGCCACGATCGCGACCCCGATGGCCGCGAGGACCTCGGGGGGGAAGCCACCGCGGTCGCCGGCCGTCGTCAGCCCCCACGACAGGGCGGCCAGCGCGACCCCGGCGAGCACCGCCCCCGCCACGTCCACGCGACCCGCCGCCGCACGATCGCGCGACTCCGGCACCGCCCGCACGGCCAGGACGAAGGCCCCGATCCCGAGCACCACCAGCAGCACGAAGACGCTCCGCCAGCCGAACTGGTCGGTCAGCCACCCGCCGGCCACCGGTCCCCCGGCCGTCGTGGCCCCCGACAGTGCCGTCCACAGGCCGATCGCTCGTGCCCGGTCGTGGCGACGGAAACTCGCCTGGATGATCGACAACGAGCCGGGGGTCAGGAGCGCCCCACCGACGCCCTGCAGGGCGCGCGCCGCGATCAGCACCTCGATCGTCGGGGCGAACGCGGCCAGTCCCGCCGTCACGACGAACGCTCCCAGGCCCCACAGGTACATCCGCCGGCGCCCGAACCGGTCCCCCAGCCGGCCGCCGAACAGCAGCAGGGCCGACAGGGTCACCATGTAGGAGTTCGCCACCCACTGCTGGTCGGCGACGTCGGCGCCGAGGTCGGTGGCGATCGCCGGCAGCGCGACCGTGATCACGGTCGAGTCGAGGAAGACCGCGGCCGACCCCAGCACGACGGCGGCCAGCGCCAGCCGGCCGGCCCGCTCCTCCAGGGACAGTGACGCCGGCCCGGACACCCGGGCAACGGCGGCGGGATCGTGCGCAGCGGGGTCGGCCACCTCGTCCTCCCAGGGATCATGACGTGCACCGGCCAACGCGCCGACGGTCCGGTGCAATCCCCACCCGCCGGGCTCGCATAGCCTCGCCCCTCCTGCCCCGCCCCCGACGGAACCCGACGATGCCTGCGCCGACGATGCTCGACAGACTCGCCACCGGACAGCCCGGCGTGCTGACCTACGGCGTGACCCCACCCAAGCAGTCGTGGGGAGCAGACCGGATCGTGGACGTCGCCGGGCGCCAGGCCGAGCGGATCGCGGACATGCCGGTCGACGGTGTCGTCGTGTACGACCTGCAGGACGAGTCGGTCCGCACGTCGGTGGAGCGACCGTTCCCGTGGGAGGAACCGCTCGACCCGGTGGACTACGCCTACGACCTGCTCGCCGACGTCGACCGACCCAAGATCGTGTACCGGTGTGTCGGGAGACTGCCCGAGCAGGACCTGGCGGACAGCCTCGAGCGGATCGCTGCCCGGGGCGGGGCGACCGTGCTCGTCGGCGCCGCGTCACGTCACCAGGACACCACGATGCGGCTGTCGGACGCGTACGCGTTGCGACGTCGTGGCCACACCGACCTCCTGACCGGTGGGGTCCTGATCGGCGAACGCCATCGCAACGGGCACGGCGAGCACGAGCGCGTGCTGGGCAAGGTGGATGCCGGCTGCTCCTTCTTCGTCAGCCAGGCCGTCTACGCCGCGAGCGACACCAAGGACGTGCTCAGCGACCTCCACCTGGCCTGCCTCGACCAGGGCCGCCCCGTGCCCCCCGTGCTCGTCACCCTGTCGCCCTGTGGCTCGGAGCGCACGCTGGGCTTCCTGCGCTGGCTGGGCGTGGACGTGCCCCGGTGGATCGCGAACGACCTGCTGCGTGCCGAGGACACCCTGGCCGCCTCGCTGGACGCCTGCGAGCGCACCTTCCGCGACCTGTGGGCCTTCGCCCGCAGGCGCGACATCCCGCTCGGCGCCAACGTCGAGAGCGTGTCGATCGCCCGGGCCGAGATCGACGCCTCGGTCGAACTCGTCCACCGCATCCGCGCCGTCATGGACGCCGGCTGACCGGCTTTGGGCCGCCAGCCCTATCCTGACGCACACCTCGCGAGCGTGGCGGAACCGGTAGACGCGCTGGGTTTAGGTCTCAGTGGCCCTTGGCCGTGGGAGTTCGAGTCTCCCCGCTCGCACCGTCGCGACGCCGTCGATCAGCCGGCGAGGACGTCGCCGAGGGTGGCCACCAGCAGCTCGATCTCGTCCTCGGTGACCACCAGCGGTGGCGCCAGCCGGATGGTCGAGCCGTGCGTGTCCTTGGCCAGCACGCCGGCGTGCATCAACTCGACACACACGTCCTTGCCCGTGCGGCCCCCGGCGACGTCGATCCCGGCCCACAGCCCCCGGACCCGCACCGCGTCGAGGCCGTCGAGGTCCGCCAGTCCGTCGGCCAGCAGCTTGCCCAGCGCCCGGGCGCGGGCCTGGAACTCGCCCGTGGACAGCAGGTCCACCACGGCCGTCCCCACCGCGCAGGCCAGGGGGTTGCCCCCGAAGGTCGACCCGTGCGAGCCCGGGGTGAACACATCCATCACGTCGCGGTTCGCCACGATCGCGCTGACCGGCACGACCCCACCACCCAGCGCCTTGCCCAGGACGTAGACGTCCGGCTCGACCGCCTCGTGGTCACAGGCGAAGGTGTGGCCGGTGCGACCCAGTCCCGACTGGATCTCGTCGGCGACGAACAGGACGTCGTGGTCGTCGCACAACTGTCGGACCCCGGTCAGCCATCCGTCGGGCGGCAGGACCACGCCCGCCTCGCCCTGGATCGGTTCGAACAGCACCGCGACCGTCGTGTCGTCGATCGCCGCCTCGAGGGCGTCGAGGTCGCCGTGGGGCACCGACACGAAGCCCGGGGTGAACGGCCCGAAGTCGGCGCGCGCGTCCTCGTCGGACGAGAACCCCACGATGGTCGTCGTCCGGCCGTGGAAGTTGCCGTCGGCCACGATGATGGTCGCCTGGTCGGCCGGCACGCCCTTGACCCGGTAGCCCCACCTCCGCGCGGCCTTGATCGCGGTCTCGACCGCCTCCGCCCCCGTGTTCATCGGCAGGATCGCGTCCTTGCCGGCCAGGGCGGCGAGCCGCTCCGCGAACACGTCGAACCGATCGTGGCGGAAGGCCCTGCTGGTCAGGGTGACCCGGTCCAGCTGGGCGTGGGCCGCCGCGAGCAGGTCGGGATGGCGGTGGCCGAAGTTCAACGCCGAGTACCCGGCGAGGGCATCGAGGTAGCGCCGTCCCTCGACGTCGGTGACCCACGCCCCGCGGGCATCGGCGATGGTCACCGGCAGCGGCGAGTAGTTGTGGGCGGCGTGGTCGGTCATGCGGGCCCTCCCGGTCGCGTCGTGTCCGTGGTGGTCGTCGGCTCGGCGCTGGACGGCAGGATGCCGGGGCGGAGCTCCATGGTCATGCACTTGACCCCGCCGCCTGCCTTGGTGAACTCGTCGACCTCGACGGGCACGGGCACGAACCCGGCATCGGCCAGGTCGTCGGCCAGCGTCTCCGCCCGGTGGTCGAGCACGACGTGGCGCCCGTCACCGACGACGTTGCACCCCAGGACGGCGGCGTCCGCACCCGTCACCTCCAGCGCCTCGGGGAATCGCCCGGCGAGCAGTGCCTGCGACGTCACCGAGAAGGCGGGCGGGTACCACGCGATCGTGGCGTCGTCGAGCACGGCCAGGGCCACGTCGAGGTGGTAGTAGCTCGGATCGACGAGTTCGAGGGTCACGACCTCCCGGCCGAACATGGCCTCGACCTCGTCGTGGGTCGCGCGGTCCGTGCGGAACCCGGTCCCCGCCAACACGAGGTCCCCGACGACCAGCAGGTCGCCCTCGGCCTCGCTGGTCGCGAACGACTGCCGGGCAGTCGGATCGAGGTTGGCCCGCAGCCACGCCAGGTGGTGGTCGGCCTCGGCCCGTCGCTCGGGATGGGCGAAGCGGGCCACGTGGGCCCGGCCGTCGACCACCAGCGCCCCGTTGGCCGTGAAGACCATGTCGGGCAGGCCCGGCACGGCCGGCAGCAGGTCGACCCGGTGGCCGAGCCCCCGATGGGTGTCGACCAGGTCGTGCCACTGGCGCATCGCCCGGGCGCGGTCGACCGGGACACCGGGGTCCATCCACGGGTTGATCGCGTAGGCCACCTCGAAGTGCTCGGGGGGACACATCAGGTAGGAGCGGGCACGCGCCCGGCGGGGTGCGACATCGGCGCAGGCGGCATCGACGGACGGACGCGCGCGGACGACGACGGACATGCACACTCCCCCCGGTCGCCCCCGGGTCGGAGGCGACGTTGACATGTCCCACGATAGATCGCCAGCCATACGCAACGAGCCACTATCCTTTGCACATCTGCGGAGGAACGTTGCGCATGGACGACATCGACGAACAGATCGTTTCGTATCTGAGCAATCATGGCCGTGCGAGCTTCCGCGAGGTCGGCAGCCATGTCGGCCTGTCGGCCCCGGCAACGAAGCGCCGCGTCGACCGGCTGCTCGACGACGGGGTGATCGAGGGCTTCGCGGCCCTGGTCGACCCCGCCTCCATCGGCTGGAACACCGACGTGTTCGTCTCGATCTTCGCCCGGGGCAACATCCCGCCGGACCGGATCCGCACCGCCGTTGCCAAGGTCCCCGAGGTCATCGCCGCCTACACGGTCACGGGTGACGCGGACGCGTTGCTGCACGTCCGGGTCCGCGACACGCGCCACCTCGAACAGACCCTCGAGCGCATCCGCCAGGAGGAGTTCGTCGCCCAGACCCGGTCCCTGGTCGTGCTGTCCCGGCTCGTCGAGCGTGGCACCCCGGTCTGACCCGCGCGGCCCGGGCCTACCCTCGATGCTCCGCCCACCCGAGGATCCTGACGTGGATGATCCCGAGCGCGCCCCCACACGGGAGGCGCTGGTCGCCGACGTCCTCGCCGAGGTCGACGCCTGGCCGGTGGACACGGTGGCGGCCGGGGTGACCGACGCCACCACGACCCTGGCGACGGTCGGCCCCGGCGACCACGCGTTCCCCCTGGCGAGCGTGACCAAGCCGTTGTCGGCCCTCGGTGTGCTGTTGGCCGTGCAGTACGGCGACCTCCACCTCGACGAACCGGCCGGCCCCGAGGGGGCCACGGTCCGCCACCTGCTCGCGCACGCCAGCGGCCTGCCCATGACGTCGACCGGTCGAACCGTGGCCGTCGGCACCCGCCGCGTGTACTCCAACGTCGGCTTCGACCTGCTGGGCGAACTCGTCGCGGAACGGGTCGGCACGGCGTTCGCGGAGCACCTCGAGCACGAGGTGTTCGCGCCCCTGGGGATGGACGGCTCGCGACTGGACGGCTCCCCCGCCCACGCAGCCACCTCGACGGTCGACGACCTCCTGGCCCTCGGCCGCGAACTGCTCGCACCCGAGCTGCTCGACGACGGGCTGGCCCGCGACCTGGCGACCGTGCAGTTCGACGGCCTCGACGGAGTCGTGCCGGGATACGGCCGGCAGGTGCCCTGCCCGTGGGGGCTCGGCGTGGAAATCCGCGGCACGAAGTCCCCGCACTGGACCGGTCCGGAGCAGTCTCCCGACGTGTTCGGACACTTCGGCCAGTCCGGCACGTACCTGTGGGTGGACCGAGCCCTGGACGCCGCCGCCGTCGTGCTCACCGACCGCGACTTCGGCCCGTGGGCGGTCGACGCCTGGGCACCGTGCAACCAACGTCTCGCCGACGTACTGGAGCAACGCTGATGGACATCCTCTGGGCCGGCTGGGGCGACCTCGGCCGCGCGGCCCTGCCCGCCCTGGTGGCCGAGGGGCACCGGGTCCACGGGCTCCGGCGCGAGTCCGTCGACCATCCACCCGACGGCCTCGTCCCGCTGCGCGGCGACCTGCACGCCCCTGGGGACCTCGACCCCCTCCCCGACGTCGAGGCCTGCGTCGTGACGCTCACGCCCGACACGCGCGACCTGGCGGGCTACGAGCACACCTACGTGCACGCCATGGCCAACCTTCATGCTCTACTTCAGGGTGAGGATCTGGCAGCTCAGCCTCGACTCGAACGCCTGGTTTTCGTCTCCTCCACGGCCGTCTACGGGCAACAGGGTGGCGAACGGGTCGACGAGACGTCATCGACCTCTCCTTCACGGTTCAACGGGACGGTCATGGTGCGCGCTGAGCGGCTGGTGGCGAGCGCTCGGTGGCCCACGACCATCGCGCGGCTGGCCGGGATCTACGGACCCGGCCGCGATCGGCTCCTGCGCAAGGTCCGGGAGCAGAAACCGAGCACCGATCGGTGGACCAACCGGATCCATCGCGACGACGCAGCCGCCGCGATCGTGCACCTGCTCGGGATGGACACGCCCCCGCCCGTCGTCGACGTCGCGGACACCGAGCCGGCGACCAACCGCACGGTGTTGGGCTGGCTGGCCGACCGGATGGGCCTGCCGACCCCGCCGATCGAGGGCGAAGGCGAGCCCGGTGGCAAGCGCGTCTCCGCGGACCTCCTCGCGGCCACCGGCTTCCGCCATGCGTTCCCGACGTTCCGGGACGGGTACGCCGCGATGCTGGACGATCGACCGGAGGCCTGACCCGGCCCGGGGCTAGCCTCCCCGTCAACCAACAGGTGCGGGGTCCGATGTCCACGTTCGAGACGGTCACGGCACGGTTCGGCGAGGTGCCGTACATGCAGGAGGCAGCCGCGGGCACCCTCCGGGACGTGCTCCTGGAGGCGGGGGCCACCGACCTGCTCGAGATCGGCTTCTACCAGGGCAAGAGCAGCGCCTACATGGCAGCGATCCTCGAGGACCGTGGTGGCGACGGCTCCCTGCTGACCGTCGACCGCACCGGAGCCAGGGACCACGACCCCAACATCGACACCATCCTCGACGACCTCGAACTGTCCCACCGGGTCACGCCGCTGGTCGCCAAGCGGTCCTACACCTGGGAGCTGCAACGCCTGATCGCGGACCCGGACGGACCCCGGTTCGACTTCTGCTACTTCGACGGCGGACACACCTGGGACCTCACCGGGTTCGGGGTCGTGCTCGTCGACATGCTGTTGCGTCCCGGCGGGCTGTTGCTGCTCGACGACATGGACTGGGCCATCGCGAACTCGCCGTACTACACCGCCCGTCCGTCCATCACGCAGAAGTACGACGACGACGAGGTCGAGGCCTTCCCCGTCCGGCTGGTCTGGGACACGGTGCTCCCCCACCTGGGCTACGAGCAGGTCCGCGAGTACCCCGAGCACCACTGGGGGCTGTGCCGCAAGCCGGCCTGACGCCGGGCCCGGTCAGCGTGGTCCGTCCTCCGCGAGGAGCTGCACGAGCACGGGCCTGATCGCCTCCAGCGCACGGCCACGGTGCGAGATCGCGTCCTTCTCGTCGGCCGTGAGCTCACCGTTGGAGCGTTCGTGGCCCTCGGCCCGGAACAGTGGGTCGTAGCCGAACCCGCCGGTGCCCCGCCGCTCGGTGAGCAGGTGCCCCTCCATCGTCCCGCGCTCCACCCACGCACGACCGTCCGGTGCCACGACGGCCACGGCGGACACGAACCGACCGGTGCGCTGCTCGTGCGGCACGCCGTCGAGGCGGGACAGGAGCAGGTCGTTGTTGTCCCGGTCGTCCCCGCCGGACCAGCGGGCCGAGTGCACCCCGGGGGCCCCGTCCAGGGCGTCGACCTCCAGCCCCGAGTCGTCGGCCACCGACGGGTGCCCGGTGGCGGCCGTCGCGGCCCGCGCCTTGATCAGTGCGTTGGCCTCGAACGTCTCGCCGTCCTCCACCGGGCGGGGCAACCCCAGGTCGGCGCTCGCCACGAGGTCGACCGCCAGCCCGTCGAGCAGGCGTCGCAGTTCCCGGAGCTTGCCGGCGTTGCCGGTCGCGACGACCAGGGTCGGCGGAGCGCTCGCAACGGCCACGGCTCAGCCCAGGGCCGCGCGTTGCGCGGCGAACAGTTCGTCACAGCCAGCAGTCGCGAGGTCCAGCAGGGTGTCCATGGCGGCACGACCGAACACGTCGCCCTCGGCGGTGGCCTGGACCTCGACCAGGCCCCCGTCGGCCGTCATCACGACGTTGGCGTCCACGTCGGCGGTCACGTCCTCGACGTACTCGAGGTCGAGGCGCTCCTGGCCGGCGACGATCCCCACCGACACGGCGGCCACCTGGCCGACGACGGCCTGCTCGGCACCGACCGTCCGCAGGGCGGCCACCAGGGCGACCCAGGCCCCGGTGATGGCCGCGGTCCGGGTGCCGCCATCGGCGTCGAGCACGTCGCAGTCCACCGTGACCGTGCGTTCGCCCACGGCCTCCAGGTCCACGACGGCACGCAGGCTCCGGCCGACCAGGCGCTCGATCTCCTTGGCGCGCCCGTCCGGCCCGGAGCGCTGTCGCCGGGCACGGGGGGCCGTCGAACCGGGCAGCATCGCGTACTCGGCCGTGACCCATCCCCCGGACGCCTTCCAGCGGGGTGCCCCCTCGGCGACCGACGCCGAGACGGCCACGCGGGTCCCACCGAACTCCACGAGGCAGGATCCGGCCGGCGCGTGCTGGAAGCCGGTGGAGATCCGCACGGGACGCATGGCACCCACGGGGCGGTCGTCGGGACGAGTCATCGGGGCTGGCCTTCGGGACGCGGATCCGGGCAGGGTGACCCGGGCGGCCCGATGGTAGGGGTCCGTGGCACCGCCCGGCCCGGGGGGCATGGTGGTACACCGACCAGCGGCAGCGCCCCCGACCCCAGGACGACCGTGGACACCCGCACGCTCCGCGACCTGACCGTGTCCGCCCAGGGACTGGGGCAGGCCGACCGACACGCCCTGTCCACGCTGGCCGACGAGGTGGTCGGGGACCGCTACTGAGGGTCCGGCTCGCGGTCCGGGTCGACCGCGACCGGGATGCCGCGGCCGGACTCCACGGTGAACGCCAGCCCGTCGCGTGCCACCTCCACCACCGCGTCGTACACGGCGGACGCCTCGGCGCGGGACACCGCGGGGTCCAGCTCCGGACGCAGGTGGGTCAGGACCAGGGACCGGGCACCAGCGGCCACGGCCATCCGCGCCGCCCGCGTCGCGGTCATGTGCCCGTCGTCGCGGCGCTCGTCGTCGCGGCCCTGCCAGGTCGCCTCCGCCAGCAGCAGGTCGACGTCCCGGGCACACGCCACCAGCTCGTCGTCACCCCCGCTGTCCGACGAGTACGCGAGCGAGGCGCCGTCCGGACCCTGCAGGCGCAGGGACACCGTCGGCACGCGATGGTCACTGGCGTGGGCGACGAGGTCGATGTCGCCGACCGTCCAGGTGTCCCCGGGGGACACCGTCGTCCAGGGGAAGATCCGCTCCCAGTCGTCGCGGCGATGGTCGTGGACCATCGGCAGGAGCGCGTCGTCGACGTCGGCGGCCGCGTGGACGGCCACCACGCCCTCGCCGGCCCACAGGACCCGGAACAGGCCGAGCAGGTCGATGCTGTGGTCCAGGTGGCGATGGGTCACGACGATCGCATCGAGGTCCGCGGGGTCCAGCAGGCCGGTCAGGCGCGCGGCCACCCCGAACCCGCAGTCGACCAGCACCCGCGTCGTCGACGTCGAGACCAGGTAGCCGGAGCAGGCCTGTCCCCCACCGGGCTGGGACCCCGAGCAGCCGATCACCTGCACCTGCATGGCGGCCTCGCGTGGTCGGGGGACGGGCCCGTTCAGGCCCAGAGGGTGTTCTCGAGATCACTCGACAGCTCGTCGACGTCGCCGGCGTCGTAGGCGCCGGTGGACAGGTACTTCCAGCCACCATCGGGTGACAGGGCGACGACCTTGGACCCCACGGGCAGCCGCGAGCACACGCGGATCGCCACGGCCAGCGACGCGCCCGTGGACACGCCCGCGAAGATCCCCTCGACCGTGGCCAGTCGACGCGTGGCCGCCAGTGCCTTGCGCGAGTCGACCTTGATGCGCGAGTCGAGGACGTCGGGGTCGAGGACCTCCGGCACGTAGCCCTCGTCGAGGTTGCGCAGCCCGTAGACCAGGTCGCCGTACTGCGGCTCGGCCGCGTAGACCTTGATGTCGGGGTTGTGCGCCTTGAGGCGGCGCCCCGCCCCGGTCACGGTCCCCCCGGTGCCGAGCCCGGCCACGAACGCGGCCACGTCGGGCAGGTCGTCGATGATCTCGGGCGCCGTCGTCTCGTAGTGGGCGCGTGGGTTGGCGGGGTTGCCGTACTGGAACGGCATGTGGACGTCCGGGTCGTCCTCGGCCATCTGCTGGGCCAGGCGCACGGATCCGTTGGAGCCCTCCTGGGCGGGCGAGTCGACGATGTCGGCGCCGAACAGCGTCAACAGCTGGCGCCGCTCCTGGGAGGTGTTGGACGGCATGACACAGGTCAGGTGGTAGCCACGCGAGCGGCAGATCGCGGCCAGCGCGATCCCGGTGTTGCCCGACGTGGGTTCGAGGATCCGGCTGCCCGGGCCGAGCAGGCCACGCTCCTCGGCATCGGTGACCATCGCCAGGGCGACCCGGTCCTTGACCGACCCGGTGGGGTTGGCCCCCTCCAGCTTGAGGTGGATCTCGTAGCCCTCGGGAGACAGCCGGGGCAGGCCGACGAGCGGGGTCCCGCCGATCGACTGGGTGATGTCGTGGAAGCGCAGCTCAGGCCCCGCCGGCGACCGCGGGCATGATGGCGATCTCGTCGGAGGTGTCGACCGCGGTCGACAGGCCGTCGAGATAGCGGATGTCCTCGTCCTCGACGTAGACGTTGATGAACCCACGCAGGTCCTGGCCCTCGAACAGCGAGTCACCCAGCCCGGGGTGGCTCGCCACGATGTGGTCGAAGACCTCGCGGACGGTCACGCCGTCGGCGGCCAGGCGGGACTCGCCGTTGGTGTGCTTGCGCAGGACGGTGGGGATTCGCACGGACGCCATCGTGGGGCCTTCGGTACTCGTGGTGGTCGGGTCGTGGTCGGTGCAGGGGCGGCCCCGCATCGGGACCGCCACGTCGCCTGCTCGGAGGAACGGTCCCCGGTCGGAGTGCTATTCCGCCTGGTCGTCGCGGTCGGGCCCCGGCCGTCGCGACCGGATGTGCCCGGACGGGTCCAGACGGCCGTTGGACGACGTTGACGACACGTCCGCGTAGTCTGGCCCGTCTGGACGGGCCGCACCCTCGAGACAGGAAAAACCGTGCAAACCACGCGTCGGCTGCGACCCGATCAGGTTCGTCGGATCGCGGTGCGGGCGGCCGGGCTGGATCGGGCACGCCCCGATCGGGTCGACGTCCGCCACCTCCGCCGGGTCGTGGACGACCTCGACGTCGTCCAGCTGGACTCGGTCAACGTGGTCGACCGGGCCCACCGGTTGGTGTTCTACTCGCGGCTGGGCGTCCACGACGTCGATGCGCTCGACCAGTGGCTGTGGCGCTCGCGCGACCTGCACGAGTGCTGGGCCCACGTGGCCAGCCTGATGCCGACGTCGGCATGGCCGCTGCTGGCCCATCGCCGTGCCGACGCCACGGTGCCGTGGAAGTCGGTGCAGCGGATCTCCCGCGAGCGCCCCGACTTCCTCGCCGACGTGCTGGCCCAGGTCCGCGAGCGGGGCCCCCTGACCGTGTCGGACCTGGAGGGGGGCGGGGACCGGACGTCGGGCTTCTGGGGCTGGAACCCGGGGCGGACCGCCCTGCAGTGGTTGTTCGAGTCGGGACAGCTGGCGATCGACCATCGCGACCGGACCTTCCGTGCCGCCTACGACCTGCCCGAACGGGTGCTCGGCGAGGTCGTCCACGAGCCCGACGTCCCGCAGGACGAGGCGGTGCGTGCGCTGGTCCTGCGGGCCATCGCCGCCCAGGGGGTGGGCACGGCCGCCGACCTCGCGGACACCCATCGGCTGGGGGTCCGCGAGACCCGCACGGCCCTGGCACACCTGGTCAGCGAGGGCGTGGTCGACGCCGTCCACGTCGACGGCTGGGGCGAGCCGGCCTACGCGCTGCCCGACCTGGTGGTGCCACGCCGGGTCGAGGCCCGGGCGCTGGTCGCCCCGTTCGACCCGCTGGTGTGGTTCCGCCCACGGGTGGAGCGCGTGTTCGGCATGCACTACCGGATCGAGATCTACGTCCCCGCCGACCGACGCGAGTACGGCTACTACGTGCTGCCGTTCGTGCTGGGCGACCAGCTGGTCGCCCGGGTCGACCTGAAGGCCCACCGTCGCCGGGGCGTGCTGGAGGTCCGCGGCGCGTGGGCCCAGCCGGTGGCCGTCGGCGAGCGTGACCGGGTGGGCGCCCACCTGGCGATCGAGCTCGCCACGCTCGGGCGCCACCTCGGCACGCCGGAGGTCGAGGTGGCCGACCACGGCGACCTCACCGGGCCAGTTCGCCACTGGCTGCCCTGAGCCGGGATCAGGTCTCCTCGTCGTCCTGCTCGGGGGCAGGCACCCAGGTCTCGCACCCCAGTCGCTGGCCGAGCGAGCCGACGAGGAACGCGAAGTCGGCGCCTGCGTGGCGTCGGTGGCTGCGGACCTGGAACAGGTCCGCCACCAGGCGACCCGGCCCGGTCGCGACGTTGTGCACGCGATGACGGATGTGGGTGCCCTGCTCGTGGCGGGTCACCCGGTCGCGGCCCTCGTACCACCAGCCGCCATGCACGATCACCTCACCGGTCTCCTCGTCGACGGTGACCTCGCCGACCCCCGGCCGGCGACGTGCCTCGGCCAGCAGGGGCCAGACCTCCTCGGGATCGGCGCCGACGACGCCGTCCACTTCGAACACCACGGGGTGGTCGGACATGGGTCCTCCTGTTCCAGGGTCGGGGTTCGGTGGTGTGGGGCAGGTGTGGTCAGGCTGGCCGGTCAGCGGCCGATCCGTGCGGCGGCGAGGGCGTAGCCGGCCGCGGCCCAGCCGGGCACGCCGTGGACGGCACCGCCCGGGAACGTCGACGCCGACCCCAGCCACAGGCCGCGGATCGGGGTGGCATAGGGCACCAGCGCGGGCAGGGGCCGGAAGACCGTCTGGTGCAGGACGTAGCTGCCTCCACCGACGTCGCCACCGACGAGGTTGGGGTCGCCGGCCTCCAGGTCCGCCGGACCCTGGACGTGGCGCGCCAGGACGAGGTCACGGAACCCGGGGGCGAAGCGCTCGACCTGGTCGGTCATGCGTTCGACGTGGGCCACCGCCGCCTCGGGGCCATGCACGGCAGCCGGCACGCGGGTGTAGGCCCAGGCCGTGTGCTTGCCCTCGGGTGCACGCGTCGGGTCGGCGATCGACTGCTGCCCGAACAGCATGAAGGGGCGCTCCGGGACGTCCCCCCTGGCCACGGCGCCGGTCTGGGCGGTGACGGCCTCGGCCTCGCCACCGACGTGGACGGTGCCCGCACGCCGGGCCTCGGGGGCCGTCCACGGGGTGGGTCCGTCCAGCGCCCAGTCGACCTTGACGGTGCGTGGCCCGTAGGTGAACCGTCGCAGCCGCCGCGCGTACCGGGACGGCATGGCATCACCGACCAGGTCCAGGAGGGCGTGCGGCGTCGTGACCGCAACCACGATCGGGGCCCGGTACCTGGCGCCGGTCGCGGTGGCCACGCCGGCCACCTCGCCGTCGTGGGTCACGATCCGCGTGACCGGCTCGGACAGCCGCACCTCACCACCGAGGTCGCCGAGGTGTCCGACCAACGCATCGGTCAGCCCCGACGCACCGCCGCGCGGCGAGGGCCATCCGACGGCGTGGCCGAGCAGGTGGAGGTAGGCACCGGCGATCGCGCTGCCGGAGCCCTCGGCCGGCACGTCGGCGTGCAGGACCGATCCGTACAGCCACGCACGCGCATGCGGACCGTCGAACAGTTCCTCGGCCAGGTCGGCGGCGGGCATCAGGAGCAGCCGGGCGAAGTCGAGCACCCCGGACAGGCCGACGCCGGCGGCCAGTCGCGCCGCTCCGGGCAGCGGCGGGAACCCACCGAGCATGGTCCGTCGGAGGGCGTCGAAGTGGTCGAGCCAGGGCTGGGCCCATCCCTTCCACGCCGTCCCGTCGCCCGGATGCAGGTCGTCGAGGTGGGCGGCCGTTCGGTCCAGGTCGCGGTACAGCGCACCCGCCCGCCCGTCGGGCATCGGGTGGGCCATCGCGATCTCGGGCTGGACCCATTCCAGGCCGTGCTCGGCCAGTGGCAGCCCGGCGAAGACCGGCGACGCGGCGCCGGCCGGATGCACGGCACTGAAGGTGTCGGACACGAAGCCCGGGAGGGTCAGTTCCTCACTCTTGACCGCGCCCCCCGCCTGGGGCATCGCCTCGCACACCACGACCGACCGACCACTGCGCGCCAGCCGGATCGCGGCCGACAGGCCGTTGGGCCCCGAGCCGATGACCAGCGCATCGACGGGCTCGGGCCGGCTCATGACGGCGCCTCGACGGCCGTACGACGCGAGACCTGGGCCGCGAGCTGGTGCAGCATGGACTGGCGTGGCGCCTCCATCCCCCAGAAGGCGTGCTGTGACCAGCGACCCACGCGGTCGTACATCTCCGACAGGTGCCAGGTCATCGGGTCCCAGGAGCCCCCGGCCCGGACCCAGGTGCGACCGTCGGCGCGGTACAGGAGCAGGCGGTTCTTGGCGTTGCCCATGAAGTGGCCCTCGTGGCACACCAGGTCGAACCCGGCGAGCAGCTCGGCGCCCTCGGGGAGTGGGTCGAGCTCGTCCGGGCGGGCCGCGAAGCCCGCCCGCACGTCGTCGACCCAGGCGTCACGGGCGGCCGGGTCAGCCGCGGTCACGAGGTTGTCGATGGTGACGTAGGCGCGGATGAACACCGGCGTGCGGGGACTGGGGAACCCGACGACCTCGATCTCGAAGGTCTGGCCGTCCAGGCCGCGGTCACGCAGGGGGGTGAACCGCCCGAGCTCGCTCGCGTAGTCCGGCCAGTGCTCCACCGCCAACAGGGCGTCCACGGTGGCCTCGGCGTCGGGGACCTCCACCGGCGGGTAGGTGTGCCAGACCTGCTGGGCCGGGGGTGCCGTCGGCGGGGTCAACGGTCCCAGCTTCGCCCGGGCCAGGCGCACCTCCGGGTCATGGGCCTGCTTGTCGGCCACGGTCGGGAAGACGATGCCCCATCCCGTGCGGTCCCAGTCACGGGCAGCCTCCGGGAACCAGTCCCCGAGCAACTCGGCGGCGCCGGCCTCGAGGTGGGCGCGGTCGAGCGTGCCGGTGCGGCCGCCCGTGCCCGCGAACCTGGCCGTGCCGAAGGCCCGGTGGAAGGCCAGCACGTCGGCCGCACCGAGCCGACCCGTTCCATGGCGGTGCCAGGCCGTGGTGAGGACGGCGAAGGCCAGTCGCAGGTCGTCGAGATCACGCCGGTCGGATGGCTTGGCGTAGTACGAGGCGTTGAGGAAGTCGGTCACCCACGGCGCGGCCGTCGGCGTCGCGAGGGTCGACCCCCCGAGCCGGGCGAGCTGTCCGGCGCCCTCGCCGGACAGTCGCCCCACCACCATTCCTGCGGCGGCCCCGCCCAGTGCGGACCACACGTGCGACCATGCCATGGTGTCTCCCGGATCGACTCCCTTCGACCGTACTGGTCCCGAGTGGGTCGACCACCCTCACCAGCGGGCGGGCGACACCTCCACGCCGGCTGCCACCGCGGGCTCGCGGTAGGCCCGGGCCAGCGACAGCACCGTCTCGTGGGCGTTGAGCCCGCTGGGGTTGGGCACCACCCACAGTCGGGCGTCCCCGAGGCCGTCCGGTTGCTTGCCGGCGACGGCGCCGCGCCGCCGGAACGCGGTGCGGTACGCCGTCAGGCCGGCGATGGCCACGACGGCCGGACCCCAGCCCGCGACCCGCGCGACCAGTTCCTCGGCGCCCACCCGGTAGTCCGCCGTGGTCAGCTCGCTGGCACGGGCGGTGGCGTGGCGGACCACGTTGGTGATCGCGATGCCACGGGCCAGCAGGTGGGCGCGGTCCTCGTCGTCCATCCCGTCGGGTGGGATCGCGCGGTCGATGATCCCGGCCAGGTGCAGTGCGGGGTAGAACCGGTTGGAGGGATGCGCGAAGTGGGTGTTGGTGGCCGCGGTCATCAGCCCCGGGTTGATGCCGACGAACACCAGCCGGACGTCCGGGCCGACGAGGTCGTCGACCTCGGCGCCACGGAAGTCCTCGAGCTGTTCACGGGTCCACATGCCGGGTCCTCGGTCGGACGGCCACGACGGGGGGTTCGAACCACGTGCGGCGAGGTCTACGATCGCGGTCGAAGGGGGGAACGACCGGAACCGGAGGATAGGTGACCACCGCCACGCCACCGCGGGCCGAGTCGCGCGCATCCGCCGCGACCGATGTCACCCGCCGTGGGCGGAGCCCGCGGTGGATCCTCCCGGCCGTGGCAGCCCTGGCCACCCTGGTGGTCACGGCCAACGTGGTCGCGATGCTCGGCCGCGGCTACGAGTTCACCGACGGCGGCAACGCCTGGAACCTCGCCGTCCACCCGGACGGCACGCCCCTGGTCGTCACCCAGGCCGGGTGGCTGCAGCACGGCATGCTGGTGGCGCTCGGCAACGACGAGATCCTCTTCCAACGGGCCAACGCCGTGCTGACGCTCGTGCTGGGGATCGCACTGGCCGGCGTGCTGGTGGCCCGCTCCCGGAGCCGCTCGACGCCGGCGTGGGAGACCGCCGGGATGGCCGTGGGCGGCGGGGTCGGTGCCTTCGCGCTCATGGTCCAGTGGCAGGCGCCGCCGAACTACAAGTGGCTCGCGCTGCAGGGCTTGCTGGTGGCCGCGGTCGGGCTGCTCGCCAGACCCGGACCCACCGGCACCCGCGCGAGGAGCGGCGACGTGGCGCTGGGCGTGGTGCTCGGGCTGGGCGGCTGGGTGACGTTCATGGCCAAGCCGTCGAGCGCGGCCCTGCTCGCACTCGTGGCGCTGGTCCACCTGTGGGTCCGCCGCACCACTTGGCTGCGTGCGGTGGTGGGTGCCGGCACGGCCCTGGTGGCGCTGCTGGTGACCGGGCTGGCCGTCGCCGGGTCGATCACCACGTTCATGACCGACGTCCAGACCGGCGCGACCCTGACCGCGGTGCTCGACCCCAACCACTCCCTGGGAGCGCTGCTGCAGCCCGACCTCCCACCGATGTCGACCAGCACCTGGGTCGTCCTGGGCGCGGCCACGGTCGCCTGCGCGGCGCTGCTCTGGTGGACCCGAGTGGCCACCGACCGGTCCCGGCTGCCCACCGGACCGGCGGTCACGTGGGTCGTGCCGGGCGCGATCGCCGTGGCTGCCGCCGTCGTGGCGTCCACGACCTGGTCGTGGTGGCCGGACTTCGCGATCGCCCAGGGGACCTGGGGGCTGGCCCTGCCGGCGGCCGCGGGCATCGTGCTGGTCGCGGCGCGACGGAGGCTGCGCGGCCCGACCCGCGGGGTCGTGGCCGACACCGTCCTGCTGCTGGTCCTGCCGGCGGTGTTCGCCTTCGGCAGTGGCAACAACTACTGGCACGAGGCCGGGCGAGCGGCGGTCTTCTGGATGTTCGCCGCGATCCCACTGGTGCTGGCGGTGCGTGGTCACCCGAGGCGGCGCCGCGCGATGGTGGCGGTGTGCGTGGTCGCCGCGCAACTGGTCACCGCGGCGCTGGTGCACGTGGGCATCCGCGAGCCCTACCGCCAGGACATCGCGCTGCGCGCCATGGACGTCCCCGTGACGGTCACGACCCCGGTCGAGGGACTGCTGCTCTCACCGTCGCAGGCGGCGTTCGTGGAGGCGATGGTCGGGCCCGCCCAGGCCGCGGGGTTCCGGGCCGGGACCGGCGTGGTCGACCTGTCCGGTCGCACTCCGGGGCTGCTGCACCTGCTCGACGCAGACCCCCTGGGCCGTGCGTGGCTGCTGGGCGGCTACGAGGGCAGCACCGAGGTCGCGATCCGCTTCCTGGCGGCCGAGGGCTGCCCGACGCTGGCCACGGCCTGGGTGCTGGACGGACTCGGGGGCCGCCGATCGCTGGCGCCGGAGGTGCCCGACGCACTGGGGATGGACCTGGTCACCGACTACCGGGTGGTCGCCACGGGCGTCGCCTTCGACGGCGTCCGGCGACGCCTGCTCGCCCCGACCCGTCCGGCGGCGGAGGCCACGACCGCCTGCCAGGACGCGCTCAGGGAGCGGGGTGGTCCCTGGCGGGCCGATCCGCTCGACCCGGGGACCGAGCCCGAGGAAACCGGATGACCCGGTGCCCGTGCCGCGGCGGGATCAGTCCGGGACCGAGACGTGGGCCGGACCGGGGGTGTCCTCGGCGGCGGGTGCGGTGACGACGACCGTGCCGGCGCGACGGCCGTTGAGGTCCACGACACGCAGGGTCCACCCGTCCACCTCGACCTCGTCACCACGCTGGCAGAGGCGCCCGAGTCGCTCCATCAGGTAGCCGTTGACGGTCTCGGTCTCACCGTCGGGCAGGCGCAGCCCGGCCAGCCGGGCCAGTTCGTCGCGCCGCAGCAGCCCGTCGATGGTCCAGTCCCGATCGCCCGCCGACACGATGTGCTCGCCCTCGTCGAACTCGTCGGAGATCTCGCCCACCAGCTCCTCCAGCACGTCCTCGAGCGTGACCAGTCCGATCATCGCCCCGAACTCGTCCACCACCAGGACGGCGTGGGACCGGTCGGCGCGCATGTCGCCCAGCAGGTGCTCGAGGTCGCGCGACTCCGGCACCGCCTTGATCGGGCGGCGCAGGTCGTGGACCGACAGTCCGGCCACGTCCTCGGGGTCACGGATCAGCACGTCCTTGACGTGGACCATCCCGACCACCTCGTCGTGGTCGTCCAGGTAGACCGGGAACCGGGTCAGCCCGGTGCGGTCGGACGCGTCCAGCACCGCCGTCGCCGGGGCGTCGTCGGGCAGCATCTCCAGGTCGGTCCGCGGGGTCATCGCCGCCTCGGCGTCGATCGTGGCCAGCTCCAGGGCGGCCGACAGGACCCGCACGTCCTGGTCGGCCACGGTGCCCTCGCGCTGGGACTCCCGCAGCGCGACCGCCAGCTCGGCCGGCGTGTGGACCAGGTCGTGCTCGTCGACCGGCTCGACGCCGACGGCCCGCACCAGCAGGTTGCCGAGCCAGTTGAGGAACAGGATCAGCGGACGCAGGACCCAGATGAAGACGCGGAACACGCGGGCCAGTCGCAGCGAGACGTCCTCGGCACGAGCGAGCGCGAGGTTCTTGGGGGCCATCTCGCCGACGACCATGTGCAGGAACACCACCAGGCTCATCGCCAGCGCGAAGGCCAGGCCGGCCGACCATGCCGCCGACAGGTCCGTACGGTCCAGCGCCCGCGCGAACAGGGTCGCGACGGCCGGCTCGGCCACCGCACCCAGGCCCAGCGAGGCCATGGTGATGCCCAGCTGCGCCCCCGAGAACGTGATCGACAGCTCCGACAGGGCGTTGAGCGCCACGACGGCACGCGCGTCCCCGGCGTCGGCCTTCTCCTCGATGCGGGCCCGACGTGCGGCCAACAGCGCGATCTCGGCGGCGACGAAGAAGCCGTTGGCCACCAGCAGGAACACGCCCAGCAGGATCGCCGGGACGTTGATCGGGCCACCGTGGCCGCCCGCCTCGACCGCGAGGACGAGGGGGCCGGGCACCGGGAGGGTCCCGAGGAGCACAACCAGCGCCGTCATGACGAGTCCTCGTCGTCGGGCGACCGGGTCTCGGTGACGGCGGCGGGCAGGTCGAGCTCGTCCTCGGGACGATCGTCACCCGACGACGTCACCTCCAGGCGGAGTTCAGCGACCCGCTGGCCCTCCATCCGGGTGACCTCCCACGCGGCGTCGGCGGTCTCGACGCGGTCGCCCTCGGTCGGGATCCTGCCCAGTTCGCTGATCACGAAGCCGGCGACGGTGTCGTAGTCGGCCACGGGCACGTCGGTGCCGGCGAGATCGCCCAGCCGATCCACCGGCAGGCGGCCGGCCACCAGGAAGGTGCCCTGGCCGAGCCGGCGCACCATCGGCACGCCACGCGGATCGTGCTCGTCCTCGATCCGCCCGACCAGCTGTTCCAGGACGTCCTCCAGCGTGACCAGGCCGGTCGACACGCCGTACTCGTCGACCACGACACCGAAGGTCCGGGCTTCGCTGCGCAGTCGCAGCAGGAGGCGACGCAGGGTCTCGCTCTCGGGCACCAGCAGCACGCCGGTCGTGACCTCCTCGACCGTCACCCGGTCGTGGTCGGCCGCCGGCACCCGGAGCAGGTCCTTGACGTGCACCGACCCCGTCACCCGGTCGCCGTCACGGACGGGGAACCGGGAGTGGCCGGTCCTCCGGGCGGCGTCCCGCAGCGTCGACAACGGCTCCGAGGACTCGACCCAGGCGATGTCGGGCCGCGGCACCATCACCTCGACGGCGCGCCGGTCCCCCAGCGACACCGCCCGGCCGAGCAGCATGGCCTGCTGGTCCGACAACGTGCCGTCCCGACCCGACGCCTCGATGATCCTCGACAGCTCGTCGAGGCTGAGCCCACCGGCGAGCTCGTCCTGCACCTCCACGCGGAACACCCGACGGGTCAGCCATGCAGCGGCGCCGTCGAACACCCGGATGACCGGTCCGAAGACCACGCCGAAGATCTGCAGGGGCAACGACGTCGCCACCGAGGTGGCCTCCGGCCGCGAGATCGCGAGGTTCTTCGGGGCGAGCTCGCCGACGACCATCTGGAACATCGTCGAGATCAGGAAGGCCGCGGCGACCGAGATGGTCGTCGTGCTCCCACTGGGCAGCCCCAGCGCGTCGACGACCGGCTGGACCAACACGGCGCCGACCGCGTCCTCGGCCAGGAACCCCACCAGCAGGGACGTCGCGGTGATCCCGAACTGGCAGGCCGACAGGACGAACGAGAGGTTCGCGAGCTGGCCCAGGGCGCGGCCAGCGGCGCGGTCACCCCGCTGCGCCCGTTCCTCCAGCTCGCCCCGCGACGCACTCACCAGCCCGAACTCGGCGGCCACGAACAAGGCGTTTCCCGCCACCAGGACGACGACCAGCAGGAGGGCGAGGGTCGGGGTCACGAGCCGGTGCGCCCGGCCAGGGGGGAACTGGCGCGGTCACCCGGGTGTCGCGGCAGGGCTGCGGCGTGGGCGGCGAGGTCGAAGTCGGGATCCATGGCGTTGCGGATGGCCAGGCCGGTCAGCGCTCCCAGCAGCAACTCGGCATGGGCCACCGCGGTCGCCTGGTCGAGCTCCGGGTCGTGGCGTCGCATCGCGGCCTGGAACCGGTCGACCCGGCGGGCGTGGGACCGGGCGATCGGGGCGGCGACGTCCGGGGCGGTCAACGCCATGCCGGCCAGCTGGAGGTGGATGCGCGCCAGGGTCGCGGTCTCGCCCGTGACGAACGCCACGAAGGCCGTGACGAGGTCGTCGACCGTCTCGCTGCCGTGGCCGTCCGGGTCCGGGTCGACCGCCGTGATCGCCTCGGCGAGCACCTCCCAGATCGCGGCCTCCTTGGACTCGAACAGGTTGTAGAAGGAGCCGGCGCCGACCCCCGCCCGGTCGGTGATCGCCTTGAGGGTGGCCGACTCCAGGCCCTGGTCCCCCAGCACCTGCCGGGTGGCGTCCAGGATCCGCTCGCGGGTCTCGATGCCCACCCGGTAGCGCGCCATGTGTCCTCGTCCTCGATGTCGAGCTGCCGCGGTCGTCCACGGCCCGCGAGCCGGCCGCGGGCCACCGACGCCGGGCCACGACGCTACCTCCACCCCGGCGGGTTCGACGTCACCAATCCCTCGACGAACATCTGGAGTGCGTGTTACAATACTGCTCACGGATTTTGAGTGGTCGCTCCAAGTCTGTGCGCCCGCCAGCACGCCCGTCCCGACGAGGATCACGATGAGCCACTACCACGGCAACCTCCGCGACATCGAGTTCAACCTCTACGAGGTGTTCCGGACCCAGGACTGGCTGGGCACGGACACGTTCCCCGTGGACGCCGACACCGCGAGGATGATGCTGGCCGAGTTCGCCCGCTTCACCGGCGAGGGCCCGTGGGCCGACTCGTTCGTCCCGGCCGACCGGACACCCCTGCACCTGGACGCCGACGGCGACGTCACGATCCCCGACGAGCTCCACGCGGCCCTCGAGGCCTTCCACGACGACCAGTGGCACCTCCTGTCGCTGTCGACCGAGCTGGGCGGGATGGGCACGACACCGACCCTGCGCTGGGCGGCCTACGAGCTGATGTCCGGCGCCCATGCCGCGGCGACGCTGTGGTTCATGGGTCCGCTGTTCGGCCAGGTGCTGTCCGACGAGGGCACGCCTGCCCAGTACGACCGGTTCGGCCAGCACATGGTGCACGACCGCTGGGGCGCGACGATGGTCCTGACCGAGCCCGACGCCGGGTCCGACGTCGGCGCCGGCGTCACCAAGGCGGTCAAGGTCGCCGAGGACGACGGTTCTGGCCTGGGCTCGACCTGGCACCTCACGGGGGTCAAGCGGTTCATCACCTCCGCCGACGCCCAGACCCACGCCAACACCGTGCACCTCGTGCTGGCGCGACCCGAGGGTGGCGAGCCCGGCACCAAGGGCCTGCGACTGTTCATCGTGCCGAAGTTCCACGTCCTGGACGACGAGGGCACGCTGGGTGAGCGCAACGGGGTGAAGGTCACCAACCTCGAGGACAAGATGGGCATCAAGGCCTCCGCGACCTGCGAGCTGACCTTCGGTGCCGACCCCGACCGGCCGGCCGTCGGCTACCTGGTCGGCGAGCGCGACGGCCACGGCGACGGCATCGCCCAGATGTTCCGCATCATCGAGCACGCCCGGATGAGCATCGGGGTCAAGGCCATGTCGACCCTGTCGACCGGCTACCTCAACGCCCTGGAGTACGCCAAGGTGCGCGTGCAGGGGGCCGACCTGACCCGGATGGCCGACAAGACCGCCCCCAAGGTCACCATCATCAACCACCCCGACGTCCGCCGGCTGCTGATGGACCAGAAGGTGCACGCCGAGGGCATGCGGGCCCTGTGCACCTATGCCGGCGTGATGCAGGACCAGGCGATGCTCGCCGACGGCGAGGAGCGCGACGCCTGGGAGCGCCGCAACGACCTGCTGCTGCCACTGGTCAAGGGCTACTGCTCCGAGAAGGCCTACGAGCTGCTGGCCGACTCGCTGCAGGTGTTCGGCGGCTCCGGCTTCACCCGTGACTACCCGATCGAGCAGTACATCCGCGACGCCAAGATCGACACGCTCTACGAGGGCACGACCGCGATCCAGTCACTGGACCTGGTGTTCCGCAAGATCGCCCGCGACAACGCCCAGACGCTGTTCTGGTTCGCCGGACAGGTCAAGGAGACGGTCGACACCGGTCGCGACGAGTTCGCCGACGAGCGCAAGGCCCTGGGCCAGGCACTCGAGGACGTGCAGGGCCACCTGGGCCACATGCTGGGCTGGGCCATGGCCGCCCGGGACGACGCCGCCCAGGCCGGCGAGCTGTACAAGACCGGGCTGCACACGGTGTCCATGCTCGAATCGCTGTCCGAGCTCCTGATCGGCTGGCTGCTGCTGCGCCAGGCCGAGGTGGCCCACGACGCGCTCGCAGCCGATGGCGGCGCGGGCCGCGACACCGACTTCTACACCGGCAAGGTCGCCTCGGCGCGCTACTGGGCGCGGACCGTGCTGCCCAAGACCCGCCACCGTCGCGAGCAGGCCATGGCCGAGGACGGCTCGCTCATGGAGCTGCCCGAGGGCGCCTTCTGACCTTCCGCACCGCCACGCGACCCGGGCCGGAGCGCCCGGGTCGCGTCGTGATACGTCCGACCGCGATCTCGGTCCGGATCGGGCGATCAGCGGACATCGCGTGGTCGACCCTTGGCAGGTGGGGGGTGGCCGTGTACGTTCCCCCGCACCCCGAACGGGCCCGACGCCCGGACGGACCACACGACGAACGCGACCCCGGGAGGTGAGCCGATGAGGACGACCTTCATTCCGGCATCCCTCGGCAGCACCGGGGCCGCACCGTCGTGCGCCATGGTCGATCACACGATCTGACCTGGCACCCTTTCGGAAACGACGCGGTGGCCAGCGGTCACCGCGTTTCGTCGTCTCGGCGCAGTTGCTTCGACACCTCGAACCGGTGGCCCCACCACCCACCACACGAGGAAACAACCATGGAACCGCAACTGCACCTGCAACTCCACCAGGCTCGTGTCGCCGACGCCCTGCGTCGCCACGAACAGTTGGCCGCCCAACGACCCCGCCCTCCCGGGCGGTACCGGGTCGCCGTGGCCGCGGTCCTGCACCGCCTGGCCGAGCGCGTGGAGGCGGCACCCGCCGTCCGCCACGCCTGAACCGCACCGACCTCGAGCGGCCGTCCCGGATCCCGGGGCGGCCGCTCGTCGTGCGGTCAGCCCTGCAGCAGGGACTGGGCACCGTCGACGAACACCTCGGCACCGGTGACGTGGGCGGCGTCGTCGCTGGCCAGGAACGCGACCACGGCGGCGGCCTGCTCGGCCGTGCCCGGTGCCCCGTCGGTCAACGGGATCTCGCCCTCGGGGAACTCCACCGGCTCGGCGACCTCGTCGGTGCCGCGGTCCTCGGTGCTGGAGTCGATGTCGGACTCGATCGCGCCGGGACAGATCGTGTTCACACGGATCCCGTCGCTGGCCAACTCCAGCGCCAGCATCCGTGCCAGCGCGACCTGCCCGGCCTTGGAGGTCGCGTAGGCGGTCGCGCCGGTGTTGGAGAACATCCGCGTGCCGTTGACCGACGACGTGACCACGACCGCGCCACCGTGGGCCCGCAGGTGCGGCACCGCCGCACGGATGGTCAGGTAGGTCCCCGTGAGGTTGACGTCCAGCGTGTGGCGGAAGTCGTCGGCCCCGAGCTCGTCGATCGGCGCCCACACGCCGTTGACGCCGGCATTGGCCACGACCACGTCGAGCCGGCCCCACTCCCCCACGATCCTGTCGCACGCGGCGACCGTGTCGTCGGCCTCGGCGACGTCACCCGGCACGGCCATCGCCGTGCCCCCGGCCTGCTCGATCGACGCGACCACGTCGTCGAGGTCCTCGCGGGTGCGGCCCAGCACGGCCACGCGCGCTCCCTCGGCCGCCAGTCGACGGGCCGAGGCGGCCCCGATCCCCGAGCCACCGCCGGTGACCAGCGCCACCCGGCCATCGAACCGGCCCGCCCTCGATCCATCCGTCGCCATGTCGAACCTCCTCGGTCGTGAACGTCGTTCGCGACGCTCGACCGTATGCGCTACCCGGGTCACCTCCATGGCCGAACGGGGCGGTCAGGCGTCGGTCCGCGGTGGTGGCCGGCGGCACGGGAAGCGTGCGTGGCCACCGTCGACCACCTCGCTACCGTGCGGTCGATGTCATCCCAACCCCGCTCCTCCCGCAGCACCCGCGCGTCCGCCGGCGGGTCGACCGGTCGTCCCCGGCGACGCTGGACGACCTGGCTGAAGTGGCTCGCGATCCCCCTGCTGATCGTCGGACTGCTGGGCGCCGCGACGCTGTTCGTGCTGTTCGTCCGGGTCCCGCTGCCCTCCGACATCGCGCCCGGCGCGACCACCGTCCTGGACCGCGACGGCGAGGTCGTGGGCACGCTGGCCGGCGACGTCACCCGCCAGGACGTGTCCCTGGAGGAGCTCCCCGACTACGTGGGCCTGGCCGTGCTATCGGCCGAGGACCGGGACTTCTACACCCACAAGGGCGTGGCGCCACTGGGCATCGCCCGCGCGCTGTACGTCAACGTTCGGGCCGGCTCGATCGAGCAGGGCGGGTCCACGCTGACCCAGCAGTACATCAAGAACGCCGTGGTGGGCGACGACCAGACGCTGTGGCGCAAGGTCAACGAGGCGGCCCTGGCGATCAAGCTGGAGCGGACCACCGACAAGGACACCATCCTCGAGTGGTACCTCAACACCATCTACTGGGGACGTGGTGCCGTCGGCATCGGTGCGGCCGCCGAGACCTACTTCGGGGTCGACGCGCGTGAGCTGACCCTCAACCAGGCGGCGACGCTGGCCGGCATCATCCAGTCGCCCGAGAACCTCGACCCCGCGGAGGAGCCGGAGGCGGCCGACCGACGCCGTGTCTACGTGCTCGACGGGATGCTCGAGGAGGGCTGGATCACCCAGGACGAGCACGACGAGGTGGTCGCGGCCGGACTCCCGGAGGTGGGCACGGACTCCGCGGCGACCGCCCAGACGGCGCCCTACTACCTCGACGCCGTCAAGGACGAGGTCGTGGCCGCGCTCGGGGCGGAGGCGATCGCCCAGGACCTGGTGATCCGCACGGGGCTGGACCTCGACGCCCAGCTGGCGGGCGAGGAGGCCGTCCGCGAGGGCGTGGCCGACAACGAGTTCGACGTCGAGGGCCTGTCCGGGGCTCTGGTCTCGGTGGAACCGACCAGTGGCGAGGTCGTCGCGCTCGTCGGCGGTCCGGACTTCGGCACCCAGCAGTTCAACGTCGCCACCAACGGTCCCCGCCAGGTCGGCTCCACCTTCAAGGCATTCACCGACGTCGCCGCACTCGGCGAGGGCATCTCGCCCGAGCAGGAGTTCGACGCACCGGCCGAGATCGAGGTCGAGGGCGAGGACGGCGAGGAGACCACGGTCCGCGACTACGCAGACGAGGACCGCGGGGACATCACGCTGCGGCGGGCGACCGAGGTGTCGGCGAACACGGCGTTCATCAACATCCAGCGCGAGGTCGGCGTCGAGCTGGTGGTCGACGTGGCCGCACGCATGGGCCTGCCGCGTGAACGCACGACGGCGGACGGCGAGGAGCGCCAGACCTTCTCACTGGCCGAGACGACGACCCTCGGCGTGGACGAGTTCACGGCGATCGAGCTGGCCGAGGCGTACGGGACCCTCGCCGCCGAGGGGCTCCAGGTCGAGGCCCACCTCGTCCGATCGATCGAGACGGCCGACGGCGAGGAGATCTACGTCTCCCCCACCACCCAGGAGGCGGTGCTGGACGCCAACGTCGCCCACGTCACGACCGACATCCTCCGGGGCGTCGTCACGGACGGCACCGGCAGTGGGGCGGCGCTGGAGGACCGCCCGGTCGCCGGCAAGACCGGGACGACCCAGGGCGGCGCGGACGGCTGGTTCGCCGGCTACGTCCCCCAGCGGGCCACCGCCGTCTGGGTCGGCCGACTGGACTCCAACGAGCCGGTCGAGGGCCTGTCCGGGGCGAACCTGCCAGCCGACATCTGGCAGCGGTTCATGACGGCCGCCGTGGCCGACCTCGAGGTGGAGGAGTTCCCGGAGCCCGACCTCGACGCCTTCGAGCTCGAGTCCCCCAGCCCGACCCCGTCGCCGACCCCCAGCCCCACCC
>NZ_JAHOPH010000031.1 GCF_019798055.1 Salsipaludibacter albus | reverse complement strand
GGCCGTCGGGGGCGAGGACGTGGGGGGTGTCATGGTCTGTCCAGTGGTCCGAAGGGCCGGGGTACCACGCAGCCGTGCCGGCGGCGAGCACGGTCGTCGACGGCGACGCTACGACGCACGGTCCCTGCTGGCGATGGGGGACCTCCCTGAACGATCGTCCGCGCACCCTGAGTCGATCGTCGCACGGGCCGCGGGGCAGTGCTGCACCCGGGTGGCGGGGGAGTGCTCGTGAGCAATCGCACTCCGGTGTGCGTCCAGTGCGCGGGGTTTGGTGGGGGAGTTGCCGAATTGAGCCCCGGGGAGGCCGTTGGCGCCGGAGGTGTCGAGGGTCGTTGGCATCGCAACGGTCGATGTGGCACCGTGGGCGATGTCGGGGGCCGACCGGACGGGGCTGGCTGGGTCGTCGGCATGCGACACAGGAAGAACCATCCACGAGGGGGAACCCGCGATGCCGTCCACCGGCCCATTCACACGCGTGTCCGATGCGCTCGAACACCGCCGCGACCGCGAGCGACGTCCCGTCGACGGGACCACGGTCCGCCTCGGCGCCCTCGTGGTGTTCCTCGCCCTCGTCGTGCTCATGGTGCTGTCTGCAGGCCCGTCCGTGGCCGCGACGGCCGATGCCGATCCGGGTTCCTGGTCGGGCGTCATCAACCTCGCCCCGATCCTGTTCTGGGCCGCGGTCGGGATCGCCGTCGTCACCAGGATCGTGCTGGCTCGCCGGTCCACCTCGTCGACCGCCGATCCGACGCGCCTGTCGCGCGTGACCCCGGCACGGCCGACGTCGTCGCCGGCGGAGTCCGGTGAGCAGGCCACGGCCGCCTGAGGCGGCACGTCGTCCGTCACCCGCCGTCCACGGTGGGGTCGATCACCCCTCGCAAACACCGAGCGGGCGGTCCATACTGGCTCCATCGTCGATGCGAGGGGTGCCGTCATGACCGATCGCGACCTGCTCGGCCGGCCCCGTGCCGGGCGTGGGCACGGAGCCGCCGGGGTGCCGGAGGGCCTGCCCGTCCTCTCGCGCGGCAAGCACCGTCGTGCCAGCGAGGGCGGGTGCTTCATGGAGTTCGCGTCGTACCTGGCGGGTGAGCGATGGAGTGACCATCCCGCCTGCACCCAGCCCCTGCTGGCGTCGCTGGCACGCCTGGTCAACGACTCGACGACCGACGATGGGCGAGGCGCGCTGGTGCCGCTGGTTCCCGCGGTCGTCGGGCTGCGCAGCGACGACCCGCGGTTCGACGCGGTGATCGCACGTCGCTGTGCCCTGGTCGCGCTCCCCCGCGCACCGATCGACGAGCAGCGTGCCCTGGCCGTGGGACTCCTGGCGGCCGAGCGGATGCTGGCGCGGCTGGACGGTCGCCCGGTGGACGGCCTGTCGCCCGAGGCGACCACCGCCCTGGCCGCCGTGCCGGCCGTGCGTGACTGGGCGCTGGCCTTCGCCGCGGGTGAGGTCCCGCGCCTGCGGACCTATCGCAAGCACGCGGCCCCGACCGCGGTGCGCTGCGCCGTGCAGGGCACGTTGGCCGGGGGACCGGCCGACTCCGACCGCGCGCTGGCGGACCTCCTCTCGCGGGCCGTCGACGAGGCGCGGGCGTTCCTCGACGAACCGGTCGCGCCGGTCGACCACGCACGGTGGGCCGAGGCCTGTGCCCTGCTGGCCCGCGACGGCGTCCCTGCCTGAGCAGGCCCTGCCCCCTGCCCCTCCTTCCGCCGGCCCCGGGCCACGCGGCGGGACCTACAGTCGTGTGCGCCCGGACCTGGATGCGTCCGGGCATCCCTCGACCTCCCGGGAGTGCCTGCATGGCGGACCAGAACCGACAGTGGCGGCTGAAGACCACGCCCCACGGACCCATCGACGACGACACCTTCACCTCGACCTCCGAGGACGTCCCTGAGCCAGGTGACGGCGAGGCGCTGGTCGCGGTGCAGTGGCTGTCGATGGACCCGACCATCCGGGGCTGGCTGGAGCGTGACACCTACGTGCCCAAGATCCAGGAGGGCGAGGTCGTCCGCGGCCTCGGGATCGGCGAGGTCGTCGCCAGCAAGAGCGACCGCTACGCCGTCGGCGACCTGGTCAGCGGCACGACCGGCTGGCAGGAGTTCGCGATCGCCGACGAGGGTGACCGCCGCATGCAGGTCGTCCCCGCCGGCACCGACCCGCTCGACGCCGTCGGGCTGCTCGGCCCGACCGGGCTCGCGGCCTACTTCGGACTGCTGCGAGTCGGCCAGCCCGAGGAGGGCGACACCGTCCTGGTGAGCGGCGCGGCCGGTGCCACCGGCTCGGTCGCCGGCCAGATCGCCAAGCTGAAGGGCTGCACGGTCATCGGGACGGCCGGCAGCGACGACAAGTGCGCGCGGGTGGTCGACCACTACGGCTTCGACGCGTGCATCAACTACAAGACCGAGCGGGTGTCGTCCCGCCTGCGCGAGCTGGCACCCGACGGGATCGACGTGTTCTTCGACAACGTCGGGGGCGACGTGCTCGAGGCCGGGCTGGCCAACCTCGCCCTCCATGCGCGGATCGCCGTCTGCGGCGCGATCTCGCAGTACGACGGTGGCACGCCACGCGGACCCCGCAACTACATGAACCTCGTCGTCAAGCGGGCCCGGATGGAGGGCTTCCTGATCTTCGACCACGTCCGCGACTACCGCCTGGCGATGGGCGACCTCACCACGTGGGCGTCGGAGGGCAGGATCCGCCACGAGGTCGACGTCGTCGAGGGCTTCGACAACGTCCCGGCCGCCTTCCAGCGCCTGTTCACCGGCGACAAGGTCGGCAAGAACGCCGTCCACCTCACCTGACCGAGCCGTCGAGTGTGCGGATCGAGGCCGCCCGTGGCCGGGATGCGCACACTCGACGTGATCGGGGTCAGTCGGCGACGGCCAGGAGGGCGCGACAGGCCTCGGCGCAGGCGCGGCAGGCCTCGGCGCAGGCCTGGCAGTGGGCGTCGTCGTGCGAGGCGCACTCCTCGGCGCACTCGGTGCACATCGTGATGCAGGTCTCGACCAGGGAGCGCCAGCCGTCGCCGCTGGGGCCGGGCCGCGACAGCACGGCCGCGGTCGCCCGGCACACGTCGGCACAGTCGAGGTCGGAGCGGGCGCAGTCCACCATGCCCTCCTGGAGGCACGAGTCGGCGCAGGTCCCGCAGGCGGCGGCGCAGGTCGAGGCCGCCTCGATGGCGGCGACCAGTTCGTCGAGGTCGAAGGTGTCGCGTTCGGGGTGGGCGGCCATCACGTCGCGCAGGGTCATGGAGACTTCCGGTGCAGGGAACGGGTGGAACGACGAGTACACCGTGATCGGCCGTCGGAGTCGGGTGTCCGATCGGGTGGCGCTGCCCCACCGTGCGACGGTCGAAGCACCACGGAACGCCCCGGACGAGGGGCTACGATCACGCACCTCACACGCCCCCGGAACCCCGAACGGACCCCGATGCTGACCCGAAGGATCGCGCTGGCCACCCTGGTCGTGCTCGCCCTCGCCGGGTGCACGGACGACCCGCCGGTCGAGGAGACGCCCACGGTCGACCTGTCCGCCGCGCCGGTCGAGACCGTCGCGCCGACCCCGTCGGCCGTTCCGTCGTCGTCGCCGACCGCGAGCCCGACGCCCTCGCCCACCCCGTCGCCGACCCCCAGCCCGTCGCCCACGGTCGACACCTCCTCGGGCTCACTGGCGAACCCGCTGGCGATGGGTGACGCACTCGAGTTCGACTCCTGGACGGTGGTGGTCGAGGACTACACCGGGCAGGCGACCGAGGAGGTCGTCGAGGCGAACTCGGTCAACCCGGATCCCGAGAACGGTCGTTACGCCCTCGCCCGCCTGGTGGTCACCAACACCGGGGACGAGCCGGCCGAGCCCGGCTTCGACCTGACCGTGGTGGTGGTGGCCCCCGACGGGACCGAGTACCCCGACACCGGGTGTGCGGCCCTGCCCGAGGACTCGCTGACGCTGGCCCCGGAGGTCGAGCCCGGCGAGGAGGCCACCGGCACGTTCTGCTTCGACCTGCCCAGCGAGGACATCGCGGACGCGGTCCTGTCGGTCGAGGAGACCCTCGCGATGGAGGGGCCGCGGCTCCACGTGAACCTGTCGTGACCGAGCCGTCGGCGGACGCGGCCAGCCCGGACGCCACGATGGTGCGGGTCCCGCACGACGGGCTGGTGTTCGACGTGGCGGTGGCTGGGCCGGACGACGGCCCGGCGGTGCTGCTCCTCCATGGCTTCCCGCAGGACCACACCTGCTGGGACCTGGTCGTCGGGGACCTGCACGCCCGTGGGTTGCGCACGATCGCCCCCGACCTGCGGGGCTACTCCCCGGACGCCCGTCCCGACGACCCCGCCGCCTACCGGACGTCGGAAATGGTCGGCGACGCGGTCGCGATCCTGGACCACCTCGACGTCGCGACCGCCCACGTGGTCGGCCACGACTGGGGCGGGGTGGTCGCCTGGGCGACGGCCATGGGCGTTCCCGAACGCGTCGACACCCTGACCGTCCTGTCGACGCCACACCCGGCGGCCCTGGCGAAGGCCATGCGGACCTCGACCCAGGGGTTGCGTTCCTGGTACTTCCTGCTGTTCCGCAGCCGGATCGCCGAACGACTCGTGCTGCCCCGGCTCCGCGGCCTGCTGATGTCGTCGGGCATGCCGCGGTCGTCGGCCATGCGGGCCGGCGAGCGCATGGACCAGCCCGGCGCGTTCTCGGCGGCGCTGAACTACTACCGGGGGATGGACACGTCCCTGTTCGCGCGGGCGAGCGACGTCACGGTGCCGACCACGCTGGCGTGGGGGACCGACGACCCGTTCTTCGGTCGTGCCGCCGCGCTGGGCACCGCCGGGCACGTCGCGGCCGACTACCGCCTCGTCGCGGTGCACGGCGACCACTGGCTCCCCGAGACCGAGCCCGAGGCCGTGACCCGCATCCTCCGCGACCGCGTTTCGACTCCGCACCCCTGACCCCGGGGGTGGCGTTCGAGGCCGGTGGAGTCGGTCGCGAACGCCAGGGAGGCAACCTCCTGCGGGCAGCCGAGGTCGGGGTGGCGTTCGGTGCCGGTTGGGTCGGTCGCGAACGCCGAGGGGATGTCGTTGTCCGGTCGGGGTGGCGTTCGGTGCCGGTTGGGTCGGTCGCGAACGCCGAGGGGATGTCGTTGACCGGTCGGGGTGGCGTTCGAGGCCGGTGGAGTCGGTCGCGAACGCAGAGGAGAGGCGGTCGGACACACGACGACGGGGTGCGACCGCGTGGGTCGCACCCCGTCGAGGGTGTGGTCACCGGGATCCGTCAGGACCCCGGGTCATCGAGCGTCAGCTCGGATCGAGGACGACCTCGTCGGAGCCGGTGAGGGGGTCGGTGCCACCCTCGCCGCCCGGGTCGGTGTACTCGGCGACGAACACGCCGCTGAGGTCATCGACGTCCGGGTCGTGGCCGCCGATCAGATCGGTCTCGAGCACACCCGTGCACCCGTTGACCGTGGAGATGGGGTGGCCGTGAGTGTTGTGGCCCAGGACGTAACTGACCTCCACGAGGCTGCAGTCGACCGGCTGGTCGTCGGTCACCTGCACCTCGAAGGCGACGTCGTCCCCGAACGAGAACGCATCGCCTTCCTGCGGCGTGATGAACTCGACCACCGGGGCCTCGTTGCCGACCTGGATCTCGACGTAGTCGGAACCGATCTTGCCGCGGTTCTTGCCACCGCGGTCGGCCACCGTGAGGTGGGCCAGGTAGACGCCGGCCTCGTCGTAGACGTGGGTCGGGTTCTCCTCGGAGGAGTCGACCTCGCCGTCGCCGTCGAAGTCCCACATGTAGCGGAGCTTGTCGCCGTCGGCGTCGGAGACGTTCGAGGTGAAGCTCACCTCGAGGCCCTCCGGACCGGTCGTGACGTCAGCCTCGACGTCGACCTCCGGGGCGTGGTTCCCGCTGCGGGCGATGTAGTCGATGCGCGACAGCTCGGCCTCGGGGTTCTCGGAGAAGAACCCGTCGCCGTACTCGAGCATGTACAGGGCACCGTTGGGCCCGAACTCGAGGTCCATCGGGTTGTCGGTCGCGACCGAGTCCAGGACGGGCTCGATCCCGAGCACGTCACCCTGGCTGTCGATCTCGAACGCCTTGATGTAGTCGCGCGTCCACTCGTAGAACAGCGGCTTGTCCTCGTAGTACGAGGGCCACTGCGGCTGGCGGTGCGGCGGGCGGTTGACCCACGGCGCCACGTCGTCGCTGTCGTAGGCCGGTCCGGCCATCGGGCCGATCCCGCCGGTCTCGAGCTCCGGGAACAACGCCGAGGCCGAGTAGGTGTAGAAGACCTCCGAGTCCACCATGTCGGGGAGCTCGGTCAGGCCGGTGTTGTTCGGCGACTCGTTGACCAGCGTGCCGTCGCAGTCGAACTCGTCACCGGAGGTGCCGGTGGCGAAGTCGTAGTCGACGTAGGGGATGTCGCGCTGGACGCAGTACGGCCAGCCGTAGTTGCCCGGCTCGTCGACGTACATCCACCGACCGTGGCCCGCGGGGCCGCGGTTCGGGTTGGGGTTGCGGGCGTCGGGCGAGTAGTCGCCGACGTAGATCGCGTCGGTGTTCGGGTCGACCTCGATGCGGAACGGGTTGCGGAAGCCCATCGCGTAGATCTCGGGACGGGTGTCCGCGGTGCCCTCCTCGAAGAGGTTGCCGTCGGGGATGGTGTAGCCGCCGCCGTCGGTCGGGGTGATGCGCAGCAGCTTGCCACGCAGGTCGTTGGTGTTGGCCGAGGTCCGCTGGGCGTCGTAGGCCGGGTTGCGGTCCTCGCGCTCGTCGATCGGCGCGTAGCCGTTGGAGGCGAACGGGTTGGTGTCGTCGCCGGTGGACAGGATCAGGTTGCCCTCGGAGTCGAACACGATATCACCACCGACGTGACAGCAGATGCCCCGGTCGACCGGGACCTGCATGATCTCCTCCTCGGTGTCCATCTGGATCTCGCCGTCGCTGAACTGGAACCGCGACAGCTGGATGTAGCCCTCGAACGCCTCGAAGTCCTCGGGGTCACCGAAGTTGGGCGCGTCACCCGGAGGGGTGTCGAGCGGCGGGGAGTAGTAGATGTACACCCACACGGCCTCGTCGCCGTGCTTGGCGTTCGGGTCGACCGCGATGCTCTGCACGCCTTCCTCGTCGTGGCGATACACGTCGAAGCTCGCGGCCAGGCTGTTCAGTCCGGTGTCGACGTCGTGGTACCAGACGTCGCCGGGCCTGGTGGTGTGCAAGACGTCGCCGTCGGGCAGCAGGGCGAGGTCCATGGGCTCGCCGGGGGAGTCGTTGAGCGTGATCTTCTGGAAGTCGTCATCGCTCGGGGGAGAGGTGTCCTGCGCCACGGCTGGGGCCGACAGTGAGAGCCCCAGTGCTACGCAGGCAGAGATTGCCAGCATTCTTCGCATCGGCACGTGCCTTCGGTCGGATCCGTTCAGGGGGAGAAGGCCCGGCGCTGGATCAGTTCGACCCGAGCCCAATCTGCACACCGCCCAGACAAGTCCGCCCACTTTCTCCTGTCCACCGACAAAAGGACGTACCGGCGGTGGGACATGGGGTTGCGTGGATGCAGAGGGCAGGTGGTGCCCTCACAGGGGATGGCCTCGATCGCCCGACGCGTGCGCCCACCGGTCGCCGACGTCCGGTGCGGCCGGTCGATCGTGCCTCCATAGGATGGCGGCCCCGGCGGCCGGACCGCCCGGGTCGACGTCGCACCGCCAGCGGGACGGGAGATCGTGAGCAACCAGCCCATCGGGGACCACGCCCTGTTGTCGGACTGCCACACGGCGGCCCTGGTCGATCGGCGCGGGTCGATCGAGTGGCTGTGCCTGCCCCGGTTCGACGCCCCGTCGGTGTTCGCCCGGCTGCTCGACGACGACGCCGGGCACTTCCGGGTCGGCCCGGCCACCGGCGACGTGACCGTGACCCGGTCCTACGTCGATGCCTCGCTCGTCCTGACGACCACCTTCACCACGCCCACGGGCACCCTGGAGTTGACCGACGCGCTCGCGATGGCGGCCGGCAGCCGCGGCCACCGGCTGGGCCACGACGTCCCGCACATCCTGCTGCGTCGTGCGCGGTGCGTCGACGGCCAGGTCGACGTGGAGGTCGAGTTCGCACCACGCCTGGAGTACGGGCTGACCGTCCCCCTGCTGCGACACGTCGACGGGGGCGTGACCGCGCGGGGTGGCCCGACCGAGCTGCGGGTCTCCGGTGACGTCGACCTGGAGGTCACCGACAGCCATGCCGTGGGAACCGCCACGCTGGCCGCCGGCGAGACCCGCCACCTGGCGCTGCAGTACGCGTCGAGCTGGGGCGACCTGCCCGCGCCGTGGGAGGCCGAGGCGATCGCCGACCACCTCGACGACACCGTCACGGCGTGGCAGAGCTGGAGCGACGAGCACCAGCGCTTCGCCGGTCCGTGGCAGGACCTGGTCGACCACTCCGGCCGGGTGCTCCAGGGGCTGATCCACGTGCCGACCGGCGCGATGGTGGCGGCGCCGACGACCTCGTTGGCCGAGGAGGTCGGTGGCGAGCGCAACTGGGACTACCGCTACGCCTGGGTGCGGGACGCCTCGATGGCGCTGGAGGCGCTGTGGGTCGCGGCATGTCCGTCCGAGGCCGGGATGTTCCTGGACTTCCTCACCACGGCCGCCACGACCGTCCACCACGCCGGCGACCTGCAGATCATGTTCGGCATCGGTGGCGAGCGCGACCTGACCGAGCGCACGCTGCCCCACCTGTCGGGCTGGCGTGACAGCGCACCGGTGCGGGTCGGCAACGGGGCGTGGAACCAACGCCAGGTCGACGTGTACGGCGAGTTGCTCGACGCGGTCCACCGGCTGCGCACGCAGATCGGCGACCTCGCCGAGCCCGAGCGCGCGTTCCTGGTCGCGATGGCCGACAGCGCGATGGAGGTGTGGGACGAGCCCGACCAGGGCATCTGGGAGATGCGGGGCGAGCCACAGCACCACACCTACTCCAGGCTGATGTGCTGGGTCGCGCTGGACCGGGCGATCGACCTCGCGGAGTGGCTGGACGCCACCGACCGGGTGGAGGCGTGGTCCCGTGGCCGCGACGAGGTGCGTGCCGCGATCGAGGAGCGGGCCTGGTCCGACGAGGCCGGGGCGTTCACCCAGGTCTTCGACGGCACCGCGCTGGACGCCGCCTGCCTGGTCATCCCGCTGGTCGGGTTCCTGCCCGGCGACGACCCGCGCGTGGTCGCGACCATCGATGCCATCGTCGAGCGGCTGACCGACGACCAGGGCCTGGTCTACCGGTACCTGTCCGACGACGGGCTGGAGGGGGGCGAGGGCACCTTTCTGCTGTGCACCTTCTGGCTGGCGGAGGCACTGGCGCTGGCCGGTCGCGTCGACCGGGCACGCGAGGTGTTCGAGACCGCCGCCGGGTTCGCCAACGACGTCGGCCTGCTCGCCGAGGAGGTCGACGCCGAGACCGGGGAGCTGCTCGGCAACTTCCCCCAGGCGTTCAGCCACATCGGACTGGTCAATGCGGCCTGGGCGATCCACCGGTGCGAGGCCGGCGAGTCGCTGGACGCCCCCACCGACCGCTGGGACGACCACGACCCCACCTCGTAGCGTCGTCCGTGGGCGGTCCACCCGGATCCGTCTGCCGTCGCCCCTGCGAGGACTCCCGTGAACGCATCCTGGTACGCCATCGACGTCTCCCAGCTGGTCGGCATCGTCGTGACCACGATCGGCATCTACGCGGTGCTGCTCGTGCTCATCCGTGTCAACGGCCTGCGCAGCCTGACCAAGATGTCGTCCGTGGACTTCGCCAGCACGGTCGCGATCGGGTCGCTGATCGCGACGGTGATCCTGGCCGACCGCCCGTCCCTGCTGCAGGGAGCGGTCGGGCTGGTGGCGTTGTTCGCGATGCAGGGTGGGTTCGCGGCGCTGCGTCGGCGGGTCAACACGTCCCGGGTCGAGAACGACCCGGTCCTGCTGATGGACGGCGGCCGCATCCTGGAGGACAACCTGGCGGCCACGCGGGTCACGCGAGACGACCTGTACGCCAAGCTGCGCGAGGCCAACGTCCTCAACCTGGACCAGGTCCGCGCCGTCGTCCTCGAGACCACCGGCGACGTCTCGGTGTTGCACGGCCCCGCGGACCAGTTCGACCCGGACCTGCTCGCATCCGTCCGCCGCGACGCCGCCATCCTGCCCTTCCGCCGCCGCTGATCCCCCGGGCGTCTGATCGCCGGGTCCGCTCCCTCGCCCCTGGCTGCGCCTCAACCCTGACTCTCAACCTCCACATCAACGTGAGACTGTCGTGGCGCGTCGTCCGAACCCGGATGTGAGTCCTCGTTCCGGTGGGCCGGACGATCCCATCACGCCTGGTCGACCCGACATGGGCGGGTCGCGGATGTGAGTCCTGGTTCCGGTGAGCCGGACGATCCCATCACGCCCGCGAGGTGGGGGCCTCGGATGTGGGCGTAGCCTGTCGGGGCATGGAGACGGTGTGGGTGCTCGGTGACCAGCTCAACCGGGGGATCTCGAGCCTCGCCGGCCGGGAGCCCGGGGACACGCGGGTGCTGCTGGTCGAGTCCACCGCCAAGCTGACCTCCCAGCGGTGGCACCGGCAGCGGGCCCACCTCGTGCTGGCGGGCATGCGGCGGTTCGCGGCGGAGCTCGCCGACGCGGGGTTCGTGGTCGACCACCGCCGGGCCGACTCGCTGCGGGCCGGGCTGCACGCCCACGTCGACGAGCACGACCCCGACGAGGTCGTGGCGATGGAGCCCGCCTCCTTCGACGGCCTCGCGATGCTGCACGACGAGGGTGTGACCACGACACGCAACAACCACTTCACCTGTCACTGGGAGGACTTCGCGGCCTGGGCCGACCAGCGCGAGTCCGACGGCGGGTCGTTCCGCATGGAGGACTTCTACCGCTGGCAGCGTCGTCGACTGGACGTCCTCATGGACGGCGACGAGCCGACCGGTGGCCGGTGGAACCTCGACCACGACAACCGCGAGCCGCCCCCCACCGACGCACGGGACTGGCCCAGCCCGGTCACCTCCGACCTCGACGACCTCGACCACGCGGTGCTGGCCGACCTCGACGCCCTCAGCCCGGACGCGACCGTCGGCGCCGACCCGACCGGTCTGTGGCCGACCTCGCGTCGCCGGGCGCTGGCGCGCCTGCGCCACGCCGTCGACGAGGTCCTGCCGCGGTTCGGCACCCACCAGGACGCGATGCTCACCGGCGAGCCCTTCCTGGCCCACACGCTGCTGTCGCCGGCACTCAACCTGGGCATGCTGACCCCGCTGGAGGTGGTCGAGGCGGTCGAGGACGCCCACCGCTCGGGCCACGTGCCCCTCAACGCCGCCGAGGGGTTCATCCGCCAGGTGATCGGCTGGCGGGAGTACGCCTGGGGCCTGTACTGGCGCTGGATGCCCGAACATCGCGACGCCAACCACCTCGACGCGACCCGGCCACTGCCACCGGTCCTGGCCGGCGACGCCGACACCGACATGGCGTGCGTGGCCGCCGCCCGGCGGTCGGTCCACGACCACGGCTACGCCCACCACATCCAGCGGTTGATGGTGCTGGGCAACCTCGCCCTGCTGGCCGGGGTCGAGCCGTGGGCGATGACCCGGTGGATGTGGTCGTCGTTCGTCGACGGCGCCGAGTGGGTGATGCTGCCCAACGTCGTCGGGATGGCCCTGTACGCCGACGGCGGCCGCATGGCCACCAAGCCCTACGCCGCCGGCGGCAACTACATCGACCGGATGTCGGACCACTGTGGCGACTGCCGCTACGACCGCCGTGCCCGGGTCGGCGACGACGCCTGTCCCTTCACCACCCTGTACTGGGACTTCCTGGACCGCCACCGCGACACCTTCACCGGCAACCACCGGCTGGCCCGACCGCTGTCCAATCTCGATCGGCTGTCTGACCTGCCGGCCGTGCGGGAGCGGGCGACCGTGGTCCTCGACCGGCTGGACGAGGGGACGCTGTGAGCACCCACCTGCCCGCGATCGATCCCGACGACGTCGTCGGCTGGGTGACGCAACACCTCGATGACCTGGCCTGCGACGAGGTGGCCGCCTCGCCGGCCTTCCGCGGTGGCCAGGCGGCCGCCGACGCGGCCCTGGCCGACCTGGACGTGCGGGGCTATGCGTCGCGGCGCAACGACGTGCTGCCGGGCGACCGGCGTGGCGCGACCCGGCTGTCCCCGTGGATCCGCCATGGCCTGCTGACGCTGCCCCGGGTGTGGCACGCGGTGGCCGACGCACCGGCGCGTGATCGCACGAAGTTCCGCAACGAGTTGTCGTGGCAGGAGTACACACGTCACCTCTATGCCCAGGTCGGGCGGTCGCTGCGGGCACCGCTGCGCTTCGAGCCCGGCCGCGCGACCGGCGACTGGGACCGCGCACCCTGGCCGGACGAGATGGCCTGCGTCGCGGCCTCGATCGGCGAGCTCGAGCGGGACGGCTGGATGGTCAACCAGGCCCGGATGTGGATGGCCTCGCAGTACGTCGTGCGGGGTCACGGCGACTGGTGGGAGGGCGAGCAGCACTTCTTCCGTCACCTGCTGGACGGCTCGCGGTTCGCCAACGGCCTGGGCTGGCAGTGGACGACCGGGATGGCCACGGGACGGACCTACGGGTTCTCCCGCAGCCAGGTGATGAAGCGGGCGCCCGAGCTGTGCGCCGACTGCGAACTGGCCCACGACTGCCCGATCGAGGAGTGGCCGGACCTCGACCGGGCGTCCCGTCGCGAGTCCCGTCCCGCGACCATCGGCGGCGAGCGGACCCCGGGTTGGACCGCCGGCCCCGACCAGGTGCTGAGACGACGACCTCCCGACGTGGTCTGGCTGACCGCCGAGTCACTCGGCGACGACGACCCCGCGCTGGCCGCCCACCCGGACCTGCCGGTCGTGTTCGTCTTCGACGCCCCGCTGCTGGCACGACTCCGACTGAGTGGCAAGCGGCTGGTCTTCCTCGCCGAGTGCCTGGCCGACCTCGCGTCGCGACGTGACCTGGTCGTGCACGTGGGCGCGCCGGCCGAGGTGTTGGCCGAGCACGACCCTGCCGTCACCTTCACCCCGGTGCCCGGTTGGCGGGCACTGAGTCGTCGCCTCCAGCCCGCGGTCATCCATCCGTGGCCGTGGCTGCGTCGACCCGACGGTGGCTCGGTGCAGAGCTTCAGTGCATGGGACCGGCGCCACGACGATCCGGAGCCACCGCGCCAGCCGCGCCTGGACCTGGGTGGCGGGCTGGACTGATCCTGGACGCCGGGCATCCTGCCCCCGGGATTGGGCGGGGTGGCGGGACGAATTGCACGAACCAAACCTGCCCGAGGTCGCCGCTTCGCTTCGCTATGATCACGCCGGACCTGATCTTTTGTCGGCAGCAGGCGAAAGTCCCCCTCGTCGCGTGGCCGGAACACGACACGAAGGGCTTCGAAATGGCAGACAACTCCGGTGCCGACAGTCCGGGCGAGGTGCTCGCCCTCATCCGGGACGGCCGTGCCCGGACCCGCTCCGAACTCGCCCGACTGACCGGCATGTCGCGCTCGACGGTGTCCCAGCGCATCGAGGCCCTGCTGGCCGGCGACTACGTCTACGAGGCGGGGGAGGCCCCCAGCAGTGGCGGCCGTCCACCCCAGACCCTGGCCTTCAACCGCGACGCGGGCGTCGTGTTGGTCGCCGACCTCGGCGCCACCCACAGCCGCCTGGCCGTGGCCGACCTGTCGGGCGACATCCTGGCCGAGCACACCGGCGACATCGCGATCGCCGAGGGGCCCGAGAAGGTGATCGCCTGGACGATGGACGGCTTCGCCCGCCTGCTCGCCGAGGTCGACCGTCGTGCCGACGAGGTCCGGGGCATCGGCATGGGCCTGCCGGGACCGGTCGAGTACTCGGCCGGCCGCGCCGTGAACCCCCCGATCATGCCCGGCTGGGACGGTGTGGAGGTGCCGCGACTGGTCCAGGAGACCTACCCGGTGCCGGTCCTGGTGGACAACGACGTCAACATCATGGCGCTGGGGGAGTACTGGATCCGTTGGCGTGACCGGGTCGACGACATGCTGTTCGTCAAGATCGGCACCGGCATCGGCAGCGGGATCGTCGCGAACGGCGGCATCTACCGTGGCCAGCACGGCGCCGCGGGGGACATGGGCCACATCCAGGTCGCCTCGGCCGCCGACGTGCTGTGCCGGTGCGGCAACCGGGGCTGCCTGGAGGCGGTGGCCGGCGGGGCCGCCCTCGCACGCCAGCTGACCGAGGCCGGCACCCCGTCGGAGGACTCGCGCGACGTGGCCCGCCGGGCCATGGCCGGCGATGGCACCGCCAACCGCCTGGTCCGGGCCGCCGGGCGCCAGATCGGCGAGGTGCTGGCCGGCGCGGTCAACCTGCTCAACCCGGGCGCCATCGTGCTGGGCGGCGACATCGCCCTGGCCGCGAACCAGCTGGTGGCGGGTGTCCGTGAGCGGATCTACGAGCGCTCGACCGTGCTGGCGACGCATGACCTGCGGATCGAGCGCACCGAGCTCGGGGACCGTGCCGGTGTGGTCGGTGCCGCCGTCATGATCATCGAGTCGATCCTGCTGCCCAGCGCCGTGGACGAGGCCATCACGACCCACGTGCGGGCCTGACGCCAGCCGGCTCGGCCGCCACCACGTGCGGGACCGGGACCGAAGTCGCCCGCTGGGCCGTGATCGCTGATCTCCACCAGTGCGTTTCCTGTGCGATCTCGGTCGATTTCCGGTCTCGTTCGGCGTGGTCGGACGACACGTTCTGCCCCATTCGTCCACGATGCTGCCCAATTCAGGGCGACGTGTCGCAGCCTTTTGCTTGACGGCAACCAAAAGACCGCCTAGGCTCCGCCGCATGGATCTCATGCAGACGGCGCCTGCGCCGACCCCCGACCCGCCCGATGCTCCACCCACCCCCGTCCGCGGCTACCGCGCCGGCATCGTGGGTGGCGGCTTCATGGGTGGCGTGCATGCCCATGCCGTCCGTGTCCTGGGTGGCACGGTCACCGCCGTGGCCTCGAGCACGCCGGCGTCGGCTGCGCGGGCCGCCACGGCGCTGCACGCGACCCGGGCCGCCGACGACCTGGACGAGCTGCTCGCGATGGACGACGTCGACGTCGTCCACGTGTGCACCCCCAACCACCTCCACCACCCGGTCGCGCTGGCCGCCCTCGAGGCGGGCAAGCACGTGGTGTGCGAGAAGCCGTTGGCGACCAGCAGCGCCCTGGCCGCCGAACTGGTCACCACGGCCGACCGGGCAGGCCTGGTCGCGACCGTCCCGTTCGTCTACCGCTTCCACGCCATGGTCCGCGAGGCCCGCGACCGGGTCCGCCGTGGCGACGTCGGCCGGGTCCTGCTGGCCCACGGCTCATACCTGCAGGACTGGCTCGCCGACCCCGCCGAGGACAACTGGCGAGTGGACGCCGAGCTCGGTGGCGCCAGCCGTGCCTTCGCCGACATCGGCTCGCACTGGTGCGACCTGCTCGAGTTCGTGACCGGGGACCGCATCGCCACGCTGTCGGCGCAGCTGGTCACCGCCCACCCACGCCGTGGCAGCGACGACCACGAGGTCGACACCGAGGACATCGCCACCATCAGCTTCACCACCCGGGGTGGCGTGCCGGGCTCGGCCGTGATCAGCCAGGTCTCGCCCGGGCGCAAGAACCGGCTGCTGCTGGAGGTGTCCGGCAGCGACGGATCGCTGGCCTTCGACCAGGAGCGCTCCGAGCTGCTGTGGCACGGCCGCCGGGACGCGTCCCGCTCCCTGGTGCGCGACCCCGACGTGCTGTCGGCGGCCGCCGTGCCCTACAGCCGCCTGCCCGGCGGCCACCCGATGGGCTACCAGGACTGCTTCGACGCCTTCGTGGCCGACACCGCGGCAGCGATCGCCGGTGGCCAGCCCGACGGACTCCCCACCTTCGCCGACGGCCTGCGCTCGACCCGGGTGGTGGAGGCCGTCGTCGCCGCGGCCGACAGCGGCACGTGGGTGGAGGTGCCCGCGTGAGCACCACCGATCCCCGGCCTGGCACGCACGACGACGTCGTGCCGGTCGTGCGTCTGACGGGGATCGTCAAGTCCTTCTTCGGCGTGGACGTGCTCCACGGGGTCGACATGGACGTGCGCCCCGGTGAGGTCCACGCACTGGTCGGGGAGAACGGGGCCGGAAAGTCCACCCTGATGAAGGTGCTGGCGGGCGTGCACCAGGCCGACGCGGGCACGGTCGAGGTCGGCGGTGAGGAGGTCACCTTCGACCATCCGTTGCAGGCCCAGGCGGCCGGGGTCACCACGGTGTTCCAGGAGTTCAACCTGCTGCCCGAGCGCACCGTCGCCGAGAACGTCTACCTCGGTCGCGAGCCACGCCGTCGCCGCCTGGTCGACCCGCGCCAGATGCGTCGGGACACGGCCGCGCTGCTCGACGACCTCGGGATCGACCCCGACGCGCTGTCACCGGACCGGCGGGTCGCCTCGTTGTCGGTGGCACAGCAGCAGGTCGTCGAGATCGTCAAGGCCATGTCCTTCGACGCCAGGATCATCTGCATGGACGAGCCCACCGCGGCCCTGGCCGGCGCGGAGGTCGACCTGCTGTACTCGCTGGTGCGCACGCTCCAGGAGCGTGGCGTGGCGATCCTGTACGTGTCGCACCGCCTGGTCGAGATCTTCGACCTGTCCGACCGCATCACCGTCCTCAAGGACGGCCACCTGGTGCAGACGGTCGACACCGCCGACACGACCCCCGACGAGCTGGTCTCGGCGATGGTCGGGCGCAGCCTCGGCACGTACTTCCCCGAGCGCACCGACGGTGGGCCGACCGACGACGTCGTGCTGGAGCTCTCTGGCGCCGGCAACCACGACATCGACGACGTCGACCTGGCGGTCCGCGCCGGCGAGATCGTCGGGGTCGCCGGACTCCAGGGCAGCGGACGCACCGAGCTGGCGCAGGCCCTGTTCGGCGTGCGGCCGTTCCTGCGGGGGACGATGCGCGTCGGGGGCACCGAGCTCACCCCCACGTCGGCCCGCGAGGCGGTCGCCGCCGGGCTCGCCCTGGTCACCGAGGACCGCAAGGCCGAGGGCCTGGCCCTGGAGCAGACGGTGACGTCCAACGCGCGGCTCGTGCTGGACGCCGTCATGCCCAAGACCTCCAACCGGCGCTCGCGCGACATCCCCGGGATCCTGTCCAGCCTCGACTTCCGGGCCTCCAGCGGCGATCCCGAGGTGCGGTTCCTGTCCGGCGGCAACCAGCAGAAGGTCGTGCTGGCCAAGTGGCTGGTGACCGAGCCGGCCGTCCTGGTGCTGGACGAACCGACCCGGGGGATCGACGTCGGTGCCAAGCGGGCCGTCTACGACCTGATGCGCGATCGCTGCGCGGCCGGCAACGGGGTGCTGTTCATCTCCTCGGAGCTGCCCGAGCTGCTCGGCATGGCCGACCGGATCGTGGTCATGCGGGACGGCCGGCTGGTCGGCGAGGTCACCGCCGACGTCGGTGAGGAGGGCGTGATGGCGCTGGCTGCCGGCACGGCGGGGGAGGTGGCCGCATGAGCACCTCGACCGGTCCGATCGCGCAGGTGCGCGAGCGCTTCGACCTGTCCACGACCGCGATCATCTGGCTGGCGTTCCTGCTGACCCTGGTGGTCGGCGTGGTGCTGGTCGGCTCGGGCGGCGGCAACCTGCTGAGCCAGGGCAACATCGTGAACCTGCTCAGCCGCACCAGCGTGCTGGGATTCATCGCCATCGGCCAGACCCTGGTGATCCTGTGCCGGTCCCTGGACCTGTCGGTCGGCTACACCGCGGCGCTGGCCAGCATCGTCGGCGCCACGCTGATGGACGGCGATCCTGGCAGGATCGTGCTGGGCGTCGTCGCCGCACTGGCGGTGTCGGCCGTCGTGGGGCTGGTGAACGGCCTGGTCATCACCGGCCTGAGGGTCAACCCGTTCATCGCCACGCTGGGCATGGGCCTGATCATCAAGGGCTACCTCGACACCCGCTACGCCGGGCCGGTCGGGGACGTGCCGGTGGCGTTCCAGGGCTTCGGCTACACCCGGATCGGGCCCGTGCCACTGGCCACGATCGTGATGCTCGCCGTGGCGGCGGCCGCCGTCGTGCTGCTCAACCGGACCCGCAGCGGCCATGCCATGTACGCCGTCGGTGGCAACGTCGAGGCGGCGCGACTGTCGGGCATCCGCACCGGGCGCACGATGGTGCTGGCCCACGTGCTGTGCTCGACCGCGGCCGGGCTGGCCGGGCTGCTGCTCGCCTCCCGGTTCTCGACCGGGGTCGGTGCGCAGATCTACGGCGCCGGCTACGACCTCGACTCGATCGCCGCCGTGGTCCTTGGCGGGACCCTGTTGATGGGCGGTCGGGGCGGCGTCGGTGGAACGGTCGCGGGCGTGCTGATCCTGGCCACCCTCGACACGGTGTTCAACCTCCTGCAGGTCGACCCGTTCTTCCGCGACGTGCTCCGCGGCGTGATCATCATCGCGGCGGTGGCGCTGTACGCCCGTCGCCAGCTCGACCTGACGGCCCACCGACAGCGCTTCACCGCCAGCGGCAGACCCATCGGGGCCTCGGAGGGCGAACACCTCTCCGGGCCGTCCGACCCGCCCGAGTCGTCGCCCCCGTCCGGTCCCTCGTCCAACCCGGAGGTGCTGGCATGAGTTCGCTGCGCGAGCGCTCCGGAGCCGCGGCCGGCCTGCTGAACCGGCTGACCAGTGGCACGGCGACCATCTTCGCCCTGCTGGTGGTCGTGCTGGTCGTCATCACCATCCTCAACCCCACCTTCGCCCGGCCGGCGTCGCTGATGGCGTTCCTGCGTGCCGCGGCCCCGCTCGTGGTCCTCGCGATCGGCCAGTACCTGGTCATCGTCTCCGGCGAGTTCGACCTGTCGGTCGGCGCGCTGGTCGGGGCCCAGGTGGTCTTCGCGGCCAAGATGATCGACGGCGACCCGTCCCGCACGTGGCCGGTCCTGGCCGCCATGCTGGTGCTGGGTGCCGTGGTCGGACTGGTCAACGGGCTCATCACCACGCTGTTGAAGGTCCCGTCCTTCATCACCACGCTGGGCATGCTGTTGGTGCTGTTCGGGGCGGTGCGCCTGTGGACGGGCGGCGCCCCGACCGGGGCCCTGGCGGACAACTTCCGCACGTGGGGACGCGGTGGCATCGACATGCCGGTGCTGCGGCAGTTGCCGTGGGCGCTGGTCATCGCGGTGGTCATCGCCATCGCCGTGGGCCTGCTGATGCGGGCCCCGTGGGGACGCACCCTCGTCGCCACCGGCGACAACGACACGGCCGCGTCCTTCGCCGGTGTGCGGGTCTGGCGGGTCCGCACCGTCGCCTTCGTCCTGTCGGGCGTGCTGGCCACCGTCGCGGCGATCCTGATCGGCGGCTTCGCCGGGGTCACCGCGCAGGTCGGTGACGGCCTCGAGTTCGTCGCGATCACGGCGGTGGTGCTCGGTGGCGTCGTGCTGGGTGGCGGGCGCGGGTCGATGATCGCCGCGATCGCCGGGGCCCTTGCCTACCAGGCGATCGAGCGGCTCTTCACCCAGCTGGCCCTGCCCTCGACGGCTCGACCCACCCTGCAGGGGATCATCATCATCGCCGCGGTGGCGTGGGCCGCCCGCGAGGGTTCCCGGGGCCCGGGAGCCGCGAACACGCCCGCGCCCGACGCCAGCGCCGATCCCGCACCCGCATGAGCCGTCTCGTGTCCGATGCGACCACCACCCGGGGGATCGCCACGACCAGACCGACCACACCGACCGACCGACACCACCGATCCCCCCACCGACCGACCTGATCCACCCCACCCACCGCGGCGCTCGACGCGCCACACACACAGGAGCAACCGAATGAAGTTGACCAGGACCCTGGTCGCCTCAGCGGCCGTCACGAGCCTCGTGCTCGTCGGCTGCTCGACCGACACCCCCGACGACCCCGAGGCCAGCGTCACCGCCACGGAGGACGCCGCCACCGAGACCACCTCCGAGATGGCCACCGAGACCACCTCCGAGATGGCCAGCGAGAGCGCGGGCGCATCCGAGACCTCCACCGAGGGGGCGGGCGACAGCGAGTTCTTCGTGCAGGCCGACTACGACCGCCAGCTCGCCCAGCGTGACATCGCCCCCGAGGGTGACGACGCGACCCCGTGGCTCCAGGCGATCGAACCGGAGATGGCCGACACGTCCGAGTTCGCCGCCGACGGCGACGGCCAGACGCTGTGCTTCTCCAACGCCTCGATCTCCAACCCGTGGCGCGTGACCGGCTGGATCACCATGCAGCAGCAGGTCCAGGTGTACGAGGAGCAGGGCATCATCGGGGACTTCCAGGTCGCCGACGCCGGTGACGACGACAACAAGCAGATCTCCGACATCCAGTCGTTCATCGACTCGGGTGACTGCAACGCCCTGATCATCTCGCCGTCCACCACCGCCACCCTGACCCCGGCGGTCGAGGCCGCGTGCGACAGCGGCATCCCGGTGATCGTGTTCGACCGTGGTGTCAACACCGACTGCATGGTGACCTTCATCCACCCGATCGGTGGGTACGCCTACGGCGCGGACGGCGCCGAGTTCCTGGTCGACAACCTCGAGCCGGGCAGCACCGTCCTGGCCCTGCGCATCCTGCCGGGCGTCGACGTCCTCGAGCACCGCTGGGGCGCCGCGCAGCAGATCTTCGGCGACAGCGAGCTGGAGGTCCTCGGCAACGAGTTCACCGGTGGTGACGCCGCCCAGATCAAGGACATCGTCACCCAGTACCTGCAGCGTGGTCCGGTCGACGGCATCTGGATGGACGCCGGCGACGGCGCCGTCGCCGCCATCGAGGCCTACGAGGACCTCGGCATGGACTACCCGGTGTTCGTCGGTGAGGACGAGATGTCCTTCCTGCGCAAGTGGGACGAGACCGGCATGACGGCCATCGCGCCCGTGTACTCCAACTTCCAGTGGCGGACCCCGATCGAGGCGGCCGTGCGGATCTGGAACGGCGAGGAGGTCCCGAGCGAGTGGGTCCTCCCGCAGGTCCCGATCGAGGAGGACCAGCTCCAGGAGTTCCTCGAGCTGAACTCCGAGATGCCGAGCCTGCACTACGCCAAGTTCGGCGGCGAGGACCTGCCCGGCTACCCGGACGCGTGGACCGACCGCTGATCCATCCCGCGGGGAGCCGGGCCGTGCCCGGCTCCCCGCCCCCCCGAGCGTGCGCACGTTCCCCCCGGCGCTCGGGGGACCCACCCCCCGACCCTCCCAGGAGCACCCATGGTCCCGATCGGCGTCTCCACCTGGCTGTGGCACTCGCCACTGGACGACGCGGCCCTGGCCGCGTGCGCCCGCCGGGTCGCCGACTGGGGTTTCGACGTGCTCGAACTGCCGGTCGAGAACCCCGGTGACTGGGACCCGGACGCCGCCCGGACCGTGCTCGACGACTGTGGCCTGGGCGCCACCGTCTGCCTGGTCATGCCGCCCGGCCGTGAGCTGGTCGACACCGACGACGCGACCCGGACCGCCACCCAGGACTACCTGCGCCACGTCGTCGACGTCGCCCACACCGTCGGCGCCGACGCGATCGGCGGACCGGCCTACGCCTCGGTGGGCCGCACCTGGCCCATGGACGACACCCAGCGTGCCGACGCGCTGGCCGAGTGGGCCGAGGCCATCGCGCCAGTTGCCGACCACGCGCGCCAGGCCGGCGTGCGGATCGCGGTCGAGCCACTCAACCGCTACGAGACCTCGTTCCTCACCACCATCGACCAGGCACTCGAGGCCATGGCCCCGCTGCCCGTGGAGTCGGTGGGCGTCCTCCTCGACACCTACCACATGAACATCGAGGAGTCGGACCCGGTCGCCGCGATCCACCGCGCCGGGGACCGGATCGCCCACGTCCAGGTCTGTGCCAACGACCGTGGGACCCCGGGCCACGACCACCTCGACTGGCCGGCCCTCCTGGGTGCGCTGCAGGAGGTCGGCTGGAGCGGACCGCTCTGCATCGAGTCGTTCACCCCGGACAACGAGACCATCGCCACGGCGGCGTCGATCTGGCGTCCTCTCGCCCCCACCCAGGACGCCATCGCCGTGGACGGCCTGGCGTTCCTGCGCGGCGTGGTCCCGGGACCTCCGTGACACCGTGACCCCGATCGGCGCCGCCCCCCGGGGTCGGCCGCCGGCGTCCCCACCACCCGAGCACCCACCGATCGACCCACGACCGACCTCCACCGCCCCACACTGACCAGACGGACTGCGTGCAGGCTTCCGTCGCCCGCCGCCTCGACGGCGTCCCCCCGACGACGACCCCCGGAGCCCGATCCATGACTGCGCTGCACGTCCGCCGCCCCCGCCTCGCCACCCTGTTCGCCGTGCTGGTCACCAGCCTGCTGCTGGTGCCCCTGTTCGCCGCACTGCCCGCCCAGGCCCAGACCGCCGAGGGCCGGGTCCTGCTGTTCACCGAGACCGCCGCGTTCCGCCACTCCGAGGCGATCACGCAGGGTGTGCCGGTGCTCGAGTCCGCCTTCGCCGACGCCGGCATCGAGACGGTCCACACCGAGGACTCGTCGATCTTCAACGACACGGACCTGGCGACCTTCGACGCACTGGTGATGTTCCAGGCGTCGGGTGACCCCTGGACGGCCGCCGAGAAGGCCGCGCTGGAGGCCTACCAACAGTCCGGCGGCGGGATCGTGGGCATCCACAACGCCACCGACATGCGTGGTGACTACGCCTGGTGGGACGACCTGGTCGGCACGTTGATGCCCGGCCACGCGGCCACGGGCACCAGCCCGGGCCAGCCCGGCACCGTGCTCGTGGAGGACCGCGTGCACCCCTCCACGGAGCACCTCCCGCAGGACTGGGCCCGCGCCGACGAGTGGTACAACTACGACGTCAACGTGCGTGGTGACGCCCACGTCCTGGCCACGATGGACGAGTCGACCTACGACCCGGGCGGCAACGCCATGGGCTACGACCACCCGATCTCGTGGTGCAAGCCCTACGACGGCGGCCGTGCATGGCTGACCGGCATGGGCCACTTCGGGGCGCACTACACCGACGAGCCCGACTTCGTGCAGCACATCGTCGGCGGCGTCGAGTGGGCGGCCGGCCTGGCCGAGGGTGACTGCGGCGGCACCGACTGGTCCGAGTACGAGCGCGTGACCCTGGACTCCAACACCTCCGCGCCGTTCGCGATGGACGTCGCCGCCGACGGCCGCGTCTTCTTCACCGAGCTGGTCCGCGGCCAGATCCGCGTGTACGACCCCGCCACCCAGACCACCGAGACCGCCGTCGAGCTGGACGTCTACTCCGGTGGTGAGGACGGGCTGCTCGGCATCGCGCTGGACCCCGACTTCGCCGACAACGGCCACGTGTTCGTCTACTGGGCACCCGACCGTGCCGACAACAGCGACCCGGCCAGCTTCTTCAGCCGCGTGTCGCGCTTCACCATGGACGACACCGGCACGATCGACCCGGCCTCCGAGGAGCTCGTCATCGAGTTCCCGTCCAGCCGACTGCCCGACGAGCCCGGCCACACCGGTGGTGGACTGCGCTTCGGCCCCGGCGGCAACCTCTACATCTCGATCGGTGACGACGTCAACCCACACTCCGAGCCGTCCGGTGGCTACGCGCCGCTGCACGAGTCGTCGACGATGCTGTGGGACGCCCGCGCGACCTCGTCCAACACCAACGACCTGCGTGGCAAGCTGCTGCGCATCCACCCCGAGGCCGACGGCAGCTACACGATCCCGGACGGCAACCTCATCGACACGGAGTGGGCGGCCGACAAGGACACCGACCTCATCCGGCCCGAGATCTACGCGATGGGCTTCCGCAACCCGTTCCGGTTCTTCGTCGACCCGGTGACCGGTGACGTCGGCCTGGCCGACTACTCGCCGGACAACAACAACGACGCCCCGGCCACCCGCGGTCCGGCCGGCATCGCCGAGTGGAACTGGATCACCGAGGCCGGCAACTACGGCTGGCCCCTGTGCATGGGTGCCAACGAGCCCTTCCGTGACGTCGACTACCTGACCAGCCCGGTGACCGTCGGGGACTTCTTCGACTGCGACGCGCCGATCAACGACTCGATCCACAACACCGGGCTCACCGAGCTGCCGCCGGTCCAGCCGGCCGACGTCTACTACGGCTACCAGCGCGCCTCCGACCAGGGCTCGGGCCTGAACCAGGGTGGCGGCCTGGCCCCGATGGGTGGTCCGACCTACCACTTCGACGAGTCCCTGGACTCCGACACCAAGTTCCCCGAGTACTACGACGGCAAGCCGTTCTTCTACGAGTGGGCCCGCAACCGCATGTTCTCGTTCGTGCTGGACGAGACCGCGACCACCGACGCCTACGAGCCCGGCCAGGCAGTGGAGAAGGTCAACCCCTTCCTGCCCCAGACCCAGTTCCTGGCCCCGATCGACTCGCTGTTCGGGCCCGACGGGTCGCTGTACGTGCTGGACTGGGGTGGCGGCTTCGGGCGCGACAACCCCAACTCCGGACTGCACCGGATCGACTACATCTCCGGGTCACGCTCGCCGATCGCCCAGATCGACGCCGACCCCGAGTCGGGCCAGGCGCCGCTGGAGGTCACCTTCTCGGGCGCCCGCAGCAGCGACCCCGAGGGAGCCTCGCTGTCCTACGCCTGGGACTTCGACGCTGACGGGATCGTCGACGCCACCGGTGTCGATGCGACGCACACCTACGACGAGGTCGGGGTCTACGACGCCCGCCTGACCGTGACCGACCCCGAGGGCAAGGTCGGGACGGCCACCGTGCCGATCACCGTCGGAAACACTGAACCTGACGTCGAGGTCGAGACTCCACCGGACGGTGCGTTCTTCGACTTCGGCTCGACCATCAGCTGGGAGGTCGACGTCACCGACGCCGAGGACACCATCGATCCCGACGACGTGATCGTCCAGCCCGCCCTGGGCCACGACGGCCATGCCCACCCGACCACGGAGTTCCGTGGGCTCACCGGGTCGGTCGAGACCTCGCTGGGTGGCCACGCCCCCGACGAGAACATCTTCTTCGTCATCGACGCCCGCTACACCGACGCGGGTGCCAATGGCCAACCACCGCTGACCAGCTCCGACACGGTCGCCGTGTACCCGCGTCTCAAGGAGGCCGAGTTCGCCGACGACAGGGAGGGCATCACCGTCAGCGAGTCGCGCGACGTCGCCGGACACGGTGAGGCGCTCGGCGGCTCCGACGGGGCGTGGTTCAGCCACGACCCGGTGAACCTGGCCAACATCGACGCACTGACCGTGCGTGCGGCGGCAAGCGAGGGTGGCCCGATCGAGCTGCGCATGGACGCACCCGACGGCCCGCTCCTGGGCACTGCCGACGTGCCGGCCACCGGGCTGACCCGGTTCGTCGACGTGACCGTCGACGTGACCGACCCCGGCGAGTCCTTCACCCTGTACGTGGTGATGCCCGGTCCGGGCGAGCGTCGGGTCAACTTCATCGAGGCGGTGGGCCAGGGCCTGTCCGACTCGACCGTCCCGACGGTCGAGATCACCAGCCCCGAGCCCTACGCCGTCATCGACGAGGTGGGCGAGGTCACCCTGACCGCCGACGCGTCGGACCCCGACAACGGCATCGAGCAGGTCGAGTTCCTGGTCGACGACGAGTCCGTCGGCACCGACACCACGGCGCCCTTCGAGGTGACCTGGACGCCGGACGAGGAGGGTCGCTACGTCATCGAGGCGATCGCGACCAGCACCACCGGCGTGACCACCACGTCGCGTGCGATCAGCATCGACGTCGGTGACCTGTTCGCCGGGTGGCAGACCTACTCCCACGAGGCGGCCGCGGCCACCTTCGAGCGGCCCGACTCCGACACCTGGATCATCGAGTCGGGCGGGGCCAACATGTGGACGTCGGCCGACGAGTACGGCGCGGCGTTCCAGCCGGCCGCAGCGGAGTGGGACCAGTGGACGGCGACCGTCCGGCTGGACAGCCACGAGTCGGTGTCCACCAGTGGCAAGGCCGGCATCATGGTCCGCAACGACATCACCGCGGCCGGATCGTCCGGCGGCTACGTCTACCTCGGCGCCCGCAACAGCACCAGCGGGCTCGAGTGGATGCAGGACCTGGACGGCAACGGACTGCTGGACGCGTCCCAGAACGGTGGCGCGGTCGTGTACCCGCAGTGGATGCGGGTGACCCGTGACGGCGACACCTACCAGGCCTGGCGCAGTGCGGACGGCGAGAACTGGACGGAGGTCGGGGACCCGGCCACCGTGGACAGTGCCGCCGCCGTGCAGGACGTCGGGGTGGCGGTCACCGCCCACTCGACGAGTGGTCGGGCGACGGCGCAGTTCTCGAACTTCTCGATCGTCGAGGGACTGCCCGACGAGCCGCAGGAGCCCGAGTACGAGCCCTTCCCGGCGTGTGCCGTCGGCTCGGCCGACGACTTCGAGGGCGACGCCCTCGACACCGGGACGTGGACGACCGTCCGCGAGGCCGACGGCGACCCCGTCAGCGTGTCCGACGGTGCCCTGCACCTGCCGGTGACCGCCGGCGACATCAACGAGGGCAGCACCGGCCCGATCAGCTACGTCGCCCGCCCGGCACCCGCCGGCGAGTGGACGTTCACGACCGAGGTGTCACTCGAGCACACGCGCGAGTGGCAGCACGCCGGGCTGCTCCTGCACGCCAGCGACGACGAGTACGTCAAGCTGGCCTGGACGCAGGGGACGTCCGGGGCTCCGTTCCTGGAGTTCCAGACCGAGACCGCTGGCAGCCGCACGTGGCACGCCAACAACGTCGCCCTCGCGGGCGGACCGGACACGGTCCACCTGCAGCTGACCAGCGACGGCAGTGCGATCACGGCGGCGTACTCGCTGGACGGCTCGACCTGGACCGACCTGTCGGGCTCCGCGCCCGTCAAGGCCGATGCCACCATCGGCATCATGGCCGGCGGTGACGTCACCGCCTCCGAGCAGGTGGCCCACGTCGAGTCCGCGACCCTCGCCACGGCGGACGACGATGCCGAGGCTCCGGCGCCCTCCGACGAGTTCGACGGGGACGCGCTGGACACCTGCCGCTGGAACGCCATCGTGCGGGCCGACGCCTCCGAGGTCGAGGTGGCCGACGGACACCTGTCCATCACCACCGACCTCGGCGACATCAACGGCACGGACAACGGCGACCCACGCAACATGATCCTCCAGGACGCCCCCGACGGTGACTGGACGATCGAGACCCGGATGCGGGCACCGCTGGAGACCCAGTGGCAGCTCGCCGGGCTGCTCGCGTACGGCGACGACGACAACTACGTCAAGCTGAACGTGGGTGCCCGCAACGCTCCGGGATCGGCGCTCGACCTGGGAACCGAACTGGTCAGTGAGGTCGATGCGAACTTCGGTGCCGGCGGCAACCGCCTGCTCGACGTCGCCGAGACCACCGAGTCCGGGTACTGGTACCTGCGCCTGGCGAAGGAGGGCGACACCTACACCGGTTGGGTGAGCGACGGTGGGATCAACTGGACCCAGGTCGGCGAGCCGGTCACCAACGCCGGTGACCTGGACACGTTCGGCCTCTGGGCCATCGGCCCGAGCCAGCAGTCGCCGGTGACGGTCGACTTCGACTGGTTCCGGGTCGACGGCGGCGACGTCGTCGACGACACCGCGCCGGAGGCCAGCGCCACGCTGCTGGGCACCTTCACGGGTGCGTTCACCCCGACCGCCGGGTGGGACACCGCCGGGACCGCGACCCTGGAGGTCACCGAGGACGGCACCACGCTGTCCGCGGACCTGTCCGGGCTGGAGCCCGACACGACCCACCAGGGCCACCTCCACGAGGACGTGTGTGGTGCCGTGCCGATGGGCGGGCACTACCAGGACGACCCCGACGGTGTCGAGGAGCCGCCGAACGAACTGTGGCTGCTCGACGACGACAGCGACCCCGCGGCCGGTTTCACCTCCGACGGTGACGGCGAGGCAACGGTGGACGGCTCCGCGCCGTGGACCGCGGGCTCGACCGCCCAGTCGGTGTACGTCCACGCGGGCGAGTTCGGCCTGCCCCGTGGCTGCGCGACGCTCGACACCACGTCGGAGCCGGTCGAGGTCGTCCTCGACGCGAGTGACGACGTCGGCGTGGCGTCCGTGGAGTACACGCTCGACGGTGGTGAGTGGATCGTCTACGACGGCCCGTTCACGGTCGACGAGCCGGGTGACCACGTGGTGACGTGGCGTGCGACCGATGCCGCCGGCAACACGTCGGTGGTCGGTGAGGCATCGTTCACCATCACGGAGCCGCTGGAGCTGGACGTGGTCGTCGACCCGACCGACCCCGACGGCCAGGACGGCTGGTACGTCAGCCCGGTCACGATCACGGCGTCGACCAACGACGACGCGACCATCGAGTTCGACGTCGATGGTGACGGTTGGGTGGCCGACGACGACGGCGTGCTGGTGGTCGACACCGACGGGTCCCACACCGTCGCGGTGCGGGCCATCCGCGGGGGCGAGACCACCGACGTGGCGGAGGTCGCCATCGACCTCGACGCCACCGCGCCCGGGGTCGCCGTCGACGGCGTCACCGACGGCGTCGAGGTCGGCAGCTCGTCCGAGGTCGACGTGACCGTGTCGGCCGACGACGCGACCAGCGGCATGGCGTCGCTGGTGGTCATGGTCGACGGCGAGGTCGTGGGCGAGGGCACCGACGAGGTGTCCGCCACCCTCACCGCCCGGGACTGGTCGCTGGGCGACCACGCGGTCACCGTCGAGGCGACCGACGTCGCGGGCAACGTCACGACCACCGAGCTGTCCTTCACCATCACCACCTCCGGTGAGGACGTGCTCGCACTGATCGACCAGTTCGTCGAGGAAGGTGCGCTGGACGCCCGCGTCGCACGACAGGTCGGCCAGCAGGTCGAGGTGGGCATGCGCCACCTCGACGGTGGGCGGACCAGCCAGGCTGCCGGTGCCTTCCAACGCGCGCTGGACCGGCTGCAGCAGGTCGACGACCCCGAGGTCCGCGAGGTCCTGGGCGCGAACCTTCGGGCCCTGGTCGACGACCTCGGCTGAACCCGCCAGGCACGCGTGCCCCGCTGCCGGCCGGTTCCTTCGGGGACCGGCCGGCAGTGCCGTGCGGGGGCGGGCCGACGCGGGCATCCTTGCCCGCGTGGTGGGGAGCCCGGCCCGCGAGACCTCCCGGAAACATCGGCGAAACCATTGACCGAGCCGCTCACTTTGGTTAGCTTGGCGAAGAACTTCGATCACCAGCTGGACAAAGGGCGCACGTTACGACCACGTCGCGGGGTTCGTCCGCAGATGTTGCTCCATGATCGTCTCGAGATTCGGGAATTTGGTCCCCGAAACCCTTGACAAGACGCCTGTCGTCTGTTTGTATGCCCGCCACAACTAATTAACACTCGGTCAACATGGCCGAGCGGGAGCCGCCCACGCGGGTCCCACACCGGAAACGCCCAACCGCCGGGGGAGTGCAGATGCCCGACGTCGCGACGGACACCGCCGCGCCGATCCTGAGAATGACCGACATCGTCAAGGTCTTTCCGGGGGTCCGTGCGCTCGACGGCGTCGACCTCGATGTCCGTCCCGGCGAGGTGCACTGCCTGCTCGGCCAGAACGGTGCCGGCAAGTCGACCCTGATCAAGGTCCTGTCGGCCGCGCACACGCCCGAAGAGGGCACGATCAACTGGCTCGGCGAGGACCGCTCGTTCGCCACCCCGCTCGCGGCGCTGCAGGCCGGCCTGGCCACGATGTACCAGGAGCTGGACCTGATCGACGGCCTGACCGTCGCCGACAACATCTTCCTCGGCCACGAGAAGTCGCGGCTCGGCTGGATCGACACCCGCAGCTCCAACAAGCGGGCCCGCGAGATCATGCAGCGCCTCGGCCACGGCGAGATCCGGGTCCGACGGACCGTCGGGTCGTTGTCCGCCGCCGGCAAGCAGATCGTGTCCATGGCCCGGGCCCTGTCGCACGACGCCAAGCTGATCGTCATGGACGAGCCCTCCGCCGTGCTCGACAACGACGAGGTCGAGAACCTGTTCCGGGTCATCCACGAGCTGACCGAGGACGGCGTCGCGATCATCTACATCAGCCATCGGCTCGAGGAGATCCGCGAGATCGGCGACCGGGTCACCGTGCTCAAGGACGGCGCCACCGTGGCCACCGGGCTGGACGCCAAGTCCACGTCCACCTCCGAGATCGTGTCGCTCATGACCGGGCGCAACGTCGAGTACCTGTTCCCGGAGCGCCGCGAGGGCACCGACCACCTCGGTGAGGTCGCGCTGGAGGTCGACGGCCTGTCGCGCACGGGCGAGTTCAAGGACGTGTCGTTCGACGTCCGCGAGGGCGAGATCGTCGGGCTGGCCGGACTGGTCGGGTCGGGGCGCTCCGAGATCCTCGAGACCATCTACGGCGCCCGCAAGGCGACCAGCGGCACGGTGTCGTTCTTCGGCGAGCGCATGGGCCGCAACTCGGTGACCAAGTCGGTCAAGCACGGACTGGGACTGGCCCCCGAAGAGCGGAAGTCCCAGGCCCTGCTGATGGGCCAGTCCATCGCCCGCAACATGTCCCTGTCCGACCTGCACAAGTTCAGCACCGCGGGTTGGATCGGCGCCAAGGCCGAGGTGGACGACGCACAGGCGATCACCGAGCAGCTCGAGCTGCGGCCACCGGATGCGACCCGCAAGGTCAGCACGCTGTCGGGTGGCAACCAGCAGAAGGTCGTCGTCGGGCGCTGGCTGCTCCACGGCTGCAAGATCCTGCTGCTGGACGAGCCCACTCGCGGGGTGGACGTCGGCGCCCGGGCCGAGCTGTACGGCCTCGTCCGCGAGCTCGCGGACGAGGGTGTGGCCGTGCTGGTGGTGTCCAGCGAGATCCCCGAGGTCCTCGGCCTCGCCGATCGCGTGCTGGTGATCGCCGACGGTCGGATCATCGAACGCGAGACCGGCGGTGCCCTGGAGGAGGACGACGTCCTCGACATGATCATGGAGAACACCACCCACGTGGACGACGACCCCAACAAGGTCCTTGCCGACGACTCGGCCGACGACCCTGCCGACGACTCGAGCACGACGTCCGAATCGACCGACGGCGACCACGTCGCCCCCGGGAGCCCCCACGATGAATGACACCGTGACCACGCTCGACGAGACCAGTGCCAGCAACGGTGGCACCTCGTGGCGCGACCGCCTCGGCGACACCCAGAACCTCGGCCTCATCGCCGTGCTCGTGCTGGCCTTCGTCGCGGGCTGGGTCACGTCGCCCGACACCTTCCTCGACGCCAACAACTTCCTGACGATCCTCAAGTCGGCCGCCGTGATCGGCGTCGTCTCCGTCGGCATGACGTTCGTGATCATCGGTGGAGGCATCGACCTGTCGGTCGGGGCGATCGTGGCGCTCGCCTCGGTGTGGGGGACCACGGTCGCCTCCCAGGAGATGGGCCTGTGGGGGATGCTGTTCGCCTTCCTGGCGGTCGGCACGGCCACGGGCCTGGTCAACGGCGTGCTGATCGCCTACGGCAAGATCGTGTCGTTCATCGCGACGCTGGCGATGCTGGTGTCCGCCCGTGGCCTCGCGCAGTACATCTCCGACGGCCAGACCCAGATCGTCGAGGTCAGCGCCTTCCGCAGTCTCAACAACGGTGACGTCTTCGGGATCCCCAACCTGGTCGTCATGCTGATCGTGGTGGCCGCGATCGGGTGGTTCGTCCTCAACCGCACGACCTTCGGCCGCCGCACCTTCGCGGTCGGGGGCAACCCCGAGGCAGCCCGGCTCGCCGGCATCAACGTCAAGCGCCAGACGATGTTGCTGTTCACCCTGTCCGGCCTGGCCTGCGGGATCGCGGCCATCATGATCGTCGCGCGCACCACGACGGGGTCCTCGACGCACGGCAACCTCTACGAGCTGGACGCCATCGGCGCGGTGGTCATCGGCGGCACCAGCCTGGCCGGTGGCCGCGGGACCATGGTGGGCACCGTGCTGGGCGTGCTGGTCTTCACCGTCATGACCAACATCTTCGTCCTCAACAACCTCACCACCGATCTCCAGAACATCGCCAAGGGCGTGATCATCGTCCTGGCCGTGTTGCTGCAGCAGCGGACCCAGCGCGGGTCCGATGGTGCACACGCATGACCCCCCGCACCAACCCCCGAACACCCGGAGGCCGAGCACGTGGGCTTCGGCGCCGGGTCACCCGCACCGCCCACACCAACAGATCCGGCAGCACCGGTCAACCAGGAGCACCAGCATGACTGACGCAGCACAGAACCTGTCCCGACGCAACCTGTTGCGTGGTGTGGGGGCCTTCGGCGCGATGAGCGTCATTGCCGCCTGCACCTCCAACGAGGCCTCCGACGACGCCGCCACGACCGCGGCGGCGACGACCGCCGCGGCCACGGGCGACACCGAGACCGAGGCCGCCGCACAGGAGGAGGGCCCGGCCGTCACGATCGGGTTCTCGGCTCCCGAGGCCGACCACGGCTGGATCGCCGCGGTCACCGACAACGCCGCGGCCGCCGCCGAGCAGTTCGGCGACGTGACCTTCGAGGCCACCGAGGGCACCAACGACGTCAACCAGCAGATCAGCCAGGTCGAGACGCTGATCAACGGTGGTGTCGACGTCCTCGCGATCCTGCCCTTCGACGGCGCCGCCCTGACCGAGATCGCCCAGCAGGCGATGGACGCGGGCATCCCGGTCGTCAACATCGACCGGATCTTCGACTCCCCACTGGCCTACCGCACGTACATCGGTGGTGACAACTACGGCATGGGTGTCTCGGCCGGCAACTTCATCGGCCAGCGCCTCACCGACGAGGGCGTCGACAGCCCCGTCATCGCCGAGATCGCCGGCATCGACCAGCTGCCGCTGACCCAGGCCCGCTCGCAGGGCTTCGCGGACGCGCTCGAGGGCTACGGCTTCTCGGTGACCGCACGCCAGGCGGCCGAGTTCACGGTCGAGTCGGGCCAGCAGGTCACCGCGAACCTGCTGCAGGCCGAGCCGGAGATCGACGCGATCTGGAACCACGACGACGACCAGGGCGTCGGCGTCCTGGCGGCCATCAACGAGGCCGGTCGCAACGAGTTCTTCATGGTGGGTGGTGCCGGATCGGCCAACGCCATGCGCGAGATCCAGTCGGGTGAGTCCGTGCTGGTCGCGACCGTCCTGTACTCGCCGACGATGGCCGGGTCGGGGATCAACCTCGCCCGCCTGATCGCCCAGAACAAGGGCATGTCGGACCTGGTCGAGCTGGCCGTGCCGGCCTCGATCACCACCTTCTCGGCCACGGTCACGGCCGACAACGTCGAGGAGTACCTGCCCTACGGCTTCGAGTCCTGAGCCCGCTCCGGCGGGGCGGCCATCGCCGCCCCGCCGGACTGGTTCGACTCCAGCCCCGACATCCCTGACCGGACAGGAGCACCGATGACCACGCCGCTCGGCATCGCCATGGTGGGCCATGCCTTCATGGGACGGACACACTCCCATGCCTGGCGCAACGCGCCGGCCGTCTTCGACCTGCCGCGCGACCCGCGCATGGTGGTGGTCGCCGGCCGCGACGCGGAGCGCACCGAGGCGGCGGCCAGCCGGCTCGGCTGGGCGGAGTCCACGACGGACTGGCGCAGCGTGCTCGACCGCGACGACATCGACGTGGTCGACATCTGCACGCCCGGTGACAGCCATGCCGAGATCGCGATCGCGGCGCTGGAGGCCGGCAAGCACGTGCTGTGCGAGAAGCCGCTGGCCAACTCGGTCGCCGAGGCCGAGGCGATGGTCGAGGCCGCCGAGAAGGCGCACGTCGACGGCGTGCGCTCGATGGTGGCGTTCAACTACCGCCGGGTCCCCGCGCTCGCCCTCGCCCGCCAGATGATCGCCCAGGGCGCCGTGGGCGAGATCCACCACGTTCGGGCCCGCTACCTGCAGGACTGGCTGCTGGACCCCGAGTTCCCCCTGGCCTGGCGCCTGCAGAAGGAGCACGCCGGCTCGGGTGCCCTGGGCGACATCGGCGCGCACATCATCGACGCCACCCAGTTCCTGCTCGGCGACCGGGTCGCTGGGGTGTCGGCGCTGCTGCACACCTTCGTGACCGAGCGCCCGTTGCCGTCCGGCTCCGACGACGGCCTGTCGGGCACCGGTGGCGACGAGTACGGCGACGTCACGGTCGACGACGCCGCACTGTTCATCGGCCGGATGCGTTCCGGTGCCCTCGCCAGCTTCGAGGCGACCCGCTTCGCCGCCGGCGCCAAGAACGACATGGGCATCGAGCTGTACGGCTCGAAGGGTGGACTGAAGTTCTCGTTCGAGGCGATGAACGAGCTGTGGGTCCACGACGCCACGGCAGACCCGGCCACGGGCGGGTTCACCCGCGTCCTGGCCACCGAGGGCGCCGACCCCTATTCCGGTTCGTGGTACCCGCCGGGCCACGTCCTGGGCTACGACCACACCTTCGTCCACGAGATCGCCGACTTCGTGCGCGCGATCGGCGACGAGACCGATCCGACGCCGTCGTTCGCCGACGCCCTGTCGGTCCAGCGCGTCCTGGCTGCGGTGGAGGACTCTGCCGCCGCCGACGGCTGCTGGCAGGAGGTCGCCGAGTGAGCGACGTCACGATGCACGGCCAGCACGACCCCTGACTTCCCGAGGTTGGTGCTCCCCCCCGACACCGACCAGTATCCGACGCACCACCAGCACAGCAGCATCGCACCAACGGCACCACGCCGCTCACCGGGTCAGGTCGGGGGGAGGCGGCAGTCCGTCACCGACGGACCAGCAGCAGGGGCGGAGCACCGAGTCAGGTCGGTGTCCCGCACGGCTCCGACACCCGCGTCGGGAGCCGCGACCGAACCACCAGGAGTGACCGACACATGAGCGCAACCCGCCAACGCCTGACCGTCATCATCGCCTTGCTGGCGATGATCGTGAGTTCCGTGGTGGCCCTCGCCCAGCCTGCCAGTGCGCAGACCGCCGAGGACTACTCGATCCTGGTCTTCTCCAAGACCGCCGGCTTCCGACACGACTCGATCCCGGCCGGCATCGCCGCGATCCAACAGCTCGGCGCCGACAACAACGTCGCGGTGGACGCCACCGAGGACGCCAGCGCCTTCAACGAGGACAACCTCGACCAGTACGCGGCCGTGGTGTTCCTGTCCACGACGGGTGACGTGCTCGACGCCGAACAACAGGCGGCGTTCGAGGGTTACATCCAGCGCGGCGGTGGCTACGCCGGCATCCACTCCGCATCGGACACCGAGTACGACTGGGCCTGGTACGGCGACCTGGTGGGCGCCTACTTCGAGGACCACCCACCGGGGACACCGACGGCGACGGTGATCACCGAGGACCACGCCCATCCGTCGACCGCGCACCTGCCGACTCGGTGGGAGCGCACCGACGAGTGGTACAACTTCCAGACGAACCCCCGTGGTGACGTCCACGTGCTGCAGTCGATGGACGAGTCCACCTACGGCGCCGGCGCGGGCGCGATGGGCCTGGACCACCCGATCACCTGGTGCCACGACTACGACGGTGGCCGCTCCTGGTACACCGGCCTGGGCCACACCAACGCCTCGTTCTCCGAGGCCGAGTTCCTCGAGCAGATCTGGGGCGGGATCCAGACTGCGGCCGGCGCCGTGTCCTACGACTGTGGTGCCACGCTGACCGAGAACTACCAGAAGGTCACGCTCGACGACAGCCCGACCGCTCCGATGGCCATCGAGGTGACCCCGGACGGACGGGTCTTCTACGTCCAGCGCACCGGCCAGTTCAAGGTCATCGACGGCGGTGCCGTCTCGACCGCGGGGACCCTGCCGGTCACCACGGTCCACGAGTTCGGCCTGATCGGGCTCGCGCTCGACCCGGACTTCGCCGACAACAACTGGGTCTACCTCACCTACTCGCCCTCCGGCGGCACCGGTGACCAGGTCTCCCGGTTCACGATGGACGGCAACACGCTGGACCTGTCCAGCGAGGTCGAGATCCTCAACATCCCGACCCAGCGCGCCGAGTGCTGCCACGCCGGTGGGGAACTGGAGTTCGACCCGGACGGCAACCTGTGGATCTCCACCGGTGACAACACCAACCCGTTCGCCTCGAGCGGCTACACCCCGATCGACGAGCGCGACGGCCGTTCCGCCTGGGACGCGCAGCGCTCCTCGGGCAACACCAACTCGCTGTCCGGCAAGCTGCTGCGGATCACCCCGCTCGACGAGGGCGGCTACACGGTCCCCGCGGGCAACCTGCAGGACACCGACTGGGCGTCCGACAAGAACCAGGACCTCATCCGTGACGAGATCTACGGCATGGGCTTCCGCAACCCGTTCCGGTTCGGCATCGACCCGTTGACCGGCACCGTGCTCCTGGCCGACTACGGCCCGGATGCCGGTGGGGCCAACGCCAACCGTGGTCCTGACGGCCGGGTCGAGTGGAACATCATCGACGAGCCGGGCAACTACGGCTGGCCGTACTGCGTCGGCAACAACACGCCCTACATCGACTACAACTTCGCGACGTCCACGTCGGGAAGCGCGTTCGACTGCGCCAACCCGGTCAACGAGTCGCCCAACAACACCGGGCTGACCGAGCTGCCCCCGGCCATCCCGGCCGAGGAGTGGATGGGTCGCTCGTCGACCGGCACGCCCGAGGTCGGCAACGTCGGCGCCCCCATGACCTCCGCCCCGTACCGCTACGACGCCGACCTCGAGTCCGACGTCAAGTGGCCCGCGTACTGGGACGGCAAGAACATCTTCGCCGACTGGAACCGGACCAACAACGCGTGGTGGTCCTTCCAGGTCGACGACGACATCGACAAGGTCGAGAAGATCAACCCGGTCTTCACCGAGTACTCGTTCATCCGCACGATGGACTTCCAGTGGGGCCCCGACGGCTCGCTGTACCTCATCGAGTGGGGCAACGGCTACGGGGACAACAACCCCGACTCCGGGATCTACAAGATCGAGTACGTCGGTGGTGACCGCTCACCGGTGGCGCGCATCGACACCGACGTCACCTCCGGTGGCCTGCCACTGACCGTCAACTTCTCGGCGGCGCGGTCCAACGACCCCGACGGCGGGGACATCACCTACGCCTGGGACTTCGACAACGACGGAACCGTCGACTCCACCGAGGAGGAACCGTCCTACGAGTACACGACCGGTGGCCAGTTCACGGCCGTGCTGACCGTGACCGACGACGAGGGCGACACCGCCTCGGCGAGCGTGTCCATCACGGCGGGCAACACGCCCCCGACCATCGAGGTGAACGCGCCGGCCGACGGTGGGTTCTTCTCGTTCGGTGACAGCGTCGCCTACGACGTGACCGTCACCGACACCGAGGACGGCACGGTCGACTGCGAGGACGTCGTCACCCAGCCCGCGCTGGGCCACGACGAGCACGCCCACCCCTACGACCAGTACACCGGATGCTCGGGCGAGTTCCCGATCCCCGGTGACACCGGCCACGTCGGGGCGGACATCTTCGGCGTCATCACCTTCACCTACACCGACACCGGTGGTGAGGGTGGTGCCGGCAGCCTGACCAGCCAGGAGGTCGTCAAGCTCAACCTGCGCCACACCGAGGCGGAGTACTTCGCCGAGACCGGTCGCACCGCAGACAGCGTCGGGACCGGTGACGCAGGCGTCCAGATCGAGGACACGACCGACGACGGTGGTGGCCAGAACATCGGCTTCATCGAGGACGGCGACTGGTGGTCGATGGACCCGGCCGACCTGGTCGGCATCGACTCGATCGACTTCCGCGTGGCCTCGGCCGGCGCGGGTGGCGAGATCCAGGTCCGCACCGACGCACCCGACGGCCCGATCGTGGGCACCGTCGAGGTGCCGGTGACCGGTGGCTGGCAGTCGTGGACGACGGTGACCGCCGATCTCGACGACGGCGTGACCAGCGACAGCGTGTACTTCGTGGCGAACTCGCCCACGGACAACACCGGCAGCCTGTTCAACGTCAACTGGATGGAGTTCGACGGCGTCGGCGTCAGCAGCAACCGTGCTCCGGACGTGACCGCCTCGGCCACCCCGACATCGGGTGAGGCACCGCTGGACGTGGACTTCTCCGCGACGGCGACCGACCCCGACGGCGACAGCCCGCTGACCTTCGACTGGACCTTCGGGGACGGCGACGTGGACAGCGGCATGGACGTCCAGCACACCTACACCTCACCCGGTGACTACACGGCGACCCTGACCGTGGCCGACCCGGAGGGCGCGAGCTCGGTCACCGAGTTCGACATCGAGGTGGACTTCCCGCCCGGCCCCGGCTGTGGCGGCGGAGGCTTCCTCGACGACTTCGAGGGTGACAGCCTCGACGCTCGTTGGTCGGTCCTGCGTCCCGACGGCAACCTGCGCGTCGAGGACTCCAACCTGGTGCTGCCGCTGACCGCGACGGACATCTACGGGACCAACAACACCGACACGCCGAACATCGTGCACACGCCGCTGCCGGATGGTGACTTCGAGATCACCACCCAGGTGACGGCCCAGGTGTACGACGCCTACCAGCAGGCCGGCCTGATGCTCTACGAGGACGACGACAACTACGTCAAGTTCGTCCTCGAGGGTCGCAACAACAACGCGGCCGACCCGGCTGCCCGGGTGCTCCAGCTGGTCAGTGAGGTCGACGGCAGTCCTGCCGAGACCAACGGACCGGCACTTGGCGCCGCCTACCCCGACACCGTGTACCTGCGGCTGGTCGGTGAGGGCGACCTCATCACCCCGTACTCGTCGACCGATGGCGAGACCTGGACCGCGTTCTCCCAGACGGCCGACCGGGCCGACTTCGAGAACCTCCAGATGGGCATGTTCGCGCTGTCGGGCAACAACCAGCCCGCCGACGAGGAAGCTGCCTTCGACTGGTTCGAGTACGCGGGCGCCGGCGGCGGTGGCGGCGGGATCCTCGATGACTTCGAGGGCTCCAGCCTCTCCGGCGACTGGACGGTGATCCGTCCCGACGGCAACCTCGTCGTGGCGGACTCGAACCTGACGATGCCGGTCTCCGCGACCGACATCTACGGGACCAACAACACCGACACCCCGAACATCGTCGTGCGGCCGCTGCCGGACGGCGAGGCGACCATCACGACCGTCGTCGACGTCGCGGCCTACGAGGCCTACGAGCAGGCAGGCCTGCTGCTCTACCAGGACGACGACAACTACGTGAAGCTCGTCATCGAGGGCCGCGACACCGGTGCCGCCAACCCGGATGCCCGGGTCGTCCAGTTCCTGTGGGAGGTCGACGGTGCCCCGACCGAGGTGAACAGCCCGGCCGTGGGTGCAGGCTTCCCGGACGAGGTCCAGCTCCGGCTGAACGTCGCGGACGACGGCACCATCACGCCCGAGTACTCGACCGATGGGTCGAGCTGGACGGGCATCACCGGTGCGGTCACGGGGACGCCTGCCGCCTGGGACGACCTCCAGATGGGGCTGTTCGCCCTGTCGGGGACCGGCAATTCCGCTGACGAGCTGGCCAGCTTCGACTGGTTCGCCTACGAAGGCGCCGGTGGTGGTGGCGGGACCGGTGGTCCCGTCGACCCCAACGACGAGTTCAGTGGGTCCGAGCTGGAGCTGTGCCGCTGGACCGACAGCGTGCGCCTCGACGAGAGTGCGTACGAGGTCGCGGACGGCGAGCTCACGATCCAGACGGGCGACGGTGACATCTACCAGACCCCGAACGGCACGCCCACGAACTTCATCCTGCAGCCGCAACCGGCCGAGGACGAGTGGACGGTCGAGGTCAAGCTCGACACCTCTGCGCTGTACGAGCAGTACCAGCAGGGTGGCGTGATCCTCTACCTCGACGACGACAACTACGTCAAGCTGGACCACGTGGTCACCAACACGGCAGGCAACACGCCGAGTGGCCTGGTCGAGCTCCTGAGCGAGATCGACGGCTCCATCGAGGACGCGATCAACGGTCCGGCCCTGGCTCCCCAGGACGAACTGTGGTTGCGGATGTCCCGCTCCGGCGACGTCATCTCGGGTGCGTTCTCGACCGACGGCGAGACCTGGACCGACCTGCCCAGCACCGTGACCAACGCGGCGGTGGCGCAGGATGGTTCGGTCGGACCGTTCACGGTCGGGACGAACCAGACCAACGGCTCCGTGCCGATCGCGTTCGACTACTTCCACGTCCTGGGTGACGACGGCGGTGACGACACGGCCCCGGAGGTGACGTCCACCCTGCTCGGCACGTTCGAGGGTGCGTTCGCACCGACCACCGGCACCTCCATCGAGGGCACCGCCCAGATGGTCGTGGAGGAGTCCACCACCACGATCGACGTGGACCTCGGTGGCCTGGAGCCCAACGCCGACTACAGCGGGCACCTGCACGACCTCGCCTGCGGTGAGGACGGTCCGCACTACCGCGACGACCCGGACGGGGCGACCGAGCCCCCGAACGAGTTGTGGCTGTCGGACACCCAGGACCCGACCGGTGGGTTCACCACGGACGCGGACGGCAACGTCACGGCGACCGGGACCGCGGACTGGGCCGCACGCTCGAGCGCGCAGTCGGTGATGATCCACGTCGGATCGACCGGCCTGCCGATCGGGTGCGCCAACCTCGACACGTCGGCCGGGACGGTCACCGTCCAGGTCGACGCGACCGACGACAGTGGCGTGGACTACATCGAGTACCGCCTCGACGGCGGCGACTGGATGGAGTACACGACCGGGGTCGAGGTCTCCGAGATCGGCAACCACACGATCGAGTACCGCGCGATCGATGTCGAGGGCAACACCAGCGACATCGGCTCGGCGAGCTTCACGATCGCCGAGGAGGACACGCCACGCATCCTGGTCTTCTCCAAGACCGCCGGCTTCCGCCACGGATCCATCGAGGCGGGCCAGCAGGCGATCACCGAGTTGGCCAACGACAACGGTGCCGTGACGGTGGTCACCGAGGACGCCAACGTCTTCAGTGACTCCTACCTCGCGCAGTTCGACGCGGTCGTGTTCCTGTCCACCACGGGTGACGTGCTCAACGGGGTCCAGCAGGACGCCTTCGAGCGCTACATCCAGGACGGCGGTGGCTTCGCCGGCGTGCACGCCGCGTCGGACACCGAGTACGACTGGGAGTGGTACGGCGACCTCGTCGGTGCGTACTTCGAGGGTCACCCGCCGGGTACCCCCGAGGCCACGCTGCACGTCGAGGACTTCGACCACCCGTCGACGTCCATGCTGCCCGAGGACTGGACCCGCGTGGACGAGTGGTACTCCTTCCAGGAGAACCCGCGTGAGGACGTCCACGTCCTCATGACCATCGACGAGTCGACCTACGACGTGGGCGGCCTGGCGATGGGCGACCACCCGATGTCGTGGTGCCACGACTACGACGGTGGCCGCTCCTGGTACACCGCGCTCGGCCACACGACGGCCAGCTACAGCGAGGACCTGTTCCTCCAGCACCTGTGGGGTGGCATCGCCACCGCTGCCGGGCTGGTGGAGGCCGACTGCTCCACGGTCGAGCCCCTCACGCTGGACGTCACGGTCGATCCGGCCGAGCCCAACGGCGCCAACGACTGGTACACGTCCGCGGTGACCGTCACCGCGACCACCAACGACGACGCGACGGTCGAGTTCAACCTCGACGGCGCCGGCTGGGTGGCCGACGAGGACGGCGTGCTGACCGTCGACACCGACGGCTCGCACACCGTGGAGGTGCGCGCAGTCCGCGAGGACGAGACCACCGAGGTCGAGACGGTGTCCTTCGACATCGACGCGACCGATCCGGAGGTCTCGGTCGAGGGCATCGCCGACGGTGACGAGGCCGGCAACTCGGGCTCGTTCCAGGTCGACGCCAGCGACGCGACCAGCGGACTGGACACGGTGGAGATCAGCATCGACGGGAGCGTCATCGGCACCGAGGTGCCGCTGGACGTCGCCCTGGCGGAGCTGGACCTGGGTGAGCACACGCTCGTCGTGGAGGCGACCGATGTCGCCGGCAACACCACGACCGTGACGATCGAGTTCACGACCACCACGTCGTTCGACGACATCTTCGCCCTCATCGACGCCTACGAGGCGGACGGGTCGATCAGCTCCGAGCTGGCCGACGACATCCGATTCGACCTCGACAAGGCGGTCAAGATGGCGGGCCAGAAGGGTGACAAGACCAAGCAGGTGCGTCAGTGGATCAACCGGGCACTCGACCTGGCGGTCCAGATCGAGGACGCAGATGCGCGGCGTGTCATCGTCGACTCGCTGACCGAGCTCTACCAGCAAGCGTGATCGATCCCTCCGTCGGCCTGTCCGTCCCGCGCCTGCACCGCGGGACGGGCGGCCGGCGGGGGTTCCATCAGCAACACTCCGGTGTGGGGCCTACGGGCCCCACACCCGTGCAGACCCCGCGAGCGACGTCCCGGCGCGCATGACCGGCCATCCGGACATCCGCCGGGACGCTCGCTCCCACCTCTTCCGTGCAGACCCAACGACAAGGACGACGACATGCCACGACCCGTCACCCTGTTCACCGGACAGTTCGCCGACATGCCCTTCACCGAGATCTGCCGCAAGGCGGCGGAGTGGGGCTACGACGGTCTGGAGCTCGCCTGCTGGGGCGACCACTTCGAGGTCGACAAGGCCATGGACGACGACGGCTACATCGACTCGCGCAAGGAGATCCTGGCAGAGCACGGGTTGGAGACCTTCGCGATCAGCAACCACCTCGTCGGCCAGGCGGTCTGTGACTCGATCATCGACCAGCGCCACAAGGCGATCCTGCCGGCCCGCATCTGGGGCGACGGCGACCCCGAGGGTGTGCGCCAGCGTGCCGCCGAGGAGATGAAGGACACCGCACGCGCCGCCGCCAAGCTCGGCGTCGACGTGGTCATCGGCTTCACGGGCTCGTCCATCTGGCACTACGTCGCGATGTTCCCACCGGTGGACCAGGCGACCATCGACGCCGGCTACCAGGACTTCGCCGACCGGTGGAACCCCATCATCGACGTCTACGACGAGGTCGGCGTGCGCTTCGCCCACGAGGTGCACCCCTCCGAGATCGCCTACGACTACTGGACCACGGTCCGCACGCTCGAGGCCATCGACCACCGTCCCGGTTTCGGGCTGAACTTCGACCCGAGCCACTTCGTGTGGCAGAACCTCGACCCGGTCGGGTTCCTGTGGGACTTCAAGGACCGGATCTACCACGTGGACTGCAAGGAGTCGGTGGTCCAGGACAACGGTCGCAACGGCCGCCTGGGCTCGCACCTGGCGTGGGGTGACCCGCGACGTGGGTGGGACTTCGTCTCGACCGGGCACGGGGACGTGCCGTGGGAGGCCATCATCCGGATGCTCAACGCCATCGGCTACGAGGGCCCGATCTCGGTCGAGTGGGAGGACGCCGGCATGGACCGCGAGCTCGGCGGCCCGGACGCCCAGGAGTTCATCCGCAAGGTCGTCGCGATCGAGCCGTCGGAGTCCTCCTTCGACGCGGCCTTCTCCTCCGACTGACACCCCCCGGAACACCGATCGATCGACCACGCCCGGCGCCCACGCGCCGGGCGTGGCCGTTCTCGCCCCGCCGGTGCCCGAAACCTCCCACGAAGTGGGTGCAGTTGGGTGCGGTTTCCGCTCGTTCGTGCACCCGCTCCCGGCCGTGACCGACGAGTGGGTGCCGTCCGGTGCGGATTCCGCTCGTTCGTGCACCCGCTCCCGGCCGTGACCCACGAGTGGGTGCCGTCCGGTGCGGATTCCGCTCGGTCGTGCACCCGCTCCTGGCCGTGGCCGACGAGTGGGTGCAGTTGGGTGCGGTTTCCGCTCGTTCGTGCACCCGCTCCCGGCCGTGACCGACGAGTGGGTGCCGTCCGGTGCGGATTCCGCTCGTTCGTGCACCCGCTCCCGGCCGTGACCCACGAGT
>NZ_JAHOPH010000030.1 GCF_019798055.1 Salsipaludibacter albus | reverse complement strand
CTCCCCGACCCCAAGCACCTCACCCCCCGACGACACCTGACCCTGCCCTGGCAGACCGGGACCGGCTATCCCCAGCCGAGTTCGTCGAGCCGGTCATCGTCGATCCCGAAGTGGTGGGCGACCTCGTGCACGACGGTGGAGGCGACCAGGTCGCGCAGTTCCTGGGGATCACGTGCCCGGACCTGCAGCGGTCCACGGAACAGCCGGATCCGGTCGGGCATGAGCGGTTGTCCCCAGCCACGCTCGGGTAGGGGCACACCCTCGTAGAGGCCCAGCAGCACCTCGTCGCCGTGGCTCTCGGGTGGGACGTCCTCGATCGCGATCTCGACGTTGTCGAGCTTGTCCGTCAGTTCGGCGGGCAGGTCGGCCATCGCCCGGTCGACCATCGCGACGAACTCCTCGAGACTGGTCGCGCGCCACCCGGCCCAGGGTCGCCGTCGGCGGTCCGGTGGGCGTCGGCGGTGTCGTGCATGGCGGTCGTCCATCGCCGCCGAGGGTAGGCCCGGTGCGTCCCACCCGCCGTCCCACCCGCCGTGTCGAGGTTGCGGGACTTCGCGATGGTCGTGTGATTGACTCCCCGCCATGGCTGCCGAACCCCTCCACCACGACCGCTCCGACCCGTCCGCCGGGGACGATCCCGCCCTCTGGGCGGCCCGACCCGGCGGGGCCCGACGAGCCGATCGCCAGGACCGCGTGGTCCAGTCGATGGCTCGCAAGGTCACGCGACCATGTCGTCGCAACGGATGCCCCGCCCCCGCCCGGGCCAGCATGGTGCTGGACTACGCGGGCAAGCAGGTCACCCTCGTGCCGCTGCTCGCCGAGGCCGACCCGCGCTTCCTCGAGGTCTGTCCGACCCATGCGGCCAGCATGGACGTGCCACGTGGCTGGGACCTCGTCGACGAGCGCGAGGACGTCGACGAGCCCGACGGGCCACCGTCGGCCCGGGAGATGGGGTCGAGTGCCACCGTGGCCGTCCTGGCCGAGGCCCTGCGCCGACCCGACGACGCCCTCGCCGACGACGCCCTTGCCGACGACCTGCACGAGCCGGTCGGGCTCGCGCTCGCGTCGGAGCGGATCGAGCCCGACGTCGACGTCACCCCAGACCCAGGCCCCGACCCAGACCCAGGCCCGGACGCGGACCCGACTCCGGAGCCGGCGCCTGCGCCGACGCCTCCGAGCGGGCGGATCTCGCAGCCGGGCTCGACCGGCCCGCTGCCCGACCAGCGCCAACTGCGTCTCGACGGCGACGACAACCGTCGCGGGCGCCCCGTGCCGGCCGCGCTCGACGACTGAGCCGGACGGGATCCTGCGACGGCAGGTCCCGGCAGCACTCCCTACCGTGCGCCTCCACGACCGACCATCGCGTGGTGGGCGGTCTCGACCAGGAGGCACCGTGGCGTCCGCAGTGCAACGACTCGACCGCGTGGTCAAGGCCTACGACGTGCGGGGGACCGACGAGGACCTCGATCCCGAGGTCGCGCGTGCCCTCGGCGTGGGCATCGCCGAGGAGCTCGGTGCACCCGGTCCACAGGGCGAGGTCCTGCTGGGCCACGACATGCGACCGAGTTCCCCCGTGGTCGTGGAGGCACTGACCGCGGGGATCACGTCCCGCGGCGTCGACGTCCGCCACCTGGGGCTGGTCTCGACCGACGCCCTGAGCTTCGCCGCCGGGCACCTGCACCGCGCCGGGGCGATGGTGACCGCGAGCCACAACCCGGCCGGCCACAACGGGATCAAGCTGTGCCGGGCGGGGGCCGTCCCGGTCGCCATCGACACCGGCCTGGCGCGGGTCCGCGACGTCGCGCGCCGCGTGCTGGTCGACGGGACGCCGCCTCCGGTCGATCCGCCCGGCGCGGTCCACCACGACCGGATCGACGACGCCTTCGTCGCCCACGTGCACCGGATGATCGACACCTCCGTCCTCCGCGACGTGCGCATCGCGGTGGATGCCGGCAACGGGATGGCCGGCCGGGTCGTGCCCCTGGTCTTCGCCGACCTCCCGGTCGAGGTCGACGAGCTGTACTTCGAACTGGACGGGAGCTTCCCGAACCATCCGGCGAACCCGCTCGATCCGGCGAACCTCGCCGACCTGGCACGCCACGTCGTGGACCACGACCTGCCGCTGGGGCTGGCCTTCGACGGCGACGCCGACCGGGTCTTCGCCGTCGACGAGACCGGCCGACCGGTGTCGTCCTCGCTGGTCGGTGCGGTCGTGGCCGAGCGACTGCTGGCCCGCAACCCGGGCGCCACGGTGCTGTACAACCTGATCTGCTCGCGCACCGTGCCCGAGGTCATCGAGGCGGCCGGCGGGGTCCCGGTGCGGACCCGGGTCGGGCATTCGTTCATCAAGGCGCGCATGGCCGAGACCGATGCCGTCTTCGCCGTCGAGCACAGCGGTCACTACTACTTCCGCGACTTCTACCGGGCCGACTCGGGCCTGGTGGCGGCCCTGGTGCTGCTCGAGGCCGTCGCCGAGCAGGACCGGCCACTGTCCGAGGTCGTCGCCCCCCACGACCGGCGCGTCGCGTCGGGCGAGCGTGACCTGGTCGTCGACGACCCTGCCGAGACCGTCGAACGGGTGGCCTCGGCCCTGGCCGACGACGCGGCCGCCGTGGACCGGCTCGACGGGTTGACGGTCGACGTGGGGGCCGCCTGGGCGAACCTGCGTCCGTCCAACACCGAGCCGGTGCTCCGGCTGAACGTGGAGGGCGACGACCGGGCCGCGATGCAGGACCTGCTGGATCGCGTGACGGCTATCGTGGCGGACCCGCACCACGCCTGACCGGGTGCGCCCGGGCACGCCGCGAGGCAGCCCGGAGCCCACGGTCGCGACATCCCGGAGGTCCGCGAAGATGCCCTACGTCGACGAGGTCCTGCTCGAGGTCCTGGTGTGCCCGGACTGCCGGGGCCACATCGAGTACAAGGACCGCCGCAAGGTCGTGGTGTGCGAGGACTGCGGTCTGCAGTACCCGGTGGTGGACGGCATCCCCGTGATGCTGGTCGAGCAGGCCAAGCCCTCCCGCCGCCGCTGACCCCGCGACGACCGCCACGACCGAGGGAGCCCACCGTGACCGACTCGCCCGACGCCCGCGCCGCCGCCACCGCGGACTCGCTCGGTGCCGCCCTGGGGGGCGACGTCGACGTGCTCGTGACGCTCGGGTCCGGGCTCGCCGGGGTCGCCGACGTCCTCGACGACACCGTCGAGGTGGCGACGTCCGACCTCGTGGGGATCCCGGACTCGACCGTGCCGGGCCACACCTCGATGCTGCGCTACGGGCGCATCGGTGACCTGCGCGTGCTCGCCCAGGTCGGCCGCATCCACCTGTACGAGGGTCATCGCGGCGAGGACGTGACCCGGATGGTGGACGCTGCCGCACTGCTGGGTGCGTCGACCTTCGTCGTCACCAATGCTGCCGGGGGGCTCGAGCCCTCGTGGACGCCCGGCGACGTCATGCTGCTCCACGACCACCTCAACCTCACCGGCACGTCACCACTGGTCGGCGTGGTGCGTGACGGGGGACCGGTGTTCGTGGACATGGCCACCCCCTACGACCCCGAGCTGCGGGCCCTCGCCCACGCCGTGGCCGGCGAGCACGACCTCTCCCTGCGCGAAGGTGTGTACGCCGGGCTGCTCGGGCCCTCCTACGAGACCCCGGCAGAGGTGGCGATGCTGCGGACGCTCGGTGCGACCGCCGTCGGGATGTCGACCGTGCTGGAGGTGGTCGCCGCACGTGCCCGTGGCATGCAGGTGCTGGGGATGTCGACGATCACCAACGTCCACGGTGAGGGGGTCGAGACGACCCACGACGAGGTGATCGAGGTCGGGGCCGCCGTCGCGGCCGACGTCACGGCGCTGGTGTCGGGGATCCTGGCCCGCCTGGCCGGCTGAGTCCGCGCGGTCACACCTCGTCCCCAGCCCGGGCGATCGACCCACCGGCGGCCGCTGTCCATCCGACATGCTGGACGCATGCTGCGCCTCGTCCTCGACCTGCTCGCGCCACCACGCTGCCTGGGCTGCGGGCGACGTGGAGCGATGCCGTGGTGTGCCGACTGCGCCCCCGACCCGCTGCCCGTGGTCGGTGGCTGTCCGACCTGTGCTGCCCCGGCGATCGACGGTGTCCGGCCCGACCCGGTGGCCTGCCCACTGCGCGACGTCGTCGAGGCCACGGTGGCCGCCCACGACTACCGCGGCGTGGTGGCGACCGCGGTGCGGACGGCCAAGCTCGCGGGGCGCACCGCGGCCTACCCCGGCCTGGCCGCACAGCTCGTCGAGGCCGTGCAGGCCAGGCACTGGCCGCGGCCCGACGTCGTCACCGGGGTCCCCGTGCCCGCCGCGCGTCGCCGCCGGCGGGGCTTCGACCATGCCGACCTGCTGGCACGCGGGGTGGCCGCCGGGCTCGGTGTCCCCCGGAGGGGCCTCCTGCTCGCCGACCCCCGCGCCGTCGACCGCGGCGCGACCGGCCGGTCGTCGGGACCGGTCGCCGCCATGCACCCACGACGACCCGCGCCCCCGGGCGTGCTGCTGGTCGACGACGTCGTCACGACCGGGGCGACCGTGCGAGCCGCGGCGGCCGGTCTGCGGGCCGGTGGGGCGGCAACCGTGTGGGTCGCCGCCGTCGCCCGTGCAGGTGGCCATGGCGGCGGTGACGGATCCGGACCGATTCGTCCCCCGGGCTGATGGCCACCCCCCTGCGTGTTAGGGTCGTCGCGGGCCGCGTCGGCCCCTGTCGGCGCGACCTTCCGGTCGCCGACCGGCGGCGGGTGCGATCCCCGGAACGGGCACGAACGAGGAGCGATCCGGGGCCGATGCGACGGAGGCACGATGCAGATCAGCGTGACGACGCGGGACGTGGAGCTCAGCGAGGACGCACGGGACCAGGCCGTGCGCAAGCTCACCCGGGTGCAACGGGTGTTCGGTCGGTTCATCGACATGGACATCACCTTCGCCGAGGCCCCCGGCAGCGGTGAGGATCGCGTCCAGTGCGACGTCGTCCTCCACGCCAAGGGCCAGTACCTCCGCGCGACCGGGACGGGCGCCGACCCGCTCGCGGCCGCGGACCAGGCCGAGGCCCGCCTCGCACGCCAGGCACGCAAGCTCAAGACCCGCCTGGTCGACAAGCCCCGACTCGCCGCGGTCGACGGTCGCGGACCGGCCTGATCGCGCCCGGTGACGTCCGTGCCGGGGCGAGGCCCGATCCGTCGGGCGCGCCCGCCCGGCGGGCGCGAACCGCGCCGGACGCTGCGACGAGGGGTGAGTGATGGCTGACGAGGCCTTGAGCGTCCAGTTGCTCGGTGACGACGGACGCCTGGCCCGGGCACTCCGACGGGGTCGCGTCCGCCTGGTGGACGGGGACGGCGACGCCGACCTGGTGGTCCGCGTGCAGGCGGTCGTGCGCGACGACGTCGGGCGCCTGACCCAGCGGGAGTTCGAGGTGCTCGAGCAGATGGGTCGCGGCGCGACCAACCTCGAGATCGCCGAGACCCTCTACATCGCCGAGAACACGGTGAAGAACCACGTGCGCAGCATCCTGCTCAAGATGTCGGCGAAGTCCCGCACCGAGGCCGTCGTGGTCGCCCACCAACGTGGGTTGCTGCAGCTGTAGGACTGGTCCCCGGGGTGGTCCGGGACTGTCCCCGTGGTCCGTTGCGGCGTCGTCGACGGCGGTGGTCGCAGGTCACGTCCATCGGGAATCCACGACTGGCGTCAGCCCGTACCATCGTCATGCCATGGAGCCGTCGGACTCCACGTGTGGGGGTTGGCCCCGCGCGCTCCACCTGGCGTGCCAGGCGCGGACTCCGGCGGCCCGATGGCCGGAGTTGCCTGCAAACTCCAACTTGGCGCCAAGCGCCAAGCGTCGACAAGTCGAGGCAAGCATCATGGTGAGTTTGAATCCGCTGCGCTGGGGCGAGGGGCGCAAGGCGCGCAAGATCTGGAACGTCGTGGACGAGGTCAACGCCCAGTCCGACGACGCGGCCGCCCGCTCCGATGCCGAACTGGCGGCGCGGACCGACGAGTTCCGTGGCCGCCTCGAGGCCGGCGAGACCCTCGACGACCTGCTCCCCGAGGCCTACGCGACCGTGCGCGAGGCCGCCTGGCGCGTGCTCAAGCAGCGGCCCTACGACGTGCAGGTCTTCGGGGGCATCGCCCTGCACCGGGGCAACATCGCCGAGATGAAGACGGGTGAGGGCAAGACCCTGACCTCGACGATGCCGGTGTACCTCAACGCCCTCGAGGGCTGGGGCGTGCACGTCGTCACGGTCAACGAGTACCTCGCCAAGCGTGACGCGGCGTGGATGGGCCGCATCCACGAGTTCCTCGGCATCGAGGTGGGCGTGGTCCACTCCAACCAGGACAAGGCCGCCAAGCGGCGGGCCTACGACGCCGACGTCACCTACGGCACCACCAACGAGTTCGGGTTCGACTACCTGCGCGACAACATGGCCTGGGACCGCGACTCCCAGGTCCAGCGTGGCCACCACTTCGCGCTGCTCGACGAGGTCGACTCGATCCTCATCGACGAGGCGCGCACACCGCTGATCATCTCCGGTCAGCCCACCCAGTCGGCGCAGTGGTACCAGATCTTCGCCAAGCGGGTCGTCCCCAACCTGCGGATCGGGGAGGACCTCGGCGAGGGCCGGACCACCAACGACTACGTGGTCGACGAGGCCAAGCGGACGGTGGGCGTCACCGAGGAGGGCGTGGCCAAGGTCGAGAAGCTGCTGGGCATCGACAACCTCTACGAGTCGGTGAACACGCCGCTGATCCACCACCTCAACAACGCCATCAAGGCCCGGGAGCTGTACAAGCGCGACCGCGAGTACATCGTCACGGACGGCGAGGTCCGGATCGTCGACGAGCAGACCGGCCGCGTCCTTGAGGGTCGGCGCTACTCCGAGGGCCTCCACCAGTCGATCGAGGCGAAGGAGGGCGTGCGGGTCAAGGAGGAGAACCAGACCCTGGCCACCGTCACGCTGCAGAACTACTACCGCCAGTACGACAAGCTGGCGGGCATGACCGGGACCGCCAAGACCGAGGAGGTCGAGTTCCTCGAGATCTACGAGCTCGGCGTGGTCGAGGTGGACACCAACGAGCCGGTGATCCGCGACGACAAGTCCGACCAGATCTACAAGACCGAGCAGGCCAAGTTCGAGTCGGTGGTGCGCGACATCGAGGGCCGCCACGCCAAGGGACAGCCGGTCCTGGTGGGGACCACGTCGGTCGAGAAGTCCGAGCGACTGTCCACGATGCTCACCCGCGTGGGCGTGCCCCACCGTGTCCTCAACGCCAAGCAGCACGCACGTGAGGCCCACGTCGTCGCCCAGGCCGGCCAGCCCGGGGCCGTGACGGTCGCCACCAACATGGCCGGGCGCGGCACCGACATCCTGCTGGGCGGCAACCCCGAGGAGCTCGCCCGGGCGGCCTCCGGCATCCCGCTGGGCGGCAACTCCGTCGACGAGGCGATCGCGCTGGTGATCGCGTCCAGCGACGACGAGGAGCTGACGGCCGAGGACCTGAGGGCCCGCTACGACGAGGCGCTGGCCGACAACCTCGCCGGCACCAAGACCGACCGCCAGAAGGTGCTGGAGGCCGGCGGCCTGTACGTCATCGGCACCGAGCGTCACGACTCCCGACGCATCGACAACCAGTTGCGTGGTCGGTCCGGCCGCCAGGGCGACCCCGGCGAGTCCCGGTTCTTCCTGTCGCTGGAGGACGACCTGATGCGGTTGTTCAACGCCTCGGCGGTCGACTCGATCATGGGGCGGCTCAACATCCCCGACGACGTCCCGATCGAGGCCAAGATGGTGACGCGGGCGGTGGGCAACGCCCAGCGCCAGGTCGAGTCGCGCAACTTCGACATCCGCAAGAACGTCCTGAAGTACGACGACGTGCTCAACGAGCAGCGCAAGGTCGTCTACTCCTCGCGCCAGGACCTGGTCGAGGGGGACGACGAGGCCGTCGCCGCCCTGGCCGACACCTACCTGACCGACGTGGTGGAGGACGCCTTCGACGCCTACGCACCGCCCGGGGTGTTCCCCGAGGAGTGGGACATCGAGTCGCTGCACCAGGAGCTGACCGAGGTCTACGAGCCCGAGGTCGACCTCTACGGCCTCGACTGGGACACCGTCGACCGCGATCGGCTGGTCGACGAGCTGGTCGAGGACATCCACGGGGCCTACGAGACCCGCACCGACGAGGTCGGTGGGCCCGAGGTCATGCGCCAGGTGGAGCGACGCGTGATCCTGAGCGTGGTCGACCGCAAGTGGCGCCAGCACCTGTACGAGATGGACGCCCTGCGGGACGGCATCGGGCTGCGCGCGGTCGGCCAGCGGGACCCGCTGACCGAGTACCAGCGCGAGGCCTACGCCTCATTCACCCACATGATGTCGTCGGTGAAGCAGGAGTCCAGCGCCTACTTCTTCCACCTGCCGGTCCAGACCGCCCAGGAGCGCCAGGAGGAGGCCGCGAAGGCCGAGGGCGTCGCCGACGGACGTGCGGCGGCCTCGATCACGGTCGGCGGCGCCTCCATCGGCAAGGTCGAGGACGTCGACGCTCGCCACGACGCGGGCGACGACAAAGACGTGGCCGACGCGACCCACGTCGTGGAGACCGGACCGGACGACGAGGGCGTCGCCGACGACGCCGAGGACAGTCCCCAGGTGGTCTTCGACGAGCAGCCCGACGAGCCGGGCGAGGTGACCTACTCGGCCGCGACGTCGGGTGGCTCGGCCGACTACGAGGTCGGTTCGGCGGACGGCACGTCGACCGGTCGCCGGCCGGCCGGCGTGGGAGCGTCCCCGAACAAGCGTGACGACGGCACCACCGTGCGCCGCGTGGCCACCGGGACCACCTACACGACCGACGACGACGAGTTCGCCGACGTGGGCCGCAACGACCCCTGCCCGTGTGGTTCCGGCAAGAAGTTCAAGAAGTGCCACCTGAAGTAGCCCTCACCAGGGCTCGGCGCTGTCGGGCTGTTCCCAGTCGGGCCGCTCGGGGTCCAGCGGTGCGGGGTGGTGGTCGTCGGGCGTGGCCAGCGAGGTGATTCGCCAGCCGTCGGCGGTGCAGGTGACCTCGACGCTGACCGGGACCACGCGCGGGTGGTGGTCCAGGACCACGACGACGTTGACCCGGTCCGCCCGGGTGGCGTCCAGCAGGACCCGGCGCAGCGTCAGGGCACGCCCCCGGGCCGGGACCCGTCGTCGCCGTCGGACCAGCGCGGCCAGTTGGCGGGCGACCCGGCCGTCGACCAGGTCCCCGAGCTGGGTCGCGTCACGGCACCCGTCGCGGACCTCCAGCAGCGCCGTCGCGCCGAGCACGGCCAGCTCCAGCGGCTGGCGTGAGCGCACGTGCCGCTGCAGCCGGGGCGCGTCCGCCGGTGCCGGATGCCGGCGCCCGGTCATGGCGCACCCCCCGGTCGGGCGTCCGCCAGCAGGCGGGTCCCGACGAGGGCCCCGGCCACCAGCCACGGGGTCGCCGCTGCCGCCAGCAGCCACCAGAGCCTGGCACGGTTCCCGGGAGGAGCCCCTCGCGGGGGCGACGGTGCGAGGGGCCCCTCGGGGTGCCCGCCGGAGCGGGCGGTCGTGATGTCGTCATGCATCTCATGAACTTTCATTCACTACGGTGCAGCATGGTCGACCGAGGCGCCGCTGTCAAGTGCGCGACCCGTGGGCATGTGGAGGACGTCGCGCGCCGAGCCGGCGGGGGCCGACTGCCGGCGTCCGGCCGGATCGGGCGTCGCAGCCGTCCCAGTAGGCTGTCGGGTCCGGTGCGGGGCCGAACCGATGAGGATGGGATCCGATGACCAGCGGAACTGGCAGCGAGGTGGCCGACGCGTCCGACACCACCGAGCGGATCGAGGTCGACCCCGCTCGCGAGGTGGACGGCACCCTGCTGCGCACCGAACTGACCGATGCCCAGCGGCGTGACCTGTTCGAGCAGCAGGTGATGCCGGAGGTGGATCGCCTCTACGGCGCCGCCATGCGCTACACCCACGACCCGACCGAGGCCCAGGACGTCGTCCAGGAGACGGTCGCCAAGGCCTTCCAGAGCTTCCACCAGTTCCAGCAGGGCACCAACCTGCGGGCGTGGCTGTACCGCATCCTGCACACGACCTACATCTCGATGTATCGCAAGAAGCAGCGCCGGCCCCAGGAAGCCCTGCAGGAGTCGATCGACGACTTCTCGTTCTACGACGAGGCCCGCACCGGCGACAGCGCCGAGTACGAGGTGCTCGAGACGATCACCGACGAGCAGGTCAAGGAGGCGTTGGCCGACTTGCCGGAGGCCTTCCGCATGGCGGTCTACCTCGCGGACGTGGAAGGGTTCGCCTACAAGGAGATCGCCGAGATCATGGACACGCCGATCGGCACGGTGATGTCCCGGCTGCACCGTGGAAGAAAGGCGCTCCAGAAGGCGTTGCGGGATTATGCCGAGGACAATGGCCTGATCGATTCGCCAGGAGGCCAAGCATGAGCGGGGCGCAGACGGACGGCACGACCGAGGACGCCGTGGGTGGGAACTGTGCGGAGGGCTCCGGCAACTGTTCGGAGGCACTCCGCGACCTCGAGCGCTACCTCGACGGTGAGTTGCCCGAGTCCGACCTGGGGTCGATCCGTGACCACCTCGCAGCCTGCTATCCGTGTGCCGACCGCGCCACGTTCGAAGAGCAGCTGCGGGCGATCGTGCGGGAGCGGTGTGTCGAGCGCACCCCACCGGATCTGCACGCCGCGATCCGCGAGCGGCTGGACGTGATGTCCGGCGACCCGGGCCCGAGCGCCTAGCCCGAGCTGGGCACCCGACCCCAGGACCACGCCGCGCCGGCCTGCACTGCCTGCCCGGCCCCGTGCGGGCGGTCACCTATCCTCGGCGGCCACGCCTCGACGTGACCGGAGGATCGCGTGGCCGACACCGTGATGGTGACCGGTGGAGCCGGCTTCGTCGGCTCCACGCTCGTCGACCGGATGCTCGCCGAGGAACGACGCGTCGTGGTCGTCGACGACCTGTCGAGCGGCCGGCTGGCCAACCTGGACACGGCCCGTCGTGAGCACGCGGGCCAACTGGACTTCCAGCGTCTCGACGTCACCTCGGATGCCCTGGGGCCGTTCATCGGCCGCCACCGGCCCGAGGTCGTCTACCACCTCGCCGCCCGTGGGCCCGGCCCGCGCAGCGTCGCCGACCCGGTCGGCGACGCCCGCGTCAACCTCCTGGGCACCGTCAACCTCCTGCAGGGCGCGGTCGACCACGGCGTGCGCAAGGTCGTGTTCGCCAGCTCCGGGTCCGGGCTCCACGGCAGGCTCGACCCCGACGACCTCCCCGCGACCGAGACGTCGCCAACCGTCCCCACGTCGCCCTACGGCGCCGCCAAGCTGTCCGCCGAGCACTACCTCGGGGTCTTCGCCCTCCTGCACGACCTCGAGTGGACCTCGCTGGCGATCGCCGACGTCTACGGCCCGCGCCAGTCCGGCACCGGCGAGGGCGGGATCGTCACCGCGATGGCCGAGGCGATGCTGGCCGACCACGACGTGACGATCCACGGCGACGGGGAGCAGACCCGCGACTTCGTGTTCGTGGACGACGTCGTGCACGCGATGGCACTGGCGGCCGACCGGGGCCACGGGCGGCGCTACAACATCGGCACCGCCCAGCAGACCAGCCTCAACCAGCTGTTCCGCGCCCTGGCCGCCGCCACGCGCTTCACGCATCGTCCGACCAGGCTCCCCGAGCAGCCCGGCGACGTCGCCCACACCGCGCTGTCGGGCCGCCGGGCCGCCGAGGACCTGGGCTGGAAGCCCTGGACCACCCTCGAGGAGGGCCTGGCCACGACCCTGGAGTGGCTCGCGTCACGCCGCGGGTCCTGAGCCGACGCGAGCCCGGTCCGACGAGTCGTCGGACCTCGCGCGCTCGGACCCCGGTTCAGTCCACCTCGCCGACCAGGGCGTGGGTGAGCAGCAGGACCGCCCCGGCCACCAGCAGCGCGTCGCCCGGCGAGACCACCCGGTCGAGCCAGCCGATGCCCACCACGTCGCCCAGCCAGGGGAGCACGGTGGCCTCGGTCATGAGCTGGTGCGGGCCGGCGACGGGCAGCATCGCCGGGTCGCCGCCCAGGGCCAGCACCGCCGCCGGATCGACCGGCATCCCGCCGTTGCCAACGACGACCATGCCGTTGGCGGCGACGCCTGCCGTCAGGGCGGCGGCCCCGGGCAGGCGGAAGTTCACGATGCCGACGGCCACGAGCGCCGCGTGCGAGACCAGGGCCAACGCGACCGCACCGCTGCCGACCGGGTCGGTCCACCCGGCCAGCGCAAGTCCTGCAAGTCCCATGCCCAACACCGGGGTCCAGGCGACGAGGGGGACCCGTGGGTGCAGTCCCCGTCCGCGTCCCCGGGCCAGGGCGACGGCGAGCGCGATCCCGACCGTGAGCGCGCCGAGCAGCATGCGGGTGCTCCGGTCGGGGGCAGGGCGTTGCGGGACACCTCCACGCCGCCGGTTCCCGGTGGTGGACAGGTCCGGGCGCGAGGGTGCCAGCGGGCGCTCGAGACCTCACGGAACCTCGGCGCCCGACCGACCGGCCGTCGTCTACCCTGCCGCGCATGGCCTCCAAGTCGCGCTCCGGTCGCCCGTCCCGTGGGGGAGGGCGACGTCGTGGTGGCGAGTCCGACCCCGTCGCCGAGCTCAGCGGCCCCCTGCGACAGGTCCTGGATCGCCTGCCCGAGACCCAGCGCCGGGTGCTGGAGTACCGGATGGGGCTGGTGGACGGCCACCCGCACGACCTGGCCGACACCGCGCGTGCGCTCAACCTCGGCATGACGGAGGCGGGCGAGATCGAGGCGCGAGCCTTCGACCACATCCGCGAGGTGATCCCGCTCGACCGCCTGGGGAAGCTGCTCGGGAAGTGACCCGACCGCGGCGCGCACCGGCTCGTGGACGGCACCCCTGATGTCCACGCTCCACGAGCTCGTCCACGAGCACGTCACGCTGCCCGACGCCGCGGTCGACCACCTCCAGGCGGTCGTGTCCGACTGGCAGATCCTGGCCGACCTGTCGTTCGCCGACCTGCTGATGTTCGCACTCGACGATGCCGACCAGTTCGTCGTGCTGGCCCAGATGCGGCCCTACACGGCCCCGACCATGCACCACGAGGACCTGGTCGGTTCGGTGTGGGGTCCCGACGAACGCCCCCGGGTCGCCGAGGCGTTCCGCAGTGGCCGGATCCAGCGGATGGTCCGTGGGGCCGTGCCCACCGCCTTCACCGACGACCCACCCGAGGTGGACGGGCAGGGCGACGTCCCGCCCACCGCGCCCCCCAGGTCGCGCGGTCACGTCGAGGTGGACCGCATGGCGACCGACGACGCCGACGCCCCGGACGGGACCAGTGGCGACCCGGATCCGCGCCACGACGAGGTGCCTGTCGCCTATCGCAACGACGCGATCCCGATCTGGTTCGACGGCGCCGTGGTGGCCGTCGTCACGCGCCAGATCAACCCGGCCACGACCCGCTCGGTCTCGGCGCTCGAGCGGGCCTACCTGGGCACGGCCGACGAGCTCGCCGACATGCTGGCGGTCGGCGCGTTCCCGTACCCCGGCGAGTCCCACGAGCGTGAGCTCGCACCGCGTGTCGGGGACGGGATGCTGCGGCTGGATCCCGACGGGCACGTGGCCTACGCCTCGCCCAACGCAGTCAGTGCCTACCGACGTCTCGGTGTCGTGGGCAACGTCATCGGCCAGAACGTCGGGGACTTCGACATGGACGACGTCGCGGTGCTGCGGGCGCTCGGTGACGGCGACGCGCTGGAGTCCGAGGTCGAGGCACGTGGGGCGGTCGTGCTGCGCCGGCTGCTGCCGCTGACCCGTGACCACGAGGTGCTCGGCGGGCTGATGCTGGTCCGCGAGGTCACCGAGCTGCGTCGCCACGAGCGACTGCTGCTCTACAAGGACGCCACGATCCGCGAGATCCACCACCGGGTCAAGAACAACCTCCAGACCGTGGCGTCACTGCTGCGGCTGCAGGGGCGGCGGCTGTCGTCGCCCGAGGCCGTGGAGGCCCTGGCCGAGTCGGTGCGACGGATCTCGTCGATCGCACTGGTCCACGAGACCCTGTCTCAGGACGCACGCCAGCGCGTGTCGTTCGACAAGGTCGCCTCACGGCTGGCCGACATGCTGACCACGGGCCTGACCGATCCCGAGCGACCGGTCCAGGTCGTCATCGACGGGCTCGCCGGCGAGCTCGGGCCGGACGTCGCCACGCCGCTGGCCCTGGTGCTGTCGGAGCTGTTGCAGAACGCGGTGGAGCACGCCTTCCCCGACCGGGGTGGCGAGGTGCTGGTCCGGCTCGACCGGCGCCCGGCGCGGCTGGTCATGGAGGTGGTGGACGACGGGGTGGGAATGCCCGAGGGTTGGGACCTGCGCCGGGACGCCAACCTCGGCCTGCAGATCTCGCTGACCCTGGTGGAGTCGGAGCTGGCCGGCACGCTCACCCTCCACAGCGACGGCCCCGGCACCCGCTGCGTGGTCGACCTGCCCCTCCCCGGCTAGCACCGCGGATCATGGCTCCGCTCGGACGCGCTGACCACCACTCCTCGCCCGACCGCTTCCCGCCGAGCGTGATGGATCGGTGCGGACTGTTGCACGATCCGGTCACGCTCGAGATGTGGGGCGGGACGCACGACGGCCCGCCGGGAGTCCGGCGGGCCGTCGAGAAGAGGTGGGGGTGGTGGCGTCAGCTGGCCATGCGGCGGCGACGCTGGCGGGCGCGCTTGAGGGTCCGACGCTCGTCCTCGGTCAGGCCGCCCCAGATGCCGGCGTCCTGGTTGGAGGCCAGGGCGTACTCGAGGCACTCCTCGCGCACCGAGCAGGTCATGCAGACCTGCTTGGCCTCGTCGGCCTGCTCGACGGCGGGGCCGGTCGAGCCGATGGGGAAGAAGAGGTCGGGGTCTTCGTTGCGGCAGGCCGCCTGGTTGCGCCAGTCCATGGTGACTCCTGGGTGGTCGTGCGAGGCAGCGAGGTGGTTGCGTGCTGCTCGTCGCGGTGTCAGTTCGTGAGGTCGTCGGGGCTGTCCCGGGGAGGTTGTGAAGAACATCACAACCACTTGTGAAAATCGTAACGAGGGGTGGTGAGGCTGACAAGACCCTTGGCGAAAATGGCCGGGACGGGTTTGTCGGCATTCCGGCCGAATCCAGTGGCGGAATGGCCGGGATGTGCCCCGGGACTGCCACAGGCGGGAGATCTGGCGTTACTCAGCGAATCCGTCCGATGCCAACTCTGGACCCAAAAACGTGCGCTGACCGAACACCCTGAGTGCTCGGGGGATGGATTCCAGCCGACACTCGGTGAACTCCCCGGCGTAGTCACCGTCCACCTGGAGGGGTCGTGGGACCGAACTGGTCAGGGTGAGCAAGTGGCGATCGTGCAGCAGGGTGACGTCGTCGCCGGCCGGCAGGCCGTCTCCGTCCAGCAGGCCCTTGACCAGCCGCAGCAGCCGCAGTGCCGACACCGGTCCGATCAGGGCGAGGTCCAGCCCGGTGTCGAAGCCCGCGTCGGGCGTGACGTGCAGGGGCCGGGTGCCCAGCCAGGTGTAGGGCGTGGTGTTGCCGACGATCGCGATCGAGCCCGGGCCCACGGTGGTGCCGTCACCGGTGCGGACCTGCAACGTCCCCGCGGCCCGGTCGGCGTCGGCGAAGTAGGTCCGGGTCGCCTGCCACACGAACGCGCCCTGTCGCAGACGCCGCTTCATGGTCGGGGCCTGCTCGACCGCCCGGACCACCGCGGCGTCGAACCCGTACCCGGCGTGGAACGCGAAGTAGCGTCCGGCGGCCCGGCCCAGGGAGATGTGGCGGTCGTGACCGTGGCGCACGGACTCCAGCAGCGCCGACGTGGCGTGCACCGGGTCGTTGGGCAGGCCCAGCGCCCGCGCGAAGACGTTGGTGCCGCCGCCGGGGATCACCCCGAGGACGGCCGAGGTACCGGCCATCGCCTGGATCACCTCGTTGGCCGTGCCGTCGCCGCCCAGGGCGAACACGGCATCGACCCCGTCATGGATGGCACCGGCGACGATGTGGGTGGCGTGGCCACGCATCTTGGTGGGCTGGACGTCCAGGTCCATCGTCGAGGCCAGGGCGGCCGCGATGACGTCGCGCACACCGGCGTCGGTCGTCGTGGCGTTGGGGTTGAAGACCAGGACGGCGCGCATCAGGCCGCGTGGGCGAGGGCGGCGTCCAGGTCGGCCAGCAGGTCGTCGACGTGCTCGATGCCGACCGACAGCCGCAGCAGGTCGTCGGGCACCTCCAGCGGCGTCCCGGCCACCGAGGCGTGGGTCATCACGCCCGGGTGCTCCACCAGCGACTCCACCCCGCCCAGCGACTCGGCCAGGAAGAACAGCTCGGTCGACGTGGCGACGACCTCGGCGGCCGCCCGGCCACCGGCGAGCTGGACCGACACCATCCCCCCGAAGTCGCGCATCTGGCGGGCGGCGATCTCGTGCCCCGGGTGGTCGGGCAGCCCCGGGTAGTGGACGGCCGCGACCGCGGGGTGCTCGGCCAGGTGGGTGGCGATCGCGCCGGCGTTGGCGCAGTGGGCCTGCATCCGCACGCCCAGGGTCTTGATCCCCCGCAGGGTCAGGTAGTTGTCGAACGGTCCGCCGACCGCCCCCACCGCGTTCTGGAGGAAGCGCAGGCGCTCGGCGGTCTCGGCGTCGGTGCACACGGCGCCCCCGACGACGTCGGAGTGCCCGCCGAGGTACTTGGTGGTGGAGTGGACGACGAGGTCCGCGCCCAGCCCCAGGGGCTGGGTCAGCCACGGGGTGGCGAACGTGTTGTCCACGACCAGCCGTGCGTCGGCCTCGTGCGCGATCTCCGCCGTCGCGGCGATGTCGACCACCTTCAGCAGTGGGTTGGTCGGCGTCTCCACCCACACCAGCCGGGTGCTCGGCCGCACGGCCGCACGGACCGCGTCGAGGTCGCCCATGTCGACGGTCGACACCTCCAGGCCGGCCGGGACGTGCACCTGGGCCACCTGGCGCCAGGTCCCGCCGTAGACGTCGTCACCCATGACCACGTGGTCCCCGGGGGACAGCGTCCGGAACACGGCGTCCTCGGCGGCCAGGCCGGACGCGAACACCACCGCGTCGTCGGCCTCCTCGAGGCTGGCCAGGGCGGTCTGCAGGGCGTCCCGGGTCGGGTTGCCGCTGCGGCCGTAGTCCCAGCCACGGTGCTCGCCCACGCCGTCCTGGGCGTAGGTCGACGTCTGGTAGATCGGGACGTTGACCGAGCCGGTGCGCGGCTCCGGCTCCTGGCCGGCATGGATCGCGCGGGTCACGAAGTGCATCGGGGAGGTCCTGGGGTCGGCGTCGGGGTGACACGGCACCCCGACGGGTGGCTGGTCAGCGGATGCCGGCGAGGTAGCCCAGCAGGTCGGACCGGGTGAGCACGCCGACGGGTCGGTCGTCGTCGACGACGATCACGGCGGCGTCGGTGCCGGTGAGGCGGTGGAACACCTCGTCGACGCGGGCGCCCGGCGCGATCTGGGGCAGGGGTGGCTGCATCGTGTCGCCCACCGGTGAGCGCATGACCTCCGGGTCGGACAGGGCCGCGTCCAGCAGGGCGTTCTCGCGGATGGACCCGATCACGTCGTCGGTCCGGGCGTCGTCGTGCACGCCACTGCGGAAGACCGGCATCTGCGAGACGCCGAACTCCTTGAGGATGGCGATGGCGTCGGCCACCGTCTCCTCCGGGTGGACGTGCACCAGCGACGGCAGCTCGCTGTCCTTGGTGCGCAGGGCGTCGTCCACCCCGCCACGGGAACGGTCGAGGAAGCCGTGCTCGGCCATCCAGTTCTCGTCGTAGAGCTTGGAGAGGTAGCCGCGCCCCGAGTCGGGGAGCAGGACGACGATGGTGGCGTCGTCGGGCTGCTCGCGGGCGTACTCGCGGGCCGCCCACAGGGCCGTCCCGCACGAGCCGCCGACCAGCAGTCCCTCCTGGCGGGTGCAGCGGCGCGCCGTCGCGAACGAGTCCTCGTCGGAGACCCGGTACCACCGGTCGACCACGTCGGGGTCGAAGGTGGGCGGCCAGAAGTCCTCGCCGATCCCCTCGACCAGGTAGGGGTGGACCTCGTCGCCGGAGTACAGCGAGCCCTCGGGATCGGCGCCCACGACCTGGACCTCGGGCTTGCGCTCCTTGAGCCAGCCGCCCACCCCGGTCGCGGTTCCACCGGTCCCCACGCCACAGACGAAGGCGTCGACCTGGCCGGCGGTCTGGCGCCAGATCTCCGGTGCGGTCGACCACCGGTGGGTTAGGGGATTGGACTGGTTGAAGTACTGGTTGGGCTTGAAGTGGTTCGGGCGACCGGCGAGCCGGTCCGACACCGAGTAGTAGCTGCGGGGGTCCTCCGGCTCGACCGCCGTCGGGCAGACCACGACCTCGGCGCCGTACGAGCGCATCAACGCCACCTTGTCCTCCGCCACCTTGTCGGGGACCACGAAGATGCAGCGGTAGCCCTTGAGCGCCGCGGCGATCGCCAGGCCCACGCCGGTGTTGCCGGAGGTCGGCTCGACGATGGTGTCACCGGGCGCGAGCTCGCCGGCTGCCTCGGCCGCCTCGACCATCGCGATGCCGATGCGGTCCTTGACCGACCCGCCCGGGTTGAGCATCTCCAACTTGGCGAGCAGGGTCGGGCCGATGTCGGCCGAGAAGCGCTCGAGGGCCAGCAGCGGGGTGTCGCCCATGAGTGCCAGCAGGTCCGGGGCGACCTCGCGACCGAGCGCGTCACGATTGCGCCGGGGAGCGTCCGCCAGGTCGTGGTGGCGCCCGATCAACCGGTCGTAGTTGGACGGGTCGTTGACGTCGAACGCGGACATGCCACCACCGGGGAATCGGGTCGTCGGTCGCCGTGCGACCGGGCGCTCCATCGTAGGGTCTGGTGCGACCGCGGAGCCGTCCGGACGGCGTGCGCCCGCGCCGAGGGGGCGCGGGCGGTCGTGGTACCCCCGGTAGGAATCGAACCTACGCATCCGGCTCCGGAGGCCGGTGCTCTATCCACTGAGCTACGGGGGCTCGGGACGACCACCCACGGTACCAGCGTGCACGGGCACACCCGCCGCCACGCGCACCCGGGAACACTGGTGGCCGGGGACGGGTTGTCCACCGTCCCGCCCCCCGTCCCCGGCGGGGATCGCCACGCCCGCGCACGCTCGGCACGCCGCCCGGAGGTCACCGTGAACTGGTTCCGTCGACCGGCCACGCTGGACGACTCCCAGCGAGCCGAGCTGCCCACGCTGCTCGGCCGCCTCGATCGGTTCGACCCCGGCCAGCGGGAACGGCTCGAGTCGCTGACCGCCGCCCTGGTGCACCGGCGCGACTGGACCCCGGCCCGGGGCTTCGACCTCACCGCCCGGATGCAGTTGCACGTCGCCGCCCACGCGGCGGTGCTGGGGGTCGGCATCGACGAGCCCGACCCGTTCGCCAACGTCGAGTCGATCGTCGTCCACCCGTCCACGATGGTCGACCGCCGACCACGACCGACCCCGATGCGCGGGGTCGTCACCGAGGCACCTCGGGCCCTGCTCGGGCACACCACGGCCAACGGCCCGGTGTTCGTGTCGTGGGCGGCCGTGCGACGTGATCGCGCCACCGGGGCCGGCGACGTGGTGCTCCACGAGTTCGCCCACAAGCTCGACGCGGCGACCCACCTGCTGGACGGGACACCGCGGATGGACACCCCCGCCCACCTCGAACGCTGGGTCCGGGTCTGCACCCGGATCCACCGGGACCTGCGGCGTGGCGCACCGGACCCGGTCCTGCGGTCCTACGCCGCGACCAACCCCACCGAGTTCTTCGCCGTCGCCACCGAGGCCTTCTTCGTGCGGCCGCTGGACCTGCGCCACGTCCATCCCGACCTGCACGAGGTGTTCGTCGACTTCTTCGGCCAGGATCCCGCGGCCGTCGACGAGGCCCGCGGGCACGTCGTGACCATCGCGGACCCGGACGAGGACGCCGAGCGGTCCTGACCGATCCCGACACGACGAACGACGGGGGCGGCCCGGGTGGGCCGCCCCCGTCGTGGGGATCGTTCGCGCGGTGGTCAGCTGGCGGGCATCAGGACCGCGTCGATCAGGTGGACGGTCGCGTTGGCGGTCTGGACGTTGCCGCAGACCACGTTGGCGGTGGTGCCGTCCGGCGAGGTCACGGTCATGGCCTCCCCGTCGAACTCCAGCTCGCCACCGGCGAGGGTCGGCACGGTGCCGGCCTCGGTCAGCGCCTCGGCGTCCATCTGGCCCTCGGCGACGTGCAGGGTCAGGATGCCGGTGAGGGCCTCCTGGTCGGCCAGCACGGCCTCCAGGGTGTCGGCGGGGATCTCCTCGAACGCCGCGTTGATCGGGGCGAAGACGGTCAGCGCCTCGGCCGAGTTCAGCGTGTCGACGAGGTCGGCCTCGGTGACTGCGGTGACCAGGGTCGACAGCAGCGGGTTGCTGGACGCGGCCGTCGCGACCGGGTCGTCGGCCATGCCGGCGGACGAGCCCTCACCCTCGGTGGGGATCTGGTCACAGGCGGGCCCGACCGGCTCCATCATCATGGACTCGGTCATGTCCTCGCTGGGGGCCATCGACTCGGTCATGTCCTCGGTCGGGGCCATCGACTCGGTCATGTCCTCGGTGGGGGCCATCGACTCGGTCATGTCCTCGGTGGGGGCCATGGTCTCGGCGGTGTCCTCGGTGGCGGTGTCGGCGGGGTCGTCGGACCCGCAGCCGGCCAGGACGAGCCCGAGGCCGGCCACGACGGCGACGGCGCCGGTGCGGAAACGAATGGAACGCATGGTGTCAGCTCCTGGTGGAGGGTCGTACGACCGGTGTCGTACGTGGGTTGTCGTTGCACGCGTGGTTCGTTGCGGTGGCGGTGGTGGTTTGGTGCCCAGTGCCCTTCCGGTCGCCCGGCCGTCGGGCCGGGCGTGGCGGGGGTCATCCGTCGACGAACACGGCCTGGCTGTGCCACCCGGTGGCGCCCTCGGGGAACGGGGGCGTGCGCTCCTCGCGCTGCACGGTCCCGTCCGCGTCGGTCGCCCGAACCGTCAGCTGGTGGCGCCCGGGCTCGACGTCGGTGGTGTCCCACTCGAACACCCACTGGCGCCACGTGTCGGTGCCGACGGCCGTCGCCAGTCGTGCCTCGCGGAACTCGCCGTCGTCCACCCGGACCTCGACCGCGTCGATGCCGCGGGTCTGGGCCCAGGCCACGCCGGCCACCGCGACCGTGGAGCGGCCCAGGCGTGCGAACGGCTCCGGCGTGTCGATCCGGCTGGAGACCTTGATCGGGGCGCGCTCCGCCCAGCCGCGCTCGACCCAGTAGGCGTCGAGGGCGTCGAAGGTGGTCAGCTCGACCTCGGACAGCCACTTGGTGGCCGACACGTAGCCGTACAGACCGGGGGTCACCAGTCGCAGCGGGAAGCCGTGCGCGGCCGGCAGCGGCTCGTCGTTCATGCCCCAGGCGACCAGGCAGTCCCGGTCACCCACGGCCTCGACCGGGAACCCCGCGGTGAACCCGTCGTGGGCGCGCCCGACGACCTGGGTCGCTGCGGGGTCCACCCCCACCGTCTCCAGCAGGTCCGCGAGCCGTACTCCCTGCCACCGGGCGGTCCCGACCAGGCCGCCCCCGACCTCGTTGCTCACACAGGTCATCGTGATGACCCGCTCGACGGAGGGCATCGCCAGCAGCTCGCCGTAGCTCCAGGTCCGTTCCTCGTCGACCATGCCGTGCACGCGCAGGGTCCAGTCGGCCGCCGACAGCTGGGGCACCTCCAGGGCCGTGTCGATCCGGTAGAAGTCCCGGTTGGAGGTCACGAAGGACGACAGGCCCTCGACGTCGGGATGGGCGCCCGCGGGCACCGCGTCCGCCACGTCCGCGGGCTCCGGCAGTGCCAGGTCGGCGCGCTCGTCGGCGACCGAGAAGCGACGCCCCAGAAGCCGACCGAGACCGGCGGACAGGACGCTGCCGGCCAGGACACTCGTCGCAGCCAGCACGAAGCGTCGACGCGTGGGGCCGACGTCGGGCTCCACCGGGCCCGACGCGGTCGTGGTCGGCACGACCAGCCCGACCGGCTCGTCGTCCGCGGCTGGCGTGGCGACCGGGACCCGGCCACGGTCGACCAGCAGCCACAGCGTGGGCAGTGCCACGACCGCGGTCGCCACCCCGGGCAGCAGGCCCAGTGGCAGTGGTGTCGTCGGGCCCAGTGCCGTCGCCAGGGTGGCGGCCCCGGCCAGGAGCAGGGCGGCGACCATCGCCGCGATCAGGTGGCGGCGCGCCACCAGCCCGATGCCGGCGGCGACCACGACGAGCACCAGCAGGATGCTGCCGAGCAGGACCAGCTTGTCGTTGGTCCCGAACAGGTCGATCGCCAGCTGCTTGACCGGCTGGGGAACGGCGTCCACGACGCGGTCGCCGATCGCGACGACGGGGGAGGTGAGCCGGCGCGAGAGGCCGGCGACCAGCTCGCCGGCCGCGACGCCGGCCAGCGCAGCCAGCACGCCGGCGATGGCAACGCGCAGGGGCGGGGGAGGGAGGGTGTCTCGGTGTGTGTCCATGTGTGGTGGTTCGCAGGGGCCCCGGCGCCGGTTTGCCGTGACGGCGCCGGGCGCGGGTGCCCCGGGTCGTGCTCAGTGCAGGTCGAAGGCCAGCAGGAGCCCCGCCGTGGAGGTGAACAGGGCCGCCGTGGCGCACACGAACATCGACCGCGGATGGCGCCACCCGACGTCGCGACCCTCGCGCTCGGTGTAGTTCACCCGGGACAGCCACATCGCGAACAGCGACAGGAGGATCGAGGCGACCGGCAGGACCACCATGACGATCGGGAAGCCGTCCAGCGCGGTCCTCACGAGCACCGCCAGTGAGACCAGGATCAGGCTCGACGACGTGCGCTGGTCCGCCAACGTGCTGCGGGCACTCGGGGCCGGTGTCGTGTCCGCCATCGTCAGCGCAGGACGACGTTGAAGGCCAGCCCCAGGATCGCACCGGTGGCGACGGCGGCCGTGACGACCAGTGCCATGGCGGGGCTGGGCAGGGACCGGTCCAGGCGCAGGGCCCGCTCGGTGACGGCCCAGCGCAACAGCGCCCCGAGCACGATCGCCAGTGACAGCCCGAAGGCCGAGATCGACAGCAGCAGTGACAGCGGGCCGATCAGCTCACGCACGAGCAGGACACCACCGCCGCCGGCCGCGAAGCCGGTCGAGGTCCGGATCCACGACAGCAGCGTGCGCTCGTTGGCCAGGCTGAAGCGGGGATCGGGCTCGGTGCCCACGGCGTACACCCAACGGGGTCGCCGAGGACGTGATCCGTCCATGCCGGGCAGGCTGTCCATGAGGCGCGGCTCCTGGTCCGCAGTGCCGTACCGACCCTAGGGCGTGTCGACGCCCCGCACGATCGTCAGGGGACACGGCGCGTGGCTGGCCAGCTGCTGCGAGACCGATCCGAGCACCAGCCCGGCGAAGCCGCCACGGCCACGCGCCCCGACGACCAGCAGGTCGGCGCCCCTGGCCGCCTCGATGAGGACCCGTGACGGACGTGTGCCCTCGACGGCGACCGGCGTGACGTCGGTCGGCCGCCCGCCCTCGAGCGCGTCCAGCATCCGATGGATCCGCCCGATCGCGCGGTCGTAGGTCCACTTGTCCTGCTGCTCGCGCCACTGGGCCGCGAGCTGGGCCTGCGCCTTGAGCTCTTCGGCACCGGCGATGCCCCCGCCCTGCGCCATGCTGTGGGGATTGCGTTCCTCGGTGGGCCCGTAGACCGTCACGACGTGGAGGGGCGCGTCGCGCTCCGCGGCGTACCCGGCCGCCCACGCGAGCGCGTCCTGCGCAGGTTGCGATCCGTCCACTCCGACGACGACGGGGCTGGGCATGGCGAGATCCTGACGGCGGAGGGACGATGGCTGCAGGGACCATGATGGTCGGTCGCCCTCGTCGGGGCAAGGTCGGCGGACGAGGCGGGCACGGGGGCATCTACACTCGGGCCGGATCCGGCGTCGCGTCGGATCGCTCCCGCCGCGGGGTCGTCCGCGGTTCCCGCACCGTCGCCGACCGTGAGTCCCCATGACCTCCTCCGACCCCGTCCTGGTCGACCTGGGCGCCGCCATCGACGCTGCCCTGGCCGCGGCCGACCTCCCCCCCGTCGACGATCCCGCCTTCGAGCGTCCGCGTGATCCCGACCACGGGGACTGGGCGTCGACGCTGGCCCTGCGGTTGGCCAAGCCGGCCCGCATGGCGCCGCGCGCGATCGCCGACGCGGTGGTGGCCCACCTCGACCTGCCCGACGCGGTCGCCTCGGTCGAGATCGCCGGACCGGGCTTCCTCAACTTCCGGCTGTCGGACGACCACAACGCGACGATGGTCCGCGACATCCTGGCGCGGGGCCGGGCGCTGCGGCCGGTCGAGCGGACCGGGGAACGGATCAACGTCGAGTTCGTGTCGGCCAACCCGACCGGTCCGCTCCACATCGGCCACGGGCGCTGGGCCGCGGTCGGCGACGCGGTGGCCGAGCTGCTGGCGGCGGTCGGCCACGAGGTCGTGCGCGAGTACTACGTCAACGACGCCGGGGGCCAGGTCGTGACCTTCGGCGAGACACTGGTGCTCACGGCCCGCGGCGAGGTGCTCGACGACCACCACTACCAGGGCCGCTACGTCACCCGGGTGGCCACGCAGCTCCGCGCCGACTGGGGTGACGAGATCTTCGAGGAGGAGGGCCCCGGCGACCTGCCGGGCTGGGTGGCGGCGCTCGGCGGGGAGGCCGTCGACGACACCGACGCACCGCACGGGAGTGCCGGCGACGGGACCGGGCGCATGTCGCACCGGCTGGCGCTGCGGGTCGGGATCCTCGGTGCCGAGGTGATGCGCCAACGACTCGAGGGCACCCTGCACGACCTGGGCGTGGACTTCGACACGTGGTTCTCGGAGCGGCGCGAGCTGCACGACACCGACGCGGTGGCCGACACCCTGGCCGACCTCGAGGCTGCCGGTGCCACCTACGTCGAGGACGGGGCCGTCTTCCTGCGCACGGCCGAGCACGGCGACGACAAGGACCGGGTGCTGGTGCGGGCCAACGGCGTGCCCACCTACTTCGCCGCCGACTGTGCCTACCTGCGCAACAAGTTCGCCCGCGCCGACCACCTCGTCTACATCCTGGGCGCGGACCACCACGGCTACGTCGCGCGGCTCAAGGCCGCGGCCGCCTGCCTGGGCCATCCGCCCGACGCGCTCGAGGCCAGGATCGGCCAGATGGTCAACCTGCTGCGTGACGGCGAGCCGGCGAAGATGTCCAAGCGTGCCGGCACGTTCGTGGAGCTGTCCCAGGTGGTCGACGAGGTCGGGGCCGACGTCACCCGCTACCACTTCCTGCGGTCCGGCCTGGACACCGCGCTCGACTTCGACCTCGCACGCGTGGCCGAGCAGTCGATGGACAACCCGGTCTACTACGTGCAGTACGCTCATGCCCGGATCTCGTCGCTGCTGCGCACGGCCGACGAGCGGGGCTTCGACCACGGCACGCCCGGCGAGGCCGACTTCACGCGCCTGGTCCACCCGGCCGAGGCCGACCTGCTCCGCGAGCTGGACAAGGTCGACGAGGTGGTCGCCGCGGCGGCCGAACTGCGGGCCACCCAGCGGCTCACCCGGTACGCCGAGGACCTGGCGGCCACCTTCCACCGCTTCTACACCGAGTGCCGCGTGCTGGTCGACGACGTCGAACTCGGCCGCGCGCGCTACCACCTCGCCGCCGCCGCCCGGCAGGTCCTCGCCGACGTGCTGGGCCTGCTGCGGGTGTCCGCCCCGGACCGGATGTGAACCCGCTGCACCCCGTCGTGGAGGACCGGGCGTGATCCACGTCAAGACCCCGAACGAGATCGCCAGGATGCAGCGCGCCGGACGCTTCGTCGCGGACATCCTGGACGAGCTCCGGTCACTGGTCCGGGTCGGCGTGAACCTGCTCGAGATCGAACACCGCTGTCGCGAGCTGATCGCCGACGGCGGTGGGGTCTCGTGCTACTGGGACTACGCGCCACCCTTCGGCAGCGGCCCGTTCCGCAACGTGGTCTGCCTGTCCCTCAACGACGCCGTGCTGCACGGCCTGCCCCACGACGTCGACCTGGGTGACGGTGACGTGCTCACCCTCGACCTCGCCGTGTCGTTGGACGGCTGGGTCGGCGACCGGGCGATCACCGTGATCGCCGGCACGCCCCGCGAGCAGGACCTGCGGCTCGTGCGCGCGACCGAGGAGGCGCTGGCGGCCGGGATCGACGCTGCCCGGGTCGGCAACCGGGTCGGGGACGTCTCCCACGCGATCGCCGAGGTCGCCGCCGCCCACGGCTACGAGCCCAACGTCGAGTTCGGGGGCCACGGCGTCGGTCGCACCATGCACGAGGGCCCGTCCATCCCCAACGCCGGCCAGCCGGGACGGGGACCCCGGCTCCGCGCCGGGCTGACCTTCGCGATCGAGCCCTGGTTCGCCGCGTCCACGCGCGACATCGTCTACGACCCCGACGGGTGGACCATCCGGTCGGCCGACGGCTCGCGCACCGCCCACAGCGAGCACACGATCGCGGTCACCGACGACGGCCCCCTCGTCCTGACCGCGTCCGGGTGAGCCGGGGCCCGGCGCGCCGGACCTGTCGGGTCAGCCGACGTCGGTCGCCAGCAGGTCGTCGTGGGTCTCGCGTCGCACCACCACCCGGGCGTCACCGTCGCGGACGAACACCACCGGCGGCCGACGCAGCTTGTTGTAGTTGGAGCCCATCGAGTGGCCGTACGCACCGGTCACGGGCGTGACCAGCAGGTCGTCGACGGCGGTGTCGGCAGGCAGCGCCGCCGCGAACAGCAGCACGTCGCCGCTCTCGCAGTGCTTGCCGACCACGCGCGCGCGCAGTGGCCGGTCGGCACCGACGTCGCGTGCCAGGACCGCCTCGTAGCCGGACCCGTACAGCACCGGCCGCGGGTTGTCGCTCATCCCCCCGTCGACGGCCACGTAGGTCCGCACCCCCGGGATCTCCTTGATCGTGCCGACCCGGTAGACGGTGACGGCGGCGTCGGCGACGATCGCGCGTCCGGGCTCGACCCGGATCCGGGCGGTCACGCCCAGGTCGCGGCACGCGCCCAGCACGGCGTCTGCCCACGCGGTGATGGTCGGAGCCTCCTCCCCGGTGACGTAGGCGACACCCAGCCCACCGCCCAGCACCAGTTCGGGCAGGTCCAGCGGCACGGCGAAGTCGGCCATGACGGCCGCGGCGCGTGCGAACGACGCCGCATCGAACACGTTGGAGCCGATGTGGCAGTGCAGTCCCGACAGCCGGACCGCGGCGGAGCCCCGCGCACGCTCGACGGCCCGTGCCGCGTCGCCGTTGGCGAGGTTGAAGCCGAACTTCGAGTCGTCCTGCCCGGTGGCGATGAACTCGTGGGTGTGGGCGTGCACGCCCGGGGTGATGCGCAGCAGGACCGACGGCGGCTCGCCGGCTCCCCCCGAGACCAGGTCCTCGATGCGGTCCAGCTCGTCGAAGGAGTCCACGACGACGTGGCGCACGCCGACCTCCAGCGCGCGGCGCAGCTCCGCCACCGACTTGTTGTTGCCGTGCAGGACGCAGTCGTCGGCGGGCACGCCGGCCGCGAGCGCGACGTGCAGCTCGCCACCCGAGGCCACGTCGAGCAGCATCCCCTCCTCGTGGGCCAGCCGGGCCATCGCCCGGCACAGGAACGCCTTGGCCGCGTAGATGACCCCGCCCGGGCCGAAGGCCTGCACCGCCTCGCGACAGCGCGCCCGGAGGTGGTCCTCGTCGTAGACGAACAGCGGGGTGCCGTGGGTCGCCGCCAGGTCGTCGATGCGGCAGCCCGCGATCGCCAGCATCCCGTCGGGCTCGACCGTGGCGTTGTCGGGCAGCAGGCCCGGGTCGAAGTCGCTCATGCTCGGTCGTCGCCTTGGTCGTGGCGCGGGTTCGGGGTGGGCGGCACGACGGCCGGCCGGGCCCACGAGACTAGGTGGCGGCGCCGTCAGCCGGACCGCGCCCGGGTGGACGACCATCCGCGCCAGCCCGACGGTGTGGTCCACTGGCCGGTCCCGGGACGACCGACCGGCCGCCCGCCGCCGACGACGAGGTGACGACCATGCGTGCGACCGGGGCCGTCCGCGGCGGCGTGGGGCTGGCCGCCGAGCGCCTCGGACACGGACCCGAGGTGCTGGTCACGACGACGTCGGACCACGTCGCGCTGCGCACGCCGACCCGGCCCGACCACGTCTCCGGCAACGCCCTGCACCTGTACGACCCCCCGGAGGCGATCCGGCCGTGGCTCGAACGCCACGCCACCACCGTCGGGGCCGTGCCCGGGGTGACGCGGGCCGTCGTCTGCTGGGAGGTCGACGACGACCTCGCGGGCACCGAGCCGCGGGTCGCCGCGCCCGGCGACCTGCCCCGGGACGCGGGCGTCGACCGGGTCTCGGTGCTCGAGTGGCGCCCCGACCTGCCCGGGGACGAGTCCGGGGACGATTCCGGGGACGATCCCGACCGCCGCGCGGTGCTGGCCGGGCTCGACGTCCGCGACCCGGCCGGGCTGGACATCCGGTCGGGGCGAGACGAGAAGGTGCTGGCCGGCGCCCGGGCGCTGTACCTGCAGGCCGGCTGGGGCGACGACGTCGACTACTGGCGCTGGCACACCGCCCAGCAGCTCGACCTGATGGTGGCGGGCCGCTGCGACGTCTGGGTCGCCTCCGTCATGGGCATCCCGGCCAGTCGGGTCAGCGTGATGCACGATCGGGCCGGGCTGGCGATCGTCGAGGACGTCGTGACCCACCCCCTGCACCGCGGGCGTGGCCTGGCCTCGGCGATCGTCGTGCACGCCCTCGACCACCACCTCGCCGCTCGACCGCGCGACCGGGTCGTGATCCGGGCCGACGCCGACGGGGCGGCGCGACGGATCTACGAACGCCTCGGCTTCGTCCCGGTCGCCACCGACGTGGTGGTGACCCGGCCGACTCGGGGTTCGTGAGCCGTCCCGGCGGCGACGAGGCCCGCGGGCACGGGCAGTAGCCTGCGGGCGGTCCGGGGTCGGGCGACATCGAGGACGGCGTGGACACCATCCGGATCGGGATGCTGGGCTGTGGGACGGTCGGCAGCGGCGTGGTCACCATCCTGGCGCGGTCCGGTGACGACATCGCGGCACGGGCCGGGGTGCGACTCGAGATCGTCCGTGTCGCGGTCCGCGACCTGGCCCGCGACCGCGGCCTGCCGCTGTCGGCCGACGTGTTCACCGACCGCCCGGAGGACGTGGTGGCGGCCGACGACGTGGACCTGGTCATCGAGGTCATGGGTGGCCGGGGCCGAGCCGGCGACCTGGTCCGCAGCGCCCTGGCCAACCGCAAGCCCGTCGTGACCGCCAACAAGCAGCTGATCGCCCACGAGGGCCCGGAGTTGCGGGCGCTCGCGGCCGAGGCCGGGGTCGACCTGATGTACGAGGCTGCCGTGGCCGGCGCCATCCCGATCATCCGTCCGCTCAAGGAGTCGCTGGCCGGGGACCGGATCCGCCGGGTCATCGGGATCCTCAACGGGACGACCAACTACATCCTCACCCGGATGACCGAGGAGGGCGCGTCCTACGACGACGTGCTGGCCGAGGCCCAGGAACTGGGCTACGCGGAGAAGCCCGATCCCAGTGCCGACACCGGTGGCCACGACGCCGCGGCCAAGACGGCCATCCTGGCGTCGCTGGCCTTCGACTCGGCCGTGACCGACCCGGACGTGTTCCGCGAGGGCATCGAGCGGGTCACCGCCACCGACATCGCCGTGGCCCGCCGGCTGGGCTACGTCGTCAAGCTCGTCGGGATCGCCTCCGAGGTCGACGGCGCCGTGGCGGTCCGCGTGCACCCAACCTTCCTGCCCGAGACCCACCCGCTGGCCAGCGTCCGGCTGGCGTTCAACGCGGTCTACGTCGAGGCCGACGGGGCCGGCGAGCTGATGTTCTACGGTCCCGGCGCCGGCAGCGAGCCGACCGGCTCGGCCGTGCTCGGTGACGTGGTCGACGTCGTGCGCAACCTCCTGCAGACCGTCCGTGGCCCACTGGAGTCCACGCACCGCGCCGCCACCGTGCGGCCGATGGAGGACCTGACCACGCAGTACTACGTGCTGCTGGACGTCGAGGACCGCTCCGGGGTCCTCGCCGCCGTCGCCGCGACCTTCGGCCAGCACGACGTGTCGATCGCCCAGGTCTGGCAGGAGGGGGTGGGCGACCACGCCCAGCTGGTCCTGATCACCCACCGTGCCCGCGAGTCCAACCTGCGCTCCACCGTGGAGGCCCTGGCGGCCACCGGGGGCGTGCGGTCGGTGGCCAACGTCCTGCGGGTGGAGTCCGAGGGCCGGTCGTGAGCACGTGAGCGACCCGCCGGACGGGGTCGAGGCGCAGGCGGCCGGGGCCACCCACCCCGGGACCGGCGGTCCGACCGCGCCACGGGGCAGCCAGCTCGGCGAGGCACTCGACCTGTTCCGACGCAACCGCGACTTCCGCAACCTGTTCCTCGCCGCCACGACGTCGTACCTCGGCGACTGGTTCGCGCTCGTGGCCGTGTCGGGCCTGGTCAAGGAGGTGACCGGGTCCGACGGTGCGACCGCCCTGGTGTTCGCCTTCGAGACCCTGCCGGTGTTCCTGTTCGCCCCGCTGGCCGGGATCCTCGCGGACCGGTTCGACCGCAGGCGACTCATGCAGGCGTCGCTCGCGCTTCGGGTCCTGCCCGCACTCGCGCTGGTGGTCGCCTCCACCACCTCGACCGCGTGGTTGGCGTTCGCCTGCGTGGGCACGATCTCGGCACTGGCGGCCTTCTCGGAGCCGATCCCACCCGCCGCCGTGCCCAACCTGGTCGAGCCCGAGGACCTGTCGCTGGCGCAGACCATCCTGGGCAGCGTGTGGGGAACGATGCTGTTCCTGGGCGCCGCGATCGGGGGACTGGCCGCGGCCGTGCTCGGTCGCGAGGCGTCGTTCGTGCTCAATGCCCTGACCTTCGTGGTGGCGGTCGTGCTGGTGCAGCGGATCCGGGCGCCGTTCTCGATCGCGCGGCTGCGTGCCACCGGGGCGAGCGTGCTCGCCCACGTCACCGACGTGTGGGCCTTCGTGCGGGACCGCAAGCCCACCCGGGCACTGATGACGACCAAGGCGGGCGTGGGCACCGGCAACGGCGTGGTGGGATTGCTGCCGGCCTACGCGATCGGGGTCTACGGCGCCGGGGACGCCGGCATCGGCGCACTGCTCGCCGCCCGGGGCCTGGGAGCGCTGGTCGGCCCCTGGGTGGGCCGCCGGATCGTCCGCGGCCGCGGTCAGCGCCTGGTCGGGACGCTGGGCATCTCGATCATCGGGTTCGCACTGACCTACCTGGTCATGCCGGCGGCCCCCGTGTTCTGGGTGGCCGTCGGCGCCGTGCTGGTCGCCCACCTGTTCGCCGGCCACCAGTGGGTCGCAAGCACCGAGGGACTCCAGCGCACCACCCCCGACGACGTCCGTGGGCGGGTGATGTCGCTGGACTTCGCGCTGGCCACGCTGTCGATGGGCAGCTCGGCGGTCCTGGGGTCGATCCTGGCGGAGGCGGTCGGGCTGGCGGCGGCGACCCGGCTGATGGCGGGCGTCGCGCTGGTCTACGGCCTGACGTGGCTGTGGTGGACCCGGGACCTGTGGCGCGCCACAGCCGACCCGCTGACCATCGCGGAGGATGCGGGGACGGACTGAGGCCGAGCGGCGGCGCCTACGCTGCCCGCCCACCGACCCACGACCCACCAGCACCAGGAGCGGACCGGATGGACCACCTCGTCGTCGTGCCGGCCACCAGCGCCAACCTCGGCGCTGGCTTCGACACGCTGGGAGTCGCCCTGGCGCGGCACCTGCGGGTCGCGACCGGCCGGCACGAGGGTGACCGGGTCGTGACCCACACCGGTGATCGCGACGGCCTGGCGACCGGGGACGACAACCTCGTCTGGCACGCCTTCGTGCAGGGGTGTGACCACCTCGGCCACCCGGTGCCCGACCTGCGCCTGGACGTCGACAACGCCATCCCCCTGGAGCGCGGGCTGGGCTCGTCGTCCTCGGCGATCGTGGCCGGACTGGTACTGGCCCGGGCCGTGGCTGGCGCGTCGGTGGCGGACCACGACCTGGTGACCTGGGCGACCGAGCTCGAAGGTCACCCCGACAACGTCGCCCCGGCCGTGATGGGCGGCCTGGTGACGACCGCCACCGGCTCCGACGGCCGGCTCGTCGTCCAGCGGGCACGTCCCACCCCGGCGCTGGCCCCGGTCGTGGCGATCCCGGTCGAGCGCAGCCGGACGGCCGAGTCCCGCGGCGTGCTGCCCGACGGCCTCGGGCGCGACGACCTCGTGGACCAGCTCGGGCGGCTGTCCCACGTCGTGGGCGGGCTGGTCGGTGCCTGGCCCCTGCAGGTGCCGTTGGCGGGCGACCGGTTCCACGAGGCGGCACGCACCGCCGGCCAGCCCGCGGCCGCCGACCTGCTGGAGGGCTGGCGCGAGGCCGGGACCTTCGCGGTGCTGTCCGGCGCCGGACCCACCGTCGTCGGGCTGGTCGACGCGCGGCCGGACCGGATCGCCGCGGCCGTCGACACCGTGCGGGAGATCGCGTCCACGGCCGGCCACGCCGTCGACGTCGAGGCGTTGTCGTGGGACCTGGCCGGGGCGCGGTCACGGCCACGATCCGGGTGACCCGTCCACGTCTCGTCGTGACGTGGATGGTGGAACGCACGCCCGTCGTGCAGTATCATTGCGGACGTCTCCCGCACCGATCGGTCGCGGGCCCCTCCCGGCCAGACCCGGAAACCCGTACGGCACCTCGCCGACACGATTCCGCTCCGGCCGCCGGAACCGCCACGTGGCTGATCAGGCCTGACAGGCTCCACCACACCGGTGAGCCGACTTCCGGCCAGCGGGGACGTGGTGAGTGGCTGCGCCGCCCCGCCGACCTCGCGGTCGGGCCGGGACGGAACACCTCGCCGCTCTCCGCGCCCTTGACCATCCAATGGCTCGTCGCTCCGGATCGCTGACACCTGTCACGCACTCGTCCGACGCGACGTTCGTCACGCCGTCTCACACGGCTCGCCGTCTCCGACCGACGGCACGGTGGCCAGCACATGGCCCGACCCAAGGAACAGCACTGATGGATCGCTCCCTGCTCGAGAAGAAGGCCCTCGCGGAACTGCGAGAGATCGCCTCCACGCTCGAGCTCACCGGCTACACGCGCTTGCGCAAGGCCGACCTCGTCGACCTGATCATCGGCACCGACGGTGCCGCGATCGCCTCGACCAACGGCTCGACGCCGAAGAACGACAACGACACCGACCACGGCACCGGCAACGGCGCCAACGGCTCGGTCGAGCACGCCGACGGCCAGGACTCCTCGGCCGACGACGGTGACGCCACCGACGCCACCGACACCCGTGCCGACGACTCCCGTGCCGACGACTCCGACCAGGCCGACGAGGCCGACGACGGTGACGCCGACACCCGGACCGGACCCCACCGCGCGGTGGACCACCGCGAGGCGGCCCGGGCCCGATCGCGCAGCCGCCGCGAGCGATCTCGCTCCGGTGGGTCGTCCGACGACGACGCGCGCCCCAGTGACCGGTCGGACGACGACCAGTCCGACGACGACCAGTCCGATGACGACTGGTCCAACGACGACGACCCCAGCAACCGCGACAAGGACGACGACATCAGCAAGGGCGGGAACAACAACGGTGGAGGCAACAACTCCGGCGGTGGGGGGCGTCGACGCAAGAACCGGCGGCGTGGCAAGAATCGCGGCAGCAGTGGCGGTGGCGGCAACAAGGGCCAGGGCCAGAACAGCAACCAGGGCCAGAACCAGGGGGGCAACAACGAGGACCTGTCGGACGCCGAGGTCCGCGAGGGCGTCCTGGACCTCCTGCCCGAGGGCTACGGCTTCCTGCGCACCACCGGCTACCTGACCGGTGACCACGACGTCTACGTCAGCCAGTCCTACGTCCGGCGGTTCAACCTGAGGCGTGGGGACAAGGTCAAGGGTCCGATCCGGGCCAACAACCGGGGCAACGACAAGTTCCCCGCCCTGGCACGGGTCGACGAGATCGAGGGACTGTCGGTCGACGAGCACAAGCAGCTCACCCGGACCCAGTTCAAGGACCTCACCCCGCTGTTCCCCAACGAGCGGCTCCGCCTCGAGACCGAGGAGAAGGCGCCGATCTCGATGCGCATCATGGACATGATGTCGCCGATCGGCAAGGGCCAGCGCGGGCTGATCGTCTCGCCGCCCAAGGCCGGCAAGACCACCATCCTCAAGCAGCTCGCCGCGGCCATCGAGGCCAACAACCCCGAGGCACACCTCATGGTGGTGCTCGTCGACGAGCGTCCCGAGGAAGTCACCGACTTCGAGCGTTCCTGCAAGGGCGAGGTCATCTCGTCCACCTTCGACCGGCCGGCCGACGACCACACCCAGGTCGCCGAGCTCGCCATCGAGCGCGCCCAGCGCCTGGTCGAGCGTGGCATGGACGTGGTGATCCTGCTCGACTCGATCACCCGACTGGGACGTGCCTACAACCTCGCCGCACCGGCATCCGGGCGGATCCTGTCCGGCGGGATCGACTCGGCCGCGCTGTACCCGCCCAAGCGCTTCTTCGGCGCGGCCCGCAACATCGAGGACGGCGGCTCGCTGACCATCCTGGCGTCGGCACTCATCGAGACCGGGTCCAAGATGGACGAGGTCATCTTCGAGGAGTTCAAGGGCACGGGCAACATGGAACTGCGGCTGGACCGTCGCATGGAGCAGAAGCGGATCTTCCCGGCCATCGACGTCCAGGCGTCGGGCACCCGTCGCGAGGAGCTGCTGCTGGGCAAGTCCGAGCTGGAGGTCATCTGGAAGCTGCGCCGCGTGCTGGCCCAGATGGACACCGGGGCGGCGCTCGAGCTGCTCATCGACAAGCTCAAGGCCACCCGGTCCAACAAGCAGTTCCTCCAGGCGATCGCCAACTCCAACATCGGCTAGTGCCCGCCCTCGTTCCTCGGGCGGGTTGGAGAACTCGCTCCGCTCGTTCTCCCGGCGTCGGGGAACTCGAGGGCTTCAGGGGTCAGAGAGCCCGGCGCGGAGGGCGGGATCGGGCTCGGTGACCAGGGCTTCGGCGCGGCTGCGTGACAGCAGGTCCGCGACGTCGACCGGTCGAGACGTGTCGGCCGCCGTCACGGCCGCGGCGACCATGGCGAGACTGGTCACGTTGTCGTCGATGTCGCTGGCGGGCACCACGCCCCGGCCGGCGTCCTCGGATCCCGTCTCGCCACGGACCAGGGCAAGGAAGGCGGCCAGCGAGCCGTCGACCTCCTCCGGCTCGTCGCCCAGCGTCGGGACAACGCGCTCGCCGTCGGCAGTGACGACCTCGGGTGCGTCCTCGCCGTCCCAGGTGACCGAGCCGTGCTCGGCGCTGATCCTCCACGACCCGTTCCACGAGCCCTGGGCACCGCGGGCGACCCAGCTGCCGGCGTAGTCGAACCGTGCGCCCGCAGCAAACGTGACCACGACGTCGGCGGCCGCGTCCCCCGCGAACCAGCTCCAGGGCGGGTTCCACGACGTCGCCTGCACGGTCGCCGGGCGATCGTCGACCAGCAGTCGGGCGAGGTCGAGGTGGTGGATCGCCATGTCGACCAGCAACGGATGCGCCATCTCCTCGCGGAACCCGCCGAAGCGTGGTGCCCGGTGGAACGCACACGACACGCTCGAGATGGCGCCGAGGTCCGGCAGCACCCGACGGATCGCGGCCACGCCCCGCAGGAACCGTCGAGACTGGGACACCACCAGCAGGCAGCCCGTCGCCCGGCTCGCAGCAGCCATGCGCAGGGCGTCCGCGACGGTGGGCGCAGCCGGCTTCTCGCACAGCACGGGCAGTCCGGCACGCAGCGCGGCCACGCTGACCGGCAGGTGCGCCGCCGGGACGGTCACGTTGACGACCGCGTCGGCGGCGACGTCCAGTTCGGCCAGGCTGGTGGCCGTGGCGTTGGTCGGGAGGTCGTGGACGGTCGCCGCCTGCGCCAGGGCGGTCCGGTCGAGGTCCACGATCCCGGCCAGCTCGGCATCCGGGTGGCGGGCGATCGCGTCCAGCCAGGTCCGCCCCATCGCGCCGACGCCGACCTGGACCAGTCGCGTCGGCGGCCGGCCCGACCGCTGCGGGTTCGTCGCGCTGCCCGGCGTCACCGCCGTGGCCCGGTCGAGACGTCGTCGCCCGACGGGCGGAAGTCACCGACCTCCCGGTGCTCGATCCGGGGGAGCCGGCGGGGGCCCTCGACCCCGGCCCAGGCGACCCCGTTGGCGATGACCCGGCGCACGTCCGGGTGGTGGTAGACCGGATACCCCTGGTCGCCCGGCGAGAAGAAGAAGATCCGACCGTGGCCCCGGCGGAACGTGCAACCGGACCGGAACACCTCGCCCCCGGAGAAGCCCGAGACGAACACCAGCTCGTCGGGCGGCGGCACGTCGAACGGCTCCCCGTACATCTCCTGGCGCTCGATCACGATCGGGTTGGGCACCCCGCGGGCGATCGGATGGGCCGGGTCGACCGTCCACACCAGCTCCCGGTCCTCGCCCGCCCGCCAGCGCAACACGCAGGTCGTCCCCATGAGCCGCCGGAAGATCTTCGACCAGTGCCCGGAGTGCAGCACCACCAGCCCCATGCCGGCCAGGACCGCATCGTGGACCCGCTCGACCACGTGGTCGGCGACCTCGTCGTGGGCGGCATGGCCCCACCACACCAGCACGTCGGTGGCGTCGACCACCTGCGGGGTCAGTCCGTGCTCGGGCTCGTCGAGGGTGGTGGTGCGGACCGTGGCCGAAGGGCCGAGGTGCTCGGTGATGCCGGCGGCGATCGTGGTGTGCATCCCGTCCGGGTACAGCGCCGCGACCTGCGGCTCCTCGCGCTCGTGGCGGTGCTCACCCCACACGAGCACGTCCAGTGGGGTGGCGTCGTCGGCCATGGGCGCTCCTGGGATCGGGTGCCGGTCCGGGGGTGGCCGGAGGGCCAGTCTGCCGGACGAACGGGGGGAGTGGCCGTGTCGCCGACGGTCGTACGGTCCCATCCCACCACGAATCCAGGTGAAGGACGCCCGATGACCCACCACGACACCGGCCACGCCCCCGTCGACGCCGAGGCGGTCGCCACCGTCGTCGGCCTGATGCGTGACATGCCGATCTGCCTGCTGACCACCGTCGGCACCGACGGGTCCCTGCGCAGCCGGCCGATGACCGTCCAGGAGGTCGAGGCCACCGGTGACGCGTGGATGTTCGCGTCCGCCACGACCGAGGTGGTCGAGGACCTGGCCGTCGACAACCGGGTCAACCTGGGGTTCTCGTCGTCGGACGCATGGGTGTCCCTGGCGGGCCGGGTCGAGGTCGTCACCGACGAGGTCCGGACCCGCGACCTGTGGAACACCGCCGCCGAGGCGTGGTTCCCCGACGGGCCGACCGACCCCGACCTGCGCCTGCTGCACGTCCGGGCCGCCAGCGCGCAGTACTGGGACACCCCGGGCCGGGCCGCGACGCTGGTCGCGATGGTGCGCGCACGGCTGACCGACGAACAGGCGGACGTGGGCGACGTCGGCGAGGTCGACCTCCCCGACTGACCACCGCACGACATGGCGTCGGCGTCCTCCCGGGTGGCTCCTGGGCGAGCGCCCGGCCTCCGGGGAATCGTCCGGCAGCCGGGATATCGTCACCTCCGGGACGTTCGGGCGGCCACGCGAGGTGAGCTGAGGTGACCACGGACCAGGTCGTGGGAGCACCGCCACCGCCCCGCGCGCCCACGCCCGATCACGCTCCGGCGACACCCGCGTCGGGCCGACGTGGGTGGCTCGCGGCCCTGGTGGTCGTCGTGCTGCTGGGGGCCGCCTGGTGGTGGCAGTCCCGTCCGCGGATCGAGGATCCCGCGCTCGCGGCCACGACCCTGGCCGAGACCTGGTCGACGTCCGGCCTGGCCGCGGTGGACTTCGCCACCGACCCTCCACCGCCACCACCCGACGAGATCGCGGCCATCACGGCCGACCTCCTGGCCGATCCGCCGGCCGTCACCGTCCAACGACTCGGCGAGCCCGATCCCGAGCAGCAACGGGTCGCGGTCGACCTCACCGTCACCTGGACGCTGCCCGCCGAACGCACCTGGTCCCACGGGACCACGGCGACCCTCGTGCGGGCCGACGAGGCGCTGGACTGGGAGGTTGCTTGGGACCCGCGGCTGGTGCATCCGGACCTCACCGTCGGGGAGCGACTGGAGGTCGGGCGCACCACGGCCGAGCGGGGCCGGATCCTGGACGCGTCCGGCGAGGTGCTGGTCGGACCGGAGCGGGCCACCGTCGTGGGCCTGCACCCCGCCCGGGTCGACGACCTCGACGAGGTGGTGACGACCCTCGTCGACGAGCTGGACGACACGCTCGACGTCCAGCTCGACCCCGACGCCATCCGGGCCGACGTCGCGGCGGCCGACCCCGAACACTTCGTGCCGGTGGTGACCCTGCGCAACGACGACTACCGGCGGGTCGAGCCGGTCGTGTTCCCGCTCGTCGGGACGACGTTCCGCGACGACGTCCTGTTCCTGGGTCCCGACCGGGGCTTCGCCACGTTCACGCTGGGCACGGTGGGCGAGGTCAGCGCCGAGCAGCTCGAGGAGTCGCCCGATCGCTGGGCACCGGGTGACCTGGCCGGACGATCGGGACTGCAGGCCGACCGGGACGAGGACCTGGCCGGCACGCCCGGGTGGACCGTCCTCGCGGTCGACGCCGACGGTGCCGAGGAGGCCGTGCTGCACGAGGTCGACCCGACCGCCGGCCGGGACCTCACGGTGACGCTGGATCGCCGGGTCCAGCGACTGGCCCACGAGGCGCTCGCCGAGGTCGGGACGCCGGCCGCCCTGGCGGTGGTCCGACCCACCGACGGGGCCGTGCTCGCCCTGGCGAACTCGCCGGACGCGACCTTCGACATCGCCCGGACCGGTCAGCTTCCGCCCGGCTCGGTGTTCAAGGTGGTCACCACCGCCGCGCTGGAACAGGACGCCGGCATCACCCCCGACAGCCCGGTCGCGTGTCCCAACACGATCGAGGTCGGGGACCGCACGATCGCCAACGCCGGGTCACTGGCGCTGGGCGAGACGACCTTCGCCCAGGGGTTCGCGAACTCGTGCAACACGGTCTTCATCGACGAGTCGCGCGACCTGCCGCCGACGGCGCTGCACGACGCGGCGACCAGGTTCGGGATCGGCGCCGAGGTCACCTGGCCACTGGGCATGTCGGCGTTCACCGGGGACGTCCCCGCCACCACCGACGCCACCGACCTCGCCCTCGCGTCGTTCGGCCAGGGACGGACGCTGGTCAACCCCCTGGCCATGGCCACCGTCATGGCGACGGTCGCGCAGGGCGAGCGCGTGCTGCCCCGGCTGGTCGTCGACCCCGGGGCCACGGACGTCGGCGAGGCCACCGACGACCAGCCGGTCGACGGGCCGCCCGCCAGGGTGCTCGCCGACCTCCAGGACCTGACCCGCCTGGTCGTCACCGACGGCTCGGGCCGAGCCCTGGAGGACCTCCCCGGACCCGAGGTCCACGGCAAGACCGGCACGGCCGACTTCCGCGACGAGGACGGGGACCTCCGCCAGCACGCCTGGTTCGCCGGCTACCGCGACGACCTCGCGTTCGCGCTGGTGGTCACCGACACCGACGGGGGCTCCGGCGGCGGCACCGCCGCGCCGCTCGTGCGGGACTTCCTCGTCGCGCTCGATGCCGACTGAGCACCGCCCGGCACGACGGGCAGGGGCCGTGTGGCCGGGGTCCGATCGACGGCACCGTCCGTCCGGCAGTCTTCGCCCGGTCGTAACACTCGCGTGACGTCGTCAACATGCCGACGCTGCACGCTGTCCCCGCCGGGACGGACGTCCCGTCCGCCCCGCCCCTCCCCGCGACCCGCGCACGAAGGACGTCGTCATGGCACGTGTCCCGAGCCCGCTCGCCACCCATCCGCCGCTGGCCCGCAACGACCAGCCGACCTCCACCTGCCCCGAGCCCGCCGCGACCCCGTCCACCGACGAGCCGCCCACGGCGCCTGCCGTGCCGGCACCCGGCTCCGATCGTCCCTGTCACCTCCCGATCGCCTGGGCCGTCCGCCCCGGCCTCGACCACCCCCACGACCGACCCACGTCCTGACCGACCACCGACCGGTCGGTCGACGACCCCGAGCGGGTGCAGATCAGTGCGGCTTCCGCACCATCCTGCACCCGCTGATGAGTCCCGGGCGACGATTCAGCCGGGCTTGTAGACCATCACGGCGACGACCGCGAAGACGATGGTGAGGTCGACCCAGCCCAGCACGTCCAGGCGCCGACGCAGGCCCGTCGCCGTCGCCGAGGTCGCGCCGTCGGTCTCGATGACCTCGGCCAGCCGGTCGGTGGTGCGGCTGATCGCGATCGCCCCGATCAGGATCGAGGCGAGGATGCCGGCGAACCCGATCGTGATCCACAGGTCGCCGAAGCCGATGCCGTCGGACACCGCCACCATGACGATCCCGGCGACCAGCGTGGTGATGGCCGCCAGCGAGAAGAACCGTCGGCCGAACCACTGGCCCTGCTCGGCCAACCACGCAATGCCGGCCTCGTCGCCGCTCGCGCGGGTACGGGCGTTCATCACCTGGAACGTGAGCCCGGCTCCGAGCCAGGCGATCGCCGCCACGATGTGGACGAACTTGAAGAACTGGTACATCCCCGACCTCCCGGCCACCTGCCCCGGCACCCCGCGCCGTTGCACCGTCGTGGAGTATCGCCGCGAGGGCCGGCCGTGGCAAGCACGTCCCGGTGTCGTGGCCGTCTACGCGGTGGGGTCGACCTCGGCACCCCGTGCGCGGGCCAGTGCGACCGCGATCCCGAGGTCGATCCGGGTCCCGGTGAGCACCGCGTCGTCGAACACGGCTCGGTCGATGCGGGCCCCGCGCAGGTCGGCGCCGGACAGGTCGGCGTGACGCAGGTTGGCGTCCGACAGGTCGGCGCCGGACAGGTCCGCGTCGGACAGGTCGGCCGCGTCCAGGTCGGCGTGGGCGAGGCGGACCCCGCCCAGCGACCGGCCCGACAGGTCGCACTGGCGCAGGTTGGTCCACGACCAGTCGCCGCCGTCCACCTCCAGGGCAAGCAGCCGGGCCCCGCTGAGGTCCGTGCCGGTCAGCTTGCACCCGGAGAACGACGCGGTGGCGAGGTTGGCTCCGGGGAACCGGCAGTTGGTGAACGCGCTGCCGTCGTGACGAGACCCCGCCAGGTCCGTGTTGGTGAACTCGCAGGCCGAGAAGGTGACCCGGTGCGTGACCAGGCCCGGGAGGTCGGCGCCGGCGAACCGGCAGCGTTCGAAGGTCCAGTCGGCCAGCAGGTCCCCGTCGGCGACCTCCAGCACGTCGAGGTCCAGCAGGTCGTGATCGGCGACCTGCCGCGTGGCCGGATCGAGCATGCTCAGCGTCGCAGGAGCAGGCGCAGGACGTAGTAGAACATCATCGCGACCGAGCCGAACAGCGATGCCGCCGCCCCGACCTCGCGGTTGGCGGGCATGTGGCGGTGGATCCGCTGGGTGTCGTGCAGGACCGCGCCACCGGCCAGGGCGATCATGCCGATCGAGAACCATGCGCCCAGGTCCAGTCCGAACAGGACCGCGACCACGATCAGCCCCAGTGCCGCGACGCCGCCCCACATCAGCAGGGAGCGCATCCACGAGAAGTCGACCGCGGTGGTGATGGCGATGCCCGACAGGGCGACGAACCCGGCCAGCGTGATCACCGCGGCCAGCCCGATCGCACCCGGCTGCTCGATCGAGGCGATGTAGAGCAGGGGCGTGAAGACCAGTGCGTAGGCGGCGACCAGCCCGAACAACCCGGCGTACTGGACCCCACGGCTCCCCGACGCGGTGGCACGCTGGGCCACCCACGACGCGACCATGAAGCCACCCAGGATCAGCAGCCAGTTGACCCCGCCGATGGCGACGGTGAAGGCCTCGGCCAGGCCGGTGGTGAACAGCACGTACTCCAGCCCCACGAACGCGGCCATGGCGGCCAGCAGGTGGGCGTAGACCCGCACCATGAAGGCACGTTGGGCGGCGGCTCCCATCTGGGCGGCCGGGATGGCCGGTGCGGCCGGTGCGGCCGGTGGAGCGGGACGGGACGCGGACATGGCGAGCCTCCGGACGGGTGGGAAGATGCTACCGCTCGCAACCACCGCGGTTCGACCCCGAGGGGCCCGGCGGCCCGTCCTCGACCCCTGGGGTACGCTGGCCACTCGCCACGTCGGTCCCGGGAACATCCCCATGGGGCACGACGTTGGACTCCTGCGGCGGCTCGTCCGGCTGCCGCACCCAAGACGACGCTGTTTCGGGCGTCGCGCATCCACGAGACGAGGACGATCACCATGCGCCAGGGCATCCATCCCGAGTACAAGACCATGACGGTGACCTGTTCCTGCGGGAACAGCTTCACCACCGGCGGCACCGTCGATTCGGTCAACATCGAACTGTGCAACGAGTGCCACCCGTTCTACACCGGCAAGCAGCGGATGGTGGACACGGGCGGTCGGGTCGACCGCTTCAAGCGTCGTCTCCAGCAGTCCCAGGACGCCAAGTAGTCCGACGACGTCGTTCCGGCGCCGGTCCCCGTGGGGTCGGCGCCGGTCGCATGTCCGGGGGGTGCGGGCCAGCGACCCGACGGTCGCGACGCCCGCCCGACCCGGTGAGCTCGAACCGTCCGGGAGGCAGCCGTGATCCGTGAGGTCGTCCACGAGCGTCTCGCGATGGCCCGCGACCGCCTGGCCGACGTCGAGGCACGCCTGGCCGACGCCCAGACCGATCCCGAGGAGTTCGCCGACCTCGGACGCGAACACGCCGAGCTGCGGGCGGTCGTGGACGTCGCCGACCGGCTCGACGAGGCACGCCAGACCGAGGCCGACGCGACCGAACTGGCTCGCGAGGCCGACGGCGAGGACCGGGTCACGTGGCAGGCCGAGGCCGACCGCGCCGCACTCGTCGCGGCGACGGCCGAGACCGAGTTGGCCGACCTGCTGACACCCGGTGACCCCAACGACGGCCGTGACGTGATCGTGGAGATCCGCGCCGCGGCCGGTGGGGACGAGGCGGGGCTGTTCGCCGCCGAACTGCGCGACATGTACCTGCGGTTCGCGTCCCGGCACGGCTGGTCGGCCGCCATCGTGACCCAGACCGAGCAGGGCATCGGTGGCGTGCGCGACGTCACCCTCGAGCTGGTCGGCGCGAAGGCCTGGTCCCACCTCAAGCACGAGTCGGGGGTGCACCGGGTCCAGCGCGTGCCCGTCACCGAGTCCGGCGGACGGATCCACACCTCGACCGCGTCGGTGGCGGTGCTGCCGGCCGCAGAGGAGGTCGACGTCGAGATCGACCCCAACGACCTGCGCATCGACGTCTTCCGGTCGTCGGGCCCGGGTGGCCAGAGCGTCAACACCACCGACTCGGCCGTGCGGATCACCCACCTGCCGACCGGCCTGGTCGTGTCGTGCCAGGACCAGAAGTCCCAGCACCAGAACCGGGACAAGGCGTTGCGGATCCTGCGGTCGCGCCTGCTCGCCGCCGAGCAGGAGAAGGCCGCAGCGGAGCGGGCCGGCGAGCGGCGTGACCAGATCGGCACCGGCGACCGGTCCGAGAAGATCCGCACCTACAACTTCCCGCAGTCCCGGGTCACCGACCACCGGATCAACCTGACCGTCCACAACCTCGCCGACGTCCTTGGCGGCGACCTCGACGAGGTGACCGGCGCCCTCCGCGAGGTCGAACGCGCCAACCGACTCGAAGGATGAGCAGGGCCGGCGGCAGTGCTCGTGACGATGGGCAGGTGCAGGACCCGGCCCGTGGCGTCGGACGGCCCGGCCCGCCGGGCGCACGGCCGGAAGAGGCCTCCGATCGTGCGTCCGCGGCCACGTCCAGCCGGGTCGGGTCGATCGACGACGTGGTCCACGAGGTCCGGGCGCGCCTGGCGTCGGCCGGGATCGCCGTGCCACGTGAGGCAGACTGGCTGGTCGAGGCGGCGACCGACGACGACGGTCGGCTCGACCGGGTGCGGCTGGACGAGTTGGTGGCTCGGCGAGCGGCGGGCCAGCCGCTGCAGGTGGTGGTCGGGGAGACCGCGTTCCGGTTCGTGACGGTGGCGTGTCGGTCGGGGGTGTTCGTGCCACGACCGGAGACGGAGGTGGTGGCGGGCGTGGCGATCGACGCGGGCTCGGCGTGGCCGATGACCGACCGGCGCGTCGTCGACCTGTGCAGCGGGACCGGGGCGATCGCCCTGGCGGTGGCCAGCGAGGTGCCGGGCGTGGACGTGGTGGCCGTCGAACGCGACGTGGACGCGCTGGACCTGGCCCGGACCAACGTGGCCCGGCTGGTGGACCGGCCCCGACCGTCCCCGTGGCGGCCGGGGGACCACCTCGCCCCCGAGGCCTCCGTCCGGGTGCTGGGGGGCGACCTGTTCGACCCCCTGCCCGGTGCGTGGCGTGGTCGCGTGGCGGTGCTCGTCGCCAACCCGCCGTACCTGCCGTCCGCAGATCGCGGGACGTGGGCGCGGGAGGTGGCCGACCACGACCCCGACGCCGCGCTGGTCGGGGGTGAGGACGGCCACGAGGTGGTCGACGCGATCCTGGCCGGTGCCCCCGCGTGGCTGGCGCCGGGCGGCACGGTGGTGGTCGAGATCGACGAGCGCCGCGGCGACCATGCCCGGGCCGCGGCTGGCGCGGCGGGCCTGGTCGACGCCACACTGGTCGTCGACCTCGCCGGCCGCGACCGCGCGGTGGTGGCCCGCCGGGCCGGCACCGACCACGACCGGTCACCCGAGCACCCGCCGAGCGGAGCACAGTGATGAGCGACGAGACCCCCACGACCGAGGTCGTCGACGCGACGGCCGACCTCGACGACGCGGTCGCCGCCGCATCGAGCGCCCTGCGGGCCGGGGAGCTCGCGGTGCTGCCCACCGACACGGTCTACGGCGTGGCGGCCGATGCCTTCAACCCCGGCGCGACCATGAAGGTCTTCGACGCCAAGCGACGCCAGCGGCGCTTCCCCCTGCCCGTGCTGATCCGCAGCCCCAAGCAGCTGATGGGACTGGTGCCCGAGGTCTCGGACGCGGCCGAGAACCTGATGGCGGCCTACTGGCCGGGCCCGCTCACCATCGTGGTGCGGACCGACCCGAACCTGGCCTGGGACCTCGGACGCAACGAGGACACGGTCGCCGTGCGGATGCCGATGGACGACGTGACCCTGGCCGTGATCCGTTCGGTGGGCCCGCTCGCGGTGACCTCGGCCAACCTGTCGGGCCAGCCGGCGGCGACGACCGCCCGCCTTGCCCGCGGCCAGTTGGGCGACAAGGTCCGGGTCTACGTGGACGCGGGTCGCCGCGCCGACAGCCAGCCGTCCACCATCGTCGACCTCACCCGCCGCGAGCCCAAGATCCTGCGCAGCGGCCCCCTGGACGACGACCAGGTGTTGCGGGTCGCGCGTGGCGAGCTGGCACCGCACCTGGCCACGTCGCCGGGACAGGCGGTCGACAAGCCGGTCAGCCCGGGCGGCCCGGCCGAGACCACCCCGTCCGACAGGTCCGCGTCCGCCGACGACGCCACCGCCGACGACGCCACCGCCGACGACGCCACCGCCGACGACGCCCCGACCACGAC
>NZ_JAHOPH010000003.1:179626-218712 GCF_019798055.1 Salsipaludibacter albus | reverse complement strand
CGTCGGCGATGGTCGGGGGCGCGACGGCCGTCCCCAGCAGGCCGGCCAGGACGTCGCCGCTGCCACCCGTCCCCAGCTCCGGCCCGCCCAACGGGGTCACCCAGGCCCGCCCGTCGGGTGCGACGACCAGGGTCCCCGGTCCCTTGGCCACGATGGTCGCGTCGTAGCGTGCCGCGAGTTCGGGAACGCGCTCGACCCGCCGCACCCACGCGTCGGGGCCGTCCTCTCCTCCCCCGATGCGTGCGAGCTCGCGCTGGTGCGGTGTCAGGACCAGCTCGCCGTCGTGGTCGGCCAGCGCGGCGGGGTCGTCGCGGAACACGTTGATCGCGTCGGCGTCCAGCACCACGCGCCGGGCACGGGCCAGGACGTGCTCGACGACGGCCCGCGTCCCGTCGACCGGGCCGAGGCCGGGACCGACCACGACCGCGTCGTAGGCGTCCACGTCCTCGAGGTCGTCGACCGCACCGGCGGCGACGTGCTCACCGGAGTGGGGCAGGCGCCGGGTCATGGCCGCGGGGACGACCGGGGCCACGACCCGCTGGATGTGGGCCGGGGTGGCCAGGGTGACCAGTCCCCCACCGGCCCCCAGGGCGGCCCGCGTGCACAGGATCGCCGCGCCGGCCGTGCCGACGCTGCCTGCCACCACCAGGACGCGCCCGTGCGCGACCTTGTCGGCGTCCGGCGCAAGGGGCGAGGGGGCGGCCCCGGCGGCCGTTAGGGCGTGCCAGTCGGGGTGGGCGTCCCAGTGCGGGCCGAGGTCGCCGACGACGACGGTGCCGGCCCGCCAGCAACCCGGCGCCAGGACCAGCCCACGCTTGTGCATCCCCATCGTGACGGTGACGTCGGCGGTCACGGCCGGGTCGTGCACCACGCCGGTGTCGGCATCGACCCCGGTCGGCACGTCGCAGGCCACCACCGTCACGTCCTCGGCCGACCGGACGTCGCCGATCGCCACCACCACGTCGGCGAAGGCGCCGCGGGGCGCGCCGGTGGCGCCCGTCCCGAGCAGGCAGTCGACGACCACGTCGGCCCCCGTCAGGACCGACCAGGGATCGTCGGGCAGCACCACGACCCGCCCGCCAGCGGCGAGCCAGGCATCGCGGTGGGCGGTGGCCTCCTGCGACAGGCCGGCGTCGAGATCGGCCAGGGACAGCACGGTCACGTGGGCGCCCCGCCTGGCCAGGCGGGGCGCAGCGGCCCAGCCGTCGCCCCCGTTGTTGCCCTTCCCGACCACGACCACCACCCGCAGCCCGTAGCCGTGGCCAGCCGCGGCCAGCACGCCGTCGGCGAGGGCACGCGCCGCTCGGTCCATCAGGCCGGCCCAGGTCGCCCCGGCGGCCACCGCGGCCTCGTCACCGGCCGCCGCCTCGGCGGCTCCCACGAGCGGCAGGGCGCCAGCGGACTCGTCGATCGGTCGCACGTCGGTGGTGGTCACGCCCGCCCATTCGTCGGCTGTCCGGCACGGTAGGCGGGCCGCCGGGTCGCCTGCCCCCTGGCCACCACTGGTCGGCGGCGCCACGGGCTCACGACGCGCCGGGCCGAACTCCCCCGGCCCTGCTTCCACGCAGGGCGGCCGCGCCGACGACGAGCGCGCTCAGCAGGAACACCAGGTAGGTCCACGACGACGGTCGGTTCCAGTCAGGCGTCGTCGGATACCGCAGCAGGGCGACGGCCTGGAGCAGGGCGAACACGGTCCACGCCCAGCCCGCCGGCCGGAGACGATCGAGATCGTCCTCCACCAGGGCGTGGAGGGCTGCGACGGCGAGGCTCGTCAGCCAGGCGCCGATGGCCCGGGCCGTCAACGGCGTGAGCTCCCACGGCCAGGCGGGCAACGCCCACGTGGGGGCGACCAGCAGCGGCATGCCCGTGCCGGCCAGGACGGCGGCCTGGACGACGACCAGGGCGCGAAGTCCTCGGCCGAGGGGCGCCACCCGCGGCGGGTCCCCACCCGGCACCCGAGCCTGGCGCCACCACACGACGACCATCAGCACCGGCACGACCGCGTAGACCACGATCCACGCCCAGGTGACCGCCCGCGTGGCCAGCTCGAGCTCAGCGTCGAGGTGGAAGCGGTCGAGGTGGACCAGCGTGACGACCAGGGTCAGGCTCGTGAACACGAACACCGTCGGCACGGCGATCCTCGCGCGGTGCCACTGCCGTCGACGACCGGCACTGAGCTCGAAGGCTGCACTGGCCCAGTAGGACGCGCCGAGGAACGCCGCGGTCAACGACGGCTCGATCGTCCACGCGAAGTACCGGTCGGTCCGCTCGGAGAAGACGAACAGCTGGATCCCGGCGAGGAAGACGAGCACGGCGGCGACCAGGAGCAGGATCCGCATGGAGGGCAGGAGGGGCCGTCCGACTGCCTCGTCGGATCCGCCGGTCGGAGCCTGCCGGGAGCCCTCGGACGACGACGCGTCATCCCGGGTGGCCGGCACGCGGCACCTCCTCGAGCCTGGCGTGGACCTGCTGGATGGCCATGGCTCCGGCGCCGACCGCCGAGGCCACCCGCTTGACCGAGCCGGCGCGGACGTCCCCCACGGCGAAGACGCCGGGCAGGTTGGTCTCGAAGACCATGGGTCGTCGGTCCAGCGGGAAGTCCCCGACGGCGGCGCCGACCTTGACGGCGCCCCACTCGTCCCGCTCCACGACGTCGCCGAGCCAGTCGGTGTGGGGCTGGGAACCGATCAGCACGAACAGGCCGTCCGCGGGGACCTGCTCCTCGTCGCCGGTGTCGCGATGACGCAGCACCAGGCCCTCGAGCCGATCGTCGCCGAGGCCAGCCACCGCCTCGGTCCGGTACCGCACGTCCGCGTTGTCGGTCGCCGCGATCAGGTTGACGAGGTACTCGGACATGCTCTCGGCCAGGCCCGACCCACGGACCAGCAGGGTCACGTGTGCAGCGAACTTGGCCAGGTGGGCCACCGCCTGGCCGGCGGAGTTGCCGCCGCCGACGACCCAGGCGCGCTTGCCGGCCATGGACGGCGCGGCCCAGGTCCCGGCGCCGTAGCTGACGCCGCGGCCCTGGAGACGATCCAGCGACGGCACCCCCAGTCGGCGGTAGCTGACCCCCGTGGCGACCACGACGCAGGACGCCCGGACCACGCTGCCGTCGGACAGGCCGAGCAGGACGTCGGAGCCGTCGACCGCCAGCGACGTCGCGGCCCGCATGAAGTGGAACCGTGCACCGAACGACCACGCCTGCTGGAAGGCGGTGAACGCCAGCTTGTCTCCGCTCACGCCCTGCAGGAAGCCGGGATAGTTGCGGATCTTGCTGGTCGTGCCGGCCTGCCCCCCGATCGCCAGTTGCTCGATCACCAGCGTGTCGAGCCCCTCCGAGGCCGCGTACACGGCAGCAGCCAGCCCCGCCGGTCCGGCCCCGACGATGGCGACGTCGACGTGGACGCCCTCGGGCAGGGGATCGGTGATCCCGAACGCGTCAGAGATCTCGAGGTTGGTGGGGTCCTGCAGCACCGTGGGAGGGTCGGTGAACTCCAGGACCACGACGGGCAGCGCCGGATCGTCCAACCCCAGCGAGGCCAGCGCGCCGGCCCCGGCCGGCGACGTGACGTCGACGAAGCCGACCGGGATGTGGTTCTGGCCGAAGGTGTCCCGCAGCTCCTGGACCCGCGCCGACTGCTCGCCGACGAGCCGCACGGCCTCCCGGCCCCCACCACGCCCGATCGCCCACTCCTCGAGGGCCTGGCAGATGATCCCGTGGAACTCCTCGTCGGGTGGGCTGTCGGGCCGCACGAGGTACAGGTCGATGTCCCCGGCCTCCAATGCCGCGAACATCGCGGCCCGGCGCTCCCAGTTCCCCCACCTGACCACCACGCCGCGCTTGGCGGCAGGGTGGCGGGACCGCACGCGTGACAGGAACTCCAGCGCATCCTCGTCCGCAGCCGTGAAGGCGCACACGACGAGCGCCACCGGCCGGCCCGTGGCCTCCCATGCGTCGATCTCGCGTTCGCCGGCTTCGGGACCGTCCACCACGCGCACGTCGTAGTCCGCCGAGTAGCGATTTCGGACCTCCCGACCCACGACCCGGCGCGTGTGGTCGTCCCGTCCCACGACCAGGATCGCCGCGTGGCGGGCGTCGACCTCCCGATCGGCCTCGGCTGCATCGTGACCACCCATTGCTGCCATCGGATCCCCCGTTCCCTGTCCGACGCCCGGGCCTCGCAGGACCAACCGCCCATTCGGGTCCAGGACGACACTGCGTCGGACCCTAGGCGCCCAGCCCCGACCAACCGGCCCGACAGGCCAACGACGGGGGCGGGCCGGGCGCGAGCCGCACATCAGGCGCCCGGCACCGACGTTCGGCTGGCCGCGGATCGACCGGCACATGACGGCACGAGCGCGCGGGCCGCACGATTTGTCGGGCCGGTCCCCCGAAGTCCGTCGACACACGGTCGAAGCCCCACGTCACGCCGCATGTCCCACACGGGCCACCAATCGCGGGTTGGTGGGCTTTTGGCGTGGATCGGGACCCTTCACCCGTGCCCGAGCCGCGGGGCACGGGTGGACGCCACCCTGTTCGAGCCCGTATGGGCGATCTAGGTTCCTCGGTACCTGCATTCCCACCCCCCGACCAGGGAGCCCCCCGATGCATCCACCCCCCCGTACCCGATTCCGGGCCGTGCTCGCCACGACCGGCGCACTCGTCCTGACCGCCCTGCTTTCCGTGCCTGCCGTGGCCGCACCACCGACCCTCGACGACATCGTCGACCCGGTCGATCCCCAGGACTGGGAGAACCCCGATGACATGACCTGGGACGACTACACCGCCGTCCCGGGCATCGACTGGGCCGACCCGTCCCGTCGCGGTAGCGAGCGCGACTTCAACATCGCGCTGGTGATGGGGGACTTCTCCGACCAGCCGTTCCTGATCACCCAGGCCGCCGGCACCCACCCGTTCGGCAACCCGCAGCCCGTCGCGGAGAACGTCGCGCCCGAGGACGTGGCCCAGTTCTACGAGGACCTGCTCAACACGCCCAACGACCTCAACAACGGCCACACGCTGCACGAGTACTGGATGGAGGACTCGGCCGGGCGCTACGGCGTCGAGCTGACCGCCTTCGGCGGCTACCGGTTGCCCGGCAAGCTGCACGAGTACGGCCTGGTCGGCACCGGCCAGAACGGCGCGGGCTGCCCGGCGGGTGACTCGTGCAACAAGTCGATCCGTGGTGACCTCGGCGGACTGTGGGAGGACGAGGTCGGCGAGGACCTGGCCGACAGCTTCGACCTGGTGTTCTACATGACCGCCGGACACGACGAGTCGGGCACCTGGCAGGAGTTCGGCGAGATGATGTTCCAGACGCCGGAGGACGTGACCGACGAGTTCGGCCCCCCGGACGTCTCGCTGCCCAACTGGGTCGTGACCCGCTACGTGCCGTGGACGTCGTGGCTCGCCGGGTCCAACCACTGGCCCAACGCCGGCGGTGGCTCGTCCACGCAGGCCGAGAGCTCCGGCGCGGGCGTCTACGCCCACGAGCTGAGCCACCTGCTGGGCATCGGCGACAACTACAACAACCCGTACGCCACCACCCTCAGCCGGTCGTACTCCGGCATCTGGGAGATGCTGTCACGGGGCAGCTTCAACGGCCCCGGTGGTCCCCACCGCCGCTGGGTCGTGCCCGCCACCGAGGGTGGCTCGATGGGCTCGCACCACATGCTCCGCAACAAGATCGAGCTGGAGATGGTCGACGAGGAGGAGGTCCTGCGCGTCACCCGTGACGGACTGGCCGACTCCGGCCTGGTCATCGCCGAGGTCACCGCCCGCGAGGTCCCGCTGGGCGACGAGTTCGGTCGCAGCGGGCTCAAGGGCCTCAACGTCGACCTTCGTGCCGACGGCTTCGGTGGCGACCTCAGTCCCAGCTGCAGCCTGAACGACGACTGGCGCTGCGACCGTGGCTCCTTCGACAACTACACCCTCGAGGTCGTCGACCGGATGGGCTCGGACTCGTTCACGCCGGACTCCGGCGTGCTCATGGCCAAGACCAAGGACCGCGACCGGGCACCCTTCATCTGGGTGATCGACGCCAACCCCGAGGACATCGAGCTGGTCGACTTCCTGCGCCCCGACGGGACCCCCGCCATGGTGTCGCTGGGCGACTACCGCCAGTTGGCCGACGGCCTGTTCAAGGCCGGCACCGACTCGGGCAGCCAGGACGAGTACGTCGACGAGGACAACCGCCTGCACCTGTACGTGCTGGACACCCGTCGCGACGACGAGGGCGTCCTGCACTACACGGTGGCGGTCCGTTCGCTGGACGGCTCGGGTCCCCACACCCGCGGGGTCGAGGCCGCAGCAGGCGCTGCCGAGGGTGGCATCCTGCCGGGCTTCGCCACGACCTGCAGCTTCCCCGTGACCAACACGGGTGAGGCGGTGGACGTGAGCGGCACCCAGCCCGAGGACGTCGCGGACGAGGTGGACGGCGACGTCTACCGCCTCTCCGCCGAGGCGACCGACGGCTGGGAGGCCTGGCTGCCCCACGAGCTGGTCGGCGTCGACAACGGCGACACCGTCGACGTCCCGGTCCGGGTCATCCGCGACCCGCAGGACGCCCCGCGCACCACGGTCACGCTGGAGGTGACGTCCGAGAGCGACCCGGGCGTGACGACCACGGCGACCTGCACCGTGCGCCCGGGCGACACCCGCCCGTGACCGCACGCACCTGAGCACCACCTCCGGCCCCGGGCTCCACGCCCGGGGCCGGAGTCGTCCCGGCCCGATGGTCCCCGTATCGTGGACGCCCACACGACCTGGAGCAGACATCAGATGGACGACGCCACGCGGCTGGACCGGCTGGCCGAGGAGTACTGGGACCGGGCGATGGCCACGTCGCCCACCACGGCCACCCTGTTGGGCGACCACCGGTTCGACGACCGGCTGCCCCGGCTGGACCCCGACTCGCTGCAGCAGCAGCGCGACGACCTGGTCGCGACGGCGTCGGCGGCCCGGGCACTCGACCTGGACGACCCGTCGGACCGGCTGACCCGTGACCTGCTGGTCCACGAGGCCGACGAGGGGATCGCCCACCTCGACCTCGAGATCCAGACCGGCGCGATCGACCCGTTCCTGGGCGTCCACACCGGCCTGGTGCAGGCAGCGTCACAGACCGGCGCGGCGACCGCCGAGCAGGCCGACGCCCTGCTGGAACGCCACCGCCAGGTGCCACGGCTGTTCGACGAGGTCGCCGCCCGCAACCGCGACAGGATGGGGCGTGGGCTGACCCCGGCCGCGATCTGTGTGGAGCGCGTTGTCGGCCAGGTCGAGGCCTACCTCGCCAGCGACCTCGACGACGACCCGTTCGTGGCCATCACCGTGCCCGACGAGGTGGCGGACGACTGGCGCGACCGGATGCGCACCCTCGTCGACGAGGTGGTCCGACCGGCCTACGCCGCCCACCTCCAGTTCGTGCGCGACGAGGTCCTTCCGGTGGCCCGCGACGACGAGCACGTCGGCCTGATGCACCAGCCCGGTGGCGACGAGCGCTACGCGACGCTGGCCCGGATGCACACCAGCCTCGACGTCGACCCCGAGGAAGTCCACCAGATCGGCCGGATCGACGCCGAGGAGGAACTGCCCCGCGAGTGGGACGAGATCGGTCGTTCCGCGCTGGGCGTCGGCGACCTCCCCACGCTGTTCGAACGTCTGCGCACCGACGAGGACCTGCGCTACGCCGACGGCGACGCGATGGTCGCGCATGCCGAGGAGGTCATCGAGCGGGCCTGGGCCGCGATCGACGGCTGGTTCGCCGCGCGTCCGCAGGCACCGTGCCAGGTGAAGCCGGTCCCGGCGTCGCTGGCTCCCGCGATGCCGCCGGCGTACTACTTCCCCCCGGCCGAGGACGGCTCGCGGCCCGGCACCTACTTCATCAACACGCACGAGGCCGACGAGCGCGGTCGCTACCTCTACGAGGGGATCGCGTTCCACGAGGCCATCCCGGGCCACCACTTCGACCGGACCCTGGCCCAGGAGCTGACCGACGTCCCCACGTTCCGCCGGTACGGCAGCCACACCGCCCACGCCGAGGGCTGGGGCCTGTACACCGAGCGACTCGCGGACGAGATGGGGCTGTACTCGTCGGACCTGGACCGGCTCGGGATGCTCAGCGCCGACGCGTGGCGGGCAGGACGGCTGGTGGTCGACACCGGGCTGCACGCCAAGGGCTGGTCACGCCAGCAGGCCATCGACTGGATGGTGCGGTGGACCCCCATACCCCGCGCGGTGATCGAGCAGGAGGTGGACCGCTACATCGGGATGGCCGGCCAGGCCCTGTCCTACAAGATGGGCCAGCGCCACATCTTCCAGCTGCGGTCCGAGGCCCAGCAGGCACTGGGACCCGACTTCGACATCGCCGCCTTCCACGACGCCGTGCTGGTCCGCGGCGGCATGCCCCTGGACCTCCTCACCGCCTCCGTCCACGACCAACTCGGGATGTGACGCAGAGGCGTCCCGGGAGCGCGCCCGTCGGGCGCGCTCCCGGCTACTCCACCGTGACGGTCTTGGCGAGGTTGCGGGGCTGGTCGATGTCCTCGCCGCGGGCCACCGCGACGTGGTAGGCGAACAGCTGCAGCGGGATCGCGGCCAGGATCGGTGAGGCGAGCTCGTGGCTGGCCTCGGGCAGGGTGACGAGGTCGTGGGCGTGGGCCTTGAGGTCCCCCTCGAGGCCGTCCGTGCCGATCGCGAGGACCGAGGCACCCCGGGCGCGGACCTCCTGGATGTTGGAGACCATCTTGGCGAAGGTGTGGCCGGCCTGGGCCAGTGCCACGACCAACGAGCCATCCTCGATCAGCGCGATCGGGCCGTGCTTCATCTCCCCGGCCGGGAAGGCCTCGGCGTGCTGGTAGGAGATCTCCTTGAGCTTGAGCGCACCCTCCATCGCGATCGGCAGCCCGACGTGGCGCCCGATGAACATGGTGTAGGGGACGTCCGCGTACTGCTGCGCCAACCGGGCCATCGTGTCGTCGAGCTCGAGCACCTGGCGGACCTGGTCGGGCAGGCGCTGCAGGCGCGACAGGATGTCGCCGATCTCCGACGAGAACACCCGTCCGCGCGCCTGGCCCAGGTACAGGCCGATCACCAGGAAGGCAGCCAGCTGGGTCGTGAACGCCTTGGTCGAGGCGACCGCGACCTCGGGCCCGGCGTGGGTGTAGAAGACCGCGTCGGACTCCCGGGCGAGGGTCGACCCGACCACGTTGACCAGCGCCATGACCGGCGCGCGCTGGTCGCGGGCGTGGGTGGCGGCGGCCATCGTGTCGGAGGTCTCGCCGGACTGGGACACCGCGATGACCAGCGTGTGGGGGTCCAGGATCGGGTCGCGGTAGCGGAACTCCGAGGCGACCTCGACCTCGACCGGCACGCCGGCCCAGTGCTCGATCGCCAGCTTGCCGACCATCGACGAGTACAGCGAGGTGCCGCAGGCGACGATGAACACCTTGTCGATGCGGCCGAACTCCCCCTCCTCGATCCGGCACTCGTCGAGGTGCAGGCGCGGCGTGCCGGACGGGCCCTCGGCCGGTCCGAGCCGGTCCCGCAGCGTGTCGGCGATCGCCTGGGGCTGCTCGTGGATCTCCTTGAGCATGAAGTGCTCGTAGCCCTGCTTCTCGGCGGCGTCGAGGTCCCAGTCGACGTGGTAGTCGTGGGCCTGGGTCGGGGCGCCGTCCAGGTCGGTGACGACCATGCCCTCGGGGGTCAGCTCGGCGACCTGGTCGTCGAGCAGCGCCGAGACGTCGCGGGTGTGGGTGATCATCGCGGCGACGTCGGAGGCGCAGTAGCCGACCCCGTCGGCGTGGCCGATGATCAGCGGCGCCTCGCGCTTGGCCACCACGATCATCCCGGGCGTGTCGGCGTGCTGGACACACAGGGCGAACGCGCCCTGCAGCCGACGCACCACGGCACGCACCGCGTCGGGCAGGGTGGCACCGCCCTCGACCTCCGCGGCCACGAGGTGGGCAACGACCTCGGTGTCGGTCTCGGAACTGAACTCGGCGTCGGGCAGGCCGGCCTTCAGCTCCTCCCAGTTCTCGATGATCCCGTTGTGCACCACGGCCACGCGCTGGTCGGGGTCCGAGTGCGGGTGGGCGTTGCGGTCGGTCGGGGCGCCGTGCGTGGCCCAGCGGGTGTGGCCGATCCCGGTGGCACCGACCAGCGACTCGTCCTCGAGCGCTGCCTCGAGGTTGGCGAGCTTGCCCCCACGCTTGACGATCTGGAGCGGCGCACCCCCGTCGGCGAGCACGACGCCAGCGGAGTCGTACCCGCGGTACTCGAGGCGTCGGAGGCCACGCAGGATCACGTCCAGGGCGTCCTCACGACCGGTCACGCCGACGATTCCGCACATCTCGCACTCCTTGGGGAGGGGTCCGCCCACCCGATGGCTCCGCCGGGCCACGTGACACGCACCAGCGCGTCCGGGACGGTTCCACCGAAGGCTATCCAGCAGGCCCCGCCACCCCGGACCAGCGAGCCCGGTCGTTCAGTCCGTCGTCAGGACGTCAGACGGCCTCGTCCAGGGAGAGGGTGGAGCGCACGACGTCGGCGATCCGGTCGGCGGCCCCGCTGGCCTGCGCGGACGTGCGCGCCTCCACCATCACGCGGATGATCGGCTCGGTGCCCGACGAGCGGACCAGCACCCGTCCGGCGTCGCCCAGCTCCTGCTCGACCTCGGCGATGACGTCCTCGACGGCGGCGGCGTCCGCGAGGCGATGCTTGTCCACGCCCTCGACGTTGACCAGCACCTGTGGCAGCCGCTCCATGACCGTGGCCAGGTCGGCCAGGGACCGCCCGCTCCCGGCCATGACGCCCATCATCTGGATCGCCGTCTGGATCCCGTCGCCGGTCGTGCCGTGGCGCAGGTCGATGACGTGGCCGGACTGCTCGCCCCCGAGGGTCACCCCCTGCTCGCGCAGCGCCTCCAGGACGTAGCGGTCCCCCACCCGGGTCTCGACGACGGTGATGCCGTGGGCGTCCATGGCCCGGCGGAAGCCGAGGTTGGTCATCACGGTGGTGACGACGGTGTCGTCGACCAGGTCGCCCGCGTCGCGCGCCGCGACGGCCAGCATCGCCAGGATGACGTCCCCGTCCACCTCGGCGCCATCGGCGTCGACCGCGATCAACCGGTCGGCGTCCCCGTCGTGGGCCACCCCGAGGTCGGCGCCGTGCTCGACGACCGCGGCCTGCAGGGACTCCGGGTGCGTCGACCCGCAGTTGTCGTTGATGTTGCTGCCGTCCGGCTCGGCATGGAGCGTCACGACCCGGGCCCCCAGTCGCTCGTAGGCGACGGGCGCGAGTGCCGACGCCGCCCCGTTGGCGCAGTCGACGACCATGGTGATCCCGTCGAGCGGGGTCCCGAGGTCCACGAGGTGGTCCAGGTAGGCGGTCACGAGCGCCGTGTCGACCCGGGTGGTGCCGAGGTCGGTCCCCACGGGTCGTGGCGCGTCCCGGCCGGACCGGCCGTCGGGACGTGACAGCAGCATCTCGAGGCGCGACTCCTCGCCATCGGTCAACTTGAACCCGTCACGCCCGAAGAACTTGATCCCGTTGTCGGGCATCGGGTTGTGGGAGGCAGAGACCACCGCCCCGGCGGCCGCGTCGGTGCTGGCGGTGGCGTGCGCGACGCCCGGAGTGGTCACCACGCCCAGGTCGACGACGTCACCACCCGCCGAGTTCATGCCGGCCGACAGTGCGGCGGCGAGCATCGGTGAGGACCAGCGAGGATCGCGGCCCAGGACGATGGTCGGGCGCTCGGAGGACTCCTCGCGCAGGACCCGGACGACCTGGCGACCGAGGTGCAGGGCGAACTCCGGCGTGATGTCGGTGTTCGCACGACCGCGCACACCGTCGGTGCCGAAGATCCGACCCATCCGTCCACCTCTCGTCCATCTCGCCCGGCCGGGCGGGGCTCGTCCTGCCGGGTCCGGGGTCGCGCCCGCTCAGTGCCGGCCGCGAACCCCGCCACATGGCACCGGCGTCGCCCCCGCGTGGGTGGACGACGCCGGATGCGGCACGTTGTGGCTGGTCAGCGCTTGGAGTACTGCGGCGCGCGACGGGCCTTCTTGAGACCGTACTTCTTGCGCTCGACCTTGCGGGCGTCCCGGGTCAGCAGGCCGGCGGCCTTGAGCGGGGGACGCAGGTCGGGGTCGATCTCGATCAGGGCGCGGGCGATCGCCAGCCGCAGGGCACCGGCCTGGCCGGTGGTCCCGCCGCCGTGGAGCCGGGCGCGGACGTCCCACTGGCCGTACTGCTCGACGACCTGGAACGGCTCGGTGACGTGGTTGCGCAGCTTCTCGGTCGTGAAGTAGTCCTCGAACTCGCGGCCGTTCAGTTCGAACGTGCCGGAGCCACGGGAGATGCTGGCGCGAGCGACCGCCGACTTGCGACGACCGACGTGGATGGTGGAAGACATGTCTTCGTCCTCATTCGTGCCGTGGGTTGTCCCGCCGAGGCGGTTTTGTCACGGTCTGGGTTGGAGCGTGCGTGGTTCAGACCCAGTCGGGCAGCGGCTGCGGCTGCTGGGCCTGGTGGGGGTGGTCCGGACCGGCGTAGACCTTGAGCTTGGCGCCCATGGACTTGCCGAGCTTGTTCTTGGGGAGCATGCCGTTGACCGCGGTCTCGAGGATCCGGGTCGGCTGCTTGTCGAGCATCTCGGCGAAGGGCACCGACTTGAGGCCACCCGGGAACCCGGAGTGGCGGTGGTAGACCTTGTCGGCCGCCTTCTCGCCGGCAAGCTCGACCTTGTCGGCATTCACGACGACGACGTAGTCACCCATGTCGAGGTGTGGCGCGAACGTCGGCTTGTGCTTGCCGCGCAGGACGGTGGCGATCCGGGTCGCGAGGCGACCGAGGGTCTGGCCCTCGGCGTCCACGACGAACCAGTCCCGGGTGATGTCCTTGCCGCTGGGGCTGAAGGTCCGCATGGAGACGCCTTTGCGATTGCGGGGTGGGAATCGGGAGTTCGGGCGGTACGGCACGACTCGTCGGCGCACGGGGCGGGTGCAGCGGACTGGTGGTCCGAAGCGTCGCGTCGCGGGCCCGAGGTGGTGCGGGGCGGGGCGACGGCAGGTGGGCTCGGCGCCTGGGCCGGGGAGCCCTCCGAGCACGTGAACGCGGCCCGGTGGGGCCGCGGCGAGACAAGGGTAGCGACCGCGCCGAGGGCCGGTCAACCCGAGGCGACGTGACAGTCGACTTGACAGTCGCGTGGCAACTTAGGTTAGCCTTACCTCCATGACTTCGACCCTGGCTCCCCGCGCCCTGCCGGCACTGACCGGACAGGACCTGTGCCTGGCCTACGACGACCTGGCAGTGGTCGAGGCCGTCGACATCGCGATCGTGCCCGGACGCGTCACCGCGCTGCTGGGCCCGAACGGTTCGGGCAAGTCCACCGTGCTGCGGGCGCTGGCACGACTGCATCACCGGCAGGCAGGATCGATCGCCCTGGCCGACGTGGGTGACGTCGACCTGCTGTCGGCCCGCGACTTCGCCCGGCACGTGACCCTCCTGAGCCAGTCGCGACCGACCCCGGGTGGTGTGCGCGTCCGCGACGTCGTCGGGTACGGCCGCCATCCCCACCGGTCCGGATGGCGTGGGGGCGACCCCGACGGATCCGCAGCCGTCGCTCGCGCCATGGACCTGACTGGCACCACGGCGATGGCCGACCGGGGTGTCGACGAACTGTCGGGCGGAGAGCGCCAACGGGTCTGGTTCGCGATGTGCCTCGCCCAGGACACCGCGACGCTGTTGCTCGACGAACCGACGAACCACCTCGACCTGCGCTACCAGGTCGAGGTGCTCGACCTGGTCCGGGACCTGGCCGACGACCACGGAGTTGCCGTCGGGGTCGTCCTCCACGACCTCGACCAGGCAGCCGCCGTGGCCGACGACGTCGTCCTGCTGGCCGACGGGGGCGTGCACGCGGCGGGTCCGCCGGGCGACGTGCTGACGGGCCCCGTCCTGGAGGCCGTCTACGGCATCCCGATCGAAGTGCACCACGACCCGGCCGGCCGGCTGCACCTGCGACCGGTGGGACGACACGACCGCGCGACGGTCGGTCCTGGCTGACTGCCCCTCCTCCACCCTCCCGACCCCGGCACGCCCGTGCCGTGGCCTGCCCTGCCCATCCCGAAACGGAGCATCCATGCACCCGACCCGCACCGTCCGACGTGCCGCCGGCACGTTCGGCGCCCTCGCGCTGGCCATGGCCCTGGTGGCCTGCGGCACGACCGAGGCGGCCGAACCCGAGGCGTCGTCCACGACCGACTCCGCGGATGCCTCGCCCGCGAGCACGTCACCAGACCAGTCCACGACGCCCGCCACGGCCGACGGTCCGGTGACCGTCACGGGCGACGATGGCGAGGTCACGCTCGACGCCGCGGCCACCGACGTGGTGGCGCTCGAGTGGGGCCTCGTGGAGAACCTGCTCGCGCTGGGCGTGGAGCCCGTCGGGATCGCCGACGTCGAGGGCTACAACACCTGGGACACCGTCATGCCGATCGACCCCGACACGCCCGACGTGGGCACGCGTGGCGAGCCCAGCCTGGACGCGGTCGCCGCGCTGGAACCGGACCTGGTCGTCACCACGACCGACCTGCCCGAGAACGTCATCGCCCAGCTCGAGGACGTGGCACCGGTGCTGGCCCTGCGCGGGTCCGACGCCAGCGACCCGCTCGGCCACATGGCACTGACCGTCGAGACGCTCGCGGCGGCCACCGGCACCCAGGCCGCAGCCGAGACCCTGCTGGCCGACTTCGACACCGCCCTGGCCGACGGCGCCAGCGCCATCGAGGACGCCGGCCTGGACGGTGCGGAGTTCACGATGGCCGACGGCTACCTCAACAACGACGTGGTGTCCATCCGGATGTACACACCGGGGTCCTTCCTGGGCGCGATCGGAGAGGAACTGGGCATGGTGGACGCCTGGACGGACGGCGGCGATCCCGACTACGGACTGGCCGCCACCGACGTGGAGGGCCTCACCTCGCTCGGCGACGTCGCGTTCCTGTACGCCGCCAACGACGACTACGGCCCGGATCCCTTCACCGAGGGCCTGGCCGGCAACCAGGTCTGGGAGTCCCTGCCGTTCGTGCAGTCGGGGAACGTGCACCGGATTCCCGACGGGATCTGGCTCTTCGGCGGCCCGGCGTCCGGCGGCGCCTTCGTCGAGGCGTTCGTCGACGCCGTCACCGGCTGACGCGGGCGCCGTCGATGTCCGACCTCGCGACCCGGCCCGCACCCCCGACCCAACGGTCCGGGGGTGCCGGCCGGGTCGTCAGCGTCGCGGCGTTCCTGCTGGTCGCGACGGCCGTCGGGGTGCTCGCCGTCGTGGACCTCGGGCTGGGCACGGCCGACGTCGGGCTGGTCGACATCGCACGACTCGCGATCGCACCCGACGACACCACGGCCGCCGTGCTGGTGGCCTCTCGCCTGCCCCGGGTCCTGGCCGCACTGGTCGTGGGCGGGGCACTGGGTGCGAGCGGACTGGTCCTGCAGGCGATCGCCCGCAACCCACTGGCCTCGCCCGACACGCTGGCGGTCAATGCCGGGGGCTACCTGGCCGTGGTGGCCGTGGCAGCACTCGGCATCCCGGTTCCGTTCGTGCTGTCAGGTGCACTGGCCTTCGTCGGTGGCCTGCTGGCCGCCGGGCTCGTGCTGGTGCTCGCCCGTGGCGGGGCGGACGGACCGGCACGCCTGGTGCTGGCGGGCTCCGCCCTGACCCTGGCCCTGCACGCGGTGACCATGGCCCTGCTGATCCTGTTCGAGCAGGAGACCGTCGGGCTGTACGCCTGGGGGGCGGGCAACATCGCCCTGACCGGGACGGCCACGTTGCAGGTCGCGGCCTGGCCCGTCGTCGTCGGACTGGTGGGCGCTGCCGCGCTCGGGCGTCGACTCGACCTGCTCGGCCTCGGCGACGACGCCGCCCAGTCGCTGGGCGTCCCGGTCCGACGCACCCGGGTGGCCGGCGTGCTGGTCGCCGTCCTGCTGGCCGCCGCCGCCGTCACCGTGGCAGGCCCGATCGGGTTCGTCGGGCTGAGCGGCCCGGTCGTGGCACGACTGCTCGCCCGGCGGGTCCCCGGCCTGGGCCGGCACACCGCCCTGGTGCCGTTCGCCGCGCTGTGCGGGGTCGCGGTCGTGCTGCTGGCCGACGTCGCCCTGCGACTGCTGCTGCCGGCTCAGGCGTCCCTGAACGTCCCCACCGGGGTGGCGACGACCCTGCTGGGAGCCATGGTCATGGTGTGGCTGGTGCGACGGATGCGCGACACCGTGCCGACATCCGGGTCGTCCTCCCCCGGCGTGCGCCCCCGCACGCGACGACGAGCGACCGTCGTGACCGCAGTGCTGGTCATCCTGGTCGTCGCGGCACTGGTCGCCGGCGTCCTGCTGGGCGACCGGCTCGTCCTGCTGGGCGACGTCGCCAACTGGCTCGGCGACCGGGCCGGACGCCAGGTGGACTTCGTGCTGGGGCAGCGAGTCCCGCGGGTGCTCGCCGCCCTGCTCGCCGGCGCCGCCCTGGGCGTTGCCGGCGACGCCGTCCAGACGGTCTGTCGCAACCCGCTCGCGGAACCGGGCCTGCTCGGAGTCACCGCGGGAGCCGGGTTCGGGGCGGTCTGCGCCGTGCTGTTCGTCCCCGGTGCGCCGGTCTGGCTGGTCTCCGCCGCCGCGACGGCGGCGGCGCTGGCGACCTTCGGGGCGGTGTACCGACTCTCGTCGCGTGGTGGACTGGCCACCGATCGGATGGTGCTCGTCGGGGTCGCGACCTGGGCGGGCGCCGGTGCGCTCACCACGATCGTCATCCAGGCCGTGGCCCCGTGGGACGCGACCATCGCCCTGACCTGGTTGGCCGGTTCCACGTACGGACGATCGCTGGTCGACCTCGTGCCGGTGGCCCTCGCCCTGACCGTGGTCGTGCCGATGGCCTGGCTGCACCACCGCGAGCTGGACCTCCTCGCGCTGGACGAGACGTCGCCACGCGTCCTGGGCGTCGAGGTGGGGAGGATCCGGCTGGTCCTGCTGGCAGCTGCCGCCGTCCTGACCGCGTCGTCGGTGTCGGCGGTCGGGGTCGTCGGGTTCGTGGGCCTGGTCGCGCCGCACGCCGCTCGCGCGCTGGTGGGGGCGTCCCATGCACGCAGCATCGTCGTGTCCGGGCTGCTCGGGGCGTTGCTGGTGGCGACCGCCGACACGGTGGGCCGGTGGGCACTCGCGCCCGTCCAGCTGCCGGCCGGGTTGGTCACGGCCGTGCTCGGCGCTCCCTACTTCGTGTGGCTGCTGTGGCGCCAGCGGGGGGCACGTCCATGAGCGCGGCAGCGACCCCGCCAGCGTGGCGCCTGTTCGACGTGGAGGTGGCACGCATCGTCCACCTGTCGCCGACCTTCCGGCGACTGACGTTCGCCGGTCCCGACCTCCACGACTTCGCCGACAACGGCTTCGACACGCGCTGCAAGCTCGTCCTGCCCGCGCCCGACGGTGGATTCCGCCACCTCGACCGTGGTCCCGACTGGCTGGCGAGCCGGCGGGAGATGCCCGACCGGCGCCGCAATCCCCTGCGGACCTACACGGTGCGACGGGTTCGCCCAGGCATGGTGGACGTCGACGTCGTCGCGCACGGTGACTCCGGACCGGCCGGACGCTGGATAGAGGCTGCACGCCCCGGCAGCCCGCTGGTGCTGGTCGGCCCGAACGCGGCACACCCGGGCCCCCACGGTGGCGCGGAGTTCCGCCCACCGCCCCAGCACGACGCCCTCCTGCTCGCCGGTGACGAGACTGCCGTGCCCGCGATCGCGGCGATCCTCGAAGGCGTGCCGGACGACACCCGTGGGGTCGCGCTGCTCGAGGTCCCCGTCACCGCCGATCGACTCGACCTGGTCGCACCCCCCGGCGTCACCGTCACGTGGCTGCCACGCGACGGCGATCTCCACGGTGCACTGCTGGTCCCCGCGGTGGGCGCCGCGGTCTCGGAGCTGCTTGCGACGTCCGGTGCGGAGGCGACGTCGCCGCACGAGGCCCGCACCCGGGTCGACCTCGACGACCAACTCCTGTGGGACGTGCCCGTGGACGCGGCCGGCGAGCCCCTCGTCGACCATGCTGCGTTGTACGCCTGGCTCGCTGGCGAGGCCGGCATCGTCACCACCCTCCGCCGTCACCTCGTCCGCGACCGTTGCCTCGACCCCCGAACCGTCGCCTTCATGGGCTACTGGCGACTCGGGAAAACAGGTCCCTGACCCCGGCCAGCCGTGGAGTTGCGAGCGCAGCGAGCAACTCCCACGCGCCCGAAGGGCGCGCCTTCATGGGCTATTGGCGACTCGGACGAGCAGGTTCCTGACCCCGGCCAGCCGTGCAGTTGCGAGCGCAGCGAGCAACTCCCACGCGCCCAGACGACGCCCGCTCGGCAGCGCCGCCAACGCTGGCGTTGGCAGCCGAATCAGCCGGCACCCAACACCACCAGCCCCGCCGGCACGACGACCGACCGCGTTCGCAACCGAGCCACCCGGCTCCGAACGCCACCACATGCCCTGCGGGCTCGACCGACGGCGTTCGCGACCGGCACAGCCGGCACCGAACGCCACGGCGCTCGACGGCACCGCGACCGGTGGCGTTCGCACCCCCCTCAGTCGGCACCGAACGCCACGGGGTGGGGGTCGGCGTCCGGTGGGGAGTCGGGCCAGGGGTCGGGGTAGGCCACGGATTCCAGGGTCAGACCGTCGGGCGGCGCGACCCGTGCGGCCACGGACCGGTCCCGCGCCGCCAGCACCTCTGCCACCCACGTCGGCGGACGCCGACCGGTTCCAACCTCGACCAGGCACCCGGTGGTCGAGCGGACCTGCTGGTGGCAGAACGCGGGACCACGCAGGGTCACGTGGACCGCGTCGTCGAGCCCGGCGGCCCACGAGCCCGGCGCGGGTTCCACGACGCCACCGGACGGCCCCCGGGTGACCGCGGCGGCGTCGATGCGCCGCAACGTGTGACGCCCCTCGGACCGGCGGCACAGTGACGCGAAGTCGTGCTCGCCCCGGAGGTGCTGGATCGCCTCGTGCATCGCCGGAACGTCGAGTGGCTCGCCGAGGTCCCAGCGCAGGTGGCGGCCCCGTGGGTCGACCGCCGGGCGGTCGGTCAGCACGTAGCGATAGCGTCGCTCGGTGGCCGTGAAGCGGGCGTCGAACCCGCCGTCGACGACCGCGACGGACCAGATCGTGATGGGGTGACCGACCAGGTCGTCCAGCCGCCGTACCAGGACGTCGGGATCCTCGGTCGCGAACGCCACCGACCTCGCGGTGGCCGGGCTCCACGACGGGTCGAGGTCGACGTGGACGACCTGGCCGAGCGCGTGCACGCCGGCATCGGTCCGGCCGGCACACGTCGTGGCGATCCGGTCGCTGACCAGTGGCACGGCCGGATCGTCCGGGCGTCCGTGGACCAGGCCACAGACACGCGACAGGGCACCCTCGAGGGTGCCCTGCACGGTGGGGAGGCCGGGTTGGCGGGCGAACCCGTGGAACCCGGTCCCGTCATACGCGAGGTCGATCCGCACCCGCACCGTCATGCCGCCACCTCCTCAGCAGATCGACCACCCCGGCGGTGACACCTTCAGGGTGACGCGTGAGAACGATCGGAGCGGCGAGCCCGCGACCTTGCCCGCCCGCCAAGGCAGTACGAGCGCCAGCGAGTAGTGCAATCTGCCCGAGGTACGAGGGCAGACGACGTGCGCAGCGAGTCAGGCGTTCACTCGTCGGAGGAGTCGACGACGTCGGCGTTGACGTTCTTGCGCCGGCGGCCGAACAGGCCACGCGACCGGTTCGCCTTCGACGTCTCGATCGACTCGTCGCCGGTGCCGTCGCCCCGGTCGACCAGCTCGATCAGCGCCATGGGGGCGTTGTCACCGGCACGGGGGCCGAGCTTGACGATCCGGGTGTAGCCACCCGGACGGTCGGCGAACCGCGGCGCGACCTCGTCGAACAGGTGCGCGACGACGTCGCGGTCGTGCAGCTCGGACAGCACCTGGCGACGCTTGTGCAGGTCACCGGTGCGGGCCTTGGTGATCAGGCGCTCGGCGTAGGGCCGCAGCGCCTTGGCCTTGGCGTGGGTGGTGGTGATCCGCCCGTGGCGGAACAGGTCCTTGGCCTGGTTGCGCAGCAGGGACTTCTGCTGGGCAGGGCCACCGGCCAGTCGGGCACCGCGCTTGGGGGTCGGCATGATGGTTCCTCGTTGTCAGTTCGTGGGGTGACGAGCGTGGCGGACGTTCGCCGTCCGCCACGGACTCACTCGGCCAGGGAGACGCCCAGCTCGTCCAGCTTCTCGGTGACCTCTTCGACGCTCTTGGCGCCGAAGTTGCGGATCTCGAGCAGCTGGTCCTCGGTGAGCTGGCGCAGCTCGCCGACGGTGGCGATGCCCTCGCGCTTGAGGCAGTTGTAGGAGCGCACCGACAGGTCGAGGTCCTCGACCGGGGTGGCGTCGATCTCGTCGAACGGCGACTCGAACAGCTCCTCGGGGGACACGACGATCCCGCCGGGACCGCCGGCCTCGAAGTCCTTGAACTGCTCGAACAGCGAGGTCAGGGTCTCGCCGGCCGAGGACAGCGCCTGGGCCGGGGTGACCGAGCCGTCGGTCTCGACGTTGAGGACCAGGCGGTCGTAGTTGGTCATCTGCTCGACGCGGGTGGCCTCGACGCGGTAGGCGACGCGACGCACCGGCGAGAAGATCGAGTCGACCGGGATGACCCCGATCGGGTCGTTCTCCCGCTTGTTCTGGTCGGCGGTGGTGTAGCCACGGCCGCGCTCGACGGTCAGGTACATCTCGAGGTGGCCCTGGGGATTGAGCGTCGCGATGTGGAGGTCTTCGTTGACGACCTCGACCTGGCTGGGGGCGAAGATGTTCTCGGCGGTCAGGACACCGGGCCCGTCACCACCGAGGAAGATCTCGACCGGCTCGTCGGAATCCGACCGGACCACGAGGTCCTTGATGTTGAGGATGATGTCGATGACATCCTCCTTGACCCCCTCGATCGCGGCGTACTCGTGGAGCACGGACCCGCCCTCGGGGCCGGCCGCCTCCGCGGAGGTGAACCGCAGCCGCGTGACGGCGGCGCCGGGGATCGAGCTCAGCAGCGTCCGACGCAGCGAGTTGCCGAGCGTGTAGCCGAAGCCGGGCTCGAGGGGCTCGATCGTGAAGCGCGAGCGGATGCCCTCGTCCACGATCTCCTCGTCGAGGCGTGGCCGGTAGGCGATGAACGGCGAGCCGCCCTGGCCGGTCGCCAGGCTGATCGCGCCGTCTTCTTCGTAGAAGCCGAAGTCGGACATGGTTTCTCCGTTGCAGGTGTGTTCGGCGACGACTGGCGTTCTTGGGTCCCGTCGCCACGTGCCGCCCTCGTTCCCGGGGCCATCGGCGCGCACGTTCTTCGACCGGTCGTGCTCCCGACGTGGGGGCACGTCCCGGTCCATCACCGTCCCGCGAAGCCCGGGTCGTGGGACGGTCCCGGGTGGCGGGTGCCCCCGGGGATGGGTCGCTGCGTCACCGGGCAGCGAGCCGGTCGGACGCCCGGCCCGTCACGCAGACGGGCCCGGGTCGTGGCATCACTTCGAGTAGAGCTCGACGATCATCTGTTCCTGGACCGGCGCGTCGATCATGTCGCGCTCCGGCATGGACAGGACCTTGACCTGGTAGGTGGACGGGTCGGACTCGAGCCAACCCGGCATCTCCCAGCGGCCGTACAGCTCGAGGGAACCGAGGATCGCGGCCGAGTTGCGGGCGCGCTCACGGATCTCGACGACGTCGCCCGGCGACACGGAGTAGGACGGCACGTTGACCGTCTTGCCGTTGACCGACACGTGCTTGTGGGACACCAGCTGGCGGGCCTCACGACGCGTGCGGGCGAACCCGCCGCGGTAGACGACGTTGTCCAGCCGGGTCTCGAGCAGGATCAGCAGGTTGATGCCGGTGAGGCCGTCGCGGCGCGACGCCTCCTCGTAGTAGCGGCGGAACTGCTTCTCGAGGACGCCGTAGAAGTACCGCGCCTTCTGCTTCTCGCGGAGCTGGAGCAGGTACTCCGACTCCCGGATGCGACCGCGGCCGTGCTCCCCGGGCGGGAAGGGGCGCTTGTCGAAGTTCTTGTCGTTGCCCTTGAGGTCGACGCCGAGACGACGCGACTTCTTGGTGGCAGGACCGGTGTAGCGAGCCATTGTCTGTACTCCTCAGCCGCGGCGGCGCTTGGGCGGACGGCAGCCGTTGTGGGGCACGGGGGTGACGTCCTTGATGGACAGCACCTCGATCCCCATGGCGGCCATGGTGCGGATGGCGGTCTCGCGACCGGCACCCGGGCCCTTGGCGACGACGTCGACCTTGCGGACGCCGTTGTCGATCGCGGCCTTGGTCGCCTGCTCGGCGGCCACCTGCGCGGCGAACGGCGTGGACTTGCGCGACCCCTTGAAGCCGGCGTGGCCGCCCGTGGACCAGGCGATCACGTTGCCGGACTGGTCGGCGAAGGTGATGGTCGTGTTGTTGAACGTGGCCTTGAGGTGACAGACCGCGTGGAGCACGTTCTTGCGCTCCTTCTTGCGTGCGCGCTTCTTCTGCTGTGCCATGACGGGTCCTCTCAGGCCTTGCGAACGGGCTTGCGGATACCACCAACGGACTTCTTGGGGCCCTTGCGGGTCCGGGCGTTGGTGTGGGTCCGCTGACCGCGGACCGGCAGGCCGAGACGGTGGCGGATGCCCTGGTACGACCCGATCTCGATCTTGCGCTTGATGTTGTCGGCGATCTCGCGTCGAAGGTCACCCTCGACGTTCCAGTTGCTCTCGATGAACTGCCGCAACTTCACGATCGACTCGTCGTCGAGGTCGCGAACGCGCGTGTTGGGGTCGACCTCGGTCGCTTCCAGGGTCTGGACGGACCTGGTGCGGCCGATGCCGTAGATGTAGGTGAGCGCCACCTCCACCCGCTTGTCGCGGGGGATGTCGACGCCAGCGATGCGTGCCATGATCGATGTCCTTTCCGGCCACGTGTACGGGCCGAGCTCGTCAGCCCTGGCGCTGCTTGTGGCGCGGGTTCTCGCAGATCACGCGCACACGTCCCTTGCGCTTGATGATCTTGCACTTGTCGCACATCTTCTTGGCGGAAGGATGGACCTTCACCGTCGTTCCTCTCCTCGGCGGGCCCAACCACCGAAGGTGGTGGTTGGCGGCGGCGGGGCGTTCCCTCCCGGCCTCCGGGGTTCCAGGGCGGCGAGTCCACCGAGCTGGTCGAGACCAGCAGGAAGGGTGGTACGCCGGGAACCGGCCGATGTCGTCGCAGCAGGTGTGCGTCGACGACGTCGTGTATGGGGTTGTGTGGAAGACCGATCGTCGCAGGGTGGCGACGACCGGGTCAGTGGGTCACTTGTAGCGGTAGGTGATCCGCCCGCGGGTCAGGTCGTAGGGCGACAGCTCCACGACGACCTTGTCGGCCGGCAGGATGCGGATGTAGTGCTGACGCATCTTGCCGGAGATGTGGGCGAGCACCTCGTGCCCGTTGTCGAGCTCCACGCGGAAGGTCGTGTTGGGCAACGCCTCGGTGACGGTGCCCTCGACCTGGATGGCCTCTTCCTTGGCCACGCTTCCTCCGTACAACTCGTGGGTGTGGCTGGTCTGGTTCGCCATGCAGCATCGAAGGACCGTGAGGTCTGGTCGAAGGCGTGGCGAAACCCCCGCCTGAGCGGGAGTGACCCCACGATACCCCCTCCACCCCCGGAGGGCAAAATCCACCCCGTCCGTTCGTCGTCGCGGCGGCCGCGGAACCGCCAGGCGTGGGACCGGGCGACTACGGTCGATCGCGACGCGGCGAATCGTCGGCGTGGCCCGTGGACGCGGCCCGCGATGTGGCGGGGACCGTCGGCTCGCGGGAGATTGGTCGACATGCTCACGGCCACCGAGATCCTGTTTCGCGTGCTGATCGCGGCCGTGTGCAGTGGGCTGGTCGGGCTCGAGCGCGAAACGGCCCGCAAGGAAGCCGGGCTGCGCACCCACACACTGCTGGGAGTCGGTGCGGCCATCTTCACGATCGCGTCGGTGTCCAGCTTCGACGGCCCCGACGAGGCGCGGATCGCCGCCCAGGTGGTCAGCGGCGTGGGTTTCCTCGGTGCCGGCGCGATCTTTCGCGACCGTGGGGCGGTCAGCGGACTGACCACCGCGGCCGGGATCTGGGTCGTCGCCGCCCTCGGCATGGCGGCGGGCGCCGGCTCGTTCGCCCTGGCCACGATCGGGACCGTGGTCAGCCTCGCCGTCCTGTGGGGACTGCGCGCGGTCGACGCCTCGGTGGCCCGCCGCACCGAGACGGCCCGTCGCCACCTGCGGATCGTGGTCGACCAGCCCGCCAAGCTGGAGTCACTGCTCACCTTCGTCGAGCGGGTGGACCCCGATGCCGTGCAGGAGGACTTCCACCGTGACAACGAAGGCAACGGTGTCCTGCTGGTGAGCTGCCTGCCCGACAACGTCGCGATGCTGTCCGACCTCGTCGCCTCGCACAAGATCGTGACCGAGGTCGAGCAGCTGCGCATCACGCACACGCCGCCCGGGCGGCGGCCGGGGCCGGGACCCCGTCCCGGACCCGGGACGCCGTGACGACGGTCGGTACCGTGCGGCACCCGTCCCCGTTCTCGGACCCCACACGATGTCCCTCGTCACCGTCAGCCAGTCCGTCACCATTCCCGGTGCAACGCCGTCCATGGTCTTCGACCACCTCACCGACCCGGCCAACCATGTCTCGGATGCCGGGGACATGTCGGTGCGAGGGCCGACGGGCGCGACGAGGTTGGCGGCCAAGGGTGACCGCTTCGGCATGAAGATGTCGTGGCACGGCGTGCCGTACCGAGTGGTCAACACCGTGGTGGAGTTCGACCAGGATCGACGCATCGCGTGGCGGCACTTCGCCGGGCACCGCTGGCGCTACGAACTGGCCGACGTCGACGGGGGCACCGAGGTCACCGAGACCTTCGACATGTCGAGGATCCCCGGGCCGGCCCAGGCGGTCTACCGCACGATGTTCGGCTTCCCCGAGGCCTACCGCCGGAACTTGCGGAGCTCGCTGGACGACCTGGGTGACCGACTGGCCGTCCCCACCGACGACTGACCTCCCGTCACGCGGGGGTGGACTCCTCCAAGGGCCAGGTCGGCTCGTCGGAGCGGGCCGTCAGGACCCGGGGGCCGTCGGCGGTCAGCGCCACGGTGTGCTCCCAGTGCGACGACAACTCCCCGTCGGCGGTCACCACGGTCCAGTGGTCGTCGAGGGTGCGGGTGTCGTCGCCACCGAGGTTGAACATCGGCTCGATCGCGAGCACCCAGCCCTTGGACAGCTTCGCCCCTCGACCCGCCGTGCCGTAGTTGGGCACGGAGGGGTCCTCGTGCAGGGAGCGGCCGATGCCGTGACCGACGTACTCGCGCACGATGCCGTAGCCCCGGGCGTTGGCCTCGGCCTCGATCGCCGAGCCGATGTCGCCCAGTCGATTGCCGACCTGCAGCGACCGGATCCCGGCCCACATGCCGGCCCGGGTGGTGCGGACCAGGTCCGCGACCTGCGGGTCGACGGCCTCCTCGCCCCCCACGATCCAGGTGGCTGCCGAGTCGCCGTGGTAGCCGTCCACGATCGCCCCGCAGTCGAGCTTGACGAGGTCGCCCTCCTCGAGGACCACCGACTCGGACGGGATGCCGTGGACGATCTGGTCGTTGACCGACGTGCACAGCGTGCCGGGGAAGGGCGGGATCGACCCGTGCCGACCGCCGTAGCCCTTGAACGACGGGATGCCGCCGTCACCCGTGATGACCTTCTCGGCGATCCGGTCCAGCTCGAGCGTGGACACCCCGGGCGCGACTGCGTCGCGGACGGCCTCGTGGGCCCGGGCGACCAGCGCCCCGGCGACGGCCATCTTCTCGATCTCGCGTCTCGACTTCTTGATGATCAACGTGACCACCCTCTCGTGGCGACTGGACAACCCGACGGACGGGCGACGGTCAGGCGTGCGAGGACAGGGCTCGGTCGATCCGGGAGGTGACCTCGCCGACGTCACCATCGGCGTCGATCGTCACCAGCAGGTCGCGCTGGTCGTAGAAGTCGACCAGCGGTGCGGTCTGCTGGTGGTAGACCTCGAGCCGGTTGCGGACCACGTCCTCGGTGTCGTCCTCGCGCTGGAACAGCTCCTTGCCGTCCACGTCGCACACGCCGGGCGTGGCCGGCGGGTTGTTGTCCACGTGGTAGACGTGGCCTTCCGGGCAGGAGCGACGACCCGTCAACCGCTGGACGAGCTCGTCGACGTCGATGGAGAAGTTGACGACCCGGTCCAGTGGCGTGTCCTCCCCCGCGAGCACGGCCTCGAGTGCCTCGGCCTGCTCGATCGTGCGGGGGAACCCGTCGAACAGGAACCCGGCCCGCGTGTCCGCCTGGACCAGGCGGTCCGCCACCATCCGGATCACGACGTCGTCGGGGACCAGCTCGCCCGCGTCCATGTACTCCTTGGCCTCCCGACCGATCGGCGTCTCGTCGCGCAGGTTGGCGCGCAGGATGTCACCGGTCGAGATGTGCGGGATCCCGTGGCTCTCGGCGATCACCGAGGCCTGGGTTCCCTTGCCCGCTCCGGGCGGACCGAGCAGTACCAGACGCATGGGCATCGTTCCTTTGTCGGGGGGCGCCGGCGCCCGGGTCGCAGGGGCGACCCGGGCGACGCCCGATGTCGGGCGAAGGATCCCCCGGCGATCTAGGCGAGGAATCCTTCGTAGTTGTGCTGCATCAACTGGCCCTCGATCTGCTTCATGGTCTCGAGCGCGACGCCCACCATGATCAGCAGGGACGCACCACCCAACGGGAACTGGCTGATGTCGAACACCGCGAAGGCCACGAACGGCATGACGGCGACGGCCACCAGGTACAGCGAGCCGGGCAGGGTCAGGCGCGACAGCACCTTGTCGAGGTACTCGGCGGTCTGGCGACCCGGGCGGATGCCCGGGATGAACCCGCCGTACTTCTTCATGTTGTCGGCGACCTCGATCGGGTTGAAGGCGATCGCCGCGTAGAAGTAGGTGAAGAACAGGGTCAGGACCGCGAAGGTGGCGATGTAGACCCAGCCGATCCCCTGGGTGGTGTCGAACCAGCGGGCGACGGCGTCGTCGAGCCACTGCCACGAGGTGATCTGGCCGAGCAACTGCGGGAGGGCCATCAGCGAGGCGGCGAAGATGATCGGGATGACGCCCGACTGGTTCACCTTCAGCGGGATGTAGGTCGACTGGCCCCCGTAGGAGCGTCGGCCGACCGTGCGACGGGCGTACTGGACGGGGATGCGCCGCTGGCCCTGCTCCATGAAGACCACGGCGAAGGTCACGATGACCCCGACTGCCAGCACGACCGCGACCAGGCCCCATCCACTCCACAGGCCGGTGAGGTTGTCGGTCCGGACGATGCGCAGCTGGGACGGGAACTGGCTGAGGATGGACACGTAGATCAGCAGCGACATGCCGTTGCCGACGCCACGGTTGGTGATCAACTCGGCGAGCCACATGATGACGGCGGTGCCCGCGGTCAGGGTGAGCACCATGAACAGGATCAGCCACGGCGAGTCGTTGACGAGCACGGACTCGGTCCCGCCGAACAGCGCCCCGGTGCTGGCCAGGCTGATCAGCGCCGTGGACTGCAGCACCGCCAGCCCCATGGTGAGGTAGCGGGTGTACTGGGTGATCTTGCGGCGGCCCTGCTCACCCTCCTTCTGCAGTTGCTCCAGCTTGGGGATGACGACCCCGAGCAGCTGCATGATGATGGACGCGGTGATGTAGGGCATCACGCCCAGCGCGAAGACCGCCAGCTGGGCCAGCGCACCTCCGGCGAAGACGTTCAGGATGCCCAGGAACCCGCCGGCCCCGCCAGCCTGGGCCCCGCGGATGGCCGCGACGTCGACGCCGGGGACCGGGATCCACGATCCCAGCCGGTAGGCGAAGATCATCATCAGGGTGAAGACGAGCTTCTTGCGCAGGTCGGGGATCTTGACCGCGTTGAGGAAGGCCTTGAGCATTGGTGCCTCGCAGGGGGTGTGGCGGCGGCCGTCGCGCGCGACGGGCCGACCGTGTTCGCCGACGGTACCGGCGTGACGGCCGGACCGACGGCGTCGGTCCGCACGGCCGGTGGCCGTGCGGACCTCGACGGGTCAGGCGACGGTGCCGCCCGCGTCAGTGATCTTGGCCTCGGCGCTGGCCGACAGCTTGTCGACCCGGACCGTCAGCGCGGTGGACAGGTCGCCGTGGCCGAGGACCTTGACCGGGCCCTTGGCCTTGACCAGGCCACGCGCACGGAGGGTCTCGGGGGTGACCTCGTCACCGTCGTCGAACTCGGCCTCGAGCTTGGCGACGTTGATGATCGCGTACTCGACCCGGTTGGGGTTGTTGAACCCGCCGAGCTTGGGCTGGCGTCGCTGCAGGGGCAGCTGGCCACCCTCGAAGCCGGGCGGCACGGTGCCGCGCGCGCCGGTGCCCTTGGTGCCCCGGCCGGCGGTCTTGCCCCCGCGGCCGCGGTCGCCCCGGGCGACACGCTTCTTGTCCTTCTTGGCGCCCTCGTTGGGCTTGAGGTGGTGCAACTTGATGACCATGGTGTGCCTCGCTTTCACTGTGCGGCAGCGCGCCCTGCGGGCGCGTCGGAGTTCGCTGCGCGAACTCCCGGTCGATGTGGGTGTCGGTCAGTCCTGCACTTCTTCGAACTCGACCAGGTGGGGGATCTTGCGGAGCATGCCGCGGATCTCCGGCCGGTCGGGCTGGGTCACGGTGTGGCGGATGCGCTTGAGCCCCAGCGACCGGACCGTGTCACGCTGGACCTGCGGTCGACCGATGGTGCTGCGCACCTGGGTGATCTTGAGCGTCGTCATCAGTTGCCTCCCGCACGCATCGCCTCGACCATCGCCTTGGGGGCGACGTCCTCGACGGCCTTGTCACGAAGCTCGGCGATCTGGTTGGCCGAGCGCAGCTCCTTGAGCCCCGTCACCGTGGCGTGCACCACGTTGATGGGGTTGTCCGAGCCCAGCGACTTCGCCAGCAGGTCCTTGATGCCGGCGGCCTCGATGACCGCACGCACCGGACCACCGGCGATGACCCCGGTACCGGGGGCAGCGGGCTTGAGGAGCACGCGGCCGGCGCCGGCGACACCCGTCACCGGGTGCACGATGGTCGAACCGACCATGGGGACCTTGAAGAACTCCTTCTTGGCCTCCTCGACACCCTTCTGGATGGCGGACTGGACCTCGCGGGCCTTGCCGTGGCCCACGCCGACCATGCCCTTGCCGTCTCCGACGACCACCAGGGCGGTGAACTGGAAACGCCGTCCACCCTTGACGACCTTGGAGACACGGTTGATCTCGACGACGCGCTCGTCGTACTGGTCGCGATCGCGTCCGCCGCGACCTCGACCTCCGGAACGATTGTTGGCTGCCATGACGATTCCTTACAGGTTGAGGCCGGCGTCGCGGGCTGCCTCGGCGAGGGCCCGGACACGTCCGGCGTAGCGGTTGCCGCCGCGGTCGAACACGGCCTCGGTGATGCCGGCGTCCAGCGCGCGCTGCCCGACGAGGGCACCGACCTGGCTGGCCACGCCGACCTTGCCGTCGTCACCCGTGGTGACGTCGGCTTCCAGCGACGAGGCGGCGACCAGCGTGTGGCCGGCGACGTCGTCGATGAGCTGGGCGTAGATGTTGGTGTTGGAACGGTAGACGTTCAGTCGCGGAGTCTCCGCCGTGCCACGGATGCGCTTGCGAATGCGCTGGTGGCGACGACGACGAGACTGCCGCTTGCGGGTTGCCGCGTCCATTGCTCTTCTCCTCCTCGTGTCCTGCCCACTCTCGGGCTGACACTCCGGCAGCGCACTCTCGGCGCACCACCGCTGGTGGTTGGTGTTCGGTGTTGGGTTCAGTTGTCGTGACGAGCGAAGCGAGTCTGGATCAGCGACCAGCCGCCTTGCCAGCCTTGCGGCGCACGACCTCGCCCTCGTACTTGATGCCCTTGCCCTTGTAGGGCTCCGGCGGGCGGATGCTGCGGATGTTGGCGGCGACCTGGCCGACGAGCTGCTTGTCGACGCCGGTCACCACGATCTGGGTGGGCGCGGGGGCCTCGAGGCTGATCCCGTCGGGTGCCTCCACGAGCACCGGGTGGGAGTAGCCCACCTGGAACTCGAGGTCGCGACCCTTCTGCTGGGCGCGGTAGCCCACGCCCACCAGCTCGAGACGCTTGCTGTAGCCGTCGGTGACGCCGATGACCATGTTGGCCACCAGCGAGCGCACCAAGCCGTGCCGCGAGCGGGAGTCCTGGGTCGCTGCGGACGGGGACACGACGACGTCGCCGTCGTCGTTGGTGTCGAGCGTGACACCCTCGGGCGCCGTCATCTCGAGGTCACCCTTGGGGCCGGAGACGGCCACGTGGGAACCCTCGATGTTGACCGTGACGCCGTCGGGGACGGGCACGGGGAGCTTTCCGATGCGGGACATGGTGGTTGCCTTCCTCACCAGACGTAGGCGAGCAGTTCGCCGCCGACGCCGTCCTTGCGCGCCTGGCGGTCGGACAGCAGCCCGGCGTTGGTGGACAGGATCGCGACGCCGAGGCCACCCAGCACGCGGGGGATCTCGTCGTTCTTGACGTAGACACGCAGGCCGGGCTTGGACACGCGCTTGATGCCGGTGATGACCCGTTCACGGTCCCGGCCGTACTTCATCTGCACGGTCAGGCTGGGCTGCGGCTTGGTGTCGGTGACCTCGTAGCCAGCGATGTAGCCCTCGTCGGCGAGGACCTTGGCGAAGTTCACCTTGAGCTTGCTGGACGGCATGGTGGCGTCGTCGGCGTGGGCCAACGACGCGTTGCGCAGCCGCGTCAGCATGTCGGCGAGTGGATCGGTCATGGTCATGGTGGGTGCTCCTCGGGGTTGCCGGTGCTCGTGCCCGGCACTTCCCGGGTCGTGACGCCGCGTGGTCGGGTGACCGGGCGTCGGGTTGTCGTTCAGGATGGTGCTTCTCAGGTCAGGTGGTGTGCGCTCCGAAGACGCCAGCGGAAGTTCGCGGAGCCTGTGGAGCGAACTTCAATGCGCCCGAAGGGCGCACTACCAGCTGGCCTTGCGGATGCCGGGGAGCTCGCCGGCGTGGGCCATCTCGCGGAAGCAGATCCGGCAGAGCCGGAACTTCTTGAAGACGGCGCGCGGGCGGCCGCAGCGTTCGCAGCGGGTGTAGTTCTGCACGTTGTACTTGCGGCCCTTGCGGGCCTGGACGCGCTTTGAGGTCTTGGCCATTGGAGTGCTCCGAAGTGGGTCGCGATCAGTTCTTGACGAACGGGAAGCCGAAGGCGTCCAGCAGGGCGCGTCCGTGCTCGTCGGTCGTGGCGGAGGTGACGATGGTCACGTCCATGCCCCGCGTGGTGTCGATGGAGTCGTAGTCGATCTCGGGGAACACCAGCTGCTCGGTCAGACCGAACGTGTAGTTGCCGTTGCCGTCGAACGAGGTCGCACGGAGCCCGCGGAAGTCACGCACGCGTGGGAGCGCGACGGCCAGCAGGCGGTCGAAGAACTCCCACATGCGGTCACCCCGGAGGGTCACCTTGGCGCCGATCGGCACGCCCTCGCGCAGCTTGAAGCCGGCGATCGACTTGCGCGCCAGGTTCACCCGTGGCTTCTGGCCGGTGATGATCGCCAGGTCGCCCAGGGTCGCCTCGAGCGCCTTGGAGTCGTTGACGGCCTCGCCGAGCCCGACGTTGACCACGATCTTGGTCAGGTTCGGGATCTCCATGACGTTGGTCAGCCCGAGCTGCTCCGCCAGTTGCTGGCGGTGCTCCTCGCGGTACTGCCGCTTGAGCCGCGGCATCTCCTTCAGGGCCGTCGAGGCATCCTCGTTGACGGGGATGTCGACGTCTGGGGTGGTGGTGTCACTCATGGTCTTCGCACCTTGGTCTGGCACCGGGACCTCGTCCCCGGGGGACCCGACGTGGGTCGCTCCCGGTACGGATCCGTCCCGATCCCGTTGGCTGGTCGTTGGTCGTCAGCGGCTCAGAAGTGCGCGCCGCACTTCTTGCATTCCCGGACCTTGGAGCGGCGGTTGCCCTCCTCGGTGAACACGTAGTTCACGCGCACGCCCTGGTCACAGGACGGGCACACCGGCATCAGGTTGGACAGGTGGATCGGGGCCTCGGTCTGGATGATGCCGCCCTCGGTGACCCCGGACGGACCCTGCTGGGCCCGCACGTGCTTGGTCGCGAAGTTGCGGCCCTCGACCAGGGCGCGGTCACGGTCGGGGATCACGCGGATCACCCGGCCGGTGCGGCCCTTGTCCTTGCCACTGATCACCAGGACCTGGTCGTCCTTGCGAATGCGCTTCATCACAGCACCTCCGGCGCGAGCGACACGATCTTCATGTATCGCTTCTCGCGCAGTTCGCGGGCCACCGGGCCGAAGATGCGGGTTCCGCGGGGGGACCCGTCCTCGCGCACGACGACGCACGCATTTTCGTCGAACTTGATGTAGGAGCCGTCCTCACGACGACGTTCCTTGTTGACACGGACAACCACGCAGCGCACCACCTCGCCCTTCTTGACGTTGGACGACGGGATGGCGTTCTTGACCGTCCCGACGAACTCGTCACCGACCGAGGCGTAGCGCCGCCCGGAGCCTCCGAGCACGCGGATGCACAGCACCTCGCGGGCACCGGAGTTGTCCGCGACCTTCAGTCGCGATTCCTGCTGGATCATCGGATCTTCCTCGTTGTCTTCGTGGCGGGGGACGCACGTCCGGGCGCTGCCCGGGCTGGTCCCGCCCCGACCGGTTCACGAACGGCTCACTCGGCCCGTTCGAGGACCTCGGCCAGGCGCCACCGCTTGGTCTTGCTGAGCGGACGGGTCTCGACGATCAGCACGGTGTCGCCCTCGGCGGCCGTGTTGTCCTCGTCGTGGACGTGGTACTTCTTGGACCGCGTCTCGATCTTGCCGTACACGGCGTCGGTGGTCCGACGGTCCACGCGCACGACGATGGTCTTGTCCTGCTTGTCGGACACGACCAGGCCCTGGCGCTGCTTGCGCGCCTTGCGGCCGGCGTCGGTGCCGAGTTCGGTGTGGGTGTCACTCATGGCTGTCACTCTTCAGAAGTCGTGGCACTGGACGTCGCCGTGGCCCGTTCGCCGGCGATCTCGCGCTCGCGCATGACGGTCAGGCAACGGGCGATCTGGGTCTTGACGGCGCGGATGCGGCGGGGGTCGTCGAGCTGGCCCGTCACGATCTGGAAGCGCAGGTTGAACAGCTCTTCCTTGTGGTCGGCCAGCTCGGTGGCCAGTTCGTCGTCTGCGAGCTCGCGCAGTTCGGATGCGGTCATCATTCGTCGGCCCCCTCGCGTGCGATGAACTTGGTCTTGACGGGCAGCTTGTGCGAGGCGCGGCGCATGGCCTCGCGGGCCAGCTCCTCGCTCACACCGGAGATCTCGAACAGGACCCGGCCGGGCTTGACCGCCGCGACCCAGTGGTCGGGCGAGCCCTTGCCGGAGCCCATGCGGGTCTCGAGCGGCTTCTTGGTGATCGAGCGGTCCGGGAAGATCGCGATGCGAACCTTTCCGCCACGCTTGACGGCACGGTTGATGGAGATTCGGGCAGCCTCGATCTGGCGGGCCGTGATCCAGCCGGGCTGGGTGGCCTTGATGCCGTAGTCCCCGACGTAGAGCTCGGTCCCACCGGTGGCCAGGCCCTTCAGGGGCCGGGGCCGGTGCTGCTTGCGGTACTTGACGCGCTTCGGAGCAAGCATCAGGCATCCTCCTCGTCATCGGTGTCGTCGTCGGAGGCCGCCTCGGCGACCTCGGACGCATCTGCATCGGTGGTCTCGGCGACGGTGGCGTCGTCGGTCTCGCCGGAGGTCTCGACGACCTCGGCGGACTCGTCGACCGACGTCTCGGCCTCGTCCTCGGACGGGGCGGACGACTCGGTCGCCTCGGCGGCGGCGTCCTCGTCGGCGGACTCCACGACGGCGTCCGCCGGGGCGGCCGGCGTGGTGTCGCCGTCGGTGTCCGGGGCGGACGGGGCGTCCGCCTCGGTCACGTCCTCGGGGGCCATGGCGCCGGACTGCGGGGGGGCGGCCTCGGTCGTGGCCTCGACGGTCTCGGTCGCCGGGCTGTCACCGGTGTCGGCAGCGGTCGCGGGTGCGCTCGCCCCCGTGGCGGACGACGTCGCGGTGGAGTCACCGGACGAGTCGCCAGCCTTGGCGACGGCCTCCTGCACCTGGCGCTTGCCCACGCCGGTCACCTTCTTGGCGACCGAGGCGGCCTTGCGGGCCGAGCGACGACGCGGACGGTCGTCCACGGTACGGCCCTCGGCCAGGGCACGGGCACGGTCCATGGCGCGCTGCGCCTCGGCCTCGTCACCCGAACCGAGCTGGTCGCCGGTGTAGATCCAGACCTTGACGCCGATGACGCCGTAGGTGGTCTTGGCCTCGTCGAAGCCGTAGTCCACCTTGGCGCGCAGCGTGTGCAGCGGCACGCGGCCCTCGCGGTACCACTCGGTGCGGCTCATCTCGGAGCCACCGAGTCGTCCGGCGACCTGCACCCGCACGCCCAGCGCACCGGCCTTCTGCGCGTTCTGGACCGCACGACGCATCGCACGGCGGAACGACACCCGGCCCTTGAGCTGCTCGGCGGTGTTGAACGCCACGACCTGTGCATCCAGGTCCGGGTTCTTGATCTCGATGATGTTGAGCTTGACCTTCTTGCCGCTCAGCTTCTCGAGATCGGCCCGGATGGCGTCCGCCTCGGACCCACGACGACCGATGACGATGCCGGGGCGCGCCGCCTGGACGCTGACCTCGGCGTTGTCACGGGTTCGCGTGATGTCGATCCGGGAGATCCCGGCGTGACGGACGCGCGTACGGATGTACTTGCGGATGCGGTCGTCCTCGTGGAGGTACGTCGCATAGTCCTCGTCATTGGCGATCCACTTGGACTTCCAGTCGGTGGTGACACCGAGGCGGAAGCCGTAGGGGTTGACCTTCTGACCCATTGGGTGACTCCTTGTCGCGTTGGCGACGCGTCAGTTCGTGTTGTCGCTCAGCACGACGGTGATGTGGCTGGTGCGCTTGCGGATCCGGCTGGCCCGGCCCATGGCACGGGGCTGGAACCGCTTGAGGGTCGGGCCCTCGTCGGCCCAGGCCCGGTCGACGAACAAGTCGTCGGGGTCGAGCCCGTCGTTGTTCTCTGCGTTGCTGACCGCGGACCGCAGCACCTTCAGGAGGGGCTTGGCCGCGCGCTTCTCCGAGAACGCAAGGATGCGTTCGGCCTCGGAGACGGGCGCACCGGCGATCAGGCGCGTCAGTTGACGCACCTTCGTCGGCGTCACGCGCACGTACTTGGCGGTGGCCTTCACCTGGGTTGCCATGGTTGCTTCCTTGTTCGTTCCGGTCCGGGGACCGGGCACGCCGTCGGGGCGTGGTGTTCAGCGGGACGTCGCGCCGCGTGGCGCGGGTCCGGTGTCACGGGGTCGTCGGCGAGGCCGACAGCCCCGACGCGTCAGCGCCGGGCCTTGGTGGTCGACTTCTCGCCGGCGCCCTGCCACTTGATGGACCGGGTCGGGGCGAACTCGCCCAGCTTGTGGCCCACCATGCGCTCGTAGATGCGCACGGGGACGTGCTGCTGGCCGTTGTGGACGGCGATCGTGTGACCGACCATCTCGGGGTAGATGACCGAGCGACGGGACCAGGTCTTGATGACCCGGCTGTCGCCCGACTCGTTCATGGCGACGACCTTCTTCATGAGGTGGTCGTCGACCCAGGGGGCCTTCTTGAGACTGCGTGGCATCAGCGCCTCCGATTCTTGCCGCGCCGGCGGATGATCATCTTGTCGGACTGGTTCTTGCCGCGACGGGTGCGCCGCTCGGGGTTGCCGTGCTTGTCGACCGGGTGGCGTCCACCGGAGGACTTGCCCTCACCACCACCCAGCGGGTGGTCGATCGGGTTCATGGCGACACCGCGGGTCTGCGGACGCACGCCCTTCCAGCGCTTGCGCCCGGCCTTGCCGAGGTCCACCAGCTCGTGGCTCTCGTTGCCGACCGACCCGATGGTCGCGCGGCAGCGAGCGTCCACCAGCCGGATCTCGCCGGAGGGCAGCCGCAGTGCGGCCATCTTCCCCTCCTTGGCGAGCAGCTGGATGGCGGTCCCGGCACTGCGGCCGAGCTTGGCCCCGCCTCCGGGCCGCAGCTCCACGGCGTGGACGGTGGTACCGACCGGGACGTTGGCCAGGGGCAGCGAGTTGCCGACCTTGATGTCGGCCTCGGGCCCGGACTCGACCATGGTGCCCACCGTCAGGTTCTTGGGCGCCAGGATGTAGCGCTTCTCACCGTCGTGGTAGTGCAGCAGGGCGATGCGGGCAGACCGGTTGGGGTCGTACTCGACCGCGGCCACGGTGGCGGGCACGACGTCCTTGTCACGACGGAAGTCGATGACGCGGAACTTGCGCTTGTGGCCACCACCACGATGCCGGGAGGTGATCCGGCCGTGGTTGTTGCGGCCCGCCTTGTTGCGACCGCTGGCCAGCAGGCTCTTGGTCGGCTTGGCCCGGGTGATCTCGTCGAACGAGTCCACCGAGCCGAAGCGTCGACCGTTGCTGGTCGGCTTGTACTTGCGGATTGCCATTTGGAACGCTCCTCAGGGTCGTCGCACGGCGCCTGCCCCCTCGCGGGGGCGGCACCTCACAGCGCGACGTCGAACAGCTCGATCTCGTCGCCTTCGGCCACGGTCACGATCGCACGCTTGACGTTGGGACGGCGACCCTCGACCCAGCCACGGCGCTTGACCTTGCCGACGCGGTTCTGGGTGTTGATCTTGACCACCTTGACGTCGAAGACTTCTTCGACAGCGGCCTTGATCTGGGTCTTCGTGGCGCGCTTGTCGACGATGAACGTGTACTTGTCCTCGTCGAGCGCCCCGTAGGACTTCTCGGAGATGACCGGTCGCTTGATGATGTGCCGGGGGTCCTTGAACTCCATGGTCACTCCTCCTCCTCGGACGCGTCAGCGTCGGCGTCGGCGTCGTCGACCTCGGTCTCGTCGACCGGCTCGTCGTCGGCCTGGTCGGACGCGGCCGGGGTGTCGTCCTCGTGGACCTCCGGCTCGGCGGCCGCCTCGGCGGTCTCGACGGCAGTGGCGCCGTCGGACAGCAGGGCGATCGCTGCCTCGTCGAAGACCACGACGTCACTGGCGAGCACGTCGTAGGTGTTGAGCTGGTCGACCGTCAGCAGGTGCACGGCACCCAGGTTGCGGAACGACTTCGCCGTGGCCACGTCGAGTCCCGGCAGGACCAACAGGACCTTGGCGTCGGACAGTTCGAGCGCGGTCAGCGCCGCGACGGCGTCCCGGGTCCGCGGGCTGGCGAAGGCCAACTCGCGCACCACGACGACGGCGTCGTTGCGGGCGCGGTCGGTCAGTGCGGAGCGCAGGGCTGCGCGACGCACCTTCTTGTTGACCCGCTTGCCCCACTCCTTGGGGGTGCGGCCGTGCGCGACCCCACCGCCGACCCAGATGGGCGAGCGGATCGAGCCGTGCCGGGCGCGGCCGGTGCCCTTCTGGCGCCAGGGCTTCGCCCCGCCACCGCGGACCTCGCCACGCGTCTTGGTCTTGTGGGTGCCCTGGCGCGCGGCGGCCTGCTGGGCCGTCACGACGTCGTGCATGACACCGATGTTGACCTTGCCGTCGAACCATGCGGCGGGCAGGTCGATCGAGTCGACCCTGTCACCCGACAGGTCGACGACGTCGACGGTCAGGTCGGTCGTGGACGTGTTGGTGGATGCCATCAGGCCTCACCGCCTTCCTCGTTCGTGGTGGTCGGCAGCTCGCCCTGCTGGCCCTTGGCGGCCGAGCGGATGAGCACGACCGAGCCGTTGGAACCGGGCACGGCGCCCTTGACCAGGATCAGGCCGTTGGTGGTGTCGATGTCCACGACCTCGAGGTTCTGGACCGTGACACGCTCGCCGCCCATCCGGCCGGCCATGCGCTTGCCCTTGAAGGTGCGCCCGGGGGTCGACGCGTTGCCGACCGAGCCGGGGTGGCGGTTCTTTCGCTTGACGCCGTGGCCGTCACCCATGCCCTTGAAGTTGTGGCGCTTCATGACGCCGGCGTAGCCCTTGCCCTTGGAGGTGGCGGTCACGTCGATCGTCTCGCCCCGGGCGAAGGTGTCGCACTCGATGGTGTCACCGAGCTCGGGGAGCTCGTCGACGCCGTCGAGGCGCAGCTCCGCCAGGGTCCGGGCGCTGTCGACACCGGCCTTGGCGAGGTGACCCGCCGCGGGCTTGTTGGTGTGCTTGCGGGACCCGAACGCCATCTGCACGGCGGTGTAGCCGTCGGTGTCGACGGTCTTGACCTGGGTGATCGTGCAGGGGCCGGCCTCGACGACGGTGACCGGAACGATCCGGTTCTCGTCGTCGAAGACCTGGGTCATCCCCAGCTTGGTGCCCAGGATTGCCTTGGCAGCCATCGTCTCTTCCTTCAGTGAGTTCGTGCGCCGGTCGTCAGTCATGTGCTGCGGACCGCGCGATGTCCCTGCGCATTGGAGTTGTTCGCTTCGCTCGCAACTCCACGGCTCGGGTCGTGGTCGTGGTCTGGTTGCTAGAGCTTGATCTCGATGTCGACACCGGCCGGCAGCGACAGGCCCATCAGCTTGTCGATGGTCTTCTGGCTGGGCTGGTGGATGTCGATCAGGCGCTTGTGGGTCCGGCGCTCGAAGTGCTCGCGGGAGTCCTTGTACTTGTGGGGCGAGCGGATGACCGCCCAGACCTGCCGCTCCGTGGGGAGCGGGACCGGACCGGTCACGTGCGCGCCGGTGGCCTCGACGGTGTCGACGATCTCCTTCGCGGACCGGTCGAGGACCTCGTGGTCGTAGGCCTTGAGCCGGATGCGGATCTTGGTGTCAGCAGCCATGGTGGTCGTTTCTCGCTTGAAGTCCATGCCGAGCATCGGGTGATGCCCGGCCAATCGGGTGGTTGGTCCTACTCGAGGATGGAGGTGACGCGGCCGGCACCCACGGTGCGGCCACCCTCACGGATGGCGAACCGCAGACCCTCGTCCATCGCGATCGGCGCGATCAACTCCACCGTCATCTCGGTGTTGTCACCC
>NZ_JAHOPH010000003.1:0-179530 GCF_019798055.1 Salsipaludibacter albus | reverse complement strand
GGTCCTACTCGAGGATGGAGGTGACGCGGCCGGCACCCACGGTGCGGCCACCCTCACGGATGGCGAACCGCAGACCCTCGTCCATCGCGATCGGCGCGATCAACTCCACCGTCATCTCGGTGTTGTCACCCGGCATCACCATCTCGACACCATCCGGCAACTCCACCGCACCCGTCACGTCCGTGGTCCGGAAGTAGAACTGCGGCCGATAGTTGTTGAAGAACGGCGTGTGACGCCCACCCTCGTCCTTGCCCAGGATGTACACCTGCGCCTCGAACTTCGTGTGCGGCGTGATCGACCCCGGCTGGGCCAACACCTGACCCCGCTCCACATCGTCCTTCTTCGTGCCACGCAACAACACACCCACGTTGTCGCCAGCCTCACCACGATCCAGAAGCTTGCGGAACATCTCCACACCCGTGACCGTGGTTTCGGTCGTGTCCTTGATCCCCACGATCTCCACCGAATCCGACACGTTCACCACACCTTGTTCGATGCGGCCCGTCACCACCGTGCCACGACCCGTGATCGAAAACACGTCCTCGATCGGCATCAAGAACGGCTTTTCGGTGTCACGCTCCGGAACCTCGAAATACTCGTCGACCTTCGCCATCAGGTCCAACACACCCTGCTCAGCCGCCTCGTCACCATCCAACGCCTGCAACGCGCTCACCCGCACGATCGGGGTGTCCGCATCGAACTCGTAGGACTCCAACAGCTCGGCGACCTCCATCTCCACCAGCTCCAACAACTCCTCGTCATCGACCATGTCGACCTTGTTGAGCGCCACGACCAGCTTCGGGACACCGACCTGACGCGCCAACAACACGTGCTCACGCGTCTGGGGCATCGGACCATCCGCCGCCGACACCACCAGGATCGCCCCATCCATCTGGGCCGCACCCGTGATCATGTTCTTGACATAGTCCGCGTGACCCGGAGCATCCACGTGCGCATAGTGACGATTGTCCGTCTCGTACTCCACATGCGACACGTTGATCGTGATCCCACGCTCACGCTCCTCCGGCGCCTTGTCGATCTGGTCAAACGCCGACGCAACATTGCCCTCGACATGCTTGGCCAACACGAACGTGATCGCCGCAGTCAACGTCGTCTTCCCATGATCCACGTGACCAATCGTGCCGATGTTCATGTGCGGCTTGGTCCGCTCAAACTTTTCCTTGGCCATCTCGGGCCCTTTCTGGGTGTGCCGGTTCGTCCCGGCGGTGGTGAACGGTGGGTGTCTGTCGGTGTCGTCGCCTGACCGAGCGCAGCGAGGTCAGGCGTCTTCGCCACGGGCCTTCGCGACGACTTCTTCCTGGATGGATCGCGGGGCGGGTTCGTAGGCCCCGAACTGCATCGAGGACTGGGCGCGGCCCTGGCTCATCGAGCGCAGGTCGGTCGTGTAGCCGAACATCTCGGCCAGGGGGACACGGGCGTCGATGACGGTGGCCTGGCCGCGCGGGGTCGACCCGCCGATCAGCCCACGACGACCGGACAGGTCGCCCATGACGTCACCGAGGTAGTCGTCGGGGGTGGTCACCTCGACCTCCATGACCGGCTCGAGGAGGACCACGCCGGCACGGCGCGCGGCCTCCTTGAAGGCCATGGAGCCGGTGATCTTGAAGGCCATCTCGGACGAGTCCACGTCGTGGTAGGCCCCGTCCACCAGCTCGACGAACACGTCGACGAGCGGGTAGCCGGCCAGCACGCCCGACTCCAGCGAGTCGCGGATCCCGGCGTCGACGGCGGGGATGTACTCCCGCGGGATCGAACCACCGTAGATCTTGGACTCGAAGTGGTAGTGGGTGTCCTCGTCGAGCTCGTACTCCTCGCGGTCCTCGTCGGTCAGGGGACGGACGTTGATGACGACCTGTCCGAACTGCCCGGAACCACCAGTCTGCTTCTTGTGGGTGTAGGAGACCTTCTCGACGGCCTTCTTCAGCGACTCGCGGTAGGCCACCTGCGGGCGACCCACGTTGGCCTCGACCTTGAACTCGCGCAGGAGCCGGTCGACGATGATCTCGAGGTGGAGCTCGCCCATCCCGCCGATGATCGTCTGGCCGGTCTCCTCGTCGGTGTGGACCCGGAAGGTCGGGTCCTCCTCGGCGAGCTTCATCAGCCCGACGATCAGCTTCTCCTGGTCGGTCTTGGTCTTGGGCTCGATGGCGATGTCGATCACCGGGTCGGGGAACTCCATCGACTCGAGCAGGATGCGCTCGTCGGGGTCCGACAGGGTGTCACCGGTGGTGGTGGACTTGAGCCCGACCAGGGCGACGATGTCGCCGGTCATGGTCTTGTCACGGTCCTCGCGCGAGTTGGCGTGCATCTGGAGGATGCGGCCGACGCGCAGCTTCTCGTCCTTGGTGACGTTGTGGATGTAGGAGCCGGACTCGAGCGTGCCCGAGTACACCCGCGTGAACACCAGGGTGCCCACGTAGGGGTCGGTCATGACCTTGAAGGCCAGGGCCGAGAACGGCTCGTCGTCGTCGGGCGCGCGGGTCATCGGCTCGCCGGTCCGGGGGTCCTGGCCCTTCATGGGCGGGACCTCCAGCGGGCTCGGCAGGTAGTCGACCACGGCGTCGAGCAGGGGCTGGACACCGGTGTTGGCCAGGGCCGAGCCGGTCATGACCGGCACGAGCTCGTTGGCGATGGTGGCGGCGCGCAGGCCCCGCTTGAGCTCCTCGACGGTCAGCTCGCCGTTCTCGAGGTAGGCCTCGAGCAGTTCCTCGTCGGTCTCGGCGACCATCTCCATCAGCTCGGCCCGGGCGGCGTCGACGTCGCCCATGATCTCGTCGGCGACGTCGGCGACCGCGACCTCCTCGAAGGACGCGCCCAGGTCGTCACCCTTCCAGACGATGCCGACGTTGCGGACCAGGTCCACGACGCCACGCAGGCCGGACTCGCGCCCGATCGGCAGCTGGATCGCGACGGCGCTGGTGGTCAGCCGCTCACGGATGGAGTTGAACGAGAACTCGAAGGACGCGCCCGTGCGGTCGAGCTTGTTGATGAAGCACATGCGCGGCACGCCGTACTTGTCGGCCTGGCGCCAGACGGTCTCGGACTGGGGCTCGACCCCGGCGACACCGTCGAACACGGCGATCGCACCGTCGAGCACGCGCAGCGAGCGCTCGACCTCGACGGTGAAGTCGACGTGGCCGGGCGTGTCGATGATGTTGATGGTGTGATCCGCCCACGCGGCCGTGGTGGCGGCCGACGTGATCGTGATCCCACGCTCCTGCTCCTGCTCCATCCAGTCCATCGTGGCGGCGCCGTCGTGGACCTCACCGATCTTGTAGTTCTTCCCCGTGTAGAAGAGGATGCGCTCGGTGGTGGTCGTCTTGCCGGCGTCGATGTGCGCCATGATGCCGATGTTGCGCAGCGACTTGAGTGGCGGACGCTTGGCCATGGTCGTTCAGTCCTCGGTGGTGGTGGGTGCCGCCCGGTCGGTGGCGGCAGGCAACGTGTCTGGTCGGTGGTCGGATCCGGCCGGTCGGTGACCGGCCGGGTGGATCACCAGCGGTAGTGGGCGAAGGCGCGGTTGGCCTCGGCCATCTTGTGCGTGTCCTCGCGGCGCTTGACGGCCGCGCCGACGCCGTTGGAGGCGTCGAGCAGCTCGCCGGCGAGGCGCTCGCCCATGGTCTTCTCGCGGCGGATGCGGGCGTAGCCCACGATCCAGCGCAGGGCCAGGGTGGTCGAGCGCGACGGGCGCACCTCGATCGGCACCTGGTAGGTGGCTCCACCGACTCGGCGGGACTTCACCTCCAGCTGGGGCTTGACGTTCTCGACGGCGCGCTGCACCACCGAGAGGGGGTCGCCCCCCTGGACACGGCCACCGATGTCGGCGAGCGCGTCGTAGACGATCGACTCGGCGAGCGAGCGCTTGCCGTCGACCATCACGCGGTTGATCAACTGGGTCACGAGCGCCGAGTCGTACTTGGCGTCCGGCGTGACCGGGCGGCTTCCGGGAGATCCCTTGCGAGGCATGTCAGCCCTCCTTCTTCACGCCGTACCGCGACCGGGCCTGCTTGCGGTCCCGGACCGGGGCGGCGTCCAGCGCACCGCGCACGACCTTGTAGCGAACACCCGGCAGGTCACGGACACGACCGCCACGCACGAGCACCATGGAGTGCTCCTGGAGGTTGTGGCCCTCTCCGGGGATGTAGGCCGTGACCTCCATCCCGGAACTCAGGCGCACACGGCAGACCTTGCGAAGGGCAGAGTTCGGCTTCTTCGGCGTGGTCGTGTAGACCCGCGTGCAGACGCCGCGACGCTGGGGCGAACCCTTCAGCGCCAGGGTCTTGACCTTCTTCTTCTTGTCTTGGCGGCCGTTGCGCACCAACTGCTGGATGGTGGGCATTGCTTCCCTGTCGTGTCGTGCCGACCGGCGAGGTCGACGTTCGTTGCCCGGCCGCCGGGTGGCGACCGTCACTGTCGGTCCGGATCGTCGGTGGAGGTGGAGACCTCGACCCACGGACCCGGGCGTTCCGCGGTTTCCGAACAGCCCGGAGGCGCGCGACTTCCACGGGCGCAGCCCGCGTCGCAGGTCGGAAGGCGGAGGTTGCCTGACCCTCGTGCTGTCGAGAGTGCCCGTCGTCGCGACGGACCCGAGCGGACGGTGGGCTCGTAGTGAGCTCCGCAGCTCGGTCAGGACCCGAACAGTCGCACCACGGAGTTGCCCGTGGTGCGGGGTCGCCAGACTACCGAGTTGCAGCGCAACGTGTCAATGTGGGTGCTCCGCACCCGCGCCTGATGTCGGCGGGAACCGTGTCCATGGCTGGTGGCCGGGACGACGTCGGGGGCCGCCACGTGGCGGCCCCCGGCGTGGTGATCGCGAGGATTCAGCCCTCGGACTCTTCCTCGGACATCTCCTCGGTCATCTCGGAGTCCATCTCGGACTCCATCTCCGAGGCGCCCTCGGAGGCCGCGTCGGCAGCGTCCTCGCCGGCGGACTCGGCGTCCGAGGCGGCGTCGTCGACCTCGGACTCGACGCCGTCGTCGACGACGTCGTCACCGCAGGCTGCGGCGCCGAAGGCCAGCGCGCCACTGAGGGCGATCGCGGCGGCGGTACGGGTGGTCTTGGTGGTGGTGCGCATGTGGATCCTCCAGGATCTGTTGGGTCGATCGGCACCCGAGTCGTTCTCGGGCACACGGATGGGGAACGGTCGTACGTGCTCGAGCGCCACCGACGCGAGGTCGATGGCGCTCGGGGGTGGGGGGAATCAGCTCTCGGTGGGCATCATCGACATGTCGGTGGCGGTGTCGCCGGCCGGCTCGGTCATCTCCGTGTCGTCGGTCGCGGCGTCGTCGCCGCCATCGTCGGAGGAGCAGGCGGCCGCGCCCAGGGCGAGGGCCCCGGCCAGCGCCACGGCAGCGGCGCGACGGGTCAGGGTGGGGGTGGAGCGCATGGTCGTTGTCCTTGTTCGGGGGTTGTGGTGGAGTGCCCACCACGTCCGGACTTCGTGTGTCCCGAGCTGGCGTGCCCGGGCAGTACGAGCACCATAGGAGGCTTCGATTCACCCAGAAACAACGCCGCAGTGGCCGTTCGGTGGCTGTCCGTTCGACGGGGGCACAGGTGCATCTGCGGTGAGAACACCTGAATATCGCCGATTCGGGCCCCAGAGCCGCGCCGGCCCCCACGACCCACCCCCTGACCTTCGGGCACCAGGTGCCGTCCCGGGGACGCGCAGAAGGCCCCAACGAGCCATGCACAACGCGCCAGGCCCCTCGCAGGCGTCCACCGGACGACCGAACGAATCAGTCGACCGGGGTGACCGAGACCGACACCGGGCCGACCCCGCAGTCCACCTCGACATCGGCAGTGGGATCGTCGGCCGTGATCTCCACGGCGAGCACCTCCGAGGCGATCTGGTCACCGTGGCGGGCGAATGCCTCCCGCACCTGCTCGTCGTCGCTGGCCCAGCCCACCACGACGCGGTCGGAGACGTCCAGGTCGAGGTCGCGTCGGACCTGCTGGATGCGGCTGACCAGGTCACGTGCGAGCCCCTCGACCTCCAGCTCCCGGTCCAGGGTCGTGTCCAGGGCGACCGCGAGCGGGCCGGAGGCCTCGACGACCGTGCCGGGATTGGGGTCCCGACGCAGGTCCAGGTCGTCGCGTCCGAGTTCGTGGCCCGCCACCTCGACCGTGCCGCCGTCGGCCACGGCCGCCAGGTCCTCGTGGGACAGGGCGGCCACGCCGCCCGCGACCGCACCCATCTCGGCACCCAGTCGTGGCCCCAGCACGCGGAAGTTCGGCTTGGCCGTCAGGCTGACCAGCTCGCCCTCGTCGGCCCGCACCACCACCTCCCGGACGTTGAGCTCGTCGGTGACCAGCCCGGCATGGCTGGCGACGGCCGCCGCCACGTCCGGGTCCCGGGTGATGACGGTCAGGGTCCGCAGCGGCTGGCGGACCCGCAGGTCGTTGCTGGTGCGCAGGTGGCGCCCCATGCTGATGATGGAGCGCACGGTCGCCATCGCCGACTCGAGCTCGGTGTCGATCAGCGACTCGTCGGCCTGGGGGAAGTCGGTCCAGTGGATCGACTTCGGCGCGTCGTCGTCGACCGCCACCTCCAGGACCTGGTGGAGGTGTTCGGTCAGGAAGGGCAGGACCGGGGCCAGCACCCGGGCGAACGTCGTCAGGGACTCGTAGAGCGTGGCGAAGGCGGCCAGCGTGTCGGCCCGCTCGACGTCGCCGCTGCGCCAGAAGCGGCGTCGCGACCGACGCACGTACCAGTTCGTGAGGTCCTCGATGAATCCCAGCACCGGGGTCACGACGCGGTTGAGGTGGTAGCCCTCCATCTCGCGGTTGACGTCTGCCACCAGCGACTGGAGCACCGACAGCACCCACCGGTCGATCTCGGGCCGGTCGGCGGGCGCGGGGGCCTCGGCCAGGTCTGCCATGGACACGCCGTCGGCCTCGGCGTAGGTGGTGAAGAACGACACGACGTTCCACAGGGGCAGCAGCACCGTGCGGACGATCTGGCGGACACCGGCCTCCGAGAATCGCAGTGGCTCCGCGCGCAGCAACGGCGAGTCCATCATGTAGGCGCGCAGGGCGTCGGCGCCGTAGGAGTCGAACAGGTGACCCGGGTCCGGGTAGTTCTTGAGGGACTTGGACATCTTGCGGCCGTCCTCGGCCAGGATCATGCCCGACACCACGCAGTTGCGGAAGGACGGCGAGTCGAACAGGGCCGTGGACAGGACGTGCAGGGTGTAGAACCACCCCCGCGTCTGGTCCAGGCTCTCGGAGATGAACTCGGCCGGGAAGGTGGCCTCGAACTGCTCGACGTTGTCGAACGGGTAGTGCAGCTGGGCGTAGGGCATCGAGCCGGACTCGAACCAGCAGTCCAGCACCTCGGGGACACGGCGCATCGTGGCGTCGCAGTCCGGGCAGGGGTAGGTGATCGGGTCCAGGACGTGCTTGTGGAGGTCGTCGGGACGCTGGCCGGAGCGCTCCTCCAGTTCGTCGATCGAGCCCAGGCACTCCTGGCGCTCGCACGCCTCGCACTCCCAGACCGGGATGCACGAGCCCCAGTAGCGGTTGCGGCTGACCGCCCAGTCACGGGCGCCCTCCAGCCAGTTGCCGAACCGGGCCTCGCCGATCGCCTCGGGGACCCAGTGGATGTCGTGGTTGAGCTCGACCAGCCGGTCGCGCAGCTTCGTCACCTCGACGAACCACGTCGGCACGGCCTTGTAGATCAGTGGCGTGCCGGTCCGGTAGCAGAACGGGTACGAGTGGTTGATCGTCCCCGAGGACACCACCAGGCCCGCGTCACCCAGCAGGCGCAGCAGCGTGCTGTCGGCCTCCTTGATGTTGACCCCGGCCACCTCCGGCACCAGCTCGGTGAAGCGACCGTCGGCGTCGACGTAGTCGATCAGGACGTCCAGCCCGGCCTCGCGAAGGGTCAGGAAGTCGATCTCCCCGTAGGCCGGCGCCATGTGGACCAGCCCGGTGCCCTCGTCGGTCTCGACCTCCTCGGCGGCGAGCACCCGGAAGGCCCCGCGGTCGCGTTCCTCGCCGAAGTGGTCGAACGGCGGCTGGTACTGCACGCCCAGCAGGTCGGCCCCGGACGCCGTCGCGACGACGTCGCCGTCGGGCAGCACGGTCTCGACCAGGTCGGTGGCGAGCCACTGGTGGCGGGTCGTCCCGTCGTCGTCGACCCGGACCCGGGCATAGGTCACGTCACGGCCGGCCCCGATCGCCAGGTTGCCCGGCAGGGTCCACGGTGTGGTGGTCCAGATGAGCAGGTCGTCACCGTCCGGGACCGTGTCGTTGCCGGCCACGACCGGCATCCGCACCACGATCGACGGGTCGTCGGTCATCCGGTAGTCGAGGTTGGCCTCGAAGTTGGACAGGGGCGTGGTCGCGCCCCACGAGTACGGCAGGACCTTGACCGACCGGTAGACCAGGCCCTTGTCCCACAGCTGGTCGAAGACCCACCAGACCGACTCCATGAAGTCGGTGTCCATCGTGCGGTACGGGTGGTCCATGTCGACCCACCGGCCGAGCCGACGCACGACGTAGTCCCAGTCGTCGGCGGTCTGGTCCACCAGTGCACGGCAGGCCTCGTTGAAGGCCGCGACCCCGAACTCCTCGATCTCGGCCGGGCCGCGCACGCCCAGCGCCTCCTCGACCTTCATCTCCACCGGCAGGCCGTGCGTGTCCCAGCCCCAGCGGCGGTGGATCCGGTGCCCACGCATCGTCCAGTACCGCGGCACGACGTCCTTGGTCGTGGACGCCAGCAGGTGGCCGTAGTGGGGCGTGCCGTTGGCGAAGGGCGGACCGTCGTAGAACACGTACTCGTCGTCGGCCGGACGCTGCTGCACGGACTGTTCGAACGCGTCGATGTCGTCCCACAGCTCGAGGATGGCCTGCTCGGTCGCGGGCAGGTCGATCGTGGGCGGCAGCCGGGTGAAGTCGGAGCGGCCGTCGCTGCGGGCTGGGGGCTGGTCGGGTGCGGTCGAGGCAGTCTCGTCCGCACCCGCGGAGGACGCGGTCATGGATGGGATCCGGGCGTTCGACGTGGGCCGCCGATGCTACCCCCGGGACCGTGACGGCCCGATGCGGGCAACCGCCGGTGTCGCCGCCCCACGCCCGCCCGCGACGCCGGATCGTCACGTCGACGTAACACTGGCGACCCGATCGGGACCTAGCGTCGCGCCATGCCCGACCGACCGCACCCGCCCCCGTCACGGTCGCGCGTGCGCTTCCCCGGCGAGACCCTCGGGCCTCACCCGTGATCGGCGCCGTCGACCCGTTCATCGGCACCGCGGCCACCGACCTGCCGGCGCCACGGGGGCTGGCGGCGACGTGGTGGTGGCCCAAGCCGCAGGTCGGCAACACCCATCCGGGTGCCTGCCACCCGCTGGGCATGGTGTCGGCCTGTGCCTACTCCGGCGCCTACCCCACCGGGTACGGGACCCACCAGCTGTCCACCGAGGGCGTCCCGCTGCCCCTGTTCGACCGGCTGCAGGCCTCCGGGTTCACCCACTTCCAACAGTCGGGCACCGGCGCCATCCGCAAGTACTACAACTACTTCCGGGTCACCCCGATGCTGACCCCGCTGGACGACCTCGGGACCCAGTGGGCACTGCACGACGAGGTCGCGAGCCCGGGCTCCTACGCGGCCACCCTCGACAACGGGATCCGCTGCGAGATCACCGTCGGGCCCAAGAGCGCCGTGCACCGCTACACCTTCCCGGCCCACGCCGACGCCCGGGTGGTGATGGACTTCTCGCTGGGTGGCCTGGCGATCGACCACGGGTCGACCGTGCCGGTCCGCGCCGCGCTCGAGAACCGTGCCCCCGGCGTGGCCCGCGGCACCGTCGCGTTCGAGGGTGTCCCGATCGCCGTGCATGCCGAGTTCGACACGCCCGACTGGCGCCAGATGCTGTGGTACGACCGGCGGCTCATGGCCGGGGGCAGCCGCCTGGAGTTCGACTCGATCCGCGAGACCACCCTGCGCCCGTTCGGCCTGATGGTCATGGGCCCGGCGGCCGCTGGCGACACCGTCGAGGTGCGGCTGGGCTTCTCGCTGCGCGGGGTCGAGCAGGCCGAGGCCAACCTCCGGTCCGACTGCGGCCACGGCCAGCGGGTGTTCACGAGCCGACGCGACGCGACGGTCGCCGCCTGGACCGACCACCTCGACCGGGTGACGGTGGAGGGCGGCGACGACGACGCGACGACGACGTTCGCCACGGCCCTGTACCACTCGCTGGTCAAGCCCAGCTTCGCGGCCGACGAGTCCCCGTTCTGGCCCGGTGGTGGACCCTGGGTGTTCGACATCTCGACGATGTGGGACATCTACAAGACCCAGCTGCCGTTGCTGACGACCATCGCCCCCGACCGGGCGGTCGAGCTGGTCAACGCCCTGCTCAAGATCTGCGAGGAGGAGGGCAACCTCCCGATCGGCTACCGGATGGCCCGCGGGGCCGACCGGTTCTTCCGCCAGGCCAGCGCGCTGGCGCACACGCTGGTCGGGGACGTCGCGGCCCTGGGGCTGGAGGGCATCGACTGGGACTGGGCCCTGGTGCACCTGCACGCGGACCTGCGGCGGGCGTGGGGCGAGGAGTTCGTCGACCACGGCGTCACCCACCCGGTGAGCCACACGCTGGACCTCGCCCAGGGCTACGCGTGCACGGCCCGGGTTGCCCGGCTGGTCGGCGACGACCACCTCGCGAAGCGCTTCGACGAGCTCGCGGCCCAGTGGGTCAACGCCTTCGACCCGTCGACGGGCCTGCTGGTCGACTCGACCTTCTACGAGGGCGGACGTTGGAACTACTCGTTCCGACTGGTCCACGACATGGCGGCGCGGATCGACCTGGCGGGCGGACCGGCCCGCTTCGTGGACCTGCTCGACCGCTTCTTCGGCTTCGACGCCCCACCGGTCACCCAGCTGGGGGGCCCGCCGTTCGGCGACGAGGTCGCCCGCGGCTACGCCCTCGACCGGTTCGAGGGACTCAACAACGAGCCGGACATGGAGGCCCCGTGGGCCTACCACTGGGCGGGGCGCCCGGACCGCACCGCCGAGGTCGTGCACGCGGTGGTCACCAACCAGTTCGGCACCGGCCGGGGCGGCCTGCCGGGCAACGACGACTCCGGTGGCCTCAGCTCGTGGCTGGTCTGGGCGTCGCTGGGGTTGTTCCCGGTCGCGGGCCAGCACCTGTTCCTGGTGAATGCCCCGACCTTCCCCCATGCCCGCATCGACGTGGGCGGGCACGACCTGTCGATCGAGACCACGGGCTGGACCCGACCCGAGCCCGGCGGTCCCCCCAACCACGTGCAGTCGGTCACCGTCGACGACACGCCCCTGCACGCCACCCACCTCGACAGCCGCGCGCTGCGCGAGGTCTCCACCATCCGCATCGACCTCGGACCCCGGCCGTCCGGCTGGGGTGGCGACCACCCGCCCCCGTCTGCCGGTGACCCCTCCCTCGGCATCCCCAGGAGCAACCGATGACCACCCGTCGCACGCCCCACCTCGCCGCCAGCGGCCGACCCGCCGAGGGTCCGCCGACCCGCCGGCTGGTGCTCGTCGTCCGGGCCGACCCGGTCATCTGCGGCCACTCCGTGGAGGCACGCAACCTGGCCGAGGCCGCCCTCCAGCGTGGGTTCGACGACGTGCGGATCCTGACCTGGCCCGTGGATCGCCTGGAGGCACTGGGCCTGCCACTGAAGCCGGCCGACTCGATCCTGGCCTACTCCCCCGGCATCACGGTCGAGCGGCCCGACCCGGTCGGCGGTTACAAGGTCCCCGACGGACGCCACACGGCCGGGCTGGTCGGGCGGCTCGTCGAGCTGTTCACCGACGGGGTGCCCACGGTTGCCATGTCGCTGTACCTGCTGCCCCACGCCATGGTGGTGGCCGAGGCGCTCGCGGCCGCACGCGCCACCGGAGCGGCCGGCGACATCACCACCCTGGCCGAGGCGGTCGGGTCCGACATCACCGACATCGCCCGCGCTGCCGTGGGCGAGGGCCGCGTCGGCGTGGCCGCCCACCTGTTCACCACCTACCTCGGCAACGACCACTGCCTGGCGGTGTCGGGCTACACCCGTGACCTGATCGTCGAGGCCGCCACCCACGTCGACGCCGCCCTCGGCACCGACTTCGCCCCACGCTGCCTCGAGCGCATCCGGGTGTCGCACCCGGCGATCGACAGCACGGCCTGCCTCGACCTCGACCCGCGCGAGACCGACCGGGTCCTGGCCCGCCGTGGCCTCGACACGGACGGCTACGTGCTCTACCTGTCCCGGCTCACCCGCGCCAAGGGCGTGGACGACCTGGTCGACGGCTACGCACGCTGCGCGGCGCGCGAGCGACTCCCGTTGGTGGTCGCGGGCACCGGTCCGGCCGCCGACGAGCTGCGGGCCCGGGCGAGCGAGACCGCCGTGGCCGACCGGATCCACTTCCTGGACGACGTCGGGGACGCCGAGAAGCTGCACCTGATGGCCGGCTGCGCCACCTACGTCCTGCCGAGCAAGCCCCGACGCGAGTTCGTCGAGACCTTCGGGATCGCGCTGGCCGAGGAGATGCTGGCCGGCGGTGGTCCGGCGATCACGACCATGACCGGCGGGATCCCCGAGGCCGTGGGCGACACCGCGATCGTGGTGCCGGTCGACCACCCGGCGGCGATCGCCGACGCGATCGACTGGGCGGTGACCATGGAGCCTCGGGAACGGGCCGAGTGGCGCCGGCAGGCCCGCGAGCACGCCCTGCAGTTCGACCGCATGGCGGTCTTCGACCGGCTCCTGGCCATGGTCGACGGCACCGAGGTGACCACGAACGGCACCACCGCCGCCGCCTGACCCACGGCCCTCCCGACGACGAACGGGGCGCCCCCGTGGGGACGCCCCGTTCGTGCTGGCCGATCGGGCGTGGTGCCCGTCGGTCGGATCAGTTGGCGGTGAAGTCGTCGAAGCCCCAGCCGCCCTCGAAGCCCCAGGACCCGTCGCCCTCGTAGGACTCGGTGGACGCGAGGTACTCGGCGATGTCGGCCGGCAGTGCCTGCTCGGGCACCTCGGTGTGGCCGACCTGCACCTGGCGATACTCCTTCACGCCGGTGCCGGCCGGGATCAGCTTCCCGATGATCACGTTCTCCTTGAGTCCCTGCAGCGGGTCCGAGCTGGCCTCCAGGGCCGCCTCGGTCAGCACGCGCGTGGTCTCCTGGAACGACGCCGCCGACAGCCACGAGTCCGTGGCCAGCGATGCCTTCGTGATGCCCATGAGCTGCTCGCGACCGGCAGCCGGCTGGCCGCCCTCCTCGAGCACCCGGGCGTTCTCGTTGCGGAACTTGATCCGGTCGATGTTGTCGCCGGGCAGGAAGGTCGTGTCGCCCGCGTCGACGACCGCCACGCGGCGGAACATCTGCCGGACGATCAGCTCGACGTGCTTGTCGTGGATCGGCACGCCCTGGCTGCGGTAGACCTCCTGGACCTCGGCGACCAGGTGCAGCTGCGCCGCACGGACGCCCAGCACCTCGAGGAGCTCGTGCGGGTCGATCGCGCCGGTGGTCAGCTGCTGGCCGACCTCGACCTCGGCGCCGTTGCCGATCTCGACGCTGGACACCTCGTCACGGAACAGGCGGGTGCCACGCGGGAGCTCGTACTCCTCGATCCGGTCACGGCTGCCCGAGATGGTCAGCAGGCGCTGGCCACCCTCGAGGTCCTCGATCGACACGCGTCCGGAGATCCGGGCGATCTCGGCCTTGCCCTTGGGGCTGCGAGCCTCGAACAGCTCGATGACACGGGGCAGACCCTGCGTGATGTCGTCGGCCTGGGCCACACCACCGGTGTGGAAGGTCCGCATCGTCAGCTGGGTGCCCGGCTCACCGATGGACTGGGCGGCGATGATGCCGACCGCCTCGCCGTTGTCGACCATCTCGCCGGTGGCGAGCATCTGGCCGTAGCACGCACGGCAGATCCCGACCTCGGTGTCGCAGGTCAGGACGCTGCGCACGACGACCGCGCGGTCCTCGTCGCTGTCGGCCGTGGTCTCCAGCGCCTCGCCGGTCGCGGGGTCGATCCCCTTGACCAAGACCGAACGCAGGTCACGGACCTGCTGGTCGGCCACGTGGGTGCCGGCGGCCATGAAGACCTCGTCGCTGCCCGGGAAGGTGACGTCGGTGGCGAGCACGCGGCCGTACAGGCTGGCCGAGTCACGCTCGCCGACGGTCACGCCGATCCCGCGCGCGGAACCACAGTCCTCCTCGCGGATGATCAGGCCCTGCGACACGTCCACCAGGCGCCGGGTGAGGTACCCGGAGTCGGCGGTGCGCAGCGCGGTGTCGGCCAGGCCCTTGCGTGCGCCGTGCGTCGAGATGAAGTACTCGGCGACCGACAGGCCCTCGCGGAAGTTGGACTTGATCGGGCGGGGGATGATCTCGCCCCGCGGGTTGGCGACCAGTCCACGCATGGCGGCGATCTGGCGCAGCTGGGTCATGTTGCCCCGGGCGCCGGAGTTGGCCATGACGAAGAACGGGTTGGTGACCGTGAAGTTGGCCTCCATGTCGGTCGCGACCCGGGTCGTGGCGTCGTTCCAGACGTCGATCAGCTCCTGGCGTCGCTCGGCGTCGGTGATGACACCGCGGGCGAACTGCTTCTCGATCGACTGGGCCTTGTCGTCCGCGTCGGCCAGGATGGCCGGCTTGGTGTCGGGGGTCTCGACGTCGGCGATCGCGACGGTGACACCGGCCCGGCTGGCGAACTTGTAGCCGAGGTCCTTGAGGGCGTCGAGGATCTCGACGACCTGCCACCGCTTGAACTGGTCGGTGGTGCGGTTGACGACGTCGCCGATGCCCTTCTTGGTCAGCGTGTAGTTCACGTACGGGAACTCGTCGGGCAGGATCTCGTTGATGATCGCGCGGCCCGCGGTGGTCAGGACCCGCATCGGGGCCTGCTCCTCGCGACCCTCGGCGAACGCCTCGTCGCCGGCGAACGCCTCGCTGCGCAGCTCGGGGTCGAGCTGCTTGCCACGCACGCGCAGCCACAGCCAGTCCTGCACACCCAGCGTCCGGCGGTCGATGGCCATCTCGATCTCGCCGACCGAGCTGTAGACGGGCAGGGAACCGCGGTCGACGTCGGCGGGCGGGAAGACCGCCTCGCCGGCCTCGCCCGGCTCACCCGCGGCGTAGGTCAGGTAGTAGATGCCCAGCACCATGTCCTGGGTCGGCGTCGCGATCGGACGACCGGTCGCCGGCGACAGGATGTTGTTGGACGACAGCATCAGCACGCGGGCCTCGGCCTGCGCCTCGGCACTCAGCGGCAGGTGGACCGCCATCTGGTCACCGTCGAAGTCGGCGTTGAAGGCGGTGCACACCAGCGGGTGCAGCTGGATGGCCTTGCCCTCGACCAGGGTCGGCATGAACGCCTGGATGCCCAGGCGGTGCAGGGTCGGGGCGCGGTTGAGCAGCACCGGGTGGTCCTCGATGACCTGCTCGAGGACGTCCCAGACCTGGGGGCGCTGGCGCTCGACCATGCGCTTGGCCGACTTGATGTTCTGGGCGTAGTTCTGCTCGACCAACTTCTTCATCACGAACGGCTTGAACAGCTCCAGCGCCATCTGCTTGGGCAGGCCGCACTGGTGCAGGCGCAGCTGGGGACCCACCACGATCACGGAGCGACCGGAGTAGTCCACGCGCTTGCCGAGCAGGTTCTGGCGGAACCGGCCCTGCTTGCCCTTGAGCTGGTCCGACAGCGACTTGAGCGGGCGGTTGCCCGGCCCGGTCACCGGACGGCCACGACGGCCGTTGTCGAACAACGCGTCCACGGCCTCCTGCAGCATCCGCTTCTCGTTGTTGACGATGATCTCGGGGGCACCGAGGTCGAGCAGTCGCTTGAGGCGGTTGTTGCGGTTGATGACCCGGCGGTACAGGTCGTTCAAGTCGGAGGTCGCGAAGCGGCCACCGTCCAGCTGCACCATCGGACGCAGGTCCGGCGGGATCACCGGGATGGCCTCCAGCACCATCGACGCCGGGTTGTTGTCGGTGGTGCGGAAGGCCTCGACGACCTTGAGGCGCTTGGTGGCGCGCTGCTTCTTCTGGCCCTTGGAGTCCTTGATCGTGGCGCGCAGCTCGATCGACTCGGCCTCCATGTCCATGCGCTCGAGCAGGTCACGGACACCCTCGGCGCCCATGCCACCGGTGAAGTAGTCCTCGTAGCGGTCCCGCATGTCGCGGTAGACCAGCTCCTCGTTGATCAGCATCTTGGGCTTGATCTTCTTGAAGGTGTCGTAGACCTTGTCGAGGTGCTCCTGCTCGGCCGCCGCACGCAGCGACAGCTGCTTGAGCCGCTTCTCGATCTCGCGACGCTCCTTCTTGACCACGTCTGCCTTGGCGCCCTGGGACTCCAGGTCGGCCAGGGTGACCTCGAGCTCCTCGAGCAGGTCAGCCCGGTCGATCTCGAAGAGCCGCTCGATCTCGGACTTCTCCTCGTCGATCTCGGCGCGGATGTCCGCCAGCGCGTCGTGACGCGCGTCGGTGTCGACCGACGTGATCACGTAGGACGCGAAGTAGATGATCTTCTCGAGGTCCTTGGGCGACATGTCCAGCAGGTAGCCCAGGCGGCTCGGGACACCCTTGAGGTACCAGATGTGGGTGACCGGGGCGGCCAGCTCGATGTGGCCCATGCGCTCACGCCGGACCTTGGAGCGGGTGACCTCGACGCCACAGCGCTCGCAGATGATGCCCTTGAAGCGGACCCGCTTGTACTTGCCGCAGGCGCACTCCCAGTCCTTCTGGGGACCGAAGATCTTCTCGCAGAACAAGCCGTCCTTCTCGGGCTTGAGCGTGCGGTAGTTGATGGTCTCGGGCTTCTTGACCTCGCCGTTGGACCACATGCGCACCTGGTGGGCCTCGGCCAGCGAGATGCGGAGTGCGGAGAAGTGGTTGACGTCCAGCATGAACGTGCTCCAAACCTTCGTGCGACCCGGTGGGCCGCGGGTGAACCAAACTGTTGAAAAACCGTCGTCGCCGACCCGGTGTCGCCACGACGTGGTGGCGACCCGGGTCCGGCGGGACTCAGGCGTCTGCGGTGGGCCGCTCGGGACGGGACAGGTCGATGCCCAGCGAGTTGGCGGCACCGAACTGGTCCTCGTCGCTGTCACGCAACTCGATCTCGGACCCGTCGTCGGCCAGGACCTCGACCGACAGCGCCAGGGCCTGCATCTCCTTGACCAGCACCTTGAACGACTCGGGGATGCCGGCCTCGGGGATGTTGTCGCCCTTGACGATCGCCTCGTAGACCTTCACGCGGCCGACCGTGTCGTCGGACTTGATGGTCAGCATCTCCTGCAGGGCGTAGGCGGCGCCGTAGGCCTTCAGGGCCCAGACCTCCATCTCCCCGAAGCGCTGGCCACCGAACTGGGCCTTGCCGCCCAGCGGCTGCTGGGTGATCATCGAGTACGGGCCGGTCGACCGGGCGTGGATCTTGTCGTCCACGAGGTGGTGCAGCTTGAGCATGTAGATGTAGCCCACGGTGATGGGCGCATCCACGGGCTCGCCGGTGCGGCCGTCGAACAGCTGGGCCTTGCCGTTGGGGTCGACCAGCCGCATACCCTCGTCGGTCTTGCGGGTGTTGAGCAGCAGGTCGTTGAGGGCGGTCTCGTTGGCACCGTCGAAGACCGGCGTTGCCAGGCGGACGGGGCCCTCGACGTCGGTGAGCTCGTCGCCCCAGCCGGACGCGGCGAACCAGTCCGGCACGCCGTCGAACTCCCAGCCGTTGGCAGCGGCCCACCCGAGGTGGGTCTCCAGCACCTGGCCGACGTTCATGCGCGACGGCACGCCCAGCGGGTTGAGGACGATGTCGACCGGGGTCCCGTCGGCGAGGAACGGCATGTCCTCGACCGGCAGCACCTTGGAGATGACGCCCTTGTTGCCGTGGCGACCGGCGAGCTTGTCGCCCTGGGTGATCTTGCGCTTGGTGGCGACGTAGACCCGCACGAGGTCGTTGACCCCGGGCTGCAGGTCGTCGCCCTCGATGCGCGAGAACTTCTGCACGCCGATCACGATCCCGCGGTCGCCGTGGGGCACCTTCAGCGACGTGTCACGGACCTCGCGGGCCTTCTCGCCGAAGATCGCCCGCAGCAGGCGCTCCTCGGGGGTCAGCTCGGTCTCGCCCTTGGGCGTGACCTTGCCGACCAGGATGTCGCCCGGCACGACCTCGGCGCCGATGCGGATGATGCCTTCCTCGTCGAGGTTGGCCAGCATCTCCTCGGACACGTTGGGGATGTCCCGGGTGATCTCCTCGGGGCCCAGCTTGGTCTCGCGCGCGTCCACCTCGAGCTGCTCGATGTGGATCGAGGTCAGCGCGTCCTCGCGGACCAGCCGCTCGGACAGGATGATCGCGTCCTCGTAGTTGAAGCCCTCCCACGACATGAACGCGACCAGCAGGTTGCGTCCCAGGGCGAGCTCGCCCTGGTCGGTGGACGGCCCGTCGGCCAGCGGCTGGCCAGCGGCGATGCGCTGGCCCTCGACCACGATCGGACGGTGGTTGAGGCACGTGCCCTGGTTCGAGCGCTGGAACTTGGTGAGGTAGTAGCGGTCGATGTCGTCGTCGTCGGTCTTGACGACGATGTGGTCGGCCGCGACCTCCACCACCACGCCGTCGGTGCGCGCGATGACCACGTCACCGGCGTCCTTGGCGGCCTTGTCCTCGATGCCGGTGCCGATCAGCGGTGCGTCGGCGCGCAGCAGGGGGACGGCCTGGCGCTGCATGTTGGCACCCATCAGGGCGCGGTTGGCGTCGTCGTGCTCGAGGAACGGGATCAGCGCCGCCGAGATCGACACGATCTGGCGGGGCGAGACGTCCATGTAGTCGACCAGCTTCGGCGCGATCTCGCGGACCTCGCCGCCCTTGGACCGGACCAACACGAGGTCGGCCTCGAAGTACCCGTCGTCGCCGACCGGCGCGTTGGCCTGGGCGATGACGTAGCGGTCCTCGAGGTCGGCCGTCAGGTACTCGAACTCGTCGGTGACCTCACCGTCCACCACCTTGCGGTAGGGCGTCTCGATGAAGCCGTACGGGTTGATCCGGGCATAGGTCGCCAGCGACCCGATCAGGCCGATGTTGGGGCCCTCCGGGGTCTCGATCGGGCACATGCGGCCGTAGTGGGACGGGTGCACGTCGCGGACCTCGAACCCGGCGCGCTCACGCGACAGGCCACCCGGTCCCAGCGCCGACAGGCGACGCTTGTGGGTCAGGCTGGTGAGCGGGTTGGTCTGGTCGAGGAACTGGCTCAGCTGCGAGGTGCCGAAGAACTCGCGGATCGCCGACACGACCGGACGGATGTTGATCAGGGTCTGGGGCGTGATCGCCTCCATGTCCTGGGTCGTCATCCGCTCGCGGACCACGCGCTCCATGCGCGACAGGCCGATCCGGAACTGGTTCTGGATCAGCTCGCCGACACTGCGGAGGCGGCGGTTGCCGAAGTGGTCGATGTCGTCGGTGTCGTAGCCCGACTCGCCGGCATGGAGCTTGACGAGGTAGGACATCGTGGCCAGCACGTCCTCACGGGTGAGGGTGTGGCCGTCCTGGCGCTCGAAGCCCAGCTTCTCGTACTCGTCGGACAGCTTGCCGTGCTTGACGCGACCCTCGACGTCGTTCTCGTCACCGAGGATCTTGTAGCGACCGACCCGCTGCAGGTCGTACTTCTTGGACTGGAAGTACATGCCCAGCAGGAGCTGGCCGGCCTGGTCGGCCGACGGCGGCTCGCCCGGACGCAGCTTGCGGTAGATCTCCTCCAGCGCGTTGGCCGGCGTGCGACCCGTGTTGTCCTTCTCCAGGGTCAGCGCCATGGACTCGGCGCCACCGAAGAACTCGAGGATGTCCTCGTCGGGGATCGGGGTGTTGAGCACCTCGGGCTCGGCCAGCTCGTACTGGCCGGTCTCGTCCGAGAACTCGAACGCCTGCAGGGCGCGGTACATCACCGACACGGGCTGCTTGCGCTTGCGGTCGACGCGCACGGCGACGAGGTCGCGCTTGTCGACCTCGAACTCCAGCCACGCACCACGGCCCGGGATGACCTTGCAGCCGTAGACGTCACGACCCGTCGTCTTGTCGACGGAGGTGTCGAAGTAGACGCCCGGCGAGCGGACGAGCTGCGACACGACGACGCGCTCGGTGCCGTTGACGATGAACGTGCCCTGGTCGGTCATGACCGGGAAGTCGCCCATGAAGACGGTCTGGGACTTGATGGTCCCGTCGTCCTTGTTCAGGAACTCCGCCGTGACGAAGAGCGGCTTGGCGAAGGTGTAGTCCTTCTCCTTGCACTCCTCCTCGGAGTACTTGGGCTCCTCGAAGCGGTGGTCCATGAACGACAGCGACATCTTCCCCTGGCTGTCCTCCACCGGGGAGAGCTCGTCGAAGATCTCCTGCAGACCCTCGGCGAGCAGCCAGGCGAAGGAGTCGCGCTGAATGGCGACCAGGTCGAGCTGCTCGATCGGAAGGGCCTCGCGGATCCGGGCGAAACTGAGACGATCGGTGACGGTGGCCAACGGGGACCTCCTGGAGGTCGAGCCAAACTTGGCGGCAGGGGTGGACGGGATGCATCCGTCGCGGACGGGGTTGCCGAACGACTCGCGACCCTGATTCGGCGGGGGGCGGCATGGCATGCGCGTTCAGCGCACGATGAGGCACCACGAAGAGCGGGAGCGAGTGCTGGGCGGGACTACGAAACCGACTTCAACGAGAACACGCTCCCGCGCAGGCAGGGCTGCGGGAGCGGAAAACCGCGAAATTGGAGTGTGAGCGTGTCAGATCACCACGAATGCGACGGCGGGGCTACGGCGGACTGGACAGCATACCCCGAATGGCCCTCGACGCCAACTCTTCCTTGACAGGTGTGGCCGGGCAGGCTAGAGGGCCCCACCCGGCCACGCGCCTGTCCGGCCGAACGCGCAGGGCGCGTCGGGCCGGTGGATCGCGATCAGGTCACCAGCATCACGATGACGATGATGAGGATGATGGCGATGAGAATGCCGATGAGGCTGCGGGGCATGGTGACGTCCTTGTTGGTTGGGAATCACGTCGACGATCAACCGTAGACGGTCGCAGGGCGGCATCCGTTGGCCGGTCGGCCACCCCACGATCGGCCTTGACGGCGGGCTCCGCACCATCTCGTTGCATGCCAGGCCCCTCGGAAGCCTGGGTTGCGCCGGCGACGGACCGTTCCGGCCCGGGTCCGTCCTGCGCCGGCCCACCGACGGCGACGAGGGGCGGCCCCGGTCGGGACCGCCCCTCGTCGTGGTGCCGTGGTTTCAGCTCACTTCAGCTCGACGGAACCGCCGGCCTCCTCGAGCTTGGCCTTGGCGTCCTCGGCGGCGTCCTTGGCGACGCCCTCGAGCACGGCCTTGGGAGCGGACTCGACCAGCTCCTTGGCCTCCTTCAGGCCCAGGGAGGTCAGCGAACGGACCTCCTTGATGACCTGGATCTTCTTGTCGCCGGCGGCGGTCAGGACGACGTCGAACTCGTCCTTCTCCTCCTCGGCCTCGGCACCGGCAGCGGCACCGCCGCCGGCAGCAACGGCGACCGGGGCCGCCGCGGAGACCTCGAAGGTCTCCTCGAACTTCTTGACGAGCTCGGAGAGCTCCATGAGCGTGAGGTCCTTGAAGGCCTCGATCAACTCGTCGGTGGTCAGCTTCGCCATGATGGCGTCCCTTCTCGCAGCGTGGTCGCCGCGTTCGTGCGATGTCGTGGTGGGTCGGGGTGGGGGTTGTTCTGTCGTCGTCACGTCGCGTTCGGCGCGTCGATCAGCTCTCGTCGGCGTCGGACTCGTCGGCGTCGGACTCGTCGGAAGCTTCCGGCTCGTCGTCCGCCTCGGCGGTGGGCTCGTCGGCAGCAGCCTCGGGCTCGTCGTCCGTGGTCGCCACGGGCTCGTCCGCGTCCGCATTCGCGTCGTCGGCAGCCGCCTCCGGCTCGTCGGCGTCGGCGTCGGCAGCAGCCTCGGGCTCGTCGTCCGTGGTCGCCGCGGCGGCCTGGTCGGCCGCCTCGGTGGCCTCGGCCCCGTCACCGCCGGCGAAACCGCCGGCGTCGACCAGGGCCTGCAGCAGACGTGCCTGCTTCTCGGGCAGGGCAGCGAGCAGGCGAGCGGTGTTGGCGAGTGCCCCGTGCATGAGCCCGGCGAGCCGGGTCAGCAGGTCCTCGCGCGACTCGAGGTCGGCAAGCTTGAGCGCCGCGTCGGCGTCCAGCACTCCACCCTCCAGGAAGCCACCCTTGAACTCGAGCTGGGGGTGGTCCTTGGTGAAGGCCTTCAGCGCCTTGGCGGGCCCGACGGGGTCGTCGGCGCAGAACACCAGGGCGGTCGGGCCGACGAGCATCTCGTCGAGGCCCTCCACGCCCGCGTCGTGCATCGCACGACGGATCAGCGTGTTCTTGCTGACGCGGTAGCTCGCGTTGGCCTTGCGCAGTTCGGCTCGCAGTTCGGCGAGCTCACCCACGGTCAGGCCGCGATAGTTGGTCAGCAGCAGCGCCGCCGAGGACTCGAAACGGTCCTTGACGTCGGCGACGGCAGCAACCTTGTCAGGTCGTGCCACATCGTCTCCGTTCGGTTCACGACCGTCGGACGACCCGGGAACGACGAAACCCCTGCGGGGAGACGCAGGGGCGGAAGGTCGCGATCGACCAACCCTCGTGCGGGCGGCGTCGCGTGTCCACACCTGCGTCGGCCGTTCGGTGTCCGTCCCGTCCGCGTCGACATGACGTGGGGAGTGGGGAGGACCCGAGCCTTCGACCTGCCGGATGGCAGGCGACCAACGGTCTCTGGCAATGTTCGTGCCAGCATACCGGGGGCTCGGCGACGCCGTCGAGGCGACCCCCGTCCACCGGCCGTCGGTCCCACTCCCGCGACCGCAGGCTCCCCTAGTCTCGACCACGCCGGAGCGCGCTCCACCGCGGGCCCGCACACCGGATCCCCCGACCACTGGGCCTTCGCGTGACCACCTTCAGTGCCAACGACACGTCCACGGCCGTCGTGCGTGCCGAACGGCAACGCATCTGGGAGGTGCTGACCGACCCGGACCTGCTGGCCGACCTGACGCCGTTGGTCCGCCGCATCGAGGCCGACGGGAACACCTGGGTCTGGCACCTCGCCGGGATCAAGGGGCTGGGCATGGAGGTCGCCCCGGTCTTCACCGAGACGATGGAGTTCACGCCCCCCGAGCGGATCGACTACGCGCACACGCCGGCGCCCGGCCGCAACGAGTGGGCCGGAGCCGACGGCTGGTACGAACTCGAGGATCACCCGACCGGCACGACCGTGTCCATCTCGATCACCCTCCACGTCGACCTGCCCCTGCCCCGGCTGTCCACCCGCGCCGTCGAGGGTGTCATGAAGCAGGCGATGACCCGGACCGGCGACGCCTTCGCCCGCAACCTCGACGCCGAACTGGGGATCACCTAGCCCCGGACGTCGGGTGTGCTTCCCGCCCCAGCATCCCGGAGCGATCCGCACACTCGACGAGGCAGATGGGCTTCGAAGGTCACGCAGCGTCGGTCGTCGACGAGGTTCGCTGGAGGTGGGCGAGGAGTTCGGTGACGGCGGCGCGGCCGGCGCGGTTGGCGCCCACGGTGCTGGCGGAGGGGCCGTAGCCGACCAGGTGGACGCGCGGGTCGGCGACGACGCGGGTGCCGTCCATCCTCACGCCACCGTGCCGCGTCCGCAGGTCCAGTGGTGCGAGGTGGTCCAGGGCCCAGCGGAAGCCCGTCGCCCAGACGATCGCGTCGGCGTCGAACCGGTCGGTGACGCGGTCCGCCTCGTCGGTCCACGCCACGCCGTCGTGGGTGACGAGGTCGAACATCGGGCGACGATCGAGGTGTCCGGCGGCCCGCAGGCCACGGACCCGCTCGGTCAGGGGCAGGCCGGTCTCGGCGACGACCGACCGCGGCCGCAGGCCGGCCCGCACCCGCGCATCGACCCGTGCCACGACCTCGCGTCCGTGCTCGCTCGTGAACTCCCGGGTGCGCCAGCGGGGTGGCCGCCGAGTCACCCAGCACGTGGTGGCGCCCACCCCGGCCAGCTCGTCGAGGTGGCCCAGGGCGGAGATGCCGCCGCCCACGACCACGACACGCGCGCCGGCGAACGCGGCCCCGCCGGGCCAGTCGTGGGTGTGGAGCTGGCGGCCGGCGAAGTCGGCGGCGCCCGGCACCGTCGGCCAGAACGGACGGGTCCAGGTGCCGGTCGCGTTGACCAGCCCGCGCGTGCCCAGGCGCTGTCCGTCGGCCAGCTCGATCGCCAACCAACCGTCCGTGGCGTCGTGCACTGCGTCGACGCGGACGGGCCGGCGCACCTGCAGGTCGAACTGCTGCTCGAAGCGGGCGAAGTAGTCCGGCAGGACCACGTTGGCCCGGGCGGCAGGATCCGGCGCTGGCAGGTCGAGGCCCGGAAGGGCGAAGATCCCGTTGACCCGCGCCATGGTCAGGGTGTCCCAACGCTCGCGCCAGGCACCGCCGGGGCCGTCCGCGGCGTCGAGCACGGCCATGTCGCGCCCCGGCACCAGCCCGCGGCGCACGAGGTGCCGGGCGGTGGACAGGCCCGCCTGGCCCGCGCCGACCACCACCACGTCGAAGGTCTCGTCGAAGTCACGCATGCACCGGTCAACGTGGACGGGCCGGGTCCACATTCCGCGGTCTGCCGCGTGCGGGAGACCGCACACAGCGGGGGCCTGCACGGTCCGCGCACCTCGCCGGCGAGGTCCTGACAACGACGATGCGACATGGCACACTGCGCGCACCAGAGAGAGGAGGTGGTCCATTTGAACAGCAGTTGTTTCCATGGGACCCTGGAGGTGGCCGGGCGCTAGCGGCGCTTCGCCTACAACGCCGCTCCCCCGACGAGGGGATGGTGGCGACTCCAACCCGGACCACCGGCTCGTGAGGCTTGAAGGAACTGGTCCCGCCTGAACGCACCGAGGTCGTCGGCAACGCCGCGGCCCCGCCGTCACCGCCGCACGAGGACGAACCACGTCGGGCCCGACCACACGGTCGGGCCCGACGCTCGTTCGTGGAGCCCTCGGTCAGCCAGACGTGCCGATCGCGGCGTAACGGGTCTCGAGGAACTCCCAGATCCCCTCGCTGCCGCCCTCGCGCCCCAGCCCGGACTGTTTGACACCGCCGAACGGCGCCGCCGGGTCCGAGACCAGGCCACGGTTGATCCCGACCATCCCGGTGTCGAGCCGGTCGACCAGGTCCAGCGCTCGGTCGAGGTCGCGGGTGAACACGTAGGACACCAGCCCGTGGATGGTGTCGTTGGCCATGGCGATGGCCTCGTCGGTGTCGTCGAAGGTGCTGATCGCGGCGACCGGCCCGAAGATCTCGTCGTGGTTGAGGTCGGCACCCCGGTCCACGTCGGCCAGGACCGTCGGGGGATAGAACCAGCCCACACCGTCGGGGCGCTCGCCGCCGACCACCACTCGTGCACTGCGGTCCAACGCGTCCCCGACGAGCCGCTCGACCTTGTCGCGGGCGGCGCGGTCGACGAGCGGGCCGACCTGCACCGACTCGTCCAGGCCCGGCCCGACCACCATGTCCCGCATCCGCTCGGCGAGGCCGGCCGTGAAGTCGTCGGCCACGGCGCGGTGCACCAGGAACCGGTTGGCCGCCGTGCACGCCTGGCCGGTGTTGCGGAGCTTGGCGTCCATCGCACCGTCCAGCGCGACGTCGAGGTCGGCGTCGTCGAACACCACGAACGGGGCGTTGCCACCCAGCTCCATCGAGGTCCGCAACACCTGGTCCGCCGCGCTGCGCAGGAGCAGGCGACCGACGTCGGTCGAGCCGGTGAAGGTCAGCTTCCGCACGCCGGGGTGGTGCAGGAGGGCGTCGACGACCGGGCCGGGGTTGCTGGTGTTGAGCACGTTGACGACCCCGTCGGGGGCACCGACCTCGCCCAGCAGGTCGGCCAGGGCCAGTGAGCACAGCGGCGTCTGCTCGGCGGGCTTGAGCACCGTGGTGCAGCCGGCGGCGATGGCCGGGGCCAGCTTGCGCGCCCCCATCGCCATCGGGAAGTTCCACGGCGTGACGGCCACGGTCGGTCCGACCGGGCGAGGCGAGACCAGCACGCGGTTGGCGCCGCTGGGCGCGATTCCGTAGCGGCCCTCGATGCGGAGGGCCTCCTGGGAGAACCAGCGGAGGAACTCGGCGGCGTAGGCGATCTCGCCACGCGCCTCGGCCAGCGGCTTGCCCATCTCGAAGGTCATCATCGCCGCGAGGTCGTCCTGTCGGTCCATCAGCGCCGTGAACGCACGCATCAGGAGGTCGCTGCGCTCCCGCGGCGAGCTCGCACCCCAGGCCGGCTGGGCCGCGACCGCGGCGTCCATCGCCGCCACGGCATCCTCGGGCGTGGCCTCCGCGACGCTGGCGACCACGTCGCCGGTGGCGGGGTCGAGCACGTCGAGCTCGTCACCGGCCGAACCGGGACGCCACTCACCACCGATCAGCAGGCCGGTGGGCGTGGCGGCGACCGTGGCGGCGGCACGGTCCCGGTTGCGGGCCGTCGTCGGCGCGTCGAGGGTCTCCATCGCGGTTCCTCTTGGTGGCGGTCGAGCCGATGGGTCGCAGGACCTGGCGGACGTCGCCGCCGGCGCGGTCCCCTCCCCGGCTCGGGCGCCGAACCTAGCAGCGCCCCGCGGACGCCCTCGCACGGCCTCCCGAAACTCGTTGCCCGTCACGCCCTCATGGGCAACGTCCAAGCCCTAGGGTTGCCCCGATGTGGTCGGTCGCCACACGAACCCTGGGAGCCACGCATGAGCACGACGAGCACGACCTCGGAGAACTCCACCTGGACCAGTGTCCGCACGCGCGTCCAGAAATTCGGCACGGCGCTGTCGAACATGATCATGCCCAACATCGGCGCGTTCATCGCCTGGGGCCTGATCACGGCGTTGTTCATCGAGGTGGGCTGGTTCCCGGTCCCCGAACTGGGCGGCTTCGGCGAGAACGCCGACGGGGTGGCCCACGTCGGGCTGGTCGGCCCGATGATCACCTACATGCTGCCGATCATGATCGCCCACTCGGGTGGGGCGATGGTGTACGGCACCCGTGGCGCCGTGGTCGGTGTCATCGCGACCATGGGCGTCATCGTGGGATCCGACGTCCCGATGTTCATCGGGGCGATGGGCATGGGGCCGCTGGGTGGCTGGCTCATCAAGAAGTGGGACGGGCTGGTCCACCACCGGATCCGGCCCGGGTTCGAGATGCTGGTCAACAACTTCTCGGCCGGGATCCTGGGCGGGATCCTGGCGGTCTTCGGCTTCTACATCATCGGCCCGCTGGTCACCGGCTTCAGTGACTTCGCCGCCGAGGTGGTCAACACCCTGGTCAACAACGGGCTGCTCCCGCTGACCTCGGTCTTCATCGAGCCCGCCAAGATCCTGTTCCTCAACAACGCGATCAACCACGGCATCCTGACCCCGCTCGGCACCGCCGAGGTGGCCGAGGCCGGCAAGTCCGTGCTGTTCCTGCTCGAGGCCAACCCCGGACCGGGCCTGGGCATCCTGCTGGGCTACTGGATCGCGGGCACGGGCGTCGCCAAGGCATCGGCCCCGGGCGCCATCATCATCCAGTTCTTCGGGGGGATCCACGAGATCTACTTCCCGTACGTGCTCATGAAGCCGATCCTGGTGCTGGCGGCCATCGCCGGTGGCATGACCGGCGTGTTCATCAACGTGCTCTTCAGCACCGGCCTCGTGGGGCCGGCGGCACCGGGATCGATCTTCGCGGTGTGGGCGGTGGCTGCCCGCGGCGACATCCTCTGGATCACCGTGTCGGTGCTTGCCGCGGCCGCGGTCTCGGGGGCGCTGACCGTCTTCCTGCTGCGGGTCACCAAGGACGTCGACGGCGACCTGGCCAGCGCCACGTCCGACATGGAGACGATGAAGGGCAAGAAGTCGTCGGTGGCCGGCGTGCTGACCGGGACGGACGCGATCGCCGAGCACGACGAGCCGATCCGCCGGATCGTGTTCGCCTGCGACGCCGGCATGGGGTCGTCGGCCATGGGTGCCTCGCTGCTGCGCCGGAAGGTGCACGGTGCCGGCTACGACGACGTCGAGGTGACCAACAAGGCCATCTCGGACCTGCAGGACGACTGGGACCTGGTGGTCAGCCACCAGGACCTCACCCCGCGCGCCGCACAGAAGACGGGCTCGGCGGTGCACGTGTCGGTCGACGACTTCATGAACTCGCCGAAGTACGACGAGATCGTCGAGATGATCCGCCAGCAGCGCGAGGGCGGCGGCGGGGGCGCGACCGGCGGTGCCGCCGCCGGCGCGGCCACGGCGACCGCCGTGCGCACCGACACCCAGGCGGCGACCCAGACCGACACGACGACCGAGACCCAGACCGGCCCACCGGTGCTCACCACGGACACGATCGTGATGGACGGTGTGGCCAACGACAGCGACGCCGCGATCGACGAAGCTGGCGCCCTGCTCATGCACACGGGTGCGATCGAGGAGGGCTACATCGACGCGATGCACCAGCGCGAGGCGTCGACCTCGACGGCGATGGGCAACGGCCTGGCCATCCCGCACGGCACCAACGAGGCCAAGGGCATGGTCGAGCGCACGGTCATGTCGGTCGTGAAGTATCCCCAGGGCCTGGACTGGAACGGCAAGCCGGTCACGTGGGTGGTCGGGATCGCCGGCCGGGGCAACGAGCACCTCAGCCTGCTGGCCGCCATCGCGGGCATCTTCACCGACGACGACGAGCTCGCCCGGCTGAACGCCGCGACCACCCCGCAGGAGGTCCTCGACATCTTCGAGCAGGCCGTCGTCTGATGTCGGCCGTCCACTTCGGCGCCGGCAACATCGGGCGCGGGTTCGTCGGGCTCCTGCTCGACCGGGCCGGCCACGACCTGGTGTTCGCCGACGTCGACGGCGACCTGATCGCTGCCCTCGGCGATGCGGACTCCTACGAGGTCCACGAGGTCGGCCGGGAACCGGCCACCCACACGGTCGACGGCTTCCGGGCCGTGCACTCCGCCGAGCAGGCCGACGAGCTGGTCGCCGAGATCGCGGCCGCCGACATCGTCACCACCGCGGTCGGGGCGCACGTGCTGGTCCACCTCGCCCCGGCCATCGCGGACGGGATCGCCGCACGGTCACCCGAGGCGCCACGCCTGGCCGTCCTGGCCTGCGAGAACGCCATCAACGCCACCGACATCCTGCAGGGCCACGTCGAGGAGGCGTGGGTGACCGCCGGCCACGACGGCGACCTGCACGACCGGGCGCTGTTCGCCAACACGGCCGTGGACCGCATCGTGCCCGACCAGGATCCGGGCCTGGACGTCGCGGTCGAGCCCTACCTCGAGTGGGTCGTGGACCGCACCCCGTTCGCGGGCGCCGTGCCCGACATCCCGGGCGTGACCTGGGTGGACGACCTCGGGCCCTACATCGAGCGCAAGCTGTTCACGGTCAACACCGGACATGCCACGACCGCCTGGTTCGGCCATGCTGTCGGCATCGAGCGGATCGCCGACGCGCTGGCCGACGACGACGTGGCCAGCCGGGTCCGGGCGGTGCTGGACGAGACCGCCGCGCTGGTGGTCGCCAAGCACGGCATCGATCCCGAGGTGCAGGCCGCCTACGTCGACAGGATCCTCGACCGGTTCGCCAACCCGCACCTGCCCGACACCACCGCGCGGGTCGGCCGGGCACCGTTGCGCAAGCTGTCCCGCAACGAGCGCTTCGTCAGTCCGGCGTCCCAGCTCGCCGAGCGCGGGATGGACCACGACGCGCTGGTCACCGCGATGGGTGCCGGCCTGGACTTCGACGCGCCCGACGACCCCGAGGCCGCCGAGCTCGCGCAGGTGCTGGACGAGCACGACGCCGACGCCGTCGTGGACCAGGTCATGGGCATCCCCACCGACCACCCCCTCCACGCCGAGCTCGTCGACCTGGTCGCCACGCACCAGGCCCGCTGACCAGCCCCACCGACACGACGAGGGCCCCCGCCGATCCGGCGGGGGCCCTCTGTCGATTGCCTCACCTCATGCAGCCCGCAGAACGAGCACAGCGAGTTCTCAAACGTGACCGAGCGAAGCGAGTCAGGCCTCTTCATCCTCGACCAGGTCGCGCGAGGCGGCCGGGTCGAGCGGGATGGACGGCGACGCCGAGGTCGACACGGCCACCGTGCGCAGGTACCGGCCCTTGGCGGACGCGGGACGCTGGCGCAGGAGCTCGTCGAGCAGGGCGGTGTAGTTGTCCATCAGCTGGTCGACGGTGAACGAGGCCTTCCCCAGGACGGTGTGGACGTTGCCCTGGCGGTCGGTGCGGTACTCGACCCGACCGGCCTTGATCTCCTTGACGGCCTTGGCGACGTCCATCGTCACGGTGCCGGACTTCGGGTTGGGCATCAGGCCACGCGGGCCCAGCACCTTCCCCAGCCGTCCGAGCTTGCCCATCTGGTCGGGCGTGGCGATGATCGCGTCCAGGTCGTCGATGAGGTCACCGGCCTGGAGCTGCTCGACCAGTTCGTCGGTGCCGACGTGGTCGGCCCCGGCCTCGGTCGCCTCCAGTGCCTTGGCACCACCCGCGACGACGGCGACCGTGGCGGTCTTGCCGATGCCGTGGGGCAGGCCCACGGAGCCACGGACCATCTGGTCGGCCTTGCGGGGGTCGACCCCCAGCCGGAACGCGCACTCGACCGTGGGGTCGTAGCTCGCGCCGTTGATCTCCTTGAGCAGCGAGAACGCCTTGGCGGGGCCATACAGGTGGCCGTCCTCCAGGCGTGCCTGGGCTGCGCGGTACTTCTTCCCGTGCTTCGCCATCGTCATGCCCCCTTCACGGTGATGCCCATCGAGCGGGCGGTGCCCTCGATGATCTTCATGGCGCCGTCGACGTCGATGGCGTTGAGGTCGGGCATCTTCTTCTCGGCGATGTCGCGGACCTGGTCCTTGGTGACCGTGCCGACCTTGTTGAGGTTCGGCTCACCGGACCCCGACTTCAGCCCGGCCGCCTTCAGCAGCAGCTGGGCCGCCGGCGGCGTCTTGGTGATGAAGGTGAAGGAGCGGTCCTCGTAGACCGTGATCTCGACCGGGATGATGTCCCCGGACTGCTGCTGCGTGCGCTCGTTGAACGCCTTGCAGAACTCCATGATGTTGACGCCGTGCTGGCCCAGCGCCGGACCCACGGGGGGTGCGGGGTTGGCCTGCCCGGCAGGGATCTGCAGCTTGATGAAGCCGCTGACTTTCTTGGACATGGTGCGTGTTCTCCTCGTGGTGCAGACGGGTCCGCCGGTCGGCGGCTCCCTCCCACGGTCGGGGCGCGCCCTGCGGGCGCATTCACGTTGCTCGCCAGGGGCTCACAACGTGGGTGGTCGGTGTTCGTGTGGAGTCGATCAGGTGATCTTCGCCACCTGGTCGAAGGGCATCTCGAGCGGGGTCTCGCGGCCGAAGACGCTGACCATCACGCGCAGCTTGGCCTGGTCGAGGTTGATCTCGGCGATGGTGCCGGTGAAGTCCGCGAACGGTCCGGAGGTGACCCGGATGGTCTCGCCGACCTCGAGGTCGATCTCGGCGACCTGCGACTTCGCGGTCTCCTCCTCGGTCTCGTCACCCTCGGACTCCTCTTCGAGCCGGTCCGGGATCTTGAGCGTCGCGGCGACCTCGCGCAGCGACAGCGGGACCGGCTTGGAGGCGGTGGCACCCACGAAGCCGGTGACGGCCGGGGTGTGGCGGACGATGTTCCAGGTCTCGTCGTCGAGGTCCATGCGGATCAGGACGTAGCCGGGGAGGAACTTCTTCTCCGACGTCTGCTTCTTGCCCTTCTTGAACTCCGTGACCTCCTCGGTGGGGATCACGAGCTCGTAGATCCGGTCCTCGGCGGCCAGCGCCTCGATCCGGTTGGTGAGGTTGTCCTTGACCCGCTGCTCGTAGCCCGAGTAGGTGTGCACGACGTACCAGTCGCCGGGCAGCCGGATCAGGTCCCGCCGGTCGCGCACGTCGGCCATGGACTCCGGACGGCGGCGGACCACCGGCTCCTCGGCCGCTTCGTCGTCGCCGTCCTCGGGCGTCGTGGCATCGTCGCCGTCGGAGGCGTCGTCGGCGTCGTCGGCGTCGGCCTCGGGGGCAGCGGCCGTCTCGTCGTCCGCAGGGGTGTCGTCGTCCGCACCTGCCAGACCCAGCAGCGCGTCGAGGTCGTCGCCGTCGTCGGTGGGAGCGTCGTCGGTGGGAGCGTCGTCGGTGGGAGCGTCGTCAGCGTCGTCCGCCGCGACCTCGTCGTCGTCGTCGGCCGCGGGCGCATCGTCCTCCACGGCACCCACGACGTCGTCTGCGGCCAGGTCGTCGCCGACCGAGTCGACCACCTCGTCGGTGGGCGCGTCGTCGCCGGCCGGCTGCTCGCCGACGTCCTCCGACGGCTGGGAGACGGCCGGGTCCTGGGCGTCGTCCATGACGGACGTCGCGTCGTCGGTGGCGTCCTCGGACACGGCCGGGTCGACCACGTCGGTGGCCTCGGCGGTGGTGTCGGAATCAGTCACGTGGATCTCGCTTCGTGGTTGCACGGTCGACGGCGGTCGCACGGATCCGGCGGGGATCCGGGGTTTGGCGGGGGGGTTTGCGGGGCCGGTCTAGAGGAACTCGAGTGCGGCGTTGCGCAGCACCCAGTCCATGCCCCACACGATCAGGGTCAGCACGGCGGTCACGACCAGGACGGTGATGGTGTAGCTGACGACCTCGCGTCGCGACGGCCACGCCACCTTGCGCAGCTCGCCCCGCACCTCGCGGAGGTACTGGGGGGGCGTGACGCGTCCACGGCGTTCCGACCCGACCGATGCGGCGACGGTGTCGGTGGTGTCGACCTGGTCGGCCTGGCGTCGCGCCCGGGATGCGGCGCGCTCGTCCTCACGGCTCATGGGATACTCGTCGATCGTGGAAGGCTGCGGGATCCGGCCGGACGACGGCGTCGGGGGGTTTCACGCGTCCCGGCGTGTGTCCGGTGTGGCACGGGAGGAGGGACTTGAACCCCCAACCGCCGGTTTTGGAGACCGGTGCTCTGCCAAATTGAGCTACTCCCGTGGGTACCGGTCGGACCCACGAGCGATCCTGGAATTGTGGGATGCAGCGTGCGTCCGACACGGCAACGCTGCCTCGTCAAAGGCAGCGTCGGTCCAGCGTACCGACCCCCCGACCCCCCCACAACCGCATGCGCGGGCCGGGCGACCACCTGCGACGGTCAGCGTCGCAGGCTCGCAGAACCACGCAGCATGGCCTTGCCGTCGGCGTCGCGACCCCACAGCGACACGGTCACGGTGTCCTCGCCGACCTCCTTGACGGTGCCGCCGAAGGTCGCCTCGGTGCCCAGCGGCCACGGACGGGTGAAGCGCACGTCCAGGGCGGCGAGGTGCTCCGGTCCCCCGGCCCAGTCGGTCACGAGTCGGGAGACCAGGCCCATCGAGTACATGCCGTGGGCGATGATCCCGCCGGTGGGGCTGATGTCGGCCGCGACGTCGGCGTCGTAGTGCAGTGGGTTGAGGTCGGTCGACGCACCGGCGTAGGCGACCGAGGTCTCCAGCGTCGCGGTCTGGGCCAGCACGGGCAGTTCGTCACCCGCTGCGACGTCGGTGAGGTCCATGGTCGCCATCTCAGGCCCCCTCGGTCGCGCACGGACGTGGGTCGTCGGTCGGCGCGGATCCCAGCAGGACCAGCATCGAGGTCGACAGCACCGCCCGCTCGTCGGTGTCGGCGAAGCGACAGTCGACCTCGAGCGTCAGCAGTTCGTTGCCGCGCCGCACGACGATGTCGGCGATGCGGGTGGTCAGGTGCAGGCGGTCACCGGGTCGCAGGGCCCGCTCGCCCCACTCGTAGCCCTGGCTGCCGTGGACCAGGTTGAAGTGGGCCCCCAGTTCGTCGTCACCGAGCATCGCCTCGGCGCCCTGCATGATCGTGAAGCAGGCCGCGAACGTCGGCGGTGCCACGCAGTCGTCGCCGTCGGAGGAGTAGCGCGGGTCCGTCTCGCCCAGCGCCGCGGCGTACTCGCGGATCTTGGCCCGCGAGACGTCGTAGGTCACCGGGGGATACGTGTGGCCGATCCGGTCGGTGTTCAGCGCCACGCGTCACTCCTTCGTCGCCACTGGATGCTACGCCCCGCCCACGACCTCGGGCCCCGCTCCCCCGACCACCCGACCCGAGCGGGTGCACGACCGAGCGATTTCCGCACCGATCTGCACCCGGTCACCACCCCCCGCGACCACCCGGGCCGAGCGGGTGCACGACCGAGCGATTTCCGCACCGATCTGCACCCGGTCACCACCCCCGCCACCGCCCCGGCCGAGCGGGTGCACGACCGAGCGACTTCCGCACCGATGTGCACCCACACGGCCGTGAGGGGCAGGTGGGGCGGCCTAGCATGGCGGGCATGGACACGACGGTGATCGGGCTGGTGAACCCGGGGGCGATGGGAGCCACCGTCGGTGGCCTGCTGGTCGGCGCCGGCCATCGGGTGGTGTGGGCCGGTCGGGACCGCTCGGAGGCGACCCGACGCCGCGCCGACGCCGCCGGGCTCGACGACGTCTCGACGATCGACGTCCTCGCCGACCGCGCCGCCGTCGTCCTCTCCCTGTGCCCGCCGTCGGCGGCAATGGACGTGGCCGACGCGGTGGCTGCTGCCGGCTTCGACGGGACCTACGTCGACGCCAACGCCGTGCGGCCGGCGACGGCCCGCGCGATCGCCGAGCGCTTCGCCACGTTCGTCGACGGCTCGGTCGTCGGCGGCCCCCCGGAGAGCGGCGACGAGACCCCGACCCGGCTGTACCTGTCGGGTGCCGGGGCCGACCACGTCGCGGCGCTGTTCGACGACGATGCACTGGAGGTGGTCGCGCTCGACGGACCGGTGGGAGCCGCATCGGCACTCAAGATGGGCTTCGCCGGCTGGACGAAGGGGACGGCGGCTCTTGCCGTGGCACTGCGGGCGATGGCCCGGGCCGAAGGGGTCGAGGGCGAGGTCCTGGCCGAGTGGGACCGGTCCCTGCCGGGCATGCGGGTCACCGAGCGCAGTGGTCGCGCCGGGGCGCTGGCAGCCAAGGCCTGGCGCTTCGCGGGCGAGCTGGACGAGATCGCCGCCACGATGGCCACCCACGACCTCCCGGACGGTTTCCACCACGCCGCCGCCGAGGTCTACCGGAGCCTCGCCCCGCTGCGCGACCACCCCGACCCGGACGTCGACGACCTCCTCGACCACCTCCTGGACTGACGCGCGTCCAGGCCGGTCCTCGCCCCAAAGGGACGACCCCCGGATGGCGGGATCCGGGGGTCGTGTGTGGCCACGTACCGATGGTGGGTCGGCGGGCCGGAGAGAAGTCTGGGGTCTAGCGGGTTTCCTTGTGGAGGGTGTGCTCCCGGCAGCGGGGGCAGTACTTCTTGAACTCGATGCGCTCGCGCTGGTTGACCCGGTGCTTGGTGGTGATGTAGTTGCGCTCCTTGCACTCCGGGCAGGCAAGCGTCACCTTCGGCCGATTGATGCTCTTGGCCATCGTCGTTCTCCTCGCGCCCGACACCGGGCAGCGTTCGTCGTGTCAGGAAAGTCTGTGGGGCGATCCGTGGATCGCGGGTCGGGCGCAGGGCCCGGGAATCGTGGCGTCCCACCGTATCGCGGTGCGACGCCCCCCGGCACGACTGCGGTGCACGAGCGGACGGGGCCGACGTGGCCGACCCCGTCCGGTGGTGGTTGTTCCTACTCGAGGATGGAGGTGACGCGGCCGGCACCCACGGTGCGGCCACCCTCACGGATGGCGAACCGCAGACCCTCGTCCATCGCGATCGGCGCGATCAACTCCACCGTCATCTCGGTGTTGTCACCCGGCATCACCATCTCGACACCATCCGGCAACTCCACCGCACCCGTCACGTCCGTGGTCCGGAAGTAGAACTGCGGCCGATAGTTGTTGAAGAACGGCGTGTGACGCCCACCCTCGTCCTTGCCCAGGATGTACACCTGCGCCTCGAACTTCGTGTGCGGCGTGATCGACCCCGGCTGGGCCAACACCTGACCCCGCTCCACATCGTCCTTCTTCGTGCCACGCAACAACACACCCACGTTGTCGCCAGCCTCACCACGATCCAGAAGCTTGCGGAACATCTCCACACCCGTGACCGTGGTTTCGGTCGTGTCCTTGATCCCCACGATCTCCACCGAATCCGACACGTTCACCACACCTTGTTCGATGCGGCCCGTCACCACCGTGCCACGACCCGTGATCGAAAACACGTCCTCGATCGGCATCAAGAACGGCTTTTCGGTGTCACGCTCCGGAACCTCGAAATACTCGTCGACCTTCGCCATCAGGTCCAACACACCCTGCTCAGCCGCCTCGTCACCATCCAACGCCTGCAACGCGCTCACCCGCACGATCGGGGTGTCCGCATCGAACTCGTAGGACTCCAACAGCTCGGCGACCTCCATCTCCACCAGCTCCAACAACTCCTCGTCATCGACCATGTCGACCTTGTTGAGCGCCACGACCAGCTTCGGGACACCGACCTGACGCGCCAACAACACGTGCTCACGCGTCTGGGGCATCGGACCATCCGCCGCCGACACCACCAGGATCGCCCCATCCATCTGGGCCGCACCCGTGATCATGTTCTTGACATAGTCCGCGTGACCCGGAGCATCCACGTGCGCATAGTGACGATTGTCCGTCTCGTACTCCACATGCGACACGTTGATCGTGATCCCACGCTCACGCTCCTCCGGCGCCTTGTCGATCTGGTCAAACGCCGACGCAACATTGCCCTCGACATGCTTGGCCAACACGAACGTGATCGCCGCAGTCAACGTCGTCTTCCCATGATCCACGTGACCAATCGTGCCGATGTTCATGTGCGGCTTGGTCCGCTCAAACTTTTCCTTGGCCATCTCGGAAGGCCTCCTGCGAAGGGCGTCGATGTCGAGCGCCACGCAACGTCGTGGGTGGCGCAGGTGAACTGGCAGACGTGCTGCCAACGTGCCCGGGAAGCATAGCCGCAGACCGTTGGCCCCCGACGGTGGCCGTTTGTCGGCCCGCCTGGGTCGGAGCGGCCACCGGTCGACAGGTGCGTCGGCCGGGACCGTCCTGGTAGCGGCGGGTGGACTCGAACCACCGACACAGCGATTATGAGCCGCTTGCTCTACCCCTGAGCTACGCCGCCGGGCGGATCACCACGCTCCGGGGGAACAGACCCGGGAAACGAGACCCGAGACCCGGGCTCGGCGTCGACGCCCGATGGCGTCGGCCGCCCCGGGGCGGGAGCGTGCGACCAGAGCCCTCGCGCGGAATCGAACCGCGGACCCCATCCTTACCATGGATGTGCTCTACCGACTGAGCTACGAGGGCACGATGTCCCAGCCTAGCGCCCACCCCCACCGGGGTTCGAATCCGACTCGCGATGAGCCGGACGCCACCGCGGGGGCGACGAGGCCGGGACGTGATGCGAGCACCCGTTGCCGGGCACCGTTGTACCCGGCGAGTGGTGCCGGGAGGTCGTGCGTGGAGGGAGCAGGATTTGAACCTGCGAAGGCTAAGCCAACCGGTTTACAGCCGGGTCCCTTTGGCCACTCGGGCATCCCTCCGTGGACGGAGGGAGGGTACTGGCCGGCGGGGGGTGTGCCAACCCGGGGCCACGGCCACGACCAGCGCCTAGGCTGCCCGACCATCCCGTCCCAGGAACCGTCATGGCCGAGTCCAGCTTCGACATCGAGGCCGGCGCCGACCTGCAAGAGGTCGACAACGCCCTCAACCAGGCTGCCCGGGAGGTCCGGCAGCGCTGGGACTTCAAGGACACCGACACGGTGATCGAGTGGACCGGGGAGCGCGAGGGCATCAAGGTGGAGTCCAACTCCGAGGGTCGCGTGGATGCCGCGGTCGAGGTCCTGCGCGACAAGTTCCTCAAGCGCAAGGTCAGCCTCAAGGTCATGGAGGTCGGTGACCACCAGCCCGTCTCCGGTGGCCGGACCCGGGTCGACGTCGGCCTGGTGACGACCCTGACCCCCGAGCTCGCCAAGCGGATCGTCAAGGACGTCAAGGCGACCAAGCTCAAGGTGACCCCGACCAACATGGGCGACCAGGTCCGCGTGTCCGGCAAGAAGCGTGACGACCTGCAGGCCATCCAGAAGCTGGTCCGCGACAACGACTACGAGGCGCCCCTGCGCTTCACGAACTACCGCTGAGGCCGATGGCGGACCACCACGACGACGCCTTCGACCCGGCCGCGACCAGTGCGGCCTTCCGTGGCTTCGCCGCGACCGCGCGCCAGACGGCGCCGCTGTACGCCCACCTGTCCCTGGCGGTGGCACGCGACCCGAAGCTGGCGGCGCTGCTGGCGGCCGCCCCGTCGACCCAGCGCAACCCCGTGTTGCTGTTCGCCGCCATCCACGCCCTGTTGCTGCGTGGTGACGACCACCCGCTCGGCCGTCACTACGCCACCCTGCCGGACCGCGGGGCGCCCGGACGCAACACCGCCGTCCGGGACTTCACCGACTTCCTCGCCACGCGTCGCGACGACCTGGCCGAGATCGTCGCCGACCGCTCGATGCAGACCAACGAGGTCGGCCGAAGCGCGGTGCTGCTGCCGCCCGTGGCGGCCACCGCCGAGCGGGAGGGGCCGGTCGGCCTGCTCGACCTGGGCACCAGCGCCGGGCTCAACCTCCTGATGGACCGCTGGAGCCACCACTGGTCGACCCGCGCCGGCGAGGTCGTGCTGGCCGGCGAGCCCGGCGTGCAGGTCACCTGCGACGTGACCGGACCCGCATGGCTGCCGGCCGAGCCACCGCCCGTGGCGTGGCGGCTGGGCATCGACCGGTCCCCCGCGCACGTCGACGATCCGGACGACGTCGCCTGGTTGCTCGCCTGCGTGTGGCCCGACGAGCTCGAGCGCTTCGAACGTCTGCGCGCCGCCGTGGAGGTCGCGCGCGAGGACCCACCGCCGGTGCGACGCGGCGACGTCGTGACCGACCTGGTCGAGGTCGTCGCCGAGGTCCCCGACGACCTGCACCCGGTCGCGACGACCTCGTGGGTCCTCAACTACCTGCCGGTGGCGCGCCAGGACACGTTCGTCGACCTGCTCGACCAGGTCGGCCGCGAGCGCGACCACACCCTGGTCGCCCTGGAGTCCCCCCACCGCACCCCTGGCCTGCCCTGGCCACCCGGCGTGGCGGGGCTGGACGTCACGGTCCTGGCGACCTTCCGGTGGCGGGGCGGGGGCCGGGCCGAGACCACGACCGCGACCGCCCATCCGCACGGCTGGTGGCTGGACACGACTCGGCAACGGCGGATCTGAGCAACCCCGACGGAACCCCCGACCTGCCGGGACGTCGGGGGGACGTCAGGCGGCGGGGTCCGGGTGCAGCGGCGCGGGGAGGAACACCGCGCCCGGTCCCCGACGCGCCGACTGGTCGTCGGGGTTGCTGATCGCGCACGACGACAGGCTCAGGCAGCCGCACCCGATGCAGCCGTCGAGCCCGTCGCGCAGGTCCTCCAGCGCCGCGATCTCGGCGTCCAGCCGATCACGCCACGAGCGCGAGATCCGCTGCCAGTCGCGCTTCGTGGGGGTCCGGCCGTCGGGCAGGAGGTCGAGCGCGGCACGGATCTCGTCGAGGGTCAGGCCGACGTGCTTGGCGGCCGCGATGAACGCCAGGCGGCGCAGCACGTCGCGCCGGTACCGGCGCTGTCCCCCGTCGGTCCGCTCGGCCTCGAGCAGGTCCTGGGCCTCGTAGTAGCGCAGTGCGGACGGTGCGAAGCCGCTGCGCTCGGCCACCTGGCTGACGGTCAGTGGGGCGTCCACCCGGGTTCCTCGGGGTCGGGGGTGCGGGGCTGTCGGCAAGTGTTCCGGACGGACGACTTGACTTCAAGTTGACTTCAACTTCTACGTTCCTCCCGAACCCGATCGAGGAGCCACCGTGACCACCCGCCATGCCACGCACACCGACGACACCGACGCCGCGCCCCCCGACCCCGAGCGACGCCTGGCCGTCGTCACCGGGGCCTCGCGCGGACTGGGTCGCGCCCTGGCCGGCGCACTCGGCCGCGCCGGATGGGACCTGGTGCTCGATGCCCGGACCGAGGGCGACCTGCTGGCCACCGTCGACGAGGTCCGAAGGTCCGGGAGCACCGGCACCGTCCGGGCCGTGGTCGGCGACGTGACCGACGCCGACCACCGGCGCTGGCTCGCCGAGACCGCCGCCGAGATCGGCCCGGTCGCCCTGCTGGTCAACAATGCCAGCACGCTCGGTCCCAGCCCGCTCCCCCGACTCGTGGACCTCGCGCCGGGCGAGCTGGCCGAGCTGCTGGAGGTGAACACGGTCGCGCCACTGGCGATGTTCCAGGCCCTCGCCCCACACCTCGCACCGGACGCCACCGTGGTCAACGTGACCAGCGACGCGTCGGTCGGCGCGTGGGAGGGCTGGGGCGGGTACGGGCTCAGCAAGGCGGCGCTGGACCACCTGTCCGCCGTGCTGGCGGTCGAGCACCCCGACCTCGCCGTCCACGCGATCGACCCGGGTGACCTGCGCACCGCCATGCACCAGGCTGCCTACCCCGGCGAGGACATCTCCGACCGACCCCTGCCCGAGGCCGTGGTCGACGACCTGGTCGCACTGGTCGAGGCCCGCCCGCCCAGTGGGCGCCACCGCCTGGCCGACTGGGCGGCGACGCACGAGCCCTCCCCCGGCGAGGCCCCCACCGACGGCCGGGAGGTGGCCGCATGAGCGCCCGGACCACGCTGGCTGCGCCGGCACCGGTGTCGTTCCACCTGCCGCCGGGACGCGAGGCCACCGGGCCACCCGAGGAGCGCGGGGTGGCCCGCGACCGGGTCCGGTTGCTCGTGGCGCGTGCCGGTCTGGTCTCGCACACCCGTTTCGACCGGATCGGCGAGCATCTCACCCCCGGGGACCTGTTGGTCGTGAACACGACCCCGACGATGCCGGCGGCGCTGGACGGCACCCGCGGGGACGACCGCGTGGTGGTGCACCTGTCGACCCGCCACGCCGACCACTGGATCGTCGAGTTGCGCCTGCCGGACGGGTCCGGCCCGGTCCTCGACGCCACCCCCGGCACCGAGGTCCGGCTGGACCACGGCGGGACGGTGACGCTCCGGGCCGCCGACGGGCGACCGACCACCGGTGGACAGCGCCTGTGGTCGGCCGACGTCGACGTGCCGGGGCCACTCACCGACCACCTCGCCCGCCACGGCCGCCCGATCACCTACGGGCACGCGCCGAGGCGCTGGCCCCTGGCGGCGTACCAGACCACCTTCGCCCGGCTGGCACCACCCGCCGGGGGGCGGGACCCCGTGTCGGGCGGCGCGAGCGCCGAGATGGCCAGCGCTGGGCGCCCGTTCTCGCCACTGCTGGTGACGGAGTTGGTCAGTCGTGGTGTGACCCTCGCCCCGGTCACCCTCCATGCCGGGGTCTCGTCCCAGGACCACGACGAGCCGCCGCGGCCCGAGCCGTGGGCCGTCCCGGAGACGACCGCGGACCTGGTCAACCGGGCCCGTGCGGCCGGGCGCCGCGTGGTGGCCGTGGGCACGACCGTGACCCGGGCGCTCGAGAGCGCCGCCGACGACCGGGGCATGGTCCGTCCCGGCCGTGGCTGGACCGACCTCGTGCTCGGCCCGGACCGGCCTGCCCGGGTGGTGTCGGGGCTGGTGACCGGCTGGCACCCGCCGGGCGCGTCCCACCTCCTGCTGCTCGAAGCGGTGGCCGGACGCGACCTGGTGGCACGGGCCTACGCGGCCGCGCTGGCCGGCCCCTACCTGTGGCACGAGTTCGGCGACTCCTGCCTCCTCCTGAGCGACTGACCCACAACCACGTCGAGTGTGCGCCCTGGTCCCGGCGGCGGGAGGAGGACGCACACTCGACGGGGGCGGGTGTGGGCGGCCAGGCGTCAGGCGACGGTCAGGCCAGGGCCTGCTCGATGTCGGCGATGAGGTCGTCGATGTGCTCGATGCCGACGCACAGGCGGATCATGTCGGGCGTGACCCCGACCGTCTCGAGCTCGGACTCGTCCAGCTGGCGATGCGTCGTGGAGGCAGGGTGGGCCACCAGCGACTTGGTGTCGCCGATGTTGACCAGGCGGGTGAACACCTCGAGGTTGTCGTGGAACCTCACCCCGGCGTCGTAGCCCCCACGGATGCCGAACGACAGCAGGCCCGAAGGGCGCCCGCCGGTGTACTTCTGCGCCAGGTCGAAGTTCGGGTCCTCCTCGAGCCCGCCGTACTGGACCCACTCGACCTTGTCGTGGTCGCGCAGGTACCGGGCGACCGCCAACGCGTTGTCGGTGTGGCGCTCCATCCGCAGCGGGAGGGTCTGCAGCCCCTGGATGACCTGCCACGCGTTGAACGGGCTGATCGCCGAGCCGGTGTTGCGCAGCGCGACGGTCCGGGCCCGCCCGATGTAGGCGGCCGGGCCGAACCCGTCGGTGTAGACCAGCCCGTGGTACGCCGGCTCCGGGTTGGAGAACTGCGGGAAGCGGTCGGCGTGCTCGAGCCAGTCGAACGTGCCCGCGTCGACGATGATCCCGGCGACCGAGTTGCCGTGCCCACCCATGTACTTGGTGAGCGAGTGCACGACGACGTCGACACCCCACTGGATCGGCTTGCACAGCGCCGGGGTGGGAACCGTGTTGTCGACGACCACCGGGACCCCGTGCGCGTGGGCCATCTCGACGATGGACTCGAGGTCGGGGATGTTGCCGGCCGGGTTGCCGATGGTCTCGAGGAAGACCGCCTTGGTGTCGTCGTCGATCAGTGCGGCCAGCGCCTCGGCGCTGTCGTCGGCAGCGAACCGCACGTCGATGCCCTGCGACGGCAGCATGTGGGCGAACAGCGTGTAGGTCCCGCCGTACAGCTGGGGGACGGACACGATGTTGTCGCCGACGCGGGCCAGGTTGAGCAGCGAGTAGTTGATCGCGGCCATCCCGGAGCTGGTGGCCAGCGCGGCCACCCCGCCCTCGAGGGCGGCGACCCGCTGCTCGAGCACGTCCTGGGTCGGGTTCATGATCCGGGTGTAGATGTTGCCCGGCTCGGCAAGGTTGAACAGGTCGGCGCCGTGCTGGGCGTCGTCGAACTCGTAGGCGACGGTCTGGTAGAGCGGGACGGCCACCGCGTGGGTGGTCGGGTCGGGCTCGAAGCCCGCGTGGATGGCCAGGGTCTCGTCGTGCATGGGCAGTGCTCCTCGGGTCGGGCGGTCGTGTGGGTGGTCGGGGTGGGAGGGTCGGGAACTGGGCGTGGCTGGGGGTCTCAGGGCGGGTGGTCCCGGCGGCCCAGGGGGTCGTCGGGGTCGACGCCGTCCATGAACGGCACGCCGCGACGAAGGTCGGTCAGGCGGTAGACCAGTCCCAGCCAGTTGGTGAAGACCGCCTTGCCGGTGTCGGTCCAGGTGTTGTCGAGGTCGGCGGACAGGCGCTCCTCGGGGAACGGCGGCGGCGCGGTCCCGCGCTCCCGGGCCACGGCCACGTCGTCGAGGTGGGCACGCGCGACCCGTGCCGCCGACGCCGACAGGTAGTGGTCGGGGTAGGGCGGCAGCTGGTCGAGGTCACCCATGACGTAGCGGTCGACCTCGCGCTTGAACTCCTTGAGGAGGCTGACCCGGTCGTACTCGGGATGGCCCTGCAGCCACACCGTGCGGATCCCGTCGGCGCTCGTCCCCATGTGGAAGTCGCCCTCGACCGATTCGACGAGGACCTGCATCCCGGCGTCACGGACCTGCCGCGAGGTCACCTCGTTCCAGCGCGAGTGGGGCACGTCGAAGCGCGTGTTGGTCCCCGCCAACAGTGGGTGGTCCGGCGCAACGACGCGGTGCGGGAACACGCCCCAGCGCTTGGTGGCCATGCGGTGACGCTCGATCCCGTGCGACCGCTCCAGCAGCGCGTGGGTGGCCAGGCACGAGCACAGCACCGAGGTCACGTGGTCGACCGCCCAGTCCATCACCTCGCCGAGCGGCTCCCAGAACGCCTCGTCCGGCAGGCGTGGGTTGGACACGTTGGCCCCGGTGACCACCAGCGCGTCGAGTCCCTCGTCGGCGAGCCGGTCGAACGACTCGTAGTGGCTCGCGATGTGGGCCCGCGCCGGGTCGTCACGCACCAGGCCCGGGACGGTGAACGGGTGGACGTAGAGCTGCACGATCGGGTTGGCGGACCCGACCAGCCGCAGGAACTGGTGCTCGGTCACCTGCAGGGCCGCGTCGGGCATCATGTTGAGCAACCCGACGTGCAGTTCCCGGATGTCCTGGGACCGCGCCTCCTCCAGGCCCAGGACCGGGTGCCCGGACGCCGCCAGCTCGGCGAACACCGGCAGGTCGGAGTGGGCCACGATCGGCACGTGGGTCCTCCTCCCCGGACGGTGGGCGCGACGGACCGACGACCCTAGTGCGGCGGGGGATCACGTCGTCCGCGGCGCCCACCGATCGGTGGGAACCCCCCGATACGGTCCGCCGTCCAGCCGACGAGCGATCCACACGGGAGCGACCATGCCCGAGGGGCACACCCTCCACCGCCTCGCGCGCCACCACGACCAGTGGTTCGCCGGCACCCGCGTGCGGGTCACGTCGCCCCAGCAGCGCTTCGACGGCGCCGACCTGGTCGACGGGCACGTGCTGGAGCGCGCCAGCGCCTACGGCAAGCACCTGTTCCACGACTACGACACCGGCGGGGTCGTGCACGTCCACCTCGGGCTGTTCGGCCGGTTCTTCACCCACCACGGTCCCCCACCCACGCCGCGCCAGACGGCCCGCATGCGGGTGTCGAACCGGACGGCCGACGCCGACGACGCCGACGCCGACGACCGGGGCCACACGATCGACCTGGTGGGCGCGACTGCCTGCGAGCTCCTGACCCCCGACGAGGTCAGCGCAATCATCGACCGGCTCGGACCGGACCCGTTGCGCAGCGATGCCGACCCGGACAAGGCGTGGGCGGCACTGCAGCGTCGACGGGTCGGCATCGGCCGGGCGCTGATGGACCAGGCCGTGCTGGCCGGGGTCGGCAACGTCTATCGCGCCGAGGTGCTGCACGTGTACGGGCTGCACCCGGAGGTGCCGGCCGCCGAGGTGCCCAAGGCGACCTGGGACGCGATGTGGGACACGCTCGTGGAGTGGATGCGCTACGGCACGCGCTACGGGCGGATCGTCACCACCGACCCCGACGTGATCGGCCGGCCGCGGTCCCGGATGCGCCGCGACCAGCGGGTGCACGTCTACAAGCGCGACCACTGCCGGGACTGCGGCACCGACATCCGCCGGTGGGACCTGGCCGGCCGCTGGGCCTACGCCTGCGAGACCTGCCAACCACCACCGCCGCGGGGCTGAGGCCCGCGTCGGGGGCCCTCGGCGGGCGTCTCCGGGGACCCTCGAAAGTGTTTCGAGGGTGAAACACCACCAGTGGGCTCGTCAGTCCGCCCTGCCGCGCGGTGAACGGACGGACAGCGGCCGATCCTCGCCCAGCCGTTATCTTCCGGCCCGCACATCGTTGCACAGGCGTCCCGGGATTCCGGGACGTTCCCATGAAGAAGGAACCCGATCAATGAAGATCCGATCCCGCATGCGTGCCCTGGGTGGCGCGCTCGCCGTGGTGCTGGCCGCGGCGATGCTGCCGACCGTGGCGTCCGCCGGCCCCTCCGACAAGGGCTGTGAGAAGCGCAACCTCAAGGACATCGAACAGCTCCTCGAGTGCGTCAACGGCGACGACGTGTACACCCACCTCGAGGCCTTCCAGGCCATCGCCGACGCCAACGACGACAACCGCGCCTCCGGCACGTCCGGCTACGACGAGTCCGCCGACTACGTCGCGGGCCTCCTCGAGGACGCGGGCCTCACCGTCGAGCGCCAGGTGTTCAGCTTCATCACCTACCAGGAGGTCTCGAGCTCGCTGACGATCGACGGTGAGTCCATCGACACCGACAGCTTCAGCTACTCCGGCTCCGGCTCGGTCACCGACGGCAACGTCATCGCGGTCGACCTCGACCTCGGGCTCGGCAACACGTCGTCCTCCGGCTGCGAGGCCAGCGACTTCGACGGCCTCGACTTCTCCGGCGACAACGACATCGCGCTGATGCAGCGTGGGACGTGCGCGTTCGGTGACAAGGCCGCCAACGCCCAGGCCGCCGGTGCCGAGGGCGCGATCATCTTCAACCAGGGCAACGCCGACGGTCGCTTCGGCCTGGTCGGTGGAACCCTGGGTGAGCGTGACGACATCACCATCCCCGTCGTGGACGCCACCTACGAGACCGGCGAGATGCTCGCGACCGGCGAGCACACCGTCAGCCTCTCGGTCGAGGCGATCTCCGAGACCAAGGACACCGAGAACGTCATCGCCGACCTCGAGGGTCGCAACACCGACAACGTCGTGATGGCGGGTGCGCACCTGGACTCGGTCCCCGAGGGCCCGGGCATCAACGACAACGGCACCGGCTCGGCCGCGATCCTGTCGGTCGCGCTCCAGCTCGCCAACAACGAGAAGTTCACCCCGCAGAACACCCTGCGCTTCGCGTGGTGGGGTGCCGAGGAGTCCGGCCTGGTCGGCTCCGACAAGTACGTGTTCGACCCCGAGTTCGGCCTGACCCAGGAGGAGTACGACGCGATCGCGCTGTACATCAACTTCGACATGGTCGGCTCGCCGAACTTCATCTACGGCGTGTACGACGCCGACCAGTCGACCTTCGAGGCCACGGCCAACGTGCCGGCGGGCTCAGCCGAGCTGGAGGACCTGTTCGAGGCGTACTACTCCTACAACGACATCCCCTACGAGGACTCGGAGTTCTCGGGGCGCTCGGACTACCAGGCGTTCATCGACGTCGGGATCCCGGCCAGCGGCCTGTTCACCGGCGCCGAGGTCGTCAAGACCGAGGAGCAGGAGGCCATCTGGGGCGGCATCGCCGGCGAGTCGTTCGACCAGTGCTACCACCAGGCCTGTGACACGATCGACAACGTCAGCGCCGAGGCCGTCGAGGTCAACGTCGACGCGATCGGCTACGCGATCTTCAGCCTGGCGGCGTCCACCGAGGCCGTCAATGGTGTCGAGGGCATCGACATCAGCGGCCCGACCGTGGACACCGTCGAGCTCGACGGTCCGCAGGGCACCTTCGCCGAGGGTGGCGGTGGCCTGTCCCCCGACCACGACCACGACCACGGTGACCGCGACTGAGGTCACGCACCATCGTGGAGGGGCGCCCTGCGGGGCGCCCCTTCGCATGTCACCAGTCGGCGAGAACCTCGCCGTCGGGCGTGCGGACCTCCACGTCGTCGAAGGTCGCCCACAGGTCCAGGGTGAGGTCGTCGGCGACCAGGTGCAGGGCGAGCGGGAGGCGATGGCCCTCGGCGACCTGCGCGACACCGCGCAGGGACAGCCGCTCCTCCATGGCGTCGAGGTTCGGGAGCGCGTCGGGCAGTGGATCGCCGACAACGTCGGCGCCGTCCAGGGCCGCGACGACGTCCGGCAGTTGGGCCTGGTCGAAGCGCAGCACGGTCCGGCGGGGGGCGTCGTCGGGTGCGGGCCCGGGCTCGTGGCGGACCAGCGCCGCCGCGATCGCCCCGACCGGGTGCAGCAGGACCTGCAGCCGCCGGTCCTCGGCGTCGCCCTGCGGGTGGCGGTCCGACGTCGGCTCGATGGTGAGGGCCAGGACCCGGTACTGCAGGTCGACCTCGGCACCCCAGACCGGTCCCGACGTCAGCAGGTCGCGCAGGCGGTCGAGGTCGCGATCGTCCACGGTGCCTCCGGCGTCGTCGTCGAGGGCGCACCCTATCCGGGCGGGGGATCCGCGCAGCCACCGGCACTAGCGTGGGAGGTCCCCGCACCTGGAGCTGCCATGGCCAGCCACGAACTCGCCGGTCGTCCCGCCACCGAGGGCGACCTGGTCGACGTCGACGCCCTCCTGACCGCCTACCACGACGACCGGCCCGAACCGGGCGATCCGGCCCAGGCGGTCGCGTTCGGCACCTCCGGGCACCGCGGGTCGTCGCTGTCGCGATCGTTCAACGACGACCACATCGCCGCCATGAGCCAGGCCGTGTGCGACGTCCGGAGCGCGGCCGGCATCGACGGGCCGCTGTTCCTGGGCCGCGACACCCACGCCCTGTCGGAGCCGGCCTTCGCCACCGCCATCGAGGTGCTGGCGGCAAACGACGTGGCCGTGCGGATCGACGCCCGGGACGGGTGGACGCCGACCCCGGCGCTGTCGCACGCGATCATCGTGCACAACCGCGACCACGACGTGAAGGCCGACGGCGTGGTGATCACGCCGTCGCACAACCCACCCGAGGACGGCGGCTACAAGTACAACGGACCGGACGGCGGTCCCGCCGCGGCCGACGTCACTGCCGCGATCGAGCAGCGTGCCAACGAGTTGCTGGCCGCGGGGTTGGACGGCGTGCGGCGGCTGCCGACCGACCGGGCCCGCGCCGCCGACGGTGTCGGCACCCACGACTACCTCGCGGCCTACGTCGACGACCTTCCGTCCGTGCTGGACCTCGACGCGATCCGGTCGGCCGGCGTGTCCATGGGTGCCGACGCGCTGGGTGGGGCCGCGGTCGACTACTGGGGCGCGATCGCGGAGCGCCACGACCTCGACCTCACGGTCGTCAGCGACACCGTCGACCCCACGTTCTCGTTCATGACGCGTGACTGGGACGGCAAGATCCGGATGGACTGCTCCTCGGCGTACGCGATGCAGGGCCTGATCGCGCTGAAGGACGACCACGACGTGGCCTTCGGCAACGACACCGACGCCGATCGCCACGGCATCGTCACGCCCTCGCACGGCCTCCTCAACCCCAACCACTACCTCGCCGTCGCCATCGGCCACCTGCTCGCGCACCGACCGGACTGGCCGCAGGAGGCCGGGATCGGCAAGACGCTGGTCAGCTCGCGGATGATCGACCGGGTCGTCGCGGACCTGGACCGTCGCCTGGTCGAGGTGCCGGTCGGGTTCAAGTGGTTCGTCGACGGGCTGGCCGACGGCTCGCTGGCCTTCGGTGGCGAGGAGAGTGCGGGCGCGTCGTTGCTGCGACGTGACGGGACCACCTGGACCACCGACAAGGACGGGATCGTGCTGTGCCTGCTCGCAGCGGAGATCACCGCCGTGTCGGGCCGGGACCCCGGCGAGCACTACGACGACCTGGCCGAGCGGTTCGGCGCACCGGTCTACCGTCGGATCGACGCGCCGGCGACGACGGCCCAGAAGGCCGCACTGAAGGGCCTGTCCCCCGAGCAGGTGCACGCCGACGAGCTCGCCGGCGACCCGATCACCGCCGTGCTGACCCGCGCTCCCGGCAACGACGCGGCGATCGGCGGGCTGAAGGTGGGCACCGACCACGGCTGGTTCGCCGCCCGGCCGTCGGGCACCGAGGACGTCTACAAGATCTATGCCGAGTCGTTCCGTGGCACCGACCACCTCGACGCCATCATCGCCGCCGCCCGCGAACTGGTCGACGCCGCCCTGGCCGACGCCTGACCCGCCACGACCCACCGTCTGCCCTCGACGCGCCCCCGCGGCGATGCGTCGGCTCCACGCGATGTGACTTCGAGTCATCGATGTGAGTTCGACGCGTCCACGCGCACAACTCACATCGCTGGGATCAGCGCACATCGGGAGGGTGCTCCCGGCCGAACCACGTCGTCCTGGATCGGACACGATTGCTCGGGTTTGAACACCCATGTACAGTCGCGGCACCGCCAACCCCGGGGAGTCCGTGACCAGCACCTCGATGCCGACGACAGCCGCACGCCAGCGGCTGCACGACGCGGCGCTGCAGGTGTTCGCCCAGCGAGGCAGCAGCGAGGTCACCGTCAGCGAGCTCGCCCAGGTCGCCGGGATCGCCCGCGGCACGGTCTACAACAACATCGACTCGCCGGACGACCTGTTCCACCAGGTCGCGATCGACCTCAGCCGCGAGATGCACACGCGCATGCGGGCCAGCTTCGCCACGGTCGGGGACCCGGCGGAGCGACTGGCCAACGCCCTGCGCTTCTGCATCCGTCGCGCGCACGACGAGCCGGACTGGGGGCGTTTCGTCGCCCGGTTCGGGCTCAGCAACGCCAGCCTCCAGCAACTGTGGTCCACCGCCCCGGTCGACGACGTCGTGCGCGGCATCGACCAGGGGCGCTACACGATCACGCGCGACCTGCTGCCCGGCGTCCAGTCGATGCTCACCGGCACCACGATCACCGGGATGTGGCTCGTGCTCGAGGGCCACCAGACCTGGCGCGAGGGCGGCTCGACCGCCGCGGAGCTGGTCCTGCGGGCGCTGGGCATCGACCCTGGCGAGGCCCACCGGCTCGCCACGATGCCGCTGCCCGACCTGCCCCCGGTCGCCGAGGCGCCGGCGGCGACCGACCCGGACCTGCACGACCGCCACCCGACCGCACCCACGCCCCGCCCCACCGCCACGCCCACACTGGGCGACCCCGATCCCGGAGACCGACCATGACCGAGGCCTACGTCTACGACGCCGTGCGCACCCCCCGCGGGCGCGGCAAGGACACGGGTGCCCTGCACACCGTCAAGCCGGTCACGCTGGCCAGCACCGTCCTGGAGGCGGTCCGTGAGCGCAACCCGGGCCTGGACCCGGCCCTGGTCGACGACGTGGTGATGGGCATCGTCGAGCCGCACGGTGACCAGGGTGGTGTCCTGCCCCGCACGGCCGTGCTCGCCGCCGGGTACCCCGAGGTCGTCGCCGGCAACCAGACCAACCGCTACTGCGGGTCGGGCCTGGAGGCGGTCAACCAGGCCGCGGCGCGGATCCGGTCCGGCTGGGAGGACCTCGTCCTGGCCGGGGGCGTCGAGTCGATGTCGCGGGTCCCGATGGGCTCGGGCGGCGACCCGTCGGCGACCGATCCCGAGACCGCCATGGGGCTGGGCTTCGTGCCGCAGGGCATCGGCGCCGACCTGATCGCCACCACCGAGGGCTTCACCCGTGACGACGTCGACCGGTTCGCCGTGGAGTCGCAGGAGCGCGCCGCCAAGGCCTGGGCCGACGGTCGCTTCGACCGCTCGATCGTCCCGGTCGTCGACCGCGCCGGCACCGTCGTCCTCGACCGCGACGAGCACATGCGCCCCGGCACCACGCTGGACGACCTGGCCCGCCTGAAGCCGTCGTTCGCCGGCATCGGTGAGATGGGTGGCTTCGACGACGTCGCGCTTGCCAAGTACACGCGGGTCGAGCGGATCGACCACGTCCACCACGCCGGCAACTCGTCGGGCATCGTCGACGGCGCCGCCCTGGTCGTGGTCGGCAGCGAGGAGGCCGGCCGTCGCCACGACCTCACCCCGCGTGCCGTGATCCGGTCGGCCGCCGTGGTCGGCACCGACCCGACCATCATGCTGGTCGGCCCGGGTCCGGCCTGCCGCAAGGCGCTCGACCGCGCCGGCATGACCATGGACGACATCGACCTGGTCGAGATCAACGAGGCGTTCGCCGCCGTCGCGCTCAAGCTGATGCGCGACCTGGGGGTCGAGCGCGACGTCACCAACGTCAACGGTGGCGCGATCGCCATGGGCCACCCGCTGGGCGCCACCGGCGCGATGCTGCTGGGGACCATGGTCGACGAGCTCGAGCGCCGTGACCTGTCCACCGCCATCGTCACCCTGTGCATCGGCGGTGGCATGGGGATCGCCACCATCATCGAGCGGGTCTGACCGCTCGGCCGCGAACCGCTCGGTTCCGGCCGACACCCCTGCGCACCGCAACGCGACGATTTCTGCGAGGACACTCCATGGACACCACCACCATCGCCTGGGACCGTGACGACGCCGGCGTCGTCACCCTGACCCTGGACGACCCGAACCAGTCGACCAACACCATGAACGACCAGTTCCGCGAGGACCTGGTCGCCGTGGCCGACCGGCTCGAGCGGGAGCTCGACGACGTCACCGGCGTGGTCCTGACCTCGGGCAAGCCGACCTTCTTCGCCGGCGGGGACCTGCGACTGCTGGTCGCGGCCGGTCCCGACGACGTGACGCAGGTCGCGGCCAACGTCGCCGCCATGCGCGACGCGATGCGGACCATCGAGACGCTCGGCGTCCCGGTCGTGGCGGCGATCAACGGGACGGCGCTCGGCGGCGGGCTCGAGCTGGCGCTGATGTGTCACCACCGGGTCGTCGTCGACGACTCCGGCACCCGGCTCGGCCAGCCCGAGGTGACCCTGGGGCTGATGCCGGGCGCAGGTGGCGTGGTCCGGACCGTGCGGCTGCTCGGCCTGGTGCCGGCCCTGACCGAGGTCCTGACCCGCGGCCAGCGCCTGCGGGTCGCCAAGGCCCACGAGCTGGGACTGGTCGACGAGGTCGTCGCCGACCCCGCGGACCTGCTCGACCGTGCCCGCGCGTTCATCACCGAGCACCCGGAGTCCGTGCAGCGCCACGACGCCCCCGGCTACCGGATCCCGGGTGGCGCGCCGTCCCACCCGAAGCTGGCCGCGACCCTGCCGGCCGTGCCCGCCACCCTGACCTCCAAGCTGAAGGGTGCCGACGTCCACGCACCCCAGCACATCCTGTCGGCGGCGGTCGAGGGCGCGCAGGTGTCGGTGGACCGCGCGCTCGAGATCGAGAACCGCTACTTCGTCGACCTGGTGTGCAACTCGCCGCAGTCCACGAACATGATCCAGGCGTTCTTCTTCGACCTGCAGGCGATCAACAAGGGCCGGTCCCGACCCGACGGCGTCGAGCGCCGGACGGCGTCCCGCGTCGCCGTGCTGGGTGCCGGGATGATGGGCGCCGGGATCGCCTGGTCGTGCGCGAAGGCAGGCATGGACGTCGTGCTGTTGGACACCACGTTCGACAAGGCCGACCACGGCAAGGACTACTCGCGTGGCCTGGCCGACAAGGCAAGGGATCGCGGGCGGATGAGCGCCGACGACGCCGAGGCGCTGCTGGACCGCATCACCCCCACCGCCGACGCCGCCGAGACCGCCGGCTGTGACCTGATGATCGAGGCGGTGTTCGAGGACCCGCAGGTCAAGGCCGACATCTACGCCGCGGTCGAGCCACACCTGGCCGACGACGCGCTGCTGTGCTCCAACACCTCGACCCTGCCCATCACCGACCTGGCCGAGTCCCTGCAGCGCCCCGAGGACTTCCTCGGCCTGCACTTCTTCTCACCGGTCGACAAGATGCCCCTGGTCGAGATCGTCCGTGGCGAGCGGACCTCGCCGGAGGCACTCGCGCGGGCCTTCGACGTCGTCCAGCAGATCGCCAAGACCCCGATCGTCGTCAACGACTCCCGGGGGTTCTTCACCAGCCGCGTGATCGGCACCTTCCTCAACGAGGCCGTCACCGCCGTCGGCGAGGGCATCAGCCCGGTGATGGTCGAGCGGGCGGGGTCCGCCGCCGGCTACCCGGCGCCCCCGCTGCAGTTGATGGACGAGCTGACCCTCACCCTGCCACGGCTGATCGAGAAGGCCGCTGCCGACGCCGACGCGGCGGCCGGCATCGAGCGCGAGCGCCATCCCGCCTTCGACGTGCTCGACCGCATGGTCGAGGAGTTCGACCGTGGCGGCCGCTCGTCGGGTGCCGGGTTCCACGACTACGAGGACGGCCGCCGGGTGGGGTTGTGGCCGGGCCTGGCCGAGGCGTTCGGGGCCGACCCGGACACCCACCGCCGGGACGATGACGACGCGCTGCTGGTCGACCTGCAGGAGCGGATGCTGTTCGCCGAGGCGCTCGAGACCGTGAAGTGCCTCGACGAGGGCGTGATCGAGACCTTCCCGGACGCCAACATCGGCTCGATCTTCGGGATCGGGTTCCCGGCGTGGACCGGTGGCGTCGCCCAGTACGTCGACGGCTACCCGGGCGGCACCACCGGGTTCGTGGCCCGCTGCAAGGAACTGGCCGACCGCTGGGGCGACCGCTTCACGCCCCCGGCCTCGCTTGTCGCCAGGGCCGAGGCCGGCGAGCCGCTGCGCCCCCAGGACACCCGCGGCTGGTCCTGATCGCGAACCGCCCCCGCGCCCTGAACCCCCACCACCGAGCGTGACCGATCACCGCAGACTGGTGCACCAGGCCATCACGCTCGAGGAGAGTTCGGGGGACAACGTCAATCGTCGACGTCGATCCAGTCGAGGGTGCGGTCGACGGCCTTGTGCCAGCGGGCGAGGCCCTCGGCGCGCTGGTCGTCGTCCCACTCCGGCTCCCACCGGCGGTCCTCCTGCCAGTGGGAGCGCAGCTCGTCGGTGTCGTCCCAGAACCCGACGGCCAGCCCGGCGGCGTAGGCGGCACCCAGGGCGGTGGTCTCGGTCACGACCGGGCGGCTGACGTCGACCCCGAGCACGTCCGCCTGGATCTGCATGCACAGGTCGTTGGCGGTGACGCCACCGTCGACCTTGAGCACCTGCAGGTCGAGGTCGGCGTCGTCGACCATCGCGTCCACGACGTCGCGTGACTGCCAGCAGATCGACTCCAGCGTCGCCCGGGCGAGGTGGGCCCTGGTGTTGAACCGCGACATGCCGACCACCGCACCACGGGCGTCGGAGCGCCAGTGCGGGGCGAACAGGCCGGAGAACGCCGGGACGAACACCATGCCGCCGCTGTCGTCGACCTGGCGGGCCAGGGTCTCGACCTCGGCCGCGTCGTCGATGATGCCCAGCTGGTCGCGCAGCCACTGCACCGCCGAGCCGGTCACGGCGATCGATCCCTCCAGGGCGTAGACCGGGTCCTGGTCGGCGAACTGGTAGCACACGGTGGTCAGCAGGCCGTGCTCGGACCGGATCGGCTCGGCGCCGGTGTTGAGCAGCATGAAGTTGCCGGTGCCGTAGGTGTTCTTGGCCTCGCCGGGCGCGAAGCACACCTGTCCGACCATCGCGGCGTGCTGGTCGCCCAGGTCACCGGTCAGCGGCACCGACCCCCCGAACGGCCCGCTGGCCAGGGTCTCGCCGTACCCGTCCGGGTCCGACGACGGACGGATCTCGGGCAGCATCGACGCCGGGAGGTCGAACAGGCCGCGCAGTTCGTCGTCCCAGTCCAGCGTGTCGAGGTCCATCAGCATGGTCCGCGACGCGTTGGTCGAGTCGGTGACGTGGGCGCCGCCGTGGATGCCGCCGGTGAGGTTCCACAGCAGCCAGGTGTCGATCGTGCCCATGATCGCGTCACCGGCCTCGGCGGCGTCACGGACACCGTCGACGTTGTCGAGGATCCACTGGGCCTTCCCGGCCGCGAAGTAGGTGGCGGGTGGCAGGCCGGAGCGTTGGCGCAGCAGGTCCCCGTGGCCGTCTCGCTCGAGGCGGGACGCGATCTGGTCCGTCCGCGTGTCCTGCCAGACGATGGCGTTGTGGTACGGGCGCCCGGTCCGGCGGTTCCACACCACCGTCGTCTCGCGCTGGTTGGTGATCCCGACCGCGGCGAGGTCCTCCGCGCCCAGGCCGGCCCGGGACAGGGCACCCCGGATCGCCGTCGAGGTGCGCTCCCAGATCTCGACCGGGTCGTGCTCGACCCACCCGGCCCGCGGCAGCACCTGCTCGTGCTCGAGCTGGTGGCGCGCGACCTCGTTGCCCCCGTGGTCGAACACCATGAACCGCGAGCTGGTCGTGCCCTGGTCGACCGCGCCGACGTAGTCACCCATGCCGTGTCGTCCTGTCGTCCGTGCCGTGTTGGGACCGAGCGCCACCGTAGGCGGCCCCCGGCCGGGCGACCCCTCCGAGCGGGTGCAGGACCGAGCGGAACCCGCACCGAAGTGCACCCGCTCGACGGATCGACGCATGGGAGTTCGTCAGCGGGTGCAGGACCGAGCGGAACCCGCACCGGAATGCACCCGCTCGACGGATTGGTGCACGGCAGGTCGCCAGCGGGTGCAGGACCGAGCGGAACCCGCACCGGATTGCACCCGCTCGAGGCCGACCCCCGGGGGGCGTCGTGCCGGCGGACGGGTGGGAGGCGTAGACTGCGCGGTCCGGCCCCGCGAGGGCCGTTCCTCGTGTCCCAGCCATCGCGGAAGAGCCAGCATGACCACGCCCGGACCCTCGACGAAGTCCGTCCACCTCACCGAGGAGGTCGACCCCACGACCCGCAGCGTGGTCCCGCCGATCGTGGCCAACTCGGCCTTCGCCTACCCCGACGTTGCCTCGTGGCGGGCGGTCGCGCTGGGCGAGGCCGAGGGCCACATCTACGCCCGCAACTCCAACCCGACGACCGACCACTTCGAGGCCAAGGTCGCGGCGCTGGAGGAGGCCGAGGCCGGCACCAGCTTCGGGACCGGCATGGCCGCGATCTTCACCACCCTGCAGGCACTGCTGCGTCCGGGCGACCGGGTCGTCACCGTCAAGGACACCTACGGGGGCACCTACCTGCTGTTCACCGAGATCCTGCCGGCGTGGGGCGTGGAGTGCGACGTCCTCGACACCGACGACCACGAGGCGATCGAGGAACAGGTCCGGGCGGGCTGCGACCTGCTCTACCTCGAGTCGCCGACGAACCCGACCTGCAAGGTGCTCGACCTGCAGCGGCTCGCCGGCGCGGCCGCCGAGGTCGGTGCCGTGACCGTGGTCGACAACACGTTCGCCACGCCGATCAACACCCGCCCGGTGACGCTGGGCGCCGACGTGGTGCTGCACTCGGCCTCGAAGTTCCTGGGTGGCCACGGCGACGTGCTGGGTGGCGTGGCCGTCGGCTCGAAGGCCCTGGTCGAGCGCATCTACGGACTGCGCGAGATCATCGGGACCGGCATGGACCCGCAGGTGGCCGCCCTGATGCTGCGCAGCCTCAAGACCCTCGGACTGCGGGTCGAGCGCCAGAACGAGACCGCGCTGGCCGTCGCCCAGCACCTCGCCACCCACCCCAAGGTGACGGCGGTCAACTACCCGGGCCTGCCGACCCACCCCCACCACGACGTCGCCACGCGGCAGATGGACGGCTTCGGCGGGATGCTCAGCTTCGCGGTCGAGGGTGGGTTCCCCGCCGTGGAGACCGTGCTGGGCAACCTGCGCTACGCCTACCTCGCCGCCAACCTCGGCCAGGTCGAGACGATCGCCGGCCCCCCGGCCACGACCAGCCACGTCGAGCTGACCGACGACGAACGTGCGATCGCGGGGATCCCCGAGGGGCTGGTGCGCTACTCGGTCGGCATCGAGGACGCCGCCGACCTGCTGGCCGACCTGGACCAGGCCCTGGCCGCGGTCTGACCTCCGACCGTCATCCCGCGAAGCGGAACGGCTGGCGGCCGACGACGCCGGGCTCGCACACGAACAGCGACCCGGCGTGCGGCTGGGCCCGTCGCTCGTCCTGGTCGAGCTCCTCGGAGGTCGTGGAGATCCACAACTGGTCGAGGTCGTCGCCCGCGAAGCAGCAGCTGGTCGGCTTGGAGACCGGCAGCTCGACGATCCGGTCGACCCGGCCGTCGGACAGGTACCGGCGGACCTCGCCCCCCGCGTAGTGCGCCACCCAGGTCCCGCCCTCGGCATCGGTCGTGATGCCGTCGGGCACGCCGGGTCCGTCGTGCAGGCGCAGGTGGGGTCGCCGGCCCAGCACGCCACCGGTGGCCACCTCCACGTCCACCAGGTCGACCGACGTCGAGGCCGAGTCCGCCAGCAGCAGCGTCGCGCCGTCGTCGGACCACGACATGCCGTTGGGAACCGTCATCCCGGCCAGCACCTGCTCGGACGTGCGGTCGGGATCGAGCCGGTGGACCCGGCCACGACCCGGGGTCGCCTCCTTGGCCATGGCCCCGGCCCAGAACCGGCCGGACGGGTCGCACTCCCCGTCGTTGAAGCGCATCGTCGGGTCACCGACGACCTCGGCGACCAGGGGGAGGTCGATCGTGCCGTCCCGGACCAGGTCGTCGTGGTCCAGCAGCCCGAAGCCTCGCTCCCCGGCGACCGCCAGGCCACCGGCCTCACGCAGGGCGACTGCGCCGACCATCTGGTCCAGCACCAGGGATCGGTCCCGGCCGGTCGCGAGGTCGAGGGTGTGGACGACCCCACCGGTCACGTCGACCCAGTGCAGCCAGCCGTTCCGGGCGTCCCAGATCGGGCCCTCACCATGGACGGGATCGGCGGACAGGCCGACTTCGGGGACGATCTGCTGCACCTGCCACCTCCCGGGACGACCCGAACGATCGGACGGACGATCGTAGGAGGCGGGTGCCCGTGGCGAACACCGGACGTCGGCCCGTGCCCATCGCTCAGGCCCGCGCGGTCACGATCCACGTCTCGTTGGCGAAGACGAGGCCGAGATCGTCCTGGTGGGAGGCGAGGCGGGACTCCAGGTCGTCGACCAGGGCGGTGCGACGGCCCTCGTCGAGGCGCGCCAACTCGACCGCGAGCGGGGAACTGGCGGCCTCGTGGTGGACGAAGTCGGACACCGAGGGGAACCGCTCCTCGTCCACGGCGATGCGCACCGTGACCTGCTCGAGGCCCGCAGCCAGCGCGGTCTCGCGCAGGGCCTCGCCGTCGCCCCCGCCGAAGGGTGACGCGATCATCCGCCCTGCCTCCGCACCGGCGTGGCGCTCGAGCGCCGACCGGAACACCTCGTACACGGGGTTGGCTGCCAGGCCACGCAGCACGCTGAAGGCCACGCGCCCGCCCGGCACCGCGACCCGGCGCATCTCCGCGACGGCCGCGACAGGATCGGGCAGGAACTGGAGGGCCTGCTGACAGGTCACGACGTCCACCTGGTCGTCGCCGACCGGCAGGGACTCGGCGATTCCGGCCAGGTAGGTGATGCCGTCGTCCAGTGCCCGAGCCGTGGCCAGCATGGACTCGTTGACGTCCACGCCCACGACCCGACCACTGTCCCCGACGACGCGGCCTGCAGCGCGGGCGACCACGCCGGTCCCGCAGGCGACGTCGAGCACGCGGTCGCCCGGGGCAACCTCCGCGACCTCGACCAGGCGACGGGCGAGCCGGTCGAAGATGGCCGGCACGAGGTGGTGCTGGTAGGCGCGGGCAGCGTCGTCGTCGAGCTGCCAGCCGGCAGTCGATGCTGCCGGGTCGGCTCGAGCGGCGGCACGGGGATCCTGGGCGTGTCCGGGGTCGTCCGGGGCCTGGACGGTGGTCGCGTCGGTCATGGGGTCCTCGCGGATCGGCACCTGTCGTGTCGGCGGGGCGCGGCCCCGACGTGGTGGTTCCATCATGCAGTTGGAGGGGACGGCGATGCATCCGTGGAACCACGGGGATCGGCCCCGCGACCCGGACCGCACATGCTCCCACCCGTGTGATCCGGGATGGACCGACACGGGGCACGTGGCATGATGGGGCCATGCGTCCGACACCCGCAGCCGACGACGATCCGGTGCCCGCACGGGACCAGTTGGTCGCACGGGGTCGCGCGGCCCTGCAGGCGGCCGACTGGGTGGCGGCCGAACGGGCCTTCGCCGAGGCGCGGCAGCGACGGCCGGGGCCGGACGCGCTCGAGGGCCTCGGCAAGGCCCGCTACTGGCAGGGCCACCATGCCGAGGCGCTCGACCTGCTCGCCACCTCGCATCGCGAGCACCGCGAGGCCGGGAACGCCCGCGCGGCGGCCGGGGTGGCCATCCACCTCGCGCAACTGCACGCGCTGGTCAACGGCGACGGGGCGGCGATGCAGGCCTGGGTCGGCCACGCACACCGCATGCTCGACCGGCACGGCGCCCCCTGCCGGGAGACCGGCTGGGTGGAGGTCTTCCGGGCCTGCATCAGCGCGGATCCGGCCGTCCGCCACCGACGAGCGACGCGGGCCGTCGAGCTGGGCCGCCGCTTCGACGATCCTGCGTTGGAGTTCGACGCACTCGCCTACCTCGGCCAGGCCGAGGTCGAGCAGGGCCGGGTGGAACGAGGCATGGCGCTGCTGGACGAGGCCGTGGCAGCCGCGACGGCGGGACTGGTGGACGACCCGTGGGCGGTCGGTGAGATCTGGTGCACGCTGTTCCATGCCTGCGAGTTGGTCGGCGAGGTCCATCGGGCCGAGCAGTGGCTGGACACGGTCGACGGCTACGTCACGACCACGGGTGAGCGACCGATCCGTGGCATCTGCCGGACCCACTGGGGTGGCGTGCTGACGTCGGCTGGACGTTGGGAGGAGGCGGCACTGGCCTTCGAGGAGGCCCGCGACGTCTTCTCACGCTCCTACCGGCCCAGCTTCGTCGAGCCGACGGCCCGACTGGCCGACCTGCGGATCCGACAGGGCAGGTTGGAGCAGGCCGCGCGACTGATGGCCGGCTTCGAAGACCATCCTGCCATGGCCCTGCCCCGCGGCCGATTGGCACTGTCCCGAGGGCGCCCAGCAGTCGCGCGCGACGTGGTGGTCCGCGCCGTGCCCGAGACCGCCACCCTGGCCGACACCGGACTGGTCGAACTCGCGATCGTCGCCCAGCTCGCCAGTGGTCATGGGGAGGAGGCCCGTGGGCTCCACGACCGTCTCGAGCGACTCGCGGCGACGACCGGCCACCCGGCGGTGCTGGGTCGGTCGTCACTGGCTGCGGCCCGGATCGCCGTGGCCAGCGGTGACGACCCTTCGCCGAGTTTCGGGGCCGCACTGTCAGCCCTGGCCACGGCCGGACTTCCATGGGAGCTGGGCGTGGCCCGGTTGGAGTACGCCACGTGGCTCACGCCGGGGGAGCCCGAACTGGCCCGCGAGCACGCTCGCCACGCACTGGACGGCCTCGCGCGACTGGGTGCCGCCGACGCCGACCGTGCCGGCCGGTTGCTGCGCAGCCTGGGGGAGTCCGGGCGACCCCAGCCGCGCACCGACGACGTCCTGACGGCCCGGCAGCAGGAGGTGCTGACCCTTGTGTCGGAGGGCCTGTCCAACGCACAGGTGGCCGATCGACTGCACCTGAGCCCGCGGACGGTCGAGGACCACGTCGGAAACATCCTCCAGGCGCTGGGAGTGGACTCCCGGACTGCGGCGGCGGCGTGGGCTGCCCGCCACGTCGACCCGGACTGACCGAGCACGCACGCGCATCGTCTCGCCCGGCGGGGACCCGCTTCCCGGTGTCTTCCGACCCCGGGATCAGTGGAGCGCGGCCTCCCGCCGCTCGATGCGGGCGTCTCGACGGCGGTGGCGGAACGCCGTCAGGAGCATCACCAGGGCCACGAGGCCCACCACCACGGCGGCCGCGACCATCGTCCAACCGACCTGGCCGGCCAGCCGCAGCCGCACCTGGCCCTCGGCGGCGACGGCGACGTCCGCGCTGCCGTCGGCGTTGGCGACCACCAGTTCCCAGGTGCCGAACCGCGTGTCCCAGATGATGGCGGTGGGGCTGGTGCCGCTGGCCGACACCTCCCAGAAGTCCTGGTCGCCCGGCGGCGCGGGCGACCTCGCCCCCTCGACGACCTCGACCTCGGTCCGGCCGTCACCGTCGACCCCGAGGACCGTCGTGTACCCGCTGTCCGCCAGCCAGCGATCGACGTCCTCGGACTGGGCGACACCGACGAACACCGGCTCGTCGGGCGAGCTGGGCGTGATCGTGACGCGCTGGCGGACCGCCCCGCCGTCGGGGAACCACGGACCCGGGTTGGCGCCCAGCGAGAGGCGCTCGGTGCGGACCGCACTGCCGTCAGTGGACAGGCTGACCGGGGGGCCCTCGAACCAGCCGTCCTCGGAGCCGAGCGAGCCGACCAGCAGGACCGCCACCCCGGCGATCATGAGGCCGACGGCGACGATGCCCACGATCGTGCCGACCACGACCAGGAAGGTGTCGTCGGACCGTCGCATCGCGGCGCCTCTCTCGGTGGCGTCATGCTAGAGGGTGCGGGACCGGACCAGTCGGCACAGGTGCCGAGGTGGCCCCTTCCACCGGGTCCTTCGGGCCGTCAGGACAGGACGTCCTTGCGACGGAACCACCAGAAGGCCAGGGCGAGGAAGACGACGACCCACGGCACCTGCAACAGGACACCTCGTGCGAGCTCGTCGGTCCGGGCCGGCGTGTCGAGCAGGGCGACCCAGGCCGTGGACTCGTGCACCGGCAGCCACCGACGGATGTCGCCCAGCGCGGTGATCGCGTCGAGGATCTGGACCACGATGACGATCACGATCGTGCTGGCGACGGCACCGACCGGGGCGTCGGTGACGGTGGACAGCCACAGCGCCAGGGCGGCGACCCAGGCCGTCGACCAGGCGACGTAGGCCGTGATCGCGACCAGCCGCGGCACGGCGGTGCCGACCGGCAGGGTCCCGAACGGGGTCTGCACCGCCCCCCAGCCCCACGCGATGGTGCCGGCCACCGCCCCGACGAGCGGCACGATGGCGACGGCCACGAGCCCGAGCAGCACGGCCACGGCGAGCTTGCGCCCCAGCAGCCTCGACCGACCCACCGGGCGGGCCAACAGGTAGCGCAGGCTGCCCCAGCCGGCGTCGGACGACACGCTGTCGCCGGCGAACAGGGCGACGACGACCGGCAGCAGGAACCCGCTCATGGCGGCGACCGCCACCAGCGCGAAGTTCAGCCCCGACGCCGTGGCCAGCGAGAACAGCCCGGTCGGGTCCCCGTTGCCGTTGCCGTCCCCGTCGCCACCGCCGTTGAGCACCAGGATGACCACGATGATCACGGGCACCAGGGCCGTGCCCAGCCAGGCGAACTGGGTCCGACGGCGGGCGAGCTGGCGCCACAACTCGGTCCTCATCGTCCGGCCTCCACCAGTTGCAGGAAGGCGTCCTCGAGCCGGCGCCGTGGCGTGACCGACTGCAGCCCGACGCCGGCCGCCACCAGGGCGGCGACGACCTCCTCGGACGGACGGCCGTCGAGGTCGGCCACCAGGCCCGACCCCTGGCGCTGCACCCTCGGTCGGCCCAGCAGGTCGACCAGGACCGCCTCCGCGCCCGCCTCGTCGACCGCGCGCACCTCGACACTGCGGGTCGCGCCGGCCAGTTCGGCGACCGGGCCGGCCGCCACGACCCGGCCGGACACCAGGACGGCCGCGTGGGTGCAGACCTGCTCGACCTCGGCCAGCAGGTGGCTCGAGACCAGCACGGTCCGCCCCTCCGTGGCCAGCCCGGACAACAGGTCACGCATGCCGCGGATCTGGCCGGGATCGAGGCCGTCCGTGGGCTCGTCCAGGACCAGCAGCGGTGGGTCGCCCAGCATCGCCTGGGCGATGGCGAGCCGCTGGCGCATCCCGTGCGAGTACTCCCCCACCGGGCGATCCACGGCGTCGCCGAGGGCCGCGACCTCCAGCGCCCGGTCGAGGTGTGCCTCGGCGAGCGGCCGACTCCCGGCCCGCCACCAGTCCAGGAGGTTGTCCCGGCCCGAGCGGTAGGGGGCGAACCCCGGACCCTCGACCAGCGCCCCGACGTGGCGCAGCACGGGATGGCCGAACGACACCCGGTGCCCGAGCAGGCGCACCTCGCCGGCGGTGGGCGCAACCAGGCCGAGCAGCATCCGCAGGGTGGTGGTCTTGCCCGCACCGTTCGGACCGAGCAGGCCGAACACCTGGCCCGTCCCGACCTCGAGGTCGATCCCGTCGACGGCGACGAACCCGCTGGCGTAGGTCTTGCGCAGGCCCGACACGACCACGGCGGGTTGGCCCGGATCGACCGCGACCTCGTGGGTGGTCCGGCGGCGACGTGCGACCAGCACCAGCACGGTCCCCAGCACCACCAGGCCAGCCACCGCGGCCAGGGCCAGCGCCAACGCCGTGCCGTCGGGGACCGGTCCGGCCACGGTGGGCACGGCCAGGGTCGCGCCCGCACCGACGGTCGCCGTGGTGACGGCCGTCGCGCGGGGGTTGGCGTAGGCCTGGTCGGTGGCGGCCAGGACCAGCCGAACGCGGTGGCCAGCGGCGAACGTGTGGTCCAGCGTCGGCAGGGCGATCGTGGCACTGGCAGGGAGGTCGCCCAGCCGGACCGGCGCGACCGCCTGCTGGGGCAGGGTCACCGAGCCGTCGGGTGCCACGTCCAGCAACTTGGCGAAGAGCACGACCTCGTCGCCCGACGTGTCCAGGTCCAACGCCAGGGTGGGCGCGCCGAGCACCTCCAGGTCGGTTGTCAGCGGCTCGGTCTGGAAGGCGACGTGCTGGCCCGGCAGGTCGGTCGGCGGCAACAGTTCGCCCAGGGCACCGCCACCCGGGAGGCTGGTCAGGGCCGCCGGCACGCCACCGGGCGGGGTGATCCACGAGCGCTCGCCGGACTGGGCGTCCCCGGTCGTGACGAGCCGACCGTCGGCGGACGCGGCCAGCGTGTCGGTGACGGCGACCGGCACCAGCTCGTCGGCCGTGCGGTCGGCCCCGGGGCTGCGCGCCACGGACGCGAAGACGGGTCCGGTGTCGACCGGCTGGTCGTCCAGCCACCGGTCGAGCCAGTCGCCGACCAGGGTCCGCACCCGGGCGGTGTTGCCCTCGGCAGAGCCGAGGTCGTGGCCACCCGGCAGCCAGCGCAGGGCGACCGGGGTGCCTGTGGCGGCGATGCCGGTGGCGTTGGCGACCGACTCCGACAGGGGGAACAGCGTGTCGCCCCGGGCGTGCACCACCAGGGTCGGTGCGGTGACGTCGGCGAGGCGGTCGACGAGGTCGGCCCGTCGCAACAGGTCCTCGGCCTCGTCGGTGAGCCGCCCGGCCTCGGCACTGGCCGCGTAGGCGGCGCACAGCCGGGGATCGAACGGCCCGCACGCGCCCGCGACGGCGTCGAGCGGCCCACCGGGACCGGCGGCGGCGTCCGGGGGGGCCGTGGCGGCCGGACCCAGCAGGCCTCCCAGGCCACCCGGCGTCGAGCCCGTGGCGAACAGCAGGCTCACCCACTGCTGCTTGAGCACGCCGGTGGTCGTGCCGGCCGCGTTGGGCGACAGCGAGTCCGCCAGCGAGTGCCACGCGCTGATCGGCACGAGCGCGTCGATGCGGTCGTCGGCTGCTCCCGCGAGGAGCGTCGCGCCACCGCCGTAGCTGGCGCCGGTCATGCCCACGCGCGGGTCGCCGGGCCCGTCGGCGACGACCTCCGGCCGTTCCGCGAGCCAGTCCACCAGGACCGACACGTCGGCGATCTCGGCGTCGGGGTCGTTCAGCCCGATGCGGCCACCCGAGCCCCCGAACCCACGCGCCGACCAGGCGAGGACGACGTGCCCGCGGGCCGCCAGCGCCCGGGCGTCGTCCGCGACGCTGTCCCGGGACCCGCCGAACCCGTGGGCGACCAGCACCGCCGAGGCCGGGGACTCGGGACCGACGCCGTCGGGGATCCACAGGGTCGCGTCGAGCGTGACGTCGTCGGCCACCGGGATGCGCACGGACGTGGCGACGGGATCGGGCGGACCGGACAGGAGCACGACGGCAAGGACGACTGCCGCCACCACCCCGACGGCGAGCCCGATCGACACGCGCAGGGACGGGATGGCCATTGCCGCAGCCTATCCCCCGGGACCGGCACCTCCGCGAGCCCGCCCCACCCCGACGCGGGTCACGTTCGGGGTCCCCCGCGTCCGGGCGAACGGACCACCCGAGGCGCCCTATCGTCTGCCGTCGACCCGACCACTCCGCACGGGAGACCGAACTCGTGTCCGCTGGCAACCGCGACGACGTCACGATGGAGGACCCCGAGGTCACGGCCCGGGCGGCCGGACTGCGCCACGTCGACGACGACGAGCCCGGGATCACCCGGGTCCGGCGTGGCACCGGGTTCGCCTACCGCGGTCCCGACGGCGAGTGGCTGACCGACGACGCCACGAAGACCCGGATGGCCGAGCTGGTCGTGCCCCCGGCCTGGACCGACGTGTGGATCTGCACCGATCCGGACGGACACGTCCAGGCGACCGGACGTGACGACGCCGGTCGCAAGCAGCACCTCTACCACCCGGCCTGGCGGGTGGCCCGCAACGAGGCGAAGTACGCCCGCCTGGCCGCCTTCCCCGAGGCACTCGCGCTGGTCCGTGACGCGGTCGACAGCGGGTTGCGCCAGCGCAGCGACCCACGCCTGCGGGTGCTGGCACTGGTCGTCGCCCTGCTGGACGAGACCCTGGTGCGGATCGGCAACCCGGAGTCCGTGACCGAGCACGAGTCGTTCGGGCTCACCACGTTGCGCACGGACCACGTCGAGGCGACCACGGCCAGCGTCAGCTTCGACTTCGTCGGCAAGGGCGGGGCCCGCCACGAGCTCTCCGTCGCCGATCGGCGGCTCGCCCGGGCCGTGTCTGCCTGCGCCGAGCGGTCCGACGAGCGCCTGTTCACCTGGGAGGACGACCGCGGCACCCGCCACGTGGACTCCGCCGACGTCAACGGCTGGCTGGAGTCGGTCACCGACCAGCCCTGGAGCGCCCGGGACTTCCGGGTGTGGGGTGGCACCGTGGCCGCCGGCCGTGCCCTGGCCGACCTGGAGGTGGCGCCCGACGACGACCTGGACCGGCTGGTGCTGGTCGGGTTCGACGCGGCCGCGGACCGCCTCAACAACACGCGCGACGTCGCCCGGGAGAGCTACGTGCACCCGGCCGTGCCACGGGCGTTCCACGCGGGCGAGCTGCCCGAGCGCTTCGCGCGGGCCCGCGCCCGGACGTGGCTGGATCGTGACGAGTCCGCCATCGCCCGCCTCCTGGCCGACGACGCCTGAAGGTTGCCCCGACGACGGAGGGCCGACCCGTCGGGGTCGGCCCTCCACCATCGTCCGGCGCGCGCCGGTCGCGGTCGTCCCTACGACACCGGGATGATGCGATCGCGGTCGCCCGGCGCGACGGGGTCGGCGTACTCCGCCGCCGTGATCGTGCCGAGCTGCTCGAGGTAGTCCGCCAGCGACTGCTGGTACGACACGCCCACGCGGGTGAAGTCGTAGGACTCGAGCATGTCGTAGCCGTCCTGGCCCTGGGCCAGGAAGTCGATCGTGGCGATGGTGATCGGCTCGGAGCTGACCACGACGCCGTCGTCGACCACGACCGTGCCGTCGTCGAGGACGATGTCCACGACCCGCGACCCGGCCGGCTCGGCCACGTCGTAGGTGATGGTCAGCCCGCCCCACTGGCCGAACGAGCCGGCGGCGCTCGGCAGGCCGGACAGGCCGTGCTCGACCGCGGCGAGCAGGTCGGCGGGTGCGACGTCCGGGATCACCGCGACGAAGTTGGTGAACGGCGCGATGTCGAACGTGTCGAGCAGGCTGATCTCGCCCGGCCCGATGATCGAGTCGTTGCGGATCCCGCCACCGTTCTGCAGCGCGACCTGCGGCTCGGGCACGCCGTACTCGGCGGCGAGCGCGGTCCCGGTGGCCAGGAAGCCGTCGGTCATCAGGTTGCCGACGTTGGTCTCGCGCGACCGCACGTCGTTGCGGATCCCGTTCAGCCCGACCTCGCTGGTCGCGATGATGGTGTCGGCCAGCTCGGCGAGGTAGGCGCTCACGGGCTCCTCGACCTGCTCGACCAGGTACGGGTCCTGCGGGAGGTCGGAGGTGACGGGCTCGAGTGCACCGCCGTAGCCGATGACGTGGCCGGCCTTGTCGAACTCGAGCACGAGACGCCCGACGTCGAAGTAGTCACCGGGCACGGTCACGACCGGCACGGTGGTCCCGTCGGCGTCCACGGCCGTCAGCGGATAGTTGCCGGCGATGTCCTCGCCACCGCCGCCGCCGATGACGGCGTCCACGTCGTTCAGCTCGGTCACGAGCGCGAGCTCGTTGTCGATGTCCTGGAGATGGCTGGACAGCAGGATCTTGTCGATGCCCATCGCGGTCAGGCGATCGACCTCGTCCTGCACGGCGCCTGCGACGTCCTCGTCGACCTCGACGTCACCGGGACTGGTGACCTCGTCGAGCTCCGGGGTGGTCGCCCCGACGATGCCGATGCGCTCGCCACGCTCCTTGACGACGATGCTGGGCCGGATCCGACCCTCGTCGACCAGCGCCTGCAACGAGGGCTCGTCGGAGAAGTCGAGGTTGGCGCTCAGGAAGACGTCGCCACCCGAGAAGCTGTTGATGAAGTCGGCCAGGACCTCGGGTCCGAAGTCGAACTCGTGGTTGCCGATGGTGAACGCGTCGTAGCCGATGTGGTCCAGGGCGATCGCGTCGTAGAACGGGACGCCCTTGTCGAGGCTCGCCTGCCACTCGGGGCTGGCCAGGAAGTTGTCCCCGGCCGTGATGGCGATCACGCCGGTCTTGCCACGGGCCTTGGTCGGGCCGGCCAACGCGTCGTCGCGAAGGTCGTCGAGCAGCCACCCGAACCGGCTGATCGTCCCTGCCCCGGGATCGGTGTCCTCGGAACTGGCGAGCAAGTCGGACTCGCCGTCGTTGTTGTGCAGGACGGTCAGCGTGAAGTCGACCCCCTTCGGCCCGGCCTCGGTCGGCGGCGCGGTGGCCACCAGTGCCAGGACCAGTGCGGCCAGGGCCAGCACGATCCCTGATCGCATGGTCGTCTTCGACCCAGTCTGGATGTGTTGCATTGCGCGTTCCTCCCCATCGACCCGCGAACCCGGGTCATCGACTCGGAGCCCACCCCCATTGGCGGGTCCGGACGGGTCACGCTACTGCCCCCGGTCGGTCGGGCCCCGTCCGAGCGGCCCCGACGGACCGGGTTGGCCCCGAGGTGCGCGATGGGCGGACGACACGGGTCTCGCCATCCCGCTCCCCGGCCGATCGGCGGGTGGGCGAACGGGGGGGACGTGGCCCCATGGATGCTTCGTACGGTGGAAGGTCCACCGATCGAGAGGCACATCGTGAGCAGCACCCCGAGCACCGACCTTTCCGGGACGGTCGTCGCGTTCGCCGTCGCCAACGAGGGCATCGAGCAGGTCGAGCTGACCTCGCCGTGGCAGGCCGTCGAGGACGCCGGCGGCACGCCACGCCTGATCGCTCCGGAGTCCGGCACGGTCCAGGCCTTCGAGCACCTCGACAAGGCCGACACGTTCGACGTCGACGTCACCTTCGCCGACGCCGACCCCGACGACTACGACGCGCTGGTCCTGCCGGGCGGTGTCGCCAACCCGGACAACCTGCGGATGCACGACGACGCGGTTGCCTTCATCGGCGCGTTCGTCCGGCAGGACCGGCCGGTGGCCGCGATCTGCCATGCGCCGTGGACGCTGGTGGAGGCCGGCGTGGTCGACGGTCGACGGATGACGTCGTGGCCGAGCCTGCGCACCGACCTGTCCAACGCCGGGGCGGACTGGGTGGACGAGGAGGTCGTCGTGGACGGGCGCCTCGTGACCAGCCGCAACCCCGACGACCTCCCCGCGTTCAACCGCGAGCTGGTGAAGATGCTGGCCGCCGCCGGCAGCTGACCCGGACACCACGGTCGGGCGTCGGAACCGGGCGGGTCACCGCAGGACCGCCAGCCGCGCCCGGCCGTCGTCGGACCGCGTCAGCACGGCGACCAGCGACGGGCTGGACGCCACGCGCTCGGCCGGCGCCACGACCGGCGCGATCCAGCGGGGACGCAGCTCCGGCACGGTGAGCAGGCCGAGCGCGTGCTGACCACCGTCACCACCCAGGGAGTCGGCCGGTCCGGCCACGAGCAGGCCCGCCGTCGTCAGCTGACCGCCCAGCGGCCGGTCGTCGAACGCGTCCAGGACGACGCGGTCCGACCCGGGGAGCGATCCCACGACCCGCCCGTCCGAGGCCTCGACCACCAGCCTGGCCGACCGCCCGTCCACCCGGCGGCCGTCCGGGTCGCCGTGCACCCGCCAGGACCGGTCACCCAGCGCAGCCACCACGTCCAGCAGGGGCCGACCCGCCTCGTCACACGTCCGTGCGTCCGTCGTCCCGGACCCCACGTCGGGACCGTCCTCCTCCAACGTGACGCAGGACTCCCCGACGATCACCACCGCACCCGACCGGTCCCAGCCGATCCGTCGCGCCCCATTGGCCGGCCACGACCAGGTCTCCGCGCCGTCGGCGAGGGCGAGGCCGCGCACGGTCGACGGGACGTCGAAGGCCGACGCGACGTCGATGACCCCCCGACCACCTCGGCCGTCCGACAGCACGACCAGTGACCGGCCCGGCACGCGTCGTTGCCAGCGTGGGCTCCCGTCGCGGCCATCGAGCGCGGTCAGCAGCACGCCAGCCGCGAGCCCCTGGCGCAGCGGGGCGAGCTCGACCAGCACCACCGTGTCGCCGACGACGACCAGGTCGCTGACCGGGCGGTCCACGGGCCGCGTCCAGCGCTCGACGACCTGGGCCTGCGGCACTCCCGGCAGTGGTGCGGCCACGTCCGGCGCGACCAGGCCGGCGCCACGTCGCGACACGACCAGGACCGTGGCCCCGGCGGCCACCACGACCACGAGCGCGACGACCAGGGTTCGGGTGCGCCAACGACCCGAGGGCTCCGGACCGGGGCCGCCGGGATGCCGCGGACGATGCCCGTCGCCGCCGACGACCATCTCCGGGGCGACCGCCGAGTCCTCGTCCGGACGGCGCACCGGTCCGGTGGAGGACGCAGGACGCGGCGCAGTGATCGTGCAGCCTTCCGCTCGACGTGTCGGGTCCCAGTGTGGCGACGGGACGGTCCGGACGGGACCGGGACGGCCCGGACGGGACCTCGATCGGCGGGCGACCGACGCCGCGACCCAGGCGCGACCGACGCGCGACCGGACCGACGGGCATCATGGCGCCATGTCCTCACCTGCCTGGTTCGCCCGTCCCGACGCCCGCCACTGGACCTGCGATCCCCCGCCCGGCGCCGTCCGGGCCTTCCACGAGAGCCTGCCGGACCACGCGGCCACTCCCCTGGTCGACCTGCCCGACCTGGCCGCCGAGCTGGACGTCGGCACCGTCGTGGTCAAGGACGAGTCGTCGCGGTTCGGACTGCCGTCGTTCAAGGTCCTCGGGGCCTCGTGGGCGATCGCGGACGTGGTCGCGACGCGGGCCGGACTGTCCCCCGACGCACTGACCTGGGACCGGGTCCGTGCCGTTGCCCACGACCACCCCGTGCACCTGGTCACGGCGACCGACGGCAACCACGGCCGCGCCGTGGCCCGGCTCGCGTCCGACCTCGACCTCCCCGCCACGATCCTTGCGCCGTCCACCGTCCCGGCCGGGGCGATCAGCGCGATCGAGCGCGAGGGCGCGCGGGTCGAGGTGCTGGACGTCGACTACGACACCACGGTCGGGCGAGCGGCCGACCTCGCCCGCGACCTGCCCGACGGCGCGCTGGTCCAGGACACGGCCTGGGAGGGCTACACCCGCGTGCCGGCCCGGATCGTCGAGGGCTACGCGACCATGCTGGAGGAGGTCGACGACCAGCTCGCCGCGCGTGGGCTGCCCGCCCCGGGACTCCTCGTCGTCCCGGTCGGCGTGGGATCCCTGGCGCAGGCCGTCGTCACCCACGCCCGCAGCCGTGGGCCGGGGACGCGCGCCCCCGCGGTGCTGGCCGTCGAGCCGACGTCGGCGGCGTGTGTCCTGGCCAGCCTGCGGAAGGACGAGCGGACCACGGTGGCGACGCAGGACACCGTCATGGCCGGGCTGAACTGCGGGACGCCGTCTGCCCTGGGCTGGCCGGTGCTGCACGCCGGGCTGGACGCGGCCTGCACGGTCGGCGACGACCAGGCACGCGCGGCGTCGGACGACCTGGGCGATCACGGCGTGTCGTCGGGCCCCAGCGGCGCGGCCACGCTCGCGGGCGCGCGACAGGTCCTGGCCGGGCCGGGTGCGCCGGGGCGACGTGACACGCTGGGCCTGCGGCCCGACGACGTGGTGGTCCTGCTGTCCACGGAGGGCACGGCTGCGACGGCCTCCTGACGGCGATCCACCACGCCACGCGGGCGCGCGGACGGCGACGTGTTCGCACGCACCCGTCCGCCCAGCGCACCACGGTGGTCGCGCCAGGTTGACACCACCACCAACGATCGCGATAGTTGGTCGCGTCGCGCGGCCTGCCGCCCGACGCGCACGAGCGGTCGCGCCCACCGGCACGGCCGTCCCCCCCGCCGTCCGACCGCGGCGACCACCACGAGGAACCACCATGCGCGCACGAAAGATCCTGGCAGCCACCCTTGCCGCCACGGCCTTCCTGGCCGCCGGATGTGGCAGCGACGACGGGGACACCGACGACGCCGCGACGGAGGACACGGCGACCGACGAGGCCAGCGAGATGGGCTCCGAGATGACGTCGATGATGCCGTCCGAGGCCACCACCTGACCCACGTGTGACACCGCGGCGGCCCCGGCACGCTCGACCGTGCCGGGGTCGCCGCACGTCTGCCCGCCGGGCCCGGTCCCGGGTGTCACCGCGACGGTCCAGCGTCGGGTTCGCCGCGTTGTGCGGGGTGGGGTTGCACCCCCGGCACGGCGGGATATCGTTGCCGATTCCTCCGTACGGCAGGATGACGCGAATGCCAGTCGATTCTCCGCTCCCCACCCGCGACGACCGGCAGGTGATCGACGAGCGCCTGGCCGAGGACCACGACCGCATCACGGAGCGCATCGCCGCCCTCGAACGCACGATCGCCGAGCTCGTCGAGTCCGGTCGCGAGACCAACATCGACGACGAGCACGACCCCGACGGCGCGACGATCGGGTTCGAGCGGGCCCAGGCCCAGGCATTGCTGGACAAGGCCCGCACCGACCTCGAGCACGTCGGCGAGGCACGCCAGCGGCTCGCCGACGACCCGACGTTCGGCACCTGCATGGAATGCGGTGAGCCGATCGGCGTCGAGCGGCTCCTGGCCCGTCCGTCGACGACCACCTGCATCGACTGCGCCCGCTAGGACCGCGCGCGGCCGACGGCGATCTCAGAACAGGATGAGCAGGCGCCCGCGCACGCCACCCTCGGCGAGGCGTCGGTGGGCCTCGGCGGCCTCCTCGGGCGCGTGGGTCCCGGCGACCCGCAGCTGGATGTCGCCCGAGTCGGCCAGCGTCCGCAGCTCCTCCAGCGCAGCACGATCGTCGAGGTGGTCGAACACCGAGATCCGGTGGACCTCGACGTCGTCCCCGGGCGTGGCGTCGAACGCACGCACGGCCGCGATCCCGCCGCCGGCGCGGACCGCCGCCAGGGCCTGGTCGTCCTGCAGGGATGCGTTCAACACCCCGTCGGCCCCGCCGTCCGTGGCGGACTGCACCGCCGCACCGACGTCGTCCCCGCGAGCCACGACCTCGTCGGCCCCGAAGGACCGCACCAGGTCGGCGTCCTCGGGCGCGGCGTCCGCCACCACCCGCAGGCCCCGGTTCTTCGCCAACGGGATGGCGAGGCTGCCGAGCTGGCCGGCGGCGCCGAGCACGGCGAACGTCTCGCCCTCGGCCAGGTCCAGCGCGTCCAGGGCGATCTTGGCCGTGATCCCGTTCATCGGCAAGGTCGCGGCCTCCTCGACGCTGGCACCGTCGGGGATCGCGATGACCTGCGCGGCCGGGACCGTCAGCAGGTCGGTGTAGGCCCCGCCGGCCGGACGCGCAGGTGCCACGGCTGCCATGACCTCGTCACCGATGGACAGCCCGTCCACGTCGGCACCGATGGCCACGACCCGGCCCGCGGCGTCCATCCCGGGCACGTACGGCGGGTCCCAGTCGAAGTCGCCGTACTTCCCCGAACGCAGGCCCGTGTCGGTCGGGTTCACCGCCGCGGCGCGCACCGCGACGACCACGTCGCTCGGTGCCGGGTCGACCTGGGCGACCCGGTGCACCTCCAGGGCCTCGGGTCCACCGAACTCGGTCACTCCGACAACTCGTCGCACGGCCATGCCTGCCTCCTGGGTTGTGTCACCAGTGCGAACGGGTCTCGATCGCAGGTGTTCCGGTCGGGAGGACGAACGGTGGGGGTCTGCCTCGGGGCCGGTCACGCGTCGTCTCGCGGTCGGTCAGTGTCCGACGGTCGTCGCAGCGTTCGCGGGGGAGGCGTATCGTGCAGCCATCCCACGGGACCACGATCCGGGACCCACGATGACCGACACCGCCCTCACCCCGCCCGCCTCGGCCCACCTCCCCCGGCCGGCCGACCTCGAGCAGTACCGGCGCGAGCTGACCGGCTACTGCTACCGGATGCTCGGCTCGTCGACCGAGGCCGAGGACGTCGTGCAGGAGGTCCTGCTGCGTGCGTGGCAGGCACTGCCCGACTTCCAGGGGCGGTCGTCGCTGCGCACGTGGCTGTACCGGATCGCCACCAATCGCTGCATCGACCACCTGCGCCAGCGACCGCGGCGGGCGCTGCCGATGGACCTCGGGCCGGCCTCGACCGTGCACGACCGGTTCGGCGACCCCACCCCGGCCCACGGCTGGGTCGAGCCGATGCCGGACGGTCGCGTGGTCCCCGACGACGCCGACCCGGCGACCCGGGCGGTCGTGCGCGAGACCCTGCGCCTGGCCCTGATCGCGGCGCTGCAGGTCCTGCCACCCAAGCAGCGCGCCGTGCTGATCCTGCGCGAGGTCCTGGGCTGGCCGGCCCTCGACGTCGCCGAACTGCTCGACACCTCCGTCCCCGCCGTCAACAGTGCACTGCAGCGGGCCCGGGCGACCCTCGCCGACCGGGAACTCGACGCCGGCGACCTCTACACGCCGTCCGACGACGAGCAGCGTCGCCTGCTCGACCGCTACCTCGACGCCTTCGAGCGCTACGACCTCGACGCGTTCGAGGAGCTGCTCCACGAGGACGCCACCCAGTCGATGCCACCGTGGGACTTCTGGATCCAGGGTCGCGACCAGGTCCGTGCCTGGATGGAGGGACCGGGAGCGGGCTGCCGTGGCTCGAAGCTGCGCCTGGTCGCTGCCAACGGCATGCCGGCGGTCGCCCAGTGGCGCGCCGACCCCGAGGGCGGCCACTCCCCCTGGGCGTTGCACGTCCTGACCATCCGCGACGGCGAGGTCGCCGGCATCGAGTCGTTCCTCGAGACCGACCGGTGGTTCCCCCTGTTCGACCTCCCGGCCGAGCCGGCCTGACGCCTGCCCCCGGCCGGGCACCGCGTGCGGAGTCAGTCCAGCCGGACCGCGTCGTCGTAGAAGCCGGCGACGAGGTCACGGAAGTCCCGCCGACTGGCGTCCCAGCCGTAGAACATGTGCCCGCCCGGGAAGTGCTGGAGGTGGACCCGGGCGGCCGTGTCCGGGTCCAGCCGCATCAGGTCCCGGAGCCGGTCCGACGCGTGGAACGGCGTGACCAGGTCGTAGTACCCATGGGTCACCAGGACCTGGACCGACGGGTCCAGCGCCATCCCGTAGCGCAGGTCGTCGGTGGCGCCGATCGGCCCGTCCAGGCCATGGCGGTTGTCAAGGTCGACCTTCCACGACTCGTTGACGTCGTAGCTCAGCAGCTCGTAGGGCCGGTCGGTCTCGACCCCGATCTCGCCCCGCAGGCGCTGGTTGATCCCGGCGGCGTAGACCCGGCCGATGCCCATCAGGCTGGGGTCGGGACCGCCGAAGCTGTCGCGGTCGGGGAACGGGTCGCGGACCCACTGCGAGGCGTCGTAGAGCGCCAGCCGTCGTCCCTCGTCACGCAGCAGTTCGCGGGCGAACACCTCCATGGAGATGCGACCTTCGGCCCGGCTGACCAAGGCGGCGTCCAGTCCCAGCAGGTCGGCCAGCCGGCCGAGCACCTCGTCACGGTCGTCGGCCGGCATCGACGCGCCGCGCACCAGGGCCGTGAGCAGGGGCCCGGTGGCGAACTCGCGGGCACCGGCCAGCACGTCGTCCAGCGGGGTGTCCCGGTCGAAGGCACGGGACCGGCCGTGGTGGGCGGCCGCGGCGGCCATGGTCGGCAGCAGGTCGACCCAGGGGAGCACGTCGTAGTCGGTGGGGTCGAGCGTGGCGAACTCCATGGCCGGCGAGATCAGGATCGCCCCGCTCAGCCCGACCCCCCAGGTCTCGGGCAGCGACCGCACCAGCTTGGCCGCGCGGAACCCGCCGTAGCTCTCGCCCGCGATCAGCACCGGTGACGACCAGCGCTCGTGGGTCGACAGCCAGCGCGTCACGAACTCGCCGAGCGACTCCAGGTCCCGCTTGACCCCGAAGAAGGCCTTGGGGTCGGGCTTCGGGTCGTCCTTGTCCCGTTGGCCCGACGCCGCAGAGCCGTTCGGTGCATTCGGCTCGCGGGTCGTGCCGTGGTCGACCACGCGGCTGAACCCGGTCCCGACGGGATCCACGAACACCAGGTCGGTGAAGGCGAGCCACGACTCGGTGTTGTCGACCAGTCGGCTGGGTGGTGGCAACAGGGTCCCGTCGGCGGCGAACGCGACCCGTCGGGGACCCAGCGCCCCGAGGTGGAGGTAGGCCGAGGACGCCCCGGGGCCGCCGTTGAAGACGAAGGTCACCGGTCGGTCCGCGCCGGCGTCGTCGGCCGTGCATGCCACCGAGAACAGTTCGGCGACCGGTCGGTCCTCCTCACGCAGGACGATCCACTCCGCCCGGGTCGTGACCGCCACCGGTCCGTCCGGGCCGGGCCAGGTCTCGTGGACCTCGGCGGAGGCCGGCGGCGTCCAGCCGCTCGTGGCCGATCCGGTGTCGTCGGTGGACGTGGGGTCGTCTGGCATGGCGCGCTCCGTGGTCTCGCCCGAGGATGCCACGGTCGGCGGCGACGCGGGCCCGGGAGCCCGTGCGGCCGGGCGCCGACGGTCAGGCGCCGACGGTCTGGGACACCCGGGACAGCCCGGCGAGGTAGGGGTCCAGCACGTCGGGGGCGTGGAACCGGCCGAGGCCTCGACGGATCGTGTCGAGGTAGGCCGGCGCGGGGTCGCCGACCTCGCGCGCCACCGCGCTGGTGCAGGTCACCACCGGCTCGCCCTCGTGCTGGCCGAGGCCCAGCACCGTGCCGTAGTGGCCCTCGAGGTCGTGGCGCCCGTGGGACGCCACCGCCTCCAGCGACACGACCCGTCCCAGCTCGTCGTCGCCACACTCCTGGGCGACGACGTCGGCGAACTGCTCGACGGTGATCCGGCGGGCGACCGCGAACGTGCGCACGTCCGGGTCGGGCATCGGGTCGAGGAACGCGACCGCGCCACGCCAGTACGGCGACCAGCCCCCGAAGTACAACGCATGGGGCAGGTCGAGGACGGTCGTGGCGGTCGGGGCGGTCGTGTCCCGACACCCGACGTGGTCCCGGGTCGAGCCCCGCGGTCGCCCGCCCCGCAGGTAGCAGGCGAAGCGATCGTCGTCACAGTTGGAGCCGTAGGCGGCGTACCAGACGTGCGCCGTCACGCAGTGGTCCCCCGGGTCGCGGTCGAAGTCCCGCGCCCAACGGTAACGATCGTCCTCGGACCGATGTCTCAGGTTTCGACGATGGCCAGGGTGTCGGCGGCGATCGTGGCCTCCTCGGCCGTCGCCACGACCAGCACGGCCGGGGTCACCCCCGGCGGGCTGATCCGCACCGGGCCGTCGCCGGCGTCGGCGTGGCCGTTGGCCTCCGGGTCCAGTCGCAGCCCCAGGTGGCCCAGCGGCTCGACCACCTCGGCACGGGTCGCCGCGTCGTGCTCGCCGATGCCGGCCGTGAACACCAGCGCGTCCAGGCCCCCGAGCTCGGCCAGGTAGGCACCGACGTACTGGCGGATCCGCCGGGTCATCACGTCCAGGGCGAGCCGGGCGTCGCCGTCCCCGTCGGCCGCGGCGGACCGCAGGACCCGCACGTCGTTGGCGCCCCCCAGCCCGACCAGTCCGGACGCTCGGTTGAGGACCCGCTCGACCTCGGCGAGGTCGGTGCCTCCGCGGACGAGGTGGAAGACCACGCCCGGGTCGAGGTCACCCGACCGGGTGCCCATCACCAGCCCGGCCAGCGGGGACAACCCCATCGAGGTGTCGACGGAGCGACCACCGGCGATCGCGCACGCCGATGCGCCGTTGCCCAGGTGGAGGGTGACCAGGCGCAGGTCCTCCAGCGGCTGGTCCAGGAACCGGGCGGCCGCGCCTGCGACGTAGCGGTGCGACGTCCCGTGGAAGCCGAAGCGCCGGACGCCGTGCTCGCGGTACCAGTCCTCGGGCACGGCGTAGCGGTACACGGCGGGGGGCATCGTGGTGTGGAACGCCGTGTCGAACACGGCCACGTGTGGCAGGTCGCCCCAGCGACGGCGGGCGACCCGGATGCCGGCCACGGCCGGGGGGTTGTGCAGCGGGGCGAGTGGCGCGAGCTCGTCGATGCGCGCGACCACCTCGTCGGTCAGCAGGGTCGGTGCGGTGAAGTCCTCGCCGCCGTGCACCACCCGGTGGCCGACCGCCACCAGGTCCTCGTCGGCACCGGTGCGGGCCAGCGCGTCCACGACCAGCCCGAGGGCGGCGTCGTGGTCGGCGACGGGACGCTCCTCGGTCTCGGTCGCGCCACCCGCCGGGGTCACGTGCACGGCGCCGGACGTCTCGCCGACGCCCTCGACCAGTCCGGACACCACCGACGACAGGTCGCCGGCGGCGTCGGAGCGCGTGAACACCTCGTACTTGACCGACGAGCTCCCGGTGTTGAGGACCAGGACCCTCATGGGGTCGCCGGATGCCCGGCCGCGTCCCCGGCCTCGTCCCCCGTGGCGTCCCCCGTCGCGTCGGCCTCCTGGGCCTGGATGGCGGTGATCGCGACGGTGTTGACGATGTCGTCGACCAGGCACCCCCGCGACAGGTCGTTGACCGGCTTGCGCAGGCCCTGCAGCACCGGTCCGATCGCGATCGCGCCGGCCGAGCGCTGCACGGCCTTGTAGGTGTTGTTGCCCGTGTTGAGGTCGGGGAAGACGAACACCGTGGCGTGACCGGCGACCGACGACTCCGGGAGCTTCTTGCGCCCGACGCCCGCGTCGACCGCCGCGTCGTACTGGATCGGTCCCTCGATCGCGAGGTCGGGGGCGGCCTCGCGGGCCAGGCGGGTCGCCTCGGTGACCCGGTCGACGTCCTCGCCCGCACCCGAGGTCCCGGTCGAGTACGACAGCATCGCGACGGCCGGCTCGATGCCGAACATCCGCGCCGTGGCCGCCGACGACACCGCGATGTCGGCGAGCTGCTCGGGGGTCGGGTTCGGGATGATCGCGCAGTCGCCGTAGACCAGCACCCGGTCCGGCAGGCACATCAGGAACACGCTGGACACGCTGGACACGCCCTCGCGCGTGCCCACGAACTCGAAGGCGGGCCGGATGGTGTGGGCGGTGGTGTGGGCGGCACCGCTGACCATCCCGTCGGCGTCGCCGAGGTGGACCATCATCGTCCCGAAGTAGCTGACGTCACCCATCACCTCCTCGGCGCGGTCCAGGACCATGCCCTTGTGGGAACGGGCCTCGACGTAGGCCCGGGCGTAGCGGTGGCGGTCCTCGGACGTCGCCGGGTCCACGATCCGGATGTCGTCGAGCTCGGCCCCGGCCGCGGAGGCGGCCCGGCGGACGTCCTCCGGATCGCCCAGGACGGTCAGGTCGACCACGTTGCGGGCGCGCAGCAGCGAGGCGGCTCGCAGCACGCGACCGTCGGTGCCCTCGGGCAGGACGATGTGGCGGCGGTCCTGCCGGGCCCGCTCGATCAGGTCGAACTCGAACATCATCGGGGTGACCCGGTCCGAGCGCGCCACCTCCAGCCGGTCGAGGAGGGCGTCGACGTCGACGTGCTCCTCGAACAGGCCGAGCGCGGTCGCGATCTTGCGTCCCGAGGACGTGCGGATCACCCCGGACACCCGGGACACCGCCTCGGCCGTGTCGTAGGTGTCGGTGTCGACGGCGTGGATCGGCATCGGGACCCCGCCCAGCCCGGCGAGCAGGTCGAGGATCTCGGGGGCCGGGTCGAGCCCACCGGACAGGATCAGCCCGGCGACGTCGGGCTGGGTGTCGGACAGCCGGCTGGCGAGGACGCCGACCAGCACGTCCGGGCGGTCGCCGGGGGCGATCACCAGGGCGCCGTCCTCCAGCCGGCTCAGCAGGTTCGGCAGCGACATGGCCGCCACCTTGACCGACGTCACGGGCACCTCGGAGTCCAGCGGACCGACGACGACCTCGCGTGCCCCGAGCGCGGCGACGACCTCGCCGTGGGTCGGCATGCCGAGCACGGGGTGCTCCGGCACGGCGGAGGTGACCACGTCCAGCTGGCCCAGGGCCTCGCGCAGCTCGTCGAGGTCGTCGCGCGCGGCCCGGTTCACCACGATCGCGGTGGTCGTCACGCCCTCGTCGGCCAGCATCCGCTGGGTCAGGCGCGCGTGCTCGGCGACCTCCCGAGGCTCCTGGCCCTGGCCGTGCAGCACGGCGACCACCGACGCGCCGAGGTTGCTGGCGAGCCGGGCGTTGAACTCGAACTCCAGGGCGGAGCGGGTGCCGGTCTGGTCGCTGCCCTCGATGACGACGAACCGGCACTCGGCGGCGAGCTGGCGGTAGGCCTCGATGACGCCCTTGACGACCTCGTCCTCGCGGCCCTCGGCCAGCAGCGAGTCGACCTGCTCGTCGGTCCACGCGTACGCGGCGCGGCCGTCCAGCTGGTAGCGCTCCCGCATCAGCGCGACGCGGTGGTCGTCGTCGCCGGTGACGACCGGGCGGAAGTAGCCCAGCCGACCGACCCGCCGGCTGAGGACCTCCATCAGTCCCAGGGCGACGAGCGACTTCCCCGACTGCGGCTCGACGGCCGCCAGGTACAGGGCGCGGGCGGAGGTGGACGACATGGTCCCGAGCCTACAGACGCCGTCCCGGACCCCGGTGGGCATCGCCCCGAACCCGGCGTCGGGTCAGGGGTCCGTGCGGGCCCGGCTGGGCGCGACGCGGGGGGCCTCGTCGGGCTGCTTGGGATAGACCGGCGGCCACGGCGCGTCGGGGATGCCGTCGGCCAGGTCGGCGTGGAAGCGCTCGACCAGTGACGCGATCGACTGGGGCGCGTCGTCGATCCCGGCCCAGGGATCGCCGTCCTCGGCGACCCGGTCCGGCACGGTCGCGAGGGTCAGCACCTCGGGGTCGATCGTGGCCAATTCGTCCCACGAGAAGGGGGTCGAGACCTGCGCGCCGACCCGGGGGCGGGCGCACCAGGCACCGAACACGTTCTTGTGCGGGGCGTTCTGGTTGAAGTCGACGAAGATCCGCTCGCCACGCTCCTCCTTCCACCACTTGTCGGTGGCGAGGTCGGGGCGACGACGCTCCATCTCGCGTGCCACGACGACCGCCGCACGGCGGACGTCGTAGGAGTCCCAGCCGGGCTCGACCCGGACGTAGACGTGCAGCCCCTTGGAGCCGGTGGTCTTGGGCCAGGCGGTGATGCCCTCGTCGGCCAGGAAGTCACGCACCTCGGCCGCGGTCTCGCGCACCATGTCGAAGGTGGTGCCCGGCGACGGGTCAAGGTCGATCCGCAACTCGTCGGCGTCGTGGGGCTCGCTGGCCCGGAACGGCCACACGTGCAGCCCCAGGCAGCCCATGTTGACCGCCCACAGCACGTGGGCGATGTCGGCGATCACCAGGGCCCGGGACTCGGTGCCGTTGACCGTGGACACGGTCGTGGTCGTCAACCAGTCGGGGGCCGAGTCGGGGACCCGCTTCTGGTAGAAGCTCTTGCCACGCACCCCGTTGGGATGACGCTGGAGCAGGACCGGGCGGTCACGGGTGGCGTTCATCAACGGCTCGGCCACGGCGAGGTAGAAGCGGGCCAGGTCGAGCTTGGTCTGGCCGTGGGTGGGGAACATCACCTTGTCCGGGCTGGTGATCGTCACCGTCCGGACACCGGCGTCGAGCTCCACCGGGTCACCGTGCTCGTTCTTGGCCATGCGCTGGACGCTAGCGCCGGCCCCCGACCGACGACAGGGCCCGGCCCCGGGGACCGCGGTGAGGGGCCGGCCGGCCGTTGGGGGCTGCGAGGTCGTCGGCTGCCTAGCATCGCGGGCGACGACAGCGGTGCGGACGACGGCGAGGGCGGTGCCATGCGGACGGCCCCGGGGCGACGGGTCCCCATCGTGACGCGCATGCTCGTGGCCGGGATGGCCGCGGCGCTCCTGGCCGCGTGCGGATCGGTCGGCGGGCAGGTGGCGACCCTGCGGGAGCTGCCGCTGCTGGAACCACCAGCGGGGGCCGAGGAGCTCGGGCGCATCGAGGCCGAGGGCACGACCGTCGGCACCGGCTCGCCGGCCCGGGTCGAGGTGGTGTGGGGCGTGGAGGACATGGACAGCGCCGAGGCCCACGTCGCCGAGCACGGGGTCGCATGGGACTTCCGCGCCACGGTCGTCGGCGAGTGGACAGGAGGCCGGCCGGTCGACGGCCAGCCGGTCTCGGGCTACGTCCGCACCTGGGAGGACCTCGACGCGGTGGACTGGGACTCGGTGGTCATCGACCGCGAGGAGCTGGACCCGTGGGCCGGACCCGTCGTCGTCGTGCGCGTCTCCACCTCCTGACCGCGTCGCGGCGGTCCGGCGGCAGGAATCGGCGCACCCGTGCCCGGCGACGCGACGACAGGCGGAGTGGAGCCCGGACTCAGGCGTGCAGGTCGGCCGGGGTGACGTCGCCGTCCACGACCCCTCGGCACAGGTCGTGGAGTCGCGTGCCGGTGGATCGGGCATGACGCCGGAGCAGCTCGAAGGCCTCGTTGGGCGACATGTCGCTGCGACCGGAGATCATGCCCTTGGCCTGCTCGATGACCACCCGGCTGTCGAGCGCCTCCTGCAGCTGCATCGTCAGTGAGCGGGACTCGGACAGTTCCATGTTGTTGAGGATGTAGCCGGAGGCCATGTCCGCGAGCAGTTGGGCGACGCGCAACTCCTCGTCGGTCCAGGGGCCGGGGGCGGCCCGGTACAGGTCCATCGCCCCGATGCGGTCCCGGCCGACCGGCATCGGCAGCCCGGCCACGGCGCGGATCCCGCGGTCGAGGGCGGCGCGGCCGTAGTCCGGCCACGGGCAGTCCTCTTCGAGGTCACCCACGGCGACCTGCTTGCCGTCGTGGAACGCCTGCTGGCAGGGCCCCTCGCGCTCGGACAGTTGCGCGTCCTCGATCGTGGCGGCGCGCCGGTCGGTGGCCGTCACGAACTGCAGGGCCTCGCCACCGCGTGCCAGGGAGACCCCGGCCCCGTCGATGTCGAGGACCTCGACGACCTGGTCGGTGACCCGGTAGAGCATCTCGCCGATGTCGTAGGCGTGGAGGGTGGCGTCCGCGAAGTCCTCGAAGGCGCCAACGAGCGCGTGCTGGTCGACCATGCGGTCAGGCCTTTCGTCAGGTGGCCCACGTCGGGCCACGCGACGGACCGGGGTCCGGAGTCCGTGCGAACCGATGTCTGGATCGTGCCTGGACGGGGTCGTGGAGCTCCACAGGCGGCATGCATGATAGCCGGAGAGCCCGGAGGAATCGACCGCTCGGCTCATGTCGTCAGTCGTCGCCGGCGTCGTTGGACTCCTGACTGCCCTGCTCGTAGAACCACTTGGTCAGCAGGACCAGCAGCAACGCGCCGTACGTGTCGGCCAGTACCGACACGAACCACTCGGCCGAGAAGTGCAGCCAGTAGGCGGGCCACAGGGCGGTCGATCCCCCGTGGACCTGCTGGTCGGCCACCCAGTCCGGCACCTCCGAGAGGTGGAAGGCGAGTGTCTGGACGACCAGGATGGCGACCAGCACGAGGCTGAGCGAGTGACGGACCCACCAGCTCTGGTGGCTGGCCCACCGGTGGCTGCCGCTCGGGAAGAAAGCCATGATGTCTCCGTCGGCCGAATCGACCCACCGTAGGCCTGCATGCCACGAGTCCGCCTCGTCCCTCCGACCCCTGTCCCCCGGACCGACGCGGCGGGGCCCCCACCGTCCGCCCGACCGTTCGGACGACGCGTCCACGCGCCGTTCGATACCACTGGACGTGCCCCCTGACGAGTCGGGAAAGGACGAGAACATGGACACCAGCCAGGTGTCGCAGGGACACCGAGACCGCCAGGACCGCAGCGGCGAGGTCCGCCAGTACCTCCGCTTCGGCGCGATGATCCTGACGTCGACGGTGGTGATGTTCGCGCTGACCTACACCAACGTGTTCCAGCTGGACCACGTGCGGTGGAGCCAGGAGCGCGTCTACATGGCCGTGCTGATGGGTGCCGCGATGGCGTTGGTGATGCTGGGCTTCATGTGGTCGATGATGTATCGCAACGTGCGGCTCAACCTGCTGGTCATCGGGTTGGCGATCGTGCTCGGTGCAGGGGCGCTGTGGATGTCGCGCGCCCAGGTGCTGGTGGACGACGATGCCTACATGGGAGGGATGATCCCGCACCACTCGATCGCGATCCTGACCAGCGAGCGTGCGAACATCGACGACGTCCGGGTCCGTGAGCTGGCCGACGAGATCATCCGGGCCCAGCGCAGGGAGATCAAGGAGATGTCGTGGCTGATCGACGACATCGAGGACAACGGCGTGGCTGCGACCCAGGAGGAGGCGGACCAGCGCCCGGTCCCCGACTTCGAGGGCGAGCTCGACCCGCAGGGGTGAGCGAGTCGACGAAGACTTGGCGCCGTGGCCTCGGGGCCGTCTGCCCCCAGTGGGTGCGACGAACCGTCTGATGTGCCCGGGTGGCTCGGCATCCACGGCGGTCACGCAACGCGTGGCCAAGGGCCGGGGCCTTCGGACAGTGCCGAACACGGTCGAGGCCGTTCCGCAAGGGGCTAATGTCCCTCGAACCGCTTTCCCTCGGGACCGTGGTGGAGCACGTCGGGCGAGCCCGACACCCGGGGGGGTGCGGCTGCCGCGTGCTCGGGTGGACCTACCCGAGGACCACGATGTCGCCCGCGAAACCCCCCACCCCACCCCCCGACCACGACGGCAGGCGGTCCACGGTCCGCCGACGCCTCCTCCCCCTGCTGCTGGCCATCCTGGTGGTCGTCGCCGGCCTGGCGCTGGCCCCGCCCGACAAGGGCAAGGGCGGCAAGGACCACTGCGCCACCCGGCCCGACCATCCCAAGTGCGACCAGCCGCAGGATCCGGACCCGACCCCGGATCCGGATCCCGATCCGAGCCCGACGGCGGAGCCGACCGAGCCGGATCCCACCGATCCCCCGGTCGACCCGGACCCCACGGACCCGCCGGTCGACCCGGACCCGACCGATCCTCCCGTCGACCCGGACCCGACCGAGCCCCCCGTCGACCCGGACCCGACCGACCCGCCCCCGAACCTCGAGGGATGCCCCACGGATCGTCGCGTCGTGACCATCTCCGGTGCCCAGACCGACCGTTGGCACGACCGCGACATCGAGGTCCCCACCAGCGTCGACGCGAGGACGGCCAGCTGGATCGAGGTCGGCGACGACCCCATCCGCATCGGCACGGCCGCCGACATGTGCTGGCAGGGCGGGACCGTGGACGGTCGCTACCCGGACTCGGACACGTGGGACCAGATGCACGACCGGGCAGGGTTCTCGATCTACGCACCGGACTTCACCCTGCTGGACCTGCGCATGCACAACCAGGGTGACGCCATCAACCTCAAGGACGAGGCGTCGAACTTCGTCCTGCGCCGACTCCACCTCAGCTTCATCCGCGACGACTGCATCGAGAACGACGCGCTGCACACCGGGGTCCTCGAGGACTCGTTCCTGGACGGGTGCTACACGGCCCTGAGCGCGCGTCGGTCGTCGGCCGACCCGGAGTCGGACGGGCGTGGCAACGAGTGGACGATCCGCCGCTCGCTGATCCGGCTGCAGCCCATGCCGACCGTCTACAAGGGCGACGCCCCCGGCCACGGCAAGTTCTTCAAGTGGGACAAGATCGGGCTGGCCCCGAACCTGTCGGTGTACGACAACGTGTTCCGGGTCGACCAGGCACCCACCGATGGTGAACTGCTGGTGCCCGAGGAGTACCTCGAGACCTGCTCGAACAACGTGGTCGTGTGGCTCGGTGAGGGGGACTTCCCCGGCGAGCTGCCCGAGGAGTGCTTCACCATCACCCGGGACCGCGCGGTCTGGGACGACGCGGTGGCCGAGTGGACCGCCGCGTACGGCACCGACTGAGCCACTGCACCGCCGCGGGACCCCCGAGCCCGACCCCCTCGACGGGGTCGGGCCGGGCGGTCGCGAAGGGCTGACGAGGGGACGCTCGCTGCCTCAGGATCCTCCCTGTCCGCCCTGGGCGGCGAGCATGGCGGATCCGACCGACTGGAATCGCGTGATCGCGTCCCAGGCGCCGAAGCCGACGCCCTGTGACAGCTGGTCGAGGGTGACCATGTTGTGGGTCAGCAGGACCATGACGGAGCGGTCGTCGGGATCCGCCTGCCACCAACTTCCGTAGGCGCCGGGCCACCCGACGGCGCCGACCCCGCCCCCGCACACGGTGGGATCCGCGCGCTCGGGGTCGGTGACGACCGCGACGCCCAGTCCGTAGCCGTGACCCGTCGAGAAGAGGTGCCTGCCCAGCATCTCGGCCATGGCGCGCTGGTGCTCGGTGAGGTGGTTGGAGGTCATCAGCGCCAGCGTGTCCGGTCGCAGGAGCCGGACGCCGTCCACCGCGCCGTCCCCGACGAACATGCGGGCGAAGGTCAGGAAGTCGTCGGCGGTGGACCACAGGCCCTGCCCGCCGGAGACCCAGGTCAGCCCGGGTGGACGGCGGGCAAGCGCGTGACCGTTGGGGACCTCGTCCAGCACGACCGGGTGGCCATCGTCGTCGAAGCCGTGGTCGGCTGCACGTCGCGTCTCCTGCTCCGCGGTGAGGGTGAAGCCGGTGTCGGTCATCCCGAGTGCATCCAGCAGCCGTCGGTCGAACACGTCCGCGAGCGGCGCGTCCTCCATCCGCGCGACCAGGAACCCAAGCAGGTCGGTGGAGTGCCCGTAGTGGAAGTTGCTGCCCGGCTGGTCGACCAGCGGCAGGCCGCCCAGCCGCTCGACCCACTCGTCTGGCGTGAGCTCGTTGTCGATGTGCCTGCCCAGTGCGGCCGCGTAGTCCTCGGCGAACGTCCCGTGCTGGAACTCGGCGTAGGTGATCCCGGAACGATGGGTCAGCAGGTCACCGAACGTGATGTCCCGCCGCGCCGCGACAGCATCCGCGGGTGAACCCGTGCCGCCCTGGAGCACGCGCAGGTTCGTCATCTCTGGCGCCCACTGGGTGATGGGGTCGTCCAGTGCGAAGCGGCCCTCCTCGTGCAGCATCAGTGCCACGGTCGAGGTGATCGGCTTGGTCATCGACGCGATGCGGAACAGCGTGTCCCGGCGCATGGCCTCTCCACCGACCGCGTCCTGCCAGCCGACGGTCGACGCGTCCACGACGCGGCCGTCCTGCCAGAGGATCGTGACGGCACCCGTCAGCTCGCCCTCGGCGACGACGGAACCCAGCTCGTCCGCGATCACGCTGTCCATGCCACCCGATCCATTCTCGATGCGCGCACTCTCGTGATCGCCAGCCGAAACGTAGATGAGCAGCCGGTCTCGGAAGTTCGCGGTCTACATGTTCGTCTCGTCGTTCACGTTGCTCACCATCCTCCTGGGCCAGCGCTATTTCGTCCAGGGCGTGGCATCCTCGGGCGTCAAGGGCTGACGAATGGAACCGACGATGCATCGAGCGGCTGGGGTCACGACGTGACGTTCCGGCTCGACGACCACTGGATCTGGGACTTCTGGCTCGCCGACGACGGCGACACCTACCACCTGTTCCACCTGCGGGCGCCGCGTTCGCTGGGCGATCCGGACCTGCGCCACTTCAACGCCGCCATCGCCCACGCCACGTCGCACGACCTCCACACCTGGACACCCCACGGCGATGTGCTCGTCCCGGCCGCGCCCGGTAACTGGGACGACCTCGCGCTGTGGACCGGGTCGGTGGTCGCCGATCCCCGGGGCGGCTGGGCCATGCTCTACACGGCCTGCAGCCGTGCCGAGGACGGGTTGGTCCAACGGATCGGGCTCGCGACCTCGCCGGACCTCGCCACCTGGACCAGGCATCCGGACAACCCCGTCATCGAGGCGGACTCGCGCTGGTACGAACTGTCCGACGACACGCGGTGGCACGACCTCGCGTGGCGCGATCCCTGGGTCATGGTCGACCCGGACGATGACGGCTTCCATGCACTGATCACCGCCCGGGTGCCCGATGGCCCCACGACCGGAGCCGGCGTGATCGGGCGTGCCCACTCCCGCGACCTCGTCCGGTGGGAGGTGGGCGCTCCCCTGACGGCCGCCTCCGGCCTTGGCCACCTCGAGGTCCCCCAGGTCGTGGACCTCGCGCCGGAGTCCAAGGGTCGGCACGCGCTCGTGTTCAGCTACGACCCGGACGTCCTTCGCCCCGATCGGCGCAGCCCGGACGTCACCAGCGGCAGCTTCGTCGTCCCGATGGGCGGACCGCTGGGCCCGGTCGACCTCACCGACATGCGGCCACTGGGCCTTCCGGGGACGTACAGCAACAAGGTCGTGCGGGACCGCGACGGCGTGCTGCAGGTGCTTGGCTTCGTCAACCGACCAGGACCGGATCACCTCACGCTCACCGACCCCACCCCGCTGGCCTCCTACCTTGCCTGACGGAGGGACGTCGTCGACAGGGGCCCACGACGCCTTCAGAACGGATCCCGCCTCTGCGGGGCAACGGGTCACCATGGCGGACGTGGCACGGGTCGCGGGTGTCTCCAAGACCACTGTCTCCCTGATGCTCGACAACAGGGAGACGAGGCTCGCCGAGGACACCCAGCGGCGCGTCCGCTCGGTCGCCAAGCAGGAGCGCGGGTAGATGCTGCTGGTGGCCAACACCGAGGGTGACCCCGAACGGGAGGTGGACGCGGTCGAGGCACTCCGCGACCGCCGCGTCGACGGCCTGGTCTTCGGAGCGTTGTTCCACCGGGCAACAGACGACACCCGACCTGTCCGACACCCCGGTCGTGCTGCTCGATGCGTGGGACCCGCACCGTCGGGTGTCCGCGATCGTCCCGGACGACGAGGTCGGGGGCCATGACGCCACTGCCCTGCTGACCGCCGCCGGCCACCGCCGGATCGGGTTCATCAACGACGACCACGACGTCCCCGCAGCGACGCTGCGCCTGGAGGGCTACCACCGGGCGCTCGCCGAAGTCGGACTAGAGCCGGACCCCGACCTGGTCGTGTACACCGACGACCCGATCACCCCGGTCGGCGGGCGCACGGCCGTGGGTCGGTTGCTCGACCTCGACAAATCCTCCGACGGCCGTGTTCTGCTTCAACGATCGCATCGCCAGCGGGGCCTACCAGGCCATCCGGGCACGCGGACTGACCATCCCCGGCGACATCTCCATCGTCGGGTTCGACGACCAGGAGGCCCTGGCCGAGGGGATGGATCCGCCCCTCACGACCATGGCGCTGCGCGACGAGGCCATGGGCCGATGGGCGGTCCTGCGGCTGCTGGACCTCCTGGACGGAACGGGTGATCCTGAACCCGTCCACCGCGCGCCGTGCCGCCCGGTCCTGCGCGCCTCGCACGAGCCACCGCCCAGCACGCCCTGACGGCACGGCAACGGGAGACCACCCCGCCTCTCCCCGGTTTCCCGGTCGACTCTGTCGCCTCCACGATCTCCGGCACACAACGGCGACCCTGTGGCTGCAGGCAGGCGTGAACCCCAAGATCGTCTCCGAGCGGCTCGGTCACCACTCGACCGCGTTCACGCTCGACGTCTACAGCCACGTCCTCCCGGGCATGCAGGCCAAGGCAGCACAGCACGTCGCACGAGTCCTCCGGGCCCACCGTGAGCCCCCGGCACCTGCACCCCCGGAAGACACCGACTCCACCCCCAGACGGACGCTCCTGAACATCGACGACCCGGCCCCATGCCCCGGTCGACCTGCCGCGAAATGTGTACCCATCGGGCGGATTCGTGTACCCGGGAGCGGCCCGAGATCCCGCAGTCGTGACCCGAGGCGTACCCGGCGTCTTCGACGGCAACGGGCCCGAAGCCCGAAACGGCGAATCCGGCCCCGGGGGCCGGATTCGCGTTGCGCGCTGGGAGGGATTCGAACCCCCGGCCGCCTGATCCGTAGTCGGAACAGGGCCGTTGCGGCACCCGGTGGGCCGGGTCGGAACATGCCGCTGAGCAGGGAAAACTCGTCGCAGAAAGTCAGGCGACGCCGGTGCCTGCATGCCGAATCCAGCCTCTCGCGTGTACCTCTCGTGTACCCAGAACGGCCCGAATCGTCTGACCCCCAGTCAGGCGATCGACGTTTCGGAGACCTGCCTCGACTGGCCTGGCCACCGGGTCGGGACCGACCTCCGGAGAGAGCTCGAGCCGCGGTCGCGCCATGACCGCCGACGGAGCTGACCGGGGCCTGCAGGCACGCGACATCGTCGCGTTCGGCCAGGAGTTCGGCCGGGTGCTGTCCGACGGCCGCATCATCGGCCGCGCCGAACCCTTCGCCAAGGTCTTCCCCTCGTCGCGCGCCGTCAAGCGTGCCGTCGGCCCGATCGCGTGGGCGATCCTGGAAGACATCGCCCTGGACGCCCGGCTCGACGACGCAGGAAGGCTGGTCGCCGAGACCAACGTCCGCCGCCTGGCCGACAACCTCGGTCTGGCGAACAACACCGTCACCAAGCACCTCGGGCGGCTGCGCGACCACGGGTTCGTGCTGCACGAGGAGCACCGCGAGGCGGGCTCGGGGATGTACGCCGCGTCGCGCTACGTGCTGGACCCGTCAGCGTGCCTGGAGCGGTTCACCCACACCCCACCGTCGGGCGCCACTGCGGCGTCAACCCCCAATCGCGCGGCTGTGGACAACTCCCATGACGTCTCGTCAACCCACAATCCCGCAACTGTGGATAACTCTGCGGCCGAATCCACAGATCGGGCTGAATCGTCCACAGACGACGTTTCCAGACCGTGTCGCAATTCTTGCGACACGGTGCCGTCCACCGTGTCGCAATCCACGCGACACCGTGATTTGCGACATAACAGAGAAGTTGTTGTTGGAGAAGAAGAACAACAACAGACCGCGCGCGAATCGAACGACGAGCCGCCGCCGACCAGCCGTCTCGGTGAGCCTGAGCAGGACTTCTCCTCCGCGGTCGCGGACGACCCGACCGACCTGGACTCGTCACACGAGCTCGAGGGAGACCCGGGCGAACACGCTGAGTTGATCGAGCGGCTCGTCAGCGTGGGCGTCGCGGACGGCCAGGCGCGGTCGCTGATCGCCGCGCATCCGGTCGCCCAGGTCGTCGACGTGCTGGACGCCGTCGAGGTCACCGAGGCCCGCAGTCCAGCGGGGTGGGTGGTCACCGCGATCCGTGACGGCTGGGACGTCTCCCAGGCCGCCGAGCAGCTGCGCAGTGAGCGGAAGGCCCGGCGCTTGCGGGCCCGGGACGGGGCCCTTCGGCGCCTCGCTCGTCAGCGGGAGGATCGCCAGCTCGATCGCAGCACGCGATGGGAAGCCGCCGTGTCCGGCGCGCTCGACAACGACCAGCTGGCCCGAGCCCTCGAGGTCCACACGTCACCGCTGGCCGGCGTGGTCGGACGCCGGTCGGTCCCGGTGGCCACCGCCCAGATCGTCGGCTGGGCCGTCGCCGCCCACCGTGCGGATCCGGGTGCGCCGCTCGCCGACCTCCTCCCCCGCCTCCTGGCAGGCGACCCCACGCCAGCGCCCGGCTCTCGCGGGTCCTCCGGACCGGCCAGCCGTCCCCCTGGCGTCGAGGAGTCCCTGCCCGAGCCACCTACCCAGACCGGCCCCGCGGCGCCGCTGAGGGCCCGTGTGGCGCGTCTCCTGCCAGACCTCGACACCCCGACCACCGAACGCACGACGACCGCCTCGCGCAGCTTGGAGCCGAGATGAACCACGACCACGAACCCACCCTCGCAGCGATCGAACAGCTCGCGATCGCCGAGGGCATCCCGCAGGGAGACGCCGACGCCTACGTCGCCGACGAGCTGCGGGTGCCCTTCGACCACTACGTCGCCTACCAGCTCGTGTGGGGTGCGATCGAGACCTACCGGCGCACCTACCCCGAGCGGTCTGGACGGCTCCACCTGGTGGACCCCGACGGGGACACGCCCGGCGCCGAGTACGCGCCGCAGCTGCGGCGGCTGTTCGAGCTGGCCGGCGCGATCCACGAGGCCGCGGTCAACGGGGGCGGCGACATCCGCGCCACGGTGCGTGAGCTCGCCCGCGACCTGATCGGCGAACTCGTCGACCTGGCCGATGTCGTCCTGGCATCCCCCGGCCACGACCCAGCCACGGCCTCGACCTCGGGGGGTCGGCCATGACCGCGCCCCACGAGACCGATGAGTTCCGCAACGCCGCGACCTACACCGTCGCGGTCACCTACACCGTCGCCGGCGGCACCCGGGTCGAGACCGCACACCGGCGCGCCCGCCGGGTCGCCGAGCGGGTCGCGGCCGCCACCGCACGGCTGGGCGTCGTGGTCGAGGCCTCCGCGGTCGCGGGGACACCGGGCACGCACGGCGAGCTGGTCGCGCAACAGCGGGTGGCGTTCGCCGGCGCGAACACCGGGACCGCCCCGGCCGGCAAGCCGAACCTGCTCAGCAGCTACATCGACCCCGAGCACGAACGCACCCTGGTGTCGCTGGCCGAGGCCAACCGCCGGGCCCGTGAGCGTCGCGAAGCCGACGCGGCTCGCCGCCGGGCCGTCGGCTGCCCCAACGCCTACCGGACACGCCTGGTCGACGACGTCGCGTGCAAGTGCGTGTACTGCCAGCCCGGACGTCACCTCGACCTGCTGACCGACCCGACCGCCACGCAAGTGTGGACACCCCGATGCATCTGCAGCCAACACGTCGAGGAGCCAGGCCAACGATGCACCACCCACATCAACACCGAGATCGTCGTCCTCGACGACGACCCACCAGAGCTCCAACACCTCGAGGAGCTCCACAGCGAGGTCACCCCAGTGACCACGCAGACCCCCAACTACGAGGACCACTACACGGACGTTCCGTCCGACCTCCAGAAGCAACCACACAGACTGGCACCGGGGGATGCACACCCCCGCCGTGACGGCTCCGGTGACGCCTCCGGCGGGGGTGATCGGTGATGCTGAACATCGGTCGCATGGCCCCCGGCGGCGAGGACTACTACCTCGCCACGGTCGCCGACGGCGTGGAGGAGTACTACTTCGGCCACGGCGAGCTCCCCGGCCGCTGGCTCGGCGGCGGCGCCGACACCCTCGGCCTGTCAGGACGTGTGACGCCGGAGCAACTGCGGACCGTGCTGGGTGGCCGAGACCCGGCTGATGATGCGCCGCTGTTGGCGCAGCGGCAGCGGACCGTGCCCGGGTTCGACCTGACCTTCCGTGCTCCGAAGTCGGTGTCCCTGTTGTATGGGCTCGGCGACGACGACGTCGCCGACCAGGTCCGCCAAGCCCACGACGACGCAATCGAAGCCGCGGTGGGCTACCTCGAACGCGAAGCCGTCTGGACCCGCCGCGGCCGCGGCGGCGCCGAACGGGTCCCGACCACGGGGGCAGTTGCTGCGGCGTTCATGCACCGCACCTCCCGGGCCGGGGACCCGCTGCTGCACACCCACGTCCTGGTCGCCAACCTCGCCCAGGCCGCCGACGACGGCCAGTGGCGCACCGTCGATTCACGACGTCTGTATGCCCATGCCAAGACCGCCGGCTACCTCTACCAAGCCCACCTCCGCGACCACCTCACCCGCACCCTCGGCGTCGCCTGGACCCCAGTCACCAACGGCACCGCGGATCTGACCGGCGTGCCCCGCGAGGTGATCGAGGCGTTCTCCCAGCGCCGCGCCGAGATCCTCGACCTCATGGAACGACGCGGAGAGACCTCTGCCCGCGCCGCCCAGATCGCCACACTCGAGACCCGCGAATCGAAGGCCGACCTCCCCGACCAGGCCACCCTCCGCGACCGCTGGGCGGACCAGGCCACTCAGCTCGGGTTCGACCCCGCCGAGCTCTCCGCCATCGTCCACAGCCGGGTCCTCGAGCCGGTCGCCGGCGACCGACTGGCCGGCGTCGCAGACGAGCTGCTCGGACCGGACGGGTTGACGGCTCGTGCCTCGACGTTCACCCGGCGAGACGTCCTGCGGGCCTGGTGCCAACAGCTTCCCGACGGCTCCCCCATCGGCCGTGTCGAGCGCCTTGCCGACGTGCTGCTGGACGACGAGGCGGGCGGCGTCGTGGCGCTGGACCAGCCCGACGGCACGGTGCAGCTGCTGTCGTCGCGCGACGTGATCCGCCGACCCGACGGCACCGCAGTGGCGGCCCTGCCGGACGACACCCGCTACTCCACCCCCGACCTGCTCGCCCTCGAACAACGCCTCGTCCACCAGTCCACAACCCGCATCAGCGCCGGCGTCGCGATCGTCGACGACGCAACGGTGGATCGGGTGCTGGCCGACCGACCGTCCATCGCCGGCGAACAGGCCGCCATGGTCCGCCGCCTCACCGGATCCGGAGCCGGGATCGAGGTCGTGATCGGCAAGGCCGGCGCCGGCAAGACCTACGCCCTCGACGCCGCCCGCGCCGCCTGGCACGCCTCCGGACGGCGCGTCATCGGCACCGCTCTGGCCGCCCGCGCCGCCCTCGAGCTCGAAACCGGCGCCGGGATCGACAGCTACACCATCGACCGGCTCCTCGCCGACGTCGAACACCCCCACCACGGCGGGCTCGCACCGAACAGTGTCCTGGTGGTGGATGAGGCTGGGATGGTCGGCACCCGCAAGCTCGCCCGCCTCCTCGACGCCGCCGCCACGGCCAACGCCAAGGTCGTCCTCGTCGGCGATCCCTACCAGCTGCCCGAGATCGACGCGGGCGGGCTCCTCCGCGGACTCGCCAACCGACTGCACGTGATCGAGCTGTCCGACAACCGCCGCCAGTCCGCCGGCTGGGAACGCGACGCCCTCGACCACCTCCGCAACGGCGACCCCACCACCGGACTGTCCGCCTACCACGCCGCCGGCCGCATCCACATCGGCGAGACCGTCGACGCCGCCCGCGAACAACTCGTGTCCGACTGGTGGCACGCCCGCACCGAACACGACCTCGACGGCGTCATGGTCGCCCTGCGCCGGACCGACGTCGACGACCTCAACACCCGCGCCCGGACTCGGATGGCCGCCGACGGCGAACTCACCGGCCCCGAGCTCGACGTCGGGGGCAGCACGTTTCAGGCCGGCGACCGGATCGTGTGCCTGCGCAACGACCGCCGCCTCGACGTCGTCAACGGCACCCGCGGGAAAGTCGAGAGCGTTGACGAAGCGGCCCGCACCCTGACCATCCGAATCGACGTCGGCAACCGGCCCGTCGATTTGCCGGCCAGCTACCTCGACGCCGGGCACGTCGACCACGCCTACGCCATCACCGGCCACAAGGCCCAAGGCCTCACCACCGACGCCACCTGGATCCTCGGCTCCGACGCGATGTACCGCGAGTGGGGCTACGTCGCCCTGTCCCGCGGCCGCCACCAAAACCACCTCTACATCGTCGCCGACCCGATCCCGGACCCAGCCGGCCACGACACCGTCCTCGGGGCTACGGGTGACGCAGCCCGGAGGTTGGCCGCCCGGCTACGTCGCTCCCAAGGCCAACACCTTGCGCTCGACCACACCGGCCAGGACTTCACAGGCCGCGACGACCACGACCTGCAGGCCGTGCACGACCAACTGCGCACTCGGCTACTCCAAGCCGCCCGGACCGAGCCGACACCGAACCACGACCAAGTCGAGGCCCGCCACCACGAGCTCACGGCCCGAGTGGACGAACTGGCCCAGCAGCTCGACGCGCTCGAGGCCAAGCCGCCAAGCCGCTGGCGGCGCCGGCCCAACCCCGACGAGACCGCGCGGGTCCAGGCGGCACTGGAGATGACCGAGCGGCACCTCGCAGAGGTCGCAAGCGGACTCGCCCACCCGGAGTCCTCACACGAGCTATCGGACCTCTTGGAGGCCTTCGAGGACGTCGACCAGGAGCTCGGCCGCCGTGCCCACCTCCGATCAGTCGCTGCTGGCCACGAACTCTCCGACCACCTGACCAGCACATTTGGGCCGCGCCCGGACACGCCGGCCGAGCGCAACGGGTGGACCGCCCTCGTCACCGCGATCGAGCACTACCGCACCACCTGGGGCATCGACGACCCACGAACCCCTCTCGGCCCCCGGCCATCCGACCTGACCCAACGACGTGCCCACGACGCGATCGCGTCGCAACTCCCCGACGCCCACCGTCAGCCGGACCGTGACGTCCACGACCCAACACCCGTGCGCGACCTCCCCGCCCGTCGCCGAGCCTGACAAAGGAGCTGCCATGACCCCGGCACCGGCAGCAGCCCTCGCGGACCAGCCCGCCCGCGCCGACGCACGCCACCTGACCGACGACCAGATCGTCGAGGTCATCGGCAGCCTCGTCCGCCTCCACCTCGAGGTCGAACGGGGACTGCGCCCGCCCCAGCATCTCGCCCCCTACCTCACCCCGGCAGCACAGCGCCAAATCCAACTGAACCCCCGCCGTGTCTTCCCCCACGGTGGACCCGTACACCCACGCGACATCGGCACCCCCCAGCTCACCCGCTACGCCGACGGCCGCATCCACGCATCGCTCACCGCCCGGGAACAACACGACCGCTGGAGCGCCATCCTTCTGCAGCTCACAACCGGCCGCGACGGACAGCTCGCCGTGTCCGAACTGCAACGTGTTCCCCAGCGGCCGCTCGCGCGACACGTCGAACGCTCGGCCCAGTCCGACCTTCGAGGTCTCCTCGAGTGGGTGGAACGAGAGCGCGACATCGTTGAGGCGGGGCATGTCGCAGAACGCGAGGCCGGATCCTCCACGTCTAGGCACGCCAGCCGCCTTGCCGAACTCGACCGCGAAGTTGCGGACCTGCAAACCCGGGTCTCCCACCGTGAGCAGGTCGAGGCCACCAAGCACAGCCTGGAAGCGCCACCGCTATACGTCACCAAGCTCCTCGGTCAACCACCCGCCCACAACACCTGGCAGCGACTTCAGTGGGACTCAGCGCGCGACGCTATCGAGGAGTACCGGCAGTGCTACCAAGTCGAAGGCGACGCCGCACTTGGCCCACTCCCGACAAACCAAGAGCAGCAGGAAGCCCGCAGCGAGGTCGCCCGACTCACGCAAGCCATCCAGCAACAGCTCCGACGGAACAACTCAGACCTTGCCATCTCTCCCGACCGCAGCCACGCTCTTGAGCGTTGATGGCGGGAAGGAAGAGCCGACTGGGGGCTGAGGGCGGTCACGGATGCCTCGGGGACGTCTCTTTCTGTCCATCCCGGGCCGTGTGCTCGTGCCGGTGATCGGCAGGCATCGGGCGGTAGATCACGTCGGACTAGTGCCGTGCATGGCCACGGCTTGGTCGACACATCGCTGCCCGTCGTTGATCCGGCACGTCCTCCTGGACTACCGGCACCGATTCAACGTGTCGCACGACTCAATTCTTGGACCGCCGCCTTCCGTCCCCAGGAATGCCGCTCACCAGGAAGCGACCGGCGACCTACTCCGCGAGCTCCTTCGAAGCCGCACCGCTGGGGGCCGAACAGGTCCCATGAACACTCGTCAAGGCTGGACCTGAGCTAGGTGGCGGCATGCCCTTCTGCTAGCACGTCACTTCGCTCCTCGACGGCCCGACTCCTTGGCCGTGGGTTGAGGTTGCGGGTTTTGCGACCTCATGTGAGGTACCGTAACGCGAAGCGCCGTAGCCGGGAACCGTTCTGGGCCGAGAGGCGTGTGTGAGATGAGGATCATGATGGGAATCAGTCACCCGCAGGCTGTCGACACGACCGTGATCCACGAGGGGCAGGAGACGGCCGCCGCTCTTGCCGCACTGGGGTTGACAGAGTCCCTGCTGCTCGAGTCCGCTGAGTGGGGGCTGCGTCACGCGTTCAGTTGCACGCTCCATGAGCCCCCCTCGGTGCCGGGGATCATCGCGTGGGGCAAGATCGTCCGCGCGCTACGCGACCGACTCGTGGCTGCCAAATGGCAGTCCAACAATGCATCCAACTACGCCACAGTCATCAGCCCGACCGGCCAGGACGCGATTGCCGTGGCGGCCGGCAACGCGGCGACCGGTCGTGCCAGTGAAGTCGTCGCCACCCGGACGACCAAAGGCCCACTGACGCGATCGCGCACTGCGAAGAACCAGCTCTCGCTGTTCGAGATGGTCGCGGAGCAGTTCCCGAGCCCTCGCGCTCTACCCGATGAGGGGGTGCGTACTTGGCTGCTGCTGCACTACGTCGATGACGAGGCCGAGGAGATCCGCGTTGAGCTGTCCCTGCCGGTCAACATGGATGAAACGGGTCGGGTGACCGGCTGGCAACAGCGCATCATCCTGTCGCCGATCCCGCACCTGCCGGAGCCGTTCTCTGAGGATGCCCCACTCGCAGCCGAGGATGTCGACGACGTCGACATTGACATCCGCCGGCGAGCCTGACAAGCCAAAGCGCAAACTGTACGGGGACACACTTTGCCGAGGTTCAGTCCAATCCGCCTGGCTCTCGCCCGCGAGAGGCGAGGGATGACGAAGCGTGCGCTCGCAGAGGCCGCCGGCGTCTCGACACGGAGCCTGTCCGCCTACGAGAGTGACAACGCCGACCAGGAACCCAGCAGCGAGACCGTGCGGAGGCTCGCAGAAGCGTTGGGTTTTCCGGAGAGTTACTTCACCGGACCGGACCTTCCCGAACCTCGGTTGGCTGCCGCAAGCTTTCGTGCCCTCTCAACCCTTACGGCGCGACAGCAGAAGCAAGCGTTCGCCTCAGCCTGGTACGCGAGTTCCCTGGCAACCTGGATCGATGACCAGTTCGTACTTCCAAGCATCGATGTGCCAAAGCTCACCGGGGTCGATCCCGAGACAGCGGCTGAGGCGGTCCGTCAGGAGTGGGGCCTAGGTCAGCGTCCCGTGTCGAACATGATTCATCTCCTCGAGGCCCATGGCACACGGGTCTTTTCGTTGGCTGACGAGTGCGCTGAAATTGATGCTTACTCGTTCTGGAACAGCGATGGATTGCCCTACGTCTTCTTGAACACGCTCAAGACTGCAGAGCGAAGCCGCATGGATGCCGCCCACGAGCTGGGTCATCTGGTCCTGCACTGGGGGCATGACCGGCCTAGGGGTCGGGCCGCTGAGACAGAGGCAAAGCGGTTTGGATCGGCATTCCTGATGCCCCGTGGCAGTGTCTTGGCAGAGGCTCGCGCGGGGGCTCGACTGTCGCACCTCATTCAGGACAAGCGGCGCTGGGGTGTTTCAGCTGCTGCGCTTGCCTACAGAATGCACGACCTTGGTCTGCTGAGTGACTGGCAGTACCGATCTGTCTACATCGAATTGAGCGAGCAGGGGTTTAGGAAAACCGAGCCCAACGGCATGCAACGCGAGTCATCACAGGTGCTGCTCAAGGTCTTCGGTTCTCTAGCTGACGAGCAACTGGGACGTACGCATGTGGCCGAAACCCTGCAGATTCCCGTCGCCGAACTGGACAAAGTTGTATTTGGGCTGGCCTTGACTCCGGTGGGCGGGGACATCCCTCCCCGAGCGGCCACTTCCAAATCCGGCGAACGGCACCTGAGGTTGGTCGGAGACTGACGACGGCAAGTCCACGGGGTGAGACGATCCGCCGAGAACTCAGCCGCGGTAGAGGCGTACGAAGTACAACTGGAAGGCCACGACCTCGTCGCTCTGGCTTGCGACCGCTCCGATCGGGCCAAGAAGCCCAAGGGTCGTTAGGGTTGGCAGTTCATGTTGGATGGCGACCAAGCCCTATCACCTGCTTCGACGATGAGGTGCCGGGCCGTTCTGCCGAGCCTCCCAGCACGGTTCGGCTTCTCGCTACTCCATCTCCAGGTCTGGGAGACCCTCGATGACGTCGAGTGTCTGCATTGACACGGTGACGACTCGACCGATCAGGTTCAGCAGATAGCTAGGGTCGTCGTGCTCGTCAGCCGAGTCGTTCGGGTCGTTTGTGATGCCGGACTTCGTGTATGTCCTGACTCGCTGCTGATCAACGACCCAGTCCAGCGCGGAGCGTGACCCCAACCGGTAATGATGGGCGCGCTCGGGGATGCCGCGGATGGTGATCCACGGGTTGTAGACGAGCACCGACTTGTCATCGATCTTTCGGCCGCCTGGGTCGCTCGGGTTGGGCTTCTTGGCATAGCGCATCTTCGTGATGCGCAGGTGGTCGCGGTTGGCTTGATCGAAGTCGTCTCTTCGGTCGATGGTGAGCTTGGGCCAGGGTTGCACGTCGTCGTAACTGACATGCAGCGACGCGAGCTGGCGTCCCGCCTCGCCAAGAGCGCGAAGTGTGGTGGGCTTGTCGGGGACGGGGATTCGTGCCAGTGATCTAGCGACGTCGTTGGCGAAGGTGTCGCGGTATTGCGGGTGGTGGAGGATGGCGTACACGATGAAGAAGATGTCGTCCTTGGTGATGTCGGGATCGGCTACTTGGAACAGCTCGTGGGCGTGGTTGGTCACCCCGTCTCGACGGCTGCCCGGTTCGGTCTGGTCGGTCGAGGCGACATCCCTGTCGGGATAGATCCAGCGGGGCAGGAACTGCATGGCGTTGCCAGCGCCAGCCAGCTTGTCGTCGGGGAGCCGATCGACCATGAGGGCCGTAAAGGGAGCGCTCCCCCCGGGTTCCAGCACCCCGATCGCTAGATTGGCCGTCTCTGCGGACGGGAAGATCCGCGGCTGCTTGTAGACGGTGTTGTTCAGCAGCCGACCTGAGTTTGCGTGTCTTGAAACGAACGGTCTGTACATGGCCGGCTGCAGCACGGCGTCGTCCATGCTGTAGGTCTGGCCGTCCACGAGGCGCTTGTAGTCAGCTCGGTCCCAACTGAACTTGGTGGGGTCTCGATCGACCGTCGCTTTCGCGATCTTCGCGCGCTTCGACTGCGTTCCGGTGAGGTTTGGGTGCGCTTGAGCGAATGCCGTGACCTGGTCGTTGTAGTGAGCGAGCATGCGCTCGACGTTCGTCCTGACTCCCTGCTCGGAGGAGTTGTAGTTCCAGGCGTCTCGATTCGACTTCAGGCCGTGTGACCTGATCGCGAATATCGAACCTTCATCGTCGTCGTGAAGCGGGACTAAGTCCTCGAATTTCGCTGACCGCTGGTTGATCCAGTCGCCATAGGCGTTGGGTTCGATGGGTGTCCACGGGAGGTCGGCCAGCTTTGCCTGGGCAGCGCCCTGAGGCCGGAGATTGTTGTCCAAGATGCGAAGCTTGTCTGTTCTGCTTAGGTAGTCGCCGATGTCGATGTAGTGGATCTGGGCGCCGTCCGGTGGAGGGTCTCCCGGAAGCGAGACCAGGAGGGTGATGGCCACGGTGTTGCGACTGCCGCTGCCGAAGACCTTTCCACCCTCCTTTCGTGATAGCTCGCCAGCAGTGCGTTGGTTGCCGCGCAGGTTGTAGACGTAGACGTGGTGGAACTCGTCGGCAAGGGTCAGACGCAGCCCGTCCATGACGTTGGAGTCGATGAAGCCGCCGTTGGTGACGAAGGCCACCACGCCCCCCAGAGTCGAGTCGAGCACGCGCTGTGAGGCCCATCTGATGGCTCGGATGTAGGCGTCGTAGACCGAGCCGAACCGAGTGCCGGCCGACTTGGCGACGTAGGTGTCGGCGATCAGTTTGTCTAGGGCCGGGTAGGCGAGGTTGCCGGTCGCCGAGTAAGGGGGGTTGCCGACGATGACGCGGATGTCGAGTTCGCGTTGCTTCTGTGCGCGGTCGCTGTTGATCGGGAAGACGTCGAGCGTGAGGGCGACGTTGCCTTCGGCCATGGCGAAGGTGTCGGTCAGGACGACGCCGGGGAACGGTGTGTACTCCTCGGAGTCCACGATCTGCTGGTAGGTCGTCTCGATGTTGACGGCGGCGATGTAGTAGGCCAGCAGCAGGATTTCGTTGGCGTGGAGCTCGTTCGCAAACTTTCGGGCCAGGTCGCTGGGCTGAATGATGCCTGATCGGAGCAGACGGGCGAGGAACGTCCCGGTTCCGGTGAACGGGTCGAGAACATGAACGCCCTCGTCGGACATGGATGCGCCGTCGAAGTGTTCGGCGAGGACGGCTTCGGCGGCTCGGAGGATGAAGTCGACGATCTCAATTGGCGTGTAGACGATGCCCAGTGACTTGGCGGTCTCGGGGAAGGCGTTGGCGAAGAAGCGTCCGTAGAGATCCTTGATGATGCGTTGGCGGGCCGCGCCGTCTTGAGGCGGGATCCCTTCGACGCGCTGCCGCACGGAGTCGTAGAAGCGATCCAGCGACGCGGTCTCGGTGTCGAGGCTGTACTGGTCGAGGACCGACGTGATCTCAGCCATGGCCTGCGAGACCGGGTTGGTTAGAGCGAAGCTGCTGGAGTCGAACAGTGCTTCGAAGATGGGCGCGGTAATGAGGTGCTGCGACAGCATGGCGATGGCGTCGTCCTGTGAGATGTCGCCGTTGAGGTTGACGCGCAGTCCGGCCAGGAATCCTGCGAAGGCTTCGTTGGCCTCGGGCTGTTGGTTGAGGATGTCGAGGATTCGTTGGTGGTGTCGACGTGCGATGTCGGCGACGTCGGCTGCCCAGTCCTCCCAGTAGCCGCGGGTGCCGACCTTCTTGACGATTCGGGTGTAAATCGCTGCTGTCCAGTCCTGCCACGAGAATCCACCGAAGGTGAGCTGGCTCGCGCTGTCATCGTCCGTGCCGAGGTCGGCGTCGACGTCAACGATCTGGATCGGGTTGTCCGGGTCTTCCGAGGGGGAGTCCGACAGGTACTGGATGCGGTTGATGTAGCTGTTGAACCGCTCGTCGTGGCTGCGGAGGGCTTGGAGCACCGACCAGACGACGTCGTAGTCGGTGTTGGACTCCAGCACGGTCTCGGCAGACTGGCCGGTCGGGACTACAACGGGCAGGATGATGTAGCCCATCTGCTTGCCCGGCGGTTTGCGCATCACGCGGCCGACGGCCTGGACGATGTCGACCGTGGATCGTTTGGGTTTGAGGAACATGACGGCGTCCAGCGCCGGGACGTCGACGCCCTCGGTCAGGCACTTGGCGTTGGTGAGCACGCGGCACTCGTCGTCGGCCGGGTCGCCTTTGAGCCATCGGATGTCGGAGCGTCGCGCACGGATATTGGTGGTGCCGTCGACGTGCCGCGTTGGCACGCGCAGGTCGATGACTTCGCGGCCCTCCTCCTCCTGCATCTCCACGTAGCGTTCGGCGACCAGGTCGAACTGTTCCGCGAACTGCTGCGACTCTGCGATGGTGGACCAGAACGCCACGGCACGGCGCATCGGCTCGTCTAGGCCGCTGAACGCCCCTGCGCCGACGCCACGACGCTTCCCGAGCCCGGCCAGGCAGCCCACGATCTTGGCGACGTCCGGCAGATTCAGATTCCCGTCGGTCGAGAGCAGGTCTTGGAAGGACTCGCTGATCGCGTCCTCACCGACCGTCATGATGAGGACTCGGTAGTCAGCTAGCAGCCCGAGCGAGACGGCTTGGCCGAACCCGAGCCGGTGGAACTCCGGACCGAACACCTCCGGGTCGTCCATGGACGCCACGATCACGTCGTGTTCGGTCGCGTCGGTCTTGGCTGCCGGCTTGTAGACCCTCGGCGTGGCGGTCATGTACAACCGCTTGGCTGCTGGGATCAGCTCGTTGTCATGCACTGTGACGAACGCGGTCGCGTCCTCGCCAGCCTCGGTGGTACCGGCAGTGCGGTGAGCCTCGTCGCACACCACCAGGTCGAAGGTGAGGCCGGTCGCAGCTTGCAGGTCTGCGGCGACGGCGATGGATTGGTACGTCGAGAAGATCACCGTCATGGCGTCGTCTCGAGGTGTGTGCGCGGTGGCTTGTTGAAGTGCGGCCGCGTCTGTGGTCGGTGGAACCGCCAGGTCATAGGGCGTGCCGAGCTCGCCCTCCACCGGTCTGCCGGCCGTGGTGTCCGAGCAGATCGCGAAGGGACGGATCGGGGTCTTCGTCTGGGCCGTCCACTCCTTCAGAGTCTGGGATATCAGCGCGATCGACGGAGCCAGAAATAGCACCGTCGCCCCCTTACCGGCATGTTCTTCGGCAATTCGCAGGCTCGTGAACGTCTTTCCAGTGCCGCAAGCCATCACGAGCTGCCCGCGGTCCGAAGACGAGAAGCCCGACCGGACTTTGTCGACGGCCGTTGTCTGGTGCGGCCGCAACTCGTGGCGCGCTGTTGGAACGAGATCCGACGGGCTGCCAGGATCGAACGCATCCCAGTCGATGGTCATCTGGTCGAGTTCGTCAACCCCGATACGGATAACAGGGATGGTCTGGTTGTCGAGTGACCCTTCAGCGTTGGTCGACCACTGGTCGCTAGTCGCGACGATGATGCGCTCGTCGAAACCGCGCAGGACACCGTCTATGAGGTGTTGTCGACCGCTCTCGGTGAAGAAGCTGTCGATGTCAGACTTGGTGATTTGGTGCTCTGCTGCGTAGAACTTGCACTGGATCGCGATCAGTCCACCGTCACTGGTCCTCGCCACGAGATCGATGCCCAGATCTAACCCCGGGCGGTCGGGCCAGTCCGCCCACAACCAGACCTTCTCGAAGCGCTCTCGGTATGTCCGATCAAGTCGAAAGGCCGAGGCCATCATCCGCTCGAAGGCAGCGCCTTTGTCGTACTCGCTGGTGGCCGTCGCCCGGATCTGGTCAAGAACTGCAGAGACACCCAAGTCTAGATCTTCCCACGGTCGTCTTAGGCCGGAAGCGTAGAGTCCGATAGAAGCCCGAGGCGACCGATGGTCGACGGTGAGGCGAGTCCCTGGTGCACCCGTCACTGCTCGCTGAGCAGTGGCGTGACGTCATCAGGGAAGAAGCCGCCAGGTGTCGGCAAGCCCTTCTCCGAGTCGGCCCAGACGCGAGCCGAGTGCTCATCGGCCCTCGAACCAGGGCCGCAGTCGCAGGCGGGCGGGCGGCAAGCTTCCGTACACCAGCAGGCCCTCGAAGGGTCGCATGGTGCGGATCATCGAGGCCGACGCAAGCAGCTGTGTCTGTGTCGCCTCAGTGGCTGTTACTCGGCCGTCGGCATCGGTGCTCGTGGAGTGTCGGGCCACGTCGGTCTCACCGACCAGTTGGGCGACGTCGCCGGTGGTGGCGGTGTCTGCCACGCCGCCGAGGACGAGCTTGGCGCGGTGGTTGTTGACCACGGTGGCGGCTGAAGCGCCGTAGCGGTGGGCGATCTGGGCGCGGTCCTGCCACACCGTCACCAGCTGGATGCCCAGTCCGGCGGCGGTCGAGGCGAGTTGGGCGAGGTCGGGAAGGGGGGCGATGTTGGCGGCTTCGTCGAGCACGACCAGCAGGGGCGGGTCGAGCCGACTACGACCGGCGGCGCGGTCGTAGGCCGCGGTGAGCACGGACTGGATGAGGGCGGTGAACAGCGGTCGGAGCCGGGCCTGTTCGTGGATGGGTGCGGACACGTACAGGGTGTGGCTGCCGCCGTCGAGAAGCCGGGCCGGGTCGATCTCGCTGGTCGTCGAGGAGCGTGCGACGGCGGGGTCGGCGAAGGCTCGGAGGATGGTTTCTGCGGTGGTGTAGACGGACGAGCGGGCACGGTCCTCGCGGCCGGTTGAGGCGGCGAACGCGGCGATGGCGTCGGGGTTCCCGGCGACCTCGAGTTCAAGGTCGACCTCGGGCTGTTCCTGCACGTCGACCCACCGGACGACGTCGGTCATGGTGCGGCCGGAGGTGGCTGCCGCGTACAACATGGGAGCGAGGAGTTTGGCGGCGTTGGCGTACCAGAAGTCGGCATCGTGGAAGCCGCCGTCGCGCGCGGCGTCGGTGAGCCAGGTCGCGGTTCGCAGCGCGCCCTGCCAGGTTGTCGATTCGGCCAGAGCGGACCACGTAGCAGATGGGAAGTCGGCGACCGTGTCCGTGGGGTCGTAGATCCACACATCGCCGCGGTCGAGGCGAGTGGTGATCGTGTCGTCGAGCAGGTCAGTCTTGACCGAGGTCGCGAGGACGGGGCCGTCCCATTCGAGGATGGCAGGAATGGCCAGGCCGGAGGTCTTGCCGGACTGGGTGGGTCCCATGACGATCAGGGAGTGGCCCGGCTCGGCCGCCAACAACCTGCCGTGGGCGGTGCCGAGGGTGAGCCTGCCCGGGGTGGGCCTCTTGACGATGAGTGGCTTGAGGTCCTTGGTGGTGGCCCACCGGGCCGACGTGTCGACTTCGGGGGGTCGGCGGCGGATGCGCCACTGAAGGAACACGATCGCCACCGCCAGTGGGACGAGGAGCAGCAGTGCGAGGGTGGTCCAGAACGGAACAGGTCCGGGAACGAGTACGGCGGTTTCAGATGGGAACGCCGCGGCCGGATCACCGGGACTGTCGACCAGAGCGAGCAGGACGGGGACGGTGTCGACAAGCCCCAGTTGCGGCGACTCCCCCAACCAGACCTTCGCAGACACTTGCGCGGTGGTCCACACGAGTGCGGTGGCGCCGACCACTACACCAAGGGTCGAGAGAACGACCAGTTCGAGCGGGGACATCCGCCCGGGCTTCGGCGGCCGGGACGTGGGCGCGGTCGAAGTGGCCATCCGTCAACCCATTCTGGCGTCGGTGTCGACGATCACCCGCTCGGTGGTGTGCCCGAGGACGTGTTCGACGAGGAAGGAGCGGGCGCCGACCCGCCACAGGCCGACGCCGCGGCCCAGTTCGGACAGGATGTCGGCCTCGACGTCGGTCAGGCCGAGCAGATCGGTAGCGCGGTCGGTTTCGGCCGGGGATTGGCCGTAGACGACGCGGGTCTCGGAGTCGGCGAGCAGGCCTTGGGCGAGGGCGACCTGTTCAGAGCCGTGCGCGCCGGCGGCGGTGAGGTCGGACAGGCGGTGGACGACGGCGATGTTTGCCACCCCATACTGCCGCGACAGTTTCCAGGAGGCTTGCAGCCAGCGGGCGATCTCGAGGTGGCGCAGGATCGCCCAGGCCTCGTCGATCACCAAGATCAGCCGGTCCTCGTGATCGTGTGCCTGGAGGGAGGCTTGCAGCCATGCGGTCGCGCACAGCATCAACAGCCCGAGCGCGTCCGACCCATACAACGCCGACAGGTCCAACACCACCACGGGGGCGTCGAGGTCGATCCCGGCCGTGGTGGGGCCGTCGAACATCCCGGCCAGGTCGCCCTGACACAGCCGCCGCAGCTCGAGGGCGACCTGACGGCCGGCCTGGGCAAACGCGTCGGCGTCGGAGGCGACCTGGGCGGCGGTGTCGTCGTCGGGCCACAACAACGCATCCACAACCTGCGGCAACACCAGCTCGTCGCCGTGTGTGCCGGCTGCGGTGGTAACCGCGAGCTCGACCGCGGTCTGTTCCTCGGGCTGAAGTGTGCGCCCGAGCGAGGAGGCGGCGAGCGACGTGAGCAGCGAGATCCGCCGGCGGTCGACGGCGGCGCGGTCGACGGCGGCGCGGTCGACGGTCTCGGCAGTGGGTGCGAGCGGGTTCAGGCGGACGGGCAAGCCTGGCCCGATGCGGATCGGATCGATTCCGCAGGCCGCAGCGAGGGGGCCGTATTCGCCTTTGGGGTCGATGATCCAGGCGCGGCGGCCGAAGACCTGTTGGCGCCACAGGTAGGTCTTGACGAACGACGACTTGCCGCGGCCGACTTGGCCGGCGACCAGCATGTTCGGATTCGTCAACACCCCGCGTCGGTATAGCACCCAGGGGTCGTAGCAGAACGCCCCACCGAGGACTTCGCGGCCGATGTAGACGCCCTCGCCGCCGAGGCCGCCTTCGGACACGAACGGATACGCCGCCTGCAGATGCGCCGTCGACACCCGATGCGCCCCCGCCCCGGCCCTCACGATCCCAGCCCTCGTGCGAGCGGGAGGGTCCAGGTGAACGCGACGTCCTGCTGCCCGTACAGCCGGCGGACCTCGAGGTGGGACTGCTGAGCGGCCTGCTCCAGCTCCCCACACGCCCCCTCGAGCTCGCCATCGTCTTGGGCGGTGACGGTGACGTAGCCGGCGACGCGGTAGTCGGCATGTCCGTCCGCCAGTTCCTGTTCGCGTCGGGACACGGCTTCCTGGGCGCGGCGGCGGCGGGCGGTGAACGTGAACCCAGCCTTGGCGCGGAGTTCTTCGTCGGCCATGGTCTTGACGACCTGCTGTTCGACCTGCCGGTGCGCCTTGAGCGGCGAGACCGGTTCCATGGTCAACGCGATGGTGCGCATCCCGCCGGTGCCGAGCAGGAGGGGGGCGAGGAAGTCGGCGCCGACGGCGGTGCGGGGCCAGTGCGCCACCCAGTAGGTCGCATGCACCACCGGCCCCGACCGATACGACCCCCATGCCGTCTCGGTCGCCAGCGGCCAGGCGTTCGCCGGATCCGTCCCTGCCTCGTCGTCAGCTGCCGCGGCGCGGCGGGCCATGCCGATGCGGGCGTGCGGGTCGAACGCGGTCCGCATCGCGGCAGCGACCATGCGGGGTGGCAGGAGCCCGTCGACGAGGACCTCGGCTGACGGCAGCCGGCGTCGCAGTGCGGACACTTCCCGGAGCAGGACGGCGACGGCGCCGGAGTCGCCGCCGCCGGCCTGCTTGACCTGCCGGCGGGCCTTGAGGGTGGAGATGGACACGACCAGGAAGGTCTCGTGCTGGGGGGCGGCGGGGCCACCTTGGTCGACCAGCTCGAGGTACGACGCGAGGGAGGGGTGGCCGGTGTCGACGGCGACGGTGCGGGCGAGGTAGCGGCCCATCGCGTCGCCGTCGTCGGGGACGGTGCGTTCGACCCACTGCAGCCGGTGGATCGGTGACGACGCCCGCGCCAACCCTGCAAGCACCGCGCCCCAGCCGGCCAGGCGGCGTTGCTTCTCGGGAGTGTCGGCCAACTGGAAGCTGCGCCCCCGCACCGCCAACACCGCCGCGTACACGCCCGTCTTGCGGTCACACACCACCCCCACCGTCCGGCCGGACTGCCCGCTGATCGGGGCAGAGAGGATCTCGACGCCGGTGAGGGTGTCGGGTGGCAGGTTGGGTTTGCCGTCATCGGTCTCGCCCAACAGCGGCAACGTCGACAGGTGGCGGGTCTTGCCGGTGACGAGCCGGGCGAGCCAGCGGGCGCCGATCGGGATCCACTGCTCGACGGTGCGGCCGCCGATGTGCCAGAACGCCGCAACCGCCGCCGACCCGACGATCGCCAGCGCCACGCCCAGCCCGGCAGTGTTGGTGGCCCGACGGATCGTCATGACGGCGAGCAGAAGGGCGACGACGATGACGGCGACCTGGCCGGCCCTCAGCCCGGCGATCAACGTGTCGTCCTCGGCAGCCGATCCGAACTCGTATCGGCGTGGCTCGACCGCACTCATGGCTGCCTCCCATCAGGATCAGGTCCCGGCTCGTCGACGAGCGGGTGGATCCGGAGGTGTTCGAGTCCCGGGCCAGGCGGTCCGGGAGGACGGCCCGGAGGCGGGTCGTCGTTGCCCGAGGGGGTCGACGGCTGGTGACCGTTGGCCAAGGATGGCTGAGTAGGACCGATTGCAGGGCCACGGACTCCGTCCTGTCGCGGGAGGCCGGTGCCGTTGTGCGATGGCCCATCCTGCGAGGCAGGCGACCCGCCCAGACCCTCCGTGGAGGCCACGTCACCCGAAGCACCAGCGCGGGGGAGGCGACCTTTCGACTCCGACTCTGTGCCCTTCGACACGGTCGCCTCACCGGTCTGGGACGCCGTACCGAGCCCCGCTTGGGCAGCTTTCGCACCGGCAGTCGCCACACCCAACGTCCCGGCCGCGGCCGCTCCCCCGGCGACTGCCGCGGCACCCGGCTTGCCGCCATTCAGTCCGACCGCGCCCATCAACCCGCTCGGGCCGCCACCCGCCGCCCCCGCTGCAGCGACCGTCGGTCCGGCCCCGCCGCCCGTGTTGGCGAGGCGCTGGTGGAGCATGTGGGCGATCTGGCTGCGGCCACCACCCGGCGGCGCCACCGCCGCCGTCGGCCGACGCAACGTCCCTTCGAGCTGGCTGGTCATCCCCGCATCGAACACCGGAATCAACCGCAACAGCACATACGGCGCCAACGCAGCCAGCGACAGCAGCGCACCGCCACCCACCACGACCCCATAGCCATCGGTGGCGACGTCGGTGTCCAACGCGGTCGCGGCCAGCGCCATTACGGCCACGATCACGAACTTGGACAGGATGATCGCAACCAGCCCCTGCACAAGCCGCCGCAGCCAATGCGCCGTGGCCGGCCACACCATCGCCATGAACCCCAACGGCAGAAACAGCACCGCCACGTAGATCGCGCCCTGCCGCAACACCAGCTCAAGCCAGATCACAAACGTCGCAAATCCGACCACGATCGCCCCCAACAGCGCCGCGAACCCGGCCGCAGCCCCGCCGGTCGGCAACGCCAACGCAGCGACCGCGGTACCCAGGCCGGTAGCGAAGTCGTTCAGATCTGACCCCATATTGCGGCCGATCCAGTTCGACATCCCATCGGTGATCGTGACCAGCATGTCCACCACCACCACAGCAGCACCGGTCCCCAACGCCGCCAGCGGAACGAACACGAACGCCGACCGCACCAGCTGCCCGAGGTCCTGACGGACGATGCCCTGAATGATCGCCAACAACAGAAACGGCAACAGCCCCAACAGGGCGATCGCGGCCATATCCCCGTAAGCGCCCCGGAACCAGCCCGACGTGACATCAGGCCGGGTGGACCCGTCGATCAGGCCAGTGAGTTGGCCGAGCAGCCACCCAGTCCCGTCGATCACGAACTCCACGATCCCCGCGAGCGCAGCCTTGGCCCCGCCAGCCACGACGGCCCCGGCGCCAGCATCAATGGCACCCGTGATGGCCTCACATGCGAGGTTCTCCACGCCCCACCCGGGGATGTCGCACACGCTTGGGTCGGGCGACGGGCTAGTGGGCTGACCAGCTGGGGATGGCTCCGGCGTCGACTGGGCACCAGCGACGCCTCCGGGGAGGGTGACCAGCACGAGCATGATGAGGAAACAGGCAGGCCAAAGGCGCATGTTCATTCCTTCACAGGTGGGATCTGCCAGAACGGCTCGAAGCGGTTGATCTGGGATGCGACCACGCCGCCCATTTCCGATCCCGCCTCGGGCGGGACAGGGCCCGAAGTGGTCTCAAGGGAGGCGACTCGCCAGTCCCCTGCCTCCCAATGCAGGCCGACCTCGGTGGTGCCCCAAGCGGGCCCGACTGCTTGACGACCGGCCGCTGCGAAGACGCTGGTACCCCATACCGCGATCGTCGCGGTGTCGGGGGTGTGCTCGACAACGCGGTAGCCCAGTGGGGCGCTTCGCATCGCGATGTCCGAGGACTCCAGCTGATCGGTGTCGAGGTTCAGCCGTTCCTCGATAAGCGCAGCGGCGCGTGCGAACTGCTCACGAAGGTCAGCTCGGGCCACATCAGTGGCAATCTGGTCGAGCGCAGGTCCGACCCTGGCAGCGTCAAGTACCGCTGGACTGTCCAGCACGACGGCGTAGTTGGCGGCTGCGGCGATGGCGCCGGCACGGGTCCGGGTGTAGCCGACCGGGACGCCGTCGACGGTCCGGGTCGGTCCGGGGCCAGACGGGGCGGTGCGGGTGAGGGTTGGGCCATCGGCCGGGGCGGGCGGTCCCCCCGGATCGCCGGTCACCCGGCCGATGGCCACCCCGACCGCAACCGCAACCACCAGTGCGACTAGTCCTGTGCCGAGGCGGACAGCACGAGACGGTCGACGGTGCCGGGCAGGGTCCAGGGTCCAGGTCGTGGTGCCCATGTCAGGACACCCCGGTCCCGGAGTTGAAGAAGAAGTTGATGATCGCCGGCGCCGCACCGATCAACAGCGCCGCGAGGCCGGACACCATCACGCCACGCTTGCCGGCCGTGGTGTAGTGGTGGTTCTGCGAATTGGCGCCCAGCGCCCACGCCGCGGAGGACGCGAGCAGGGCGACCAGGGCGAGGATCAGGGCCCAGCCCATCACCCCGTCGGTGAGGTTCTGCAACACCTGGCCGCCGGGCAGCTGGGAGGTGTCCGGGTCGGCATTGACCTGCCCCAGGAGGCGGGCAGGGAGGTCGGTGAGGATCGTGGTGTTCACCATGGGTGTTCTCCTTTTCGGGGGGTGGGGGTGAACCCTTCAGCAACGGCGGCCGCCAGACGCCGGTAGGCGGCCGTGGTGGTGTCGTGGAGCAGGTCGAGGCCGGTGGTTGCGCCGGCAGCGAGGTGGCGGTCCCACGGGATCCGCACGACGGTGCGGCACCGGGCGGCGAAGTGGGCTTCGACCTCGTCAAGGTCGACCAGGCTGTTGCGGCCCGACGGGGCGGCGTTGATCACGGCGACGGCGTCGGCGACGAGGTCGGCGTGGCCGTGGGTTTCGAGCCAGTCCAACAGGAACGACGTGGCCCGGGCCGCGTCGACCGATGGGGCGGTGACGACGACGAGTTGGTCCGCGTGGTCGACGATGCCGCGGGTGGCGTCGTCGAGGATCCCGGTGCCGCAGTCCACCAGGATCAGCTGGTAGTGCGCCTCCAACAGGCCCAGCAGCCGCCGGTAGTCCGCTTCGCCCAGCGCTGTGGAGGCCCGCGGGTCGTCCGGTGCGGCGACGACCTCGAGCCGTGATGCGGCCTGGGAGGTGAACGCCCGTATGTCGGCATACCGCGACACGTCATCCAGCTGGCGGAGCAGGTCGTCGGCGGTGGCAGGGGTTTCGTTGCGGATGCGGTAGCCGAGTGAGCCGGCGTCGGGGTTGCCGTCCAGCGCGACGACGCGGTCGCCGCGGTGGGCCGCGAAGGTGTGGCCGAGGTTGACCGTGGTGGTGGTCTTGCCGACCCCACCCTTGGTCGACACCGCCGCGATCACCCGGCTGCCCCGCACCGGCGTCTTCACCGTGGCGATCTCGGCCCGTTCGGCCAGCTCCGCCTTGGACGGCGGCGGCGAGACGAGCCCGCCGGTGAGCCAGTGCACCGCCCGGCGCCACCCCGAGTCGGGGCCGGAGGTCCGGTCATCCAGGAGCCGGTCCTCGCTGATGTCGCCCGCGGTCAACGGCGCCACGGGCTGCGCGCTTGACGGGGGTGGCAGGGCGGAGGCCGCCGGCGGCGGATCGGTCGCCTCGGTCGGCTCACCGGTCGTGGCGGCGCCGGTGAGGACGCTGCACGCGACTCGCGGCGCCGGAGGGGGATCCGTCCGCAGCTGCGCCCCCGTGTCGCCGCTGCCGTGCAGCCTCGACGCGGCGTCATCCAGGGCATCGATCGGAACGACGTCTTCCCTGTCGGCTTCGAAACTGGTCATGGGGTCCTCCGCCTCGGGCACCGGCCGCGTCGGCCGGTCGGTCATGGGCCAAGGGTTGCCCACAGACGGACCGATCGGACTGCTGGTTCGGGGGCTGTGGATAAACACTGGCGCCGGCGTTGACAGCACGGCCCAGATGTCGAAGCGCTCCGACAGCACGGCGGAATGGGTCAAGGGAGGCGGAATCGACCATGATTGGCCACGAATTGCGGTGCTTGGCCGTCGGCGCGGCGCTGGTCGCAGCGGTCATCGGACTCTGGATTGGCTTGCGTCCCGACGCGCCTGATCCGCCCGCGGTTCCGACCAGTGAGTCGCCGTCCACAGTTGCCCGAGAAGCGCTTGACACGCTTCAGGCGCCGGCCGATCTCGACTCCGCCCTGGCGGCCGCCGAGGCGTTCGCGGCCGCCCTCTACACCACCCACGACCTCGACGCACTCGAGCAGCTCACCACCGACCGGCTCGCCGCAACCCTCCTCACCCCAACCCGCCACACGACCGGCTCGACAGGCCGGGTGACCGTGGAAGGCACGATCACCCGCGACCTCCAACCCGGCCGCGTCCTCGCCGACGTCATCGTCCACCGCACCACCGACAACGGCGTGCGACTCGAGACCGTCGCCGTCGCCGTCGTGCTCGTCGACGGCCGGTGGCTCGTCGACGACGCCGCGTTCTGACAGGAGTCTCCATGGTCAAGATCGCCGTCGCCGCAGCCACCCTGGTGCTGCTCGCACTCCTCGTGCTGCCCGCCGCGGTGGTCGCCACCGCCACCGACCACGCCCCGGGTGCGTCGCCGTCCGGCGAGGCCCTGGCTGACATCCCCGCACCGATGCTGGCCGCCTACCAGCACGCCGCCGACCAGTGCCCTGGACTGGCCTGGAGCGTGCTCGCCGCCATCGGGAAGGTCGAGTCCGACCACGGCCGCATCGGCGGCAGCCAACCCGGACCCGACGGGATCATCGCCCCGCGCATCATCGGCGTGGCCCTCGACGGGTTAGGTCCGGTCGCGCTCATCCGGGACACCGACGGCGGCGTGCTCGATGGGGACGTGGTGTATGACCGGGCGGTCGGGCCGATGCAGTTCATCCCGTCGACGTGGGCTTCGATGGGTGTCGACGGCGACGGCGACGGGATCGCTAACCCCCACGACGCCGACGACGCCATCCCCGCCGCCGCCGGCCTGCTGTGTGACGGCGGTGCCGCACAACGCGGACGGCTCCGCCAGGCCATCTATAGCTACAACCACTCTTGGGACTACGTCGACCGTGTTCTCGACTGGGCTGACCGCTACGCCACCGCCACCCCGGCCGGGCCGGGCGACCCAGTCCTGGTCGACACCGTCCTCAGCCATCCCCGGATCAGCATCTACGAGGGCGGCCGGGACGACATCACCGCCCGGCGGATCGACAACCGCATCCTGGCCATCATGGCCCGCGCCGCCGACCGCTGGACCATCTCCGTCACCAGCCTGCAGACCGGCCACTCCAAATGCGTCGGCGGCGGCAACTACCCCGGGTGCACCGTCTCCAACCACTGGTACGGCCGCGGCATGGACATCTTCACCGTCAACGGCACCCCCGTCACCGACACCAACCGCGACGCCTACACCCTCACCCTCTGGCTCTCCACCCTCCCCCCGGACCTGCGACCCAACGAGGTCGGCACCCCCTGGGCTCACCTCGAAGACCGTCCCGGCCACTTCCACGACGCGGCGCATCGCGACCACCTCCACCTGGCCCACGAACACTGACAACTTCCAGACAGACAATCGAGTGGAGGCTTGGTACGAAGCAACGTACGAGTGCTCCACCGACAGTGCGATCGCCGCCGGCCCTGGTCCAACCTGACGCTGACCGCGGCACAACAGAGGCCCGCCCACCCGGCGAGCCAGCGGACCACGGCGACTAGCAAGAGACCACAACAGCCGGATTGTGCTTTGGGGGTGACACCACCAACCCAGCTGCCTTCTCAAACGGCCGCCCTTGGGGAGGGTCTACTCCGGGCCACGACGCAGCGCGAGCGGCGGCGAAGTCCAAAATCCAGATGGGCTCCGGTCCGGGCGCCACCGGGTCCGCACCACTGACCTCGACTCCTCCATGATCCCCAAGCGCGACCAGGAGATCACCGTCGAGTGGCTCCACCGCTCAGGCCGCGGCATCGCCTACACCAGGCCAGCCTTGGCCTACCTGTTCGAAGGCGCCACATGATCGACGTTGCCGCCTGACCCGCCATGCGTCGGCACTCGAACCCCAAAGAAGCGAGCCGCCCTGGCGGACAGGCCCTACGAGAGCTCGGAGAGCCCGCCGGTGTCGCCACTCTCGCCTGGGTGCTCAAGGGCCCCGAGACTCATCGGTGTGCCCGTAAACACTGCCACACGCTGGGGCCGACTCGCCTGCGCCGCCCACAACACCTGCGCCCCCGCATGCAGATTGACAACACGGCCAAACAACACGCGCCACCATCTCGACCGATCAAGGGCGGCCTACTCCGACACTTCGATCATCCGACCCTGCCGGCATGACAACGGGCTACGGCCGGACGACCATCGATCGGAGGCTGGGCATGACGAAGGGCGGGCGGGTTCAACCCACCGTGCGATCGCCGCCGTCATGGTCCAACCCGACGCTGACCGCGGCACAACTCGAGGCCCACAAACCCCGCGGGCCACCGGACCACGCCGACTCGAAATGGGGATCCGGGCCTCTGTCAGCCCAGCGGTTGATCAAAGGGTCTCGACACTTTCGCGGCCGGTCCCGCCCCAGTGAGGCACATGACGCCTAGTTCTCGGCGGGTGACGAGAGTCCCCACTAGTTGGGACTCAGATCCTGTTCCGGAGCGCTTGGCGTGCGGGGCGTATCAGGCCACCCGATCCTCGCTCTGAGTTTGCCGATCGTCCCCCGATGGATGTGCGCGTGCCCTGACAGATAGGTCCCCCCAGATGCCCAAAGCAACTGTCGACTTCTACACCCTTCACCGCGTGGAATCCGAGACTCGGCCCTATTGCACCGCCGCCGAGGTCAAGGCCATTCATGATCGGATCGTTGGGTTACCGATGGGCGATCGTCAGCACGGCACTCGACCTCAGATGATCGCAGACGCTGACATGATCAACGGACGCCGTTGGATTCGCGTTCACCGCATCAGAGACACCGGCTTCCCCAAGCTCATCGATGACGACGGGAACATAACTCGCCTCGAAGACGCCATCGGTGAGGGTCGCAGCTTGGGCGAGGGCACGAACTTGGTGCTGTTCGACGCGCCCCTTGTCGCAGTGCTCCGCAACACTGATGGTCCCAGTTCAGCCGGATTGGGCCGCTATCTGTCGTTCGCGGCCGAGACGTACCGGGTGTCCCTGCACCCCGTGATCGAGCCGGACGTAGTTGCGCAGCTGCAGGAGGGGAACGAGTTGAAGTCTCTTTCGATCACTGTGGATGATCTCCTTCCCGTGATCGACGATGACGACGACGACGCGACGGGAGTCGCCTCAATGGTGGATCATGCGAGGCGGTCGACGGGCGACCCGAAGAAGATCTCCATGTCGATCTGGTGGGATGACGACGACGACCAGACCGAGGCGGTGAAGGAGGAGGGCTGGATTCAACGGTTCATCAGCGCTCTCGAGCGTCGAGGAACGGTGAAGCGCGCCAAATTGCGAATGGACTACGAGGATGGCGCCGAACCGATCGACCTCCTAGAGCAACTGGTGATCCACCGGATCCAGGTGGACGTTGGAGAGAGCCGGAGCGTTCTCCGGACACATGCTGTTTCCGCGATCGAAGGGGCTTATGATGCAGAGCATGGTCGCCTCGCCCGAATCCTCGCTAGCGACGACGAGTAGGTCGGAAGCGCCAGAGACCACTCGACGGAGCCAAATGGTTCTCTTGGCGGTAGCCCTCGGACGCTGGGGCAACCGCCAAGTCAGAGTGCAAATCCTTGATCGCCCTGGCAGGGACTTCGTCATCGCCACGGTTGCGGTTGGCACGGGGCTCGTCCTGAGTTGGATCTTCGGCCTGTGGGCCGTCGTCGATGAGGCTTCACGCAGGACTCTGATGGTGCAGTCGGCCACGTGGCTGGCCACAGTCACCGGCTTTCTAATGGCCGCCCTGAGCATCGCTCGCCTTGTTCGGAGCCGCAGCCCACACCTGCGCGACGAGCGCTCCATGACGAAGTTAACGAAGACATGGGTCATGTCGATCGGCCGTGCCCTTCTCGGCACTGGTCTGGTGGCGCTGAGCTGGGTGGTCGACACGTCCTTCGGGTGGGGGTGGCTCGGGTGGGTCGCCATGTGGGCGGTCGTTTTCGTGGCCCTGAACGTTGGACGAGCCCTCTGGATGTTCCTGCGCGTCATGGAGCTGAGCGACCGGTAGATGCTGTCCGTCTTCACGATCGAATCGCCCCGGCCCCGACTCGCCGCCATCCGTGCTCGACCCGGGCGTAGGTGGACACGTTCACGTTGGCCGCCTGCGGGATGAGGTTCGGGCCGGACGCGAAGCCTCCGAGACTGACCGCGATGATGTGCCCACCGTGTGCCCGGCTGATCGCACTCCCTAGGGGCGCGGTGCGTTGTTGTGCTCGGTGACGGAAGCGAGCTCGGGGTTCGATCAGAGCCAAGAGACCTCGACTCTCGCAGGCAGGCCATCGCCGTCCGTCAAGTACTCGAAGCCGCAGCTGCGGTAGCGCACGTCCGGTTCCAGTTCGTGGACAGACATCGGAACGTCCGGGTCGAGCCTCACAGAGGGAGTAGCGCGAAGCGGGTTGACGACGTACCCGCGCTGGCCGATCTGCGGACGGACCGGGTCTTGGTGGAGCGGGTTCATCTCGACTCGCACATCGAGGACGATGGCCAGCATTCGGGCCACAGTCGACGAACTCCTCACCAGAATGGCCTGAGGCCTGACGTCATGCAGGTTCACCCTAATGCGACCGACCATGCGAGCACCGGTCGGGAGAAGCCCTCTCCGGTGCTGGCCGCCAGCAGGTCGCCGACCCCTGCCCCGGTCCTGCCCCATCAATGGTGTCGCGCTCGGCGGGTCAGGTCCGGACGCGCTCAGGTCGCGACACTGACGACGGCATCCTCGACGGCGACGCGGCGCGCGACCAAACCGTCGAACCGACGCAGGTTGTACGAACTCAACCTCTTCTTCAACTCTCCCCACAGACCTGCGACCCACGACGCCAGCACGCCATCGCCGCACCTTGAGCACCGACCCCGCACTCGCACGACGCCACCCCACGTTGACCAGCCTCCACGTTGCACACGAAAGATGACCACGAGTTACAAACCGACGGACAATCGACCGAAGGCTGGGTACGAAGGAAGGGATGGGAGGCTCCACCAACAGTGCGATCGCCGCCGCCCTGGTCCAACCCGACGCTGACCGCGGCACAACCCCGGCCCGCCAACCCCGCGGGCCAACGGACCACGCCGACTTGAATGAGGATCCGGACCTTGCGAGGCGTGCAATATCCAGGCGTGCGATGTCGCGCCGCTCCGTTCAGGTGCTCCGGAACCTCGGAGATCCCGTAGATACCCGTACTCCCTTGTTGAGAGCAGGACAATCGCTGTGCGCGGCCGGTCGGGCGGCGGGCCAGGTCCTGACGGTCAGTGCGCAGACATCCCGCGGCTTGTGCCGTGGCGGCGAGTGGGTGGACAGGTTGTGGTGTCAGAGCATGGATCCGAGGTCGGAGCCCACACTTGGGTAGCTGGCGGTCATGGATTTGAGCTGGCGGGTGGTGAGGCCGAGTTTGATGGCCAGGGCGCAGAAGTTGATGAGTTCGCCGTACTCAGGCCCGAACATGTGCGCACCAACGATGGTGTCGGTGTCGCGGTCGATCAGGATCTTGGTGGCCGGCTCCGTCTAGCACATTTGCAGGACTCAAGCAGACCTCCCTCAGCCACCATCCGTAGTCATCCAGCGCTAGCCTCCTACAAGAAATCTCACGACTGATCGCAAGACTGTCGAGACCCATCAGCACTTCGCGACCGCTCCACCAAGAGGGACACCTTGTTTGCAGGATGGACTGTATGAGCGATTATGACTTCCAACGCCTCGGGCCCAGGTACTTCGAACACATGGTTGGCGCCTTGGCCAAAGCGGAACTTGGCCCAACGACCGTGGTATTCGGGGACGGACGAGACGGGCAGCGCGACGGGACGTTTCGAGAGGTACCGAAATATCGATCGGATGACGCTGCGTGGGACAAGCCAGGCATAATTCAAGTCAAGTATCGCCAGGTACTGAAACAAAATGATTCCCCTTGGGCGCTCAGCCAATTGTCCAGTGAGCTCAAATCTCTATCAGACGCAAAAAGGATTCCCGCCTATTATATATTTGCCACAAATGTATCGCTAAGTGGAGTTCTGAGAACGGGCGGAAAGGATTCAGCTAGCCGAAAACTCAAGGAGTACCAGCAGAACTCCTCCCTGATCGACTACCGAGTATGGGACTACTCTGAACTCTGCAGATTACTAGATATTCATGACACCGTCCGCAAAACCTACTCGGAGTTCATAACGCCTTCTGACATAATAGCCGTCTTGTGTGAACAAGTTAAAGATTTCGAAGAAACTGTTCGTCAAGGCATTGAGCTGGCCATGCAAAAGGAGTTCCTGAGGGACCAATACGCCCGCTTGGAACAAACTACCGTCTCCACCGATCGTCGGATCCTGATTGGAAACGTCTTCACGGACATCGATGTTCAAGCAGGTACTCAGACAAGGGGGCGCGGACGGGGAGAACCGTCTCAGACAGTCATGAATGCTCTCTTGTCAGGAGGGCAACAACCCATCAGTATGGAGTCCGAAGATTCGAGATCGCAGGCGAAGAGTCGACTCGAATCACGATTCGTCTTGCTTGGGGGGCCAGGTCAAGGCAAGTCCACCATCATCCAGTTCTATGCCCAAGCTCAGCGGGCCGCCATTCTTGGTCGAGTACCGAAGGACAGGCTATCAGAGGAAACCATCAAGATCCTTCGGGACGTCGAAGAAGGCCTCGCCAGTGAAGCCTTGACCCTACCTCCGGTCTCGCGGTTTCCGTTCCACGTTGATCTACCGTCATTCGCAAAGTGGCTTGATACTAGCAACTCTCAATCGCTGATCCGGTACCTATGCAAGCGCCTCTCCGAGATTGCCGATCTAGATCTTTCTGTCGCACAACTTCGAGAGTGGCTTCGCAAGACACCCGTCGCAATCTTGTTGGACGGGCTTGACGAAGTGCCCGCTTCGTCGAATCGGTCTGACGTTGTCCAGGCAATCACGGAACTATCAGTGGATGTCGCATCTCCCGATACGAACTTGCAATTAGTAGTTACCACAAGACCGCAGGGATACTCGGCGGAGTTCGAAGATGGATATATACATCTGACGCTTCAAAACCTGGACGCGAGGTCCGCGCTTTCATACGCAAAGAAGCTGGTCACCGCTCGGTTCCGTGGCGACACCGAGAAGCAGCGCACCACAGTTAGAAGGTTGAACACTGCCGCCGAAGAACCTTCTACTCAACGGCTCATGACCACGCCTCTGCAAGTCACAATTATGACTACGTTGCTGGAGCGTATCGGAGCGCCGCCACGCGAGAGATTTGAACTCTTCGACTCATACTTCACTGTCATGTACAACAGAGAGCTCGAACGCGGCATCGATACCAGTGCGATCCTGCGAAGCCACAGGATCGACATCGAGGCTATTCACAGGCACGTTGGTCTCCGACTGCAGATCGAGGCTGAGTCAAGCGGTGGAACGGACGCCCGACTCTCGCGGAATGAATTGCGAACCATCGTTCGCAGACAACTCACTAGCCAAGGCTACTCAGGGGATGAACTGGAACAAATTTCCGAGCAAATTATGGAAGCCGCTGCTCAGCGGCTGGTCTTCCTAGTAGAGCTAGAGGAGTTTCAAGTAGGTTTCGAGATCCGCTCACTTCAAGAGTTCATGGCAGCTCAGGCGTTGCTCGACGCCCCTGACGACGAGGTTGAGGCTCGTTTCGAGTACATGGGTGCGCTGACAAGCTGGCGCAATGTGCTTCTCTTCTTTGCCGGAGGCATCTTTGCCAGGCGTGGCTACTTGGGCCGAGTTGTCGTTCAGACATGCCAATTCTTGAACGAGCCTACGGAAGACTTCTTGCTCGGGTGGTACTGCGCGGGTGCGGACTTGGCTCGAGATCTACTTGAGGACGGTTCGGTAAGTGCCCCGAAGTTTCGGAAGTCCCTCGCACGTGAAGTCCTTAAGGCTGTTGGAAAGCGTGGCCACGGCTGGATCCACGCCGCTACTATGCTGGATGACCACGCTGCGCTAGAGGTGTTTGAACACTTTGTCCTTGAGAAGCTGGCCGCATCCAACCCGGACATTCCCCTTCTGTCCTTTGCGCTCGACCTGGCCGATCGTTCCGATCGAGTCCGAGAACGGCTCGAAGAGCCAGAAATGCTCGAGGAGCTGACGCAGTCGGGGATTGTGGCTGCCCACATCCATTCGCCTGTTCTGGCTGGCACGTCCCTCGATCTAATTCGAGATTCGCTGGAGATGTCAGGACCGATACCAATTGACACTTCTTTCTTGCTAGGTGGCCATGATCTCGAACATGTTTTGGATGCGCGCACGATTCACCTAGGAAAGGGGCGCAGATCTGTCTCGGCTTTACTGCGAAGGGAAGATGATGGTGACTTGCGCTCTAGTCCCTCGGGTTCTGTTGCTAGAGTCAGTTTTACATCCCTCAGAGACAGCGACGGAGTTATCGCCGGTGACTTGGAGTGGCTGCTTTCACTTGAGCAGCCTGGGTGGGCCTCTCTGAGACCACTCGTGCGCCTGTTGAGAACGGACTCAGATCTAGACTTGCGGGCGATGGTAGATGTTCTCGAAGCATTGGGAGAAGTTCAGCGCGACTTTGTGTCTTCATCCTTCCCGTGGCCTCTTGCGATCCTCATCGCTGCTGGCGGTCATCATGGATGGGATGTCGTGCGGGCTGCGGTCAACGACCTTCCTCGCGTGACAGTGGACGGGCTGCTGGCAACGGAAGAGCGCTGGACGACGGCTGGCTTCAAGATATCTGATTTGCAGGCCCCGGCTCCCGCTAGTTGGACTTCAGCCTTCCTGGGTTCCCAGGGGTTTCCCTATCTACAAGTACTTGACTTGTCTTTCCGGCGGGGGGGCGATCGGTCCGAGGTCGCGACGACCATCGCTGAGGAACTTCCTGCAGTGCAGGATGCGGCCGTAAGGGGTTGGATAGTCGATAGTCTCGCACTCTGGACGGACAACGGCTTTAGATTGTCGGCAAGGGCTGTTGGGTGTGCCGAGGCCGTGGCATCGCTTAGGCGGCAGATTCTCGGATCGCCACTTATTTTTCGCTTCTTCCTAGAGTCTATTCTGCGCCAGGACAGTTGCTGGGACGAACTCGGCTCTCTTTTTTCGAGCCTCGATTTGGATCCCTCCCTCGAACACTCATGGCTCGATCATGGGGTCGACACGTTTCCTGATCGCTTCGTGCGAACGCACTTCTCTGAAGGACTGGCTCGATACATCGCGATGAATGCCTCCGAAGAGGAGGCCGCGCTCCTTCTCGACATATCCGACACGCTAGTTTCGGAAGTATTTGTGGACTGGCTTCGTCTTCACGTTGATCCTTCCGATGTCGACTATGGCAGAGTTTCTGCCCTTGTCAACCGAATGCGCGAAGAGCCCTTTGCGCCGTCACGGCTCGTCGTATCACGCGTACTGCCTGCGATATCTGGACTGGGAGAACGCACCAACGTCAACTTCATCCGTACAGTCTTGGACGGTCGCGATGACTTCAATTCGCTGGATAACGAGCTCGCTCAGGCCCTTTGCTCTACCCTGATTGCGTCAAAACGCAGCGGTCTCGAGACCCTCGCTCGCCGCCATGAGCTAGGTCTGCCTGCGACTCTCTGAACGATAGCCAACAATTGTCCCGCAAGACGAGTCGATACCCCTACTCAACTCCTGGGCACCAGGCCCCGGCTACCACATGGAGGCGCTGGCTTCCTCGGTCTTATCGAGCACTGCGACTGCCGTGTCATCGACGGTAACACGGTGGCCGTCGTGGATCACGGCGTTGACCACCGTGACCACGTGAAGGCCGTCCGCGACCGGCTGTGACGCACCCCAAACCGACTTTGCGGCGCTTCGGAGTTCACGTGGGTGTCGGGGTGATGGTGGCGAGCTTGGACCAGTCGGGCTTGCCGGAGTAGAGCAGGATCTCATCGGCGCGACCGTGTGCCTGGCCGGCATGGCGATCATCATGTACGCCCCACGGACAGGACCCCGACGAGCAACCCCCTCACGGCCCGAGAACTTCGGACAAATCGTCCGGCACCGCCCCTCTCGCCTGCGTGCTTGAGAACCCCGAGACTCATCGGCCTGCACGTCAACCGCTACATGCGGGCCCGATTCGCCTGAGCCGTCGACAACACCTACGCCGCAGACTTGGCGGATGACAACACGCGACGCCATCTCTCCCGGCACCAAGGCGCCTATTCCGGCTCTTCAATCATCCGACCCCTGCCGGAATGACGAAAGGCTACAACCGGCGCACGATCGATCCTGGAGGCTGAGAACGGAGTAGGGCTGGCAGGATCCCGGGATCCCGCGATCGCCGCCGTCCTGGACCAACCCGACGCTGACCGCGGCCGGGATGGGCCCGCTTACCCCGCGGGCCAGCGGACCACACGGCCTAGAATCGGCATCCCGCGCGGAGCGTCAAACCTAGCCCTCTACAAGAGGTTCATGCCATCATGAGATCGCACCGCAACTTCCGGACTGTCACCCAGCGCGTCTAGTAGACGAACTGCATACGCCTCGTCCATGGATGCCTCGATGTCCTCGGCGTCCAGCCAGGCCGAAGCCGCGGACTCCTCGGTGGGCGTCGCACGTCCAGCAGCTGGACGACACCGAAACACGAGGGCGACAATCCCCCGCCTCATGTTCTTGTAGACGCCCGTGAGGCGCACAACGTCGACTTCGACACCAGTCTCCTCCCGGACTTCGCGCCGCAACCCGTCCTCGATCGACTCGCTGAGCTCCAGAACCCCACCCGGCGGTTCCCAGTGACCATTGTCGCGACGCTGGATAGCCAACACTTGCTCGCGGTCATTGACCACGGCCGCGGCCACGCTGACGGAGTGCCTCGGTGCAGGCTCGATCACTGACGAGCTCCGAACGGTACGGTCGAGTGGTCCAGACGAGTGTAGGACTTCAGGTGACTGACGCGCTTGACCGCCGGAGCGACCGCCCGGCGTACCGCCAGATCGCAGACCAACTGAGATCTGACATCGATGACGGCGATCTGCAACCAGGGAGCAAGGTTCCCAGCGAGCGATCACTCATGGAACGTTACGGCGCCGCCCGCGGAACCGTGCGGCAAGCCCTGGCCGAACTCCGCACCGAGGGACTCATCGAGGTTCACCACGGCAAGGGGGCGTTCGTGCGCGCGCGGGCTCCGATCCATCGTCTGGCCCATGACCGCTTCGCCCGCCGCCACCGCGAGGAGGGGCGAGCAGCCTTCTTGGCCGAGATGGAGGCCGAAGGACGAGCGGCGACAGTGGAGGTGGATTATGTCGGAGCCGAGCAGGCGCCCGAGTGGGTTGCCACCGCCTTGGGACTTGACGCGCGTGAAGAGGTCCTCGTACGACGACGGCGATACCTCGATGCCGGGGAACCGATCGAGATCGCAACCTCGTATCTTCCCCTTGAGATCGCAGCAGGCACCGCGATCGCCGAAGAGAACACGGGCCCTGGTGGAATCTATGCACGACTCGAGGATCTCGGCCACCGCCTCGAACAGTTCACTGAGGACGTGTCAGCTCGCATGCCCCACCCTGACGAAGCACGCGCGCTTGAACTGGCGGCCGGAGTACCCGTGGTGCGGGTCGTGCGCCACGCCATCAGTGCTGACGGCAAAGTCCTGGAGCTGTGCGACACCATCAAGGCTGCCGACCGCTACATCCTCTCCTATGCACTTCCGGCAAGTTGACGGTCAACCACTCACCTCGACCACGCCACCGGGGCCAAGCGGTCATATGCCCGAGTCCCGGTTGCTGCGCACCGCTAGTTCCGCGAAGGGACTCGAAGGTGAATTTGGGGTTCATGATCGGGATGCAGACAGTTTGGGAACCTAGGGCCATCGCGTGGCATCGACTCAGATAGGCGTCGGGCGGCGGTGTTGTAGAAGCTCCTGAGAATCAGGTCCACGAAACTGTCTGGGGCTACAGGTGCAGAAACAGGAATACGACAGTTTGTGTACTGGCCCAAAGTCAGGTGGGAGGACGGGTGCTCAGCGCTATCGGCTGAAGCGGGGTCAAAGTCGAAACGCAACGGAGTGGTAACGATCCTTGTATCCATGACCTCAGCAAACATGACATCACGCTCATATCGCTCCGGATCGTTCTGATATGGCTCCAATGAGGGGCTAGGTAGGTACGCCAAGCGATGCCACACACACGCTTCGCCCTCAACCCTGTACGACATCTGCACGAGCCCGCCATCCAGGAGTGAAAGGCTGTATGCTCTCGACCGTTTCAATGCGTTATATGTCTCATCATATGGTCTCTCTCTGAGAACGTATGAATAGTCGAGTTCCGACGGGTACGTAACAAGTTCTGATGTGCCCTCATCGACTATATATGAAAACCGTTGATCGTCGGCCAGCCCCTTTTCGACCATCCATATCACGATACCATTGATCTTTGCGAGAAGGCCAACCGCCGAGAGCTTGTCTTGCTCACTCTTCATGGGACAAGAGCCGAACTATCTCATCCCTCAAGCCAGGATCAAGATCCTCAACATACAAATTACCGGACCTCAATGCCTGCAGTAACTCTGACAATGACCGCTCCTTCTCAGCCAACTTTCGCTCTTCATCCGGCGACATGTCACGGTGAACAATCCGGAGCTGCTTCTGCATCTCATCCGTCGGATACACAAAGTCCAAAACAAACTCGTGCTCACGGACCGCAAGAAACTCAGCACCAAGAACTTCCATCTGTGGACCCACGCCACAGACCCGCACCCATGCCTTACTCCTAGTTATAGCGGTAAACAGTCGATTCCGTATACGGGCCAAATTTCTACGCGCTGAATGAGTCTCTTCGGCATTCACGACATAGACCATGCCGCACTCATTCCCCTTTGCCCGATGAATTCCTGTAAACGTAACTGAAGAATCACCTTGACTGAAGAAAACATCAGGGTCAGCGTCAACACCGGCCAAATGCGAATCGATTCCGAGTTGAAGCAGACGCTTCCGTAAGGGGCCCAAGTTCTCTCGCGTTGTCAATGGATCGGTGTTGATGACCATGATGTCATCGTGACGAAGCTCCTCTTGCTCAATATTGCGCCTAATCGATTCTGCCACCCATTCATCTTGGGCATCACGAGATGGGAAGCTCATTATCGATACCAAGTCAGCCGGATCGGAATGAGCCTCCAGAAACCGGGGGCTAGTTTCCGGAGTTCTTGCAAGTACGACTCGTTCTCCAGGAGCTAGGGGCCCGGACTCAACGTGATAGCCGATGTCACGCCATAGGTCCGGCTCGTCAAAGATCTGGACCAAGCCAGTCGGTTCACTGTCCGCCGGCTCCCGGTAAATCCCAAAGCCGACCGCATGGGCGCTTATGAGGACAGGTCGAGAATTTCGATAGCACTTTTCGAGGATGATATCTCGACGCTCGAGCTCTCTCGTTCCGGTCGAAAAGCTGACCCGAGGGCGCCCGGCGTCATCGGCGCCAAAGATCTGTTCCGCTGGCGGAAGCCCTTTACCATGCAAATCCTGGAGTTCATCATATGCATACACGAGTCGCTTCTCTGGACCCAGAATGTCATAGCATATTCGCAAGAACGCTGGCGGGAGATCTTGGGCCTCATCCACGAGGATGGCGTCATAGAGTTTCTTTGGATTGGTGACCCGGGACCGCGCGTCTGCGACTGCGCCCGAGAAGGCATCATTGAACCCGTAGAGCTGCTTGGCAGACCCGAAGTCCAGATATCGAACAGCATGCCGTGAGCAGTACTCATGATAGATCCCCTCACGCTCAGGACCACCAGCCGCCCCCCAGGCGTTCAGGATGCGGAGATTCTCCCAATCGGGCTCCTCATTGACTTGCTCAAGCGAGAAGTTCGTAATGAGTCTCTTGAAGTAGTTCTTAAGTGATCGTGTATTGAAGGTTACGGCAATCCGCCAATCTGGATGCTGAGCGTGCAAGTACGCAGCCTTCAAGGCCAGCACGATCGTCTTCCCCGATCCGGCAAGGCCACGAATCCTCTGGACGTCGTCCACGCTCTCAATCACGGCAGCACTCTGTTGATTGTCCAGAGTGGCGATCGAGTCCTCAAGGCGTTTCAGAATCGCGCCACGAGAGGATTCGTCCCGCACTTGCCGCCGCTGTCGCGCGCTCCGGATCGTGGAGATGCTTTGGATGGCTGACAGAGCAGTCCGATACAACTCGTCATTGAGTCTCTCGCCCCGCATTCCTTCGAGGATCCCAAGGACCGTGTCCTTCTGGGCCACCGGATAATCGCCTGCGACATCACGGCCCTGAGTAGCCGGCGCAAAGGACAGTGTGGATACGGGAATCTTGAGGCTTCGGCGGTCGACCAACCCGGGATTGGTGATTAGTCGAGACACCAGCTTGTTAGCAGCGTCATCCTGTCGCTCAGCGGTCCCCGTAAGATCAGGCCCCTCCACGAGGTCAAAGACCACCACCCCCATGTCAGGCGACACCAACGTTGCATCTATCGTCGTCTTGCCGGCGGCTGACCCGATGATCGGATAGCCAGTAAAAAGCTGCCCGACTACATCCGAGTCGGCCAAGGCCTCCACCAGCAGTTCGGCCGCGACGGGCTTCTCCGTCGACCCTTGGACCACGTTTAGGGTCATGAACCTGCCTTGACTGTTGCGACATGCGAGAGACAGGAAGGCCCGATCGTGGCCTCGGGCTCGATCGCAAGCCCCATGCCCTGCCCAATGAAGAAGACTACTGGTCGCTTCCCGGGTCCACCTCCTCTATCGGAGCCGCCCTAGAACCTCTGTGGGCGGACTTCCGGTGGACTAGGAGCACGGGGCGTGAGGAACTGTCGGCCTTCAGATAGGTGTGGGTCGCACAGCACGTTGCTGGCCCCCCTAGCCCCCCAGCCCGATCGCGGTCAGGGGGCGGACCTCTGGGCTCGCTAAATGTCAAGTTCGCCACGTACGTCGCAACTGCGCGCCTCGTGGCTCTGGCATGCACCTGGCGCCACGCCCACCGACTAGCGAGTCTCACCGGTGCATACTCTTGACATCCTGCGCATACTGGTATATACGTATGGACCAGTGGTGCCGATGTGGAGATCCGACTCGTGAGATCTTGGCTGGAGTTGGTCGGTCAGGTTCGTTTCGCCGATCGCATAAGGCGCCAAGCCGGCCTGGACGGCTGCTGACGCCGTACCAACCCGCAACACGACCGAGTGAGAACTGACAGGAGAACCCGATGACGCTCACCCAGTTGCCCCCGACCCTGTCCGTGGAGGAGGCCTCCGAGCTGCTGGGTATCAGCCTGCGCAGCGCCTACAAGGCCGCCCAGACCGGTGAGTTGCCGACCCTTCGGCTGGGTCGCCGACTGTTGGTGCCGACGCCCAAGCTCCTGCGGATGCTCGGCGTCGACGCGGAGGTCGACACCATCCAGCACGCCGATCCCGCGTCGTGAAAGGGTCCGTCTTCCGTAGGTGCCGAGGGTGCCGGTCAAAGGTGGTCGGTCCCGTGTGTTCCTGCGGTTCGGATTCTTCGTCGTGGGCATTCCGCGTCGATGTCGGCACCGCCTCCGGCAGGGGTCGGAACCAGAAGCTGCGAAGCGGCTTCGAGTCACGCCAGGAGGCCGAGCGGGCGCTGCGCGACCTCCTGCACAAGGTCGACCGAGACAGCTTCGTCGACCGTCACGACCTAACGGTCGAGGCGTACCTCCTCACTGAATGGCTACCTGCCGTCGGCCCGCCCAATCTCCGCCAGTCCAGCTGGTCGAGCTACGCGGGCGAGATCGAACGCCACGTCGTCCCGGCGCTCGGTCAGTCCAACCTCCAGGAGCTGCGGGCGAGCCACCTGAACCGCCTGTACAGCCAGCTCCTCCGCTCAGGGCGCCTGGATGGTCGCGGCGGTCTCTCTCCGAGGACGGTTCGCTACATCCACACCATTGTCCGCAAGGCGCTGGCGGACGCGGTCCGCTGGGGCCTCCTCGAGCGAAACCCGGCCGACCTCGCGGACCCGCCACGCCGCGACCTCGAGCGGCAACGCCGACTCATGCAGACGTGGTCGACCCGCCAGCTGGCGGGATTCCTGGACCACGCACGCTCCGATCGCCTGTACGCCGCCTGGCACCTGGCCGCCATGTCGGGAATGCGCCGTGGCGAGGTGCTCGGGCTCCGGTGGACAGACGTCGACGTCACCACGTCGACACTCGCAGTGCGGCAGACCTACGTGAGCATCGACGGCACACCGCAGGTCTCCGAGCCGAAGACGGCCAAGAGCCGGCGAAGCATCGACCTGGACCACGACACCGTCCGCGTCCTCGAGAACTGGCAGAACGCCCAGAACAAGGACCGACGCGACTGGGGCCCTGCCTGGGAGGAACACGGGCTCGTGTTCACGCGCGAGAACGGCTCGCCGGTCCACCCGGACTCGTTCTCGAGGAGCTTCCAACAACTCGCGGAGGCAGCAGACCTGCCGGTCATTCGCCTCCATGACCTCCGGCACACCACGGCGACCTTGTGGCTGCAGGCGGGCGTGAACCCCAAGATCGTCTCCGAACGACTTGGTCACCACTCGACCGCGTTCACGCTCGACGTCTACAGCCACGTCCTCCCCGGCATGCAGGCCGAGGCAGCAGAGGACGTCGCACGGGCCATCCGGGCCCACCGTGAGCCCCCGGCATCTGCGCCCCCGGAAGACACAGACTCCACCCCCCGAGACGGAGGATCCTGATGATCGATGATCCGACCCCACGCCCCGATCGACGCGCCGCAGGTTGTGTACCCACCGGCCGGATTCGTGTACCCGGCAGTGGCCCGAGAGCCCGCAGTTGTGTACCCGACGTGTACCCGGCGCCTTCGGCGGCAACGGGCCCGAACCCCGGAAACGGCGAATCCGGCCCCGCAGGGCCGGATTCGCGGTGCGCGCTGGGAGGGATTCGAACCCCCGGCCGCCTGATCCGTAGTCAGGTGCTCTATCCGGACTGAGCTACCAGCGCGTGTCGTGCAAAGCGTATTGAACTGTTGGCGGAGGCAGAGGGATTTGAACCCTCGAGGGCCGAAACGACCCAACGGGATTAGCAATCCCGCGCCATAGACCTGACTAGGCGATGCCTCCAGGGTTGCCGATCGGCCAGCGCAGCGCGCGAGCGCCCGCGGCCAACGAAGCCTATCGGAGGCCGGAGTCGATGTGCGAACCGAGCCCTCCCGTCGGACCACCCCACCGCCGACCCCGAACCCGTCCCGAACGACACGACAGGCGGTGGGGGTCCACCTCCACGATCGGCCGACCCGCCGCGAGTAGGGTTGCCGCCGACGGCAACGACGCCGTCCCCACAACACTGCCCCGCACGGCTGACTGCCAGCGTGGGATCGACGCATGGAGTCACCATGGAAATCGTCTGGACCATCATCTTCGCGCTCCTCGCGGGGATCATCATCGGGCCCCTGGCCCGGCTGGTCATCCCGGGCAAGCAGGACGTCTCGATCGGCATGACGATCCTGCTCGGCGCGGTCGGCGCCCTCGTCGGCGGACTGATCTACGGCTTCCTGGGTGGAACAGAGACCGACGGCATCGACTGGATCGAGCTGCTCGTCCAGGTGGCGGTCGCCGCCATCGTGATCGTGATCTACCTCAACACGCAGGGCCGCTCGACCAGCAGCACGCGCTAGCCCGAACCACGACGACAACGACGGGCGGCCGATGTGGCCGCCCGTCGTGTCGTCGGGCCGGGAGCCGCGGCCCCGACCTACCAGCGGTCGTGGACCTGCGGTCGCACCAGGTCGTCGTAGACCTCGCGGGCGGCGCGGTGGATGTCGGACCCCAGCGGCGCGAAGTCGGACGCGGCCGCGTTGTCGGCCGCTTGGCGTGGCGTCCGCGCCCCCGGGATGACCGTCGACACGGCGTCGTGGTCGAGGATCCACCGCAGCGCGAACTGGGCCATCGACATCGTCTCGGGCACCAGCTCCTCCAACCGCTGCACGGCCGCGAGCCCCGTGTCGAAGTCCACGCCCGCGAACGTCTCGCCGACGTCGAACGCCTGGCCGTCACGATTGAAGTTGCGGTGGTCGTCGGACGCGAAGCTGCTGTCGGCGTCGAACTTGCCCGTCAGCAGCCCCGAGGCCAGCGGCACCCGCACGATCACCCCGACACCGGCCCGGCGGGCCGCGTCCAGGAACTCCTCGGCCGGCTTGGTCCGGAACAGGTTGAAGATGATCTGCACGGTCCGCACACCGGGCGCGTCCAGCGCCGCCATGGCCTCGTCGACCGTCTCGACGCTCACCCCCCACGCCCGCACCACGCCACGCGACCGCAGGCCGTCCAACGCCGCCCAGACCTCCGGCGTGCGGTAGACCTCCTCGCCCAGGCAGTGCAGCTGGACCAGGTCGATCGTCTCGACGTCGAGGTTGCGACGCGAGCGGTCCAGCCAGGCGGCGAAGGTGTCCGCGGTCCAGTTGGCCGGGTCGACCTCGGCCCGGCGACCGGCCTTCGTCGCGACGACCAGGTCCTCGTCGCGCTCACGGAGCAGCCGGCCAACCAGCTGCTCGCTGTGCCCGTCGCCGTACACGTCGGCGGTGTCGACGAAGGTCACGCCGGCGTCGACCGCGGCGTGCAGTGCCGCCATCGACTCGTCGTCGTCGACCTCGCCCCAGCTCCCGCCGATCGCCCAGGCCCCGAACCCGATCTCGGACACCTCGGGGCCACCCTGGTAGAGCCGTCGCGTGTGCATGTCGTCCTCTCGGTCCTCGGAAGCGACCGACGACGGTAGGTCACCCGGCGAGGTCACGGACCCCGCAGGTCGACCACCCCACGCGGTCAGCGGTTGCGCAGGGCCGCGGTGACCTGGTCGTAGGCCCGCCGGGCCCCCAGCCCCCACTGGCCGTTGAGCAGGTCGAGCAGCGTGTCGACCTGTTCCAGCGACAGCCCGCTCTGGGTCAGCGACCGCACCGGTGCCTCGACCAGCATCGCCCGGACCAGCGGCGCGACCTCCGGGGTGTCGCCGTACTGGCGCCGCAGGCCCCGTTCCAGCCCGGCCAGCAGCAACCTGCCCTGGACCACCTTGCGCAGTGCCCCCAGCGGCGTGTTGCGGGTGAACGGCTTGCCGAACCCGTCGTTGGGGGGCACCGTGCGGCCCAGCACGGTCTCGAACGACACCCGGTCGACCGCCAGCCACGCCGGCGGGTCGGCATACACCCGCGGCACGTCGCGACGGGTCAGCCGGTCCCCCTCGACGTGCAGCGACAGGGTCGAGCGGACGTCCCGGGACGACGCGGCCACCAGCACCTCGACCTCGCCGGTCTCGACGACCCAGCGATGCTCCTCGACGTCCCACCACGCGAACGCGCGCCGGTCCAGCTCGATCGCCACCTCGGCCGTCTGGCCCGGGTCCAGGTCGACCCGGGCGAACCCCTTCAGCTCGCGGTCGGGCCGGTGCACGGCCGCCTCGAGGTCGCGCACGTAGACCTGCACGACCTCGGAGGTCGGACCCTCGCCCTGGTTGGTGACCGGCACGGTCACCGTCACCGTCGCGCCGTCGGACAGGTCGGCGTCGGACACGGTGTCGACGTCCAGCGTCGCCTCGCCCCAGTCGACCGGCTCGTAGCCCAGGCCGTGGCCGAACGGGAACAGCACGTCGGCATCCACGGTGTCGTGGAAGCGGTAGCCGACGTAGACGCCCTCGCGGTACTCCACGATCGATGGGCCACCGGGGAACTGGGAGGTCGACGGGACGTCCTCGAGCCGTCGCGGGAAGGTCTCGGCCAGCCGCCCACCCGGCGAGACGGTCCCGGTCAGCACGTCGGCGATGCCCCCACCGGCCGCCTGCCCACCCAGGTAGGCGTCGAGGATCGCCTCGACGTCGCGGGCCCACGGCATCTCGACGGGTGCCCCGTTGACCACGACCACCACGACCCGGTCGTGCGCGGCCGCCACCGCCGCCACCAGCTCGTCGTGGGTCCGCGGCAGCCGCAGGTGGGCACGGTCGTCGCCCTCGTTCTCGTAGGCGTCCGGCAGGCCCACCACCACGATCGCGACGTCGCACTCGCTCGCGGCGGCGACCGCGTTGGCCAGCAGCTCCTCGTCCAGCTCCTCGGGCGACTCGTACCCGCGGGCGAACACCACCCGGTCGTCCCCGAGCTCGGCGGTCAGCTCGGTGCGCAGGTCCTCCACCCGGGTCGGGTTGATCCGGGACGACCCCGTGCCCTGGAACCGGGGCTTCTCCGCGAGCAGCCCCAGCAGCGCGACCCGTTCGCCGTCGCGCACCGGCAGGGCGTCGTCGTCGTTGCGCAGCAGGACACAGGACCGGGCCGCCACCCGCCGTGCCAGCTGGTGGTTGATCATCAGGTCCGCCGCCGCGTTGGGGTCACGTGCCGGCTGGGCCCTCAGCGCCAGCGCGACCACCCGGGTCGCGACGACGTCGAGTGCGGCCTCGTCCAGGCGGCCGTTGCTGACCGCCGCCACCAGCACGTCCGCGGCGCCCTCGACCGGTCCGGGCATCTCGAGGTCGCAGCCGGCCTCGACCGCCGCGACCCGGTCGTTCATCGCACCCCAGTCGGTCATGACCAGGCCGTCGAAGCCCCACTCGTCGCGCAGCACCGACGTGAGCAGTTCGTGGTGGTCCGACGCGTACGTGCCGTTGATCCGGTTGTAGGCACACATGATCGTCCACGGCTGTTGCGTGCGGACGACGTGTTCGAAGCCGGCGAGGTAGATCTCGCGCAGGGTGCGCTCGTCGACGACGGCATCGATGGTCATGCGCCGGTGTTCCTGGTTGTTGGCCACGAAGTGCTTGAGCGACGTGCCGACCCCAATCGACTGGATCCCCGCGACCAGCCCGGCGGCCAGGTGCCCCGACAGGAACGGGTCCTCCGAGAAGTACTCGAAGTTGCGCCCACACAACGGGGACCGCTTGATGTTCGCGCCGGGGCCCAGCACCACGTCGGTGCCCAGCGCGCGGGCCTCGTCGCCGATCGCACGGCCGACCTGGGCGAGCAGGTCCGGGTCCCACGTCGTTGCCATGGTCGACGCGGTCGGGAAGCAGGTCGCCGGTCGCGAGTTCACCAGCCCGATCGCGTCGCCCTCCGACGGCACGCGGACGCCGTGCGGACCGTCGTTGACCTGGGTGGCGGGGAGGTCGACCCGGTCGATCCCGCGGGTGTGCCACGGGCCGCTGCCCTGGCACAGGCTCGCCTTCTCCTCCAGGGTGAGCCGGGCCACGAGTTCGCGGGCCCGCGCGACGAGGTCGTCACCACCGTCGGCGCGATCACCACCCTCGTCGGGCTCGTCGACGTCCGCGGGGGGCGGCGGGGGTGTGGGGTCGGTCACGAGCGGTCCGATGCCGGGGTCTCCTTCGAACCTAGTGGTCGGCCTCCCCCGGTTCGGCCAGTCGTCGCCGGAGACGGACGAAGTCGTCGTCCACCGGGGTGAGGACGTACCCGCGGCGGCCGAACAGCGTCACCAGGGCATCGTTGTCCGGGTGCGTGAAGGTCACCGCCACGTCCCGACCCCGGTCGCGCATCCAGGCCTCACCGTGGTCGACGAGCAGGTCGGCCACGCCCCGGCGACGCCACGCGGGCACGACCCAGGTCGTCGAGAACAGTCCCACCTCGTCCCGGTCGTCGTGGTCGACCCGGACCATCGCGTGGCCGACCACCTCGCCGCTGGGGTCCCGGGCGACGAACACCCGGCCGTCGAGCCGCGCCGGGTCGAGGTGGGCCCGGACCCGGTCACGCAGCCAGTCCATGTCGTACATCGCCGCGCCCCGCTCGGCGCCGAGCACCTCGACCAGCGTCGCGCGCATGCCCGTGGCCACGATCGCGATGGTGTCGTCGTCGTCCGGCGCGACCGGGGCGACCGTGACGGTCACGACGCCTCGTCGGGGCGGGCGACCTCGGTGGGGCCCCACTGGTCCCAGGCGAGGTGGGCCAGCCCGGCGACCAGCGCGGCCAGCAGTCCCAACTGCACGCCGGCGACCAGCACGACCACGAACGGGACCACCATGACGACCAGGACCGCGCGGTCGTGCTGCCAGGCATCGGTGACGGCCTCGCGGTCGATCATCGACACGGCGGCGGCGATGATCAGCGCCGACAGGGCCGTCCGCGGGATGGCCGACAGCACGGGCCCGAGTGCCACCGCCGACGCTGCCAGCGCGGCCGCACCGACGACCGCGGCCAGCGGGCTGCGGCCCCCGCTGTCGGCCACGACGGCCGACCGGCTGAGGCTGCCGCCGGCCGGGTAGCCGCCGGTGAACGACAGCGTCATGCTCGACAGGCCCAGGGCGAACAGCTCGCGGCTGGTGCTGACCTCGCTGCCGTCCCGGGCCGCGAGCGTCTCGGCGATGGCCAGGGTCGTGACCGCCGCCACCAGCGAGATGGTGACGGCGGGCAGGACCAGTGCGGCCCAGTCCACCTCGGCGAACGCGGGCAGTGCCGGGACCATGTTGGGCAGCGAGACCGGTCCCAGGGTCTGGACCCCCTGCTCCTGCAGGTCCAGCAGCACGACCAGGCCGGCGGAGGCCAGCAGCACGAGCAGTGGCAGGGCCCGGACGAGGTTGGGGCGCCAGCCCCGGTCCCCGTCCTGGACGTGCAGCAGCCGACGCAGGGGGCCGGGCAGGGCGAGCAGGAGCACAAGCACCCCCAGGCCCAGGATCGTCGAGGCCGGCCGGAAGTCGTCGATCGACCCGGCGACGTCGGCCCACTGGCCCACCGGCGGCACCCCACGCTCCACCGGGACGCCCAGCACGTGGCCGACCTGGCTGGTCGCGATCACGACCGCCGCCGCGAACACGAACCCGGCCAGCACCGGGCGGGTGAACACCCGGAACACGAACCCGAGGCGGAGCACGCCCAGCAGGACGAGCACGACACCGATCATGGCGGCCAGCACCAGGGCGATCGTGGCCGCGTCGTCGGACCCGACCGCCTCACCGACCAGCAGCGACACCAGGGCGACGGGGCCGACCGCGAGGAACCGGCTGCCGCCGAACAGCGCGTAGACGACCGGCGCGACCAGGGCGGCCGCGATGCCGGTGCTCGCGGGGAGGTTGGCGAGCTGGGCGTAGGCGAACGCCTGCGGGATCAGCAGCACCGCCAGCAGGGTCCCGGCGATCAGGTCCTGGACGACGTCGGTCCGGCCGTAGCCGACCCGCCACACCAGCGCCCGCGGGACCCGCGGTCGGATCTCGCCGTCCGGCCGGGGCCTGGCCGGGTGCTCGACCAGGGGCGGCTGGTCCTCGCCGTCTGACACGCATCCTCCTCGGCACGCGGCCGGGCTCGGGGGCAGGGTTGCTCAGTGCCCGCGGAACGCCTCCTCCAGCCACCAGGACGGCTCGGCGACCACCTTGGCGTCCACGAGCAGTGGTCGGTCGCGCGGCCCGGCGACCCACTCGGCCACGGCGTCCAGGTGCTCGACCGACCGCACCGTCACCGCCTCGAAGCCGAACCCCCGACCGATCGCCGCGACGTCGGTGTCGGGGAACTCGACCGTGGCGAGGTCGTGGCCGTCCGGGCCGAAGTGGTGGACCTCCGCACCGTAGGCATCGTCGTTGTAGACCACCACCACCATGTCCAGGCCCAGCCGCACCACCGTCTCGAGCTCGGCGACACCCATCAGGCCCCCGCCGTCACCCAGTGCGGCGACGGCCAGCCGGTCGGGCCGGGCGAGTGCCGCGCCGATGGTGGTCGCCAGGCCGAGCCCGATCGACTGGAAGGCCTGGGTGAAGCAGAACCCGTCCTCGTCGGGCACCGACAGGTCGACACTGGGGTGGCCCATGAAGTTGCCCGAGTCGACCCCCACGACACGCTCGGCCGGCAACAGGTCGTCCAGCGCGATGGTCAGCACGTGCGGGTCGATCCGGTCCGTCGTGGAGGTGTCGACGAGGTCGTGGTCGCGCCACCTCACGCCGGCGTCCAGCCGGGCCCGGGTCTGGTCGTCGCGGTACCCGGCGTCGGCCCGCGGTCGTCCCTCCAGCGCCTGCCGGACCGCCGTGGCCACCGCGCCGACGTCACCCACCACGCCCAGGTCGATGCTGCGCTGGGAGCCGAGTGCGTCGACCTCGAGGTCGACCTGCACCACCCGGGCGCCCGGTCCGAGCAGTCGTCCGTGCCGCATCGTCCACATGTTGAGGGTGCAGCCCCAGCCGACCACCAGGTCGGCGTCCCGGATCAGTTCCGCCGCGGTCGGCGACGAGAACCCCCCGGAGATGCCCAGCGCCCACGGGTCGTCGTGGAACAGCCCGTTGGCGACCGCCGAGGTGGCCAGCAGCGCACCGGCGTCGGCTGCCAGCGCCGCCACCTGCGGCCCGGCGTCCCGGGCGCCCCGGCCCGCCACGAACACCGGTCGCGTGGCCCGGGCCAGTTCGTCGACCAGCGCCGCGACGTGGTCGGACGTCGGCTCCGGCGGGGTCGGGGCCACCCGCGCGGGTGCCTCGCCCCCGTCGGTCGGCACCGGCAGGTCCTGGACGGGCAGGGGGAGGTTGAGGACGACCGTGCGTCGCTCGTCCCGGGCCGTGTCGAACGCGGCTGCCGCGGTCGTGGCCGCGTCCGCCGGGTCGTCCAGCCGCATCGCCACGGCACCGACCGACGTCGCGAGCGCGTCCTGGTCGACGAAGAAGTTCGAGTGCGGGTTGGTGGCCTCGGCGGCCAGGACCACCAGCGGCGTGCGGGACTTCGCAGCCTCGGCCAGCCCGGTCATGGCGTTGGTCAGCCCACAGCCCTGGTGGAGGGTCACCACGGTGACGGTGCGGCTGATCCGGGCGTGCGCGTCGGCCATCGTGGTCGCGCCGCACTCGTGGCGGGTGGCGACGAACTCCACGCCCGCGGTCCGCAGGGCATTGGTGACGTGGAAATTGCCCGAGCCGACCACGCCGAACGCCCGGACGACCCCGCGGTCGGCCAGCGTCGTCGCGACGACGTCGACGACCCGCACCCCCGGAGCCGTCATTCGACGAAGGCGAGCACCCGGACGGGGCTGCCGGACCCGCCGACGATCTTGAGCGGCGAGGCGACCAGCACGGCCCCGACCGGCGGCAGCTGGTCGAGGTTGCGCAGCTGGGTCAGCCCGTACTTGCCGGCCCCGTGCATGAGCGAGTGGCACGGGAACATCGGGTCGAACGTGGGTGCGGCGCCGGCATCGGTGCCGACCGTCTCCACCCCCAGCCCGATGACGGGCGACTCCTCGGCCAGCCACCGGGCGCACTCGGGCGACAGGCCCGGCGTGTGCGAGCCGTCCTCGTCGGCGTTGAGGAACTCCTCCTGGGACCCGGCATGGGCGTGCCAGCCACTGCGCACCAGCAGCCAGCCACCCTCCGGCAGCGCACCGTGGTCGGACTCCCAGGCCCGGATGTCGTCGACCTCCAGCAGGAAGTCGGGATCGTCGGCCACCCGGTCGACGCAGTCGATGACCGCCGCCGGGCCGACCAGTCGCTCGGGCGGGACCGACGCCACGTCCTCGTCGGTGCCCGTGACCCAGTGGACGGGGGCGTCGAAGTGGGTCCCGGTGTGCTCGCCGGTGGTGAAGTTGTTCCAGTACCAGGCCGGACCGCGATCGTCGTAGCGGCTGATCTCGTGCAACTGGAAGCGCTCGGTCTGGCCGAACTCCTCGGGCAGCTGGAGGATCGGGGTCTCGGACGACAGCGGTGACGTCAGGTCGACGACCCGGATGGAGCCGGCGGCGAGGCCTGCGGCGAAGGCGGCGAGGTCGGACACGGTTGGGGTCCTTGGAGGTGGACGACGGCGGGACTCCCCCACCGGCGATCGAGCCTACGAGTCGCCGCTTCGGACCGTCAACGGGCCGCCGGCACGCAGACCCACCTCCCAATAATGAAAGTGACTTTCTTCTTGACAGTGACTATCTCACAGGAGACACTCCCGAAGGAGGAACTCGACGCGAGGACGAAGAATGGACGTGCGGACGCGGCGCCGGCTGGCGGACATGAAGGTCGTGCAGCAGCAGGCGGTCGAGCTGTTCACCACCCACGGCTTCGACGCCGTGCCCGTCGAGCGGGTGGCCACCACGGCCGGGGTGTCGCCGGTGTCGGTCTACCGCTGGTTCGGGACCAAGGAGGCGCTGGTCCTGTGGGACGACTACGACCCGCCACTGCTGGCGGCCATCGCCCGCCACCTGGGCGACCGCGGCCCCCTGGGGGCGGTGCGCGACGGGGTCGTCGAGGAGCTGGACGTGGTCTACGACCGGGACCGGGAACTGGTCCTGGCCCGCACCCGCCTCATCCACGCCGAGCCCGCCCTTCGTGCCGCCGCGACCCACGGCACGACGGCCATGGAGGAGGCGCTGGCCGGCCTGTACGCCGACGCGGGGATGGGCGACGACGACGCCCGACGGCGGGTGTGGGCCGTGGTCGCCGTGGGCGTGCTGCGGGCCGCGCTCGACACCTGGCAGCGCCAGGACGGTCGGGAGTCGCTGGCCGACGTGGTGACCGCGGCGTTCGCCAGCCTGGAGGTCGTGGCGTGGACGGCCTGACGATCGTCGTCGACGACCTCGCCCACCGGTGGCCGGGACGCGCGCGCAACGCCGTCGACGGGATGGACTTCACCGTGGCCGAGGGCGAGGTGTTCGGGCTCCTGGGTCCCAGCGGCGCCGGCAAGACCACCACCCAGCAGATCCTCACCGGGCTGGTCCACGGCTGGACGGGACGGGTCGAGGTGCTCGGACGGCCGCTCGGGGACTGGGGCCCGGCGCTGTACGACCGGATCGGGGTGTCGTTCGAGCTCCCGGTCGGCTGGCCCCGACTGACCGGGCGCGAGGACCTGGTCCACTTCGCCGCCCTGCACGACCGGCCCGCACGGGACCTCGACGAACTGTTCGCCCGGGTCGGCCTGGCCGACGTGGCGGACCTGCCCGTGGGGACCTGGTCGCGTGGGATGCGCACCCGGCTGAACCTCGCGCGCGCCATGCTGCACCGACCCGACCTGCTGTTCCTCGACGAGCCGACCGGTGGGCTCGACCCGGTCAACGTCGCCGCCGTCCGGGACCTGGTCCGCGACGCCCGGGACGAGGGCGCCACGGTCGTCCTCACCACCCACGACATGGCCACGGCCGACGCCCTGTGCGACCGGGTCGCGTTCGTCGTCGACGGACGCATCGTGGCCTGCGACCGTCCGCGGACCCTGCGACGGGCGCACGGCGAGGCGACCCTGGAGGTCGAGCACCGGGTCGACGGCAGGCTGGCCACGACGACCTACCGACTGCCCGACCCCGGACCCGGCCTGGCCGAGGTGCTGGCCTCCGGCACCGTCGAGTCCGTCTCCACCAACGAGGCCACCCTCGACCGGGTGTTCGTCGACCTCACGGGACGGGCGCTGTGACCTCCACGCGGGCGGCTGCCCTGGTGCGGACCGAGCTGGCCCTCCAGCGACGCCACGGGGTCGTCGCGGCGACCGCGGCCGTGACCGCGGCGTGGGCCGTGGTGTTGCTGGCCGTTCCCACCACGGTTCGTCCGACGCTGGTGGGCTGGATCCTGTTCCTCGACGTCGCGGCGATCGGGGTGTTCGTGGTGCCGGCGATGACCGTGGTCGAGCGTGGCAACGGCATCCCGTCCGCGCTCGCCCTGACCCGGCTGTCGCCCGCCACGGCCGTGGCCGTCCGTGTCGCCGTCGTGGCGGTCGGGTCGGCGCTGGCCGCCGTCGTGGTCCTGTCGGTGCCCGGCCCGTCGAGGGGCGGACCGGTGCTGGTCGCTGTCGTCCTCGTCAGCGTGCTCGCCTCCCTGCTCGGGCTGGTGGCGCTGGGGCGGCAGGCGTCATTGACGACGTGGATGGCACGCCTGCCCCTGCTCGCCGTCCCGCTGCTGGTGCCGGCCCTGGTACGAGGCGTCGGCCTGTGGGACGCGCCGGTGCTCGCCCTGTCACCGTTCACCGGGGGACTGGACCTGCTGCTCGGCCGCTGGTCGTGGACGGCCGTCGCCTGGATCCTTGCCTGGGTCGTGGTGCTGGGTGCCCTGGCCCGTCGGCAGGCCGACGCGGTCGGTGACCCGTCTGCGGGCGCGGCGCCGCGGCGGTCCGAGGCGCGGACACGTCGGGCCACGACAACCACGGGCGTCCGTGGCACGACCTGGCGTCGACGGGCCGTCGCCTCGACGCTGCGGGTGGATCGCCAGACGGTCCTGGCCGACGGGATGGTGCTGGCGATGCTGGCCGGGCTGCCGCTGCTCGCCCTGGCGGTGCGGTGGCTGGGAGGACCGGGCGCGACGTGGCTGGCCACACGTCACGGGCTGGACGTCACCCCCTGGATGGACCTCGCGCGGACCTTCGTGGTGGTCGTGCACACGCCGGTCATGCTGGGCGCCGTGGCCGGCCTGGCGTTCTGCGAGGACCGCGACGCCAGGGTGCTGCCGGCCGTCGCCACGACGCGGGCGTCGCTGGTCACGCTGCTGGCGGTGCGCTCGGGGATCGTCGTGACGCTGGCGACCGCCGCGGTCGCCATCGGGCTCCCGCTGTCCGGAGGACAGCATCCGCTGGGCATCGTCGGCACGCTGTCGACGGCGCTGGTCGCGGGGACGTGCGCCCTGGTCCCGATGACGGTGCTGGCGGCAGTCGCCCGCGATCGCGTCCAGGGCATCGCGCTCCTGAAGGCGATCACGCTGCCGCTGTACCTCCCGCTGGCAGCGGGGTTCGTGCCACCGGCCTGGGACGCGGCCCTGCTCGTCGTGCCCACGGGCTGGTCCGTCGCCGCGGCGTGGGCCACGAGCCCAGGGGTGCTGGCCACGGCGACCGTGGCAGGCATCGTCGCCTGTGGCGCGATCGGCTGGCTGCTCGGCCGCCGACTGGTGCGCACGGTCGTGGCGCCGGCCGGTCGTCATGCCGCCGGTCGTCAGTCCGCCAGTCGCGTCGCCACGTCGTGGAAGCGCGCGCCGTAGGCACGGGCGATGGCGATCTCGTCGTCGGACAGCCCGTCCTTCGAGCCGTCCTGCGGTGACAGCTGCGACGGGCCGTAGGGGCCGCCGCCGGTGTCGGTGGTGTTGGTCGCCTCGTGCGAGTAGCCCATCGGCACGATCGGCATGCCCTGGTGGTAGGCGAAGGTCGACATCGACAGGATCGTCGACTCGTGCCCACCGTGCAGGGTCGCCGCGCCGGTGAAGAACCCGGCCGGGGTACCGATCAGCTCGCCCTCGGCCCACAGCGGACCGCACTGGTCGAAGAACTTCTGGAGCTGGGCGGTGGCCGAGCCGAAGCGGGTGCCGCTGCCGAACAGGACCCCGTCGAAGTCGGTCAGCTCCTCGACCTCGGCGTAGGGGATGTCGTCCTGGTCGTCCTGCGCCTCGGCCACGCCCTCGGACTCGGCGACGTCGTCGGGCAGGTCGTGCGGCAGGCGCCGGAGGTGGGCCGTGCCCCCAGCCTCGCGGACGCCTGCGGCGATCTCGCGGGCGAGCTCGAGGGTCGAGCCGTACATGGAGAAGTAGACGATGCCGATGTCGGCCATGGTGGAGGACCTGGTCGTCGGGGACAGAATGGACGCGCATGTCGTTGCGCACTCAACGACCGTATGGTCATGCCCACGGCCCGCCCCGGTCGAACGGTCCCCTGAACGATCGGGCGGGGCGAGCCGGAAGGTTCCGGCGGACTTCTGCATTCCAAACACTGCCCCAGACAATCTGTGACGACCACCCCCCCACGCGAAGGCAACGACCATGCTGTACGGCCAGGAGCACGTCGAGCGGTACCGCGAGACCGGTGGCGAGGAAGGCCACGAGTGGCGCGACGGCGTGTACACGCTGCTGTTGACGACCACCGGCCGCTCCTCGGGCACACCCCACACGACCCCGCTGATCTACGTCCGCGACGGCGACGACTTCGTCGTGGTCGCCTCCAAGGGCGGGGCCCCCGAGCACCCGGACTGGTACGTGAACCTGCAGGAGGACCCCCGCGTCGAGGTCCAGATCGCGGACGAGGTGTTCACGGCGACCGCCGGTACGGCCGGCGAGGAGGACCGTGCCCGGCTGTGGTCGGAGGTCGTGGCCGTCTGGCCGGACTACGACGACTACGCCGCCAAGACCGACCGCGAGATCCCCCTGGTGCTGCTCACCCCGGCCGGCGCCTGAGGCTCACGCTGCGTCCGTGCCCCGCCTGCGGCCGTGTTCACGACTGGCCGTGGATCCCCCCGGCCAGGTACTTCAGCCCCGAGTCGCACTGGACCGTGACCACGCGCCGGCCGGGCCCCAGCTCGGTGGCCAGGCGCAGCGCGACCAGCAGGTTGGCGCCGGTGGACGGACCCGAGAACAGCCCCTCGGTGTTGGCAGCCCGTCGTGCCATGTCGATCGCCTCGGTGGTGCTGACCGTCTCGACCCGGTCGATGTCGCCTGCCGACAGCAGCGGTGGCACGAAGCCGGCCCCGCCACCCTCGATGCGGTGCGTCCCCGGCTCGCCACCGGACAGGACGGCCGACTCGGTCGGCTCGATCGCCACCCGCAGCATCCGGGGATGGCGCTCGACCAGCGCCCGGGTCACGCCCAGGAAGCAGCCCGCGGTCCCGACGTAGCTGCAGAAGGCGTCGACGGGGCCGTCCAGGTCCCGCGCGATCTCCTCGCCCATCTCCCGGTAGCCGTCGACCATGTCCGTGTTGTGGAACTGGTTGGTGGGGTACGCGCCCTCCTGGTCGGCGATCTCGGTCGCGCGACGGATCATCGAGGCGATCAGCTCCGGATGGATCCCCTCCGGACTGGGGATGACCTCCACCTGCGCTCCGAAGGCCCGCATCGTGTCCAGCTTCGCGGCCGCGAACGCGTCCGAGGTCACGATCCGCAGCGGATGACCCGTCACGGCGCAGACCAGGGCCAACGAGCTGCCGGTCGACCCGCCCGTGTACTCCACCACGGCCTGTCCGGGCTGGAGCACACCACGCCGCTCGGCGCCCTCGATCATCGCCAGCGCCATGCGGTCCTTGTACGAGCCCGTGGGATTGGCCGCCTCGAGCTTGACCCAGACCTCGGCCATGTCGGGGCTGCCCAGGTGGGCGAGCCGGACCATGGGAGTGCCACCGATCCCCGCGAGCACGCCTGACCGGTCGTCCATGTCCCGCCCCTTTCGGCGACGTGCCAGGAGCGGAGCGGAGCGCCACGAGCCGCCGTCGTCGGTGCCAGTCTCGCCCGTGCCGGTCCGGTCTGCAAGGGCTCGGGCGACCCGTTCGGCGCGGTCGCCGTGCGTCGTCGGGTATCACCCGACCACGTCATGGCCTCCCGTTCAGGACCGCGGGACGGGCCACGTCCCTCCCGGCCCGGGACACCCCGGGACCTGAGTAGGGTGGGTCGTGGGCCGCCCGCCGGCGCCGAGGCGGGCACGGGGGAACGGACGCGCCATGGGGGCACGCACACGCCGAGACCTTCGCCGGGTGGTGCCGGGTCGACATCGGCTCGCGACCGTCGTGGTCCTGGCCGCCGTCGTCCTGGTTGCCTGCGGTGGCGGCGACGACCCGGTCGACGTGTCGTCCACCACGCCGTCCCCGGCCGGCACGGCCGCCCCCGGTCCCACGCCCTCCGCCCCACCGTCGGCGACGCCCTCGCCGACACCGTCGGTGGATCCCCTGGACGGCCTCGCCTTCACGGTCGACCAGGAGTTCTGGCACTCCGGGTTCCGGGTTGTGCTGGGCGAGGCGACCGTCGAGGCACGACGGGACGCAGACGACGAGGTGGTGGGCCACGACCTGCTCCTGGCCGGCACGTTCGACAACCTCGCCGAGGACGAGGGGACGTTCCGCCCCGACCTCGAGGTGGTGCTGGGCGACACGACGGCGCCTGCCAGTACGGACACCGAGTGGCCGACGGTCGGCGGCGGCCTGTCCACCGACGGGGTGCTGGTGTTCGAGGTCGAGCCCGGCTTCGACCCGGCCACTGCCGTGCTGGTGGTGGGATCACCCGACCAGGCCCGGGCCGAGGTGCCGTTGCAGCCCGACGCCGGGACCCTGGTGGCCCTGCCGCCGGAGGAGGTGGACCTGGCCGGCACGATGTCGCTGGACCTGCTCGACATCACCGTCACGGGTGGGCAGCTGCGCTGGGACCTGCCCGCCGAGTTCGACGAGGTCCCGGCGGGCGACCGGGCCCTGACCCTCGACCTCACGGCGACCAGCCGCAAGTCCGGCAACTGGGGCATCAACGCCACCGACTTCGCACTGGCCCTGCCCGACGGGACCGCGGTGCCGGCCGACGACGCCGTGCTCGCCTCGCTGCCGGGCAACGACTCCGGGCTGGACACACCGGACCTGTGGCTGCGCTTCCTGGTCCCCGAGGACACCAGCGGCACGGTCACCCTGCGGATCACCCCGGGCGACTGGTGGCTGGACGGCGGGCCGACCGAGGCCGCCATGGAACTGACCCTGCCCTGATCGCGCGCACCGTTGCTCACCGACCGGACACCCCCTTCGACGTCGACCCGACCGACGACACGTGGCACCCTGATCGTGACGTCGACGAGGAGACACCGCATGAGTGACCAGGCGACCCCCGGGACCGGGCCGGGCGGACCGGACGACCCCGACGGCCAGCAGACCGGACGCCGGTGGCGCGAGGACGCCGAGTCCGCCCTGGACGACGTCGGCTCGGCCCTGTCGGCCGCGTGGGAGGGCAGCCGGGAGGCGCGGGTGGCCGCACTCGACGCGGCCAAGGGCGCCCTGGCCCACCTCGGCACGGCGATCGACCAGGCCTCCCGGGCCGCGCGGGACACCTGGGGCGACGAGCAGCCGACCCCGTCCACCACGGACGACACCGTGGTCGCACGCACGGAGCCGGTCGAGCCGCCACCGCCCCCGGCCGAACCGCCTGCACAGCCCCCCGCCGCACCTCCGTCGACCTGAGCTCGGGAGGCCCCGGCCTCCCGTCCCGGGGCGACCGGGGGCATGGGAGGGGGGTCCCGACGGGAACGGGACTCCGGTCGCAGGGAGCCTCCCGGGCAACGGCCTAGGGTTCGTGGCAGCACGACCGTGCCGGCACCCAGACGGCATGCGTGCCAACGGGGTGACGAACCGTCACCCCTCTCCCCGGACCGTCGAGACGTTGGGGCCGGTCCGTGGGAGCGGCGAGGTCTTCGCCACCACTCCCCCCGACCTTCGAGGACACTCAACCATGCGCAGAACGCGTACTGCACTGCTCGTCGCCATCCTCTCCCTCGGCCTGCTCGTCCCGGGCATCGCCGTCGCCGGCAACGGCGCACCGCAGGGAGCCCACGACTACCAGCTCAACATCATCGGCACATCCGACAAGAACCCCAACATGACCGGCGGCAACGGCCACCGGATCTTCGTCCCGCTCGAGGGCCGCAGCAAGATCATGCTGTCCGAGGGCGACTTCGGTGTCCTCGACGCCAACGGCACGGACGGCGAGGCATCGTTCTCGCTGCCGGCACCCGGCCTGGACGCCTACGTGGTCGGCGAGGTCGGCGACGCCGACGTCCAGTCCAGCTACTCGGTGTTCATCCGGCCGCTGGGCAAGCCCGGTGGGTCCGCCACCATCACCACCTGCGCCGAGCTGCTCGACAGCCAGTTCGGTGACCTGCTGGACAACCGCACGGTCCGCAGCATCAACAACCGGACCGACGGCGAGGCCTACTGCTCGATCGAGCAGGTCGGCACGGACATCCTGACCCGCACCAAGGGCAAGTCGTCGTTCACCAACGTGACTGCCGAGATGCTGACCATCGTGTTCGAGGTCGAGGTCGACCTGGACGGTGACGGGATCGCCGACGAGACGATCTACATCCGCGTCCCGATCTTCGACGAACTGCTCGAGGGCGAGTACTGGGAGTACGACAACAACGGACTGCGCCTGGCCCAGGTCCGCTTCTACGACTGCTCGACCAACGTCGAGACCGGCGCCTCCACCTGCTGAGGTCGCGCAGCGTCGAACGAGGGCCCGCCCCGGTGCAGGGGGCGGGCCCTCGTCCGTGCGGTGGGTCGGGCACGGTCCGATCGCCGGGGAGTCGGTCGTTGCCCAGTGCACGGTGGCGTGGTTGCATCACGACGACACGACTCGGAGGTGCGCCATGAAGGGACTGCGTCGACTCGCCAGTTGGATCGGCCTCGGGCTGCTGGTGGCCGCGGTCGCCACCGAACTGGGCAAGCCCGCCGAGGAGCGGGACTGGCACGGCGAACTGGGCGGGATCGTCCCCTACGACCTGCGCCCGCCGACCCTGTCGCGCCTCAAGGCCTCGTGGTGGGCGCCCGACGACCCCCGGCTGTTCACCGATCGCACCTTCGGCGTCGGGTGGGCCGTCAACCTCGCCCGGGTCACCGAGCTCGCCGCGGCCCAACGCGACGGCGCCCAGGGCTGACACCTCGCCCGCTGGGCGGCCACCGAACGGTCGCCGGCGGCCGCTGGACGGTGGTCGGTGGGTGCTCAGTCGGTGGCCCAGGGGCCGGGGCCGATGCCCGAGATGCGACCGAACTCCCCGTCCGTCGCGGCCTGGATGTAGTCGTACCAGTTCTCGTACTCGTTGCCGTACATGTCCTGGAACTTCAGCGGCGCCCTGAACAGGTCCGGGATGCGAGGCGGCGGCACGGAGCCGGCATCGGCGTCGTCGCCGTCGACAGCCTCGACGACGGCCCGCAGGCCGTAGGAGTCGACGAGCAGTCCGAGGAATGCCGCGCGCTGCGCATCGTCGGCCTTGCGCAGCAACGGCGAGAGCGTGGCGACGCGCACGTCACGACGTGTCTTGGTGGTCTTGGGCATGGTCGGTCCGTTCGAGATCGTGTGTGTCGACCGCATCATCGGGTGTGCGGTCCCTGGCGACGACGAGAGGCCGATCCGGGCACCGGTGATACCCGCCGTCGACGACCACGACGGCGAACACGCCGACGCCTGGGGGGTCAGCCCAGGCGGCGGTCGAGCGACACCAGGACGTCGTCGCCCTCCTGCTTGCCGATCGCCCGTCGGACGGCGGCCGTGATCGGCAGCTTGTGGGTGCCGTCGCCGAGCGCCATGAAGGAGCCGCGGAAGGCGTGGCCGTCGACGGTGCCGGCGACCTTCACCCGGCCTCGGGTGCCGAAGACCTCCGCGGAATCGGGCAGCTGCACACAGATCCACGTGTCCGTGGGCCGGATGCGCCCCAGCCGTGCGGTGAACGTGATGTCGATCGGTCCCGGGTGGGTCGCGTCGGTCATGGTCGTCTCCGTCGTCGTCAAGGGAACCGGGTCGGTCATCGTGCGAGGCTCGCCACCACCGCGCCGACGGCCACGAGCTTGAGCAGCCAGTCCCCGGCATGGACGACCGCGGCACGGACCGGGGTGCCCTCGTGGACCACCGAGCCGACGAGCAGGACGACCGGCAGCACCCACAGGGCCGCGCCGAGCACGGCCCCGTCGACCAGCGACGCCCGCCCGGCCTCGCCCGCCAGCCACGCCACGAGCAGGGCCGTGGCGGCCGATCGCCCGAGCTCCACCGCCCCCTGCACGGCCGCGGTCGGTGGCTGGCGAACGCCGTCGGCGGGCTCCGGAAGCGTCACGACCGCGTAGTAGGTGCCGCTGATCACGACACCGACGATGGTCGCGACGGCGATGGCGAGGGGTGACACCACGCTGCTCCTTCGACCTCGTCCGGGAACTCACTCGTGCAACGGTGCCACGTGGGTATAGTACTGTCAAGTACTTTATGTGGAGGACACGTCCACGGAGGTGGCTGGCATGGCGAACGAGGGTGCTGGTCGCCCGGGGCGACCGCCCGGCCAGCAGGGCCAGGCACTGTTGGACACGGCCCGCGACGCCTTCCTCGAGCATGGCTTCACCGAAACGACCATGCGCCTGATCGCGTCCCGTGCCGGGGTGTCGAAGTCCTCGCTCTACCGCGAGCATCCGTCCAAGGACGCGTTGTACGTCGCCGTCGTGTCCGACTGGACCGCCCGGGGACGCAACGCGATGCAGCCCCACCTCGACACCCTCGTGTCGGCTCCCGACCTCCGCCGGGGCCTGGTCGAGTTCTGCACCGTGCTCCGGGCGGCCGTGCTCTCACCCACGGTCGCGCGGATGCGCACGCTCGTCGCAGCCCAGTCCGACCGGTTCCCGGACGTGGCCCGCGGCTACTGGGAGTCGAGCTGGGAGGCCAACATCGCGGCGCTCGCTCGGGCGCTGGCGACGCTGGTCGACGCCGGACGCATGGTGGTCGACGATCCCCAGGTGTGTGCCGAACAGCTCGTCTGGCTGACCGTCGGTGGGCCGGTCACCGAGCAGACGCTGTGCGGGACGCGGGAGGGCGACCACCCCTCGCAGGACCGCGAGGACGACCGCGTCGAGGAAGCGGTCATGACCTTCGCGTCAAGATTCGTCGTGTGACGTCCGGGCGAGGTCTCTGGCCCATCGGGTCCGAGACACCGGATGACGCGACGGCGGCCCCGGGGGGTTGCGACGACGGGCTGGGTCCCCTTCACTGGCACTGTCTGGCGGGGGCACGCCAGACACCCTGGAGCAGCCAGTTTTTGGGGAACATGAACGGACGAAGGACTCGAGCATGCGCAAAACACTCACGGTGATGGCCATGGCGGTGGCGATGGCATTCAGCACGGTCGCCATGGCGGCCGCGGACGTCAATGACGTCACGCCCAGTACCAACGACATCAACCGGCAGGAGGGTTGGGCGCACTTCAACGTGCTCGACACGCGTGTCGGTGAGGTCGACGTCGAGTTCGTCAGCACCCGCGACTTCGCCTCGTGCTTCGAGTACCGCAGCGACGGTGACGCACCGGACTCTCCGACGGACAACTTCAACCCCGACATCGAGGACGGACTCTACGACTTCGTGTGTGTCAGCAACGAGACGGTCACACGCACGCTGACCGCGGACGAGTACGTCGAGATCCGCACGGTCTTCGGTGCGGAGTCCGACGAGCGGTTCGACTGGACGCGGGTCGACGTCGTGGTGCTGACGGTCGAGGACTGCCGGGAGGACTTCGCCGCCTTCGGGTTCCGCAACCAGGGCCAGTGCATCGCCAGCCTGAAGGCGGCCTGAGCCGACCCGAGAGAAGCGATGACCCCAGGGAGGGGACGAGCCTCGGCTCGTCCCCTCCCACGTGTCGGGCCGGATTCGGCCCGCTCCGGTCGTGGATGTGGCAAGGTGGACCCCGGGCGGACGACGGGGGGCGGCCACGTGAGCACGACGTCGCATGCAGGTCGGACGGCGATCGTCACGGGAGCAGGATCAGGCATCGGTGCCGCCCTGGCTCGACGGCTCCGGGCCGGTGGGGCAGAGGTGGTGACCACCGACGTGGCAGGCGACGTGGACCGCCGCCTGGACGTGCGGGACCTCGCCGGCTGTCGTGCCCTGGTGGCCGAGGTCGGGGTTCCCGACCTGGTGTTCGCCAACGCCGGCGTCTCCATGGGCGGCCCGACGCACGAGCTCGGTCGAGCCCATTGGGACCACGTGATCGACGTGAACCTCAACGGGGTCGTGAACACGGTGCTGGCCGTCTACCCGGGCATGGTCGAGCGCGGCTCGGGCCACGTCGTCGCGACCGCATCGGGTGCCGGCCTCGTGGCCCCACCGTTCGTCACGGCCTACGCAGCCACCAAGCATGCCGTCGTGGGTCTGGCGCTGGGTCTTCGGCCGGAAGCCGCCCTCCATGGCGTGCGGGTCAGCGTGCTGTGCCCCGGCGCGGTCGAGACACCGATCCTCGATCGGCTGCCCGATGAGCAGCTTCCCCCGACCCCGACCCGGCCCATCACCGCTCGTGAGTACCTGTCACTGCTCGGCCAGGAACCCGTCGACGTCGACCGCTTCGCCCACGCCGCACTGAAGGCGGTCGAGCGCAACCGGGCGATCATCGCCGTTCCCGCCCAGGCGCGAGCGCTGTGGTACCTCCATCGCCTGTCGCCATCACTCACCGATCGCATCACGACGGCCATCGCTCGTCGAGTCGATCGGGGCCTCGTCCAGGTCGAGCGCGTCGGCGACGCCTGAAGCGCTCGCAGGCCTCGAGCACAGTGGGTCGACCGGGCGGTCGAACCGGGCCTGGGCAGGGGAAATGGCGGAGGGTGTGGGATTCGAACCCACGGAGCGGGAAACCCGCACGGCGGTTTCGAGTTCGATCAACCCGATTTCGGCCGGTACGTCCTGTGACGCCGTTTGTCGCCCAGTGCCACGCCAGCCCGGGAATACTTCAGAATTGTCCTGGTGAGAGTTCTCCGTGGGTTGGCCGCTCTGGACCCAGTCTGCGACCTGCCGCGGCCTGTGCGCGGCCTGACGCGGCCTCGGATTGATGGCGCGAAGCGTAGACCAGATGGCCGCTGGACTCCACCGCGTTCCCTCGCCCATGGGCGCAGGGGGATCGGCCGGCGGACGAGTTGGGTGCCATTTGATATCCGGGGGATCTCGTATGGCTCACTGCGTGCTTGAAGATCGTCGGTAGCGGCCGGATCTCTGAGGCTTCGTCCGGCGTCCAGCAAGTGGCTAGGGCACGTCAGCGACTGTCGGCCGCGCTCGCGTGCGTGGGGATGGAAAGCCGTGGGTTTCCTCTGCCGCCTCCCGGTCAATCTGGGGCTGGCCACCGGCCTGGCATGCGGGGAGCCGGAATGGAATTGGCGGAGACCCGGATGTTCGGTGTGGTCGCGGCGTCGTAGCGTCACGTTCGCATCGGAGCATGAAGCCGACGACATTCACCGTAGGGGCCCAGGGGCATCGACATGAAGAATCTCGTTATCGGACTCGTGATCGGCCTGCTCGCAGGTCTCGGCACGGTCGCAGTCGCGCAAACGACGACCACGTCGGCCGAATTCTGCGTCAAGGACAACGGCAAGCTCCGCCTTGCCTTGGACGCTGCCTGCGCCACTGACGAGCAGCTGTTGACGATCGCGGGCGTACAGGGACAGCCCGGCGTCGACGGGCAGGACGGCGTTGACGGCCAGGACGGGGTGGACGGACAGGACGGCGTCGACGGCATGGACGGCCAAGACGGGGTCTCTGGGTACGAAATCGTCAGGCTGGACGTGCAGTGGGGCGGTGGGGGCTTCAACCGCGGCGCAACGGTGTCGTGTCCGACCGGCAAGAACGCACTCGGCGGCGGCTGGTACATCAACCGTGTCTGGTGGCACGACGACAACATCAGCGAGGAATTCGGGTTCGACCTGATCGAGAGCCGTCCGGTCGAGGATGGCTCTGGGTGGCGGCTGGAGTTCTGGGGGGACTGGAGCGGAGGGGTTCGCACGTTCCCGCTCTATGCCATCTGCGCCGATGTGTGATGCGCGAAGTGACGCCGCTGGACCACTCGGTCTCGGTCGTCCAGCGGTGTCAACGCCAAGTCCGATGTGAGCGACACCCAGGGTGACGCCGACACCCGGAGCCAGGTACGTCCGATCCAGGTCAAGGCCGCCAACGTCGTCAGCCTCCTGGGTGGGCCCGACCGAGGCCGCCCGGTGGCTGGACGTCGCACGGTCACAGCCCTCGCGCTGGGTGAAGGGCACTGAACTCCCGTCGCCGGCATCGACTCGGGCCGTTATCGACATCGACTACATCTTCTCGCGACTGCTGCAGCTCTACGAGCGCGACACGGCCCTGACGTGGCTGAGGTCCCTGAACTCGTAGCTGGGCGGTGCCACACCCCGCAGCGTCCTGCGCGAGCAGGGCCCGGCACGCGTCGTCGAGGCGATCGACGCCACCCTGAGCGGCTCCTACGCCTGATGCTGCTGTACCGCGTCATCGGCTGGGACCAACAGGGCGCCCGAAGGCAGTCCCGGGTACCCGCTGTACGGCGATCGGTCGCGGCAGGGCGCCGGGCGAGCCGACAAGCCGCGGCACTACGCGGCCCTGTACGTGTCCGAGACACCGCAGGGAGCCGTCGGTGAGGTGTTCGGCGACCTCGCCACCTGGACCGAAGCCATGTTCACGACGCCGTGGCTGCCAAACGGCCAGCGCGCCCTGGCGACGTGCGAGACAACACGTGACCTGCGCGTGCTGGACCTCGACGACAGCCACGTGCTGGCGCGGCTCAACGTCCGCCCCACCGACGTCGTCGGCCGCGACCGCGAACGCTCCCGCGAGGTCGCCCTGCAGGTGTGGTCGACCGGTGACTGGGACGGCCTGCGCTGGTGGTCGTGGTGGCGCCCCGCCTGGCGCAACCAGGTCCTGTGGTCCCCCGAGATGACTTGGCCACTCGACACCGTCGACGTCACCGCACTGAAGCTCGACCACCCGGCCGTCCAGACCGCCGCCTCCGTCCTGCCACGCCCACGAGAGTGAGACGCTCCACCAGTCGGCCTGGCCGCGTTGATGGACCGGAACAGAGTCGTGAAACCAGCTCCGAGCAGTGGTGGTCATGGTGTCTCCGGGGCGTGACGCAACCGGCCTACACCCGACCGGGAGGTCAGTCCAGATCAGCCCAGCCGGTCGCCCACCCAGTCTCGGAGGTCGTCCTCATCAATGGTCCCGGCGGCCACAGACTCGATGACCGCAACCGTTTCGTCGCCGTCGGGCTCGTCGGCAACCGGGCGGGTCCACGTGCCGCCGTTGCGTGCCACGAACTCCAACGCACACAGGTACCCGACCCGCTTGTTGCCATCGGGCAAGGGATGGTTGCGGATGATCCGCGAGGCCAGGACCGCCGTCTTGGCAGCCAGGTCCGGGTAGAACTCGGTTCCGGCGAACGCGGCCGCGGGCGCGTGCAGGGCCGAGTCGGCAAGATCCAACCGCGCCGCGGACGCGAGATCCTCAGCCGGGATGTCCAGCACGGCCTCGGCAATCAGCAGGAAGTCCGCCAGGTCGAGGTAGTTCCAGGCCACTCAGCGAGCCAGCCGCTCAAGGATGCGCTGGTTGTCCTCGATCGACCGACGCAACCTTGCCTGGAACTCGGCGTCGCCACGCCGTTCCTCGATCCGGCTGGCGATCGCAGCCCGGATCTCCTCGGCCACCGAAACTCCATCCGCCTTGGCCACCGCCTCAAGCTCGGCTGCATCGTCCTCTTCGAGTCGAACTGTGAATCCCTTGGACATCCCGGGCCTCCTTGCCTCTTCGATGCATCACGCATCGCGCATCACGATTCATGCATCGTACCCGACCTCCTCGGGCACGATCGATCTCGGCTGGTCAAGACCCGACAAACCGAGGATGGCACCAGCGAACCCGATGCCCTTCACTGGCAGCGCGAAGGAGTCCGAGTGCTCAGACAACAAATCCCTGAGCTTCGCCGGCACGCTTGTTCCCGTCGAGAATGGAGCATCGGGGGTGCGACGGCGGATGCTCGTGCGGCCTGTGTGCGGCCTGCGGCGCGATTTCGGGGGTCCTGCAGCAGCCGGTTCGACGCCCGGATCGGGTCGTCAAACCGGCTTTGATCAGGGGAAATGGCGGAGGGTGTGGGATTCGAACCCACGGTGCGGGGAAACCCGCACGGCGGTTTTCAAGACCGCTGCCTTCGTCCGCTCGGCCAACCCTCCGGGGTGCGGAAGGGTAACGGCGCCGCGGTCGCGTCCGTTCAGGCACGACCGCGGCCGACGTCCGGCACCTGCTCCTGCACCTCGTCGTAGTCGTGGCCCACCATCTTCGCGATCACCCAGCACGCGACCACGACGAACTCGGCGACCACGACGACCAGGGTCGACACCCGCAGGTCGGTCTCGGTGACACCGAGGAACCCAGTGGTGAACGACAGTCCCAGTGCCACCGCCGACGCCACGGCCAGCACGGCGGCCAGGTCCTTGAGGCGGTCCGTCCGGCCCGGCTGCCCGGCGATCAGTCCCGCACCGAGCACGATCGCCAGCACCGCGGTGCCGATGAAGGCCAAGCGCAGCCAGACAGGTGCACCCTCGGGTGGCCGCACCCCCTGGACCATGTGGATGGCGCCGTACACGAACAGTCCGGAGGCCATCAGGCCACGGATCACGACGTTCATTGTGGGTCTCCTCGTCGGTGGAACACCGGTGCGGTCGCTCCCACCTGCCGGCACGGTGCCGCGTGCCGACCGTCGACCGACGTGGACGCACCCATCCTATCGTCCACCCCCGTGAGTTTTGACCCTGTCCAAACAGGATCTACACTCCCCACCGCGACGTACCCGACCCGAGCACCCCGACGAGAAACGCGAGGAGCAGACGTGGCAGCCCCGTGCCCCGAGCGCCTCAGCGAGGCCGAGCGCGACGCCGCCGGTGCGCGGCTGCGTGGATCCGGCCTGCGTGCGACCGCTCCCCGACGCAGCCTGCTGGCCCTGCTCGACGCCTGGGAGGGCCACCACGCGGTCGACGACCTCGCCGCCGGGCTCGCGGACCTCGACCACCCGCTGCCTCGCCAGTCCGTCTACAACGTCCTGGCCGACCTGGTCGAGGTCGGGCTGGCACTGCCGGCGGACACCGGCCCCGGCCGTGCCCTCTACGAACGCGCCTCGTCGTGGCACCACCACTTCGTGTGCGTGGCGTGCGGGGCGGTCGTGGACGTCCCCTGCGTCGTCGGCGACAAGCCCTGCCTCGAGGCGACCGTGCCCGGTGCCGAGATCGACGAGGCCCAGGTCATCTTCCGTGGTCGCTGCGCGGACTGCCGCGACGCCTGACCGGCGCCGACCCTTCACACGTGATGGACGTCGACGAACCCTCTCGGCACCCTGAACGGGACAACGGCCCCGAGACGGGTTTCAGGGACAACCCCCAGGCGGTGGTCCGCGACGGCCACCTAGGTTCGTGCACACGAACCCCCGGAGTCCAGCGCAGGGTGGGTGGGCGTGACGACCACACCGGCAACCGTCGAGACCAGTCGCCCCCTGGGCCACTGGCTCGCACTCGGCGTGCTCCTGACGGCAGCGGTGGCTGCGGCGATGGTCTGGTGGGTCGGCGTGGACCAGTTGCTCACGGCCCTGCGTGAGTTGTCGTGGGGGTGGCTGGCCGTCGCGGCCGTCCTCGAGGCACTCGCCCTGGCCTGCCTCACCCGGGTCTACGCCGCGATCTTCCGGGTGGTCCACGACGAGTTGCCCGCTCGCGAGGCCATGACCGTCGCGCTTGGCGCGTTCAGCCTCTCGCAGGTGCTGCCCGGAGGTGGCGCGGCCGGTGGGGTGTTCGCCGCACACCGCCTGGCCCGCCGCTCGGACGCCGTGACCGGCACCGCGACGGTCGTCCTGTTCGGAGCCCTGTCCATGGGCACGTTGGGCGTGATCATCAGCGCGGGCGCGACGATCTCCGCCCTGTCGACCGGCACCCACCGCGAGATCGCGGTGGTCGCCGGGGTCCTGACCGTGGTGCTGGTGGTCGCACTCGTGCTCGGTGGCTGGTTCCTGGCCGCGCCACGACGCCGCCACGCCACCATCGACCGGATCGCCGGTTGGACGCGTCGCGACGAGGACACGCGGCTCCAGTGGCGGACGTCGCTGGACCGCCAGCACGACCTGCTCGCCCACCCGACCCGGCTGCTGCCGGCCGTCGCGTGGTCGGCCGCCAACTGGTCGTTCGACATCGGCGTGCTCGCCGCCATCGCCCAGGCCGCCGGACTGGACCTGCCACTGCTGGCGATCATCGTGGCCTACGGCGTGGCCAACCTGGCCAGCGCCATCCCGCTCACCCCCGGGGGCATCGGCCTGGTCGAGGCCGGGATCACCGGCACGCTGGTGGCGATGGGCGCCGACGCCGGACCCGCCGCCGTGGTGGCCCTGGGCTACCGGCTGGTCGGCGACCTGCTGCCGGTCGCCATCACCGGGCCGATCGCCCTCGACGGCCTGCGTCGTCCGCCCGACCTGGGCGAGGAGCCCGAGGGCGTGGAGTCCTCCACGCCGACCCCGGACGAGCCGTCGCGGACGACGTCACGATCACGCTGACCGGGGTCAGTCGAACAGCACATCGGTGCCGAGGAACGGCACCAGGGCGTCGGGGACCCGGACCGAGCCGTCCTCGCGCTGGTGGGTCTCGACCAGGGCGATGATCGCGCGTGGCACGGCGACGGCGGTGCCGTTGAGCGTGTGGACCAGCTCGGTGCCGTCCTCGCCCCGCACGCGGGTGTTGAGCCGGCGTGCCTGGTAGTCGGTCGTGTTGGACGTCGACGTCACCTCGCGGAACGCGTCCTGGCCCGGCATCCACGCCTCGATGTCGAACTTGCGGGCCGCGGACGCGCCGAGGTCACCGACCGGGATGTCCACCACCTGGTAGTGCAGCTCGAGGCCCGTGAACAGCTCCTCCTCGATGGCGAGCAGTCGCTCGTGCTCGGCCGGGGCGTCGTCGGCCGCCACGAACGAGAACAGCTCGACCTTGTCGAACTGGTGGACCCGGAACATCCCGCGGGTGTCCTTGCCGTAGGTCCCGGCCTCGCGGCGGAAGCACGGCGAGTAGCCGGCGTAGCGGACCGGGAGCTCGTCGAGGATCTCGTCCATGTGCAGCCCGGCCAGGGCCACCTCCGACGTCCCGGTCAGGTAGAGGTCGTCCCGGTCGTCGGTCCGGAAGATCTGCTGCTCGTCGGTGGGCAGGAACCCCGTGCCGTACATCGCCTCGCGCCGGACCAGGATCGGGGGCAGCACCGCCCGGTGACCGTGCCTGGCGGCCACCGACAGGGCGTACTGCACCAGCGCCAGCGCCAGCCGGACGCCCTCGCCCTTGAGGTAGGTGAACCGGGCACCCGAGACCTTGGCGCCACGCTCGACGTCCAGCGCGTCGACCCGTTCCAGCAACTCGACATGGTCACGGTGGTCGAAGTCGAAGGTCGGGCGCTCACCGACGGTGCGCAGGACCAGGCCGTCACCCTCCTGCCCGTCCGGCGCGGCCGTGTCGGGGAGGTTGGGGACCCGCACGATGGCGTCGTGCCAGGCCTGCTCGGCCTCGGCCAGGCGCTGCTCGGCCTCGGTGACGCTGGCCTTGAGGGTCGTCGCCCGTTCGATCATGGCGGGACGCTCGTCCGGATCGGCCCGCCCGATCGCGGACGAGGCCTCCTTCTGCTCGGCGCGGGCGTCGTCCACCGCACCGACCAGGGCCCGCCGACGGGCCTCCAGCTCGGCCAGGTCGCGTACCTGGTCCGCCTCCATCCCACGCCGCGACAACGCCGCGATCACGGTGTCGAGGTCGTCGCGCAGGAGGTGGGGGTCGATCATCGCGGGGCCTTCACGGGTCGGGGACGAACGGGTGCGGTCCGGCCGGACCACAGGCTATCCCGGGCCACCAACCCGCCCGTGGGACGGCGGGGCCGGCGGGGTCGGCCGCCAACGTCGTGGGGCTACCGTGCACGGAGCGCCGCTGGGGCGCCGCCGGGGCGGCGATCGGCTCCATGCCAGCCGGCACGACGTCGTCCGCACGCACGCCCGGGACCACACCCGGTTCGAGACACGAGAGGGGGCCACGGTGACGCCGTTGACGATCTTCACCCAGGTCGTCCCGATCGTGCTGGTCGTCCTGCTGTCGATGATCGTCAACCGCATCGCGACCATCGCCCTGACCCTGACCGGCATGTCGCGCCAGTCCGCGCGGTTCCAGGCCCGGTCCGCCCTGACCGGCGCCGGCTTCACCACCTCCGAGTCGGAGTCGGTGGTCAACCACCCGGTGCGACGCCGGATCGTGATGACGCTGATGCTGGTTGGCTCGGCCGGGATCGTGACCGTCATCGGCACCCTCGCCGCCACGACCTCCCGATCGGTCGCCGCCAGTCGCGCCGGCGCGCCCGGCCTGCCCCTGTGGGCCACCTACCTCCTGATGATCGCCGGCATCGGGGCCGTCCTGCTGCTGCTGCGGTTCCCGCCCATCGACCGGGCGCTGTCCCGCGCGATCCGGCGGAGCCTGCGGCGCTACACCGACCTGGAGGTCCGCGACTACGAGGCCCTGCTCGAGATCCACGGGGGCTACAGCATCTCCGAACTGCTCGTGCGCCCCAACGACTGGCTGGCCGACAAGACCCTGGCCGAGCTGCGTCCCAACGACGAGGGGATCCTGGTGCTGGGCGTGCAGCGTGACAAGACCTACCTGGGGGCCCCGACCGGCCGGCTGCGGGTCCGGGCCGGCGACACCCTGCTGGTGTACGGGCCGCAGGACCGGATCGTCGACCTCGACGAGCGCCCCTCGGGGCCGACCGGTGACGCGATGCGCAGCGAGGCGATCGAGGACGAGGCGGACCGGCGGCGCCGCGACCAGGTCATGGCCGACGACCACGATCCCGACCATGCGCGGCCGGCTCGCGACCCCCTCGAGGAGGGCCTGTAGGCCGAAGGCCGGTGGCGGTGCCGACGTGGTCGCGCTCTCAGTCGGTGATCTGGTCCCGCCAACCGCCCAGCCAGTCGGCGGCGTCCCGGTACGCGCGATCGTCCCGGGCGATGCGCTCGGCCTCGTCGGTCCGGCGTGCGCCCGAGCGGCGGTAGGACCCGAGCAGCTTGATCTCGCGCTGGGTGCGTCGCACGGCGGCCAGGGCGTCCCCGACCCGCTCGTCGGCGAGGTGGCCCTCGACGTCGAGGAAGAAGCAGTAGTCGCCCAGCTCGGCCTTGGTCGGACGGGACTCCAGGCGGGTCAGGTTCAGGTCCCGCTCGGCGAAGATCTCGAGCAGCCCGAGCAGGGCACCCGGGCGGTTCTCGTCGATGAACACCACCATCGAGGTCTTGTCCCAGCCGGTCGGCGCGGGGACCCGGTGGCCGACCACGACGAAGCGCGTGGTGTTGGAGGTCGAGTCGGAGATGTTGCGGGCCAGCAGCTCGAGCCCGTAGCGCTCGACGGCCAGCGGGTTGAGGATGGCGGCGACCGCCCCGCCACCGACGTCACCGGCGACGTCACCCGCCGCGACCTGCTGGGCGGCCCGTGCGGTCGAAGCGGCCGGGAGTCGCACGGCCCCGGGGAGGTTGACCCCCAGCCAGCGCTGCGACGACGCCAGGGCGACCGGGTGCGACAGGACGGCGGTCACGTCGTCGAGCGCGACGTCGGCCGGCGCGGCCAGCACCAGCGCGATCGGCAGCTCGAGCTCGGCCTCGATCAGCAGCTCGGTGTCGAAGGCCAGCGCGTCCACGGTCGCCCGCACCGACCCCTCGAGGGTGTTCTCGATCGGGACGACACCGCGCTCGGCCTCGCCCGACTCCACGGCACGCAGCACCTGCGAGATGTCCGGGCACGCCAACAGGTCCGCTCCCCCGGTGACCAGTCGTGCGGCGGTCTCGGTGAAGGTCCCGGCGGGGCCGAGGTAGGCGAGGGTCACGGCGACTGGATCCAGGTGTCGACGACAGGAGGGACGACGTCGCGGGAGGTCAGGAGGCCTTGGAGCCGCGACGGGTGCGCTCGACCTCGACGATCGCCTCGGCGCGTTCGCCGGCGATCGCACGCTCGATCGCGATGCGCTCCTCGGGGGTCAGCTCGTACTCGCAGCGACCACCCTCGATCGGCTTGGCGTAGAAGCGGCTGTCGGAACGACCCGCGATCGCGGACAGGACCACGCCGTCCCCACGCTCGTCGAGCTGGGCGAGCGAGAACGACATCGCGCCGGCGAGGTCGGCGAAGGCGTCGTAGCGCACGAGCCCGATCCGACTCAGCGAGTCCTTGGCCATGCGACGCAGCAGGGTGGTGTTGTCGTGCACCACCAGCAGGTCGGTGCGCAGCTCGCGGAGCTGGTCGGCGTGCTGCTGGACGGTGGAGACCAGCCCGGCGCCGTCGCCCTCGGCGGCCGCGACGTAGCGGTCGACCCGGCGCACACGGCGAGCCGACCACCAGGCGACCCCGATGGCCACGGCAGCCAGGACGACCGCCACGACGGCGACGACCAGTTCCGTCGACAGTTCCATTGGGACTCCCGCCTGCTCAACCCCGTGGGAGCCTACCCGCAGCACCGGCGCGTTCCGACCATGCGCCGTCGCCACGCCGGGCGACGTCGTGCCGAGGCGCACCACCCCGGTGGGACCTATCGTCGCAGGTCCCGCCGCGACCGTCCGCGGGCCGCCCCGACACCAGGACCACGTGATGACCACCGCCGACACCGAGCCCCTGCTGTTCGTGTGCACCCACCACGTCGACGAGCCGGAACGCGCCACCGTGCCCTTCATCGCCGCCGCCACGGCGTCGGTCTCCGGTCATCGCGCGATCGTGGTCTGCACGATCGACGGGGTCCACAACGGCACGGCCGCGCACGCCGACGTCCAGGCCGAGGGAACCCCGGCCCTGGCCGACCTGGTGACGACCTTGGTGGACAACGGCGGCGAGATCTGGCTGTGCTCGGCCTGCACCACGGTGCGTGGCATCACCGGTGACGACGTCATCGAAGGCGCGTCGATCGTGGGCGCGGCCACGATCGTGGAGGCACTGGCCACGGGCCGGGCGATCTCGCTGGGCTGACCGGGCTGGGCCGAACGGCGATCAGTCGGGCTGCCGCCAGATGGTCTCGAGCCGGCGACCGGGCTCGTAGAAGACCGCCTCGGTCCCCCCGCGCACGTCGAAGTTGCCCGTGATCGGCCAGGTGCCGAGGTCGGCGATGTGGGTCCTCCGGGAGACGATGCCGGTCCCGTCGCTGCGCCCGTACCAGGTCCATTCCGGGCCGGTCGGGCTGTACCAGATCACGTCGTCGCGACCGTTGTCGTCGAAGTCGCCGACCATCGGCAGGTAGGTGCCGGACACGGTCTCGCCGGAGGTCCGGAAGGTGCCGTCGCCGTTGGAGGACCAGCGGTGGTCGCCGCGCGATCCGGCGCCGTACCACAGCACGTCGTCACCGGTGCGGGCGTCGAAGTTCCCGACGAGCGGGACGTAGGTGCCGTTGACCTGCCTGGTCCGCCGGCTGGCGAAGCCGTCGTCGCGCCCGAGCCACACGCTGTCGGTGCCAGGGCCCGGGGCGTACCACAGGACGTCGTCGCGACCGTCGGCGTCGAAGTCCCCGACGCCTGGTCGGTAGGAGGACCCGACCACGTTCGTGCGTTCCGACCGGAAGCCGCTGTCGCGGCCGTACCAGACGTAGTCGCGGTCGCTGCCCGGGCCGTACCAGAACACGTCGTCGTGCCCGTCGCCGTCGAAGTCGCCGACGAAGGGTCGGTAGGTCCCGACCACGTCCAGGCCCCCACCGACGAAGGTGCCGTCGCCGCGCGAGGTCCACGTGGCATCCGACGCCGACCCGGGTCCGTACCACAGCACGTCGTCGTCGCCGTCACCGTCGAAGTCGCCCGGCAGCGGCACGTACTCGCCCCCGACGTTCGTCGTGGCGGGGACCATCCCGTCCGGGGGAACGGTCGAGTCGTCCCGCACCGCGTCGACGTAGGACGTCTTCGGCCGCGCCGACGCGTACCGACCGTCGAACAGGCGCGCCATGACCGGGTCACCCGGACAGGTCGTGGTGTTCTGGACCTGGTGGGCCGAGAGCACCGGCAGCGTCACGGCCGTGCCGGTCGGCCATCGCGCCGAGCCGCCGCCGGACACCTCCGGGGTCGAGCCGCCCGCGTCGACGACCCCCAGCGACAGCTTCCAGCCGATGACCTCCTCGATCCCGTCCACCATCGCGCCGGTCACCGGGTCGGGGTCGGAGCCTGCGAAGTTGCCGAGCGCCAGCACGCCGACCGAGCCGTCGTTGAACCCGCCGGCGTGGGACCCGTCGATCGGTCGGTCGATGCCACCGTGGCGACCCTCCCAGATCTTCCCGCACGGGTCGACGACGAAGTTGTAGCCGATGTCCCACCAGCCGTTCGCCTGGGTGTGGTAGACGTAGATGCTCCGGATCCAGTCGTCGGCGCGGGCACAGCCGTTGGCGATCTCGCCGGCGTTCCATCCGCCCGAGCCGGTGTGGTGCACCACGCTGAACCGCACGGCCCCGGTCGACGAGGTGTCGGTCCGTCCGTCACGCAGCGACTCGTCGGCGCCCCACTCCGCACGGGTGCGCACGAAGGGGGTCGCCTCCGCTTCACCGGGTCCACCGACGTCCGGCGTCCAGCCGACTCCCTCGTCCGCGGACTGCTCGACGAGCAGGACCTCGAGCCGGTCGAGGCGGTCACTGCGGAACTGCACGCGCTGGGCGCCGGCCACGAAGACCGGCGACGAGGCATCGGGGTTGGCCGATTCCGCCTCCTCCGACGACGGGTCCGGGCGGTGCTCGTCCTCCTTGACGACCGGCATCCACTTCGACCAGCGCCCGTCGCGGCGGACCCGCACGTCGACCAGCGCGTCCGAGGCCCACTCGGCACCCACGACCGTGGCGTCGTCGGCGTCCACCGGGGTCGACACGCGCCGTGCGTCACGGTCCGCCATCGGCGGTCGACCGTGCTCGTGACTGGCCTCGTCGTCCGAGGATGGCTGGTGCGTCGGGGGTTCGTCCGACGGGGATTCGCCCGGGTCGGTCGGCGGGTCGGCCGGCGGGTCGGTCGGCGGGTCGGCCGGCGGGTCGCTCGGTGGACCGAGGTCGACGGTGACGCGTCGCAGTGCCGCGGGTGGCGGGCCGGCATCCAGGCCGGGCGCCACGACGACGGGTGCGGCGAAGGCCATGACGGTCAGCACGACGAGCAGGGGGACGGAGGAACGAAGACGCATGGAAACTCTCGGGGCGGCGTGGCGGCGCGAACGGGGTCTGGGATCGTCGAAGCAACGCAGTGGGGGACTCTAGCAACGCCGTCCACACTGGTCACGCCCGCGGACCGGCCATGCGGCCACGGAGGGCGTGCCGGTCCACGACACGGTCCACGGTCCGGCCGATCGCCGTCCCGTCGGTCCCAGCGGCACGGCACCATGGAGGTGGTCCGGCGACGTCCGACCCGACGTCCGACCCGACGTCCGACCCGACGTGCGCCCGCCACCTCCATCCCCACCTCCGCCATCGAGGCAGCCGTGCCCGCGAGCCCGACCGCAAACATCGACGCCGACCCGGTCGACGTCCGTGCCGGGGCCCAGGACCTGCTCGAACGACTGGCCGGACCCGACGCACGCCTGCGTGACGACCAGGGCGAGGCCATCGAGGCGCTGGTCCGGGACCGGGCGCGGGTGCTGCTCGTGCAACGGACCGGCTGGGGGAAGTCCGCCGTCTACTGGATCGCGACCGCCCTGCGGCGCGCCCAGGGGGGCGGACCGACCCTGGTCGTGTCGCCACTGCTGGCACTCATGCGTGACCAGGTCGCCGCTGCCCGGCGGCTGGGACTGGCCGCCGAGACCATCAACTCGACCAACCTCGACGACTGGCAGGACATCCTCGCGCGGCTCGACGACGACGCGATCGACGTCCTGCTGATCTCGCCGGAGCGGCTGAACGCGGCGTCGTTCCGGGACCGCCTGCCCGCGCTGGCCGCCCGGCTCGGACTGCTGGTCGTGGACGAGGCGCACTGCATCTCGGACTGGGGTCACGACTTCCGGCCCGACTACCGCCGCATCGCCGACCTGCTCGGCGACCTGGCCGACGGCACGCCGGTGCTGGCCTGCACGGCCACGGCCAACGCCCGCGTCACCACCGACGTCGCGCGCCAGCTCGACCCCCAATCCGACCCAGGGGCAGACCCCGGCGACGGGGGCGCTTCGGGCGACCGCGATCTCGACGACACGGACGTGGTCACCCTGCGGGGCAGGCTGGGGCGGGACTCGCTGCAGCTGGCGGTCGTCCGGCTCGACCGGGGCGAGCAGCGACTGGCCTGGCTCGACGCCTTCGTCCGACGGCACCGACCCGTCCACGGTCGGGCAGGGATCGTCTACACCCTGACCGTCGCCGACAGCGAGCGGGTGGCGGCGTTCCTGGCCGGACGTGGGCTCGAGGCCGTCGCCTACAACTCCAACGTCGACCCCGACGGCCGCCGCACGATCGAGGACCGGTTGCTGGCCAACGACGTCGACGTGGTGGTGTCGACCTCGGCACTGGGGATGGGCTACGACAAGCCCGACCTGGCGTTCGTGGTCCACCTCGGCGCCCCGTCGTCACCGGTGTCGTGGTACCAGCAGGTCGGCCGCGCCGGTCGCGCCATCGAGACCGCCGAGGTCGTGCTGCTCCCGACCGGCAAGGACGAGGCGATCTGGCAGCATTTCGACGTCGCGGGGCTGCCGCGCGAGTCCGAGGTCCAGGCACTGCTCGACGCGCTCGACGGGGGGTCCCTGTCGGTCCCGAAGCTCGAGCGCGCCGTCAACGTGCGCCGGTCGCGGCTCCAGCTGCTGCTGAAGGTGCTCGACGTCGACGGCGCCGTGGAGAAGGTCGGATCGGCCTGGCAGCGGACCGGCGTGGACTGGCAGCTGGACGTCGGCCACTACCAGCGGCTGGCCGACCTCCGCCGGCGCGAGCACGCGATCATGCGCTCGTTCGTGGAGGGGGGCGGCGGGAGCGACGGGAGCGACGGGAGCGACGGGCGCGACGGGCGCGACGGGGGACGCTGCCTGATGCAGGCGCTGGGCGAGGTGCTTGACGACCCGGACGCACAGCCGTGCGGCCGCTGCCAGGGCTGCACCGGCTGGGAGCCCGACGTCGAGATCGACGAGCAGGTCGTCGCCGAGGCACGCGAGCACCTCCGCACCCGGGACGTCGTCGTCGGCCAGCGACGGATGTGGCCGTCCGGGCTCGACGAGGTGAAGGGTCGGATCGACGCCGGCCGTGGCGCACTGCAGGGCCGCGCGCTGGCCGGTGGTGACGGCTCCGGCTGGGACGACGTCGTCGACCGCCTGCTGGCGTCGTCGGAGGCCGGCGACCTGGACGCGACCGCGCTGGACGAGGTCGTCGAGGGGCTCACCCGGGTCCTGGCCCGGTGGTCGTGGTCACGTCGGCCGGTGGCCTTCGTCCCGGTCCCCTCCGGACGCCACGGCGAGCTTGCGGCCGAGGTCGCCCGCCGGATGGGCGAGCTCGGACGTCTCCCGGTCGTCGCCGCGCTCGTCGACACGGACGCCCCGCCCCAGCGCACCATGGCGAACTCGCCACACAAGGCCGCCAACGCGTTGCGCGGACTGGCGCTGGACCCCGCTGCCGCCGCCGACGTCCCCGACGGCCCGGTGGTGCTGGTCGACGCGATCACCGACTCGGGCTGGACCCTGGTGGCGGCGGCGCACCGCCTGACCGAGGCCGGCGAGCGCGACGTCCTCCCGCTCGTCCTGTCGGCCGGGCCGTGAGCGTCCCCGACCCGACCGACCGGGACCGTCGCGTGCCCGCACCCGGACTGCGCGAGGTCGCCGAGACTCGCTGGGACGTCGATCGTGACCCGGTGGTCGCCTGGTCCGACGACGGCCGGGTGTTCTGGCTGCTCGATCCGGACGAGCCGGCCCACCGCGTGGAGCTGTTCCGGGCCGCGTCGTCGACGGTCGAGCCCGCCGTCGTCGGTGCTGCCCTGGCCGAGACGGTGGCGGCCTGTGACTTCCCCCCGACCGACGACCGCGCATCGCAGCCCCGGGTCCGGGCGGCACTGCGGGCCGCCGGCCTCCGCGATCTGGCGAACGGTCCGGACGGGAGCACGCCGTGAGTCCGAGTCGCTGGGAGGACGTCGCGGGCCAGGGCACCGGCCGGGACTATGCGGCCCGGTTCGACGCCATGGCCGCACAGGGTCGCGACCTCCACGGCGAGGCGGACTTCGTCTCCGACCTGGCCGTTCCCGGCAGCCGGATCCTGGATGCCGGGTGCGGGACCGGTCGGGTCGGCATCGAACTGGCCCGGCGGGGCTACGACGTGGTCGGCGTCGACCTCGACGCTTCGATGCTGGCCGTCGCGCGCGAGCGTGCACCGGCGGTCCCCTGGCTCGAGGCCGACCTGTCCACGCTCGATCCGCGGGACGTGGCCCCGGGCGCCGACGTCGTGGTCGCCGCCGGCAACGTGGTGCCCCTGCTGGCCGCCGGCACGGAGTCCCGGGCGATCGCCACCCTGGCGGCCTGCCTGGTCCCGGGTGGCGCCCTGGTCGTCGGCTTCGGCCTGGACGCCGACCACCTCCCCCTGGACGAGGCACCGGTGACGCTGGCCGACCACGACGCGTGGTGCACCGCCGCGGGACTGGTCGTCGAGGACCGCTTCGCGACGTGGGACCGCGACCCGTACACGGGTGGCGGCTACGCCGTCAGCGTCCACCGCCTGACCTGACGCGCACGACGGGCCCACTTCGCACGAGGATCGCACTGCTTCCACCGTGGATCGGGCAAATGGCGACCACGGTCCCCGGGCACCCCGGACCCCGGTCCCGTGCCACGCTGCGGAACGGCACCGCGACCATCGAGAGGCGCCGACGTGTGGCGCGTGGAAATCGTTGAAGCGACGACCACTCCGCGGCGTCGGAACGGCATGCGGAACGAGCCCTTTCCTCGGCCGCCACCTTCCACCTACCTTGACAGCAGTGCGGGGCATCTCCGATCTCGGTCTCGCGTGGTGGCGAACCCCCCCTCGTCGACCACGCATCGACCGCGGAGAGCCCCGCACACCTCTTGTCCCTCGTCGCCGGACCCATGGACGGGAGCGTGCAACGACAGGTGGTGGCCCTCGCGGTGCTGTCGGGACTCGTGGCCCTGCTCGTGATCGGCGCATGGCTCGGCCAGCGTCGACTGGTGTACTTCCCCTCCCAGGTCGTGCCGGCCGAGGCCCCGGCCGGCGTCACGCCGGTCGTCCTGGCGACCTCCGACGACCTGCGCCTGGCCGCATGGCACCTCGAGGGTCGTCCGGGCGTCGCCGATCGGCCCGCCACGGTCGTGGTCTTCCACGGCAACGGCGGCAACCGGACCGGGCGTCTGCCGCTGGCGCGGGCCCTGGCACGACGCGGCCACGACGTGCTGCTCGTCGACTACCGGGGCTACGGGGGCAATCCGGGCAGTCCGAGCAGCACGGGGCTGGCACGCGACGCCGACGCCGCCCGCGACTGGGTCGATCGACACGCCGCCTCGACGACCGTGGCCTACCTGGGCGAGAGCCTCGGGGCCGGCGTCGCCGTCGAACTGGCGACCCGACGGCCGCCGGACGTACTGGTGCTGCGCTCCCCCTTCACCTCGCTGGCCGACGTGGCCCGGGTCCACTACCCGATCGTGCCGGCGGCCTTCCTGCGCGACCGCTGGCCCAACCTCGAGCGCGTCGCGGACCTGGACGTCCCGACGCTGGTCGTCGCCGGTGAGGCCGACACGATCGTCCCCGTCGAACAGTCCCGACGGGTCGAGCGGGCCGCGGCCGGTCCGTCAGACCTGGTCGTGGTCCCCGGCGCCGACCACAACGACCGCGCCCTGCTGGACGGCGGGGACCTGGTGACCGCCATCGACGACCTCCTCCACCGCCATCCGACGACCGGCGACGAGCACGCCGAGGAGTAGACGCCGACACGGCGGGGCCGGGGACCCCCGATGGGATCCCCGGCCCGGTGTGCCGATCGGGTCAGTCCTCGAACGTGCCCTCGGGTCCGGCCGGCTCCGGGATGGTGAAGCCACCCGGGACGGTGCTGCCGGGGACACCGTTGACGTCCTCGGTCGAGTAGGCGTACGTCATGACCGCGAAGGCGATCGCGTCGGTGTTGACGTCCAGGGCGTGCAGGCTGACGTTGTCGAAGGTGTCACACTCCGCGTGGTAGCACGGGTCGAACTGGTCGCCCGCCGTGCCACCCCAGATGGCCTCCTGCTCCGGGGTCTTGATGACCTCGGCGCCGGTGAACAGGCCACTGGACGGGATGCCGTTGTTGATGAACGCCTGGTAGTCGCTGCGACCACTGAAGGCCGAGTCGTCGTAGGGCTCACCCGCGTAGGTGTAGTACGACTCGAAGATCGCCTCGATCTCCTCGGACCCCGGCGGCACGACGACCGGCGCGGTGAAGGTGGACTCGTCGGCGTCGTACACCTGGAACACGTAGTTGGGCGAGCCCACCATGTCGAAGTTCAGGTACAGCGCGATGCGGTCGAGCTCGGCGTCGGACAGGCCGTTGACGTACTGGGTCGAGCCGACCAGGCCGATCTCCTCGGCCCCCCACCAGGCGAAGCGCACGGTGTTCTGCGGTCGCAGCTTGGCCAGCTGCTCACCGACCTCGAGCAGCGCGGCCGAGCCACTGCCGTTGTCGTTGATGCCCGGGCCAGCCGGCACCGAGTCGAGGTGCGCCCCGGCCATCACGACGTTGTCGTCGTTGGCCCCGGCCAGCTCGGCGATCACGTTGAGCGACTCGATCTCGACGTCCAGTTCGACCACCACGTGGGCAGTCGCACCGGAGGCGGCCAGCGACTGGAGTGCCGCGAAGGACGCCGTCGTGACCGGGATGTCGACGACGTCGGCGCCGCCCAGCGTCACGTTGGCGTACGGGCCGACCCGTCCGTCGGTGCCCTGGTTGCCGATGATCACGGCCTCGGCGCCCGCGGCCTCGGCGTTGATCGCCTTGAACGAGAAGTTGCAGGCCCCCCGCTGGAGCAGCACGACGTCGTTCGGGCCGTCGAGGTCCACGCCGTCGAAGTCGTCGGCCGTGCAGCCACTCGAACTGGCCGCCGGGTCGTCGATCGACAGGTCGACGGCCGTGACGGGTCCGGTCACGTCGCCCTCTCCGCCGCCCGTGAAGGTGGCGGTCTGGAAGACGGCCTCGACCGGAGTGAGCTGGTCGGTCACCACGCGGTCGCCGATGTAGGTGAACGGCACGGCCTCGGCGTCCCACCCGGCAGCGTCCATGGTCTCGACCACGTAGTCCACGCTGTCGGTGTAGCCGGTCGTCCCCTCGGACCGGTTGCCGTTGTTGGCATCGGCGATGGCCTGCAGTGCGGCCTGGTGCTCACGCACGCCGTCGACGCGGACACACTCCAGCAGCTTCTGGTAGGTGTTGTTGGTCCGCGCGTCACAGCCTGCGCCTGCCGGTGCGGCCACCGCCGTCACCGACGTCAGCATCGCCAGCAGTGCGACCGCGACGATCGTCGCGCCTCGTCGTCTCAGTTCCGTACTCATGGAGGGTCCCCTTCGCCCCACGCGAGGTCGCCAGTCGACCCCCCGGGCCCCGAACCCTAGACGGGCGTCGTGACCCGAGATAGCAGATTCTTGCGAACGAGCGCCCCTGCCACATGCCTGCACGAGCGTCGTGGGTAGGTTCGTGCCGAGATGGAGCGGGTCGAGGACCCGCGGAGTCCACCGATCGAGGTTCACCGAGAAGGACACGGCATGGACGAGGCTCCACGCGTGCGGCCGGCCACGGACGACGATCGCGTGGCGGTGCGGTCGCTGACCGCGGACGCGTTCGGCGTGGACCCGCTGATCCGGTGGTTCTTCCCCGACCCCGACACCTTCGAGGCGATGGCGCGCTCGTTCTTCGGCACGCTCCTCGACCTGCGACTGCGCGCCGGGGTCGTGGAGGTCGAGGTCGACCAGCGGGGCGCGGCGCAGTGGGAGCGGCCGGGTGGCCTCGGCTTGTCCGACCAGGAGCAGGACGACGCCTGGGCGGGCCACGTCGGCCGGCGCGGCGCCGTGACCCGGGCGCGGTTCGACCTCCTCGAGGACCTGTTCGGCCCGCACGTCCCGGACGAGCCGCACTGGTACCTGGGGGTGTTGGCCGTCGACCCGTCCCACCACCGGCGCGGCATCGGCAGCAGCCTGCTGCGCGTCGGCCTGGAGCGAGCGCGTGCAGACGGCCTGGCCGCCTTCCTCGAGACCGCCACCGCCGACAACGTCGGGCTGTACGAGCGTCACGGCTTCGTCGTCACCGGCGAGGTCGACCTCCCCGACGACGGACCGCACGTGTGGTTCATGACCGCCCGGCTGGACTGACGAGCCCGCCTGATCACCGGGATCGGCTGACCCGCCCCACGTCGGTTGTCGGATCCACCCCCGCCAGCGGGCACGCACTCCCCAACCGACGTGTGGGAGGCAGCCGTCGCCGGGGGTGCCGGCGGTGGGTCAGCGCAGGGGCATGTCGGTGGGGGTGACGGGGCGGGGCAGGACCGAGTTGCCCATCAGGGACTCGTCGACGGCGGCGGCGCAGGCACGACCCTCGGCGATCGCCCACACGATCAGCGACTGGCCACGACCCATGTCGCCGCAGACCCAGACGTCGTCGACGCTGGTGGCCCAGTCGTCGTCGCGGACGACGTTGGTGCGCTCGGTCAGCTCGACGCCCAGCTGGTCGAGCATGCCGTCCGTCTCCGGGCCCAGGAAGCCCATGGCCAGCAGGACCAGGTCGGCCTCCAGCTCGAAGTCGGTGCCCTCGATCCGCTGGAAGCGCCCGTCGAGGAACTCGACCTCGTGGCCCTTCAGGACGCGGACCCGTCCGTCGTCGTCACCCAGGAACTCCTCGGTGTTGACGCTGTAGACCCGTTCGCCACCCTCCTCGTGGGCGGACGTGACCTTGTAGGTCATCGGGTAGGTGGGCCACGGGTTCGACGACTGCCGCTCGTCGGGCGGCCGCGGCATGATCTCGAACTGGTGGACCGAACGCGCCCCCTGGCGGTGGGCGGTGCCGAGGCAGTCCGCCCCGGTGTCGCCACCGCCGATGATCACGACGTCGCGTCCCTCGGCGCTGATCGGGACCTCGTCCAGGTCGCCCGCGGCGTAGCGGTTGCCCCACGGGAGGAACTCCATCGCCTGGTGGATCCCGTCCAGGTCGCGACCCGGGATCGGCAGGTCACGCCAGTTGGTGGCGCCGCCGGCCAGCACGACCGCGTCGAACTCGTCCTGCAGCTGGGCCGCGGGCACGTCGACGCCGACCTCGACACCGGTGACGAACGTGGTGCCCTCGGCCTCCATCTGCTCGAGCCGGCGGTCCAGGTGGCGCTTCTCCATCTTGAACTCGGGGATGCCGTAGCGCAGCAGGCCACCGATCCGGTCGGCGCGCTCGTAGACCGTGACGGCGTGGCCGGCCCGGGTCAGCTGCTGGGCGGCTGCGAGCCCGGCGGGTCCGGACCCCACCACCGCGACCGACTTGCCGGTCAGGGTCTCGGGCGGCAGCGGAACGACCCAGCCCTCCTCGAAGGCGCGGTCGATGATCTCGACCTCGACCTGCTTGATGGTGACCGGCGGCTGGTTGATCCCCAGCACGCAGGAACCCTCGCAGGGTGCGGGGCAGAGCCGCCCGGTGAACTCCGGGAAGTTGTTGGTGGCATGCAGCCGCTCGATCGCGGCCTGCCACTGGTCCCGGAACACCAGGTCGTTCCAGTCCGGGATGAGGTTGCCGAGTGGGCACCCGTCGTTGCAGAACGGGATGCCGCAGTCCATGCAGCGGCTGGCCTGGGCCTGCAGGTCCACGATCGGCAGGGGTTCGTAGACCTCCTGCCAGTCCTGGACCCGGTCGGGGACCGGACGTCGCTGTGGCAGCACCCGTTCCCGGTGCTTGAGGAATCCCTGGACGTCACCCATCAGTTGCCTCCCGTCACGTGCAGCCCGACCACGTCGCGGCCCGTCACTTGCCACCCCGCGCCGAGGCCATGATGGCCTCCTCGACGTCGCGACCTTCCTCCTCGGCCTCGCGGGCCGCCTCCAGGACACGCTTGTAGTCGGTCGGCATGACCTTGCGGAAGTGACGCTTCACCGCGTGCCAGCGAGCCAGCAGGCTGGTGGCCAGTGGCGAGCCGGTCTCGTCGGCATGGGTGGCCACGACCTCGCGCAGCCACGCGAGGTCCTCGGGCTCCGGGGCCTCGAGGTTGACCATCTCCTGGTTGACCTCGCGGAACAGCACGCCCCGCGGGTCGTAGACGTAGGCGATGCCACCGGACATGCCGGCCCCGACGTTGCGACCGGTCGGGCCCAGGATCACCGCCCGGCCACCGGTCATGTACTCGCAGGCGTGGTCCCCGACGCCCTCGGCGACCACGGTGGCGCCGGAGTTGCGCACGCAGAAGCGCTCGCCGACCTCGCCACGGAGGTAGATCTCGCCACCGGTCGCGCCGTAGGCGATCACGTTGCCGGCGATGATCGACTCCTCGGCCTTGAAGTCCGGGTGCAGCTCGCGTGCGGGCCGGATCACCAGGCGTCCACCCGACAGGCCCTTGCCGATGTAGTCGTTGGCGTCGCCCTCCAGCCGCAGCGTGATCCCCTTGGGCAGGAACGCCCCGAAGCTCTGCCCGGCGGAGCCGGTGAAGGTCACGTCGATGGTGTCGTCGGGCAGGCCGAGCCCGCGCGTGGCGGTCGTGACGTGGTGTCCGAGCAGGGTGCCGACCGTGCGGTTGCGGTTGGCGATCGGCAGCTCCATCGTCACCCGGGCCCCGTGCTCGATGGCCGGCGCGGCCCGTCGGACCAGCTCCTGGTCCAGCGCGCGGTCCAGCCCGTGGTCCTGCTCCTTGCTGCAGAAGCGGTCCTGCTCCCACGGGGAGGTCGGCACGCTCAGGATCGGTGCGAGGTCGAGCCCGTCGGCCTTCCAGTGGTCGATCGCGGCCGTGGCGTCCAGCGACTCGACGTGGCCGATGGCCTCCTGGAGCGTGCGGAAGCCCAGCCGGGCCATCAGCTCGCGGACCTCCTCGGCGATGTAGGTCATGAAGTTGACGACGTACTCGGCCTTGCCGTTGAAGCGCTGGCGCAGCTCGGGGTTCTGGGTGGCCACGCCCACCGGGCAGGTGTCGAGGTGGCACACGCGCATCATGATGCAGCCCGACACGACCAGCGGCGCGGTCGCGAACCCGAACTCCTCGGCGCCCAGCAGGGCGGCGATCATCACGTCCCGACCGGTCTTGAGCTGGCCGTCGACCTGGACCACGATGCGGTCACGCAGGCCGTTGCGCAGCAGCGTCTGCTGGGTCTCGGCCAGGCCGAGCTCCCACGGACCACCGGCGTGCTTGATCGAGTTCAGGGGCGACGCGCCGGTCCCGCCGTCGTGGCCCGAGATCAGCACGACGTCGGACTTGGCCTTGGAGACCCCGGCGGCCACCGTGCCGACGCCTCGCTGGGCGACCAGCTTGACGTGCACGCGGGCGTTCGGGTTGGCGTTCTTGAGGTCGTGGATCAGCTGCTTGATGTCCTCGATCGAGTAGATGTCGTGGTGCGGCGGTGGCGAGATCAGGCCCACGCCCGGGGTCGAGTGGCGGGTCTGCGCGATCCACGGCCAGACCTTCTTGCCCGGCAGCTGGCCACCCTCGCCGGGCTTGGCGCCCTGGGCCATCTTGATCTGCAGGTCGTCGGCGTTGACCAGGTACTCGCTGGTCACGCCGAACCGGCCCGAGGCCACCTGCTTGATGGCCGAGCGACGCAGGTCACCGTTGTCGTCGGGGGTGAACCGGCGGCTGTCCTCGCCGCCCTCGCCGGTGTTGGACTTGGCCCCCAGCCGGTTCATGGCGATGGCCAGGGTCTCGTGCGCCTCGGCCGAGATCGAGCCGTAGCTCATGGCGCCGGTCGAGAACCGCTTCACGATCTCGCTGACCGGCTCGACCTCGTCGATCGGGATCGGCTCGCGCTCGCCCTCCTTGAAGTCCAGCAGTCCTCGCAGGGTCGCCAACCGCTCGGACTGGTCGTCGACCAGCGACGTGTACTCCTTGAAGACGTCGTAGCGACCCTGCCGGGTGGCGTGCTGGAGCTTGAACACGGTCTGGGGGTTGAACAGGTGGTACTCCCCCTCGCGGCGCCACTGGTACTCGCCCCCGACCCACAGGTCGCGATGGGCGACCTCGGTCGGGCGCTCCAGGTGGGCGAAGGCGTGGCGCTGCGCCACCTCGGCCGCGATCTCGTCCAGGCCGATGCCCTCGATCTGGGTCGTGGTGCCGGTGAAGTGGGCGTCGACGAGGTCACGCGACAGACCGACCGCCTCGAAGATCTGCGCGCCGGTGTAGGACGCCACGGTCGAGATCCCCATCTTGGACATGATCTTGAGCACGCCCTTGGTGCAGCCCTTCACGTAGTTGTGGTTGGCCTCCTCGGGGGTGAGGTCGGCCAGCACGCCCTGCTCGACCAGGACGTGGAAGGTCTCGAACGCGAGGTAGGGGTTGATCGCGGCAGCGCCGTAGCCCAGCAGGGCCGCCATGTGGTGCACTTCGCGGGCCTCGCCGGTCTCGATGACCAGCCCGACCTTGGTCCGCTGCTGGGTCCGGATCAGGTGCTGGTGCACCGCAGAGGTCAGCAGCAGCGACGGGATCGGGGCGAGCTCGGCGTTGGAGTACCGGTCCGACAGCACGATGATCTTGGCGCCCTCGTCGATCGCGGCCGACACCCGCTCGAAGATGTCCTCCAGGGCCCGGGCCATGCCGTCGCCGCCCTCGTCGACCGGGTAGAGCCCGTCCACGGCGAACGAGTCGAACTCCGGGTACTCGCCGTCCTCGTTCATGTAGAGGATCTTGGCGAGCTCCTGGTTGGTCAGGATCGGCCGTGGCAGCACGATCTGGCGACAGTGCTCGGGGCCCGCGGCCAGCAGGTTGCTCTCCGGGCCGATGGTCCCGGCCATGGACGTGACCAGCTCCTCGCGGATGGCGTCCAGCGGGGGGTTGGTGACCTGGGCGAACAACTGCTTGACGTAGTCGAACAGCAGTCGCGGGCGGTCCGACAGCACCGCCACCGGGGTGTCGGTGCCCATCGAGCCGATCGGCTCGGCGCCGGTGCGCGCCATCGGCGCCAGCAGGACCTTGATCTCCTCGGTCGTGTAGCCGAAGGTGCGCTGGAAGCCGACCACCGAGGCGTGCTGGGGGGTCAGCAGCGTGCGCTCGGGCAGGTCCTCGAGGTGGAGCAGGCCGTCGGACAGCCACTGCCCGTAGGGCTCGGCCTCGGCCAGGTCGCGCTTGACCTCCTCGTCCTCGACGATGCGGCCCTGGGCGGTGTCGACCAGGAACATCCGGCCCGGCTGGAGCCGGCCCTTGCGCACCACCGTGGCCGGGTCCACGTCGACCACGCCCACCTCGGAGGCCATCACGACCATGCCGTCGTCGGTGACCCAGTAGCGCGACGGGCGCAGGCCGTTGCGGTCCAGGACCGCGCCGATCACGGTGCCGTCGGTGAACGCGATCGCGGCCGGACCGTCCCACGGCTCCATCATGCCGGCGTGGTACTCGTAGAAGTCACGCTTCCACGTCGGCATCGTCTGGTGGGCCTCCCACGCCTCCGGGATCATCATCAGCACGGCGTGGGGCAGCGACCGGCCACCCAGGTGCAGCAGTTCGAGCGCCTCGTCGAAGCTGGCGGTGTCGGAGGCGTCCGGCGTCATGATCGGGAAGGCCCGGTCGAGCGCGCCCGTGCCGAACAGGCTCGAGTCCAGCGAGCCCTCGCGGGCATGCATCCAGTTGCGGTTGCCCATCACGGTGTTGATCTCGCCGTTGTGGGCCAGCATCCGGTAGGGGTGGGCCAGGGGCCACGACGGGAAGGTGTTGGTGGAGAAGCGCGAGTGCACCAGCGCCATCGCGGAGGTCAGCCGGCGGTCCTGCAGGTCGAGGAAGAAGTCCCCGAGCTGCTCGGAGGTCAGCATGCCCTTGTAGACCAGCGTGCGGGTCGACAGCGACGGGAAGTAGACCCCCTGGGGACCGTCGGGGGTGTCGATGGACACCTCGTGCTCGATGCGCTTGCGCAGCACGAACGCTCGTCGCTCGAGGTCCATCCCGGACAGGCCGGGCCCGGTCACGACCAGGTGGCGGAACGCCGGCTCGATGTCGCGGGCCATCGACCCGATGGCCGAGTTGTCCACCGGGACGTCGCGCCACGCGACCGTGCGCAGGCCCTCCTCCTCGATGATCTCGTCGACGGCCTTGATGGCGTCGGGGACGTGCTCGCGTGGCAGGAACGCCAGGCCGACGGCGTAGGACCCGAACGGCGGGAGGTTGCCCCCGAACTCGTCGCGCAGGAAGTCGTCGGGCACCTGGACGAGGATCCCGGCGCCGTCGCCGACGTTGGCCTCGGCGCCGGTGGCGCCGCGGTGGTCGAGCGAGCACAGCGCCGACAGGCCACGCTGGACCATCTCGTGGGTGGCGCGACCGTGCATGTCGACGACGAAGGAGACCCCGCAGGCGTCGTGTTCGTTGCGTGGGTCGTACAGACCGTCCGCGACCGGACGACCGTCACCGGGCATGCGGGGCCGCGGACGACGACCCGGCGGGGCGGCCGGCGTCGCGGCGTGGCGCGACGGGCCGGTGCTGGGCGTGGTGCTGCGAGCAGCACTGGTCATGGGGCGTCCTTCGGTCGAGGGGCAGGTGCCGCGAGTGCGGAGGACCTGCAGATGGGACGCCGTTGGCCCGAGTGGCTGTCGAGTCTAGCGAAGCACCCGCTGGACCCCGAAATCGCGTCGTCGCGGTCGTCCAGGGTGCGCCCGGCCGCCGACCACTGCCGGGCCGACGACCCGGGGTCCTAGTCTCGGGCCAGACCCAGACGACGGCGAGACGACGGAGCGGGACCGATGGACATCACGACGACCGACGCGTGGATGGCCCTGCAGGCCCACCATGCGGCCGTGGCCGACCGGCACCTGCGCGACCTGTTCGCCGACGACCCCGACCGGGCCAGCCGCCTGGTCCACCGGGTCGGCGACCTGCACGTGGACCTGTCCAAGAACCGGGTCACGGACCAGACCCTCGACCTGCTGGTCGACGTCGCCGAGGAGGCCGGCCTGCCGGCCCGCATCGAGGCGATGTTCGACGGTGAGCACATCAACGTCACCGAGGACCGGGCGGTGCTCCACACCGCCCTGCGACTGCCCCGCGACGCCGAGCTGGAGGTCGACGGCCAGGACGTCGTCGCCGACGTGTACGAGGTCCGGGACCGGATGGCCGCGTTCGCCGACCGGGTCCGGTCGGGCGCGTGGACCGGCGCCACGGGCGAGCGGATCCGTGCGGTCGTCAACATCGGGATCGGCGGCTCCGACCTCGGCCCGGCCATGGCCACCGACGCGCTGGCGACCGCGGCCGACCCGGACCTGGACGTGCGCTTCGTCTCCAACGTCGACCCGACCGACGTCGCGGAGGCGCTGGCCGACCTCGACCCGGCCACGACCCTGTTCGTCGTCGCCTCCAAGACGTTCACGACGCTGGAGACCCTGACCAACGCGCACCGCGCCCGGGCCTGGCTGCTGGACGGGCTCGACGTCGGTGACGAGGCGGTCGCGGACCACTTCGTCGCCCTGTCGACAAACGCCGAGGGGGTGCGCGCCTTCGGCATCGACGAGTCCAACATGTTCGGCTTCTGGGACTGGGTCGGCGGTCGCTACTCGATGACCAGCGCGATCGGGCTGTCACTGATGCTCGCCATCGGCCCGCAGGCCTACGACGAGCTGCTGGAGGGCTTCCACGTCGTCGACGAGCATTTCCGGACCACGCCCCTGGCCGACAACGTCCCGGTCCTGCTGGGCCTGCTGGGGGTGTGGTACGTCAACCTCTTCGGGGCCCAGAGCCACGCCGTGCTCCCCTACAGCCAGTACCTGCACCGGTTCCCCGCCTACCTCCAGCAGTTGACCATGGAGTCCAACGGCAAGTCGGTCCAGCTGGACGGCACGCCCGTCCCCACCGCGACGGGCGAGATCTACTGGGGCGAGCCCGGCACCAACGGCCAGCACGCGTTCCACCAGCTGCTGCACCAGGGCACGGTGCTGGTGCCCGCCGACTTCATCGGCTTCGCCGAGCCCGACACCACCGACGCCGTCCCCGCCGACGACGTCGACCACATGCACGACCTGCTGATGGCGAACCTGTTCGCCCAGTCGTCGGCGCTCGCGTTCGGACGCACGGCCGACGAGCTCGCCGACCGGGGCGTGGAGGCCGAGCTGGTCCCGCACAAGGTCATGCCCGGCAATCGTCCCTCCACGACGATCCTCGCGCCACGGCTCACCCCGTCGACCCTCGGCCAGCTGATCGCGCTGTACGAGCACCAGGTGTTCACCCAGGGCGTGGTGTGGGGCATCGACTCGTTCGACCAGTGGGGGGTCCAGCTGGGCAAGGAGATGGCCAACGACCTGACCCCGCTGCTGGTCGAGGGCACCCCGCCCGAGGACGGCGTCGACCCGTCGACGGCCAGCCTGGTGGCCACCTACCGCGACCTGCGAGGGAGGGAGCCCACGGGCAGTTCGGCCGACTGAGGCGGGTCAGGAGGGCTCGTCGGTGGAGGCGGGCGCCCGGGTCGCGCGGTCGAGCAGGAACTCGCGGGGGCTGAGCGGGAAGGCGGCCATCGCGGCGGCGCGCTCACGGCCGACGTAGCGCAGGTGCCACGGCTCGGGCTTGTAGCAGGTGCGGGCCGTGGCCCCGTCGGGGTAGCTGACGACGAACCCGAACTCCACGGCGTGCACTGCCAGCCAGTGACCGGCCGGCGTCTCCGCCAGTCCCGCGTCCAGCTCCGGCAGGCCGGGGTCGACCACGTCGATGGTGGTGCCCAGCTGGTGCTCGGAGTGCCCGGGTGGCGCGGTCCCGGCCCGGGCGGCGTCGACGCCTCCCTCGCTGGCGACGGCCCGGTCCCACACCCGTGCCTGGTGGTCCTGGGAGCGGAACGCCGACACGACCACGAACCGGGCACCCGCCCGGGACGCGGCCTCGTGCATCGCCGCCAGGTCGTCGACCACCAGCTCGCGGACCCGCGGGGCCGGGCTGCCGTCGTAGCCGACGCCCTCGACCTCGACCAGGTCGTCCGGCGCCCACGCCTCGGGCAGACGACGCACCGGGTCCACGACCACGTCCTGCCAGCCGGTGGCCGGGTCGATCGCGACCGTCTCGACCTCGCCCTCGCAGGACAGGTCGACCCGCGGCCGGGGCGTGGGGGCGGGACTGGTCGAGTGGTCGACCGTGGGCGCGGGCGTGGCGGGCGTCGACGGCGCGGCAGCAGCCGACGGGGAGGACGACGCCGCGGGTGACGACTCGACCGTCGCGGCCGCGGTCGGCGCCGGGCTCGGGGCCGTCGTCGGCAGGCCGATCCCGGGACCCGGGTGGCGGTCGTCCCCGGCCGTCACGCGGGCCTCCGCAGGGGGTGTCAGGACGGCGCCGACGACCACGAGCCACGTGAGGACGACCAGCGCCAGCATGCGCGCGATCGGTCGGGCGGGGCGGGACACGGCGGGATCCAGGTGATGGGGAACGGACGACGTGGGACGGTCGTGGTGCGGGGTCGGGCGTGTGG
>NZ_JAHOPH010000029.1 GCF_019798055.1 Salsipaludibacter albus | reverse complement strand
GGCCAGCCACCCGTCGCCGTCACGACCGGCCCGACGCGCCACCGCCAGCGCGCGTCCGGCCACGACGACCCCGCCCCGCAGGAGCACGGCCGCCCCGTGACCGTCGGGCCCACACACCACGTTGGCGCACAGGTGGATGCCGTGGCTGCGATAGACGTACAGGTGCCCCGGTGGTCCGAACATGACGCGATTGCGTGCGGTCGGGCCACGGAAGGTGTGGGACGCCGGATCGTCGCGGTCGTAGGCCTCGACCTCCTCGATGCGCACGGTCACCGGCGCCTCGTCGTGGGCCACCGACAATTCCATGCCCAGCAGCCGGGGAGCGACCTGCTCGACCGGGCCGTCGAGCAGGTCAGCCGAGGGACCTGACCAGTCGACCTCGCTCACGTCGCGCCCGGGGACGGACCCATCACCCTGCGCGCACCGCTGCGACCCAGGTCTCGAAGTCGCGCAAAGACCGGGTGTTGGCGATGCGCGCCCTCCGGGCGCGTTCGAGTTGCTCGCTTCGCTCGCAACGTCGCGTTCCTGCCGTCATCCCCCGCTCCGGACAGATGCCACCCAGTCTTCGAAATCAGCCGTGGGCCGGGTGTTGGCGATGCCGTCGGGGGCGAGACCGGCGCGGCGGGCCTGGGCGGCGCCGTGGCGTGCCCGGTCGAGCTCCCGGATCGCGTGCGAGTCGGTCGAGATCACGAACGTGACCCCGGCCTCGATCCCGGCCCGGACGACGTCGACGCTCGCGTCGAGGCGGGGCAGTGCGGCGTTCATCTCCAGCGCGGTGCCGGTCTCGACGCAGGCGGCGAACACCGGCTCGAGGTCGAGCTCGATGCCGGGCCGCCGTCCGAGCTTGCGGCCGGTCAGGTGCCCGATGACGTTGACGGCAGGATTGCGGATCGCCGTGACCAGTCGCTCGGTCTGCTCGGCGACCGGCCGCGTGAAGTGGCTGTGCACCGACGCCACGCAGAAGTCGAACCGGTCGAGGAAGTCCTGGTCGTAGTCCAGCGAGCCGTCCACCCCGATGTTGAGCTCGGTGCCGTGGAACAGCCGGATGTCCCCGCGCGACTCCTCCAGTGCCCGCAGCACGCGGCGCTGCTCGAGCATCCCCTCGCGCGAGATCCCGTTGATCCGCAGGTCCTCGGCGTGGTCGGTGATCGCCGCGTAGTCCAGCCCGCGCTCCACCAGGGCGGCCACCATCGCGTCGAGGGTCTCGCGACCGTCGCCGGACCAGTCGGTGTGGACGTGCAGGTCGCCACGCAGGTGGGCCACCTCGACACGCTCCGGCAGCGTGTCCTCGGCGGCGCGCTGCACCTCCCCGACGTCCTCGCGCAGCTCGGGCGTGACCCAGGCGAGGTCCAGGGCCGCGTAGACCTCCTCCTCGGTCGCCCCGGCAACGACCTCCCCGGACTCGGCATCGGCCAGGTCGTACTCCGACAGCTTCCAGCCTCGCTCGATCGCCCGTTGGCGCAGGGCGATGTTGTGGGCCTTGGAGCCGGTGAAGTACACCAGTGCCGCCCCGAACGACGCCGGGGGGACGACACGCAGGTCGACCGACAGTCCGTCCCGGGTCACGATCGAGGTCTTGGTGGTTCCCGACCCCACCACCTCAGCGGCCAGGTCGTGGTCGCGGAACGCCGCCATCACGTCCTCGGCGTCCGCACCGTCGGCGAGCGTGGCCAACAGGTCCACGTCCCCGATCGTCTCGCGGAAGCGGCGCAGGGACCCGGCCCAGGCCACCTCCTCGACCGCGTCCAGGTCGGCGAGGTCGGCGACCAGCCGCTCGGCGACGGGCAGCACCTCGGCGACCGGTCTGCGCGACGTCTTGGACGCGAGGTGCATCCGTTCGATCGCCTTGGCGAGGTTCTCGGCGGTCTTGTCGCCCAGTCCGGGCAGGTCCGCGAAGCTGCCGTCGGCGATCGCGCCACGCAGGCCGTCGAGGTCGCGCACGCCCAGCACCTCGTCCAGCAGCCCGAGCATCTTGGGACCCAGCCCCGGGACCTGCAACAGCTGCAACTGCCCCGGTGGGTACTTCTCGCGCAGGGACTCGAGCTTGTCGATGTGGCCGTCGTCGACGAACTGGCGGATCTTCGCTGCCGTGGACTTCCCGATGCCCGAGACCTTGGCCAGGGCCGAGGCACTCATGTCGGTCACGTCGGTCGACAGGGACTCGACGGCGCGGGCGGCCCGCTCGTAGGCCCGGACCCGGAACGAGTTCGGGTCCTGCTCGTCGACCTTGGTCAGCCGGGCGAGCTCGTCCAGGGCCGCCGCGACGTCGTCGTTGGTCCGCGGCATCAGGCACCCCCCTCGCGGCCCGGACGGTCGTCGGACTGCGCACCGACCAGCCGGCGTGCGTGCTCCAACTGCACCCGGACACTGCCGGGGGCCGTCCCGAGCGAGGCGTCCCGTCGCTCGACCGCCGCGCGCACGTCCAGCAGCTCCGCCACCGAGGTGTCGAGCGCATCGTGCGCATCGGCGATCACTGCCGGGTCGAGCCCGTCCAGGTCCACGCCGGCCTGCTCGGCCCGGCGCACCAGCCCGCCCACGACCTCGTGGGCGTCGCGGAACGGCACGCCACGGCGGACCAGCTCCTCGGCGAGGTCGGTCGCCAGCGAGAACCCCCCGGCGGCCGCCGTCGCCAGCCGATCGACGTCGAACTGCAGCGACGCGATCGTCCCGGCCAGCGCGGGCAGGACCAGTTCGAGCGTGTCGACCGCGTCGAACACCGGCTCCTTGTCCTCCTGGAGGTCGCGGTTGTAGGTCATCGGCAGCCCCTTGACGGTCGTCAGGAGGGCGACGAGGTCGCCGACGACCCGACCGGTCTTGCCCCGGACGAGCTCGGCGATGTCGGGGTTGCGCTTCTGCGGCATGATCGACGAGCCGGTCGAGAAGGCGTCCCCGACCCGGGCGTAGCCGAACTCCGCGGTCGACCACAGCACGAGCTCCTCACCGATGCGCGAGCAGGTCACCGACAGGATCGCCGCCGCTGCCAGGAACTCCGTGGCCCCGTCGCGGGCGGCGACCGCGTCCATCGAGTTCGGTGCCACCCGTGCGAACCCCAGCGACGCGGCGTAGGCGGCCGGGTCGAGGTCGAGGGTCAGCCCGGCCAGTGCGCCCGAGCCCAGGACGGACTCGTCGATGCGCGCCCGGGCGTCGAGGAACCTCCCGGCGTCACGCTCGAGCATCCAGACCCAGGCGAGCAGCAGGTGCGACAGCAGCACGGGCTGGCCCCGCTGCAGGTGGGTCATCCCCGGGGCCAGCGTGGCCGGCCGGTCGTCGGTGCCCAGGTGGACCTCCGCCTGGTCGAGCAGGGCGCGCTGGACCCCCCGGATCCCCGCCACGACGCCGGTGGTGGCGTCCTTGAGGTACAGCCGCAGGTCGTTGGCGATCTGGTCGTTGCGGGAACGGCCGGCCCGCAGCTTGCCGCCGAGGGGCCCGAGGTCGTCGACCAGCCAGCGCTCGATCGCCCCGTGGACGTCCTCGTCGTCGTCCCGGAAGGGGAACGCCTCGTCGGCGAACAGGTCGGCGCACCGGTCGAGCGCGGCGAGCAACCGATCGTGCTCGGCGTCGTCCAGCACGCCGATGCGGTGCAGTTCGCCCGCGTGCGCACGCGAGCCGGCGAGGTCCTGGCGCCACAGTCGACCGTCGACGGCCGTGGACACGCCCAGTGCCCATGCCGCGTCGGCCGGCGCGGCCTGCAGGCGTGCCCCCCAGAGCCGGCCGGCCCCGGTCGCGTCGGTTCCCATCCTGCCTCCCGGTCACGGGCTCGTCGTGGGCCGCCGGTGCGACCATCGACGAGCCTACTTGTCGGCCGTTGCGACTCGACCAGCGTGGTCGGACAGCTCCCGGGACGTATCCTCCCGGGACACCGGACCCGGAGCACCCCGTGCGCATCCTGATCGTCGGCTCGGGCGCGGTCGGCAGCTACCTCGCCGAGCGCCTGTCCAACGAAGGCCAGGACGTCGTCGTCATCGAGAACGACGACGTCCGCGCAGCCGTGGTCCAAGAGCACCTCGACGCGCTCGTGCTGACCGGCAACGGCGCCAGTCCGGCGGTCCTGCGCAAAGCCGGCGCCTCCCGCGCCGACCTGATGATCGCGGTGTCCAACTCCGACGGCGTCAACGTGCTGGCCTGTCACGCCGCCCACGTGCTGGGCACCAAGCGCACCGTGGCACGGATCGAGGATCCCGACCTGATCGCGGGTGTCGAGGACCTCGGCGTGGACGTGGTCATCGACCCGGGCGAGATGGCGGCCCACGAGGTGCTCGACCTGGTCAGCCAACGTGGTGTGTCGGACCTGGTGCCGTTCGTCGACGGACAGCTGACCCTGGTCGGGGGGATCGTGCGTCGGGACAGTCCGCTGCTGGACCGTGCCCTGGTGGACCTGCGCGCGACCCACGACGGCTTCGACTGGGCGGTCGCCGCGATCGTGCGCCACGGCGAGACGGTGCCGGTCCGTGGTGACACGGTCGTGGAGGAGCACGACCACGTCCTGCTGATGTCGCGGACCGAGGACCTTCCCCGCGCCCGCTGCCTGCTGCGCAAGGAACGTGAGCGCATCCAGCGGGTCGTCGTGATGGGCGCGACCCGGATGGCCGAGCTGGCCACCGACCTGCTGCTCGCCGAGCACCACGAGGTCGTGCTGGTCGACCACGACGAGGCCCGGTGCCGCCGGCTCGCCGATCGCCATCCCAAGGCGCTGGTGATCAACGGCAATCCGACCGACCCGTCGGTGCTGTCGGACCTGTCGCTGGGTGAAGGGGACGCGGTCGCGGCGCTGTCGGGCTGGGACGACGTCAACCTGACCGCCAGCCTGGTGGCGAAGGCACTCGGGGCCTCGACGGCGCTGGCTCGCTTCCACCGGCTCAGCTACGTGGGACTGATGGTGGGCTCCGACATCGACGCGTCGGTGTCGAGCCGACTCGCGGCCGCCAACGCCATCCTGCAGTTCGTCCGGCGGGGCCGCATCCACTCGGTCGCGACCTTCAAGGACACCGACTCGGAGGCCCTCGACATCGAGGTCGCACCGGGCAGCGACGCCGACGGCCTGCGGGTCCGCGACCTCGACATCCCGACCACGGCCGTGATCGGTGGCGTGGCCAAGGACGGACATGCCGCGGTGCCGACCGGCAACACCCCGGTGGGGGCCGGCGACCGCCTGATCGTGTTCGCGCCCGCCAGCGCGATCCACGAGATCGAGGCGATGTGCACGGCCTGACCGACCGGCCCCCCGACGACGACTCCCCGGTCCGGTCCCGGCCGCTGAGGTCCCGGGTCCGCACGTCCCATCGTCGCCAGTTCCGCCGGCTGCTCTACATCATCGGCGCGGTCGTCGGTGCCACCGGTGCGGCCATGCTGGTGCCGGCCGCGGTCGCGCTGGTCTCGCGCGAGTGGAGCGACGCCGGGGGCATCGCCGCGGCGGCCGGCGTCGCCATGGCGGGCGGCCTGGCGATGTGGCGCGGGGTCGGACGGCCCGGCGAGCTCACCACCCGCGAGGGCTTCGCCGCGGTCGGCCTGGCCTGGGTCGCGATGTCGGCGGTCGGCACGTTGCCGTACCTGTTCACCGGGGCCATCCCGTCGATAACCAACGCCTTCTTCGAGACGACCTCGGGCTTCACGACGACCGGCGCGTCGATCCTGGAGGACCCGGGCGCGCTCGGCAACGGCCTGGTGCTGTGGCGATCGCTGACCCAGTGGATCGGCGGCATGGGCATCATCGTGCTGTCGATCGCGGTGCTGCCGTTGCTGGGCGTCGGCGGGGTCGAGCTGGCCCGGGCCGAGTCCCCCGGCCCACGACCCGACCGGCTCACGCCACGGTTCCGCGAGACCGCCAAGCGACTGTGGCTGGTCTACCTCGGCCTGACCGTGCTGGAGATGGTGCTGCTCAGCTTCGGTGACATGTCGGTGTTCCAGGCGATCAACCACTCGCTGACGACGATGTCGACCGGCGGGTTCGGCACCGAGTCGACCTCGATCACCGGGTTCGGGCCCTACACCCAGTGGGTCATCATCCTGTTCATGTTCGCCGCGGGCGCGTCGTTCGCCCTGCACTTCCGGGCGCTGCGTGACCCCGGGGTCTACAAGCGCTCGGGCGAGTTCCGGCTCTACGCCTCGATCGTGGTGGCGGCGATGGTCCTGCTGGTCATCGGGCTGGTCGACGGCGGCGACGTCGACCCGGCGGTGTCCGGCATCGAGCAGCTCGTCCGAGACGGGCTGTTCACCGCCCTGACGATCGTCACCACCACCGGGTTCGCGACCGCGGACTTCGGCACGTGGGTGCCCGGACTCCAGATCCTGGTGGTCGGGCTGATGTTCGTGGGTGGCATGGCCGGGTCCACGGCCGGCGGGGTCAAGAGCTTCCGGGTGGGCGTGCTCACCCGGTCAGCCGCGTCGGACCTGCGCCGGCTGGTCCATCCGCGGGGCGTCTTCGTGACCCGCTTCGACGGGCGGGCGGTGCCGCCCGACCTGGTCCGCAACGTCCAGTCGTTCTTCCTGTTCTACATGTTCCTGTTCATGACCGGGACCTTCGCGCTCAGCGTCATCGAGTCCCGGGCGATCGACGTCGTGGGGCTCGACCTGGTCACGTCGGTGTCGGCCGTGGCCAGTGCACTGGGCAACATCGGGCCGGGGCTGGGGCTGGTCGGGCCCACCGAGAACTTCGCCCTGGTCCAGCCGGCCGGCAAGTGGCTGCTGTCCGGACTGATGCTGGTCGGCCGGCTGGAGATCTTCCCCATCCTGCTCCTGCTCACCCCGGACCTGTGGCGCCGCTAGGCGCCGGTGAGCCATTCGCGCAGGGCGGCGTGGGTCCGCGGCTGCGCGAAGATGCTGGAATGGTGCACGCCGTCCTCGGGCGCGAACACCAACGGGTCGGCCACGATCGCGTCCGGGTCGTCGTCGGTGCCCGACACCCCGATGGTCGGCACGACCAGGTCGTTGGCGATCGGTCCCATGACCCGGTCGACGATCGCGTCCTTCACGCGGTGCTTGAACGCCACCTCCAACGCACCCGTCGGCTCGTAGTCGGCGGCGATGGCACGGTGCACGACGGTGCTGTCGGGAGCGGACCGCACGCCGGCCAGCCACTCCCCCTCCGGCGCCATCGCGCTGATCCCCGGCAGGGTGGCGATCCCGCCGGTGACGGTGGCCTTCACGGCCGTCATCAGTGCCTCGAGCACCACCCGCACCACGTCCGACGGACCACCCGGGAACAGGTTCAGCAGGCTGGTGAGTCGGTCGAGGTAGGTGCCCACGTGGTCCGGGTCGGCCAGCGGCGTGCCGTGGTTCGGGGTCGCGCCGTACACCAGCGTGCCGACCTTGACGCCCGGGACCGGCCCGGCCTGGCCGGCCAGCACCCGCCCGACCAGCCCCCCTCGGCTGTGGGTCAGCACGTCGAGGTCCAGTGCAGGCCCGTCGCCCAGCCGTTCGGACAGCCAGGCGACGTTGTCCACCGGGCTGATCGACATCGACGGGTGCTCCAGCGCCACGACCCGTCCCCCGTAGGCGTGGTGCAGGTCCCCCAGCAGGTCACGTGGCAACTGGCCGAAGCCGGCGACCGCGGTCGAGAAGGTGCCGTGGACCAGCAGCAGGCCACGCCCCTCGCGCAGCCGGGCGAGTCCCTCGCCGTCGACGTCCGCGCCGTCGGCCCGATCGGCCCCGGGGCCGTACCAGCGCAGGCGGGGCGGGCGCTTGGACGCCTCCCACTTGCCGGCCAGCGACTGGACGGCTCGGCCGGCGGCGTCACGCAGCAGGGGGAACACGAACACCTTGAGCAGGGTGGACCCGGCCAGTCCGAGCAGCCCGCGCTGCGTGTCGCCGTCGGCATCGGGATCCGTGGTCGGCGTGGTGCCGGCCTCGGGCAGGCGGATGCGGAAGGTCGTGGTGGCGCCCGCACCCCGCGTGGGCCCGCCGAGGCTGGACTGGTCGGCCGGAGGGTGCCAGGTGACGGCCCCGCCGGGATGGACGGCCATGACGACCTGTCCGACCGTGTCGCCCAGGTCGGGCACCTCCAGCATCACCGTGTCGGCCGCCTCGGCCGGCGGGGCACCACGGGTCGGACCACCGGGGCGCGTGGTGCGCGCCCGGACCTCCAGCAGCTGCACCTCGCGCATGTCGGCTGCATCGAGTGCGTCGACCAGGGCCTCGGTCGGTTGCTCGATGGTGGGGGCCCGGGTGCCGCCGGGCGCGGCAGGGTGGGCCTCGACGTCTCCTTCGAGGCTGGGTGCCGTGACCCAGTAGCCGGGTGCGACCTCGCGTCGCGTGGCGTCGATGCGTGCCATGGTGGTCGCTCCTGGCCCTCAGGGCCGGTCGGGTGCCGGCTGGTCCGGCGTGGGTGCGTCGGTGGCGGCCCCGTCGGCCAGCGACAGTCGCAGTCCGGGATGGCCGTAGTAGACGTAGGACAGGCGAGTCGACTGGCCCTCGACGAAGCCGGCACGGAACCGCCGCATCGCCTCGGACACCGGCAGTCCGCCCTCGAGCGTGTCGGCGTAGAACTCCAGGGCGGCCCGGTTGGCGAGGTCGTCCGCCACCTCCCACAGCGGTGCGACGAACCCGGTGGCGCCCTCGCGCACGAACGCGCCGGCCATGCCGCCGTAGCCCCCGGGATCCGGCGCTGCCTGGCCCACCTGGCAGGCGTTGAGGAACACGAAGGGGTTGCGGCGCTGTGACAACGTCGAGCCCCGCACGGTCGTCGGGCTGAGGGTGCGCCGGTCGTCGGACAACACGATCCCGGTCTCGCGGACGTCGTCGCTGACCCGGCCGTGGCAGGCCAGGTGCAGTGCGTCGATCTCCACCGGACGACCCTCGACGACGATCCGGTCGCCCAGCACCGCGGCCAGGTCGGTGGCCGTCGCGGACTTCCAGACGTAGGGGTAGCGGCGCTTGAGCTCGTCGCCCTCCGCCAGGGCCGCGGGCAGCGGGCGCTGGCCGTTGGCAGCCAGGTAGTCGCCGATGACGAGGCAGAGACGGCCGACCGTGTGGTGGTCCAGCGGTGGCAGCACCGGGGCGGTCATGCGTCCGACCTTGCGCTGTTCGAGCCAGCGGGCGACCCGGAACTGGGCACCCAGGAACATCGGGACGTCGGCGTCGACGACCTCGGGTGGCAGGTAGGCAGGCTCGGTCGAGGCCAGCTCCCACGGGATCCACGCATCGGCCGTGACGAGGAACAGCGAGGGGATCTGGTCCACGACGGCGGCCACGGCGGCCAGGGCCTCCCAGAACTCCGGTGGCATGACGTCGGCCACGATCCGGGACACGCCGGCAAGCTCGGTGCCCTCGAGCTCGGACCCCGCCGACTGGCCCAGCCGCACGACCTGCTGGTGGGCGAAGTCCCGGGCGTCCGCGGCGTCGAGCCCGCGGTCGGCCTGCTCGGGGATGTCGACGTCGTGGGCCGTGAAGAAGCTCCAGGTCAGGACGTCCGGGCGTGGGCCCTCACTGACCATCACGGTCAGGTCCGCCCAGTTGGCCGGGTCCGACACGGTCACCGCGGCCGCGCCCGTCTCGACGGTCGCCTCGACCCGCTCGTCGGTGGGGGTCACCACGACCTCGCGCCAGGCCTGGCCGATCGGCATGCCACCGTGGACGTACTCGACTCGGACCGTCGTGCGGCGGGCCTCCTCCACGGCCGGTGCCACCAGTGGGACCGTCACCGAGGACGCCGAGGGGTCGTCGGTCCGCACGTGCAGGAAGCGACGACCGCCTGCCGGCATGGTGAAGTCGGGCGCCACCACCTGGATCTCCAGGTCCACGGTGGGACCGGCAGCCACCACCCGCATCGGCCCACCCTCCGGTGCGTCCCCGGTCGTGGGCATCGGTGCGTCCCCCAGTCCGACGACCAGTTCGAGCGTGGTGGCCGCCGTCACCTGCTCCGGCGCCTCCATCCGGGGGAAGGTGGTCAGGTCCTGGGTCACGGCGCCGTCGTCCGCTGCCGCCTGGTCCCCGCCGTCCGACTCCACACCCTCGTCCTGCGCCGCGCCGACCTCCCCGTCTGCGCCCGCGCCATCGTCGACCTCCCCGGCCGCACCGGCGCTGGGTGGCTCCGGCATCGGCGGCTGGGGTGGCTCGGCCCCCGATGTCGGCGGGGGGTCCGACCGTGTCGTCGGGGTGTCGGGGAACGTGACGGCCGGCGGCCTGGCGTGGTCCGCGCCCCCGTCGCCACGCAGCGTCGGAGGTGGGTTCCACGAACGCGTGGTCGGCCGCTCGTCCGTCCCGGCGTCGTCCTCGCGACCCGGCAGGAAGAACCCCCGGCGGGGAGGATCGGCCGCCGCGGCGGTGGGCTCGAGCTGGTCGAGGTGCAGCGACCCCACCGGACCGTCCGGACCCACGACGCATGCGGGGCCGTCCGGTCGGGCGACGTCGTCGCCCGGATCCCACGTCGTGACGTCCGGCGCGGCATCCAGGTCCAGCGCCTCGCCCACGGGCACCTCGTCCGGCACCGTGCGGACCTCCCCGACCCGCACCGCCGTCCAGGACGTGTCCAGTCCACGGCGGGTCACCAACACCCAGTCGGCGTCGTCGAGACCCTCCACGGCTCGGTGGGCATGCCTGCCCAGCGTGCGTGCGTCCAGGACGACCACCGGATCCATCGGAGCCCCTCACGTGTCGCGTGCCCATCACTCCGAGCCCGGCGCGGGCGGCGTGATACGTCGACCACCACACCGCGCGAGGACCTGGATCCACCCTAGACGGCGATGGCTCGGTCGAGAAGCCCGAGATCGAGCCCGACGGCGACCTGGTCCCGGGCAGGGGGTTCAGGTGCTCGCCGCGACCAGCTTCTCCACGGTGTTGTGGTTGCGCATCGTGCCCACCACCTGGAGGTGACGTTCGAACCAACTGCCCTGGTAGCGACTGCCCTGGGAGCCGTCGGCGAAGGCCACGAACACCTCCCGTCCCGAGACCGCGAACAGGTCGTCGGAGTCGTCGCGGGCGAGCGAGGCGATCGCCTCGGCGACGGGCTGGGACTGCAGGAACATCGTGTGGACGAACCGGCCCTCACGCGTGCCGGTCCCGACGTCGGCCGCCCACGGGTTGCGCGCCACGGCGTCGGCCAGCTCGGCGTGGGTCCGCATCACCACGTCGATCGGACCGAAGCCCTCGGCCAGCGCCTCCGCCAGGGTGCGGCGCGTGTGTTCGAGGTCGTCCGGTTCCGCCATCACGACGTTGCCGGTGGCGAGCACCGTCTCGACCTCCCGACAGCCCGCCGCCGTGGCGAGCTCGCGCAGGAACGCCATCGTCATCCGGTTCCCACCGACATTGACACTGCGCAACAGGGCCACGGCACGGGCCACGGGAGCTCCTTCGTCCACTCCCGCACGACGCTAGTCAGGCTCGGCGGGTCATCGCGAGGAGGCTGGTGCCGCAGCGACCGCCGCCGGGCGCGTCGGCTCACACGGTGTCGCTGAACCGTTCCATCAGGGTGGGCGGGGGTTCGTGGGCGGCGAACCCGAACCGCTCGTAGAGCGTCTGGGCATCGGAGGTGACCAGGGCCCAGCGTCGCACCTCGGCGAGGTCGGGCGCTTCCACCAGGAAGGCAGTGACGGCCGTCCCGAGTCCCCTCCCCCGGTGGTCCGGCTCGACCCACACGTCGGCGAGCCAGGCATGGGTCACCCCGTCGGTCACCGCCCGGGCGAACGCCACGGTGGCGCCGTCGGCGTCCAGCGCGACCGCGACGCGGGAGTTCGCGAACGCGCGGTCATGGTCGGCACGGGTGCGGCCCCGCGCCCAGTACGAGTCATGCGACATCGCCCGATGCGCCAGGTCCATGTCCAGCGCAGCCAGGTCGCCGACGATCCGGTACTCCCCCACGCGCTCCATGCCTAGTCCGTGCCCCATTCCATGGCGGCGTCGTCCAGGGCGGACTCCTCGTCGCCGGTCACCGACGGGTTGCGGGTGATCCGGTCGGCTCCGCCGGGGGGCAGCTCACCGAACAGGGTGCCGTTCTCGACCAGCAGGGTCCCCTGGTCCAACGGCTGGCGGGCGTACATCTCCAGCTTGTCGCGCGAGTCGGCGATGTCGAGGTTGCGCATCGTCAGCTGGCCGATCCGGTCGGTGGGGCCGAACGCGGCATCCGCGACCCGCTCCATGGACAGCTTCTCCGGGTGGTAGGAGAAGTGGCGACCGGTCGTGTCCAGGATCGTGTAGTCGTCGCCCCGACGCAGCCGCAGCGTCACCTCGCCGGTCACGAGCGACGCGACCCACCGCTGGATCGACTCGCGCACCATCAGCGCCTGGGGGTCGAGCCAGCGACCCTCGTACATCAGGCGACCGAGCGTGCGGCCCTTGTCGTGGTAGTAGGCGATCGTGTCCTCGTTGTGGACCGCGTTGAGCAGCCGCTCGTAGGCGATCCACAGCAGGGCCATGCCCGGCGCCTCGTAGATGCCACGGGACTTCGCCTCGATGATCCGGTTCTCGATCTGGTCGGACATGCCCAGCCCGTGGCGGCCACCGATCGCGTTGGCCTCGTAGACCAGTGCGACCGGGTCGTCGAAGCGCTGCCCGTCGATCGAGGTCGGCCGCCCGTCCTCGAAGCCGATGGTGACGTCCTCGGGCGCGATCTCCACCTCCGGGTCCCAGAACCTGACCCCCATGATCGGCTCGACGCTCTCCAGCGACACGTCGAGGTGCTCGAGGCTCTTGGCCTCGTGCGTGGCACCCCAGATGTTGGCGTCGGTCGAGTAGGCCCGGGCCGCGCTGTCGCGGTAGGGCAGGTCACGCTCGGCCAGCCACTCGCTCATCTCGGCACGCCCGCCCAGCTCGGCCACGAAGTCGGCGTCCAGCCACGGCTTGTAGATCCGCAGCCGCGGGTTGACCATCAGCCCGTAGCGGTAGAACCGCTCGATGTCGTTGCCCTTGAAGGTCGACCCGTCACCCCAGATGTTGACGTCGTCGTCCTGCATGGCACGCACGAGCATCGTCCCGGTGACGGCCCGGCCCAGCGGCGTCGTGTTGAAGTAGGTGCGCCCCCCGGAGCGGATGTGGAAGGCGCCACAGGCGATCGCGGCCATCCCCTCGTTGACCAGCTCACGCCGGATGTCGAGCGTGCGGGCGATCTCGGCGCCGTACTGGGTGGCGCGCTCGGGCACCCCGGTGACGTCCGGCTCGTCGTACTGGCCGAGGTCGGCGGTGTAGGTGCAGGGAACGGCGCCCTTGTCGCGCATCCACGCCACCGCGACGGACGTGTCGAGGCCACCGGAGAACGCGATCCCGACGCGTTCCCCGCGGGGCAGGCTGGTGAGGACCTTGCTCATGGCGTGTGCTTTCCCGGTCGTGGTGGAATCGGGTGCGCGACCCGTTGGTCGCGATCGGTGACGGTAACCCTGCGGGGCCTCGTGTGCAAATTCATGCATTCACTATGCGTTGGTCGACATCACCGGGCTCAGTGGCCGAGGTGGGCGCGGATCCGCTGGGCGAGGTCGGCCCCGGCGAGCCCCTCCGCAGCCACGACCAGGACGGTGTCGTCACCCGCGATGGTCGCGATCGCGCCGTCCACGCCGCCCAGGTCGATCGCCGACGCCACCGGGTGCGCGCACGCGGGCGGGGTGCGCAGCACCACCAGGTTCCCGCTGGCGGTGATGTCGACGACGAACTGGCGGATCGTGGCCTCGACGTCCGCCCAGCCCGAGTCGACCAGGTCGGCCCGGACGCGATAGGACTGGCTGCCGTCGACCCCGCGGACCTTGACCGCCTTGAGGTCGTCGAGGTCACGCGACACGGTCGCCTGGTTGCAGGCGATCCCCTCGGCGGCGAGCGCGTCGACCACGTCGGCCTGCGACTGCAGCGCACGAGTCGCCAGCAGGTCCCGCAGCACGCGCTGGCGTTGGACCTTGTCGACCGCCCGCGCATCGCTCACGGTCGTGCCGTCCCACGGCTCGAGCCGTGGCCGGCCCCCAGCAGGTGCGCCAGCAGGGCCTTCTGGGCATGGAGGCGGTTCTCGGCCTGGTCGAAGACCCGCGACGCGGGCCCGTCGATCACCGCCGCGTCGACCTCCTCGCCCCGGTGGGCGGGCAGGCAGTGGAGGAAGATGGCGTCGTCGGCCGCCAGGTCCATCAGGTCGGTGGTGACGCGGAACCCGTCGAACGCGGTGGCCCGCGCCGCGGCCTCGGCCTCCTGGCCCATCGAGGCCCAGACGTCGGTGTAGACCACGTCCGCCCCCTCGACACCGGCTCGGGGATCGGTCGTGGTGGACACCGAGCCCACCTCACCGACCAGGTCCCGGGCGGCGGCGACCACGTCGTCGTCGGGGGCGTAGCCATCCGGATGCACCACCCGGACGTGCATCTCGGCCAGGGCCCCGGCCAGCAGCAGCGAGTGCGCCACGTTGTTGCCGTCGCCGACGTAGGCCAGCGTGCGCCCGGCGAGGTCGCCGAACACCTGGCGCACGGTCTGGAGGTCGGCCAGCGCCTGGCACGGGTGCTCGTGGTCGGACAGCGAGTTGACGATCGGGACGTCGACCGCCGCGGCCATCTCCACCAGGTTGTCGTGGGAGAACGTGCGGATCACGATGCACTGGACGTAGCGGGCCAGCACCCGGGCCACGTCGGACACCGACTCGCGCCCTCCCAGGTTGATCTCGGTGTTCCACATCGGCAGGGTCGCGCCACCCAGTTCGTGGACCCCCACCTCGAACGACGCCCGCGTGCGCAGCGACGGCTTCTCGAAGACCAGCGCGACGGTGCGCCCGTCGAGCACGTCCGCGGTGACCGGCGACCGCCCGGCGGCCAGGGCCGCGTGGCGTGCGAGCCGGAGGTCGTCGGCGCGGTCGAGGATCGCCTCGAGGTCGGCGGGGGTGGCGTCCGCCACGGACAGGAAGTCCTGCATCGTCAGCTCCAGCTCGTCGGTGCAACGGTGAGTCGGTCCTCCCGGCATCCAGGACCGGGGGCGTCAGGCGTCGTGGGTCGCCAGGGCGGTGTCCAGCGCCTGGGTCAGGGTCGTGATGGCGGTCGCGATCTCGGCGTTGGAGACCGTCAGCGGCGGTGCCATCCGGACCACGTCGTCGGCGACCGCGTTCACGATCAGTCCACCCTCCTCGGCGGCCTGCTCGACGTGGCGCGCCACCGGTGCGGTCAGCTCGACCCCCAGCAGCAGGCCTCGGCCGCGCCAGCCGGCGACCAGGTCGTGGCGCTGCGCCAGGCCGTCCAGCGCCCCGGTGAGGCGGCGCGAGCGGACGTCGGCCGTGGTCAGCAGCCCGTCCCCCTCGATGGTGTCGATCACGGCGTTGGCCGCCGCGGCCGTCACCGGGTTGCCCCCGAAGGTGGTGGCGTGGTCACCCGGCCCGAACACGTCGGCGGCGGCGCCGTGGGCGACACAGGCGCCGATGGGCAGGCCGTTGGCGAGCGCCTTGGCCAGCGTGATGACGTCCGGCACGACGTCGGTGGTCTGGAAGCCGAACCACTCCCCCAGGCGCCCCATGCCGGTCTGGACCTCGTCGACGATCAACAGGGCGTCGTGGGCGTCGCAGGCCGCCCGTGCCGCGGACAGCACGGCCGGGTCGAGCGGACGCACGCCGCCCTCGCCCTGCACCACCTCGAGCATGACGGCGCAGTGCTGGTCGGTGACGGCGGCGGTCAGCGCCTCGGGGTCGTCGAACGGCACGGTGTCGACGTAGCCCAGCAGTGGCGCGAAGGGGGCGTGCTTCTCGGGCTGGCCGGTGGCCTCGAGGGTCGCGAAGGTGCGGCCGTGGAAGGACCGGTCGAGCGTGACCATCCGGACCTTGTCGTCGGCGATGGCCTTGCCGTGGCGGCGGGCCAGCTTGATCGCGGCCTCGTTGGCCGTGGCGCCGCAGTTGGCGAAGAAGGTCCGCGCGTCGTCCCACCCGGTGATGCGCGCGAGTCGCTCGGCCAGGCCCAGCATCGGCTCGGTCAGGAACAGGTTGGAGGTGTGCTGCACCGCGCCGACCTGCTCACGCACCGCGCCGGCGACGGCGGGGTGGGAATGGCCGAGCACCGTGACGGCCAGCCCCCCGAGGAAGTCGAGCCAGCTGTCGCCGTCGGCGTCGAACAGCACGGTCCCCTGGCCACGGACGAACACCGGGGCACGTCGGGCGTAGGTGCCCATGACGTGGGCGGCATCACGCTCGTGGGCGGCCGCGGTCGCGTCGGACAGGTCGGACGACGTGGTGCTCATGGCGTGCTCCCGGGGGTGGAGGCGGACTCGTCGGAGACGTCGGGGGGCGCGGCCGCGCGTTCCGCCCGTCCGGCCTGCTTGCGGTGGGACGGGATGCCGTCGGGCGGTGCGTCGACGCCGGCCGCGGCACGCGTGGTGTCGCGCGGTGACGGGTGCTCGGGGTCGTGGTCGGACGCGAAGGTCAGTCCGGACGCAGTGACGGCACCGCGGCTCACCATCGTGCCGATGCCCTCGTCGGTGAACAGCTCGATCAGGGCGGCGTGGCGCACCCGGCCGTCCAGGAGGTGGGCCTGCGGCACGCCCGCGTCCAGCGCGGCCAGCACGGACCGGACCTTGGGCAGCATCCCGCTGTGCAGGTCGCCGTGGTCGAGCATCTCGCGCAGCCGCTCGGGGGTGACCTGCCCGATGAGGGAGCCCCGGTCGGGGTCGATGCCCTTCTCGGCGTCCCCGAAGTCGAGGTACAGGCCGGGGACGTCGGTCAGGTAGATCAGCTTGGCCGCACCCAGCGCCCCGGCGATCGCCCCCGCGGCCAGGTCGGCGTTGACGTTGTGGTCCACGCCGTGCTCGTCACGGCCGGCCGTGGCGACCACCGGGAGGAACCCGTCGTCCAGCAGGTCGTCGAGGATGGTCGTGTCGACCGACGCGACGTCGCCGACGCGTCCCAGCCTGGTGCCGCCGGGCGAGGTGGCGGGGGTCACGGTCAGCAGCCCGGCGTCCGTGCCGGCCACGCCGACGGCGGGGGCCCCGGCGCGCTCGACCAGCCCGACCAGCTCGGGGTTGACCTCGCCGAGCAGGGCCATGCGCACGACGTCCATCATCGCGTCGTCGGTGATCCGCAGTCCGTCCACGAAGGTGGACTCGATGCCGAGACGGTTGGCCAGGGCCGAGATCTGGGGTCCCCCGCCGTGGACGATCACCGGGCGGAGCCCGACGAAGTGCATCAGGGCGACGTCGGCGGCGAAGGACTGCTTCAGCTCCGCGTCGACCATCGCGTTCCCGCCGTACTTGATCACGACCGTGGACCCGTGGAACTGGGTGATCCACGGCAGCGCCTCGCGCAGCACCGCCGCCTTGTGCTGCGCCGCCGACTCCCGCGTCGTCAAACGGTCCGACTCGAAATCGCTCATGTCGTGTACGCACTGTTGAAGTGGACGTAGTCCTCGGTCAGGTCGCAGGTGAGGAGGGTGGCGGAGGCGCGGCCGAGCTGGAGGTCGATCTCGATGGTGACGGCGTCGCGGTCCATCGCGCGGGCGGCCTGGCCACGATCGAACGACGCGGCGACCCCGAACCGGCACACCGCGATGCCGTTGCAGGTGACCTGGACCCGTGCAGGGTCGAAGTCGGCGTCGGCATTGCCCATCGCCATCAGGATCCGTCCCCAGTTGGGATCCGCACCGTGGATGGCCGCCCGGACCAGGTTGGAGGTGGCGACGCTGCGGGCCAGCGACTCCGCCTGGTCCTCGTCGGTGGCACCGGTGACGGTGATGGCGGCGATGCGACTGGCGCCCTCGCCGTCGGCCACGACCAGCGCCGCGAGGTCGGCGCACACGGCATGCACGCCACGCGCCAGCGCCTGCAGGCCGGGTGGGTCCGGCGCGGTCCCGGTCGCCAGCAGCACCAGCTGGTCGCTGGTGGACTGGTCGCCGTCGACGCTGATCCGGTTGAAGGTCGCGTCCGCAGCGCGTCGGACCAGCTGGCGGGCGACCGCGGCCGGCAGGGGGGCGTCGGTGGCGACCGTGACGAGCAGGGTCGCCATGTTCGGCTCGATCATCCCGACGCCCTTGGCCATCCCGGCGACGACGCACCGTCCACCCGAGTCGTCGGTCACCTCGAACGCGACCTGCTTGGGACCCGAGTCGGTGGTCATCATGGCGGTGGCTGCCCGCAGGCCGCCGTCGTCGGACAGGTCGGCCACGACGGCGGGCACGGCGGCCTCCACCTGCTCGATCGGCAACGGCACGCCGATGACCCCGGTCGACATGACGACGACCTCGTCGGGGTCGATCCCGGCCTCGGCGGCCACGGCGGCCGCGAGCCGGTCGGTGTGGGCGTGGCCGTCCCGGGTCGCCACGTTGGCGTTGCCGGAATTGACCACCACCGCGCGCGCCGTGCCGCGACGGGCGATCTCGTCGGTCCGGACCGCGCTGGAGGCCTTGACCCGGTTGGAGGTGGTGACCGCAGCGACGGTGGCCGGACCACTGGCCAGCACCAGCGCGAGGTCCGGCGCCCCGGACTCCTTGACGCCACTGGTGGCGGCGCCGGCCGCCAGTCCGCCGACCGCGGTCAGCCCCCCGTCGAGCGGGCGCAGGCCGGACCGGTCGTCCGGCCCCCAAGCCCGCAGGGCGGTGCGCTGGGTCGGCCCGAGCGCCAGGGGCTGCGGTGCTCGGGGCTCCGGGGTGGGCGAGCCGGTCACGGGTAGGTCCCGACGGTCGGCAGGCCGGCACGCTCGTCCAGGCCGAGCATCATGTTGGCGTTCTGGACGGCCTGCCCGGCCGCGCCCTTCACGAGGTTGTCGGTGACCGAGGTGAGCGTGGCCCTCCCGGTCCGGTCGTCGACCTCGACCGCGACCTGGGCACTGTTGGACCCCGCCACCGCCTTGGTGACGGGCTGGGTGCCGGCCGGCAGCACCGTCACGAACGGCTCGTCCGCGTAGCGGGTCTCGAGGGCGTCTCGCAGGTCGTCACCCATGACCCCGTCGGCCAGCCGGGCCACCGAGGTGGTCAGCAGGCCACGGACCATCGGCACGAGATGGGGGGTGAACGTGATGGTCGGGCGGTCCACCTCGCCGAGCAGGCCCAGGTGCACCTCGATCTCGCCCGTGTGGCGGTGCCCCGGGACGCCGTAGGCCGTGATGCTGGCCGTGACGTGCGACACGTGCATGCGGTCCGAGACCCCACGCCCCGCACCCGACGTCCCCGACTTGCCGTCCACGACCAGCGTGGACAGGTCCAGCAGCGACGCGACCGGCACCAGCGACAGCAGCGCGGTGGTCACGTAGCACCCGGGATTGGCCACGACCGTGGCGTCGGCGACCCGGTCACGAGCGAACTCGGTCAACCCGTAGACGGCGGGCGTGTCGTCCGGCCGCGGGTGGGCCTGCCCGTAGAAGGTCGCGTAGTCCTCGGCGGGCAGGCGGTGGGCGGCCGACAGGTCCACCACGCGCGTGCCGGCGGCGACGAGGTCCGGGACCAGGTCCAGTGCCGGACCGTCCGGCGTCGCGACGAAGACCAGGTCGAGGCGGCCGAGCGCGTCGACGTCGATCGCGTCGAACCGGCCTCGCCCCTGCAGGTTGGGGAACAGGTCCGCCACCGGCGTCCCGGCCCCGGAATGGGCGGCCAGCGTCTCGACCTCCAGGTCGGGATGGCCGTCCAGGAGCCGCACGAGCTCGGCGCCCCCGTATCCGGAGGCGCCCACGATGCCCACACGTGCCACGGTTGGTTCCTCGTCGTCGCGAGTGCGGATGGTAGACCCACCCCAGCACGAACTGCAAGTTCATGCACGCTCTATGCGAACACCCACGAATCCCCCCGTCCCTGGCACGTGTCGGGTGGTCGTACGGGTTACGCGGGTGGCTGGGGGTTCTGGCGAAGACGCTTGACCTCGCCGCGGTGCCGCTTGTTCTCGACCCGGCGACGCTTGGAGGCCCGGCTGGGACGGGTCCGGCGGCGGCGCTTGGACACGCGCAGCGCGTCGACGAGCCACTCCTTCAGACGCTGGCGCGCCTCCTCGCGGTTGCGGTGCTGGCTCTTGTGCTCGCTCGCCCGCACGATCAGGCAGCCGTCCTTGGTGATCCGGTTGGACAGCTTCTTGCTGATGCGCCGCTTCTCGTCGGGCGTGAAGGCCCGCGAGGCCTCCGGGTACCAGCGCAACTCGACCGCCGAGTCGGTGGTGTTGACGCTCTGGCCACCCGGCCCAGACGACTTGGACGCCCGCATGTCGAGCTCGTAGTCCGGGATGCGGTGATTGGCATCGACGTGCAGCGACGACATGCTCGACCTCCCGGTTGCGTCTCGACACGACCACGGCCCGGCTCCGGGCGCCCCACCAGCCTATGCCCCGGTCGCCGACGCCTGGGTCAGCCGGGCGTGACCGGATCGTGCAACAGTGTGCAGTGTTCCATCACGCTCGGCGGGGGGTCGGCGGGCGGGCGTCACCGGCGCATGCGACCGCCGGCATCGGCGACCGCGGCCTCGACCCCGTCCAGGACCCGGGCCTCGTCGTCACCGGTCAGCGCACGGTCCGCGGCCTGCAACCACAGGCGGGCCGCGATCGACCGGTGGCCCTCCGGCAACGGGTCACCCCGGTAGACGTCGAACACCTTGAGGTCGACCAGCAGCTCGCCGACCGTGTCCCGCACGGCTGCCGCGAGGTCGGCCCAGGCGACCTCGTCGGGGGCCTCGACCGCGACGTCGACGATCATCGTCGGGCGGGTGACCAGGGCCGCGGTGGTGGTCGGCCGGCGGCCGGCGGCCAGGGCACGCAGGAACGGCTCGACGACCAGCTCGCCGACCACGACCGGCTCGGGCAGGTCCCGACGCGCGGCCTCGGTCGGGTGCAGCTGGCCGACGACGCCGACCTCGACCGGCGCCCCGTCACCCGCGCGCACCTGCATCGCCACGGTCCGGTACGGGTGGAGACCCGCGCGCTCGACCGGCACCCGGTCCAGCACGAGCTCGTCCGGCTCGTGGCCCAGGCGGCGCACCACCTCGTCGAACACGGCGAGTGCGTCCTGGGCGCTCCAGGTGACGTCGTCGAGTCGGCCCGGCGCGGTCCGGCGCCCCTGCAGGGCGACCCCGATGGCCTTGGGCTGGGTCGGCAGGAGGCTGTCGTCGGGCAGGCGCCAGCGCCACTCGGCCAGGTCGCCCGGCAGCTCGTCGGCGCCGTCCGGCTCGAGGGCGTCCATCACGTCGTCGAGGGCGTCGCCTGCGGGGCGGAAGATCCGCCCGACCTCGAACACCGCGACCCCCGGACGGGACTGTCCGACGTTGCGGCGGACCACGCCCAGCAGTCCCTCGAGCAGGCTGGGGCGCATCGCGTGGGCGTCCTTGGCCAGGGGGTTGGCCAGCACGACCAGCCCGTCGGACGGCACGGTCCCGGCCAAGTGGTCGTCACCGACGAACGGCCGCGTCACGACCTCGTCCAGGCCGAAGGCGGTCGCGACGGTGCGCAGGTCGCGCTCGGCCTGCTGGTCGGCCCGCAGGCCACCACGCTGCAGGATCGGGGGGAGCTCCGCCGGGATGCGGTCGTAGCCGTGCAGGCGCGCAACCTCCTCGGCGACGTCGGCCATGCGGGTCAGGTCACCACGCCACGACGGCGGCGTCACGACCAGGGCGTCACCGTCCCGCTCGGTGCCGACCGACGCCCGGGCGAGCAGGGCCGCCTGCTCGTCGGCGTCCAGCGACAGTCCGAGGAGCCCGTTGACCCGCGCCGGGTCGACCTCGACGGACGGTCGCCGGTCGACCGGGGCACCTGCCTCGGCCAGGCCGACCGGGGTCGCCGTGCCGATCGCGGCCAGCAGCTCCCAGGCGCGCGCGACGGCGCGACGAGCACCCGCCGGGTCCACCCCGCGCTCGAACCGCAGGGACGCCTCCGACGTCAGCCGCAGGGAACGGGCGGTGTGCCGGATCGTCCCGGGGTCCCACACGGCGGCCTCCAGCACCAGCCGACGGGTCCGCGGCGTGACCTCGGTGGCCTCGCCACCCATCACGCCCGCCAGCCCGACCGGTCCGGCGGCGTCCGCCACCACCAGGTCCCGGGTCGACAGGGCCCGGTCGACGTCGTCGAGCGTGGTGAGGTGCTCCCCCTCGTTCGCCCACCGCACCCGCAGGTCGCCGTCGAGCTCGTCGGCGTCGTAGGCGTGCATCGGCTGGCCCAGCTCCATCATGACGTAGTTGGTGATGTCCACCAGGGGGCTGATGGCGCGCACGCCGACCTGGGCCAGGCGCTGGCGCAGCCACCAGGGCGATGCGTCGGGCACGGTGACGTCGTCGAGGGTCAACGCGACGAAGTGGGTGCAGCCCTCCGGGGCGTCGATGACCACGTCGACCGCGTCGTCGCCAACGTCGGGCAACGACGGGTCGGGGGCCCGCAGGTCGGTGTCGAGCACGGCGGCCAGGTCGCGGGCCGCGCCCAGCACCGACAGCACGTCGCCCCGGGCACCCTTGACCTCGAGGTCGATGACCGGCTCGCCCAGCGGCAGCACGTCGTGGACGTCGACGCCCAGGGGCGTGTCGGGGTCGAGCACCATGATCCCGTCGTGGTCCTCGCCCAGCTGCAGCTCGCGTGCCGAGCACAGCATCCCGTTGGACACGACCCCGCGGAGCTCGCGCGCCTCCAGGGTCATCCCGGGGATCGAGCCGCCGACCCCGGCGTGCACGACGACGTCACCCGTGTCGAAGTTCGACGCGCCACAGACCAGTTCGACGACGTCGTCGCCGTGGGTGATGGTGACCACCCGCAGGCGATCCGCGTCGGGGTGCGGGGCCCACGACTCCACCCGGGCCGTGCTCGTGCCGGTCACGCCGGCGCCGGGCGTGTCGATCGCGTCGACCTCCAGCCCGAACCGGCCCATCGTCTCGGCCAGGTCGGCGACGGGACCGTCGGGCAGGTCCACGAACGTGGCCAGCCAGGAGAGTGGGAGCTTCATCGTGTCCTCGTGAGACGGCGGATCGACGGGAGGTCGGACAGGGGTGGAGCAGGGGACGCGCCTCCCACGCGGGAGGCACGGCCGGCTCAGAAGACGGCGGAGAACCGGGCGTCGCCCTCGTAGAGATCGCGGATGTCGTGCAGGTCGTGGCGCAGCATGGCCACCCGCTCGACGCCGATCCCGAAGGCGAAGCCGGTGAAGCGGTCGGGGTCGACCCCGCACCACGACAGGACGACCGGGTCGACCATGCCCGACCCCAGGATCTCCAGCCACCTCGTGGTGCCGTCGGGGTTGGTGCCCCAGGACACGTCGACCTCGGCGGACGGCTCGGTGAACTCGAACTTCGAGGGCCGCAGGCGGATCTCGCGGTCCTCGCCGAACATCGCCCGGGCGAAGGCCAGCAGCGACCCGTGGAGATGGGCCATGGTGATGCCCTCGCCCACCACGAGGCCCTCGACCTGGGTGAACACCGGCGAGTGGGTCGCGTCGACCGTGTCGTTGCGATAGGTCCGCCCCGGGATCACGATCGCGATCGGCGGTTCCTGGGTACGCATCACCCGGGCCTGCACCGGCGAGGTGTGGGGCCGCAGCACGACCTCCGGCAGGCCGAACTCGTCGGTCCGGCCGTCCTGGAGGTAGATCGTGTCCATGTCCTGGCGGGCCGGGTGGTCGGGCGGGATGTTCATCGCGTCGAAGCAGTAGGCGGCCGACTCGACCTCGGGGCCGTCGGCGACCCGCCAGCCGAGCGCGACGAACGTGTCGACCATGGCCTGCTCGGTCTGGGTGATCAGGTGCGGGCGGCCGGGCGGCACGGCTGCGGGCGGCACGGTGAGGTCGATGCGCTCGTCGACGAGCCGGGCCTCGAGCGCAGCCGCCTCGAGCACGGCCCGACGCTGGTCCAGCGCACCCTCGACCTCGGTCTTGAACGCGTTCAGGGCCTTGCCCAGCACCTTGCGGTCCTCGGGAGCGATCGAGCCCATCGTCTTCTGGACGTCGGCGAGCTCGGACTTGCGGCCCGTGAAGGCGACCCGGACCTCGTCGAGCTCGTCGAGCGTGGTGGCGCCGTCGATGGCGGCCACGGCCCGGGCCTGCAGGTCTTCGAGGTCGGCGACAGCCGTCGATGCGGACACTTCGGACACCTCGTGGGAACGGTGGTCGGCGGGCTCGCAGCGTAACGCCGCGCGGCGACGACCCGCCCGGAGCCGTCCCGAGGCAGTCGCTCCCGGTCAGCGGGTGCGGACCCGTCCCAGTCCGCCGTCGACCCCGAGCACCTGGCCGGTGATCCAGTCGTTGTCGGGATCGAGCAGGAACAGGATCGCGTCGGCGACGTCGGCGGGCTCGCCCAGGCGACCCAGCGCATGCATCGCCCGGGACGTCTCGGCCTGCGTCTCGTTGTCGGTCAGCCGGGCGGTCTGGGGCGTGCGGACCAGTCCGGGCGCCACGGCGTTGCAGCGCAGGCCCCGGCGCCCGTAGGTCGAGGCAGCCGAACGGACCAGGGCGTCGATGCCGCCCTTGGAGGCCGCGATCGCCTCGTGGTTGGCCAGGCCCGTCGTCGCGGCCGCGGTCGACACCAGCACGACGCTGCCGCCGTCGCGCATGGCCGCCCCCGCGGCACGCACCGTGGCGAACGCCGTGGTCAGGTTGGTGCCCACGATCGCGACCCACTCGTCGGGCGTCGTCAGGTGCGCCGGCTTGATGACCACGCTGCCGGCCGCGTTGACAACGCCGTCGAGTCGACCGTGTTCGTCGACGATCTCGTCGAAGACGTCGGAGACCGCGTTGAGGTCACGGGCGTCGAGCTGGCGGGTGTGCGCGCCGACCTCGTCGGCGATCGCCTCCAGCGACGCCATGTCCCGCCCGGCGACCACGACCGTGCCCGGCAGCCGACGTGCCACCTCGCTGCCGATGCCCCCACCTCCACCGATCACCAGCGTCACGCGTGGGGAGGGGCCGGCGTCGCCGGAGCCATCTGGCGAGTCGGGCGACGGGGCTGGGGTGGTCACGGTGGGACCTCTCGGCTGCGGCGGGGACGTCGAGCCGGCGTGTGCCCACCGCACCGCCGAACATCCTGCACGGTATCGCCGTCGACCTGGCCGTCCGGGGTCCGACAGCCGCCCTCAGGAGTCGCCGGGGGGCGAGGTCACGGCGTACAGGGCGACGGCCGTGGCAGCGGCGAGGTTGAGGGACTCGGCCCGGCCGCGGATCGGGACGTACGCGATGCCGTCGACGGCAGACAGGACGTCCGCGGGCAGGCCGTGGGCCTCGGAGCCCATCACCAGCAGGTCCCCGCCCGGGTGTGGGCCGGCGGCCAGCAGGTCGAGGTCGCCGGAGCCGTCCAGGGCCAGCGTGCGCCGTCCGGCGGCGCGGGCGGCGTCGACCACGGCGACCGGGTCGTCCGCCATCGCCAGCTGCAGGTGCGAGACGGACCCCGCGGCCGCACGGACCGCCTTGGGGTTGTGCGGATCGCACGACCCCGTGGTCAACACGACGGCCCGGGCGCCGGCCGCGTCGGCGGTGCGCACGATCGCCCCGACGTTGCCGGGGTCGTTGGCATCGACCAGCAGGACGGTGACGGCGGTGCCGGCCACCGCCTCCGCCGGGGTGCTCCACCGCTGCCGGGCGACCGCGACCATGCCCTGGGGCGACCGGGCGTCGGCGATCCGCTCCAGCACGTGGTCGGCCACCTCCACGACCTCGACCCGGTCGGCGCCGGGCAGCGCGACGACCTCGTCGCGGCGGTCGGCGGTCACGAAGACCGTCTCGGCGAGTCCGTCGGCCAGCACCTCGGCGACCGGGTGCTGTCCCTCCACCAGGTAGGTGCCGCTGGCGTCGCGCCGCTTCTTGGCGGACAGGCCGGCCGCGGCGACGACCCGGTCGTTGCGCACCGACGTGATCGGTTCGGGTCGCCCCATGTCAGGCATCCCCGCCGGGGGCATCGCCCCGCACGGCCAGGACGCGCTCACCCCGGAATCGTCGCGACACGGGGTCCCAGGGGAACACGATCACCACCGTGAACGTGACGGGCTCCCCGGTGGCGGGCCAGCCGGCGAAGGACCCGACCTGTGTGGCGGAGACCCGGGCGACCTCGGTCACGCCCTGGGGGCCGACGGTGATGTCCTGGAGGAAGAAGGCCACGTCGGGGAACGCACCGAGGAACTCGGTGTAGAAGCGCCTGGCACCCTCGTGGCCCTCCCAACGGTGACCCGGCTCGACGTCGCCGCCGACCAGTTCGTAGACGCAGTCCGGCGCGAGCGTCGCGACAAGCCCGTCCAGGTCGCGGGCGTCCTCGGCGATCGAGTGCGCCTTCCACAGCGCCAGGATCTCGTCGTAGTCCCCGGTGTCCAACCGCGCCTGCAGCTGGTCACGCACCCGCGGGTGCACGGCGGGTCCGGATTCCATGGCGACGTCCTCGGAGTCGGTGGGTCCACGAGCCTAGGCCCGGCCACCCTGCCCCGAATCCGGACCACGCCGCACGACGGTGTGCCGACCACGTGCCCCCGCGCACGAGAAGCGCACACCATCCCCGCCACGACCCCCGACTTCGGGCCACGCCGCACGATGGTGTGCCGACCACGTGCCCCCGCGCACGAGAAGCGCACACCATCCCGGCGACGGCCCTCGACAGTTCCCCTGGACCCGCTGACACGAACGACGCCCACCACCCGCGTGGGGTGGTGGGCGTCGGGTCGGACGTGGTCGGTCCTACTCGTCCTCGGACTCGTCTGGCGCGTCCTCGGGCTCGACGACCTCGACGTCGTCGTCCGCGGCGGCCTCGTGGTCCCAGCGCTCGAAGCCGGCCGCGTCGGCAGCCTGCTCGGTCTCGAACCAGACCTCGGCCTTGGTGCGGTCGTAGTAGGGCGACTCCTCGGTGTGGTAGAGCATGGAGTCGGCGTTGCCCTTGACGGTCCAGCCCTCGGGACCGGCGCCGTCGTCGTCCGCGGCGGCCGAGCCCTCGCCGTACGGCGTGGCGTCCTCGTCGTCCAACTCGCCGTCGGCGTCGCTGTCGACGGGCTCGTCCTCGGCATCGCCTGCCTCGTCGACGACCTCGTCGGCCTCGTCGGCCTCGTCGGTCTCGTTCGCGGCCTTCTCCGCCGCCGACTCGACCTCCTCGTCGGGGGTCGGGGAGTCGTCGGTGTCGGTGTCACCCACCGACTGTGCGACGTCGGCCGAGGTCTGGACCCCGGCGTCGTCACCGGTGTCGGCCGACGACCCGTTGCTCGACGAACCGTTGGTCGAGGCACGACGCGCCGCACCCTCGGTCCCGTCCGCCTCGACGCCCAGGGCGTCCTTGGCGACCAGCACCAGGGCGGTGAAGCCCTCCGGCTCGCGCACGGCCATGTCAGCGAGGATCTTGCGGTCGACCTCGACCTCCGCGAGCTTGAGCCCGTGCATGAAGCGCGAGTAGCTCAGGCCGTCCATGCGGGCCGCGGCGTTGATCCGCGTGATCCACAGACGACGGAAGTCCCCCTTGCGGGCGCGCCGGTCGCGGTACGCGTACCGCTCGGCGTGCATGACGGCTTCCTTGGCCACCTTGAACCGGCGGCTGCGTGCACCGCGGAAGCCCTTGGCGCGGTCCATGACCGACTTGTGCTTCTTCTTGGCGTGAACGCCACCCTTGACACGTGCCATGACTGGCTCCTTACTTGTTCAGCAGCCGCTTGACGCGCTTGGCGTCGGGCTTGGCGACCTCGGTCTGGCCCTTCAGGCGGCGCTTGCGCGAGGCGGACTTCTTCTCGAGGATGTGGGCGCGGTTCTTCTGCTTCGTCATCACCTTGCCGTTCTTGGTGACGCGGAAGCGCTTCTTGGCACCGCTGTGGGTCTTCTGCTTTGGCATGGTGGCCTCCTGGGTGGCAGGCGGACGGATCGGGATCTGTGTGGTGCGGGTCGTTCGCCGGGCAGGCCGACGTCGGGGCCCCGAGGGGCCGCTCGCGGCGTGTTCGGTTCGTGCCCCGGCAGGCGGGGTCTCGGGCTCGGGTCCTGGGCGACGGTCGCCGACCCGGTGGGTCAGGCCTTCGCGCCCTCGGCCGACTTGTCGCGGATCGGGGCGAGCACCATGACCATGTTGCGGCCGTCGACCTTGGGGTAGGCCTCGACCGTGGCCAGCTGCTCCATGTCCTCGGCCAGCCGGTCCAGCAGGTTGCGTCCCAGCTCGGTGTGGGTCATCTCCCGGCCGCGGAACATGATCGTCGCGCGGACCTTGGAGCCGTCCTCGAGGAAGCGCCGGACGTGGCCGGACTTCGTCCCGTAGTCGTTGTCGGAGATCTTGGGGCGCATCTTGATCTCCTTGACCGTGATCTGGCTCTGCTTCTTGCGGGCTTCCTTCTCCTTCTGGTCCTGCTCGTAGCGATGCTTGCCGTAGTCCATGATGCGGCAGACGGGCGGGTCGGCCTGTGGTGCGACCTCGACCAGGTCGAGGTCCAGCTCACGGGCCTGGCGGAGGGCAGAAGCCAGCTGGACGATGCCGACCTGCTCACCGGCGGCGTCGATCAGGCGGACGCGCGGTTCCTTGATGTCGGCGTTGAGACGGTGCGGTTGCTCGATGGTGGTGTCTCCCGGTGCGTGGGTGGAGGTCGTTGGGCGGCGGGCACCGGCGCATCGCTCGTGGCGAACGTCGCCGACACGGAAACGGGCGACCCCGTGGGGTCGCCCAGACAGTTCCCACGCCCTGCCAGCCGCCGACCCCGTGGAGTCGACGACGCCTGGCACGGCGTCGGGTGTGGTGTGCGACCCGGGGAGGGTTGCCCCTGCCGGGTGGGACCGGGCGGCCTCGCGACCGTGGTCCACTTCGACCTGTGTTGTTGTGTCGAGGAGTGTAGCGCACGGCGCACGGGCGACGTGCGCAGTGATGACCGGACGACCACGTCGTCTCGGCCGGCGAGGTCAGCGACCCGGGATCCACAGCTTGTCGAGCGGCGAGTTCCCGCCGGGCTGTTGGCCGCGCTGCTGTGCCCCGGGCTGCTGGCCGCCGGGCGCCTGCCGCGGGGTGGCCTGCTGGTCCGGGGTCGTGGGCTCGGTCGCGTCGTCGGCCCCCGCCCCACCGTCACCGGCGGAGCCACCGAGGTCGTTGGGCTCCTCGCGTCCGGCCTCGGCGACCTCCTTCTCGGCCTCGACCTGGGCCATCTTCAGCTGGGACAGGGCCTCGTCGACCTGGCCGGCAAGATCGCTGGACAGCGCCGGACGCGACTGCTCGACCAACGCCGTGGCGGTGTCCAGCAACAGCCGACCGTCACGTCGACCCAGCTTGATCTGGGCCGCGTTGAGCAGTCCCTGCAGGACCTCCGCGAGGACCTGCTCGACCGGGGCACCACGCATCTGGGCGAGGTACTGGCGCACCTCCTCCTCGGAGGGCTGGCCGGTGGGCTGGCCACCGAGGTCGGCGGCCATGTTCGGGTCGATCGGCATGTCACTCATCGAGTGCTGCTCCAGGCGAGGTCGCGAGTCGGGCTGCGGAGATGTCGAGCACGGGTCCCGGTCCACGCGGACGTGGTCGAGCCGGGCGTGCCGGCCCGGCGACGAGCCGTCCGCACGGCGGCGTGTCCGGGCTCAGCGGGCTCAGTGGTGGGCGTCGGCGCGTGGGATGCTGCCCGGCGAGGCGTCGGCGAACACGCCGACCGCCGCCAGGAAGCCCAGGCCGATGGCCAGGATGGTCCCGGTCCAGTCCGCGTCGGCCTCGGCCTCTGCCGGGTCGCTCTGGGCACCCTCCGTCGCCATGGCCGGCACGGCCAGGGCGAACACGCAGAAGACGCTGGCCAGCAGTGCGGCCAGGGCGAGGGGCAGGCGACGAGTCACGATGGGTTCCTTGGCGTCGGTCGCGCGTCGGCGCGGACTCCGGGCGGCTGGGGGGCGGACTGGGGGCGGACTGGGGGCGCGGTTCACCGGACGAGGACCGGTCGCCGCGCACCGTGCAGCATAGGTGGGAGCCGTCACGGGTGCCATCCGGCAGGACCCGCCGATAGTGTCCGGATCCACCCCTGCCGCCGCGTCGGCGCCGTCGTGACGGCCGGGGCCGCCGACCGGACCGACCACCCGCCCCACGGGCACAGGACTGCACCCATGAAGAGCTTCGACGACCTGTTCGCGGAACTTTCCGACAAGGCACGTACCCGCCCCGAGGGCTCCGGCACGGTCGCGGCGCTCGACCAGGGCGTCCACGCCATCGGCAAGAAGGTCGTCGAGGAAGCCGCCGAGGCCTGGATGGCGGCCGAGCACGAGGGGACCGACCGGACCGCCGAGGAGATCAGCCAACTGCTCTACCACGTCCAGGTCCTCATGCTGGCCGTCGGACTGACGACCGACGACGTCTACGCTCACCTGTAGACGGGCCCGACCCGACCGACCCCCGCGCTGCGGCGACGTGCACCCCGGCCGCGCGTGGTCCCTCACCGCCACCCGCCACGGAAGACCCATGCTGCGTGTCGCCCTGCCCCACAAGGGGACCCTGTCCGACGCCTCCATCGACATGCTGCGGGAGGCCGGCTACCGGCAACGCCGGGACCGTCGTGATCTCGTCCAGGTCGACCCGGACCTCGACGTGGAGTTCTTCTACCTCCGCCCGCGTGACATCGCGACCTACGTCGGCACCGGGGCGCTGGATGCCGGGATCACCGGGCGGGACCTGCTCCTGGACTCCGAGGCCGCCGCCCACGAGGTCCTGCCGCTGGGCTTCGGGCGCTCGACGTTCCGCTACGCCGCCCGGCCGGGGACCGTCGAGGGCGTGGCCGACCTCGACGGGCGTCGGATCGCCACGTCCTACGTCGGGCTGGTGCGCAGCAACCTCGCGGCCAACGACATCGACGCCGAGCTCATCCACCTCGACGGTTCGGTCGAGACGGCGCCACGCCTGGGCGTGGCCGACGTGGTCGCCGACGTCGTGTCGACCGGCACCACGCTGCGCCAGGCCGGGCTCGAGATCGTGGGCGAACCGATCCTGGAGTCCGAGGCCGTGCTGATCGGCAGCGACGGCAACGGCGACAACCCGGCGGTCGACCAGCTGATGCGGCGACTGCAGGGGCTGATCATCGCCCGCCAGTGGGTCATGATGGACTACGACGTGCGGGTCGAGGCCGTCGACGAGGCCTGCGCCCTGACCCCCGGCATCGAGTCCCCGACGGTCTCGCCGCTGCACGACAAGGGCTGGGTCGCGGTCCGGGCCATGGTCGAGCGCGCCCACACCAACTCCATCATGGACGAGCTCTACGGGCTGGGCGCCCGCGGCATCCTCGTCACCGAGATCCTCAGCTGCCGGCTGTAGTCCCCCCGCTGCCCGCAGCGCCTGACTGCATGACGTTCCACCTGGCCACCACCCGGGGCGAACGCCGACGGGCCGCGCCCCCGGCGCGGTTGAACCGGGGCGGGTCGTCGTGCGTAGGGGGTGGGGGTGGCCGGGCCCGGTCGCCCGACGAGCCGTCGGGGCGCGGCCCCACCTTCGCGTCCCGGCGGCGTCACGACAGGGACATCCCATGCGAACACGACTGACGATCGCCGGTGCCGTCCTGGCACTGGCCGCAACCGCGGTGGTGGCTGACGCCGCGCCCCCCGTCCACACCGCCCATCTCACCGGCGCCCAGGAGGTCGCGCCCGTCGACACCGCCGCGCGCGGCCAGTTGATCCTGCGCGAGTCCGCCGACGGGACCAGCATCGACTACCGGCTGATCGTGGCCAACATCGACGACGTCCTGATGGCCCACCTGCACCTCGCGCCCGCCGGCACCAACGGCGGCGTGGTCGTGTGGCTGTACCCGGACGGTCCCCCGCCACAGCTGATCCCCGGCCCGACGAACGGCACGCTCGCCACCGGCACGATCACGGCCGACGACCTGGTCGGCGCCCTCGCCGGGCAGGACCTGGACGCGCTGGTCGACGCCATCGAGGCCGGCAACGTCTACGTCAACGTGCACACGCCCGACCATCCGGGCGGGGAGATCCGCGGCCAGCTCTAGCACCGCGTCCGCGCAGTCCATGGCAGTCGACCTCGGCCGGGGCGGGGTCTCGTAGGCTCGCCTCGACGCCGAGCCGGGACCACCCGCCGTGCCACCCGTGGACTGCGAACGACTGGTCGAGGGCTTCCTCGGCCAGCCGGTCAACGCCCTCACCAGCCTCGCGTTCGTCGTGGCGGGGCTGGTCGTGCTCGTCCGCACTCGGCGTGCCTGGCTCGCCGCGGCGCTGGTGTCCACGGGCGTCGGGTCGGTGCTGTCGCACGGGCCGATGCCCCCGGGCTCGGCCTGGGCCCACGACGTGAGCCTGACCTGGCTGCTGGTCGTGGCCGGCGCGTCGGGCACCCCTGTCGAGCGGTGGTCGACCTGGCCCGCGCTGGCGGCGATCGGCCTGGCCGTCGCCGTCGTCCCCACCGCTGCCGTGCCGCTGGCCGTCGTCGCCGCGGTCGGCGCGCTCGGTGCGATCCTGTGGCGCGATCGCTCACCCCGCACGCTGGCGGCGCTGGCACTGCTCGCCACGGGAGCGGCGGTGGGGCGCCTCGCCGCGGCGGGCGTCCTGTGCGATCCGGACTCCCTGCTGCAGGGCCACGGCGTGTGGCACCTGGCCGCGGCAACCGCCGTGGCGGTGTGGGCCACCGGCCAGCATGATGACCGGGCGGCGACGGCGACGTCCAACGAGGCCGATCGGGGCGCGACGACCGACATCACGAGCGGTCGGTGACCCCGGCCCGCAGGACGCGGACGGTCTCGACGACGGGCGTCGGCGCGGGTCCGGCCCGTCAGGCCACGCGCCACCACAGTGCGCCGTCCATGATCGCCACGATCCTGCCGTCCGCAGGCCCCGGTGACCCGCCCTCCTGCTCCTCCCACCGTCGCACGTCGCGCATGTGCACGACGTCGTCCAGACGCCCCGGAGGCATCGGCGTCCGCGCCCACTCGCCGTCGCCGGGCACGAACAGGGCCGGCCCGTCGGCCGTCTCGATGCCGAGTGCGGGGTCCCGGTCGATGCCGGGGTCGGCCACCAGGACCGCGGCGTCCTCCCCGGCCAGCGCGACGTCGGGCAGGTCGAGCGCCTCCCCGTCGAGCACCCATGCCGCCGGTGCGTCCTCGTGGACGCCGGCGACGAACAGGTCCAGCTCCCACCCGTCGACGTCGGTCACGACGTCGAACCGGCCGTCGAGGTCGACCTGCGTCCACGCACGAGGCTCGGCTGGGTTTCCACCGGTGCCGGGTTCGGCGATGGTGGGCATGGTCCAGGCCCGGTCCCGGCGTGGGAGCCGGCCGGGATCCGGTCCGAGCCGTCCGACCGCCAGGAGCATGCCCTCCCGTGCGCTGATCCGGACCGTGTCGAGCCGGTCCGGCGCGACGTACAGGGACGGCTGGGGATCGAGCTCCCCCGAGCCCCACTCCATCGGGTGGATCCCCACGTCGCCGTCGGGGGCGCGGTAGCCGATCACCGGGATCGGGCCCTCGTCCTCGTGACCCCACCACAGCGCCACCGGCTCCAGTCCGGGGACCGGCGGTGGGAGCTCGAACACGATGAACTCGTCCCGTTCCGGGTCGACGACCTCGTGGAGCAGCACGGTCCCGTCCGGGGCGACGGTCGCGACCTGGGGCCCGACCTCGCCCGGCAGGAAGCCCAGCACGGGCTCGTCACCGGCAGGCATGGCGACCGGCTCGGCCACCCCGGTCCAGCCCAGCCGGACGGCGCCGACCTGGCCGTCCGCAGCGGTCTGGACCACGACACCGTCGGGCCCGACCCACCCGATCGAGGACGCGGGGGCGTCCAGCTCCGCGCGGTGCCATCCGTCCGGTTCCGCGGCGGCGCCCTCGCCACCGCCACATCCGGCCAGCAGCGGTGCGATCAGCGACGCAGCCACCACGAGGAAGGCCACTCGCGCCCGCAGCGGGACCCGGACTCCACGCCGTGGGCGGCGGTCCGGGCTCATGCGGCGTGCAGCACGCGGACGGTCTCGACGACCGCCTCGGCGGCCTCGCGGCCCTTGTTGCCGTGGGCGCCACCGGCCCGGTCGGTCGCCTGCTCCCACGTGTCGGTGGTCAACAGTCCGAAGCCGATCGGCGTGTCGTGGTCACGGGCCACGGCCTCCAGGCCCGTCGTCGCCGCCTGGCAGACGTAGTCGAAGTGTGGCGTGCCCCCGCGCACGACCGCACCGAGCGCGACCACGCCATCGACGTCGGGACGAGCGGCGAGGCGAGCAACGACGACCGGCAGCTCGAAGGCACCGGGGACACGCACGACTGGACACGCGTCCGGATCGGCACCCAGCTCGACCAGGCGCTCGAGTGCGCCGTCGACCAGCACGTCAACCACCTCGGCGTTGAACCGGGACGCGACGATCGGGATGGACAGGCCGGTCGCGTCCAGGTCGCCCAGCACGTCGGGTGCGCGGGTGCTCATGCCGACTCCTTCGACAGGTCGTGGACACCCGGACCGGGGGGCGGTGGGTCACCGTCGTCCCGCCGGGCGTCGTCGGTCGGTGCGACCCGGGCACGCACCTCGTCGGGCAGCCCGTCGCGCAGGTCGTCACGCAGGTAGTGGACCCGTGGGGCCATGGCGAGACCGTGGACCTCGTCGTCGCCCCGGGCGCGATCGCCCATGCCGCCGGAGACGACGCCGTGGCCGGTGAGCTCGTGGCCCATGCGCTCACGCTTGGTCGCCAGGTACTCGGCGTTGCGGGCACTGGGCTCGATCTCCAGCGAGACACGCTCGACGATCTCCAGGCCGAAGCCCTCCAGCCCGGCACGCTTGGCCGGGTTGTTGGTCAGCAGCCGCAGCCGGGACAGCCCGAGGTCGGCCAGGATCGACGCGCCCACCCCGTAGTCGCGGGCGTCGGCGGGCAGGCCCAGGGCCAGGTTCGCCTCGACCGTGTCCGCACCCTCGTCCTGCAGCCGGTAGGCATGCAGCTTGTTGAGCAGGCCGATCCCGCGTCCCTCGTGGCCCCGCAGGTACACCACGACACCACTGCCGGTGCGCTGGATCTGCTCCATGGCCACGTCCAGCTGGGCGCCGCAGTCACATCGCCGCGACCGGAACACGTCCCCGGTCAGGCACTCGGAGTGCATCCGCACCAGCACCGGTGCGTCCACGTCGGGCTCGCCGTGGATGGCGGCCACGTGCTCGGTGCCGTCCAGGACGTTGCGGTAGCCGACCATCCGCCACTCGCCGTAGGCCGTGGGCAGGGGCACCTCGACCACGCGCTCCACCAGGGACTCGGCCCGACGCCGGTGCGCGACCAGGTCGGCGATGCTGATCACCGGCAGGCCGTGGACCGCCCCGAACTCCAGCAGGTCGGGCAGCCGCGCCATCGACCCGTCGTCGTTGACCACCTCGACGAGCAGCCCCGACGGATGGCGGCCGGCCAGCCGGGCGAGGTCGACCGCCGCCTCGGTGTGGCCGGGCCGTCGCAGCACGCCTCCCTCGGTGTAGCGCAGCGGGAAGACGTGGCCGGGCCGGTGGAACTGGTCGGCGGTGGCGGCGGGGTCGGCCAGCAGGGAGATCGTCCGGGCACGGTCGGCGGCACTGATGCCGGTCGTCGTCCCCACCGCCGCGTCGACGCTGATGGTGTAGGCCGTCTGCTTCGGGTCCTCGTTGACCGTGACCATCATCGGCAGGTCGAGGCGGTCGAGGTCGGCGGGCAGGAGCGGCGCGCACACCACGCCCGACGAGTGCCGGATGATGAACGCCAGCGCCTCGGGGGTGGCGGCGTCGGCCGCCATGATGAAGTCGCCCTCGTTCTCGCGGTCCTCGTCGTCGACCACGATGACCATGCCGCCGTCACGGATCGCCGCGACGGCCTCGTCGATCGTTGCCAGGTTCATCGGTGACTCCCTGTGTCGGGGCGAGACGGTGCCGCGGCGTCGGACGACCCGCCGGGGACCGGGTCCCCGCCGACGTGCACGGAGGTGATGCGCTCGACGTACTTCGCCAGCACGTCCGCCTCCAGGTTGACCCGGTCACCGACGGCCAGGCGGCCGAACGTGGTGTGCGCCAGCGTGTGCGGGATCAGTCCGACCCGCAACGTCGCGGTCCGGTCGTCGTGGTCGGTGACGTCGACGACGGTCAGGCTCGCGCCGGCCAGCGTGATCGAGCCCTTGGCGACCAGGTACGGCGCGACCTCGGCCGGCGCACGGACCGACAGCCACGTGGTCCCCGGGTCGTCCTGCCGGCCGGTGACGGTGCCGACGGCATCGACGTGGCCCTGCACCACGTGACCACCGAAGCGTCCGTCGGCGGCCATGGCCCGCTCGAGGTTGACGCCGTCGCCCACCGCCAGGTCGCCCAGGGCGGTGGCGCGCAGGGTCTCGGCCATGAGGTCGGCGACGAACCCGTCGTCGCGCAGCCGGGCGACGGTCAGGCAGCAGCCGTCGACGGCGATGGAGTCACCCTCGCGTGCGTCCGAGGTCACGGTCGTGGCCGCAACGACCAGCTCGGCGTGACCGTCGGCCACCTCGATGGCCGTGACGGTCCCGACCTCCTCGACGATCCCGGTGAACATCAGCGACGTCCTCTCGACAGCTCGTGCACGGCGGACCCGAAATGGTCGCCGAGCGGCCGCCGCCACGTCCACTCGACGTCGTCGCCCAGGCGCCGCCTGGTCTCCAGCAGGAACTCCGGGGGCGGGGAGACCGCCGGCGTCCACGGTCGGTCGTCGTCCACCCGCGTGCCCGCGACGTGCAGCACGAGGGTGTCGACGAGGTCGGCGGCGACCAGGGCGCGACCGAGGGTCGTCCCCGGCTCGGCCAGCACGGCCGCGACGTCGAGGTCCCGGAGCCGACGGAGCCCGTCGCCCAGGTCGTCGGCCACGACCACCTCGACGCCGGCGGACGCCATGACCGCGCGCCAGTCCGGGTCGGCGGTCGACGCCGTCAGCACGATCGTCCCGGGTCGCACGACCTCCAGGTCCGGTGTCGACCGTCCCCGTCGGTCGACGACCACGGCGCGGGGCGGGCGTGGCCCGGGTGCCGCGTCGCGCACGGTCAGGGCGGGATCGTCGGCCAACGCGGTGCCCGAGCCGACCAGGACGGCGTCCACCTCGGCCCGCAGCCGGTGGACCCGTTGCCGCGCCACCGGTCCCGTCAGCCAGCGCCGGCCGACCTGGTCGGGACGCGTGGCACCGTCGGGGAGCTGGGCGAGCTTCAGGGTCACGTGCGGCCGGGCGTGCTCCACGGTGGTGAGGAACACGGCCTGCTGCGCGGCGACCTCGGCGTCCAGCACGCCGACGGTGACGTCGATCCCGGCCGCGCGGAGTCGTTCGGCTCCACCCGCGGCCAGCGGGTTCGGATCGGCCAGGCCGACGACGACGCGGGCGATGCCGGCGGCCGCGATCGCCGCGGTGCACGCCGCGGTGCGTCCGACGTGGGCACAGGGCTCCAGGGTCACGACCAGGGTCGCCCCGTGGGCCCGCTCACCGGCCTGCTCCAGCGCCCGCACCTCGGCGTGGGCCGTCCCGGCCGGTCCCGTGGCACCGACCGCCACCTCGTGGTCATCGGCCACCACCACGGCCCCCACGAACGGATTCGGTCGCGTGCGGCCCCGGGCGACCTCGCCGACCGCGAGCGCACGACGCATCCAGCGCACGTCGTCGGTGGTGGGTGGTGGGCCGGTCACGTCATCGTCCGGTGGTCGCCCTGGCCGTGCGGGTTCGCACGCCGTCGGCGCCTGCGGGCACGGGAGGCAGGACGTGACACCGGACGGACCGGTCGCCACGGTCACGGTCACGCCCACCCGGATCCGGACAGGCCGCACCGCGACGTCTCCTCCCATCCGGACTCTCACCGTCGGCCCCGGGATTCCACCGGGTCTGCCACGGACCGTCGCGGTGCGTTCGACGCCACCTCGACGACCACGGCTCGCGGGCTCTCACCGCCGGCCAGGACTTCCACCTGCCCCGAAGACGTCACCACGGATGATATCTGCGCCTGCCCCACGGGCGGACGGGAGCCACTCGCCTCGTTCAGGCCGGTGGTGGCCGACGAGGTGTGCCGCGTGGGCCGGGGGTCGTGGCCAGGGCCGTGTCGGGGTCGGCGTCCAGGTCGGTGGCCGCCCCGGCGAACTGGGCCGCGTGCAGCGCGGCGTAGGTCCCGTCCGCCGCCAGCAGTTCGTCGTGCGTCCCCTGCTCGACGATCCGGCCGGACTCCATGACCAGGATCAGGTCGGCGTCGCGGATCGTCGACAACCGGTGGGCGATCACGAAGCTGGTGCGGTCCGAGCGCAGGGTCGCCATCGCCTGTTGCACCAGCAGCTCGGTGCGGGTGTCGACCGACGACGTGGCCTCGTCGAGGATCAGCAGGGACGGCTGGGACAGGAAGGCCCGCGCGATCGTGATCAGCTGGCGCTCCCCCGTGCTGATGTTGCTGGCCTCGTCGGCCAGGACCGTGTCGTAGCCGTCGGGCAGGTTGTGCACGAAGTGGTCGACCCGGGCGGCCTCCGCGGCCGCCTGCACGTCGGCGGCGCTGGCGTCGGGGCGCCCGTAGGCGATGTTGTCCCGGATCGTGCCCTCGAACAGCCACGCGTCCTGCAGGACCATCCCGATCCGACCCCGCAGCCCGTGGCGGGTCATGTCGGTGATGTCGACCCCGTCGAGCGTGATCCGTCCGTCGTCCAGCTCGTAGAAGCGCATGACGAGGTTGACCAGGGTGGTCTTGCCGGCCCCGGTCTGGCCCACGATCGCGACCATCTGGCCGGGTTGCACCACCAGGTCGACGTGCTCGAGCAGGGGCTCGTCCGGGTGGTAGGCGAAGGACACGTCGTCGAAGACCACCTCGCCGGACGGGTCGTCGATGACCACCGGGGTGGTCGTCTCGGCACGCTGCTCGGGGCCGTCGAGCACCTCGAAGACCCGCTCGGCCGAGGCGACCCCGGACTGGAGCACGTTGGCCATCGAGGCCACCTGGGTCAGTGGCTGGGTGAACTGCTGGGAGTACTGGATGAACGCCTGGATCTCGCCCAGCGAGATCTGGCCGGAGGCCACCCGCAGGCCCCCGACGACCGCGATGATGACGTAGTTCACGTTGCCGATGAACATCATCGCCGGACGGATGATCCCGGACACGAACTGGGCACCGTAGGACGCGCGGTACAGCTCGGCGTTCTTGGCGTCGAAGGTCTCCTGCACCTCGCGCTGGCGCCCGAAGACCTTGACCAGGCCGTGCGCGGTGAACGCCTCCTCGACGATCGCGTTGAGCTCACCCGTGCTGCGCCACTGCTGGACGAACAGGGCCTGGCTGCGACGGGCGATCAGGCGCGTCACGACCAGGGACAGCGGCACCGCGACCAGCGCCACCAGCGCCAGCACCCACGAGATCCAGAACATCATCCCCAGCACGGCGACCACGGTCATCAGCGACGTCAGCAGGCCCGAGAAGGTCTGCTGGAGGGACTGGCCCACGTTGTCGAGGTCGTTGGTCACCCGGCTGAGCAGTTCGCCGCGTGGCTGGGAGTCCACGTGGGCCAGGGGCAGGCGGTGCAGCTTCTCCTCGACCTCCTGGCGGAGCCGGTACATCGTGTCCTGGATCACGCCCTGCAGGATCCAGCCCTGCAAGGCCTGGAAGGCCGACGACGCGAGGTAGATCGCCAGGACCAGCAGGAGCACCCGTCCGAGCGCATCGAAGTCGATCCCCTGGCCCGGCGTGAAGTCCACCCCGGTCAGCAGGTCGGCCATCTGGTCGTCACCGGCCGCACGGGCGGCGTCGATGGCCTGCTCGCGCGTGCCACCGGCGGGCATCCGGGACCCGATGAACCCGGCGAAGACCAGGTTGGTGGCACCTCCCAGCACCCTCGGCCCGACCGCCGCCAGCGCCACGCTCACCACGCCCAGGACCACCACGACGGTCACCCGCACCCGGTGGGGACGCAGCCGGGCGAGCAGGCGACGGGCCGACGGGACGAAGTCCATGGACTTCTCGCTGGGTCGGCCCATCGCCATCGGGCCACGCGGCGGTGGACCGCTGCCCGGTCCGCGACGCGCCTCGGCCGCCTTCTCCTCCTCGCTGCGCACGCCCTCTGCCATCGGGTCAGCCCCCCACCCCGGCGTCGACCGCTTCCTGGGAGGCCACGATCTCCTGGTAGGTCGGGCAGGTCTCCACGAGGGCGTCGTGATGGCCCTGGCCGACGATCCGGCCCCCCTCGAGCACGACGATGTGGTCCGCGTCCACGATGGTCGACACGCGCTGGGCGACCACCAGCACGGCCACGCCGCCGGCGTGGTCGGCCAGGGCCCTGCGCAGGCGCGCGTCCGTGCTGACGTCCAGCGCCGAGAACGAGTCGTCGAACAGCAACACCTCGGGGTCCCGGACCAGCGCCCGCGCGATCGCCAACCGTTGGCGCTGGCCCCCGGAGACGTTCGTGCCCCCCTGGGAGACGGCCGTGTCAAGACCCTCGGGCATGGCCCGGACGAAGTCCGCCGCCTGGGCGATCTCCAGGGCCGACCACAGCACCTCGTCGGGGGCATCGGGGTCGCCGTAGCGCAGGTTGGACGCCACCGTCCCGGTGAACAGGTACGGGCGCTGCGGCACCAGCCCGATCCGGGACCACAGCGTGTCCGGGTCGGCCTCGCGCACGTCCACTCCGCCGACGGTCACCCGGCCCGACGTCGCGTCGAACAGGCGCGGCACCAGGCTGACCAGCGTGGACTTGCCGGACCCGGTCGAGCCGATGATCGCCGTCGTCGCCCCGGGCCTGGCCGTGAAGGTGATGTCGGCGAGGACCGGCTGGCTCGCACCGGGGTAGGTGAAGCCGACGTGGTCGAACGACACCGCGGCCGGCGACTGCAGGGCGGTGACCGGGGAGGTCGGCAGGTGCACGGACGTCTCGGTGTCGAGCACCTCCATGATCCGGTCGGCCGACACCGCGGCGCGGGGGACCATCGTGGCCATGAAGGTCGCCATCATCACCGCGACCAGGATCTGCATGAGGTAGGCCATGAACGCGGTGAGGCCACCGACCTCGATCCCCCCTGCCGCGACCTCGCGGCCCCCGAACCACAGCACGGCCACGCTCGACACGTTCAGGACCAGCATGACGATCGGGAACATGAAGGCCATCAGCCGTCCGACGGCGAGGCCGGCGTCGGTGAGCTCACCGTTGGCCACCCCGAACCGGGCCGCCTCGTGGTCCTCGCGGACGAACGCGCGGACCACGCGGATGCCGGTGATCTGTTCACGCAGGACCCGGTTGACGGCGTCGAGGGAGGTCTGCATCCGCCGGAACTGCGGGATCATCCGGCGGATCAGCAGCCCCAGCGGCAGTCCCAGCAACGGGACCGCGACGACCACCAGCCACGACAGGCCGACGTCCTCGCGCAGGGCCATGACGATCCCGCCCACCATGGTGATGGGGGCCGTCACCATCAGCGCCAGGGCCATGAACACCACGGTCTGGACCTGGGTGACGTCGTTGGTCGAGCGCGAGATCAGCGTCGGCGCCCCGAACATGGTCACCTCGCGCGACGACAGCTCGGCGACCCGGTGGAACAACCCGCCACGGACGTCGCGGCCCATCCCCATCGCCACCGCCGCGGCCAGCCGGACGGACAGCACCATCGCCACGACCTGGACCAGGCTGACCACCAGCATCCACCCACCGGTCCGCACGATGTAGCCCGTGTCGCCGGTGGCGATCCCGTCGTCGATGATCCGCGCGTTGAGGGTGGGCAGGTACAGCGTCGCCATCGTCGACGCGAGCTGGAGGACGACGATCCCGCCGATCGGGCGCCGGGCGGGATCCAGGAACCGGCGCAGCAGCCGGGTCATCCCCCGCCCTCGACACCTCGGCCACGCTGGGCCGCGGCACGGATCGCCCCCACGGCGGCCGTCCGGTCGTCGTGGCCGAACACCGCGGAGCCGGCGACGAGCGTGTCGGCCCCGGCCCGGGCGACCGCGACGGCCGTCTCCGGGTCGATGCCACCGTCGACCTCCAGCCGGAACGACAGGTCGTGCTCGTCGCGGAACTCCGCGGCCTCGACCAGCTTGGGCAGCACGTCGGCCCGGAAGGACTGCCCGCCGAAGCCGGGTTCGACCGTCATGACCAGCACGAGGTCGACGTGGGGCACCAGCTCGACGACGGACGACAACGGGTGGTCGGGCTTGATCGCCACGCCGACCCGCGCACCCATCTCGTGCAGGCGGTCGACCAGGGCCCGCGGGTCGTCGGTGACCTCGGGATGGAACGTGATCGAGTCGGCACCACGCTCGACCAGCTGCGGTGCGTAGGTCGCCGGGTCGGTGATCATCAGGTGCAGGTCCAGCACCAGGTCGGTGGCGGCGCGCAGGCTCGCCACCACGGGGTTGCCCAGGGTGATGTTGGGCACGTAGTGGCCGTCCATCACGTCGACGTGCACCCACTCGACCGCGGGCGCGACGTCGGCGACCTCGGCCCCGAGGCGCGCGAAGTCCGCCGCGAGGATCGACGGCGAGATCACGATGTCGTGCAGCACGGACACGTCGGACTCCCGGGACGCGACGAGGGTTGGCTCGTGCAGGCTACTCCCCCCGCCGTTGCCACCTGCCGCCCCTCCCCGACCTCCCCTCTCCCCCAGGCGTGATGGACCCTTCCGGGTCACCGGAACCAGGCATCACGCCGCGAGCCCTCGCCACCCCCGATCCACCGGCTGTGATGGCTCACTCCGGGTCACCGGGACCAGGCATCACACCGCAGGATCACGACGGGCGCACCTGCCAGGTGACGTGGAACATGCCGTCGGTGTCGTGGAGGTCCGGGCGGAGCTGGCGGGTCTCGAGGCGGTGCAGTGGCCGGGGCGACGCCGCCTCGACGGCATCGGCGACCGCGGTCGTCTCCGCCATCGTCCAGGTGCACGCGGCGTAGGTCAGGTGGCCGCCGTCGCGGACCAACTCGAGGCCACGCAGGACCAACTCCTGCTGGAGGGTGGCGAGCTCGTCGGCGTCGGCCGGTGTGCGTCGCCAGCGGACCTCGGGTCGACGTCGACCAACCCCCAGCCCGGTGCACGGGGCGTCCACCAGCACGACGTCGACATCGGTCGGGAGGTCGGCGGTGCGGGCGTCCCCGACCACGACGTCGAGGTCCACGTCGACCCGGGCGGCAGCCTCGCGGACGAGGTCGGCGCGGTGGTCGTACAGCTCGACCGCGGTGACCCGGCCATCGGGTCCGACCCGGTGGGCGAGGTCGGTCGCCTTGCCCCCGGGCGCGGCACACAGGTCCACGACCCGGTCGCCCACCCTCACCCGGGTGGCCTCGACCACCAGCATGGACGCCTCGTCCTGGGGCACCGCCCGCCCCGCAGCCACCGCGTCCAGCCGGCGCGGGTCCGTCCCCGGTGCCCGCACGCCCAGGGCCGCCAGGGCCGTCGGCGTCGCGTCGACGCCGGCCGCGGCCAGCTCGTCGACCAGCTCGTCGCGGTCGCCCACGGCCCGCAGGGTCAGGCCCGGGGGTTCGTCGTCGGCGGCGAGCAGGCTGGTCACGTCGGCGAGGTCGCGTCCGGCGTCGAGCCGTTCGTGCACCATCCACGGGGGATGGCCGGTCTGGAGCGCGACCCGGTCGACGTCGTCGAGCTCGGCCATCCGCGTGTCGATCTCGACCTCGCGTCGCGACAGGCCACGCAGGACCCCGTTCACGAAGCCGCCCGCACCCTTCGCCCGCGACGCGGGCACGGCCCGGCGGGCCAGCGCGACCGACGTGTCGACGGCGGCGCGGGCCGGCACGCGGGAATGGCGCAGCTGGAACGCCCCGAGGCGGAGGATCCGGGCCAGCGGTTCCTCGACGTCGGCCAGTGGCCGGCTGAGAACCTGTTCGAGGGTCCAGTCCAGCGTCCCGCGCCAACGGATCGTGCCGTGCGCGAGGTGGGCCGCCAGGGACCGGTCACGCTCGTCGGGCAGGTCCGCGATGGCGTCGGGGACGGCCACCGTCGACCAGGCGCCGCCGTCGACGGCCGCGACGGCCTCGAGCGCGGCTGCCCGCGGTTCCACGCCGACCGTCACGACGGGTCCCCGTCGTCGGCGCCAGCGCCTGGGCCCGGCGACCCGAAGCGGGTGCCCGGCTCCGGCTGGTAGCCGTTGGCGAAGTCCCCGGCCGTCATCGCGGCCTTGCCGGCCGGCTGGACGAGCGTGGCCCGGATCGCGCCCAGTCCACACGCGATGACCAGCCCGTCGGGTCCCGCGTCGACCAGCTCCCCCGGCAGTGCCTCGCCGGGATCGGTGTCGGCCACCACGGCACCGAGCAGCTTGAACCGTTCGCCCTGCCACGTCGTGTGTGCCCCCGGACGGGGGGCCGCGGACCGGACCAGTGCCGCCACGGCCGTGGCGATGTCGGTGAAGTCGATCCGGACGTCGTCGGGACCGATCCGATGTGCGTAGGTGGCCAGCTCGTCGGGCTGGGGTTGCGGGACGGCCCCGTCGACGAGGTCGCGCAGGGACTGCAGGAGGACCGGTGCGCCGGTCACCGCGAGCCGGTCCAGCAGCTCGCCGGCCGTCTCGTCGGCGCCGATCCCGGTCTCGACGACGTCGAGCAACGGGCCGGTGTCCATCCCCTCGTCCAGGACGAAGGTCGAGATCCCGGTGGTCGAGTCGCCCGCGCGGATGGCCCACTGGACCGGCGCGGCGCCACGCCACCGGGGAAGACGGGAGAAGTGCAGGTTCACGAACCCGTGGGTCGGCACGGCCAGGACGTCGGCAGGCAGGATGGAGCCGTAGGCGACGACCGCGCACACGTCCGGTTCGGCCGCGGCCAGGTCGTCCCGCACGTCACGACCGCGTTCTGGCTGCCACACTGGGACGTCGGCAGCCAGCGCGGCCTGCTTGACGGCCGACGGCCGGGGGGTCGCGGACCGTCCCCGGGGTCGGTCGGGGTTGGTCACCACGGCGACCACCTCGACGTCGTCGGCGTCGAGGAGCGCCTCCAGGGAGGGCACCGCCACGTCAGGGGTGCCGAAGAAGACCAGTCGCATCAGGACACGCCGCCCGTCACGAGCCACCGCCGCCGAGCAGGAGGCCACCGGGCCGGGTCGGGTCGGGCTCCTCGATGCCACGCTCCGTGCGGATCCGGCGCATCTCCTTCATGGCCGCCCGACGATCGTGGCGGGCCAGGTGGTCGATGAACAGGATCCCGTTGAGGTGGTCCATCTCGTGGAGCCAGATGCGGGCCAGCAGCCCCTCGAGCTGGACGACGTGCTCCTCGCCGTGCAGGTCGCGATGGCCGACCTCGACCCGCAACGGCCGGTCCAGCGGGTAGTACAACCCCGGGAAGGACAGGCAGCCCTCGTCCCCCTCCTGGAGCTCCTCCGAGGCGTCGCGCAGGACCGGGTTGACCACGCTGCCGCGCTCGTCGTCCTCGTCGCCCACGCCCCAGGTGAACAGGCGCTTGAGGATGCCCACCTGGTTGGCGGCCAGGCCCACGCCCTCGGCGGCGGCCATCGTCTCGTGCATGTCGCGGGCCAGCCGTGCCAGGCGGTCGTCGAAGTCGGTGACCTCGCGCGCCTCCTGGCGCAGGACGGGGTCCCCGAACAGGCGGATCTCGAGCGTGCTCACCAGCAGTCCTTCCGTGGCCGCCCACTGTAAACGATCGGCTGCAGGACGACGACGGCGGCGATCATCCTCCCGCGGGCACACCTCGGGCGCTCGCGGTGGCGTCGATGACCGGCAGGAGCGACACGGGCAGGTGATCCACCAGGGTGCCCGCGGACCCGCCCACCAGCCGGGCGACACCGGCCAGGACGGGCCCCTTGCGAGCGGCGAAGGCGGGATCGCCGAGGACGCGGTCGAGGTAGGCATGGGTGGCCCGACGATCGAACGTGACCGCCACCCCCCGCGCGGCCAGGGCCCGGGCCAGGCCACGCTGGGTGGGCCACGACAGCTCGTCCCACAGGCCCTGCGGATCGGGCATGTCGGCGGTGTCGATGCGACGGGAGAACAGCCGCCCGGTCCACGGCTTGGACCAGACGGTCGGGATGTTGAAGTGCGGCTCGTACGGGACGGCGTAGTTCGGGCAGATCACCCGGTAGGACCCCGCGGGCCTGAGCGACGCCACGACCTGCTGGACCAGCCCGGCCGGATCCGCGACGTGCTCGAGCACGTTGAGCGACAGGGCGACATCGACCGGTCGGGCGGGATCCAGCAGGTCGGGGGCGAACACGGTGTCGTGCCACTCCACGACGGGGTCGGGACCGGCCCAGCACGCCCGGAGGAGGTCCCGGATCGCCCGGTTGTGGTCGAACCCGGCGGACTGGGGCTCGAAGGCCACGACGTGGTGACCGTCTGCGGCCAGCCGCATCGCCAGCAGCCCGACCCCCGCTCCCACCTCCAGGACGGTCAGTGGTCCACGCCCGGACAGCGACGTCGTGACGAGCGGGTGGAAGAAGTCCGCCTCGGCGACGTAGGTCCGCACGGCGCGGGCGAAGGCAGGCGACTCGTCGCGGAGGCGCCGCTGCAGGACATCGCGGTCGAGCTCACTCACCCCCGCGGGCCCCGGGCGACGACGACGGCGTGGCTGTAGGGCACCCGCAGCAGGTCGGTGTGGAGGTGCAGGTCCACCTCCGCGAAGTGCGTCCGCGCGAACGCCGCGTACTCCTCGGGACGTCGCACCGCCTCGCCTCGATCCCGGTGTGCGAGCCACGCCGCCACGGGGTGCTGTCCGGCGTGCAGCGTCGGGTCCATCGTGATCACGACCGTGCCGGGTCCCGAGACCCGCGCGGCGAGGGCGAACAGGGCGTCGGCCGTCCGGTCGTCGACGTGGTGGAGGACGCCCCGGGACAGCACCCGGTCGACGGGCTCGTCACCGAGCGCAGCCGGGTCGAAGTCGTCGATGCCGCAGGCCTGGAAGGTGGCCCGCGCGCCGAACCGCTCGCGCGCCGCCTGGACGTAGGCCTCGCTGATGTCGAACCCGAGGTAGTCCGTCGGGGGAAGGTGGTCCAGGATGGTGCCCGGACCACACCCGATGTCCAGCACCCGCATGCCCGACTCGGGCCGGACGTACTGGGCCACGAACCGATCGCGACCGCGCCGGGCCCCGATCGCCCGCTGCGCCAGCTCGTAGACGGCGGGCAGCGACAACACCGAGCGAATCCCGGAGGTGGTCTCGGACACGGAGGGATCCAGGGTCTGGGTCGGGCGGGAGGATACCCGTGGGGGTGCTGGTCCCCGTCAGGCGAGGTCGACCGGGTCGACGTCGACGACCAGGGTCACGTTGTCGGCCGACAGGTCACGGCGACGTGCGGACAGGCGATCGACGACCTCCGGGCGGTCGGTCGTCAGCACCAGCAGACGGTGACCGCCCTCCGCCGGGGCGGGACCGAGGACGAGGGTCGCGACGCCGTCACCCAGGGCCGCGGCCAGCGCGGTGGCGGTGTCGCGGTCGGGGGCGGTCACGGCGACGGCGGAGCGTGCCGGCGGGAACGGCTCCCGCTCGGACGCCTCGCTCCGCCAGAACCCGCCGGCGTCCCAGCGGCGCAGTGCGACGACGGCCGGTGCCTCCGGCTCGCGTGTCACCACCGACATCGTCGCGTCGGTGCCGCCGATCCACGACCCCAGCGCCATCAGCAGTCGCAGGGTGTCCTCGGGAGCATCCACGCTGGGTCGGCGCATCAGCGTGTCCACGTCGCCGACCACGATGCCGCCGACGTCGCCCGGGGCCTCGTCCAGCACCGATCCACGGGTCATCACCAGGACCGCGGGCGCCGGTGGCACGTCCGCGTCGTAGCCCTCCAGCACCGCCACCGGGACGTCCACGGCCGCGCGCAGCTCGTCGGCGAGCCGCCGCGTGCCGGCGGCCAGTGGCACGAAGGTCGTCCCGCCACAGTCCCGGCACCGTCGCCCGGACGTCCCCCAGCCACAGGTCCGGCACACCAGCCCCCGCCCGGCGCCGGCCAGGGACGACCCGCACTCCGGGCACACCGGCCGGTGGCCGCAGTCGGCGCACACCATCGCGGTGCCCTCGCCACGCCGTGCGGCCAGGACCACGGCGTGGCGGCCGGCCCGGACGGCGTCGCGCACGACCCCGAGCC
>NZ_JAHOPH010000028.1 GCF_019798055.1 Salsipaludibacter albus | reverse complement strand
CGGTCGCCGTCGGCGCGGTCGTGGGTTCGCGGTCTTCCTGGCCGCCCTGCTGGGGGCGGGACTCGGCACCCTCGGCACGCTGGTCGCCACCGGCGGCCTCGACGAGGCCGAGCCGACCGCTGCCCCGGCCGTGCAGTCCCCGACGCTGGAGGTGGCCGGCGACGAGGCCACGATCGTGTCGACGGTCGCCGAGGCCGTGACCCCGTCGGTCGTGCGCATCGACGTGCTGGGCGGGGTGGCCGGCGCCGAGCAGGAGCTGGGCCTGGGCTCCGGCGTGATCTACTCCTCCGACGGCCACATCCTGACCAACAACCACGTCGTCGAGGCGGCGGACGCGCTGCGGGTGAAGCTGGCGTCCGGCGAGGAGTACGACGCGGAGCTGGTGGGCACCGACCCCCTGTCCGACCTCGCCGTCGTGCACATCGAGGCGGACGGACTGCCGGCGATGTCGCTGCGCACCGAGTCGCCGCAGGTGGGCGAGACCGCCATCGCCATCGGCTCGCCGTTCGGGCTCGACGCCTCGGTCACGGCCGGCGTGGTGTCCGCCGTGGGTCGTGACATCACGGTGCCCGACGACGGGTCGGTCAGCGTCGTCCCCGCGGTGATCCAGACCGACGCCGCGATCAACCCCGGCAACTCGGGTGGGGCGCTGGTGGACCGTGAGGGACGGCTGCTGGGCATCAACACGGCGATCCTGTCGGGCTCCGGCGGCTCCCAGGGAGTCGGCTTCGCGATCCCGACCGCCCAGGCCGTGGCGACCGCCGACCAGCTGATCGAGTCGGGCGAGGTGCGCCACGCCCTCCTCGGCGTCAGCGGGGTCGACGTCACCAACGTCATCGCGGAGCGCCTCGACCTGGACGACCGCGAGGGTGCCCTGGTCCAGACGGTCAGCCCGGACTCGGGCGCGGCCGAGGCAGGGCTCGCCATCGACGACGTGATCGTGGCGCTCGAGGATCGCGACATCTCCTCGATCACCGACCTGGTGGCTGCGGTGCGCGCCCACCAGCCGGGCGAGGACGTCGAGGTGACCTATGTCCGCGACGGCCAGGAGGCCACCGCGACCGTGACCCTGGGTGAACGTCCCGAGGACTGACGACACACCCGCGCGACCGGGCCAGCCAGGAGACAGCAGGTGGACAGTTTCGGCATCCAGGAGATGCTCGTCATCGCCGTGGTCGCGCTGGTGGTCTTCGGACCGGAGAAGCTCCCCGAGCTGGCACGCCAGGCGGCCAAGTGGGTCAATCGCTTCCGGTCCACGGCGACCTCCTCCCTGGACGAACTGCGCAAGGCGGCGGACCTGCAGGACCTGGAGGACGAGTTCGGCGCCATCCGGGACGACATCCGCAGCGTGCGGGAATCGGTCACGCGCCCACTCCGCGAGGTCACCCGGGGCGACACGCCGCGCAGCGCCGACCACGCCCCACCGATCGACCTGGAAGCCACGTGACCCGCCGCCCGCGGCGCGCGACCGGCTCGCACCGACTGGCCGCCGCGGCGGTGCTGGCCGTCGGTGGCAGCTGGCTGACCGTGCGCCGTGGGGCCGGATCCGACCGTGGCCTGTCGCGGTTCGACGACATCCTGGGGCTGCAGTGGCGTCGGCCACGGGGCACGGCCGTCGACCGGGTCGTGGCGGCCACCACCGACATCGGCTCGGTGTACGGCCTCGCCGGGACGGCGGCCCTGCTGGCGGTGACTGGTCGGCCCCGCCAGGCCGGCGACGTCCTGGCAGCCGGTGCGATCGCCTGGAGTGCGGCCCAGGCCGTCAAGCCGCTGCTGGACCGGGACCGGCCCTACGAGGGTGGGCTCGGCGAGCTGATCGTGCACCCACCTGCCGGGTCGTCGTGGCCGTCGGGTCACACCGCGGTGGCCAGCGCCATCGCCACGATCGTCGCGGACAGTGGTCCGGCCGGCTCGTGGAGCGGGCTGGTCAGCGCCCTGTGGGTCGGCTGGTCACGGACCTACGTCGGGGCCCACCATCCCAGCGACATCGTCGCGGGACTGGGGGTCGGCGCACTGTCGGCGATCGCGTGGCGCCGGCTGCTGGACCGCTTCCGCGACCCGGACCGCCCCCAGGGCTGAGCCCGGGGCGGGTCGGCAGCCGGTCAGACGTTCAGCGGCAGGGACCGGCCGACGACCTTCGAGGGGGCCCGTGCCACCAGTTCCTCGGCGACCTTGTCGACCTGCTGCGAGACCGGTGCATCGGGCTCGGAGACCACGATGGGCGTGCCCTCGTCGGAGCCGGCGCGCAGCCGCGGGTCGATCGGGATGCGGGCGAGCAGGTCGGTGTCGAGTTCCTCGGCCAGCAGTGCCCCACCGCCGGAGCCGAAGATCTCGTGGACCGTGCCGGTCGCCGGATCGGTGAAGCCGGTCATGTTCTCGATCACGCCGACGACGTTCATGCCGGTCTCCTCGGTGGCCTTGCCGGCGCGCAGTGCGACCTTCTGGGCCGCGGGCTGCGGGGTGGTGACCACCAGCATCTCGGCGTTGGGCAGCATCTGGGCCAGCGAGATGGCCACGTCGCCCGTGCCCGGGGGCAGGTCCATCAGGAGGAAGTCGAGCTCGCCCCAGTACACGTCGGCCAGGAACTGCTGGAGGGCGCGGTGGAGCATCGGTCCCCGCCAGATGACCGAGCGGTCGGGATCGGTGAAGAACCCGATGGAGATGAGCTTGACGCCGTGGGCCTGCAGCGGCATCACCATGCCCTCGAAGGCGACCGGGCGTCCCTCGGCGCCCATCATCCGGGGAATGGAGTAGCCCCAGATGTCGGCGTCGAGCACGCCGACCTCGTAGCCCTTGCGGGCCAGCGACACGGCGAGGTTGGCGGTGACGGAGGACTTGCCCACGCCGCCCTTGCCGGACGCGATCGCGATCACGCGGGTCTTGGAACCGGCCTCGGCGAACGGGATCGTCATGTCGGCGTTGCCGGAGCCCTTCTCGGCCCGGAGTCGGGACGACAGGTTGGTGCGCTCGTCCTCGGTCATCGAGCCGAAGGCGACCTGGACGTCGGTCACGTCGTCGAGTTGGGACACCGCAGCGGTCACCTCGCGGGTGATGGTGTCCTTGAGCGGGCAGCCCGGGATGGTCAGCTTGATCTTCACCCCGACACGGCCCCCCTCGATGACGACCTGCTCGACCATGCCGAGCTCGGTGATCGGCTTGCCGATCTCGGGGTCGTCGACGGTCGCGAGTTGTTGGCGGACGAGTTCCTCGGTGGGCACGATCAGCGGCCTTCGGTGCGGAATTCGGCGGTGTCACGACGGCGGTCGGGAGCCGGCGAGGTGGATCCTCGATGGTATCGAGGGGCGCGTCGCCCCCGGCCACCGGTCGGCTGCGCCGTCACGGTCCACGGTCCCGGATGGCTACCGTGGCGGCGATCCGGCCCTGCCGACCGCACCCGGACGTCCGGCCCGCTCGGGGCCGCACCATCCCACCACTGCACGAGGTCCGCGACGATGACCCCGAACCCGGCGCCGGCCGCCCCGATCCGTCCGGGGCGAGGGCGATGGTCGCGAGCGATCACCGCGCTGGCACTGCTGGCCGTCGTGGTCGGGCTGTCCGGATGTCGCCTCGACCTCGACACCCGGGTGGAGGTGGAGGCATCCGGGGCGGGGACGATGGCACTGACGTTCCGACTCGACGGCGAGTTGGCCGAGGCGCTGACGGCGACCGGCTTCGACCCGGTCCCGGCCTCGGTGGCCGACTGGGAGGTCACCTCGACCGACACCGACGACGGCGGGCTGGAAGTGGCGGTCGCCACCGCCTTCGCCGACCCGTCGCAGCTGCAGGACCGGGTCGACGCCCTCCGGGAGGGGCTGGACGACGAGGACCCGGTGGTCGTCGAGTCGATCGACCTGCAGGTGGCCGACGACGGGGCGACCGACGTGGACGCCCGGGTCGGCGTGCTCCTCCCGTCATCGACCGGGGCGGTCGGCGGGGGATTGTTCGACGGGGACCAACTGGCGACGCTGGCCGCAGACCCCGAGGCCTTCGCGGCCACCTTCACCGTGGTCCTGCCGGGCCCCGTCCAGTCCGCCGACGCGGACCGGGTCGACGGCAACGTCGCCGTCTGGGACCTCCCCGTGGACGAGCTGGTCGACGCGACCGCGAGCGCCGGCCCGCCCAGTCCGCTGGGGACATGGGTCGTCCCCGCCATCGGCGTCGGGCTGTTGCTGGTCGTGGTGGTCGTCGGCGTCCTGGTGTTGCGCCGTCGACGTCGCGACCGGCAGACCGCACCCCACGGCCGCGTCGAGCGCCTCCAGCGCTTCTAGCGACGTCCGGCGCTTCGAGCGACGTCCCGCGCTGCTAGCCGTGGAGGGTGAGCTCGACCATCGTCGAGTCGGTGCGCCAGCGCTCGGTCGCCTTGATCCCGTCGGCGTTGTTGAGCCGGTTGGCCAGGCCAAGGGTCGCGATCTCGGCGAACTCGTCGCTGCCGTTGTCGACCACGCGCACGTCTGCCCGCATCGTCCCCAGTGCGGCCTTGATGTCCTTGGACTTGACCACCACGTCGACGGTGTCGCAGGCCTCGAGGTTGGGCAGCTCCTGCTCGCCGCCACCCTTGATCACGAACAGCCGGCGGCCCTTCTGGACGTACCACATGGGCCGGGTCGCAGTGCCACCGCGTGGCTGGGGGATGGTGACCCAGGCGATCGACCCCTTCTTGAGCGCCACCTCGGCGGCGTCGCCGACCACGCCCAGCGCCAGCGCCGACTGGCTCGCATCGATGTAGAGCGGGATCCGGCCGACCTCGCCACCGTCGACGAGGAAGACCAGCTTGTGCTCGTCGGGGGAGGAGATCTCGATCGGCGCGCGGATGGTGTCGCGGAACAGGTCCTCGAACATCTCGCCACGCAGTTCGATGAACCGCCACGGTCGTTGCCACACGACGACGTCGTCGGGATCCAGGATGAGGATGGACTCCTCGTAGCGACCCTGCGCCGCCTGGTAGACCCGGTTGATGTCGAACGGACGCGTCGAGCCGGGCAGCTCGCCGACCACCTTCAGCACCGGGTCGGGCAGCCCCTCGTCGCGGAAGGTCTGGGCGTCGAAGGCCATCGCGGACAGCAGTTCGATGGTCATGGCGGCTCGTCGGTCCGGTTGGTGGGGTCGGGGTGTCGAGGCCGTCAGGATAGTGCCCGCCTCACCCGGCCGGCTCCCGCGCGGGCAGGCTCCGGCGGGCACCGGGTGAGCACCGACCCAGCCCCGACGACGCAGTATCGTCGCGGCCATGTCCGGCCACGACCTCCACACCCACTCCACCGCCAGCGACGGCACCACGTCCGTGCAGGCCAACGTCGCCCTGGCGCGGCGGCTCGGCNCTGGCCGGGATCGCCGTGACCGACCACGACACGATGGCGGCGGTCGACGAGGCCGTGCTGGCCGCCGGTGACGACCTCGAGGTGATCCCGGGCACGGAGTTCTCCGCCGAACTGGACGGGGTCTCCGTCCACGTCCTGGGCTACTGGCCCGACCCACGGGACGTGGCGCTGGCCGAGGAGATGGACCGCCTGCGCAACGAGCGTGAACGACGGGCGGTCGCGATCGTCGACCGCTTCCACGACCTCGACGTCCCGGTGTCCATGGCGCGGGTCCGCGAGCTGGCCGGCGCCGCGCCCATCGGGCGACCCCACATCGCGACCGCCGTGGTCGAGACCGGCGCGGCCGCCACGACCCCCGAGGTGTTCGACCGCTTCCTGGCGGACGGAGGACCGGCCAACGTGCCCAAGCACGCCGTCGACCCGGTCACGGCGGTCCGCCTGCTGGTCGGGGCCGGCGGGGTGGCCGTGCTGGCCCATCCGGGCCTGTTCGGCAGCCGGACCGGCGAGACGATGGACGACGCGGTGGTCGAGGAGATGGCGGCGGCCGGCATGGGTGGCATCGAGGCCGACCATCCCGACCACACGCCGGAGCAGCGGACCCACTACCGGGACCTGGCGAGGGGCCTGGGCCTGGTCGTGACCGCCGGGTCCGACTACCACGGGGACGGCAAGGAGCAGGAGCTCGGCGACGCGTCGTGTTCCCGCGAGACGGTCGAGGACCTGCGCGCTCGCCGCCCCTGAGTCTTCGGGGAGCGCGCGCCAGCCTGCCTGCGCTGCGGCCAGGGGCCCGCTCACCCCGAAGAGTTGCAGCCTGTGCAACGGTTGCGCGCTCGCCGCATCTCCGAGGGGATGCCTTGCTAGGGTCGGACGGGCCACGCTCCGGAGCACCTGCGGCGCGCCCCCCCACCTTTGCGAGGCCGCCCCCGTTCGGGGGACCACCCAGACAGCCTCCCGCGACCGCGAGCCCACGGGACCTTTCCCCGGCCGGCATCGGAGCCGACATCGGGAGGGCACCGGAATGGCCAAGCGCGACCTGACCGAGGTGGAACAGGCCTACGAGGAGTACGAGCACGAGGAGCACGAGGAGCGTCGCCACGCCGTGTACAACCGGCGGCGGTTCGAGGGCCTGCAGATCGACCCCGACGTGGACTTCTACCCGGAGGTCGCCGACCGGGAGCCCGGCGACACCAACATCGAGAAGTACGGGTTCGACCTGCACCCGCAGGTCACCTTCTGGGCTGCTGGCTTCCTGGTCGTCTTCATCGCCTACACCCTGATCTTCCAGGAGCAGGCGTCGGCGGTGTTCGAGTCCATCCTGGCGTTCGTCAACGACAGCTTCGGCTGGTTCTACATCCTGTCCGCCAACATCTTCGTGCTGGCCTGCCTGTTCTTCGCCTTCAGTCGCTACGGCAAGATCCGCATCGGTGGCCCGGAGGCCAAGCCGGAGTTCACCAACGTCGCCTGGTACGCCATGCTGCTGTCGGCCGGGATGGGAATCGGCCTGATGTTCTGGTCGGTGGCCGAGCCGATCTTCCACCTGTCGGCTCCACCGCCACTGTTCAACGTGGATCCCAACACCGGGCAGGCCGCCAGCGCCGCCCTGGCGACGACCTACTTCCACTGGGGCATCCACCCGTGGGGGATCTATGCCCTGGTCAGCCTGGCGCTGGCCTTCTTCGCCTACAACCGTGGCCTGCCGCTGACCTTCCGGTCGGTGTTCTACCCCTTGCTGGGAAAGAAGATCTACGGCAACTGGGGCAACCTGATCGACGTCCTGACCGTGCTGGCGACCCTGTTCGGGTTGGCGACATCGCTGGGCTTCGGCGTGGGGCAGGCGGCGGCCGGGCTGAACTACCTGTTCGGCTGGCCCTCCGGCACCCCGTTCCAGGTCCTGTTGATCGCGATCATCACCGGGATGGCCACGATGTCGGTCGTCGCCGGACTCGACGGCGGCGTGAAACGGCTCAGCCAGCTCAACATGGGGCTGGCCGGGGCCTTCCTGCTGTTCATGATCATCGTCGGCCCGACCCTGTTCCTGCTGTCGGTGTTCGTCGAGTCGTTGGGCACCTACGTGTTCGTCCTGCCCGAGTTGTCGTTCTACAACGAGGCCTTCAGCGGGACGGACTGGCAGGGGTCGTGGACGGTCTTCTACTGGGGGTGGTGGATCTCGTGGTCCCCGTTCGTGGGGATGTTCATCGCCCGCGTCTCCAAAGGCCGCTCGGTCCGCGAGCTCATCCTGGGCGTGATGATCGTGCCCTCGCTCCTGTCGTTCTTCTGGATGGCGATCTTCGGTGGCACCGCCCTCAACCTCCAGCTGACCGGGGCCCGTGACGTCGCCACCGCGGTCAACGAGGACGTCGCGACCGCGATGTTCGACATGTTCCAGGCACTCCCGCTGTCGACGATCACCTCGATCTTCGCGGTGATCCTGGTCGTCGGGTTCTTCGTGACCTCGTCGGACTCCGGGTCCCTGGTGGTCGACCACCTCACCTCGGGTGGCAAGCTCGACTCGCCCAAGCCGCAACGCATCTTCTGGGCGGTCATGGAGGGCACGATCGCCGCCGTGCTGCTGATCGGTGGTGGGCTGTCGGCCCTGCAGACGGCGGCCGTGGCCACCGGACTGCCCTTCGCGATCGTCCTGCTGGTGATGATCTGGAGTCTGCGCACGGCCTTCCACGAGGAGCTGGACCTGCTGGAGGGCCACTACGACGCAGCCGAGTTCCGGGCCCAGCACGGCACCCTGCTCGAACGCATCGGGGCGGGACGGCGGCGCCGTGGCGAGGCGGTCGCACCACAGGAAGGGGGGTCGTCATGACCCGCAACGACCGCGCGGCCTCTCGGCCGGTGAACCGCGTCCCGGCCATCGTGCTGGTCGTGCTGGCCCTGGCGCTGGCGGCCTGCTCGGATCCCACCGCGACCGGCGGTGACGGGGGTCCGGCCGGCGGCGACGGTGGTGGCGGCGAGGCCGTCACCATGGCCCGGGCCACGTGGGACACCGGCTGGTTCCAGGCCGAGGTGTACCGCCAGCTGCTGGGCGAGCTGGGCTACGAGGTGTCCGATCCCGCGGACGCCACGCGAGACGCCAACGGCTTCTACCCGGCGCTGGCGCGTGGCGAGTTCGACCTGTGGGCCAACGGCTGGTCGCCGTTGCACGAGCCCTACCTCGAGGGCGAGTTGTTCACCGGAGCGACCTACGACACGGCGATCACCTTCGTCGGCCAGCAGGTCGCCGACGGCGCCCGCCAGGGCTACCTGGTCGACGCCGCGACGGCCGACGAGCTGGGCCTGACGTCGATGTCGGACCTCGCCGACGCGTCCGTGGCCGAGACCTTCGACGACGACGGCGACGGCCTGGCCGACCTGCTCGGCTGCAACGACGGCTGGGGCTGCAACCTCACCATCAGCGAACACCTCGAGCAGCTGGACTGGGGCGCCAACGTGGAACAGGTCGTGGGGGACTACCCCGACCTGTTCGAGCAGGCCATCGCCGACGTCGAGGCCGGCGAGCCCACGCTGTTCTACACCTGGACGCCCAACTGGACGGTCGCCGAGCTGGTGCCGGGCGAGGACGTCGTGTGGCTGGAGTCCCCGTCCCTGCCCGACGTCGACCAGACCGAGGTCGAGGGCCTGGAGGGCTGTGCCGGCGACGCCGACCCGTGCGACCTCGGCTGGCAGATCAACGACATCCAGGTCGCGGCCAACACCGACTTCCTGGACGAGCACCCCGACGTGCGTGCCCTGCTGGAGGAGGTCCAGATCCCGTTGGACGACATCGCAGCACAGAACGACGAGATGTACCAGGCAGCCGAGTACACGACCGAGGACCTCGAGGCGGCGGCCGAGACCTGGATCAGCGACAACCGTGACGCCGTGGACAGCTGGCTCGAGGCCGCCCGGAGCTAGTCGTCGAACGCGCCGAACCACCGCTCCCGCAGCTGCTCGTAGGCCCCGCTCTCGATCATGTCGAGCAGTGCGAGGTTGACCTGCTCGCGCAACTCGTTGTCGCCGTTGCGCAACGCGACGCCGTAGCGCACCTCGTCGAACACCGGGCCGACGGTGCGCACCCGGCCCGCTCCCTCGCGGGCCGCGTGGTACTGCAGCACGGGGGCGTCGAACACCACGGCGTCGGCGTCCCCGCTGTCCAGCGCCGCGTACGCGGCGTCGATGTCCGGATGGGGGACCGGCCCGACGCCCTCCTGGATCAGCCAGCGCTCGGCCTCGGTGTCGGCGACCGTGGCCACCGTGTGTCCCGGCAGGTCCGACGGCCCGGCGATCGTGCCACGCAGCTCGCTGATCGCCAGCGTCGAGGTGATCGAGGCCGTGAACGACGCGAACACGAAGTAGCCGGCGATCATCCACAGCAGGGCGAAGGAACGACCGGCGTTGCCAGTCGGTGCCTTGTCGCCGTAGCCGACCGTCGTGATGGTCACGGCCGACCACCAGAACGAGTCCCAGATGCCACGGCGGTAGGTCTCGGGGAAGTCCGGGTTGTCCCGACGCTCGAACCACCAGATCAGGTGGGCCGCCATCAACAGCACCAGTCCGAAGCCCAGGATCCACCACAGGAGGGTCGGGCGCAGGATCGACCGCGCGATCGTGCCTGCACGACCGAGGAACCCCGTCTGGCTGGCCGTGGGGACGAGGATCGTCAGTCCCGACTGGAACACCGGCAGCGAGAAGTCGTTGTCGAGCTCGCGCTCGGCGGTGATGCTCAGGCCCGCCAGGGCGATGTCGGCGGCCTCACGGTCGAGGTCGTCCAGCTGCTTGGCGATCGAGTTGACCGCCAGGATCTCGACCTCGCGCCCCATCCGGCTGGCGAGCTGCTCCGCGAGCTCGACCGAGTAGCCGGTGTAGACCCGGTTCTCGTAGAGCACGAACGGCTCGAGGGTGCGCACCGAGACGCGCAGGAGCTCGCCGCGTTCCGTGCCGGCAGCCTGCTCCTCCGTGACGGGCACGGCGTCCGGGTCGGCAGCCGACACCCAGTCGTCGACCGTGGACCGGTTGTCGCGGATCCACGACGTGGCCGCCGCCCGGATGTCGGCCGGGCTGCCCTCGCCCTCGATCATCCGGGCGTTCTGGTCGAGGATGTCGTCCAGCGGGATCGTGACCTGTTCGAGCAGCCTGCGCACCGGCGGGTTGTCGTCGAGGAACCCCTCGTTGGCCACGGCCCGGATGTCGTTGGGCGGCCAGCCGGTCTGGCACGGGTCGTCGGGGCAGCCCGCCAGGCCGGCCACCCTCGTGACGTCGTCGGGCAGGTCCGGTTGGTCCGGCAGGCTGGCGCCGGGGGTCTGCAGCCAACGCACGTCGCGCCCCGGCACCAGCTCGCCCACGGTCCAGTTGGGCGTGAAGGTGTAGTACAGCACCGGCTCGCCGGCGGCGACCCGGTCCACGGCGTCCAGCATCAGCGGCGAGTAGTCGGCCTGGACCTGCTCGACGGTGTCGGCCAGCCCGAACACGGCGAGGTGGTGGTCGACCACCGGTCCGCACGCCCAGGCGAGGTTGCAGCCGACCAGGTCGGCACGTCCGTTGCCGTCGTCGTCGAACAGCGCGGCGACCTCGGGGTCGGCCAGGTCGGCCAGCTCGGTGATGTCGTGCTCGACGGCGGTCGCGAGGTCCACGAAGTACCCCTGCAGGGCGCCGGACTCGACCTGGACCCCGACGGGCGTCGCCCCGTCGGTGAGCAGGGGCTGGTGCAGGGGGAACCACCCGTTGGCCCACAGGTCGACGTCTCCGGACGCGACGGCGGTGAAGAACTCCTCGTTGGACATCGTCCGCGGGCCCTCGACCAGGTACCCCAGCTCCATCAACAACTGGCGGTGGACCTCGGCCTGGAACCACCCCGTGTCCCACGTCGCGCGGGCCATGCGGATCGTCCGTGGCTCCTGCCCGGGGGACCCGGACGCGTCGGGGGAGGAGGACGGGGACGGGGAAGGGGCAGCCGTGGACTCCGACGAGTCGGCGGGCTGGGCCTGGGCCCCACCCGTGGCCACGAGCATGGCGACACCGGTGAGCGTGACGACCCGCAGCGCGGCCGCCGCCCCCGCGTGCGCGATCCAGGAGGCCACGTCGACCGGGCCGCCGCCGATCATGGTCGCACCTCCGTCGTCGCACACCAGCATAGGAATGCCGGGCGTCCAGCTCCCCGAGGACGGGTCGAAATGCCGGCCGATCTCCCCCTGCCCAACCGTCCCGACGGGGATCCGGCAAGCGGTAGGGTTGTCGCCGACGTGCTGGGTCCACGGTGGACCCGACTCGCAACGAGGAGTTGCCCGTGTCCGACACGCCCGAGGTGCGCAAGGCCAGCAAGATCGTGCCCGTACCGACGATCCACTTCAGCGACGGCCCGCTCGCGGGGACGGTGATCCGACTGGACCAGGACGAGGCGACGCTGGGTCGTCGGACCGACAACGCCTACGTCATCAGCGACCCGCGCATCTCCCGGGTCCACGCCACCGTGCGCAAGGAGGCGGGTGCGGTGATCATCACCGACCTCGGATCCTCGGGTGGCACGTCGGTCAACGACGAGGAGATCTCCGGCCCCACCGTGCTCGACCACGGCGACAAGGTCGGGTTCGGACCGATCGTCGGCGTCTTCGAGGACCCGGCTGCTGCGTCCAAGGGCGAGGAGACGACCGAGGTGCTCGAGGTGCCCAAGGTCGAGACCGGTCCGCACCTGTCCCCACGCCAGCAGCAGGTGCTCGAGCTGATGGCCGAGGGCATGACCAACGCCGAGATCGGCGACCAACTCGGCGTCACCGAGCGGACCGTGAAGGCCTACGCCCAGGAGCTGTACGACAAGCTGGGCGTCCGCAACCGTGCCGGTGCCGTCGCCGAGGCCGCGAAGCTCGGCCTCCTGTAGGCCCGCCCACCCCGATCACGGCGACGAGAGGCGACCGGGTGGCAGGCGACCGACCCAACGACGTGGCAGGGGTGCTGGGCAAGGCGTACGGGTTCGAGGATCCGTCGGTGGTGTTCGGGCGACCACTGACGGCCGACCTGGAGGACACGGTCGACGACGTCGCGGTGAAGGTGCCCCTGGCGTCGCTGAACAAGCACGGACTGATCGCCGGCGCCACGGGCACGGGCAAGACCAAGTCCCTGCAGGTCATGGCCGAGGGGCTGTCGGCCGCCGGGGTGCCGGTCTTCCTGGCCGACCTCAAGGGTGACCTGACCGGCCTGGCCATCCCGTCTCCCGGCCATCCCAGGATCGACGAGCGCATGGACGGGATGGCCCTGCCATGGGCCCCCGAGTCCTTCCCGGTGGAGGTGCTGTCGATCTCGGGCGAGGTGGGCTCGCCGCTTCGCGTTCCGGTGTCGGAGTTCGGCCCCCTGCTGCTGGCCAAGGTCATGGACTGCAGCGAGACGCAGGAGTCGGTCCTGCAGGTGCTGTTCAAGTTCGCCGACGAGCAGGGCCTGGCGCTGGTGGACCTCGTGGACCTGGTCGAGGTGCTCAAGTACCTCACCAGCGACGCCGGTCGATCGGTCCAGGCGTCCTACGGCGGGATGGCGACCTCGACCCTCAACGTCCTGTTGCGCAAGGCGATGGAGCTCGAGACCCAGGGCGCCGAGCAGTTCTTCGGCGAGCCCGCGTTCGACGTCGCCGACCTGGTCCGCACGCGTGACGGGCGTGGGGTGGTCTCGGTGATGAACCTGACCGACATGCAGGACCGTCCCAAGATCTTCTCGACCTTCACCATGTGGCTGCTCGCCGAGCTGTACGAGACGTCGCCCGAGATGGGCGACCCCGACCAGCCGGTGCTGGCCTTCTTCTTCGACGAGGCCCACCTGCTGTTCAAGGACGCCTCGTCGGCGATGCTGGACGCAGTCGAGATGACCGTGCGGATGATCCGGTCCAAGGGCATCGGGGTGTTCTTCGTGACCCAGAACCCCACCGACCTGCCCGAGTCGGTGCTGGCCCAGCTCGGCAACCGGGTCCAACACGCCCTGCGAGCGTTCACGCCCAACGACAAGAAGGCGTTGCGGGACACCGCTGACACCTTCCCCGAGACCGATGTCTACGACGTACGGGCAACCCTCCAGGGACTGGGGACCGGCGAGGCACTCGTGACGGTGCTCGACCCGGACGGGTCCCCGACCGCCACGGTCGCGACGCGGATGGTCGCGCCGCGGTCCACGATGGACCCGATCACCGACGAGCAGGCCGCCGAGATCGCCGCCTCGGGCGACCTCGGCGACACCTACGCCGAGGAACTGGACCGTGAGTCGGCTCGTGAGGTGCTGGCCGAGCGGATGGCCGAGTCGGTGGTGCCCGCGACGGAGGACGATGACGCCCCGGCCGCCGAGGCCCCTGTCGAATCGCGCGACGACGCGCCCACGCCCGAGGCCCCCGAGGCCGAGCGCGACGAGCCCCTGCTGTCGACCTCCGGCTGGAAGACCGTCGAGGACGTCGCGGCCGCGGTCACGCCCCACGGCCACAAGGGGCTGGTGCGCCGAGGGGTCAAGGTCCTGCGTGGCTTCCTGGGGAACCGGCGGCGCTGAGCCGGTGCGGCCCCCGTCACATGACGTGGTCGTCAGGTGGCTGGCCACGGTCCGAACCCATAACGTGCCAGCCACCGGCCGCCCCGCTGACCCCCCAGGACCACCATGACCGCCATCGTCCGTGCCATCGCCAACCAGAAGGGTGGCGTCGGCAAGACCACGACGGTGCAGTCCCTGGCCGCGGCGTTGACCGAGCTGGGTCGTGCCGTGCTGGTGCTGGACGCCGACCCGCAGGGGTCGCTCACCTTCTCGCTGGGCTTCGAACCCGACGAGCTCGATCCCACCCTCAACGACGTCGTCACCAAGCGGGCGAGCCTGGTGGACACGATCCTCCAGCACGACGAGGTCGACCTCGTCCCCGCCAACATCGACCTGGCCGGCGCCGAGGTGACCCTGCTGTCGCGCACCGGTCGTGAATACCTGCTGCGCGGGGAGCTGGCCGACCTGCTGGATTCCTACGACGACGTCCTGATCGACTGCTCGCCGTCGCTGGGCGTGCTCACGATCAATGCCCTGACTGCTGCCGACGACGTGATCATCCCGGTCCAGTGCGAGACCCTGTCACACCGCGGCGTCGCACAACTGCTCGAGACGATCGACGACGTGCGACGGCTCACCAACCGCTCACTGCGGGTCGCCGGGATCGTGGCGACCATGTTCGACGGCCGCACCAACCACAGCAAGGAGGTGCTCGCCGACCTGTTGGCGCGCTACGAGCTCCCGCTGCTCGGGGCGCCCGTCCGCAAGTCGGTGCGGTTCGCCGAGGCACCGGCGGTCGGGACCAGCCTGCTGGCAAAGGGGACCAGGGTGCCGGGCACGGCGGCCTACCGGATCATCGCTCGTGAACTGATCGGCGCCGAGGTGTCGGACGAGTTGTGGGAACAGGCGCGCTGGACCGACGAGATCCGCGTCGCCGTGCTCGGGGACGGCTGATGGCCACCGAGCCGACGCGAGGTCGGACCTCGTCCACCTTCGACCGGGTCGACCGGAACCGCCGATCGGGCCACGGCCAGGACGCCGCGGGCAAGGAGGCGCTCTTCTCGACCGCCCCCACGTCGGCGCCCCCACGGCCGTTCGAGGTCACCTGCCGGCGCTGCCGGGTGCGGACCCCACTGGACCTGGCATCGGCCATGCCCCTGTTGCGGCCACCGTTCCTCTACAACCCACTGCGCGGGTCGTTGTGGACCCGCTGCCCGCACTGCGGGGAGCGGGCGTGGCTGGACTGGGGCTTCGGCCAGGCGATCCGCGCCCTCCTCGGCCGCACCTGAGCCCTCCTAGGGGAGGTGCTCGACGTCGACGCGTCGGTCCAGCCGAGGCGTGCCGGAGCCGCGGGCATCGCTGCCACGTCGGGTCGTCGAGGCGTTCTCGTCGGTGCGTCCGTTGGACGACCCGCGGCCCGAGCGATCGCCGTCGCTGCTGCGTCCACGACTGGTGCGCGACCGGTCGTCACGACCACGTCCGCCACGTCGGGAGGCTCCACCGCCGTCGGACGACGTCGACCCGCTGTCACGTTGGCTCGTGCCGCTGCCGGTCGACGAGCTCGCGCGCGACGACGTCGCGTCGTCGCGCTGCTCGTCCTGGCTGCGGCGGCCACGACGGGCGCGCTTGCGTGCCCCGCCGGTGGTCCGGCCCGAGGACTCGTTCGTACGGCTCGTGGTTGTGCCGTCGTCCTTCGAACGGCCCGTGGAACCGTCGTTGCCGCCGTCGTCGTTGCGGTTGCCCGTGCGGCGGTCGCGACCGCCGCGACCCGAGTCCTTGCGGTCGCCGCGTGCGCGGGTGTCGTCCGTGCGACGGCCGTTCGAGCCCCCGCCGTTGCGGCTGCTGGACGTGCTGTCGGCGTCGCGACGGTCACGGCTCGACGAGTCACGGCTCGACGAGTCACGGTTGGACGAGTCACGGCTGGACGACTCACGGCTCGAGCCGTTCGTGTCGCGGTCGGTGCGGCTGCCCGCGCGGGACCGGGTGCGCGTCCGGGTCCGGCTCCGGGACGAGTCACTGTCGGCGGAGGTGCGGCGCTGCTCGTGTTCGTCACCCTCGCCACCGCGGCGATCACTGCCGCGGCCACTGGACCGGTTGGACCCGGACGAGGAGGCCGACGAGCGTCGGCTCCCGCGCGACGACGACCGGTCGTCGCCACGCGACGAGCTCCTGCCGCCACCCGACGAGCCCTTGCCGCCCGACGAGCCCGTGCCGCCCCCCGACGAGCTCCGGCTCCCGCCGGATCGACCGGAGCTGCCACGGGAGCCGCGCCCACCGTCGTCGGACTTGCCGAAGTCGTCCCACGGCGTGGTCTCGGGGAGGTCGAACAGTTCGGTCAGCAGCGACGAGGTCGAGAACACCTCGGTCAGCTCGTCCTCCACGCCGACCCGCTTGCGGATCACGTTGACCCGGTCGACCTCGTTGAACTCGCCGAAGGTCACCGCGACGCCGGACTCGCCGGCCCGCGCGGTGCGCCCGATCCGGTGCAGGTACATCTTCTCGTCGTCCGGGCAGTCGTAGTTGATCACGTGGGTGACGTTGCTGACGTCCAGCCCTCGTGCGGCCACCTCGGTGGCCACCAACACGTCCGCCTTGCCGGCCCGGAACTGGTCCAGGTTCTTCTCGCGCGTGGACTGGCGCAGGTCGCCATGGACCGCGATCGCGCGCACGCCCAGGGGCTCGAGCTCACGGACCAGCCGGTCACACATCCGCTTGGTGCGGCAGAACACGAAGGCGCCGCCACGTCCGGGCATCTGCAGGAGCCGGGCGAGCACGCGGGGCTTGTCCATGCGGTGGACCAGGAAGAAGTGCTGGTCCACGGTCGGGGCGGTCTCGTGGAGGGTCTCGTCGGCCCGCATGAAGGTCGGCTTCTCCATGAACCGACGTGCCAGCTTGACGATGGCGGTCGGCATGGTGGCCGAGAACAGCAGGGTCTGGCGGTCGACCGGGACGTCGGCCAGCAGCTTCTCGACGTCGGGCAGGAACCCCATGTCGAGCATCTCGTCGGCCTCGTCGAGGACGACGGTGTGGATCTGCGAGACGTCGAGGTTGCCCCGGCCGAGGTGGTCCAGCGTGCGACCGGGGGTACCGACGACGACGTGGACGCCGGTGGTCAGGGCCTCGATCTGTTCCTCGTAGCCGACCCCGCCGTAGACGGCGATCGAGGTGATGCCGCGGGTGCTGCCCACGGTCAGGTCGTCGGCGACCTGGATGCACAGCTCCCGGGTCGGGACGATGACCAGGGCCTGCGTCTTGGCCTTGTCCGGGTCGATGCGCTGGAGCAGGGGCAGTCCGAAGCCCAGCGTCTTGCCGGTCCCGGTCCGCGCCTGCCCGATGATGTCGTGGCCCTTCAGCCCGAGCGGGAGGCTGAGCTCCTGGATGGCGAAGGGGTGGACGATGCCGCGTTCCCGCAGGGCGTCGGCCAGGTCCTGGTCCACGCCGAAGTCGGTGAACAGGGGCTTGGGCTTGTCGGGCGTGGCCTCGGGGTCTGCGATGGTGTCGGTGTCGGTCGTGTCGGTGGTCGTCGTGTCAGTCACGTGGTGGCAGTCCTGGATGATGTGACCACCAGTCGGACGTGCCCACGGACGGGGCGAGTGGGACGACGGCGATCACGCGCTTGTCGGCCGGTGGCGTCTGCCAGCGGCTGTCGGTCCGGACTCGGCGCCCACGGCCGGCGATCACACGGACGGTGTCGGTGGGATCGGCGAGAGGCCTCGCAACGGTGGGAGGCGACGGAACGTGCATCCGCGAGCGCGGTCGACGTCCGGATCGAACACCCCCATCCTAGCGCACGACGCCGGCCCGAGGCCTGCAGCGACGTCGTGGCAGGCCGCGGGGACGGCCCCGGCAACCTCGTCTAGACCGGGTTGCGACCGGGGCGACGTCCACTGTCGCGCACGCGGGCACCGATCTGCACCAGGCTCCAGACCAGCAGGCTCAGCACGATCCCGGGGATGATGAGGTGGGGGGCGCCGGCGAACCGGAGGCTGACCAGCCGCGATCCCAGGTTGGCCAGCATCAACCCCCACGAGATGTTGGGCAGCTGCAGGCCGACGCCGAGGAACGACAGGATCGCCTCCAGCGAGATGATCGTCGCCATGTAGGGCAGTGCGAAGACCACCATCGGGCGGATGCTGTGCATGATGACGTGGCGTCGCATGATGTAGCCGGACTTCGCCCCCAGGGCTCGTGCCGCCAGGACGTGCTCCTCGTTGCGCTGTTCCCGGACGGCTCCGCGCACCAGTCGCAGCATCGGTGGCCAGGCGAACAACGTGAGGACGAGCACGATCTGGAGGACCGTGCGCTCCTCGGTGATGCCGAACAGGACGAGCGCGGTGAGGATGATCGGGATCGAGAACAGCACGTCCGCCGACCGCGAGACCAGGGCGTCGACCCAGCCGCCGTACCACCCGGCAACGGTCCCCAGGACGCTGGCGATCAGCCCGGCTCCCAGCACGACCCCCGCGCCGATGACCATCGATGTCCGGGCGCCGTAGAGCGTCCGGGTGAGGTAGTCGCAGCCCATCAGGTCGGTGCCGAACGGGTGGGACAGGCTCGGCGGCTGGAGCGAGTCGCTGAGGAAGCAGGCGTTGACGGGGTGGGGCGCCAGCAGCCCGGGCCAGATGGCGACCAGGACGAACACGGCGACGATGATCCCCGGCCCGCCGAGGCTGCGCAGGGTGGTGCGAGCGCGTATCCAACGGTCACTGGCGACGCGGGTAGGGTGGGTCGCCGTCTGGCCGTCCACCCGGTCTCCGTCGTCTTGGTCCACTCGTGCTGCCGTTCATCCTACGCCGCGTGCTCATCGGGATCGTCACCCTCCTGGTGGCCTCGTTCGTGCTCTTCGCGGCCATCACGATCCTGCCGGGGGACGAGGTCCGGGCGCTGTTCGGGTTCGGCGCGGTGGACACCGAGCAGTACCGCCTGATCGTCGAGCGGCTGCACTACGACCGGCCGTTCCTGGTCCAGTACTGGCTGTTCCTGCAGGACTTCGTGGTCGGAGACTTCGGCCTGACGCTCCAGGGAGCGCCGATCGGGCCGATCATCCGGTCGCGGATCGCCCCGAGCTTGTGGATCCTGCTGGGCGTCACGCTCATCCAGCTGGTGCTCGGTCCCCTGCTGCTGTGGCTGTCGGTGCGCCGGCCCCGGACCCCGCTCGAGCGGGTCTCGTCGACCGCCACCATCATCCTCGTGTCGGTTCCCACCCTGGTCGCCGCGTTCGTCCTCCAGGCCGTGATGGTGTACTGGACCGACCTGCTGCCGTCGCCCAAGTGGATCTACCCGCCCAGCGAACTGGCGGGCTGGCGCAACTATGTCATGCCGATCCTGGCACTGGGCGTGGGAACGGCGGCCCACCTGGCGATGGTCGGCCGGGTCGAGCTGCTGGCCACCCTCAGCCAGCCATACATCACGACGGCGCGAGGCCTGGGCATCCCGCGGGACCGGATCCTGAAGGTCGAGGCGATGCGACCGACCGCCGGTCGTGTGGTCCAGCTGGTCGCGGCCAACACGGCCGTGCTGCTGACCGGGCTGATCGTGGTGGAGGACGTGTTCCAGGTGCCCGGGCTCGGGTCGGCCCTCCTCGAGGCCATCCAGGGCCAGGACCGGCTGCTGGTCATCACCATGCTGATGTTCGTGCTGGCGGGGGTCCTGGTCGTCAACACCGTCGCCGACATCCTCCACGGCTGGATCGACCCACGGGTCCGCGCCGAGGACTTCTGACCTCCCCCCCCACGGGGATGTGGCTCGTGGGGCCTGTGTTCCTGTTGGGTTCCGGAGTTCGCACGCGCCGTGCGACACGTGCGCGGCGGCTCCTCCACGGGCGCATCCGGATCGCGGACTCGTGGACACGACGCTCCCCTGGGACTAGGGTCCCAGCAACGCAGGGACGACGGTCACGGCATTGGGGTGCCGGACGATCTCCCGTCGCTGCGGGTACCGGGGGGCACGTCGAGGGTCGACGTCAGTGACCCCGGGGGGGCAAGACACACATTGCGTGCCGTGGACGGCTGAGCCGTCGCGGCCAGGCTCGGCCATGCCGAGCCGGGGGGAGCGGCAGGAATCGAGCAGCCGTCACGGCTGCCTGCATCCCCCTGTGCACACAACCGGTCGCGCCTGCGGCCGGCACCGATGGGGGATCCAACATGAAGACACCAAGACTCGTACCGAGGCGCCGAACGACCGTGTTCGCCGCCGTCCTTGCACTGATCGCCGTCCTGTTCGTCCCGTTCGCCGCCAGCGCCGACCACCTGTCGGTGCCGGGCTCGGACTTCGAGATCGACGCGGATGCCAACCTGGTGGTGGACAGCGCCGGCCACATCGACTGGGCCTCGGTGGAGGAGATCCGCCGCGACGACGTCCCGGCCGGCGCCAACGACGATTCGTTCACCCAGGGCACGAGCGAGGACACGGAGCCTCCGGTCCCCGACTTCGGATCCATCCCACCGAACAAGTCCGACCTCAAGACGTTCGGGCTCTACCAGGAGGGGCAGGGTTCCGACACGATCCTGCACCTGTTCTGGAGTCGGGTGCAGAACCCGAAGGGCACCACGAACATGGACTTCGAGTTCAACCAGTCCAACGTCGCGGGACCCAACGGCATCACGCCGGCCCGCATGTCCGGTGACCTGCTGGTGGAGTACAAGCTCGCCAAGGGCGGGACCGTGCCAGAACTGTTCCTCTACCGGTGGCAGGACGGCACCGAGGACACGCCAGCGGCGTGCGAGGCGTCCAATTCCTACCCGTGTTGGAGCGCGCGCGTGAACCTGACGGCGTCCGGCAGCGCGGAAGGCTCGGTCAACACGACCCAGATCACGGCGGGCAACGCCGACGGCCTCGGCCAGCTCGACGCCTTCACGTTCGGCGAGGCCTCGATCGACGCGAGCGTCATCTTCGACTCGGGCGAGTGCCAGAGCTTCGGGTCGGCCTACCTCAAGAGCCGCTCGTCGGACTCGTTCACGGCTGCGCTCAAGGACTACATCGCACCACAGCCGATCAACCTCAGCAACTGTGGCCAGGTCACGGTCGTCAAGAACACCGTGGGTGGCGACGACACCTTCGGGTTCACCTCCACGCTGGCCGTGCCGCCTCCGGGTGACGGCGAGCCGCCGCTGGACCCGGACCCTGCCGACTTCGACCTGACCACGTCGGGTGGAACGGCCTCGACGACCATCACCAACGTGATCGCCGGCGAGGACTACACCATCACCGAGTCGGACCTCCCGGCCGGATGGACCCTGACCAACTCGACGTGTGCTGATGCCGACGGGACCATCGTGCCCGACAGCACCTCGGACACGGTCATGTTTGACCTGGCGATCGGGCAGAACGTCACCTGCACCTTCACGAACACGGCCCAGGGGACGATCGCGGTCATGAAGCAGACGCTCCCGGACGGTGACTCGGCCACGTTCGACTTCACCGGCGACATCACTGCGACGCTGGGAGACGGCCAGACCTCGACACCCGTCTCGGTGCTTCCCGGCACGTACAGCGCGAGCGAGACCGTTCCGGACGGATGGGCGCTCACCGGCATCGGCTGCAGCGACGGCAACTCCTCCGGCACCGGCAACACCGCGACGTTCGTCGTGGCGGCCGGCGAGGACGTGGTGTGCACGTTCACCAACACCAAGGACGGGTCCATCAAGGTGACCAAGCAGACCGATCCCGACGGGGACCCGGCGACGTTCGACTTCACCGGCGACCTCGTGGGCACGATCGGGGACGGCGGGTCGTTGTCGACGGGCGTTGCACCGGGCTCGCACTCGGTCTCGGAGTCCGACGCCCCGGGCTGGGACCTGACCGACATCACCTGCTCCGACGACGACTCCGGTGGGAACACCGGGACGCGGACGGCGTCCTTCGACGTGTCACCTGGCGAGGACGTCGAGTGCACCTTCACCAACCAGAAGGACGCCAACATCGTCATCACCAAGCAGACGCTGCCGGACGGTGCGGTCCAGAGCTTCACGTTCGACGCCGACTACGACGGGGACGGCTTCTCGCTGGCCGACGGTGCGTCCGACGACTCGGGTGACCTCGACCCGGGCACGTACGACGTCACCGAGCTGGTGCCGACGGGCTGGGACCTGGCGTCCCTGACCTGCAGCGACACGGGCGATGCCGAGGGCGCGTCCAGCGTGGACCTCGAGACCGAGACCGCCTCGGTGAACCTCCAGGCCGGCGAGACCGTGAACTGCACGTTCACCAACCGACAGGACGGCTCGATCACGATCGCCAAGGAGACCATCCCGGACAACGACGACGCCGACTTCACCTTCACCGGTGACGTCGGGGGCATCCTGTCCGACGGCGAGACGGCCAGCCAGTCCGTCGACCCGGGCCAGTACACCTCGACCGAGGGGGCGCTGGCGGGCTGGGACCTGACCAGCCTGGTCTGTGACGACGGCAACTCGTCCGGTGACGTCGAGACGGCAACCGCGACGTTCAACGTCGAGGCCGGTGAGAATGTGACCTGCACCTTCACCAACACCAAGCGGAGCCAGATCGACGTCAAGAAGGTCGACGACGCCGGCAACCCGCTGGAGGGCGTCACGTTCAGCCTGTGGCTCGACACCCCGACCATCGGGGTGTTCGACGACGCGGTGGACACGGACACCGGCGAGGACTGCACGACCGACGCGAGTGGGGAGTGCAGCTTCACCAACCTGGTCCCGGGCACCTACTTCGTGGTCGAGGACGCCCCACCAGCCGGCCACGTCGGGGCCGACCCAATCGCGGTGAACCTGGCCGCGGGTGACCTCGACGCGTCCTACGAGGCGGAGTTCGTCAACGAGCGCCTGCACAAGGCGATCGTGCTGACCTGCCACATGGGCACCGACGACCTGGTCGCCAGCGACGTCACCCTCGACGGCGAGACGATCGTCTCGGCGGTTGCCGACGACCTCGTCGGCACCGACCTCGAAGGCCTGCAGGACGCGCTCTGCGCCCTTGCCGGCTTCGACGAGCTCGGCCACGAGGAGATCGACCTCGGTGTCGACGTCGGGTCCGTGGGGGGAGTCGTCCACGGGGGGGTCACCCCGTGACCTGAGGACCGGTCGGGTCGGCGGCGCCATGCGCGGTCGACCCGACCGGACCGTGCGGTCGGGCGGATGGCTCCCGTTCCCGGGGGTGAATCCTCGGCTCGAGCGGCCAGGGCCCGTGACGACGCCTGTCGTCGCGAGGATCCTTCCGCAGCCCCATCGGGCCAAGACCCCGACCGGCGGCGGGTGGCGGCATCAGTCGCCACCCGCCGTTTCCGTCGACGTCAGCGCGCAGGGGGGGCGCCAACCATCGCGCCGTAGAGCACGGCGGCGACGGACGTGGCGAGGTTGAGGCTGGACACGCCCGGGCGCATGGGCAGCGCGACGCGGTGGTCGGCGCGGGCGAGCAGGTCGTCGGACAGGCCGTGCCGCTCGGTGCCGAAGACCAGGATCGCGCGCTGGGGCAGGGGAGTGGTGGCGATGGGTGCTCCCGCCGGGTCCAGGGCCACGACGGGCCGGTCCGACACGGGTAGTTCGTCGCGACGCCCGACGGGCAGGGCGAACTGCAGCCCGGCCCCTCCCCGCACGGCGCGGGCGTGCCAGGGGTCGCTCGATCCCACGACGAGCACGCCCGCGGCGTCGGCCGCTGCGGCCACGCGAACGACCGCGCCGACGTTGCCGAGGTGGGTCGGGTGCTCGAGCAGGACGACGATCCCCGTCCCGGCGGCCAGGACGTCGTCGAGGACGTCCTGGGGCCGATCGGCGAGCGCCAGGGCGGGCGACGGGAGGCCACCGCCGGTCATCGACTCCCACGTCGCCGCGGTGACACCCTCGACGTCGACTGGAAGGTGAACGTCTGGCGCCAGGGTGCCGAGCAGGGCGTCCAGCGCCGCAGGGTCGGGGGAGCCGATCCGGCGGATCGTCGCGCCGAACCGGATCGCGTGCTTGAGCGCGTGCACGCCCTCGAGCACGACCAGGTCGTCACCACGTCGGGCGGCCTCGACCTCGGCCTGCCACCCGGCCGTCACGGGATCGGGCCCAGTTCGAGGCGTCGTCCCGCGACCACCAGCCACGCGCGGTCGGCAGCCCGCGACCAGGTCGCATTGACCCGGCCGAGGAGGTCGCGATAGCGCCGGGTGTCGGCATCGGCCGGGACGATCCCGTCACCGACCTCGTTGGTGACCACGATCGTGGCGCCCGGCCTGCCCGCGGCCAGGTCGGCGTGGCGTGTGGCGGTGGTGAGGACCTCGTCGTCGGGCCGGTCGAACATGTTCATGGTCCACAGCGTGAGGCAGTCGACCACCACCGTGGCGTCGGGCCCGGCACGGCGGAGGGCGGCGGCCAGGTCGACGGGCTCCTCGACGGTCGCCCAGTCCCACGGCCGCTCGGCCTGGTGCGCAGCGATCCGTGCCGCCATGTCGACGTCGTCGGGCGTCGCCGTGGCGACGAACACGACCCCGGCCCCCGCGTCCTGCTCCGCCAGCCGCAGTGCAGCCGACGACTTCCCACTGCGCGCCCCCCCAGTGATCAGCGTCAGCATCCGGTGCTCTCCTCGTCGTCGTGCATGCGCCCCGTCGGGGTTGTCGTCTGCGATCGAACCCCAAGCGTGAGAACGAGCGCAGCGAGTTCTCAAACCTGCCCGAGCGCAGCGAGGGCAGGCGTCTAGTAGTCGATGCCGCGGCGGGCCATGATCCCCTGCTCGAAGGCGTGCTTGACGTTGTCCATCCGGGTGACCGTGTCGGCCACGTCGATCAGCGCCTGCGGGGCGTCGCGCCCGGTGGCGATCACGGTCGTGGTCTCTGGCCGGTCGGCGATGGCCGCCACCACCTCGTCGGTGTCGATCCATCCCCAGTTCATGGGGTAGGTGATCTCGTCCAGCAGCAGCAGGCGGTAGTCGCCCGAGGCCAGGCGTTCCCTGGCCTCCTCCCAGGCGGCCCGTGCACGCGCCTCGGACTCGTCGAGGTCCTGGCTCTCCCAACTGAAGCCGTCGCCCAGCGACCACCAGTCGGCGCCCAGCCGGGTCAGCATCTCCTCCTCGCCGACCCGCCAGTTGCCCGACTTGATGAACTGGATGACCCCGACCGGCCAGTCACGTGCCAGGGCGCGCACGGCCGTGCCGAAGGCCGCGGTGGACTTGCCCTTGCCGTCGCCGGTGTTGACCAGCACGATCGACTCGACGTGCTTGCGGCGGGGCCGGTCGGTCGTGTCCTTGTCGACGGGGGGTGCGGTCGGGTCGCGGTCGGTCATCTCGTGCTCCGGTCGGTGGTGGTCGGTCGGGTGGAGGACCCGGCGCGCGTCGGTCGGTCGCGGCGCACCGGGACCACGATGATCCCGCCCTCGCCGTCGTCGAGGATCTGCACGTCGGCGTCGTAGTGCCGTGCGAGTCGCTGCTGGGTCAGGACGTCTCGGGGTGCACCGGTGGCGACCGTGCGGCCCTGGTCCAGCAGGACCACCCGGTCGGCGAACTGGCTCGCCAGGGTGAGGTCGTGCATCGCCGACAACACCGTCAGGCCACGCTCGATGCGCAGTGCGTCGATCAACTCGAGCACGTGCTGGCCGTGGCCGATGTCCAGCGCCGACGTCGGCTCGTCCAGGAGCAGGATCGAGGCTTCCTGGACCAGCGCGCGGGCGAGCACCACCCGCTGCAGTTCGCCCCCGGAGAGTGCGAGGACGGGTCGATCCGTGAAGTCGTGGAGGTCGAGTCGCTCCATCGCCGCGGCCACGGCGTCCAGGTCCGTGGTCGTCTCGATCCCGAAGGTCGGGATGTGGGCGGTGCGCCCGAGCAGGACGTAGTCGGTCACCGTCAGTCCCGGTGGGATGATCGGTCGCTGCGGCACCAGGGCGACGGCGGACGCCCACTGGCGTGGTCGCCACCTGCCGGGGTCGGCGTCACCGATGCGGGTGGACCCCTCGTGGGTCACCAGGCCGCTCACGACTCCCAGTGCGGTGGACTTGCCGGCACCGTTGGGGCCGAGCAGGCCGACCCACTCGCCGGCCGCCACCTCCAGGTCGAAGTCGACGAGCACCGGTCCGTCGCCGTAGTCGACCGTCACGCGCTCGAACACCACCGCGGGCGCGGTCGACGTCGTGGTGGTCGTGGGGCCCACCGACGAGGAGGTCCGGTGCGACGCGAGTCCGTGGCTCATGCGCCCACCGATCCCCGGCCACGACGCAGGACGAAGGCGAAGAACGGCGCACCGACGAACGCGGTGATGACCCCGATCGGCAGTTCTGCGGGTGCCACGACGGTTCGGGCGACCAGGTCGGTGCCAACCATGAACGCGGCGCCGAACAGCATCGACAGCGGCAGGACCGCGCGGTAGGACCCGCCGAACATCAACCGCACCGTGTGCGGGACCACGATGCCGACGAAGCCGATCAGGCCACTCGCGGCCACCGCGCCGGCCGTGGCCAGCGATGCGGCGACCACCACGACGACCCGCGACCGCACCGCGTCCACGCCCAGGGTGGCGGCCTCGGCCTCGCCCACCGACAGGACGTCGAGGATCCGACGGTGGAACAGGATCACCGACAGGGACAGCACGGTGGGGATGGCCAGCATGCCGACGTCGCTCCACCCACTGGTGCTCAGCCGCCCCAGGATCCACCCGTAGACCTCGCGGATCGTCTCGGCGTTGCGCTGCAGCAACCACGTCTGGCCGGCGGTGAGGAAGGCCGACACGGCCACGCCGCCCAGGATCAACGCGGCCGTCCCACGGCCGCCGGTGCTGCGGCCCACGAACCACGCCATGGCCACTCCTCCCAGGGCGCCGACGAACGCCGCCGCGGGCACGCCGATGCCGGCCAGCGCGCCAGACCCGCCACTGGCGACGACCGCCGTCGCGGCCAGTCCCGCCCCCGCGGCGGCCCCCAGCAGCCACGGGTCGGCCAACGGGTTGCGGAACACGCCCTGGTACGCGGCCCCGGACGTCGCGAGGCAGGCACCGACCAGCGCACCGAGCACGACACGTGGCAGGCGCAGTTCCCACAGGATGTTGCGGGCGACCTCGTCCAGACCCGAGTCCACCTGCACGCCCGGGATCCGGTCCGCCAGCTCCACCAGCACGGCGGTGGGCGACAGGTCCGCCGCACCGAGCAGCACGCCGGCCAGCGCCATGAGCACCAGCAGGACCCCGCCCACCACCAGCCCGGCCGTCGGCAGCCGGCTGGGCGTCACGACCGGCCGTGGGCGACCACGCCCGGCCGACCTCGAGGTGGACGCAGGCGTCGGCCCCGACGCCTCGTTGGGGACCTGGTGGACGCTCACTGGGCGAAGGGCTCCAGCGAGTCGGCCACGACCTGGGCGAAGTCGACGACGCGTGGGCCCCACCGACTCGGGATGTCGGCCGGAAGCACGACCACGTTGCCCTCGGTCACCGCGGTCAGGTCCGCCCATCCGGGTCGGTCGGCGACGGACTCGGTGGACTCGCCGGCACCCCCGGTCGCGAGGTAGATCAGCTCGGGGTCGGCCTCGATGATGACCTCGGGTGACAGCTGTGGGTAGTCGGTGTCGGCCTGCTCGGCCGCGTCGTCGGCGATGTTGACCAGGCCGAACAGGCCGTAGACCTGGCCCACGAAGCTGGCGGACGAGGCGGTGTAGAAGTCGCTGCTGATCTCGTGGTAGTAGTGCAGCGGCTCGGCGGGGACGGGGGCCGACGAGGCGAGCTCGTCCAGGTCGGCCTCCATCTGCTCGGTCAGGTCGACCGCCGCGTCGTGGTGGCCGGTCAGGGCGCCGAGGTTCTCGATCTGCGTGTAGACGTCGTCGAAGTTGGTCGCCGCGGTCTCGACGACGGTGGGGATGCCCAGCGCGTCGAGCTCGCCGACGATGTCGCCGGGGGCGGACAGGACGACCAGGTCCGGCTCGTAGTCCGCCACGGCCTCGGCGTTGGGCTCGTAGCCGCTGAGGTCGGTGACCGGCGCCTCCTCCGGGTAGTAGGAGAACTCGTCGACGGCGACGACCTGGTCACCGGCACCGATGGCGAACAGTGACTCGGTGGCGGTCGGGGACAGCGACACGATCGCGTCGGCGGGGGCGTCCAGGGAAACCTCGGTGCCGACCGAGTCGGTGATCGACACGGGGCCGTCGGCCGGCGCATCGGTGGCAGCCGTGGTCTCGCCGGTGGTGGCGGCCGTGGTCGCCGAGGCAGCAGGAGCCGTGGGGGTCGCGGTGGCGCCGTCGTCCGCGGCGTCGGATGCGCACCCGGTCAGCAGGGCCGCCAGCGCGACGCCGACCGCGGCGAGGCGGAGGCGCCCGACGGGGCGGCGAGGGGTGTGGGTGGTGGTCACGGGATGGTTCCTCGGTCTGCGAGGTCGTGAAGCAGACGTGGAGGGACCCCGGGCCACCGATGCACGGCACCTGCGGACTGGTCCGACACGAACGCCCCCCGTTCCTCGCGGGTTGTCGTTTCGCACCACGAGGTCAGGCGACCTGGCTCACCACCGCAGGGGTGGATTCACAGTTGCGGGACAGCGCCGGATTCGCACCGGACTTCGCTGGCCCTCGTGGTCCCGGCGTGTGCCGGGAACGTCACGGTAGCACTGCCCCTGCCGGGGTGGCCGGGGCCGTCCTGCGTCGCCACGGCGCAGGAGTCCTGCGCGGCGGGGATCGAAGGGACCGTGGTCGACGGCCACCAGGACCTACAGTCGAACGGGAGAGAAGGTGACCGTCGTGCCGATCCTGCTGTTCCTGGCATTCATCGCCGTCCCGTTGGTCGAGTTGTTCGTCATCGGGCAGGTCAGCGACCTGATCGGCCTGTGGCCGACCATCGCCCTGCTGGTGGTTGACTCGCTGGTGGGAGCATGGCTGGTCAAGCGCGAGGGCCGCCGGGCCTGGGACTCGCTGCGCACCGCGTTCACGTCCGGCCAGTGGCCGGCGGACCAGGTCACACAGGGTGGGTTGATCATCTTCGGCGGCGCGTTGCTGCTGACCCCGGGCTTCGTCACCGACGCCCTCGGGCTCCTGTCGGTCCTGCCTCCCACCCGCGCTGCCATGTCGCGGCTGCTGCGTCGCTGGACCACGACCTGGGCGAGCCGCCGAATGGCGTCGGGCTCGATCTTCACGGTCCGCACCGGCCCGTCGGACAGCCAGTCGGACGGGCAGCCGCGCGGACGGTCGTCGGTCGGCTCGTCCGGGACGACGCGCCGCCGCCCCGCCAGCGACCCAGGGGCCACGCGCTCTGCTGGCGCGGCCCGTGACCGTCGCCGCGACCGGGACGAGGACGCCCCCGACGTGGAGGTCATCAGCGTCGAACGTGACGCGCCGGACGCCTGAACCGGTCGGCCCGGGCCGACGACACAGGTGCGCGAGCCGGACCCGCGCCACCCTTGCCGCGCGCGTCGGGTCTCAGGCCAGGTGGTAGAAGCGGAAGAAGCCGAACTCGCCGGTGGCGAGTTCCTGCAGGTCGTCGAAGCCCGCTGCGCGGGCGTACTCGCGCAGGATCGACCGCCGGATGACCGTGCCGGTGGCTGCGCTGTCCTCGCCGGACTTGCCGTCGGGCAGGCACACCAGCAACGAGAACCCGTACATCAGCCGCTCGACCTCGTCGCCGGGAGCCTGCAGCTCGTCGGCCACGGCCTCGTCCATCACGACCACCGCGCCGTCGGGCGCCGTCATGCGACGCATCGCGGCCAGCACCTCGACGGGTCGGGGCATGTCGTGGACGCACTCGAAGGCGAACACGACGTCGTGGCCCCCGGGCAGGTGCTCGCGGCCGACGTCGGCCACCTCGAAGCGGACCCGGTCGGCGACCCCCGCATCGGCGGCGTTGCGTCGCGCCAGCTCGATCGAGGGCGCGTCCACGTCGTAGCCGACCACGGTCGCATCCGGGTGGGCGACGGCCAGGGCGATCGACGACCAGCCGCCGCCGCAACCCACGTCCGCGATGGAGGCGTCGGGGCGTGCGAGCAGCGGGGCGATCGGGGTGCCGGCCAGTGCGCCCGCCAGTTCGTGTTCGAACCACGGCCGGTTCATGTCGGACTGCGACTCGCGCATGTCGACCCCGAAGTCCTCCCAGGACACGCCCGTGTCGGCGCGGTAGGCATCGACCAGGTCGTGGAACCTGGCGCCGGCCGCGGCCAGCATGCGGGCCAGCGGGGCGACGTGCGCCAGGCTGGTCCGGTCGGTCATGACCTCGGCCACGGCGGGAGACATCCGGAAGCGCCGGGGATCGCCCTCCTCGACCTCGAGGAGCCCGGTGGTGGCCTGCTGTTCGAGCCACTCCCGTGCGTAGCGGACGCTGGTCCCCGTGGCACCGGCGAGCTCGCTGGGCGTGCACGCGCCTCGCTCGGCCAGGGCGTCGTACCAGCCCAGGCGGTCCCCGAGGGCGATGGACAGGGTGTCGATGGCGCCCAGTGCGCTGGCGAGCACGCGCTCGGCGACGTGGTCGCTGGTGGAGGTTGGGGTGAGGACGTCGGTCATGTGGATGGCTCCGATGATGGGCAGTCGTGGGTCGGGGCATCGGGCCCCGCGTGGACTCGCATGGTGTGGGGGCCCACCCACGGAGCGCCTACCGTTCGCCTACGACCGCCGTCCGAGTAGCGTGGATCCGGTGGAAGCGCCCCCGCAGTTCCAGATCCTGCGACCCCTGCAGGTGCGTGCCGCCGACGGTGGGGTCGTGGCGATCACGGGTGCCCGCGAGCGGGCCCTGCTGACCCGCCTGCTGGTCGACGTCGGACACCCCGTGACCGACACACGGCTGCTCGACGACCTGTGGCCCGACCTCGGTGACTCGGCACGCAAGTCGCTCCAGGTGCGGGTCTCCACGCTGCGACGCCAGTTGGCCGACCTGGCGACCATCAGCAGGATCGCCAACGGCTACCAGCTCGAGGTCGACCCCCGTCAGGTCGATGCGAGCCGGTTCGAACACGCACTCGACCTGGCCACGCGCCGGCCCCCGAGTGAGGCCGCCGAGCTGCTCGAGCACGCGCTGCAGTGGTGGACACCGTCCGCGCTGGCCGAGCTGGAGGGCACGCCGGCCGAGGTCCTGCGCGAGCACTACGAGCGCCTCGCCCGGGACGGGCGCCAGCGCCTCGGCGACGCCCTGGTCGCGGCCGGACGACCCGCGCGTGGTGCCCGGGTCCTGGCCGGCCTGGCCGACGGGCACCCGCAGGACGAGTCCGTGGCGACCTCGCTCGTGCATGCCCTGTACGCCGACGGGCGGTCGGTCGACGCCCTCGCGGCGCACCGCCGGACGGTCGAGGCGCTCGCCGCCGACGGGCTCGACCCCAGTCCGGCCTTCCGTGCCCTGGTCACCGGGGTCGTGCGCCACGACCTCCCGGTGGCCGACCGGTCGCCGTCATCGGACCCCCCGGCTGCCACTCCGGCGCGAGGGGAGCACGCGGCGGCCGATGCCTGGTCGTCCCTCCTGCACCCGGTGCCCACGCCGTTCCTGGGACGTCGTGCCGCCGTGACCGCGGCCGTCGAGGCCCTGGTGGAGGACCGCGTCCGGCTCCTGACGCTGTGGGGGCCCGGTGGGGTCGGCAAGACCCGGCTGGCCCTGGAGGTGGTGGATCGTGTCGCCGCCCTGTTCCCCGAGCCCGCCATCGTGGTGGACGGCGCCCGGATCGACGATCCTGCCGACCTCCCGGCGGCGATGGTGCGCGCAGCCGACCTGCCGGAGCGTGGTTCGCCGATGGAGGTGCTGGCGGCGGGGCTCTCCGACCGCCGCGTCCTGGTCGTCGTCGACAACGTGGAGCACCTCCTGGCGGCGACGCCGGTCTTCACCCGGCTGCTGGCCGCGGGGGACGGCGTCCAGGTGCTGGTGACCAGCAGGGCGGTCCTGAACCTGCGGACCGAGCGGGTCCAGGCCGTCGAGCCCCTGGGGTCGACCACCAGCGAGGGTGAGGTGTCCGCGGTCGACTTCCTGCGTGGTCGAGCCCGGGAGATGGGGGCCACGGACCTCGACGACGATGCTGCGCTGGGGCGGATCGCGACTCGCCTGGACGGGCTGCCGCTGGCGCTCGAGCTGGCCGCGGCCCGGCTGCGAGGCACGACCCCGTCGCGGCTGGAGACCGACCTCACCGCGCGCATGGACGCGCTGGGGGTGCTCCACGACCTGCCCGAGCGCCAGCAGACCCTCCGGGCGACCGTTGCATGGAGCGTGGCCCGTCTGGACCGGCCGACCCGCGACCTCCTGCTGGCACTGGGCGTCTTCGCCGCCCCCGCGCGGCTCGAGGCGATCACGGCCATCAGCCCCCCCGCGCAGCTGGACCGACTGATCGTGCTGGTCGACCACGCCCTCCTGCGTCGCGTCCCGACGCCTGACGGTGTCGGGGCATTCGGACTCCTCGAGACCGTGCGCCGCTGGGCTGCCGACGAGTTGGCGTCGTCTGGCCGGGGCGACCCGGTCCGGCGTCGCCATGCTGACCACCACGCCGCCGAGGTGGCGGTCGCCTCCGCGGCGCTGGAGACCTCGTCCCAGGCGTCGGCGACCCGACGCCTGGCAGAGCTGGAGGCCGACGTCGAGCGTTCCCTGCGGACGTTTCGCGACCTGGAGGACCACCGGGCACTGCGCACGCTGGTGCTCGACCTGTGGCGCTGGTGGTGGGGGGTGGCGGCGACCCGCACGGCCGCCCGTTGGCTCCAGGTCGCCGCCGGCGGGCCGGACTCCGTGGACCGAGTCCGGGTGCTGTCCCACCTCGCCCTCGTGCGCGCGACCCTGGGCGACCCATTGGGTGCGCGCGGCGCCCTGCGGGCGGCCGAGTCGGTCGACCTGCCGGCCGATCCTCCTGAACTGGACGTGGCGCGCTGGATCGTCGCCCTGGACGACGGCGCCCTCGACGAGGCGGCGTCGGCGGCCGACCGCGCCGCCCGTGCCTACGACGCGCTGGGCCGCGACGTCCTGGCCGCCGAGATGCGGGTCCGGGGCGCGGTCGTCGCCGCGACGGCGGGTGACCCCTCGTCCAGCGAACAGGCCAACCGAGACGCACTGGCCGTGCTGGCGCGCCACGGCCCCCGTTGGGAGGAAGCCAGCGTGCGCAACAACCTCGCCCACCTGGCCCTGATGCGTGGCGACACCGACACCGCGCTGGCCGAGGCGAGGGCGAGCCTCGCGACGTTCGACCGGTTGCCGTTCGCCCGTGACCGGTGGGTCGCACTCGAGACCCTGCTGACGATCCACGTCGCCCGTGGGGAGCTCGACCGGGCGCGGGAGGTCGGGCAGGTGGCGATCCGGGAGGCCCGTCGGGTGGGCGACCGCGAGTCCGTCCAGCGGGTCCGGATCGGCCTGGCGGAGGCTGCGATGCGGGCCGACGACCCGGCCGAGGCAGCCGAGCTGCTGCTGCAGACCCCGCCCGAGAAGGTGCCCGTGGCACTCCAGTGGCACCTGCTGGCAGTGTGCGTGGAGGTGCTCGCAGCGGCGGAGGACGACGCCGGGGCCTCGGACGCCGCGACCCTCGCCAGCCGCCACGACCCCAGCCTGCTCGTGTTCGGTGGCGATCGGCTCGCCGCCGGCGTCGCTCGGTGGGCGACGCGGGCGGGGTCGGGCGTTGACGGGGTCGAGCCCGACCTCACCGCGCTGGCCACCAGGTTGCGCGTCGTCGCGACCCGCCGTCGCCCGTCGACCTGACGCCGACAGGGCGGCGTCCCCACTCGGCGGTCAGGGCGTCACGGTCACCCGGTGGGGTGCGACGGGGAGGGCGCCGGGGTGGTCGCCCCGACCCAGCGGTTCCAGCAGGGCCAGCGGCTCGCAGGTGAGGTCGACCGTCCGGCTCCCGCCGTGGCGGGCCTGGTCGATCACGGCGAGCTCCCACGCGACCACCGAGCCCAGGTGCGCCACCCGGTCGCCCACCTCGGCCTGCACGGTCCGTGCGAACTCGGCCCCTTCGCGGTCCGCGTACTGCTGGGGCGGACGGGCGGCCCAGTGGAGCCGGAACAGCCGCTCCACCTCGTCGCGGCCCAGCTCGAGGCGGAGCAGTCGCAGGGTCAGGGGCAACGCACTGACGGCCAGCCCGCGCCGCACCGCCCGTACCAGGTCCTGCATGACGGCGATGCGGTCACGCTCGTCGTCGTCGCCGTCGTCGCCGGCCGGTGCATCGGGTCGGTCGGTGACCCGGGCCGCGAGGACCCGTTCGCGCTCGCGCTCGTGGACGCCGGCGGGCGGGTCGGCCCCGATCCGACGGGTCCGTCGTTCCTGCTCCCCGCCTCGGGCCCCGCGGCCGACTCCGGGACGACGCAGGTCCCACAGGTCGTGGAGACGACCCAGCTGGCCCCGCACCTCCCTGGTGGTGAACCCGCCGACGTGGAAGTACTCGGGCATGATCTCGAACGTGATCGCCCGCAGGCCGGGCAGGCGGGGCACCAGGTCCGCCGCGATGGCGAGCAGTTCGGGGTCGACCAGCCCGTCGTGGGCGTCCAGCCACACCCCGTCACGCTGCTCGCCGGCCGCGAGGTGCAGTTCCCAGACCCGGTCCAGGGGCAGGTCGTCGAACAGGTCGTCGAGTGGCTGGCGACCGTTGCGGGCGTTGCACCAGACGTTGTGGAGGTCGAGGAGGATGCCACAGTCCGCAGCCTCGGCGACGCGCCGCCAGAACACGCCGTCGGCCAGGTCGCCCGGGGTCTCTGGCAGGTAGTTCACGCCGGTCTCGAAGGCGAAGGGGCGATCGAGTCGGGCCCGGACGTCCCGGATCGTCCCGGCGACGTGCTCGGCTCCCGCGGCGGTCTGGGGCGGTGGCAGCAGCAGCCCCGTCCAGTCGGTCCCGTCGGCGTCGTCGACCGCGGTGAAGCTGAGGTGCTCGCTGACCCAGGGTGCGTCGACCCGGTCCGCGAACGCGGCGAGGTTGGCCAGGTCGTCCACGGGGGGTGGGGCACTTCCACCGACCGGGCACCCCACCCCGTGGACGAGGGCAGGGCGATGGTCCACCCCGGCGGCCGCGACGACGGCCTCGACCCGCTCGCCGACGCCGCCACCCTTCCGGTCGCCGAACCAGAACGTCTGTGGCTCGATCTCGACGTAGTCGAGCAGCCCGTTCCCGGCCGCGAGCAGTGGCTCGAGACCGGGGACGAAGATCGCGCCCACGCCGAGCGCAGGCAGCGTGGTCACTGGGCCAGCACTTCCAGGTCCTTGGTGACCCGGAAGCGGTCCTCGAGTCCCCACCTGATGTCGTAGCCACTGGTGCAGCCACCACAGCCGAGCCGGTCCAGGATCGAGGCCTGGACCTTGGTGAAGGTGTCGAGGTCGTGGGCCACCCTGGCCGGCAGGCTCACGTGGATCGTCGTGCTGGTCGCGCGTTCGAAGCGTTCTGGCATGGTCGTGCCCCTGGTCGATGCTCGCGGGCACCGTCGAGGCGCCCGGAGGACCTGGCGGCCCTCCACCACGGGAGGGCCATCGCGCATGGGCTGATACCCACGGGGGGGCCGAGCACGGTCGAACCTGACGTCGACATCGAGTTCCCGGGGTGCTTGCTGCAGCTAGCGTCGCTTCGGACGCCGACCAGGACGCCGCCGTGAGCATGCAGGAGATCCACGACGCCATCGCCGCCGACGCCGACGGCGACACCCTCGCGGGCCTGGAGCTGCCCGACACGATGCGGGCCGCCGTGGTGCGCAAGTCCGAGGTCGGGATGTTCGACGGGCTCGACACCCGTGACAAGGACCCGCGCGAGTCGCTCCACGTCGACGAGGTCCCGATCCCACCGCTCGGCCCCAACGAGGTGCTGATCGCGCCGATGGCGTCGGCGATCAACTTCAACACGGTGTGGACGTCGATCTTCGAGCCCGTGTCCACCTTCGGTTTCCTCGAGCGCTTCGCGCGTGAGGGAGATCTCGGTGCACGTCACGACCTTCCCTACCACATCGTCGGCTCGGACGCGGCGGGCGTGGTCCTGCGTACGGGGCCGGGCGTGACCCGCTGGCGGCCCGGGGACCGGGTCACCGTCCACTGCAACTACGTCGACATGGAGGGTCCGGAGGGCCACGACGACTCGATGCTGGACAGCTCCCAGCGCATCTGGGGGTTCGAGACCAACTTCGGGGCGCTCGCCGAGGTGTCGATGGTCAAGGCCAACCAGCTGATGCCCATGCCGACCCACCTCACGTGGGAGGAGGCGGGGTCACTCGGCCTGGTGATGGCGACCTCGTACCGGATGCTGGTCGGCCAGAACGAGGCCCGCATGAAGCAGGGCGACATCGTGCTCGTGTGGGGTGCCACGGGCGGACTGGGTGGGTTCGCCACCCAGTTCGTCCTCAACGGTGGCGGCATCCCGGTGTGCGTCGTGTCGTCACCCGAGAAGGTGGCGCTGCTGCACGACCTGGGTGTGGAGCACGTCATCGACCGCAGAGCCGAGGGCTACGCCTTCTGGACCGACGACGGCGAGCCCGACTTCGACGAGTACCGCCGCTTCGGCAGCCGGATCCGCGAACTCGTCGGGGCGGACCCCGACATCGTCTTCGAGCACCCGGGCCGGGCGACGTTCGGCGCCAGCGTGTTCGTGGCCCGCAAGGGGGGCACGATCGTCACCTGCGCCTCCACGACCGGCTACGAGCACCGCTACGACAACCGGTACCTGTGGATGAACCTCAAGAACATCCTCGGCTCGCACTTCGCGAACTACAACGAGGCATGGGAGGCCAACCGGCTGGTCGCCCGCGGAATGATCCACCCGATCCTTTCGGCCACCCACCCGCTTCACGAGGTCGGCGAGGCGGCCCACCAGGTGCACCACAACCTCCACACCGGCAAGGTCGGCATCCTGGTCGGGGCGGCCGAGGAGGGCCTGGGCGTGCGCGACCACGACCTGCGCGCCGCCCATCGCGACGACATCGACCACTGGAAGACCCTGGCCTGACTCGGGCGCACCCCGCCGGGCGGGCGTGCACGTCGCGCTAGCCGAAGACGGGGATGATCGTCTGGAGCCAGATCGTGGCGGCCAGGGGCACCAGGGCGGTCGCCCAGGTCCGGCCGGCCTGCACGGCGGCGCCCATGCACAACGCCAGCGTGCCGGCCGTGGCCGCCCCCGCCAGACGGGGGAGCAGCGGTCCGCCCAGCAGGAACCCGCCCTGCACGATCCACAGCGCCGCAGCGACGATCGCCGGGGTCAGGATCGCGGCGCGGGTGGCGGCCAGCCCGGGCGGGACCAGCCGGTCCGCCAGGAGCACGGTCACGGCCAAGGCCACGCCCACGGCGAGGCCACGACTGAACGGTTGGTCGTAGGCCAGCGAGAAGAGCAGTTGCAGCACCGCGGCGGCGGCGGCGAAGCCCATCCCGTAGGTCCGCAGGCCGGCCGTGACCGACATGTCGGGTGAGCGGAAGGCGTGCGCTGCCCGGCGGGCGACCAGCACGACCAGCAGGAAGCTTCCCAGCGCGGCGACGACCAGCAGGGTCATCTGGGCGATGCCCTCGGGGCTGACCGGGATCACGGCCAGTCGACCGAAGGCGGCACGGTCCAGCGGCAGGCCGGCGGCCAGGGAACTGAGGATGCCCGCGGCGACGATCGGCAGGCCCAACAGGGCCGACCGGCCGACGTCGCCGGCGTCCAGCGGCGCCGGTGTCGCACTGGTCTCGCCACGCTGGCGGGCCAGCCACGTCGGCCACCCGATCATCACCACGATCGCCAGGACGACCGTGACGATGGTGCCGACCAGGCCGTCGGGCCATCCGGGCACCAGGCGCAGCAGGCCGACGACGCCGGCACCGACGACCACCCCGGCCGGGGCCAGGACGACGTCACTGAAGGCTGCCTCGCGCGAGATCCACATGGCGGGCGACGCTACCAGCGCGGGGTGGGCACCCCACGCCGTGGAGGACCCGGTCGGTCCGGGCCGGCCAGCCCGTCTGGCTACCCTCGCGAGCCGGGTTTCGCCGGGCGATCCGCCCCTTGCGACCCGACCCGATCCGACCGACCCGATCCGACCCGGAGGCGCCGTGGGCACCGTGCAGGCATCGCTGGTCGTCATCGGGGACGAGATCCTCGACGGCCACGTCGCCGACGCCAACACCGGGGTGCTGGCCCGTGCGCTGGCACGTCATGGCGTGGCCCTGCAACGCACCCACACGGTGGGCGACGACCCGGACGCCATCGCCGAGGCCGTCCACGCCGAACTGGCGCGCTCCCGGCCGCGCCTGCTGGTCACCTCCGGCGGGATCGGGTCGACGCCGGACGACATCACCTTCACGGCGGTCGCGGCCGCGCTGGACCGGCCGGTGGAGCGCAACGACGTGGTGGCCGCGCGACTCGAGGCCTCGCTGGACCGCCAGCGCGACCTCGGCATCCCGATCGGCCCCGACGTCGTCGAGCCGATGATGCGCATGGCCGACCTGCCGGTCGGCGCACGGCTGTTGGCGGACGTCTCCGGATGGGTGCCTGCGGTGGTCGTGGACCTCGACGGCGGGGTCGCCGCCGACGGGGTGACCGTCGCGATCCTGCCCGGTGTGCCGGGCGCCTTCGCCCACATCGTGGACGAGGGGCTGGTGCCGATTGTCGCGGGCCGCAACCCGGTGCCCGAGGTCGTGGAGGTCACGCACGGGCTGCCGGAGTCGTTGCTCAACCCGGTCTTCGCGGTCGTGGGCCGCGACTTCCCCGACGTCAAGCTGGGCTCGTACCCCGGTCGTCCCATGCTGGTGCGCCTGACCGGGCCCGGCGACCGTGCCCGCGCGGCCGCCGATCGCGTGGCCACCCACCTCGAGGACCTGCTCGCGACGGACGGCGGGCGTCGACTCGCCCGCCAGTGGGGCGGACGTGAGGACGTGGCGACCCGCTCGAGTGACCAGGCGATGGCGGCCCGCACCGACGACGATCCCGAGGAGGAGGACCTGTGAGCGACGTCACGCCACGCCTGCTGTTCGTCCATGCCCATCCCGACGACGAGTCCTCCAAGGGCTCCCCGACCGCGGCGGCCCATGCCCGACGTGGTGACCGGGTGGTCCTGGTGTGCTGCACCGACGGCTCGGCCGGGGACGTGCTGAACCCGTCCCACCCGCCCGTGGACCCCGCCGACATGCCGGCCCTGCGCGAGCGCGAGCTCGCCGCGGCCGTCGAGATCATCGGCTTCGACGCCGTCCACGAGCTGGGCTTCGTCGACTCGGGGCTGCCCGAGGATCCCGCCGACGTCCCCGCGGGCTGCTTCGCCGACCTGTCGGTGGAGGAGACCGCGGCGTCGCTGGCCGACGTGCTGCGGGCGGAACGGCCCCACGTGGTCGTGACCTATCCGCCCGACGGTGGCTACCCGCACCCGGACCACATCCGCGTGTACACCGTGACGATGCGGGCGCTCGAACTGGCGGCCGAGGACGGTGACGAGCCCGGCTGGACCGTGCCCCGCACCGTCTTCGGGACCGGCTTCCCCCGGGCGCGGACCCAGGCGATCCACGAGGCCCTGGTCGCACGCGGCATCGAGTCGCCGTTCGCCGGGTGGCTGGAGGAGCGCGGCGAGCGCGACGCCGACACCGAGCCGGACATCGTCGTGGACGTGCGGGAGTTCTTCGACGTCCGGGACGACGCCCTGCGGGCCCATGCCTCCCAGGTCGACCCGGACGGGCGCTGGTTCAACATCCCGCGCGAGGTCGAGGTGGAGTGCTTCCCGTGGGAGACCTACGTGATCCTCGACGGTGAGCCTGCACCCGAGGACGCCACCGACCTGTTCGCCGGGATCGACCTCGCCGACTAGACCGACAGATCCTGGTCCGGCGAGTCCTGGTCCGGCGAGTCCTCGTGCGGCACGTCGTGGTCGTCGGGCGACGCACCGTCGCGGCGCTCCAGCATCGCCTCGACCTCCTCGAGGATCCGCTCGACGGCCAGGCCCACCAGCTGGCCGTCGCGCTCGAACTCGACCTGGGCTGCCCGGCGGGCGAGGACCACCTGGGTGGGGATGACGACCAGTGCCGCGACCACGCCGGCGAGCATCGACACGCCCAGCTCACGCGCGAGCCCGGTGGCCGACACCACCAGGACCGTGCCCAGCCCGGTCGCCCCGACGACCGCCACCAGCGGCCAGGCCCAGAACCGGACGAGCTCGACCAGTGGGAGCCGGATGGGGTCCGGGGGTTCGGCGTGGGTGAGGCGGTCCACCTCGCGGGCGGTGGTCCAGTTGCGTCGACGGTGCCGGGCGGCGCGGGCCCACGACGCCTCGCGGTGCAGCCAGGCCGGGCGACGAGGACGAGGTCGGTCGCCGGACGGGCCGGTCGGGGCGCCGATCGGTCAGCCCCGAGGTGGGGGCAGGTGGTCGGACAGGTACAGCAGCACGTCCTTGCGTGCCGCCGGCACCGTCCGGGTCATCATCACCGGCGTGGTCGGGTGGGTCAGCACGACCCGGCCGTCCCCGGTCACCGCCAGGTGGTCGTGGGTGACGTCGTCGCCCCGGGGGTGCCGCGCGACCAGGGGCAGGTCCGCCCCGGGACGGACCCGGCCAAGCACGTGGCCCGCGTCGACGTCGACGAAGTTGGCCGTGTCCGCACCGTCGGCCACCACGAAGTCGTGGGTGTCGAGCGTGCCGTCGAAGGTGAAGTCGATCTCGGGCCGGACCCGGACCTTGACGAGGTTGCCGAGCATGTCGACGTCGAAACGGACCCGGTCGTCGCGGAAGCGACGCGTGCCCAGGAACCGACGCAGGCCGTCGACGGCGAAGGCGCGGGACTCCGGCAGGCCCGGCAGGCCGCACTCGACGGCGATGCCCGAGACGTCGGGGGGCATGGACTCCATGAGGGTGTTGACCCCCAGGTCCCAGCGCAGGACCGTCGTGGTGAACAGCGTGGCCACGTTGACGTCGCGGGCGTCGTCGGTCGTCACGATCGCGTAGAACGGGTTGTTGCCGGTGTTGTTGTGGATGTCGACGATCGCCTCGAGGTCGGCCTCGAGCAAGTGGTCGTGGATCGCCGCGGCGGCCGCCCGCTGCGGCGAGTCGATGTCCAGTCCCCAGACCCGGTTGAAGTCCTCCTGGCCGTCCAGGAAGCGGTGGGCGAACCCACCGTCGGCGACCGCGGCCGGGACGTTGCCGATGACCAGGTAGAGGTCGAACGCCCGCACCGCGGGTCGACGCAGCACGGCCAGTGCCGCCTCCAGACCGGTCGACTCGTCCCCGTGCAGCAGGCACGCGAACGCCCGAGGTGGGCGCATCCCCGCACCGGGGACGCGGACCAGGGTGGGGACCTCCAGCGCGCGGGCGAACTGCAGGGGGGACAGCGACAGCAGGTCCGCGTCGAGCCCGTCGGGCAGGAAGCGGTGGGTGGGCGTGCCCAGCGCGGTGGTGTTGAGTCCGGTGTCCATGGGGACGAGAGTCTAGGGCGAAGGACCCGCGGGACCCTGCGCGCGTCGCGCGGAGTCAACCGGGGGAGTCTGCGACGAGGAGGTGGTTGACTTGCCTCCGGCGGGCTGATGAGGTGGCGAACGGCGTGCCGGTGATCGTCGACCGACCACGAGAATCGGCGGGTCCTCGTCGACCGCGGTGGAAGGGTGGCCGTGCGGATCAGCGAATCCTCCCGCGTCGGAGGTGTCGGTCTGCTGGCACTCGTGGCCACCTACGGGATCGGGCGACAGGCGTACGGCCTGTTCGTACCGATCTTCCGCGCCGAGTTCGACCTGTCCCTCGACGTGCTGGGGTTCTACGCCAGTGCCGCCCAGGCGGGATACCTGGTCGCCACCGTCGTCACCGGCGTCGTGACGTCCCGTCTCGGGCCCCGCATTCCGGTCGTGGCCGGGTGCCTGCTGTTGGCAGGCGGCGCGATGCTGACCGCCGTTGCGTCGGACCCGACGCTGCTCGTGGTGGGGATCGTCGCCGCAGGCACGAGTGCCGGCGGTGCCTGGGGGCCGTTCTCGGACGCGGTCGACCTCCAGGTCCCGAAGTCCGGGAGCCGGCGTGCCCTTGCGTTGGTGAACGCGGGTTCACCGGTCGGCCTGGTGGTCGCCGGCGGCCTCGTCCTGGTGGCGGGAGACCGGTGGCGTCCGGTGTGGTGGGCGTTCGCCGCGATGGGGCTGCTCGCCGCCGTGGTGGCCTGGCGCGTGTTGACCCCACGTGTCGAGGGTCCGGTCTTCGACCACGGTCCGCCTGACCCGCGGTGGTTCCTCAACCCTCGGTCGGCGCGACTGTTCGTCGTGGCACTCGGCGCATCGATCACGTCTGGTGCCTACTTCGCCTACGCGCCCGACACGGCCCAGGACGCTGGCCTGCCCGCATGGACGGGGGCGGCGATGTGGACCGTCCTGGGCCTCGCCGGGGCCGCGGCGGGGGCCCACGGCGGCGGGATCGCCGACCGGTACGGGCTGCGCTGGCCGCTCGCGGCGATGCTCGCGGTCCTCGCCGGATCGACCCTGGTGCCTCTCGTGGCGCCCACGTCCCTGGCCGCGGCCCTGGCGTCGGCCGCCCTGTTCGGCGTGGGGTTCACCACGGGGTTCGCCCTGGTGGTCATGTGGAGCGACCGGGTCTTCCGCGAGGGCCCCACCGCCGGGTTCACGCTTGCGATCGTGTTCATCGCCGCCGGGTTCATCGTCGGACCGAGCCTGTTCGGCCTGGTGGTCACCCGCGTCGATCGGTCCCCGGCCCTGCTGGCCGCGGCCGCCCCGGCCCTGCTGGTCGCCGCGGTGCCCCCCTCCAGCATCGATCGCCTCGGATCGCACGGTCACCATGGGCACGACGAGGCCGGCTCCGGCTGACGACGCCAGGTCCCCCGGCGAACGGGGCGCCGAGTGCGCGGGTCACCTCGCTCGTCCCGTCACACGCCATCGGGTGTCAGCGGAGGACGAGGGTGTGGTTCACGCTCGACCACGGCACGTCCAGCCGCCGCATCCCGCGCAGTGAGGCGTTGGTGCTCGACGTCGTCCAGCACCAGTCGAACACGTTGGTGGGCAGCCAGGTGAACAGGTCGCCGGCCCACTGGAGCCCGGTGTTGGTCTCGCCGTACCAGAAGTACTTGGCGCCGTTGGACGCGCCGCCCCGGACGGTCACGGTGCCACCCGGCGGGATCTCCCACCACCCCTGCTTCGCCCAGTTCTCGCCGTCACAGTTCGGGAAGTGGTACGCGAAGGCGAACCAGATCCGCGCGTTGCCGTCGTTTCGCACGTAGACCGCCATGTCAGTCCTCCTCGGTCAGGCTGCGGGGTGGCGGGAACGGGTCGTCGTCATCGTGGTGTTCGCCCGACGACTGGTGCACGACCCCCGGGGAGTGGACCTCCGCGGTGAGGCTGGCCGTCCGGCCGTCGCGGTCGGTCGTCGGGCTCACGCCCTCGTCGGCCGGCATGGGCCCGAGTGCCTCGACCTCGTCGGCATCGAGGGTCCGGTACAGGTCGTCCTGGTCGGGCATCTGACCGTCCTTGTCCGCAGTGAACCTGGGGCTCCCGCGTGGGGAGCCCGGCGGGCCGCTGGTCCCCCGTGGATCTGCGACCCGCCGGACCACGACTCTCGCACAGGGGCCCCACGTCTGTCAATAGCCATTGTCATACAGGGCTGGCCCCTCCAGGGGCTGACCCCGGTCACCGTCGTCACGCCTGGACCCAGGCGCAGGTTCGGGGAAGAGGATGACACCCGCGCAGCGCCGGATGGCGCCAGCCGGTGCCACGAGGCTCGACAGTGGTCGAGAGCGGCCACCCTCTCCTCGTCACCGCGCTGGACTTCGGTGCCGTGATGGTGGAGGCTTGCGGGATGTCGGAACCCTCACGTGTGGCGGATGCCTTCGAACCCTCGCGCAACGGGCTCGTCGGACGGACGGCGGAGCTCGCCGTGATCGCGCGAGCGGTGGGCGAGCTCGTGGGCGGGCAGGCATCGGTGCTCGTGCTCGACGGCGAAGCCGGCATCGGCAAGACCCGTCTCGTGCAATGCATCGTCGACGAGGCGCGGTCGCATGGCGTGACCGTCTTCCGGGGCGGGGCCCACCCCTTCGAGCGCACCCGCCCGTTCGGCGTGATCGCCTCGGCGCTGGGCCTCGACCGTCGGTCAGGAGACGCCCGCAGGGCGGCAGTCGGCGCGCTCCTGACGGGCGAATCGGCAGGGCTGATCGAGGACGTCCAGTACCGGATCGTCGAGGAGATCGTCGACCTGGTGGAGGCGTCGTCCGCCGACCGTCCCGTGCTGCTGGTCGCGGAGGACCTGCAGTGGGCGGACCGTGCCAGCCTGTGGACGATCCTGTCCATCGTCCGACAGCTGACGCTGGCGGCCATCCTCGTCGTGGTCTCGTCCCGCCCCTCGCCGCTGCCGGCCGAGGTCGCCAGGCTGGTCGATGACCTGGTGGCCCACGGCGCACGAACCCTGCAACCCCAACCGCTGGAGCCTGAGGACCTGGCCGCGCTCGCCGGGACCCTCGTGGGGGCGCCGCCCGGGCCACGGCTGGCCGAGATGCTGGCCACGACCGGCGGCAACCCGCTGTGGGCCGTGGCGCTCCTGCGCTCGCTCGCCGACGGGGGGATGCTGCACCGCGTCGGGGAACGCGTCGAGCCGACCACCTTCGAGCTGCCGGATTCCCTGGCTGACCTCGTCGTCCGCCGGCTCCGCTACCTGCCGACGACGACACTCGAGTTGCTCGAGGTCACGGCGGTCCTCGGCGATGCGGTCTCGCTGCGTGACGTCGCCGCCGTCAGCCGGCGGTCACCGCCCGAGGTGGTCGGGCAGCTGCGCGAGGCCTTCGAGGCCCGGCTCCTCGAGGAGGTCGGCGACCGGGTGGTGTTCCGGCACCAGCTCGTGCACGACGCCGTGTACCAGCACGTGCCGCCACCCTCGCGCCGGCTGCTGCACCGGGAGGCGGCGGAGGCGCTCATGGCTGCGGGCGCCGATCACCTCGACGTGGCCCACCACCTGATGCTCGGATCGGAGCGGGGTGACGAGCAGGCCATGGCCTGGCTGCGTGAGGCTGCCCGCGAGGCATCGCCGCGGTCGCCGGCGGTGGGCCTCGAGCTCGTTCGTCGAGTCGAGTCGCTGCTGCCGGAGGGTCATCGCGACGCCGACCGGGTGGCCACCGAGGTGGTGCAGGCCCTGCTGCGTGCCGGCGAGGTTGCCGAGGCGTCCACACGCGCAGAGGCGGTGCTCGCCAGGCCGCACCCCGACGAGGTGGACACGCCGTTGCGGCTCGGGCTCCTTGCCGCGCTGGCCCTCCAGAACCGGGGCGCGGAACTGATCGCCCTCGTGGAGACCAGCCTGGCCAGTGCCCGGCTTCGGCCCTCCGAACGGGCGTGGATGCTGGCCCAGCGGAGTTGGGCCCTGACGTACGGGGACGATCCCCGGGCAGGTGAGTCGGCCGCCGCCCGGGCGCTGGCCATCGCCGAGCAGTCGGGCGAAGCCGCGATGACGGTCTGGGCCTCGACGGCGCTGCTCGTCGCGGTGGGGAGGCAGGGCCGCTTCGACGAGGCGCTGGCGCACGCCCGGCGCGCCGCCGCGGTGGCCGCGGCGGCGCACGACATGACGTCGCTGCCGCTGCAGCCGACGTTCATGCTCGGCCTGGCACTGGTGGACTGCGACCTGATCTCGGAGGCGCGGGCCGCGTTCCGGCAGACGCTCGAGGGCGAGTTCGGGTCGGGCTGGTGGCTCTCCGACACGTTGATGGCCGACGCCCAGGCCGCGTTCGTGCTCGGGGAGTGGGACGACGCGCTGCCGGGGCTGATCGCGGGCGGCCAGGCCGCCGAGGAGAAGGGCAACCCGCTCCTGACCACGCAGTCGCTGGCCTACCGGACGATCATCGCGACGGGGACCGGCGACCTCCGTGCGGCCCACGAACTGGCTGCCCCGCTCACCGCGGCGCTGCAGGCCGACCAGCTCGCCTACAACGCGGGGATCCTGGCGTTCGCCGTGGCCGGGCTGCGCGCGGCCGAGGGTGACCCGGACGTCGCCTACGGGGTGTTGCTGCGGTGCTGGCGGTTCGACGCCGGGCGGGACAACCGCTACTACCACCGCTGCCTGGCCCCCGACCTGGTCCGCCTCGCGCGTGCGCTCGGCCACCGTGACGTCGCCGCCGAGGTGGCCGACACCGTCGAGGCTGGCGTCGCCCTGGCACCCGAGGTGCCGACCGTGCGCAGCCTCGCGCTGCGGTGCCGAGGCCTGGTCGACGACGAGGTCGAGCCGCTGCTCGAGGCGGTCGCGCTGGCCCGCGGTACGCCGCTCCTCCTCGAGCACACCGGTGCATGCGAGGACGCGGCCACGGTGCTGGCCCGGGACGGTCGGCGGGCCGAGGCCGCGGACCTGCTGTCGGAGGCCCTGGAGCGCCACGAGCAGGCCGGCGCCGACGCCTGGGCGCGACGCGTCCGGGCACGGCTGCGGGACCTCGGCGCCCGGCCAGCGGTGCGCGGCCCGCGGCAGCGCCCGACCCGCGGCTGGGACAGCCTCACCCCGACCGAGAAGACCGTGTCGAAGCTCGTCGCCGAGGGGCTCACCAACGGTGCTGTCGCCAAGCGGCTGTACGTCTCGCCGCACACGGTGAACACGCACCTCCGGCACGTCTTCGCGAAGCTGGATGTCACCAACCGGGTGGCGCTCGCCGCCGAGGTACATCGCGCGAACGAGTGATGTCTCCGCCGTCCACCGGGAGCACGCTCGTGCCTCACACATCCGCTCGTGGACGGAGAGGCAGTGACAGGACCAGGAACAGTCGAGGGGAACAAGGACGTCGTCCGGCGGTTCATCAAGGAGGTGCTGGATGCCGGTGAGCTCGATCGCATGGACGACCTGCTCGCACCCGACTACGTGAACCGGGCGTTCGACACCGACCTGACCACCTTCAAGGGGATGATCGCCGCGCTGGTGGCCGCGCTGCCGGATCGTCGCTACGACATCGAGGAGTTGGTCGCCGAGGGCGACGCGGTCGTCGCGCGCTTCGCGGGCGAGATGAGCGACGGGGCTGGCACGCAGATCTCCCTTCGCGGCCTCACCTACTACCGCCTGGCCGACGGGAAGATCGTCGAGGACGACCCGTTCTCGACACCCGACCTCGCAGAACAGATCGGTGCGCTCGTCGCGCCGGCATCTGCCTGAAGGAGCACGACCATGTCCAATGCTGACACGCTTCGACGGGTCTTCGCCCTGATGGACGCCCACGACCTGGCGCCGATCCGCGACCTGCTCGCCCCGGGGTTCACCGCCGTCATCTCGGGCGGCCCACCGATGACCGCCGACGAGTGGGAGGGGATGGGCCAGATGATGTTCGCCGCCTTCCCCGATGCGACGCACACCATCGACGAGATCATCGAGGTCGATGACCGCGTGGTGCTGCGCGGCCGCTTCGCCGGCACGCACACGGGCGAGTTCATGGGCATGCCGCCGACCGGCAAGCAGGTCTCGATCACCTTCATGAACTTCGATCGCTTCGTCGGCGACAAGCTCGTCGAACACCGCGGGGAGGCCGACATGGTCGGCCTCATGCAGCAACTCGGGGCGATGCCGGCCGCCGCCTAAGCGCCGGACCGCACGAGGACCGCCACCTCGCGACAGACCTCGTGGGACACATGGTCCCGCACGGAAAGGGAGAGAAGATGAAACGACGACTGGCCCTTCTTGGCGCCATCGCGCTGGTGCTGATCAGCCAGGCGGTTGCGGCCACGGCCGACGAACACGACGCACTTCCGGAGCATCCCCACGTGCTGGTCCTCGACGCGCAGGTGGACTTCAGTGGTGAGGAACCGGTCCTGCTCGACGCGCGCAAGTGCGTCGACCTGGCAGGGAACCTGCCGCTGTCGCTGCGTGCACACCACACCAACGTCCACTTCGGGCCGGCGGGGCAGGCGCTGCTCACCGAGGCCGGCCACGTCGTGGCGCCGACGGCGCCGTTCCCCGGCGTCCCGTGGACCGACTGCGAGAGCTTCCTCGCGTTCTTCGGCGTCGACTGACGCCGTCCGCCCTCGGGGTGGATGACGGGTCGACGTCGTGCGGCACGACGCGCCATGAGAGGATGAGCCATGACGATCTTGGGTCTCCTGCTCGTGGTCAACGCGCTGCTGCACGGCGTCGTCGTCGGACGCTTCGGGATCACGGGGAACCGGCCGCCAGCGCTGTTCGGGGTCGCGTACGCAGCGCTGGCGGTCGCCGTCTTCGGCGGATGGACCTACGCGGTGCCCGCCACGCTCATCGTGACGAGCGTCGGTCTCGCCGGCCTCGTCCTCAACTTCCGCAGCTTGCAGCACGATGCGACGGTCGAGAAGGTCATCCTCGTCGTCGGAGTTGCGATCGTTGCCTGTGCCGTCTACCTGCTCATTGCGTGATGGAGCACGGTCCCTGTCCATTGATGGGTCAACGGCCCGAGGTGGGCCAGCTGGCATTGGCCGCAGCCAGCTGACTTGGGCTGGCGGGATCCTCCCGGTCGTGACCGCTTCGTAGCCGGGGTCGGCGTCATCCCGTTCGGGGTCACGGAGTGGACGATCGATCGACACATGAGAGCCGCAGCACCCCCGAGGCTCTCACGCACGGCCGAACTCAGTTGTGCCCCGCGGCTCGAACGGCGTGCTCGAGAGTGGACTGAGCGCTGGCTACGAGAGGGATGGGTCCGGGGCATCGAGGTGGCCCGGATGACCGAGGCTTGGTCGGCGAGCCCCGGCTGGCACGGTCACCCGATGATCACGCCGTCCTCCACCGCGAAGGCGCGCACGTCCAACGCTTTCACCAACGAGGTCGCGCCTGCCGGCACGCGGCGATGTCTCCTCGACAGTGCATCGCGAAGTGGGCAACCGGATCGCTCGGCATGTTGAGTTCGATGTCGAAGCCAGGCCCTTCCCAACGAACCAACTCGGGGTCGCTGTCGTTGATCGTGCCGATGTCGAGGGCGTGGGCGATACGGACGACCGAGGCTCGGTCAAGTTGAAGTGGCGTCGGTTGAAAGTCGCCCGGGATGTCTTTCGGACGGTTCGCGTTGTGGGGGATGTCCTGCACGAAGACGTCCCAGCTCACGTCAGTCCCAATGGCCCGGTCGTTGGCCATGCTAGGTGCGAGGGGATTCCGCGCGTGCCGGCAAAGTGGACAGAGCGGTGGATCTCGACACTTCGGACGCCGTTCTCGATCCCCCTGGCGAACTGTGGGATATCCGCGAGTATGGGTGCTGCCTCGCGGTCAGTCGCTGACCGGGTTGAGGACCACGTCTCCTTCAAGCGAGACGGACGCGACGGCGCCTGTGGCGCTGGACCAGGTGATGAATCCCCCCGCGAAGTTGCTGCGCCGGCGGTCTCCGTCCTGGAACTCGTCGCTGGTCGGGTACCCGAGGGCGCCACGTTCCCATCTGAGTTGCCCCCACTTGTCGCGAATCGCGCCATGCACCTCATGAGCACCCGTCTCAGGGGACCAGTAGATCGAGCCGTGCTGGCAGTGGATGAAATGGCCGCGGCCATCCGGAGCGACCTTCTCGTCCTCGATCGGGTAGCCGATCCACGAACGCTCCCGCATCCACTTCGGCGATACCTCCCCGTACATCATCATTGCACCGGTTTCTCGCGTCCACACGATGGTGCCGCCCATGAAGTTGCTGTAGCGGCCCCTGCCATCGCCCATGCCGGTCTCGTCTTCGATCGGGTACCGCAGGCTGGAGCGCTCCCAACCCAGCGATGCCCACTTGTCACGGATTGCGCCGTGAACTTCTGCGGCGCCGGTCCCGCTTGTCCAGTAGATGGAGCCACCCCTGAAGTGGTTGTAGCGTCCGATGCCATCGGGCGTTCCCGTTTCGTCGGTAAGAGGCTCTCCGAGGAACCCGTTGGCGCCGCCGAGGCTCGCCCACTTCGCGCCGATCGCGCCGTACACCTTGAAGCCCACGTCGATGACCTTTCGAAGGATTGGTCGAAGTGCCCTTGCGGCATTGACGCCCTTGGACCAGCGCCGGTGGACGAGTCCAATCCCCACGTGACGGCGACGGACGTCTCATCGTTGAACCCTAGGTGCGCAAAGGAGACATCGTCAATAGCTATTTCCGTAGTGGGCCCCTTGGCGGCGTTCTCGACGGGGCAGTCGAGAGCCCGAAGCTCAACGATGGACTGGCCACGGCCCGTCATCGGCGCGGCATCATCCAGCGCGCTCAGCAGGCAGAGGACTCAGTGGCATCTCGACCGTGGGACGCTCGGTTCCTGCCCCCGAGGGTTCGACGCCGCAGCATCGAAGCGATCTGCAGGAACGGATCGCCGGGTGGCAGCCCCCCCTCGATCGCCTCGAGGGGATCACGTCCGCCGACGTGGTGGAGGACGGCCCGGTCGTCGGCCTCGGCAGGCCGCTTCACCATCGACACCGGCATCCAGATCTACTTCTGTGATCCGAAGAGTCCGTGGCAGCGCGGCACCAATGAGAACACCAACGGGCTGCTGCGCCAATACTTCCCCCGCCGTACCGACCTCAAGCCCTACACCCAGGACGACCTCGACGCGGTTGCGGCCGAGCTCAACGGCCGACCGCGCAAGACGCTGGAGTTCATGACACCATCAGAGAAGTTCACCGAGGCTGTTGCAGCGACCCGTTGAATGCGCACCCGTTCCCGTCACTTTGGTGGTCACCGGCAAACCTCGGATAGCCCCAGATATCAGTGGTCATTGCCTCCTTCGTCGGATGGCGCGACTGGGCTGCTCTCGGGTTGGTGAGCCGCCGTTGCGAACACGATGACGTTGTCGTTGTAGTGGCCGGTGTCCCGGTCGAAGGTGCCGCCGCAGGTGACCAGGCGGAGTTCGGATCCGCGGGATTGGCGGTACACGGCGTCGGTGGGAAAGTCGTCCTTGGGCCAACGCTCGACCCGGTCCACGACGAAGACACGCTGTCTGCGATCGGCGTCGTGGACGGTGATCCGATCGCCCGGTCCCAGTTCACCCAGTCGCCAGAACACCGCTGGGCCGACCCGCGAGTCGACATGGCCAGCGATGACGGCCGGGCCGTCCTCACCCGGCTTGGGGCCTCGGACAAACCAGCCCGCTCGGGCAGGATCGTCGGGCACCTCGAGCCGGCCACCTTGGTCCAGGTCGAGGTCGACCAGCGAGGTCTCGACTCCGATTGTCGGAATCTCCACGGTGACAGGTCGTGCCACCGGTACGACTGGCGCTGCTGCTTCACTCCCGTCCGCCAACGTCGACCGCGCGGCAGACGGAGACGTCGCCGGTGACCGGCCGGCGGTGGGGCTGCCGTCAACGGCGGGTCCGGCGGTCGGGTCGCGCCCAGACCGAGACCGCTCCGTGTCGGGAATCGGCGATGGTGGCGCTGGGGTCGTCGCGTGCGGCACGTCGCCCGGCGGTGTGGCCGGAGCGGCTGACACCACCATGGCGGCGGCCAGTGTGGCGATGCCGGCCACGAACAGTGCGGCAGCGACCAGCGGCTGGGCGCTCGTCAGCCGCTGATGGGTGGCGGGCGGGCGAGGGGGCACCCGGTTCAGCCGATGCGGCGGCGCCACGTCAAGGCAGCGGCACCAAGCAACACCAGGCCGACCGCCGACAGCGCGAACACCCAGCCGTTCTGGGTCAGGCCTCCGCCCTGCCCCGTCGCGACCCCACCGGCCGGGACGTCATGGACCAGTTCGACCACGACCCGGGACGGATCGTCGACCACCCCGATGCGGTAGGGCACCTCGTCGTCCAGGCCGATCACGAAGGTGTGGTGGCCCTCGAAGATGCCGTCGTTGACCACCTCGTTGACGATCCCGCCGTCTGGGCCGGCCACGTCGTCCTCGAACGTCACGGCCGTGGCGTCTGGTGGCAAGGCGATGCCGGTCAGCACGACCCGCAGCCCGACGTCCCCGTCGACGTCGATCGGCAGTCCGCTGCCGTCAGACATCGGTTCATCCTCGTAGAGGACGAACCAGCCGGGCTGGCCATCACCGGCGTAGGTGAACGTCACCCGGTCAAACCCGTCGAAGCGTTCGGCCTCGACGTCCACCACGGTCTTGAGGTCGTCGCCAACTGATTCCGCCTGGCTGGGCTCGGTCGTCCCGTCGCCTGACAGCAGGGCCACGTCCTGGGCCGCCGAAGACGTGGCCGACGCGACCAGCATCGCCAAGGCCACGACGGACGCCACCGTCGTGCGAATCGATCGTTGTCCCCGTCCGCTCATGGAGTGCTCCCACCTCGGGTCGACGACAGGCCACGCCAGCCAAGGTGAGACGCCGTGGCCAACCGAACAGCCGCCTTCGACGATGTCGCTGCTGCAGGGAACCCTAATGTTTCGGCCAACCCCCGGCAAGGATCGATCTGCAACGAGATGCCGGGCCGGCGTGAGGCAATCGAACCCACGGGTATTCCCCTCGCCATCAGAGGGTTTCGAGCTGGTCCGCCAAGATCTGGCATCCCGCGGAAGTCCGGGTTCGGCCTGGCGGCTGTGGACGTCGTGTGAGGCAGAACGCGGGGTCCGGCCGGGTCACCGAATTGGTGGCGGCCACGTGGGGCGGGCTTCGTTCAGTCCGCGAGGTCGCGCGGGTGGTCGCGGATGCGGTCGGGCGGCCAGGGCCAGTCGTCCTCCAACCACCTCCGCACCGTTGTCGCCAGCAGGACGTCGAGGTCGGCGTGGTCCTCGCGGACCCAGGTCCGGACCCGGACGTCGGACCCGGGCTGGTCGTCCGGGTAGACGTAGACGCACCCGATGACGTCGGCCCCCTCGGCCGGACCACCCGGCTCCAGCACCGTCCACGTGAACCCCGTGCGTGCGCGGAAGTCGTCCCGGTGCTGCTCGATGTCGCGGAGGTTCTCCTCGGCGGACATCGGGTGGGGCCACGAGGACTCCTCGAAGCCGGGCGTGGCGTGGATGTGGTCGATGGACCCCATCCACGCGTCGTGGTCACGAGCGTTGTGCTCGCGGGCCAGTGGCCGCAGGCGGAACGACGGATGGTCCAGGTCCGTCGCCGGATCGAAGTCGTCCGGGACGAACGGCTCGTCGCCGGACAGGGCCGGGGCGTCGGGCATCAGGACCTCCAGCGGTCGCGGGCCGTCCGGAACGCGCCGTCAGCGGCGCCGCGGCCAGGTGTGGACCGGCTCGTTGGAGGTCATGTGGTCGATGTAGCGATTGGTCAGCGCGACCAACCGCTTCCCGGGGTCCGGCACCTCGTCGGCGAGGTCGGCGAACGTGTCGATCTGCCAGATCGCGCCGTTCATCCGACGCAGGCAACGGTGCTCGATGATCCCGAGGTAGTGGTCCCGGTCACGCCGGTCGACGTTCCAGGCATCCAGCCCGGCGTGCGCGATCGGGAGGAGCGTCCGCAGGATCAGCTCGGGAGCGGGCACCTCGCCCACGCCCGGCCAGTACAGGTTCGATTCCAGCCCGAACTGGGCGCCGGCGCGGAAGTTGGACTGCGCGGCCGAGAACGACAGCTGCGAGCTGATCGGCTTGTCCGCCTCGACCAGGCCACGGATCAGCCCGTAGTAGAACGCGGCGTTGGCCATCGCGTCGACCATGGTCGGCCCGGCCGGCAGGACCCGGTTCTCGACCCGCAGGTGGGGCTTGCCCCGGGCGACCGCGTAGATCGGCCGGTTCCAACGCCAGATCGTGCCGTTGTGGAGGTTGAGCTCGCCGAGGTGGGGGACCCCGCCGCGGTCGAGCTCCTCCAGTGGGTTCTCGTCGTCCAGCAGCGGCAGCAGGGCCGGGAAGAACCGGACGTTCTCGTCGAACAGGTCGGTGACGTCGTTGATCCAGTCCTCGCCGAACCAGACCCGGGGACGCACGCCCTGCGCCTGCAGCTCCTCGGTCCGCGTGTCCACGACCTGCTCGAAGACCGCGATGCGGGTCTCGTGCCACAGCTGGTGACCCAGGAAGAACGGCGAGTTCGCGCCGACCGCGACCTGGGCGCCGGCAATCGCCTGCGCGGCGTTCCAGACGGGCGCGAAGCCCTCCGGCGAGACCTGCAGGTGCAGCTGCGTCGAGGTGGCGGCGGCCTCCCAGATGATCGAGGAGGCCTCGACCCGCAGGTGCTCACGCCCCTCGATGTCGATCAGCACGTGCTCGCCACGGGCGGCCAGGACCTGTTCGTTGAGGGCGCGGTAGCGCGGGGCGTCCGACAGGGTCTGCTCGTCGATGGACAGGTCGTTGAGCGACGGGAGGATGCCGATCATCACCACGTTGGCGTCGATCTCGCCCGCGCGACGCTGCGCGAACGTGAACGAGGTGAGCAGCTCCTCCTCCATCTCGCGGAACACCGTCCCGGACAGCTTGTGCGGGGCGAGGTTGAACTCGATGTTGAACTGGGCGAGTTCGGTCTGGAAGTCCTCGTGGGCCAGCAGGCTGAGCAGCTCGTGGTTGGCGTTGGCCGGGTTGCCCTCGTGGTCGACGACGTAGAACTCCATCTCGAGCCCGGCCAGCTTGCGCTCGCGCTCGAACCGGTCCTGTTCGAGCATCCGGTGCAGGGCGGCGAGGTTCGCCTTGACCTTGTTGCGATAGCGCTGGCGGTCCTCGTTGGTGAAGGAGGTCCGTTCGATCTCCTGGCCCATGGGGACTCCACTCGCTGGGCGCGGGCACCGGCCCGCAGGCACCGGCGGAGCGCCGGCCCGGCCGATGGTAGGCGGGCCACCACGCGGATCCGAAGTGTTTGGCCCCGGCCGCGGACCCCGCCGACGGGTGCCCCGCGTCGTGGGAGCACCCCCGGACGCTGGGCACCGGTCCGGATCGGGCATGAACGTCTTGGCCTGGGCGTGCGTAGTCGATGGTGAGGACCCCGACCAGAGGATCTCGACGATGCGCACGACACCCCCCGCCCCGGCGACCCGCTCCGTGACCCGCCCCCGCGCCCGCATGGCTGCCCTGCTCGCCGCGGGATTGCTGCTCGCCGCCACAGGCCGACCCGGCGGCCGAT